>JBDWLQ010000016.1:0-475621 GCA_039973095.1 Nitratireductor sp. | reverse complement strand
GGTTGAAGCGATTGACGCAGGTCGTGTGCGGACCGTAGCGCGCCGGAATGTCAGCCCAGGGCGCTCCCGTGCGAAGCCGCCAGAAGATGCCGTTCAGAACCTTGCGGTCATCCGCGCGCGGCACCCCGCGCACCTTCGTCGGCAGCAGCGGCTGGATCACCGACCACTCGAAATCCGTCAGATCAAAACGCGCCATGTTCACCTCCGGCCAATGGCAGGAAGGGAATCACAACCGCATCCTCTTGGGAATCCCGTTTATGGGTATGTGACCTAGAGGGCTATGGCGTAGATATAGTTGTCATCTTCACCCGGTGCGGCGCGCCAGAAATTCCAGGGTCCATTCCGGAGACATAGATCTTCCGTTTTCGACAATGGTTTTTCGTTTTGTTGACGATGGGGCCTGCGGCCGCGCCGGGACCGTCGGCGGGCATTCGCGCGACGCGCAGCGCTTGGCCGAATTGAGCCCAATTTGCACACTCGTTAAAGCGCAGCGAATGGCGGCTTCGCGACAAACTCGCGTGGGCTGACGCCGAGGGTCTGTCGAAACATATAGCTGAACGCACTGGACGACTCGTACCCCATGTCCAAGGCAACCGTTGTCACCTTCTGACCGCTGGCCAAAAGCGATACCGCATGCAAGACGCGGGCATGCCGCAGCCACCGTGACGGCGGCATCCCGGTCTCGGAGACGAAGAGACGTTCGATGGTCTTGCGGCTCGCGGGTGCGTCAGCGAGCCATGCCTCGACCGACCGAATCTTTCCCGGATCATCAAGCGCCGCCTCGGCGAAGCCGCGAATGCGATTGTCTTGCGGCATCACCAGGAAAAGCGGGACATCCCGCGCCGACAGTATTTCGTGCCGAATGAGCCCATAAAGGGCACTGATGTGTTTGGCCGTCCTGGCCTTGATGCCGTCGGGCATGGTCGCCCTAAACAACGCTCCCAGAAGCGGCGTCATCGCGAAGACGCGACAAGTGTTCCCGAGCCTTTCCGCCTCATCGCGATTGACATCGACATAGCGCATCACGTTCTCGGACCCAAAGCGCAACCAGTGCTGAGCGTCTGGCGGTATCCAGACCGCCATGGCGGGGCTTAAGAGCAGAACGCGGTCCGATGTTCCCACATACATCGAGCCTGAATCGGCCGAGATGAGCTGGCCGAACTCATGCGAATGCCAGTCGGAATTCGCCCCCGCATCCTGTGTGTTCGTTTCACCGAGATAGGACGGTCGATCCGTTCTAAGCGGCTCAATGTTCATCAATGACGAATCCTCGATGCTAGAAGGCTAACCCTCGACAGAATGACATACCGCGAAGGGGTAGGCTTCGCCAGGAAACCGGACAGGGCGTGCAGCCTTTCGCATCGGACGGCAGTGCCAGATGAACAATCGCGCATTCATGACATGGTTCGCCCTGGGCCACCTCGCCAACGACTGGCCGATTGCCGCCCTTTGGCTGATCGTGCCCGCCGCCGGACTGTCCATGGGGTTGTCGCCCGTCGAGGTCGGCCTGCTCTTCACGCTGTTCAACCTGGGCGGTGCGTTGGCCTACATTCCGGCCGGGTATCTGGCGGATCATGTCTCGAACCGTGGCCGTCTGCTGGTCGTAACATTCTGGTGGGTCGCTGTCGGGTATGGAGTGGCCGCCCTTGCACCGGGGTTCTGGAGC
This sequence comes from Nitratireductor sp., assembly GCA_039973095.1. Lineage (GTDB taxonomy): Bacteria > Pseudomonadota > Alphaproteobacteria > Rhizobiales > Rhizobiaceae > Mangrovimarina. The sequence continues at coordinate 473,955 of JBDWLQ010000016.1, read as the reverse complement.
CTCGCCGTGCTTCTCGCGGTCGCCGGGATGGGCAACGCGGCCTGGCATCCAATCGCAACCGGCGTGCTGACGCACGACAACAAGGACGGTCGGGCAAAGGCCTTGGGCGTTCACGCCATCGGCGGGTCTTTCGCAGAGGTGCTGGCCCCGTTGTCGGTCGGGTTTCTTTTGTCGGTCGTTGATTGGCGCGCTGCATTGGCCATCTCAGTGGGTCCCACCGTCCTGTGCGGGCTGTGTTTTCTCAGGGTGGCGCGAGCTGTTCCGGCGGTCGAAAGGAAGACGGCCCTTCGCAAAGACCTCGCCGGCCTTATCCGGACGTGGCGGACGGGTCGCGGCCTGCGCATCGTTGCAATGATCTGCCTCTACAACATGGCATTGATCGCGCTTCTCAGCATGATCCCGCTCTACCTCGCGGCGGTCCACGACCTCGCGTCGGCCAGCATTGGCATCATCTTGGCGGCGCTGCTTATCACCGGGGCGCTGGCGCAGCCGTGGGCGGGATCGCTGTCCGACCGAGCGGGGCGCAGTCCGGTCCTCGTCCTAGGCAACGGAACCGCTGCATTTGCCGTCGCCGGCTTGGCATTCGGACCGCCCTTCTGGCTCATGATCCCGTTCATGGCAGTCGCCGTTGCCGCACTCGATGCGATCCGCGCGGCGATGTTGGCCGCCGCCGTCGATCACGCAGAGCGGAGCGAAGGCAAGACCCTGGGCCTCGCCTTTGTTCTCATGGATGGGGTTGGAGCCTTTGGGGCGGTGTTGGCCGGGATGGCGGCGGGTATCTCCTGGCAGCTTATGTTTGGACTCGCCGCCGCGTTCGCCGTGACTGCCGCGGTTCTCGGTGCGGGAAGCATCCGCGAAAAGGTTGGCCGTCGCCCCGCCGCGCGTCGAGCAGGTAGTACGCGCCGCAACACAGGATGGCGTTCGTGAGACCGTCGCCGGCATCTGCCGACATGCCGGGCTTGCGTTCGGCCTCGAACCAAGCGACCTCAAGTTCCTGACCGGCGCCTTCGTCCTCATCATGCTCGCCATTCCCCGTCTCATGGGGCAGCGCCAGGCCTTCAAGACACTGGCGTAGCAGCCGTTCCGGCCGCTGCGGCCGCGAGTTTGTAGCGGTTCGACGCTCGGCAGGGAGCGGCTGCGACCGGCGCCGGGGCGCGGGCTCTGACGATTGCCTATCGCGTCACGGCGTTTATCGGTGCTATCCGGGCGGCCGACGATTCTATCGAAAGGAACCCGGTTTGAACGCGCATCCCGAAACGAGCTGGCCGAAACTCACCCGTGATCTCGTGGCGATCCTGCGTGGTGTCGGGCCGGGCGAGATCGAGGCGATCGGCGACGCCTTGGTCGAGGAAGGTTTCGAGGCGATCGAGGTGCCGCTCAATTCACCCGATCCCTTGCGCTCGATCGATAAGCTTGCCGCGCGTCACGGCGCGCGCTGCCTGATCGGGGCGGGCACGGTGCTGACAGAGGCCGATTGCGGCCGCGTCGCAGATGCCGGCGGGCGGCTGATGGTGAGCCCGAATGTCGATCCGGCCGTCATCGGTGCGGCCCGCGCGCGCGGCATGGTCACCATGCCGGGCGTTTTTACGCCGACGGAGGCGCTGCAGGCGCTTGCCGCCTGCGCGTCCGGCCTGAAATTCTTTCCCGCCGGCGCGCTCGGACCGTCGGGCATTGCCGCGATCAAGGCCATCTTGCCCGCCGACGCGCTGGTCGCCGCCGTCGGTGGCGTTTCGGAGGCGAGTTTCGCCGATTATGCCCGCATAGGCGTGCGCGCCTTCGGCCTGGGCTCCGGCCTCTACAGGCCGGGCGACGCAGCCGAGACGGTGCGCGACCGCGCCAGGCGGGCCGTGGCCGCCTACGACGCGGTCTATGCCCGGAGCTGAACGGCTACGCTGACCCTCAGCCGCTGAAGGCGAAGGCGCGCTGCGGATTCTCGACCAGGAATTTGTGCACCAGCGCCTCGCCGTCGAAACCGGCCTCGCCGGCTTCCTCGATGAAACGCGGCACCCATTTTTCCAGGATGTAGCCCATGCCGAGCCCGCCTTGCCCGTAGCTGGCGAACATGGTGCGCCGGGCGATGTCGCCGCCGACGAGAACCTGATCGGCGTGGCCGTGGCGGACGAGGTCGAGGATGCAGCGCGTGCGCACGTCCTCGGGATAATATTTGACCCGGGTGATGCCGTCGAAGGAGAAAAAGGCGCCGCTATCGGCGACCTTGCGGTGCAGCCAGGCGTCGGGATTGCGGTCGAGATGGGCGATCGTCAGCCGGGCCGGATCGACGCCTTCCTGCCTGACGAGATCGAGCTGCTCGAGCGCCATCGTGCCGAGCTCGGTGTGCGAATGGATCGGCGCGCCGGTCTGCTTGTGCGCGTCGAGAACGGCAAGCAGCACCTTGGTTTCGGCCTCGCTCATCGTGTTGTAGCCGGTGCCGAACTTGACCACGCCGCCTTTGATGTCGGTGCCGTCCATGCCCTCGGTAACCTCGGCGACGACATGGCGGGCGAGTTCGGCGCGGCTCTTTGCTGCGATCCATTGGGCAAACGTCGCGCCGGTGCCGGGCATCGTACCCGGCCACATGATCGCCTTGTTGAAGCCCGCCGTGGCGATCACCTGCACGCCGGCCGCCTTTGCGATGCGCTTCACGGTGGCGACGTCGCGGCCGTAATCGATCGCGGTCGCATCGTAGATCGTGCGTCCGCCCGCCTTGGCGAAGAGTTCCAGTTCGGCTTGGGACGCTTCGGGACTGTCGAGCAACAGGTCGACGTCGCCCTTTTCCTTCCACAGTGCCGGAATGCAGTAAATATGGTCGTGGGCGTAGGTCACGCCCATCTCTGCCGGCTCGATATCGCCGTCAACGGTTCGCACAAAACCCATCTCGTCGCTCCGTATGAAAATGATTTTCATAGTGATTATATCAAGAAAATCACGCATAAGCACGTCAGAAAAAGATTTGCGAAAATAATTGCAATAGCCTGCGCATTTGCTACCCTAGGCTAAACGCGCCGCCTTTGGCGCCACTCCGCAAGAGGCATTAATGGCTTTGATCCGTACGGTGCTGGGCGATATCGAGACCGATGGCCTCGGCCTGATCTATACCCACGAGCATCTCATCACCTATCCTCCCGCCGTCCAGAAGGATCGCGATCTCGAGCTGTCGAGCTATGAATGCTCGCTGCGCGAACTGACAATTTTCAAGCAATGCGGCGGCACGCTTCTGGTTGAGGCGACCACGCTGGATTACGGTCGCGATCCGGCCGCCATGGCGCGCATGTCGGCCGAGGCGGGCGTGCCGGTCGTCGCGGTCAGCGGCTTCAACAAGGCCGCCTATTTTCCGCTCTGGGTGGAAACGACGCCGCTCAACCAGATCGCCGACAAGCTCGTGCGCGACGTGACGCAGGGCATGGATGGCGGGCCGCACAAGGCCGGCCATCTGAAATCCGGCGGGTCTTATAATTTCATTCACGCGCTCGAGGAAAAGACCACCCGCGCGGTGGCCCGCGCGCACAAGCAGACCGGCGCGCCGATCTGGCTGCACACCGAGGCCGGCACGATGGGGCTGGAAATGCTCGATATCCTGGAGGACGAAGGCGTCGACCTGGAGGCGGTCGTGGTCGGCCATTCCGACCGCAATCCCGACCCCTATTACCACGCCGCGATCGCCAATCGTGGCGCCACCGTCCAGTTCGACGGCGTTGCGAAGGTGAAGTATCATCCCGACAGCACGCGCATCGCCTGCGCCAAGGCGCTGATCGAGGCCGGGCATGCGTCGCGCCTGATGATTTCGGGAGACATGGGCCGCGCGTCCTACCTGGCCGGGTATGGCGGCGGGCCGGGCTTTGCCTTCATCGCGACCAAATTCATCCCGCGCATGCGTGGCGAAGGCATAGACGATACGGTCATCGACACGATCTTCAAGGCCAATCCCGTGCGCTGGCTCGCCCGGTTCTGACCGATCGGCCCCGAAACCCTGATCCGCGAGACCCCATGACCGTCGAAGCGAAATATCTGAGCCGCGATGCCTTTGCCGAGCGCATCGCCAAAATGCCTGCGGTCATCCTGCCGCTGGGCGCGACCGAGCAGCATGGCCACCACCTGCCGCTCGGTGTCGACATCATCCTGGCCGAGGCGCTGTCCAAACGGATTGCCGAGGCGACCGGCGCCACGGTGATGCCGGCCGTGCCGTTCGGCTATTCCTGGGTGTGGCGCGACGATCCGGGCTCGGTCAGCATCGAATCGCGCACGCTCGAGGACGTGATCTGCCAGGTGGCCGAAAGCCTCGCCCGCCACGGCGTGCGCCACGTCTTCCTCGTCAACGGCCACGAAGCCAACGGCGCGACGATGAAATATGCCTCGCGCCGGCTTTGGGATCACGCCGACGTCAAGGTCTGGCGGCTGTTTTATCCCGATCTCGCCGCCGTGATGGCCGAACATTGCGAAAGCCCGACCTGGCAGGGCATCGTTCACGCCTGCGAATTCGAGACGTCGCTGATGCTGGCCGTCGCGCCCGAGCTCGTCGACATGACCAAGGCGGTGCGCGAATATCCCGAGCGCGACCGCGGCTACTTCCAGGGCGGACGTCCGATGGGCGAACTCAGCCGCAGCGGCGTGTTCGGCGACGCCACGCTCGCCACGGCCGAAAAAGGCGAGGCGATGCTGGCGATCTTCGTCGAGAACATGGCAAGGGCCGTGCGCGAGATTTGCGCGGACGGCTGACCTGCTTCATACCGGTTCCATCGCCAAACGAAGCCGCCGGGATGGGCCATGAATGACGTCTTCAGCCGTATCAGCAAGATCTATCCCAGCCTGAAGAAGGCGGAGAGGCGCATCGCCGACCTCATTCTGGCCGACGCGGATTTCTTCCTGCGCGGCTCGATCACCGAGGTCGCGCAGGCGGCCGGCGTGTCCGCGTCGTCGCTGACCCGCTTCAGCCGCCATCTCGAGGTCGAGGGGTTCCGCGAGCTCAAGCTGTCGGTCGCGCAGGCCAAGAGCGCGCAGAGCCCCTATTACCACCAGTCGGTACAGGCGCTCAACGAGATCGAGATCGCCGAGGGGCGTCTTGAATATCTCTATCTCCAGCAGATCGTCGCCGCGCTCAACTCGACCTTCTCCCGGCTGGACGCCGAGGCGCTGGTTGACGCGATCCGCGCGATCCGCTCCGCGCGCCGCATCCGTACATTCGGCGTGGCCGTGTCCGGCCTGATCGCGTCCGAGACGGCGATGCGGTTCATGCGGCTGGGACTGGAGGCGAGCTATGTCGGCGACGCCCATTTCATGCGCATCGCCTCAAGCCTGCTCGGCGCCGGCGATGTCGCGATCTGCATATCGCATACCGGCCGCTCGCAGGAGGTCCTCGAGGCCGCCGACATGGCGCGCCGCCAAGGCGCCCAGGTCGTCGGGCTCACCGCGCCCCACACGCCGTTGTCGCGCAAGGCAGACATTTTGCTCGAACTGTCCGTTTTCGAGGAGATCGACATCTACACGCCGTCGATCTCGCACTTTGCCTATCACTACGTCATCGGCCTGCTGGCGTTTCATATCGGGCAGTCGTCCGACCTCGACCGGGATGCGCTGCTGGCCAAGATCAAGGCAGGGCTCGCGCCGGGGCAAAGCACCGAATCTGCACAATGAAAATATTTGCAAGTTTTTTTAATTTGTAAAATCAATTACTTAGCAGATTCATGATCCTGTAGGAAAATCTTTACATTTCTGGAGGTGATGCTAGAGTCGGCCGCGATGGAAACCGGTCGCGGCGCTGTTCTGAACGTTTCAGGCGCAGCGGGGCCGACCAACGCATAGGGGAACGGCAATGAGAATTTCGGGTATCTGCACAGCTTTCACGGCGCTTCTTCTCGCCTCGACCGCGCAGGCCGAGACAGAAGTGACGCTGCATTCGGGCCTGGGCCCCGCCGAGGGCGCAACCCTCGTCGACGTGTCGAAATACGAGGCGCGCCGCGACGGCGCCTACACGATCGGCTTTTCCAACGTCTTCACCGGCAACAGCTGGGTGGTGCAACTGCTGGAAGAGGCAGCCTGGCGCGCCGAGCAGTTCCCGGAAATCGAGCGCTACATCGTGACCGACGCCAATTTCGACCCCTCCAAGCAGGTGGCCGACGTTGAGGATATGCTCGCCCAGGGCGTCGACGCGATCGTCATCAATCCGACATCGCCGGTGGCGATCGTTCCGGTGCTGGAAAAGGCCTATGACGCCGGCGTCGCCGTGATCATCGTGGCCGCCGACGCCGAGACCGACAAGGCGACCGTTCGCATTCTCGCCGATCAGGTCAAGTTCGGCCGCGACGGCGGTGAATTCCTCGCCGAGGCGATGGGCAACGAAGGCAAGGTCATCGCGCTGCGCGGCATTGCCGGCATCTCCGTCGATACCGATCGCTGGGCCGGCGCGGAGGAAGTCTTCGCCAAGCATCCCGGCATCGAGGTTGTCGGCGAGGTTTATGCGCAGTGGGCCTACGATCAGGGTCGTCAGGCCTGCGAGAGCCTCGCGCTCGCCCATCCGCAGATCGACGGCGTCTGGTCGTCGGGCGGCGCCATGACCCAGGCCTGCATCGAAGTCTTTAGCGAACTCGGACGCGACCTCGTACCCATGACCGGCGAGGCCAATAACGGCTTCTTCGGAGCCTGGAAAAAGAACCAGGACGCCGGCTTCGATTCGATCGCCCCGCAAAACCCGACCTGGATGGTTGCCGAGGGCGTCGCCGCGGCGGTGGCGGTGTTGAACGGCCAGGAGATCTACACGCAGTACAAGGTGGTCGCCGAGCCCTATACCTCCAAGGATCTGGATACGCTCTATCGTCCGGACCTGAACGATTCCTACTGGGTCGGCTCGATCCTGCCCGACGACAAGCTCAAGGAGCTTTACGGCAACTGAGCCGCGCAAAGCGCTATCGGGCCGGACGGTCGCTCGACCGTCCGGCCCGTATCCTGTCCGGCGCGGCCGGATGTGCGGGTAGAGCAAACGGGCTATGGTCCCGAAAGTCGATCGCAGTTCCCCGGCAGGGAAATGGCGATGCAGCGAGGATGCGTGAAAGACGTCATGGCGGCCACCGCACCCCTGATAGAAGTCGAATCTCTCAGCAAGTCTTTCGGGGCCGTGCGCGCGCTCCAGGACATGGCGCTCGCCGGGTATGCCGGCAAGGTCCATGCCGTCATGGGCGAGAACGGCGCCGGCAAGTCGACGCTGATGAAGTTGCTGTCGGGCGTGTTCCGGCCCGATTCCGGCTCGATCAGACTGCGTGGCGCCGAAATGGCCTTTCATCATCCGCGTGACGCCCAAAAGGCGGGAATCTCGACGATCTTTCAGGAATTTTCCCTGCTGCCCAACCTGTCGGTCGCGGAAAATCTCTTCCTGGGGCGGGAACGCCAGGACGGACGCAGGCTTGGTGCCGCCGAGATACGCCGCCGTACGCGCGAGGCGCTGGCCGCGCTCGACCTGCGCATCGATCCGGATTGGCGCGTCGGCTCGCTAAGCGTCGGCCACCAGCAGATGGTGGAGATCGCCAAGGGCGTGCTCGCCGATGCCTCGGTCTTCATCTTCGACGAGCCGACGGCGGCGCTCGCCTCGCATGAGGTCGAGACGTTGTTTGCGCTGATCAGGCGGCTGGCCGGCAATGGCAAGGTGATTTTCTACATCTCGCATCGCCTGAGCGAGATCTTCGCGATTTGCGACGATATCACGATCATGAAGGACGGCCGTTTCGTGCGCACCGTCGCCACGGCTGAAACCGATGTCGACGAGGTTATCCAGGGTATGGTCGGCCGACCGATCGAGGAACTGTTCGAGCCGCGCGCCGAGACGCTCGGTCCGGTTCTGCTCAAGGCGGAGTCTCTCGTGGGCGAGGAGGCGCCGAAGCCGCTTTCGCTCGAAATCCGCGCGGGCGAGATCGTCGGCATTGCCGGCCTCGAGGGCCAGGGCCAGCAGGAGCTGATGCGGTTGATCGCAGGCTTCGCGCCGGCGCGCGGCGGCGCGTTGACGCTGGCCGACAGGCGCATCGAAGGCCTGTCCGCCCGGCGCCGGATGGCAACCGGCATCGGCTTCGTGCCGGAAAACCGCAAGGATGACGGCCTGTTTCTGTCGCTCGACATCGGAGCCAACATGGCCACGGCCGAGATCGCGCGGCGCCGGCTGTTCGGCTGGGTGCCGGCGATGGACGCGCGCACCGCCGAGATCATGCGCCAGCTTGCCGTCAAGGCGCCCGACGCCCGTACGCCGGTGGTCGATCTCTCCGGCGGAAACCAGCAGAAGGTGGTGCTCGGACGCTGGCTGATGGCCGGAGCCCGCGTGCTTCTGTGCGAGGAGCCGACCCGCGGCGTCGATGTCGGCGCCAAGCGCGAGATCTATCGCCAGTTGCGCAACTTCGCCGGCCAGGGCCGCGGCGTTCTCGTTACCTCGCGCGAATTGCCGGAGCTGATTGGCTTGTGCGATCGGCTGCTTGTCATTCGCAACGGTGAACTTGTGGCCGAGACGATGGCGCGCGAGGCAACCGAGGACGACCTGTTGCGCAGCGCGCTGCCGGTTGTCGAAAGCGAGGCGGCATGAGCGCGCTGCCCGCCGAACCCCGCCGCGCCGGCTTGCTCGCGCGGTTCCGCCAGGACGCTTTCTGGTATCGCCAGCGCGGCGCGGTCCTGTCCTTCGCGGTGCTTGCCGCGATGTTGGCGCTGGCGGCGGCCGTCGTTCCGGGAACCTTCTATTCCGCGACCAACCTGTCCAATCTCGCCGGCCAGCTCGCGCCGCTTTTTCTGGTCTCGCTTGGCCAGACCTTCGTGCTGCTGGGCGCCGGGTTCGACCTGTCTGTCGGCGCGGTAATCTCGCTGTCCTCGGCGATCCTCACGCTCGATCTCGCCGATCCGATCAAGATACCGCTCGCCTTCGCGGCTGCCGCAACGGTCGGCCTCGTCAATGGCTGGGGCTGCGTTCATCTGCGCGTCCATCCGATCATCATGACGCTGGCCACCAGCTCGATCGTGCAGGGGCTGGCGCTGATCCTGCTGCCGACCCCTGGCGGGGCCGCGCCCGGCCTGCTCGTCCAGCTGGCGTCCGGCACGTTCATGGGCCTGCCCGCCGGCTTCTACTGGATCGTCGCCGGCACGGCCGCCGCGATCTGGCTCGTCCACGGCACGACCTATGGCGTGCGTCTTTACGCGACCGGCCAGAACCCCCAGGCGGCGTGGATGAGCGGCATCGAAGCGCCGCGAATCCGCATCCTGACCTATGTCATCTCGTCGCTGATGGCCGCGCTTGCCGGCGCCTACCTCACCGGCCGGCTCGCCTCCGGCGATCCCAATGTCGGCAGCGCGCTCGGCCTCGACAGCGTCTTGGGCGCCGCGCTCGGCGGCACGCTGCTTTCGGGCGGCGTCGGCGGGCCGATCGGCACCATCGCGGGCGTGCTCATCATCGGCGTGCTCAACAACGGTCTCAATCTCGCGGGCGTGTCGCCCTACTACCAGTTCGTGGTGAAGGGATCGATGCTGGTGCTCGCCGTCAGCCTGTTCCGCCGCAAGGAGGCCGGGCTTTGAAACGTATCCTCACCGCCCTTCCTCCGGCCCTGTGGGGCCTGGCAGCGGTCTGCGTCTTCGCGGCCTTCACCCAGCCGCAATTCCTGTCGCTGCCCTTCCTGATGATCCTGTTGCGCCAGGCGGCGCCGCTCGGCATCGTCGCGCTCGGCCAGACCTTCGTCGTCGCCAACCGTTCGCTCGACCTGTCGGTCGGGGCCACCATCGCCTTCGTCAACCTGATCGTCGCCCACGCCATGTGGAACGGCTACCCGCCGGCGCTGGTCATCGCGATCGCCTTGTCGGCCGGGCTGGTCATCGGGCTGGTCAACGGCGTGCTCGTCACGGTCCTGCGCGCATCGGCCGTGGTGGTCACGCTCGGCACGGCGGCGATCATCACCGGCATCGGCTTCATCTATTCGGGCGGGGCGCCCGGCAACGCCATGCCGGACATCATCAAATGGCTCGGCCGTGGCCGTATTGACATGGTTCCGGTCTCCGGCCTGGTCTGGGCCGCCTTCGGTATCGTTGCCTTCGTCCTGCTGCGCCGGCTGACCCTCGGCCGTTACATCTTCGCCGCCGGCGACAACCCCTCCGCCGCCACCTATTCCGGCATTCCCGTCAACACCACACTGCTGATTTCGCATGTGTTGAGCGGACTGTTCGCCGCCAGCGGCGGGTTGCTCCTGTCCGGCCTCGTCGGCGTCGGCTCGCTCAATCTCGGCGCCGATTATATCTTGAGCTCGATCGCAGCGGTGATTCTCGGCGGCGCGGTTTTCGGCGGCGGCGCCGGCGGCGCCATCGGCACCATGCTCGGTACCGCGCTCCTGGTGATGGTGCTCAACCTGCTGACCGTCTTCGGTGTCGACCAGCCGGGCAAGCTGATCGTGCAGGGGCTGGTGATTGCCGTCGCCGCCGTGATCTACCAGCAGGGCCGCCGCAGTGGCTGAAACACTCACGCTCGGGATCGATTTCGGCACCTCCGCCGTCAAGGCGGTCGCGCTCGACGCCGCGGGCGGCGTCCACGCGCTCGCCAGCGCCGCCTACCAGACGGCCAAGCCGGCGCCCGACCGCGCCGAGCAGGACCCGCGGGACTGGTGGCGGGCGCTCGGCGAGGTCTCGCGCACCGTCATGGCCGCGCTCGGCACCGCCAGGATCGGCGCGATCGGCCTGTCGGGCCAGTTGAACGGCATCGTGCTCGTCGACAGGGCGGGCGCGGTGCTGCGTCCGGGCCTGATCTGGCTCGACCAGCGCTGCGCCGAGGAGACGGCCGAACTCGAGCTGCGCCATGCCGGCCGGCTTGCCCAGACGGCGTCCTCGCCGATCTCGCCGATCGCCGTGCTGCCCAAGCTGCAATGGCTCGCCCGCCACGAACCCGAGACCCTGCGGCGGACGGCGCGGGTTTTCCAGGTCAAGGATTATATCTTGTGGCGCCTGACCGGCGTGGCCGCGACCGAGGCGAACGAGGCCTCCGCCACGCTGCTGATGGATCTCGGCCGCCGTGCCTGGGTGGACGATCTGGTTGACCTGGCCGGGCTTGCGCCGGCCCAGCTTCCGCCGATCCGTCCTTCCGCAGCCGTCGCCGGCCATGTCCACGACGCCGCGGCGCGCGCAACCGGCCTGCCCGCGGGCGTGCCGGTCGTGCCGGGCTCCGGCGACACCGGCGCGCTCGCCGTCGGCTGCGGCGCCTACGAGGCCGGCATCGCCGCCGTCACGCTGGGCACTGCCGGCCATGTCGTGGCCGCGGTACCCAATCGCGGGCCGGGCGCCGTCAACGGGCTGTGGCGCATGGCCCATGTCAGCGCCGACCGCGAGCTCTGGCTCGGACTGATTCCGGCCGGTGGCCTGTCGATCGCCTGGCTGCGCAACCTGGCCTCCGGCTTCGGCGGCACGGCGACGGGCTTCGAGGCGCTGGAGCGCCTGCTTGCCGCCGCGCCCGCGGGGTCGGCCGGAGCGACGTTCCTGCCTTTCCTGGAAGGCGCCGGCACGCCATGGAACGATCCCCAGCGCCTGGCCGGCCTCGCCAATCTCAATGTCACCCATGGCGCGGCCGAGCTGGTGCGCGCTGTCTATGAAGGTGTCGCCTTCAACGCACGCGCCTGTCTCGACGCGTTCGAGGCGGCGGGCGTCGGCCTCTCGCGTATCCATCTTGCCGAGGGCGGCGCCAGCTCGCCCGCCTGGTGCCAGATCATCGCCGACGCGCTCGATCGCGAGGTCCATGTCGTGGCTGAGCGCGACACTTCGGCGGTCGGCGCCGCGATCCTGGCGCGGGCGGCGATCGAGGAGGCCGATCTCGCGGCGATCGTGGCGCGGTCGGTGCGTATCGAGCGCGTCCACCGGCCCGAGCCCGCCCATCGCGCGGCGATGGACGCGGCCTGGCGGCGTTTTTGCCGTCATGCGGGAGGGGTGGTTGAATAGCCGGCTCTATATCGGCCTCGACGCGGGCACCTCGCTGACCAAGGCCGCCATCTTCGATCTGGACGGTCGCGAGCTGGCGGTCGCGGAAAAGCCGACCTCCGTACAGCGGCCGCGGCCGGGCTGGAGCGAGATCGATCCCGGCGAGGCCTGGGCCGCGGCTGTCGAGGTCATCGCCGGCGTCGTGCGCGACAGCGGCGTCGACCCCGGCTCGATCGGCGGCATCGGGCTTTCGGCCGCCATGGTCGGCGCCTGGGTGCTCGACCGGCACGGCCGGCCGCTGCGGCCCGCGATCACCTGGGAAGACAGCCGCGCGCAGGCGCTGATCGACGAGCATGTCGCCGCCGACCCGGCCTTCCTCAGCCGCATCTTCGCCTCCTCCGGCTCGGTCATGCAGCAGGGCTGCACCCTGCCGGTGATGGCCTGGCTTGCCCGTCACGAGCCGGCCGTGCTGGCGCGCGCCGCCCATGTGCTGAGCTTCAAGGACTATCTCAGGCTGCGCATGACGGGCCGGATCGCCACCGACCGCAGCGAGGCGGCGGTGGTGCCGGGCTCGGCACGCGAGCGAAACCGTTCCGAGGCGATGATCGCCCTGTTCGGCCTGGCCGACCATGCGCATCTCTTGCCGCCGGTCGCCGATTCGGAGACCTTTCTCGGTGGGCTGACGGCCGAGGCCGCCGCCCTGACCGGCCTGCGCCCGGGCCTGCCGGTCGCCGTCGGCGCCGGCGACGTCGCGGCGACCGTGATCGGCGCGGGCGGGCTTGCCGCCGGCACCGCCACGGCCGTGCTCGGCACCGCCTGCATGGTCGGCGTCACGCATGACCGCCCGGTGTTCGAGCCGGCCGATGTCGGGCTGTTGTTCACCCTGCCCGGCGATCGCTGGTACCGGGCGATGCTCAACGTCGCCGGCACGCTCAATCTCGACTGGGCCTTTGCCACGCTCGCGCCCGAGCTTGCTTCGCGCCCGGACCGTTTCGCCGCGCTCGACCGCATGCTGGCGGCAACGCCGCCCGGCGCGCACGGCCTGACCTATCTTCCCTATCTGTCCGACAGCGGCATCATCGCGCCGCGCGTCGATGCCGCCGCGCGCGCCCAGTTCAGCGGCCTGACCCCGCGCCACGACCGCGCCTGTCTGTTCCGCGCCGTGGTCGAGGGTGTGGCCTTCGCCATGCTCGACCTCTTGGAGGCGCTGTCCTTCGACGGCGAGCGGCTGGTTCTGACCGGCGGCGGGGCCAAGAATCCGCTGTGGGCGCAGATGATCTGCGACCTCGTCGCGCGGCCGGTCGAGGTTCCGCGGGGATCGCAGTTCGGCGCGCGCGGCGCGGCGCTGCTGGCCGCGACCGCCGCCGGCGATTTCGCCACCGTCCACGCCGCGTCCGCCGCCTTTTCCGGCCTTGCCCGCCGCTTCGAGCCCGAGCCGGCCCGGCGCGCGGCGCTGATGCCGGCTCTGGAGCGTTATCGCGCCGCGCGCGACAGGCTGTTGGGGGCGTCCGGGGCCTAAGCCGGCGCCCGCGGCCCCGGAATCGATGTGAATCGGCCTGACTTTGGTCTACTCTGCGCTGGATCTCGTAGAAATGCGCAGCATGCTCACCGGACACCAGACCATGGACATCAAGCCGGCTCCCTTCATTCCGCCCGCGCCGAAGCCGCGCACCAAGCCGCCCTCGACGCTGCAGATGATGCGGATCGTCTATAAGAACCCGCTCGAATTGTGGGGCGAGCCTTCCTACAACGAGAAGTGGATTTCGATCTCCACCGGTATCGGCGGGCCGCTGGTGATCGCCAACGACCCGCGCCTCATTCGCCACGTGCTGGTCGACAACGCCAGGAACTACAAGATGGCGCGGGTGCGCCAGAAAATCCTGCGCCCGATCCTGCGCGACGGCCTGCTGACGGCCGAGGGCCAGGTCTGGCGGCGTTCGCGCAAGGCGATGGCGCCGGTCTTCACGCCGCGCCACATCCACGGCTTCGCCGCGCCGATGCTGGCCAGGAGCGAAGCCTTCGCCACCCGCTACGAGGACACTGCCGGGCCGGTCGACATCGCCCGCGACATGACGATGCTGACCTACGATATTCTGGCCGAAACGCTGTTTTCCGGCGAGATCGCCGGCGAACCCGACAATTTCGCGCGCCAGGTCGACCATCTATTCGAGACCATGGGCCGGGTCGATCCGCTCGATCTTCTGGGCGCGCCCGACTGGCTGCCGCGCTTCACCCGCATTCGCGGCCGCAAGACGATGGCCTTTTTCCGCCAGATCGTCGCCGAGACGATGGCGATGCGCAAGCAGCGCATGGCCGACGATCCCGATGGCGTGCCGAACGATTTCCTGACCTTGCTGCTGCGCGCCGAGGGGCCGGACGGTCTCGGCGCGGCCGAGATCGAGGACAACATCATCACCTTCATCGGCGCCGGCCACGAGACCACCGCCCGGGCGCTGGGCTGGACGCTTTATTGCCTCGCCGAAGCGACCTGGGAACGCGACAGGGTCGAGGCGGAGATCGATGCGGTGCTTGCCGCCGAGCCGGATCCGGCCGCGTGGCTCGACAAGATGCCGGCGACCCGCGCCGCCTTCGAGGAGGCGATGCGGCTCTACCCGCCGGCGGCCTCGATCAGCCGCGAGGCGATCGAGCCGGACCGTTTCGAGGATCTGGAGATCGTCAAGGGCGCGCAGATCCAGGTCATGCCGTGGACGATCCACCGCCACCGCAAGCTGTGGGACCAGCCCGAGGCCTTCTTGCCGGAGCGGTTCCTGCCGCAGAACCGCGAGCGCATCGACCGCTATCAATATCTGCCCTTCGGCGCCGGACCGCGCGTGTGCATCGGCGCCAGCTTCGCCATGCAGGAGGCGGTGATCGCGCTCGGCGTGCTGTTGTCGCGCTACCGCTTCGATACGGTCGCCGGAACCAGGCCGTGGCCGGTGCAAAAACTCACCACCCAGCCCGAGGGTGGGCTGCCGATGCGGGTTTCCCGGCGCTGACGCCGCACGGGGGGACCGCGGGCGCCAGGGCCGGGCTGATCGAATCGGCCGCCGGCTAGACCATGGCGATGACGCGCGAGGGGCCGCCCGTGCCGCCGCGCAGCTTCGGCGCGCCGACCACCAGGGTCGCGCCGCTCGCTGGCAGGCTCTCCAGATTGGCGACGCATTCCAGCCCCCAGCGCCCCGACGGCAGCCAGGCATAATGCACGGCGAAATCGGGCGACGGGCCGTGATCGAGCGACAGCGTGTCGACCGCGATGCCCTTGACCGACGGCGCTTCCATCAGCATCTGCGCGGCCTCGATGTGGAAGCCGGGGAAATGCATGGTCTTGCCGTCCTCGCCGACATTGCGGAATTTACCCGTCTCCAGATGCGCGCCCCAGCCCGACAGCATCGCCACGCACGCCCCTTCGGGCAGATCGCCATTAGCGTCCGTCCAGGCCTTGAGGTCGTCGGGCGTCACCTGGGCGTCGGCATTGTCGGCCGCCTTCTGGCGGATGTCGATAATGGCGAGCGGGCAGACCAGGTCCGCCACGGGGATTTCGGCTACCGATTTGCCGTCGGCGGAAAAATGCAGCGGCGCATCCAGATGCGTGCCGGTATGCTCGTTGAAGCGCCATTCGTTGATATTGAATTTGTGCTCGGCGTAGTTGAACACCACCTTCTTGAACAATTGCTGCTCGTTGAAGAAGGTCGGGAACGCCTCGAACAGCTCGTGGGTCAGATCCTCGGCTTTGGTCGGCATCGCCTTTTGTGCAAATAGCGGCGCCGGCGCTGCGAGCGTGGCGGCCGCGGCCGCGCCGGCGACCGCGCCGCCCTTGAAGAAGTCGCGCCGGGAAAGCATGCGGTCCTTGACGCTGTCGATCACGCAATGGTGGCACATGGTCATTCCTCCCTTGAGAATGAAGTCGCCGCATTCGCTCAAGAATGATCCGGCGTACGGGATGACGCAAGGCAAGCTTCTGCCGTCCTGCCTGGGCCTTGCAACGGCCGGGCCTACCGGCCGCGCCCGAAAAACGCGTTTTCGACATGCACCGGCCAGCGCCGCGGCAGTACCGCGACCAGGTCGAAGCGGATCGACAGCCGGGCAAAATCGGTCTGCCGCGACAGCCATATATCGGCGGCCGCCTCGATACGCCTTTGCGCAAGCGGGCCCACCGCCTCCATCGCCGCGGCGAGCGTCGGCCGTGCCTTGACCTCGACGATGGCGACGAGATCGCCGCGCCGGGCGATCAGGTCGATCTCGCCGAGCCGCGTCCGATAGCGGCGCGCGACGATCCGGTAACCCTTGAGTGTCAGGGCGAATGCGGCCAGCCACTCGCTGCGGTGGCCCCGGCGATAGGCGCGTTGCCGCCGCGAGGAGGACTCATCGGCCATCGGCTTCGGCCCTGAGCGCAATCAGACGGCGGTAGAGATCGGTCTTCGTGCCGCCGGTCATGCGCGCGGCTTCGCCGGCGGCCTTCGCTGCCGGCATCTCGGCGGCGAGCTCGAGCAACAGCGCGTCGACATCCTCCGGCGCATGTGGCGCGTCGTCCGCGGGTGGCGCAACGCACACCACCACCTCGCCCTTCGGCGCGCCGGCCTCGGCGTAGTGCCGGCCAAGCTCGGCCAGTGTGCCGCGCCGCACCTCCTCGTAGGCCTTGGTGAGCTCGCGGCAGACGGCCGCCTGCCGCGACCCGCCCAGCGCCTCGGCCATCGCGGCCAGCGTGTCGGCGAGGCGGCGCGGCGATTCGAAAAAGATCAGCGTTGCCGGAACCGGGGCAAGCGCGGCAAGCCGTGTGCGACGCTGGCCGGCCTTAGCCGGCAAAAAACCAGCGAAGAAGAACGAATCCGACGGCAGGCCCGAGGCGACCAGCCCGGCCAGCGGGGCCGAGGCACCGGGGATCGGCACGACTTTGCCGTCCGCGTCGAGGACCTGGCGCGCGAGGCGAAAGCCCGGATCCGACACCAGCGGCGTGCCGGCGTCGGAAACCAGCGCCACCGAGCGGCCTTCCTTGAGCGCGGCCAGCAGCTTCGGACCGGCCTCCGCGGCATTGTGTTCGTGATAGGCGATCGGTTTGCGCCGGATCGCATAGCGTTCGAGCAGGCGCCGGGTAATGCGCGTGTCCTCACAGGCAACGATATCGGCTGCCGCCAGCGTTTCCAGCGCCCTGATGGTTATGTCGGCGAGATTGCCGATCGGCGTGGCGACGAGATAAAGCGCCGGCTCCGGCGCACGGGCCGTCAGCGTGGCCTGGCCGATCACGAATGTGCGCTCTGGCTGTGGTCGATCGCTCATCGTCGTTCCCGATTGTCCATCCGGCCGGGCGCTGGATACCAGGCCTCGGCGGCGTGACCCCGACCGTCCAGGGCCGGCCCTACCGTGCCAGATCGGCGACCACGGCGTCGAGCACGATCATGCCCGCCTGCGTCGCGCGCAGCCTGGAATTGCCGATCGGGGCGACGAGGTGTTCGCCTTGCAGGACGGATATGCGCGCCTGCGAAAGCGGCCTGCCGGCGAGCGCCTCGTAGCGGGCAAGATCGATGCCTTCGGCCAGCCGCAACCCCATCAGCAGGAATTCGTCCGCTTCCTGCGATCTGGAAAGCACCTCGCCGTCGACGATGCCGTGACCGTTTTCCTCGACCAGCGCGCACCATTTTTCCGGCAGGCGCTCGGCAATGGTCACCGTGCGCGCGCCGTCTTCGAGGAAGCGGCCATGCGCGCCGGGGCCGACCCCGACATATTCGCCGTAGCGCCAGTAGACGAGGTTGTGGCGGCTTTCGGCGCCGGGCCTGGCATGATTGGAAATCTCGTAGGCCGGCAGGCCGCGCGCCGCCGTCACCTCCTGCGTCAGCCGATAGAGCTCGGCCGCGTGACCCGGGTCCGGCACCGCGAACTTTCCCGCCTGATGCAGCGCAAAGAACGGCGTGCCCTGCTCGATGGTCAGCTGATAGAGCGACAGATGGTCGGCGGCGAGCCCGATCGCCTCATCGAGCTCGGCGCCCCACGCCTCCGGCGTCTGGCCGGGCCTTGCATAGATCAGGTCGAAGGACAGCCGCCCGAAGGTCGAGCGCGCGATCTCGATCGCCCGGCGGGCCTCGGCGACATCGTGCAGCCGGCCGAGAAAGCGCAGATCTTGATCGTTGAGGGCCTGCACCCCGAGCGAGACCCGGTTGACGCCCGCGTCGCGATAGCCGCGAAAGCGCTCCGCCTCGACCGACGAAGGATTGGCCTCGAGCGTGATCTCGGCTCTGTCGTCGACGCTCCAATTGCGATTGATCGATTCGAGTATCGCACCGACGGTTGCCGGTTCCATCAGTGACGGCGTACCGCCGCCGAAAAAGATGCTGGTGACGGCGCGCGGACCGGTGCGGGCGCGCATATGCGCCATCTCGGCTGCGAAGGCGCGCACGAAGCGCTGCTGGTCGACGGGCTGATGGCGGACATGGCTGTTGAAGTCGCAATACGGGCATTTGGCCGCGCAGAACGGCCAATGGACATAGACCCCGAAACCTGGCGAGCGGTCGATATCGCTCATGCGGTCTCCAGCATCGCGGTGGCGAAGCGCGCGAAAGCGCGTGCCCGGTGCGAGAGGCCGAGATCGCCGCGCCCGGCCTCCCCGGCATGTTTCTCGCCCGCCGTCATCTCGCCGAAGGTCTGCTCGTAGCCGTCGGGCTTGAACACGGGATCGTAGCCGAACCCCCTGTCGCCGCGCGGTGGCCACACAAGCGTGCCCTCGACCTCGCCGCGGAAATATTCCGCATGGCCGTCCGGCCAGGCCAGGCACAGAACGGCGACGAAGCGGCCGGTGCGCCGGTCCGGCGTGGTCGCGCCCCTGTCCTGCAGCAGCGCCTCGACCTTTTGCATCGCCATCAGGAAGTCGCGGCCCGAGCCGTCGGGTCTTTCCGCCCAGTCGGCGGTGTAGACGCCGGGTTGGCCGTCGAGCGCGTCGACCACCAGCCCCGAATCGTCCGAAAGCGCCGGCAGGCCCGTCGCGGAGGCGGCGGCGAACGCCTTGGTCAGGGCGTTTTCCTCGAAACTCGTTCCGGTTTCCGGCGGTTCCGGCAGGCCATAGTCACCGGCCGAACGCGCTTCCAGCCCATAAGGCGCGATCAGTTCCGAAATCTCGGCCAGCTTGCCCTTGTTATGGGTCGCCACGACGAGTTTTCCGCCGTCCAGTCGTCTCATTCACAGCCCCCAGATTCTCGGTTCCGCGAATTCCAGCGAATTGCCGCCCGGATCGCGGAAATAGATCGACCGGCCGCCCTGCGGCCATTCGAAATCGGCCTCGATCGTCACGCCGGCGGCCTCAAGATGCGTCTTCCAGCGCTCGATCTCGGCCGCCGACGCCGAAAAGCAGAGATGGCCCGGACCATGCGCGCCATGCGGCGGCACCGGCAGCCCGGCGCCCGGCGCGCGCGGCACCTCGGTGGCTGCGGCGTAAAAAAGCAGCACGACGCCACTGCCGCAGCGGAAAAAGACGTGCCGGCCCTCATCCTTGGCGATGCGCTCGAGCCCGAGCAGATCGCCGTAAAACGCCTCGGCGGCATCGAGGTCGTCGACATAGAGCGCGGATTCAAGAATCGCCGCCGGTCGCACTGTCCGTCCTATCTATCCGATCGCCATCTTCTGCAACTCGACAAGCCGGCCGATTCCCTTGCGGGCAAGCCGCATCAGTTCCTGGAACTGGTCGTCGGAGAACGGCTCGCCCTCGGCCGTGCCCTGGATCTCGACGATGCCGCCCTTGCCGGTCATGACGAAATTGGCGTCGGTGCCGGCGGCCGAATCCTCGATATAGTCGAGATCGAGCACCGGTTGCCCGTCGTGAATGCCGCAGGAAATCGCCGCGACCTGATCCTTCAGCACCTTGGCCACCGACACCATGCTGCGCGCCTCCATCCAGGAAAGGCAGTCGTGCAGTGCGATGAATCCGCCGGTGATGGACGCCGTGCGAGTACCGCCGTCGGCTTGCAGCACGTCGCAATCGACGGTGATCTGGACTTCGCCGAGCGCTTCCAGATCGACAACCGCGCGCAGCGATCGGCCGATCAGACGCTGGATCTCCAGCGTGCGCCCGCCCTGCTTGCCGGCCGTCGATTCGCGGCGCATGCGCTCGCCGGTCGACCGCGGCAGCATGCCGTATTCGGCGGTGACCCAGCCCCGGCCCGCATTGCGCAGCCATGGCGGAACCCTTTCCTCCAGGCTCGCCGTGCACAGCACATGGGTGTCGCCGAACTTGACCAGGCAGGAGCCTTCGGCATGTTTCGAAATGCCGCGCTCGAAGCTGACGGCACGCATTTCGTCGGGCTTCCGCTTGGAAGGACGCATCACTCTGTTTTCCGCCTTTTTCCTGTAAGAAAAGGGCTTGTAGCGAGCCCCAACCCGCGACGCAAAGAAAATCCGGCTTCGGCCGGGTTTTGTCGGCAACGCGCTGCCGGCACTTTGCCCTAGCGGCGAGCGCGCCTATATGTTGATAGTTCTCACAGGCATGGCGGATCGTGCTGCGGAGATGACCAAACCCTTGATCGACAAGACCTTGCAGAATCTCGATGCGCGCTCGCGCGACATTTTCCGGCTGATCGTCGACACCTATCTGCGTGACGGCGAACCGGTCGGCTCGCGCAATCTGTCGCGCATGCTGCCGTCCTCGCTGTCGCCGGCGACCGTACGCAACGTCATGAGCGACCTGGAACATCTCGGCCTGGTCTACGCGCCGCATGTCTCGGCCGGGCGGCTTCCGACCCAGAAAGGGCTGCGCTTCTTCGTTGACGCGTTCATGGAGATCGGCGACCTCTCGGAGGAGGAGCGGCGCGTGATCGAGGCCCAGGTCAAGGCCTCGGGCAGCGACGCCTCACTGGAACACATGCTCACCGAGGCAAGCCAGATGCTGTCGGGCATGTCGCGCGGCGCCGGGCTGGTGCTGGCCGCCAAGCATGAAACCGCGCTCAAACATATCGAGTTCATCCAGCTCGAGCCGACCAAGGCGCTGGCGGTGCTGGTATCGCAATCCGGCGACGTCGAAAACCGCATCGTCGATCTGCCGGCGGGCGTGACGGCGGCGCAGTTGCACGAGGCGTCCAACTTCCTCAACGCCCATATTCGCGGCAAGACCCTGGCCGAGGCGCGCTCCGACATCGCCCGCCTGCTCGAGGAGACTCGCGCCGCGCTCGACACCTTGTCTCAGGACCTGGTTGAAAAGGGTCTGGCCGTATGGGCCGGCGCCGATGCCGGTCTGCCGGCGCGGCTGATCGTGCGCGGACGCGCCAATCTCCTGGAAAACCTGACCGCGCCCGACGATATCGAGATGCTCAAGCATCTGTTCGACGATCTTGAGACCAAGGAAGGGCTGGTTCAGCTGCTCAACCTGGCCGAGGAAGGCTCCGGCGTGCGCATCTTCATCGGATCGGAGAACAAGCTGTTCTCCCTGTCCGGCTCCTCGCTGGTGGTCGCGCCCTACCGCGACAAGGACGCGCGCGTGGTCGGCGCGCTCGGCGTGATCGGGCCGACCCGGCTCAACTATGCCCGCATCGTGCCGATGGTCGATTATACCGCGCAGGTATTGTCGCGGCTGATGAAATAGGCTCGCGCCGGGTTCGTCCGCCGCATCGGCCCGACAGGCCGTCGACGATCACGCCTCTTGATTTTCCGGTCGCAAGCATCGATATCGGGCTCAACTCCGAGAACTCTGGAACACACGGGATCAGTCGATGAACGACCATCCGAAGAATGAACGCGGCGCCGACGACCAGGCCGCCACGCCCGACATGGAAACGGCGAAAAGCCATTATGCCGAAATGGGCGGCGAGGCCGATGCGCCCGACACCGAGCAGGACGGTGCATTCGCCGCCGAGCGGGAAGCGTTGCTGAAGCTTGCCAAGGAAAACGAGGAACTGAAGGATCGCGCCCTGCGCCTCGCCGCCGACATGGAAAATCTGCGCCGGCGCACCGCGCGCGACGTCCAGGACGCGCGCTCCTATGCGATCGCCAATTTCGCCCGCGACATGCTGACGGTCTCCGACAATCTGCGCCGGGCGATCGACGCCGTGCCCGCAGAGGCGCGCGAGCGGGGCGAGGCGGGTCTTGTCGCGCTGATCGACGGCGTCGAGATGACGGAGCGCTCCATGCACGCCACGCTCGAGCGCCATGGGGTGAAGAAGATCGAGCCCGATGGCGAGAAATTCGACCCGAATTTTCATCAGGCCATGTTCGAGGTACCGAACCCCGACATTGCCGCCGGCACGGTGGTACAGATTGTGCAGAGCGGTTACGTGATCGGCGACCGCGTTTTGCGCCCGGCGATGGTGGGGGTGGCCAAAGGCGGCCCCAAGGCCGCGTCCAGGGACGAAGCGGCCGAACCGGGCCCGGTCAACGAACAGGCCGAAAAGGACGCCTGAGCCCGCGCGGGCCGCGTTCCGCGCGTCCGGCGGCCGACTAGCTTTGGACGACCCGGCCCGGTTTGCGAAGACGCTTCGCCGAAGCCCGATCGTGCTCTATCGTTGCGTCATGGCATGCCTCTTCTCGAAGACCGATGCCCGGTCCTCGGGGGCGTAGCCGGCCCGCGGGGACGCTGCGATGAATCCGCTTCTATTGCTCGATTATGCCGGCGTGGCGGTGTTTGCCGCCACCGGCGCCCTGGCGGCGTCGCGCAAGGAGCTCGACATTATCGGCTTCCTGTTTCTCGCCGGCGTGACCGGCGTCGGCGGCGGCACGCTGCGCGACCTCGTGCTGGGCGAGCTGCCGGTCTTCTGGGTGGTGAACACGGCCTATCTGCTGGTCTGCGGGGTCGTCGCCGTGATCGTCTTCTTCACCGCGCCGCTGGTCGAATCGCGCTACAGGCTGCTCCTGTGGTTCGATGCGCTCGGCCTTTCGACCTATTGCGTGATGGGTGCGGCCAAGGGGCTTGCGGTCGCCGCCTCGCCGCTGGTCGCCATCGTCACCGGCATCATGACGGCGACCTTCGGCGGCATTCTGCGCGACCTGCTTGCCGGCGAGCCGTCGGTGCTGCTGCGTCCCGAAATCTACGTCACCGCCGCGCTGGGCGGCGCGGCCGCCTTCGTGGCGCTCGACCTTGCCGGCATCGGCCCGGCCCTGGCGGCGTTCGCCGCCTTTGCCGTGGCCTTCGCCGTGCGCGGCGGGGCGCTGCGCTTCGGCTGGGCGTTTCCGCGCTATCGCAGCCGCCCGGGCCGCCGCCCGGAGGACATTCCGTAGTGTATGACCGATCGCGCTACAGCAAACCGGATTGCTGGGCGGCCTCGCGCAGGTTCTTCTGCGGGCGCGGGCCGATCTGCTGGATGACGATGCCGGCGGCGAGCGATCCCAGACGGCCGCAATCGAACAGATCGCGCCCGGTCACGTAGCCGTAGAGGAAGCCCGCCGCATAAAGGTCGCCGGCGCCGGTCGTGTCGACCAGCTCGTTGATCTCGACCGCGTCGATCGCAATGGTTTCCGCCCCGCGCACGATCACCGAGCCGTGCTCGGAACGGGTCACGGCGGCGAGCTTGCAATCCTTGCCGATCGCCTCCAGCGCCGCCTCGAACGAGGCGGTCTGGTAGAGCGATTTCAACTCGCTCTCATTGGCGAACACGATGTCGACCGTGCCCGAGCGCATCAGGTCCAGGAACTCGTCGCGGTAGCGGTCGACGCAGAACGGATCCGACAGGGTCATCGACACCTCGCCGCCCGCCGCGTGGGCGTGTTGCGCGGTCAGGCGGATGGCGTCCTTGGCCAGCGGGGGATCCCACAGATAACCCTCGAAATAGACGAGCTTGCTCCGTTCGGCCTTGTCGCGCTCGACATCGTCGGGACCCAGTTCGACGCAGGCGCCCAGATAGGTATTCATCGAGCGCTCGCCGTCCGGTGTGACGAAGATCATCGAGCGCGCGGTCGGCGTCTGGCCATTGAGCGGCTGCGTGTCGAAGGCCACGCCCTGGGCGCGGATGTCATGGGCGTAGACCTTGCCGAGATGGTCGTCGGCCACCTTGCCGAAAAACGCCGCGGCCGCGCCAAAGCTCGCAATGCCGGCGGCCGTGTTGCCGGCGCTTCCGCCCGATGCCTCGATGGCGGGCCCCATACGGCTGTAGAGCAGTTCGGCGCGTTCAGCATCGATCAGGTTCATGGCTCCTTTGACGATGCCGTTGTCGACAAGGAAATCGTCATCGCAACGTGCGAACACGTCCACAATAGCATTGCCGATACACAACACGTCGAATGGCTTGGCTGAGGTCACCTTAGGTTCCGCTGGATTGTTTCGGGGAGGATTCGTTGCCGGTTTAAAGCATCTGCCGGGCGTGACAAGCCCCCGCCGGATCGCGCCGCTCGTGCTTGCCAATCGGCGCGGGGGTTCTTATCTGCGCCGGGCACGACGGAGCAGACCATGATCCTTGACGCGGCGCGCGCGGCGGCGGCGCAATTGTTCACCGCCGAATTCCGGCAGGTTTTCCTGAAATCGCTCGGCCTGACGCTTCTGGCCCTGGTGGCGTTGTGGTTCGGCCTGAGCGGCCTTTTCGACACGTTCGCCATGCCGTGGATCGACGAGCTGCTGCCCGGCTTCCCGGCATGGGCCGGCTGGCTCGGCTTCGTGACCGCGCTCCTGTTCGGTCTCGGGCTGGCGATTGGGCTTGCGCTCCTGGTCGCCCCGGTCACCGCGCTTATCGCCGCGCTTTTTCTCGACGATGTCGCCGAGATCGTCGAGGCCGCCGACTATCCGCAGGACCCGCCCGGCCAGCCGCTGCCGGCCATGCGCGCGCTGTGGCTGTCGCTGAAATTCTTCGCCGTCGTGATCCTGGCCAACCTGGTCGCGCTCTTGCTACTGCTGGTTCCCGGCGTCAACATCGCCGCCTTCTTCCTGGTCAACGGCTATCTGCTCGGCCGTGAGTTCTTCGAATTCGCCGCCTTGCGCTTCCGCTCCGAGGAGGACGCGCGCGCGCTGCGCCGGCGCCATGCCGGTACGGTGTTCATGGCAGGCTTGGTGATTGCGGCATTCCTCGCGGTGCCGCTCCTCAACCTTCTGACGCCGCTGTTTGCGGCGGCGATGATGGTCCACCTGCACAAGGCCCTGTCGGCACGATCCGCGTGCTGAGGCGCGGGCACGGCTTCAGCCGTGCGCGGCCTGCATCATCTCGGCCGCCCGTTCCGCGATCATGATCGTCGGCGCGTTGGTGTTGCCGCCGACCAGGGTCGGCATCACCGAGGCGTCGACCACTCTGAGACCGTCGACGCCGTGAACGCGCAATTGCGGATCCACCACCGCCATCGCGTCGGTGCCCATGCGGCAGGTGCCGACCGGGTGATAGATGGTGTCGGCGCGGGCGCGGATATGCTGCATCAGTTCGGCGTCGGTTTCGCCGCCGGTGAGATAAAGCTGCTTGCGCCGAAAGCGCGCCAGCGCCGGCGCGTCCAGGATGGCGCGCATCGTCTTGGCCCCCTTCAAAAGCAAGGCCGCGTCGCGGTCGTCGGCGAGATAGGCCGGGTCGATCGCCGGCGGCGCCAGCGGATCGGCGCTCGCGAGACTGACGGTCCCTCGCGAATGCGGCCGCAACACGCAGACATGGCAGGAAAATCCGTATCCCAGATGCAGTTTGCGGGCATGGTCGTCGACGACCGAGATGACGAAATGAAGCTGTAGGTCGGGCCTGGCGAGCGCCGGGTCGGACTTGACGAACGCGCCGGCCTCGGCGAACGGGGTCGCGATCATGCCCGACCCGTCGCGCCGCCACCGCAGCATGTGGCGCACCAGCTTCGCCGTTCCGCGCAGACCGATGCCGAACAGGTCGGTCTCGTCCGATTTCCAGGACTGGATGAAGTCGAGATGGTCCTGCAGGTTTTTCCCGACGCCCGGCAATTCGTGCAGCGTCGCAATGCCGTGCCGGGAAAGTTCGTCCCTCGGTCCTATTCCCGAAAGAAGCAGCAGGTGCGGCGACCCGAACGCCCCGCCGCACAGCACGACCTCGCGCCGGGCCTCGACCAGCTCGTCGCGGCCCTTGCGCCGGTAGCGCAGGCCCGTCGCCCGCTTGCCGTCGAAGACGATGCCCGTCGCGTGCGCCTTGGTGACCACGGTCAGGTTCGCCCGCTCCATCGCCGGATGCAGATAGGCCGCCGCCGCCGAACAGCGCTCGCCTTTGCGCGGCCCGTCCCAGAACTGGGTGACCTGGTAGAGCCCGGCGCCCTCCTGCTCGGGGCCGTTGAAATCGTCGTTGCGGCGGATCTGGGTCTGGGCGCAGGCCTCGACGAAGGCATGGCTGATCGGACGCGGTTCTTGCTGTTCGCCGACCTTCAGCGGACCGTCGCCGCCATGCAGGGCGTCGCCGCCGCGCTGATTGCCCTCCGCCCGCCGGAAATAGGGCAGCACCTCGTCCCATGACCAGCCCGCGCAGCCCGCCTCGGCCCAGTCGTCATAGTCGCCGGGGTGGCCGCGCACGTAAAGCATGGCGTTGATCGCGCTCGATCCGCCGAGCGCCTTGCCGCGCGGCTGGTATCCCCGGCGGCCGTTGAGGCCCGCCTGCGGGACGGTCTCGAACGCCCAATTGTTGAGTTTCGGCCGCCCCGGCAAGAGCGCGACCACTCCGGCCGGCGCGCGGATCAAGAGGTCGCGCCCGTCGCCGCCGGCTTCGACCAGGCATACCGAGACGGCCGGGTCTTGCGAAAGCCGCGCCGCCAGGGTGGCGCCGGCCGAGCCGCCGCCGGCGATCACATAGTCGTAAGCCATGCCCGCGTCCTCCCGCGCGCCGGTTTCCCGGCTTTGAAGGATATGAGCAAGTCGGTGGCGCGCTGTAAAGCGGGGGCGTGGCGGCTACGAGGAACGAACCGGGACGTTATTGACGTAAGTAGACGTGAACGGGCAGTCCTTCTTGAATTGACGAGTTTTGCAGATTTTGTTACCGAACTGTCGGAGTGACGGGGTTGTTTGCGTCTGGCTTGGTGCTGAACGTGGAATTGACTCTGGAGCTTTGAAGCGGCCGAGGGGGCGTCCCCTCCTCGACCTTGCAGCCCTTTCAGCCGCTGCCGACCATACCAGTTGCGCATACTCGTATGATCGGGAAGCTGAACTATATCAAGGGGCACCTCCCGGACCGGCTGAACGGCCCTGCACCGGATCATTGTACAAGCCCGTTGACGGTACCTGGCCTGGTTTTTCGTCAACGGGCGTCTCATTGAGAGGCAGCCTAAAGAGTCCGCTCTCTATATCCTTCTCAATTTCCTTTAAATCGTGCCACATTCGTGAGGCTGTCGTATTAATCTGCTGGCCGATTTTTCTTTCGTATGTAGCTTCAACATATTCTCTGATTTGCTTTGGCGTCCTACCCGGGAGGCCTTTCTGCCGAGCGTCCATCAAAGCAGCCATAATCATCTGTCGAACAGTGAGAGGCCGCTTGGGCGCATCATCAGCACCTAGTGATGGTTTCGGCTCGATGTTCGACTGAGATGGATTTTGTTTCGCACCTGAGAGGCGGGCTAGAACTCTTTCAGCGATATCCAGTTCGTTCCGCTCCGCGGCAAGTCCTTTGATCCTCTCTTGAAGGCGAGCAATCTCAGCTTCAATCTCACTTCGCCGGATTTCGATAAGATTTTCGTTCACAGCGATTCCCTCATATCTTGCGAGAGAACTAGCGCGAACCATCTCGTGCGTCAACCCAGAGAGGTACTGTACTACTATTTTTCCCGGAATAGTATGCAAAATGGATATGGATATCCGACGTGGATATGAGAGGGGCACACGATCTCATGGATATGGATGCTACGTATCGTCCCAAAGGAGTCGGGTTGAAGCGGCGTCGATGCCTGAAAGCGGTACTGAATAAAGAACGACACCCCAAGGAGTGACGTGTCAGGATACGCCGATTACGGCAAGGTGTTCGCCGCAAATCCGCTTAAGATCATTCTAGCAGAGCAGCGTTGCTTCGGCTTTGAGTGTCATTCAACCTCTACGAGGCCGCCGCCAGGCATAACCGGCCGTGGCCGGTGCGCCCTTTGCCGCCGGCTGGTAGTGCACGGGCAGCCCGCCGAGGCGACCGGCTGCAAGCCGCGCCAGCGTGGTCGGATGCGAGACCTCGAACTCGTCGAAGCCGGTGCGCAGCATCAGGGCGATCTGGTCGATCAGCACCTGCCCCGTCGCCCGCAGTCGCCCGCGATAGCCATGGCGCTCTCGCAGCAGCGCGGCCTTCGAAAAGGAGCGGCCGTCGGCGAAGCCGGGAAAGGCGAGCGCGACGAGGGGAATGTCGGCAAGCTCGCCGACGATCGCGGCGATGTCTTCGCCGGGTGCGATCTGGACGCCGATGCGGCCGCTTTCGGCCCGACGCGTGGTCGCGTCGAGCGTCAGCCACGCCGCCAGCGGCAGGATCACGCTGTCATTGCCGGCAAGCGCCTCGGCGCTGTCTGAATGGCGCCAGAAATCGTCGCGAAACCCGTCCGGTGTCCACAGCCGGCAGTTGGAAGCGGATGCCTGGTCGTTCATTCTCAGCCTCGAATTCGGGGGGCGGCGGCGCTCATGCCGGGAAGATGGATGCCGCATTCGGTCTTGGCCGAACCGGCCCAGCGTCCGCTGCGCGCGTCTTCGCCGGGCTTGACCGGCTGCGTGCACGGGAAACAGCCGATCGACAGATAGCCGTAGGCGGTGAGCGGGTTTTCGCGCAGGTCGTTGGCGCGCATATAGGCGGCGAGATCATGCGTGGTCCACGACGCGAGCGGGTTGATGCGGATCCGCGTTCCCACCGCCTCGAACACCGGCAGGCCGGCGCGCGAGCTCGCCTGGAAGCGCTTGCGCCCGGTCAGCCAGGCCGCAAACGGCGCGACGGCGCGCGCCATCGGTTCGACCTTGCGGATGTCGCAGCAGGCATCCGTGTCGCGCCGGTGCAGCGTGCCGTCCTGATCGCGCGCCGCAAGCAGATCCTCGCGCGGCGTGATCACCCTGAGATCGGCGAGGCCGAGATCGTCGGCCAGCAGATCGCGATAGGCGATCGTCTCGGAAAAATGCTTGTCGGTATCGAGAAACAGCACCGGCACGGTCGGATCGACCGCCGCCAGCATGTGCAAAAGCACCGCCGAATCGGCGCCGAAGGACGACACCGCCGCGATCTCGCCGGCAAAAAGCGCGCGCGCCGCCTTTTCCACCACCGCCATCGGCGCGAGCCCGCCATGGCGTGCCTCGAGCTCGGCGGCCCGGGCGCGCGCCTCGGCCTCAGGCCGCCCTGGCTTCGCGACCATAAAGCGCCTCCTTGAAGGGCGCCGGCCCGACCCGGCGATAGGCGTCGATGAAGCGTTCGGACGGGTCGCTGCGCAGGCCGAGATAGGTCTCGACCACCGTTTCGACCGCGTCGGTGATCGCGTCGGGGGCGAAGCCGCGGCCGACGATCTCGCCGATCGAGCTCGTCTCGTCGCCCGAGCCTCCGAGCGTGATCTGGTAGAGCTCGCTGCCCTTCTTCTCGACCCCCAGAATGCCGATATGGCCGACATGGTGATGGCCGCAGGCATTGATGCAGCCGGAGATCTTCAGCTTCAGCTCGCCGATCTCGCGTTGCCGCTCCAGCGAGGCGAACCGGCGCGAAATCTCCTGCGCGACCGGGATCGAGCGCGCATTGGCGAGCGCGCAATAGTCGAGCCCGGGGCAGGCGATGATGTCGCTGATCAAATTGGAGTTCGCCGTCGCCAGACCGGTCTCCACCAGCCGGTCGTAGACGGCTTTCAGGTCGGCGCGCGCAACATGCGGCAGCACCAGATTCTGTTCGTGGCTCACCCGGATCTCGTCGAAACCGTATTGTTCGGCGAGGGCGGCGACGGCCTCCATCTGCTGGTCGGTGGCGTCGCCCGGTGCCTCGCCGATGGCCTTCAGCGAGATCGTCACCGCCGCGTAGTCGGCGTGTTTGTGGGTGGTCACGTTCTGGCCCAGCCAGTCGGCGAAATCCTTCGACGCCAGCCGCGCCAGGCGCACGGCGTCGTCGCCCTCGGGGCGCGGCGTCAGCGGCGGCGGTGCGAAATAGGTTTCGATGGCGCGGATGTCTTTATCCGGCAGTTTGAGTTCGCCATCGCGCAGCGCGGCGAATTCCGCCTCGATCTGTTTGGTCAGTTCCTCCGTGCCGGTCTCGTGCACGAGGATCTTGATGCGCGCCTTGAACTTGTTGTCGCGACGGCCGTGAAGATTGTAAACGCGCACGATCGCCGTCGTATAGGACAGCAGATCCTCTTCCGGCAGGAAGTCGCGGATTTTCTTGGCGATCATCGGCGTGCGGCCCTGGCCGCCGCCGACATAGACGGCGAAGCCGAGCCGGCCATCCGCATCCTTCTTCAGATGCAGGCCGATATCGTGCACCTGGATCGCGGCGCGGTCGCGCCCGGCGCCGGTCACCGCGATCTTGAACTTGCGCGGCAGGTAGGAAAATTCCGGGTGCACGGACGACCATTGCCTGAGGATCTCGGCATAGGGGCGCGGGTCGGCGACCTCGTCGGCCGCGGCGCCGGCGAAATGATCGGCCGTGACGTTGCGGATGCAGTTGCCGGACGTCTGGATGGCGTGCATCTCCACGCTCGCCAGTTCTTCCAGGATCGCGGGAATGTCCGACAGGGCGGGCCAGTTGAACTGGATGTTCTGCCGTGTGGTGAAATGGCCATAGCCCTTGTCGTAGGTGCGCGCGACATGGGCCAGCTTGCGCATCTGGCGTCCGTTCAAGGTGCCGTAAGGCACCGCGATGCGCAGCATATAGGCATGAAGCTGCAGGTAGACGCCGTTCATCAGCCTGAGCGGCTTGAACTGGTCCTCGGTGATCTCGCCGGCCAGCCGGCGCTCGACCTGGTCGCTGAACTGCGCCACGCGGGCGTTTACGAAACTGCGGTCGAATTCGTCGTAGCGATACATGGCTTCGGTTCTCGTTGGCCGGCGCGACCCGTCTCAGGCGGCGCGCGAAATCATCGGGCGCGCCTGCTTGCCCAGGTCGCTGCGATTGGTCGGGCCGGCGGCGCGGATGCGTTCGCGCAGCCTTTTCGGCAGGATCTCCCCGTCGGCGAGCGCGACGTCGATCAGTTCGACATCGACCACCTGGTTGTTCTCATAGGCCTCGACGCCGATGCGTTCGAGCGCGGTCACGGCCTCGTCGTCGACAGCGATCGCGGCGCCGGCAAGCGCCTCGTTCCAGTGTCCGTTGGTTCCGAACCAAACGGCTTCGCCGTCATGCAGGCGGTTGGCGGTCAAGATCTTCATGGCTGGGTCCCGATTATGTGCACTACGCGGCAAGCGCGGTCGCAGCGGCCGCTGCGAGCGGCTGCGAGCGGTCGAAATTGGCGCCGGCGACGGCATCGCCGATGATGGTCATCACCGGTCCGGCCAGTTCCTCGCGTCGCTGAAGCGCCGGCAGGTCGGCCAGCGTGCCGTGCAAAAGCCGGCGGCCGGGCAGGCTGGCGTTTTCGACCACCGCAACCGCGGTCTCCGGCGACTGTCCGGCCTCGATCAGGCGTCCGGCCACCTCCGCGGCCACCGAGCGGCCCATATAGACGGCGACCGTCGCCCCGCCGATAGCAAGCCGGGCCCAGTCCGGCAGGGTCGATCCCTTGAGGTCGTGGCCGGTGGTGACCACCATCGACGACGACACGCCGCGCAGCGTCAAGGGCAGCTCGAAATCGGCCGCCGCGGCGAAGGCGGCGGTCACGCCCGGCACGATCTCGTAAGCGATGCCGGCGTCGCGCAGCGCCTGCATTTCCTCGCCGGCCCGGCCGAAGATCAGCGGGTCGCCGCTTTTCAGCCTGACGACGCGTTTGCCCGCCGCGGCGAGCTCGACCAGCAGCGCATTGATCTCGCCCTGCGCCTTGGAATGGCAGCCCTTGCGCTTGCCGACGGCGATCCGCTCGGCGTCGCGGCGGCCCATCTCCACGATCGCCGTCGGCACCAGCGCGTCGAACAGGATCGCGTCGGCCTGCATCAACAGGCGCTGGGCGCGCAGCGTCAACAGGTCTTCCGCGCCCGGCCCGGCGCCGACCAGGGCGACATGGCCGCGTGTCGGCGCGTCCTGGCCAAGCAGGCGTTCTGCCGCCGCGCGCGCTTCCGAAATATGGCCGATCTC
This sequence comes from Nitratireductor sp., assembly GCA_039973095.1. GTDB lineage: Bacteria > Pseudomonadota > Alphaproteobacteria > Rhizobiales > Rhizobiaceae > Mangrovimarina. The sequence goes on along the minus strand of JBDWLQ010000016.1, from coordinate 442,036 downwards.
CATCAGCCGGGCCGGCTCGCCGTCGAAAAAGTCGGTCCAAAAGCGCCGCCGCGCGCCGCCGCGCGGCACGAGGTTCTCAACCGTATCGCGCAGGCCGGCCGCAAGCCGGGCCAGCGGTCCGAGCGCCGGCGAGAGCATCCGCTCGATCCGGGCGCGAATGATCTGCGCCAGCACCGGGCCCGCGCCCTCGGTGCCGATCGCCACGGTGACCGGGGCGCGGTTGACGATCGCCGGCGTCAGGAAGTCGCAAAGCTGCGGCCGGTCGACGGCGTTGGCGGGAATGGTGCGCGCCCGGGCGTCGGCGATCACGCGCGCGTCCTGGGCTTCCTCGCCGGTGGCGGCAAACACCAGCACGGCGCCGTCGATCTGCGCCGCCTCGTAGGGCGCGCGCAGCAGCTCCGCGCCGCGCTCGGCGGCGAAGGCGGCGAGCGCCGGCACGGGGGCGGCGGCGACGATGCGGATCGCGGTGTCGCATTGCGCGATCAGCCGGGCCTTGGCGAGCGCTTCCTCGCCGCCGCCGACGATCACGACGGTCCGGTCCTTGACCCGCATGAAAACGGGAAAAGCGTTCAATGTGCCGGCATGCGCAGCCATTGCGGCCAATCTCCATAGCGTTGCCGGTATTGTCGGCGCGGCGACGCCGGATCAGAAGAAATGGGCTCGCGTGCGCCGCCAGGGCGCGCAATCGCTTTTTCACGGCCGCTCCCGGCCACGGAATAAAATTCCCTCGGACCGGCCTGCCACCGCCCTATCGGGAACGCAGTGCTTCGCGATACGGTGTTTTCGGCCGGCACCGATTGCGATCGCGGCCTTTTCGGACGGCGGTTCGGCCGGGCATGCCGGAGACCACGAAACAGGAGATATCGATGACCCTCACGAAACTGCAACGCGGAACCTGGGTGCTGGTCGCGGACGGCGAAAAGGCATTGTTCCTGCGCAATGAGGGCACGGCCTTCGAGCCGGCGCTGGTGGTGGTCGACGAGGCCCGCCAGGACAATCCGGCTACCCGCGACCAGGGCACGGACCGGCCGGGACGCTTCAATGACGGGCCCAACCGGCATCGCAGCGCGGTCGCCGACACCGATTGGCATCGCATCGCCAAGGATCGCTTTGCCGACGAGATTGCCGAAAAGCTCTATCGGCTGGCACAGAAGGACGCGTTCAAGCGCATCGTGCTGGTGGCCCAGCCGCACGTGCTGGGCGAAATCCGCAAGAGCCTGCACAAGGACGTCAGCGCCCGCGTCACCGCGGAGGTCGCCAAAACGCTCACCAACCACGCGCTCGATGAAATCGAGAAGGTGCTGATGGAGGACTGAACGGCGCTACCCGGCGAGGAAATCGCGCAACAGCGCGATTTCGCCCTCGCTTGCCAAAGTCGGGGCGTGGCCGCAATCGGCGAAGGTGACGAGTTTGGGCGCCGGGCCGCGCCGGGTCATCGCTTCGGCAACCTCCGGCGACAGCACGTCGGAGGCTTCGCCGCGTAGAAGCAGGGTTTTGGCGCTCACTGCGTCATATTTGTCCCACACGTCGAGATCGCCCTTGTGCAGGGTGAACTGGGTGACGATCGCCGGGTCGTAATGCACGGTCACCTTGCCGTTGTCGGTGCGGCGCATCGACGTGTCGGCCATGCGCCGCCAGAAGGCGTCCGTGTTGCGGCCGAAGGGCGCGTAGTTGGTCCGCAGCCAGGCCTCGAGCTCGCCGACCGTGTCGTAGACCGGCGGGTTGCCGACATAGGAGACGATCCGGCCGCTGCCGGCCTGCGGAATGTCGGGGCCGATATCGTTGATGACCAGGTGGCTCATGCGCTCCTTCAGCGCCCCGGCCGCCAGCGTCACGCCGATCAGCCCGCCCATCGAGGTGCCGACCCAGCGCAGCCTGTCGATTTGGTAGTGGTCGAGCATGGCAAGTGCGGTCTCGCCGAAGCTCTTGTAGGAATAGTCGGCGCCGCCCGGCCGCGACCAGCTCGACAGCCCGCGCCCGAGCGTGTCGGGACAGAGAACGAAATAGCTGTCGCTCAGCGCTTCGGCGGCCTCGTCGAAATCGCGGCCCGTGCGGGCCAGCCCGTGCCACATGACGAGCGCCGGCCGGCCGGGGTCGCCCCATTCGCTCACATGCAGTTCGTGGCCGCCGGCGGCAATATAGGTCGAGCGGGGGCTGGTCATCGACGATGTCCCTTTTTCATGAGGGTTCCCGCGATCCCGGCGGGGAAGAAATAGACGAGCAGGATGAAGAGCAGTCCGAGCCACAAGAGCCAGCGGTCGGGATTGAGCAGATCCGGCAAGAGCGGCACGCCGGCCGTCGCCTCGGCCGCGACCTCCATCACATCCTTCAGGTAGAACTGCGCCAGGCTCATCAGGACGACGCCGATCAGCGCCCCGACCAGCGTGCCCATGCCGCCGATGACGACCATCAACAGGATGTCGATCATGATCGCGAACGACAGCACCACTTCCGGGCCGACATATTTCAGCCACACCGCCCGTAGCACGCCGGCCAGCGCGGCGATCACCGCCGAAATGCAGAAGATCGCGGTGCGGTAGCGAACGACGCGATAGCCGATCGCCTCGGCGCGCAATTCGTTCTCGCGGATCGCCTGCAGCACCGTGCCCATCGGCGAGGCGACGACGCGCATCATCGCCAGAAACAGCACCACACAGCCCAGGAAAACGAAATAATAGGCGGCGATCTTGCCGTTCAGCGGCACGTCGAACAGGCGGAGCACCTTGCCGTCGGCATCGGTTGCCAGCTTGAAGGCCGGCGAAAACAGGCGCGGGACCTGATAGGTGAAACCGTCCTCGCCGCCGGTAAAGTCGGACAGCTGGTTGGCGAGCACCATCATCACCGAGGCTGCGGCCAGCGTCACCATGGCGAAAAAGATCGCCTTGACCCGGAGCGACAGCATCCCGATCAGCACCGCCAGTACCAGGGCGGCGGCGACGCCGAGCCCGCCGCCGACCAGGATCGCGTCGAAGCCCGGCCCCCAGGCCTTCAGCATCATCGCCGTGCCGTAGGCGCCGAGCCCGAAAAACATCGTGTGGGCGAAGGAGACGATGCCGGTATAGCCGATCAGGAGATCGTAGCTGGCGACCAGCACGATGAACACGCAGATGCGCGCGGCGACTTCCTGGGCGCGCACGTCGGGAAACAGGAACGGCGCGAAGGCGAGGCAGAGCGCGATCGCCAGCGCGACGGCGTAGACGATCAGCCGGCCGGCCGGGACACGCCGGCGCTCGCCGGATGTGGCCGAAGGGGAAGTGATCGACGGGTTCGACATCGTTCTTACCCCTTGATCGCCGGCTTGAGGCCGAACGGACGCCACAAAAGGATGATCATCATCAACAGCATGTTGGAGGCGAGCGACAGTTTGGGAAACAGGAAGGCGACGTAATTGGCCAGGAGCCCGACCAGGATGGCGCCGAGCAGCGAGCCCTCGATCGAGCCCAGCCCGCCGATGATGACGACGATGAACACCAAAATCATCAGTTCGCCGCCCAGCGCCGGCGTGATCAGCCCCTGATAGCCGGCCCACATCGCGCCACCCATCGCCGCCAGCGCCGAGCCGGCCATGAACACGCCGATGAACAGCCGGTCGATGCGGAAACCGAGCGCCTCGACCATCTCGCGGTTTTCCACCCCGGCCCGGATCAACAGGCCGATGCGGGTCCGGTTGAGCGCGAAATGCATCGCCACATAGACGGCGAGGCCGAGCAGGAACGCGAACACGCGGTAGATTTCGATGGCCACGTCGCCGATGATCAGCGAGCCCTCGAGCACTTTCGGGCGCGGCACGGCGACCGGCGCCCCGCCCCAGATCGCCAGCAGCAACTGCTCGGCCACGATCAGCGCGCCGATGGTGATCAGGATCTGGCGCAGATGGTCCTTGTAGACCGGCTTGACGATGACGCGCTCGAAGAACCAGCCGGCCGCCGCGCCGAAGGCGGTGGCCGCCGCCACCGCCAGCAGCAGCGCGGCGATGTTGAGGATGGCGCTGTCGCCGGCCACCCAGCCGGCCAGCGCGGCCAGCGTGGAGGCGGCGATGAAGGCGCCGAAGGAGACGAAGGCCGAATGGCCGAAATTCAACACGTCCATCAGCCCGAAGATCAGCGACAGGCCCGACGCCATCAGGAAGATCATCATGCCCATGGCGAGCCCCGCAACCGTCAGCGTCACCCAGGTCGACGGCACGCCGATCAGCGCGAAGGCGAGCGCGGCGATGGCGACCGGCAGCAGATAGACGCCGCCGAACCGGTTCAGATGTGAGGAAATCGCGGTCATGATCGTCCTATTGTTGCGCGTCCAGGCTGAGCGACAGGAGCTTCGTCTGCAGGCCCTCGTCGGCGGCGAGCGCGGCCATGTCGCCGTCATGCACGATGCGGCCGTCGTCGATCACCGTCACGCCGCGCCCCAGCGCGCGGGCGAACAGAAAATTCTGCTCGACCAGCAAGATGGTGGTGTCGGCCGCGATCTCGCGGAAGGCGGCGATCATCGCGCGGATGATGGCCGGCGCCAGACCCTTGGTCGGCTCGTCGATCAGGATCATTTCGCGCTTTTCGATGATCGCGCGCGAGATCGCCAGCATCTGCTTCTGGCCGCCCGACAGCGCGAAGGCCTGCTTGGTCCAGAATTTCTCCATCGCCGGAAACAGCGCGAAGACCCGGTCGAGCCGGTCCTTGTCGAACTGGCCCGATCCGGTGGCAAGCCGCATGTTCTCCTCGACCGTCAGCCCGCCGAATATGCCCATGTTCTCCGGCACGTAGGCGATGCCGAGGCGGGCGATGTCCGGTGTCGCCAGGGCGGTGATGTCGTGATGGCGAAAGACGATCGCGCCCTTGCGCGCGCGCCACAGCCCCATGACGGTGCGCAGCGTCGTCGTCTTGCCGGCGCCGTTGCGGCCCAGAAGCACATGCACGCCGCCTTCCGGGACGTCGAAGGAGACGCCGTGCAGAATATGATACTGGCCAATATCGGTGTGCACGTCGTCGAGGCGCAGGATGGCGTCGCTCATCAGGCCACCTCCTCTTCGTCGTCGGCGCCGACGCCGAGATAGATCTCGCGCACGATCGGCAGCGTCATCACCGCGTCAGGCGCGCCGTCGGCGACCAGTTCGCCGTTGTGAAGCACGACGATGCGGTCGGCGAGCGCGCGCACCACGTCCATCTTGTGCTCCACCAGAAGCACCGTCTTGGTGGTGTCTTTCTTGATCTCGGCGATCAGGTCGAGGATCGCCGGCGCCTCGTCGACCGACATGCCGGCGGTCGGTTCGTCGAACATGTAGATGTCGGGCTGCATGGCGATCAGCATCGCCACTTCGAGCTTGCGCTGGTCGCCATGCGGCAGGGCGGCTGCCGGATAATGTGTGACGGCGGCAAGCCTTGCGCTTGTTAGATGCTGTGCTGCCTCCTCGCGGATAGCATCCAGGCCGGCCGCCCGGCGGAAGATGCTCGCTCCAGCGCCCTGGCGCGCCTGCACCGCCAGGCGGACATTTTCCAGCACGGAGAGCTGCGGAAACAGGTTGGTGAGCTGGAAGGCGCGGCCGATCCCGGCCTTGGCGCGCGCCGACGGCGACAGCGCGGTGATGTCGCGCCCGTCCTTGAAGACACGGCCGGCTGTGGGTCGAAGCTGGCCGGAAACCAGGTTGAACCATGTCGTCTTGCCGGCGCCGTTGGGGCCGACGATCACCGTCAGCTCGCCGGGACGAAAGGCGCAGCTCACGCCGTCGACGGCGGCGTGGCCGCCGAACCGGATCGTCAGGTCTTCGGTGCGCAGGGAAAAACGGTCAGACATCGGCAAGGGGTCCTGACGTCAAGCGTGTGGGCCGCCCGGTCGGGGAAGGAGAAGGGACGCGGGCAGGTCGTGGTAGCCATGCCCGCATCCCGGCTGTCGGTGCCGCTCCCCGTTCGCGGGGAGCGCAAAACCGTCACTCCTGGTTGTTGCGGCCGATCGGAATGTTCATTTCCTCCGGCTTGATCTCGCGCACCAGTTCCGGGATCGCCCAGTCGACGGCATCGTCGACCTTGATCTTGAAATGATACATGGACTGCAGCGCCTGATGGTCTTCGGGACGGAAGGTCATCATGCCCTTCGGCGTGTCCCAGCTCATGCCTTCCATGGTGGCGATCAGCGTCTCGGTCTCCCAGTCGTCGGCCGTTTCCAGCGCCTTGACGATGGCGAGCGCGGCCGCCATGCCGCCGGCGGTGAAGAAGTCCGGCGGCGCGTCGAAGCGCTTCTTGTGCTCTGCGACCAGCCAGTCGTTGATCGCGTTGTCCGGGTTTTCGTAATAATAATAGATCGCGCCTTCCATGCCGGGCACGCGCTTGTAGGTCGGCAGCACCGGCAGGATGTGGCCGCCGGTCGAGATCTCGATGCCGTAGCGCGACGGATCGGCCGACACCAGCGCCCCCATCGGATCGCCGGAGCCGGCGACGTAGATCAGCACCACCTTGCGGCCGTCCTTGTCCTTGAGCGCGTTGAACAGCCGTTCGATGGTCGCCGTGTAGTCGGTGGTTTTCAGCGGCACGTATTCCTCCGCCACCAGGGTCGCGCCGGTGCCTTCGAGCGCCGTCTTGAAAGCGGCGATGCCGTCCTTGCCGAAAGCGTAGTCCTCGGCGAGCGTCGCCACGAACAGCGTCTCGTCGGGTTTCAGCGCCAGCGCCTGGGCCTGCATGTCCATCGACGAGTTGCGCGAGGTCTTGAACACGTAGCGGTTGGAGTCCGGACCGGTGAGCGAATCGGCGACCGCCGGTTCGACCAAAAGGATGCGCTCATATTCGGCCGCGATCGGCAGCATGGCAGTGGTCACACCCGAGGAGGTGCCGCCGACGGCGATCAGAACCCCGTCGTCGCCATAGGCCTCGGCCAGCACCGAGCGGGCGACGTCGGGCTTGAACTGGGTGTCCTTCTCGATCACCTCGATCTTGCGGCCCTTGATCTCCATCGTGCCGTTGGTGGCGTATTCGAGACCGAGAGTGAAACCGTTGGTGGTCTGTTTGGAAAACGCCTCGAGCGGCGAGCCGGACAGGCCGTGCACGAGCGCGATCTTGACGGGGTCCTCCTGGGCGGGCGCGTTGGCCACACCGGCCACGGCCAGTGCCGTGGCGAGGGATAAGGCGGAGAGTAGCTTTTTCATCGAGGTTCCTCCTTCAAAGTCCGGTTCTGTCGGCGCGGTCAGGCCGCGTTCCGTTCGCGACGCCGGGCCGCTGGCGTGCGTATCCCGGCAGTCGACCCCTTGTGGCAGGTGATGTTCGGCGCACCGGCGGACGCGCTATAATCCGCCACCGGTGCGGCGCCACGCATCGACGCGGGCCGGTCCGGGCACAGACGAGCGGTTCTGACCAGCCAGGTGGCCAGGTTCATGCCGGTTTTCCTCCCAAGTGCGCGCAAAAAAGTGGCCATATGCCATTGCGGTGTTGCGAAGCCGCGCGCCTTGGTACTATCCGACTGGCCGGGACTTGGTGCAATATCGTACAAATACGCATGATCGATCGCGAAGACACGCTGCGGGAACTGGCCTTCGAGCACGCGCCGGTGGGAATCGTGTTGACGGAAAACCGCGTCATCCGCGCCTGCAACGTCACCTTTGCCGCCATGTTCGGCTACGGCCGGGGCGAACTGGTCGACCAGTCCTTCGCCATCCTCTACCCCTCTTTCGAGGAGTTCGTGCGCATCCGCGATGTCGGCGTCGAGCCGCTCAGGGCGACCAACCGCTATTCCGACGAGCGGATCATGGCGCGCAAGGATTCCTCCTTGTTCTGGTGCCGGGTGCGCGGCCATTCCTTCACCCGCGACGAACCGCTGGCGCGCGCGGTCTGGACCTTCGCCGACCTGTCGGCCTCGCGTCCCGTCACCCGGCTGACGACGCGCGAGCGCCAGATCGTCATGCATCTGGGCGAAGGCCGCACCAGCAAGGACATCGCCCGGCTGCTGTCGCTTTCGCCGCGCACCGTCGAGGCGCATCGCGCCCGGCTGTTGAAGAAATATCACGCCGCCAACGTGGCCGAACTGCTCGCCGGCCTGAGCGGCATGCCGCATTGACCACGGCCTCACCGGCCGGACCAATGCAGTGCAAGCCCGGCTGCGCGGCGCGTCAGCGGCCCAGGATGATGTCGACGATCGAGCGCGGCGCGTCCTCGCGCGACGCCCCGAGCCCGGCTTTCGGCCGCGGGATCGACGCCGTGCTGGTTTTCTCGACCGCAGGCACGGAGGGTTCGCCGGCGCCGTCCTGCGTGGCGGCGACCGGCAGCGCCGGCCTCGGTGGCTGATCCGGAGCCGGTGCGCGCCGCCAGCCGGCGCCGGGAAGCATCTTGACCGGCACGCCGCGATGCGCGGCTTCCATGAACTCGCGCCAGGCAAGCACGGGCAGCGTGCCGCCGGTGACGTTTTTCGTCGGCGCGCCGTCATCGTTGCCGAACCACACGCCGGTGGTCAGATTGGCCGTGTAGCCGATGAACCAGGCGTCGCGCGCCTTCTGGCTGGTGCCGGTCTTGCCCGCGGCCGGCCAGCCGAAAGCGGCCTTGCGCGCGGTTCCGGAACGAACCGTCTCGGCCATCATCGCGTTCATCATCGCCACGATATCAGGCTTGAGCACGCGCGGCACCGCGCCGGGCCTGTGCTCGTAAAGTACCTTGCCGCCGACGGTGCTAACGCGGCGCACGACGTGGATTTGCGGGCGATAGCCGCCATTGGCAAACGGCACATAGGCGGCGGTGAGTTCCAGCGGCGTCACTTCCGAGGTGCCGAGCGCGATCGAGGTGTTGGCGGAAAGCTGCGATTCCACGCCGAGCCGATGGGCGGCCTCGACCACCGCGCGCGGGCCAACCTCCATGGCAAGCTGCGCGGCGACCGAATTCAGCGATTTCGCCAGCGCCGTCGTCAGGCTCACCTGCCCGTAATATTTGCCCTTGTAATTGTCGGGCGTCCATTTGCCGATCCGCACCGGCGCGTCGTTGCGCGTGCTTTCGGGGGTGCGGCCCTGTTCCAGGGCGGCCAGAAAGACGAACGGCTTGAAAGCCGAACCCGGCTGGCGACGCGCCTCGGAGGCGCGGTCGAACTGGCTGTTGGCGTAGTCGTAGCCGCCGACCATGGCGCGCAGCGCGCCGGTGCCGTCGATCGAAACCAGCGCGCCCTGGCTGACCCTGAGCTTTTTGCCGTTTTCGCCGATCAGGCGCCGGATCGAGCCTTCGGCGCGTTTCTGCAGCGTGAGATCGATCGTCGTTTCCACGATGACGTCGGCGCGCACGTCGCCGATCAGGCCGGGCAGCTCTTCCATCACCCGGTCGGCAACGTAGTGTTCCGCCCCCGACCAGTAGGCGGCGGCCCGCGTCGCCGGCGCGCTCATCGCCGTCGTCATTTCGCGGCCGTTGATCATGCCCTGATCGTTCATCGCCGAAAGCACGGTCTGCGCGCGCGCCTCCGCCGCCTTGGGATCGCGCGCCGGCGAAAGCCGCGACGGCGCCTTGAGCAGTCCGGCCAGCAGCGCCGCCTCCGGCAGGCTGACCTCGCGCGCCGATTTGCCGAAATAGCGCCGCGACGCGGCCTCGACACCGTAGGAACCGGAGCCGAAATAGACCCGGTTGAGATACATTTCCAGGAGCTGCGCCTTGGTGTGGCGCTGTTCCAGCCACAGCGCCAGAAGCACTTCCTGTACCTTGCGCTCGATGGTGCGGTCGGGTTCCAGAAACAGGTTCTTGGCGAGCTGCTGGGTGAGCGTCGACCCGCCCTGGACAAGCCTGCCATGCACCAGATTGGCCAGCATGGCGCGCGCCAGCCCGATCGGGTCGACGCCGAAATGGGAATAGAAGCGCCGGTCCTCGATCGCGATCACCGCCTGGGGGATATAGGGCGACATCTCGTGCAGCCCGACGGCCTCGCCGCCGGTCATGCCGCGATTGGCGATCAGCTCGTTCCTGACCGACAGGATCTTGACGTTGGGCGGCCGGTCGGGAATCGCCCAGGTCGTGGCGCTGGGAAGCCGTGCGCCGTAAAAGGCGATCAGGCCGACACCGGCGATCCCGACCCAGATCGACAGCACCAGCGACCAGTAGGCGCCGCCGCGCAGCAGCGAAAACAGCGCGCCGCGCCGCCGCCGCCGCGCCTTGCCGGCTGCCGGCCTGCGCCGGGCGGTGGATTTGGACTGAACGGATTTCTTTGGCCGCGGGCCCGGCTTCTTGGCCGCCCCGCCGCCCCGCTTTCCGGAGCCGGACGTGCGGGACCTGGCCTTCGTCTCGCCGAAGGTCGGCTCGATCCGTCTGGGGGTCTTCGCTTTGGCCATAAGATGTCCGCACCGCCCGGTCCCTCGGGCGTTGGTCGGAAAACTAGGCCGCGCGGTTTAAGGCCGGGTTAAGCGGCGCGGCGGACGGGCAGATCTCGCCGCGGCACCGTCAGCTATGAGCGAAAATATCGGCCTCCGGCCAGCCCATCAGGTCGAGCCGGGCGCGTGTCGGCAGGAAGCCGAAACAGGCCTCGGCCTCCCGGGACCGGGCCTCGCGCTCCAGCCGCTCGGCCAGAACCGCGCGCAGCCGATGCAGGTAAAGCACGTCCGAGGCGGCGTATTCGAGCTGCTCTTCGCTCAGCGTCTCGGCCGCCCAGTCCGAGCTCTGCTGCGCCTTCGACAGCGACACGCCGAGCAGTTCGGATGAGATGTCCTTCAGCCCGTGCCGATCGGTATAGGTGCGGGTCAGCCGCGAGGCGATCTTGGTGCAGAACACCGGCTGCGGCATCGCGCCGAACGCGTGCGACAAAACCGCCAGATCGAAACGCGCGAAATGGAATATCTTGGTGATCTTGCGGTTTTTCAGCAGGCTGACCAGATTGGGCGCCTTTTTCTGCCCCTTATCGATCTGGATCACGTCGGCGGTGCCATCGCCCGGCGACAATTGCACCACGCACAGCCGGTCGCGATGCGGGTTGAGGCCCAGCGTCTCGGTGTCGATGGCGATCGCGTCGACATCGTAGTCGGACAGGTCGGCAAGGTCGTTGCGGTGAAAACGGATGGTCATGATGGTCTCCGGCGCTTCAGCGGGCGAGGGCGTCGAGAATCCGCGCCCAGGAGCGCTGGCCGCCGTGGAACGAGGACATCTCGTATTTCTCGTTCGGCGAGTGCACGCGGTCGTCCGGCAGGCCGAACCCGACCAGCAGCGAGTCCATGCCCAGCATCTTCTGGAAATCGCCGACGATCGGGATCGAGCCGCCCATGGCGATCATCACCGCCTCGTTCGGCCATTCCTCCGACAGCGCGGTCTTGGCCTTTTGCAGAAGCGGCGAATCGTAGGGCAGGTGGATCGCCGGCGAGGAGCCGTGCTCGGTGAATTCCACCGAACAGTCGGCGGGGATGCGGGCGCGCACGAAATCGCGGAACGCGGCGCGGATCTTGGCCGGGTCCTGGCTGTGGACGAGCCGGAAGGAAACCTTGGCCGAGGCTTCGGCCGCGATCACGGTCTTGAAGCCCTCGCCCTCGTAACCGCCCGAAATGCCGTTGACCTCGGCCGTCGGCCGCGCCCAGGTCAGTTCGAGCACCGAGCGGCCCTTTTCGCCGGCCGGGATCGACAGGCCGATATCCGACAGGAACGTGTCGGCGCCGCGGCCGAGCTTTTCCCAGGTCGCGCGCACGTCGGCGGGCGTTTCCTCCACCCCGTCGTAAAAGCCGGGAATGGTGACGCGGCCGGTGTCGTCGTGCAGATCGGCCAGAATCTTGGCCAGGATATGGATCGGGTTGGCCGCCGCGCCGCCATAGAGGCCGGAATGAAGGTCGCGGTCGGCCGCCCTGACCGTGATCTCGTCGCCGACCAGGCCGCGCAGGGCGGTGGAGATCGCCGGGGTCTCGACGTCCCACATGCCGGTGTCGCACACCAGTGCGAAATCGGCCTTCAGCTCCGCTTGATTGGCCGTCAAAAAGGGTTTCAGCGACGGCGAGCCGGACTCCTCCTCGCCCTCGAACAGGATCGTCACCTTGCACGGCAGGCCGCCAGTGGCGGACTTCCAGGCCCGGCATGCTTCCACGAAGGTCATCAACTGGCCCTTGTCGTCGGCGGCGCCGCGCCCGGTGATGATCCTGCGGCCGGTTTCGCCGGTCTTGACCGCCGGGGCGAACGGGTCGTCGTGCCACAGATCCAAGGGGTCGACCGGCTGCACGTCGTAATGACCGTAAAACAGCACATGCGGCGCGTCCGCGCTGGCGCCTTGGTGATGGGCGACCACCATCGGGTGGCCGGCCGTATCGCGCACCGAGGCCTGGAAGCCGAACGATTCCAGATCCTTGGCCAGCCAGTCGGCCGCCTGGCGGCAATCCGCCTTGTAGGCCGGATCGGTGGAGATCGAGCGGATGCGCAGCAGCTCGAAAAGCCGCGACAGGCTGTTGTCGAGATCGGCGTCGATGGCGCCGAGGACGGAATCGAGATTGGACATGGGTTTTCCCTGGAAACGCGTTCGCCGCGCAACCTAGAGCGTTTCCAGGCGAAGTGGAAGCCGGTTCGCCGTTCGGAAACGCGTCAAAACAATAAGTTAGAGCCGGTCTGCGATTCCGCGAAAAGCAGAACGGCTCTGGTCCGGTGAAATCGCTGGGGGAAGAGCGCACGACCAACGAAAACGGCCACCGTGGTGGAGGGGGGAACCACGGTGGCCTTTTGTTTGCGGCAGCCCGGAGAGGGGGGATGCGGCCGCCGCGTTGTTCGGCGAGGCGGGGGACGGGCCTTTGACCGAACTCGGCGATAATTGCCGATGGACTCAAAATGGTTTTTGAAAATGGCGATTCAAGGGCACGAAGATTACAAGTCTGTAACAAACCCGTGAAAGGACCCGGCGCCCGACGCGGCTGGCAGCAGCTTGTCCGAAACGGTTCTTTCACATGGATTTCGCGGCCGGCCCGCGCTATCCCTTCTCGCCATGAAAAAAGGCGATCATCTGTTCCTTGTCGACGGCTCCGGTTACATTTTCCGGGCCTACCACGCATTGCCGCCGCTGACGCGCAAATCCGACGGTCTTCCGGTCGGCGCGGTGGCGGGCTTCTGCAACATGCTTTGGAAGCTGATACAAAGCGCCCGCGACACCTCCGTCGGCGTGACGCCGAGCCATTTCGCGGTGATTTTCGATCATTCGGCCAAGACTTTCCGCAGCGAGCTTTATCCTGAATACAAGGCCAACCGTTCGGAGCCGCCGGAGGATCTGGTGCCGCAATTCGGCCTGATCCGCCAGGCGACGAAGGCGTTCGACCTGCCCTGCATCGAGATGGAGGGCTTCGAGGCCGACGATCTGATCGCCACCTATGCCCGGCTCGCCCGCGAGGCCGGCGCCGACGCCACCATCATTTCCTCCGACAAGGACCTGATGCAGCTCGTCGGCGACAAGGTGACGATGTACGACCCGATGAAGGATCGCGAGATCCGCGTTGCCGAAGTGATCGAGAAATGGGGCGTGCCGCCCGAAAAGATGATCGACCTGCAGGCGCTGACCGGCGATTCGGTCGACAACGTCCCGGGCGTTCCGGGTATCGGGCCGAAGACCGCCGCGCAGTTGCTGGAAGAATACGGCGATCTCGACACGCTTTTGGAGCGGGCCTCCGAGATCAAGCAGAACAAGCGCCGCGAAACGATCATCGCCAATGCCGACAAGGCGCGGATATCGCGTGACCTGGTGCGCCTGCGCGACGACGTGCCGGTCGGCGAGGCGCTCGACGAATTGGTTCTGCAGCCGCCCGACGGGCCCAGGCTGATCGCGTTCCTGAAGGCGCTGGAATTTACCACACTGACGCGCCGGGTCGCGGAGGCGACCGGCGCCGACGCGGCCGAGGTGGAGCCGGCTTCCGTCGAGGTGGATGACGCCGCGCGCGCGCGTGGCCCGGATCTGGATGCCGGCGCCGGGCAGGCGCCGGCCGATCAGGCCAGGGACGAAAAAGGCCAACGAACCGCCGACGAGCCGACCCCGGCCGCGCTTGCCGCCAGGCGGGCCGAGGCGGCGGCCGCCGCACCGGTCGACCGGTCCGCCTATGTCACCATCCGCGACATGCAGACCTTGCGGGCCTGGATCGCCGAGGCGCGGGAGGCCGGCATTGTCGGGTTCGACACTGAAACCACCTCGCTCGATCCCATGCAGGCCGAATTGGTGGGCTTTTCGCTTGCGACCGCGCCCGGACGGGCGGCCTATGTGCCGCTTGGCCACAAACAGGGCGCCGGCGACCTTCTGGGCGGCGGGCTTGCCGAGGGCCAGATTCCGTTCGACGAGGCGGTGCAGGAGATCGGTGCGCTGTTGACCGACCCGTCCGTGCTCAAGATCGGCCAGAACATCAAATATGACTGGCTGCTTCTCTACCAGCACGGCATCGCCATGGCGCCGGTCGACGACACGATGCTGATTTCCTACGTTCTCGATGCCGGCAAGGGCGGCCAGGGCATGGATGCGCTGTCGGAACGCTGGCTCGGCCACGTACCGATCCCCTACAAGGAGGTGGCCGGTTCCGGGCGCAACGCCGTCACCTTCGACATGGTCGATATCGACAAGGCTACCGCCTATGCCGCCGAGGACGCCGACATCACCTTGAGACTGTGGCGGGTGTTGAAGCCGCGCCTGGCGGCCGATGGGCTGGTCAGCGTCTACGAGCGCCTCGAGCGCCCGTTGATCGACGTCATCGCTCGCATGGAAGCGCGCGGCATCTCCGTCGATCGCCAGATCCTGTCGCGGCTTTCCGGCGAGTTCTCGCAGGCTTCCGCCGGCGTCGAGGAAGAGATCTACGAGCTTGCCGGCGAACGCTTCAACATCGCCTCGCCCAAGCAGCTCGGCGACATATTGTTCGGCAAGATGGGACTGGAGGGCGCGCGCAAGACCGCCACCGGCCAATGGTCGACCTCGGCCCAGATCCTGGAGGATCTGGCCGCGGAGGGACACGAACTGCCGCGCAAGATCGTCGGCTGGCGTCAGCTCACCAAGCTGAAATCGACCTATACCGACGCGCTGCCCGGCTTCATCAACCCCCAGACCAAGCGCGTCCACACCTCCTACGCGCTCGCCTCGACCTCGACCGGGCGGCTGTCTTCCTCGGACCCGAACCTGCAGAACATCCCGATCCGCACCGTCGAGGGCCGCAAGATCCGCACCGCCTTCATCGCCGAACCCGGCCGCAAGCTGATCTCGGCCGACTACAGCCAGATCGAGCTGCGGGTGCTGGCCCATATCGCCGACATTCCCCAGCTCCGGCAGGCCTTCGCCGACGGGATCGACATCCACGCCATGACCGCGTCGGAAATGTTCGGCGTGCCGGTCGAGGGCATGCCGTCGGAGGTGCGCAGGCGCGCCAAGGCGATCAATTTCGGCATCATCTACGGCATCTCCGCCTTCGGGCTGGCAAACCAGCTCTCGATCCCGCGCGAGGAGGCGAGCAGCTACATCAAGAAATATTTCGAGCGCTTTCCGGGCATTCGCGACTACATGGACAAGACCAAGGCGCAGGTTCGCGAGAACGGCTTTGTCGAGACCATTTTCGGCCGGCGCGCGCATTATCCCGAAATCCGCTCTCCCAATCCGCACCAGCGCTCCTTCAACGAACGCGCGGCCATCAACGCGCCGATCCAGGGCTCGGCGGCCGACATCATCCGCCGCGCGATGGTGCGCATGGAAAAGGCCCTGGCCGATGCCGGCCTCGACAGCGTGCAGATGCTGTTGCAGGTCCATGACGAACTGATTTTCGAGGCGCCGCAGAGCGATGTCGAAGCCGCGATTCCGGTCATCCGCGACATCATGGAAAACGCGGCCATGCCGGCGGTTTCGATGGCGGTGCCGCTGCGTGTCGACGCGCGCGCGGCCGACAATTGGGACGAGGCGCATTGAGTGGATAGTCTCCTGCCGCTCTCCGTCACGACATTGTTGTCGTTCTCGCTGACTTCGTTCCTGATCGAACTCACGCCCGGTCCCAACATGACCTATCTGGCGCTGGTCGCCGCGCAGGAGGGCCGGCGCAAGGGCTATGCCACCGTGGCCGGTGTCGCGCTCGGGCTGGCCGTGATCGGCTTTGCCGCCGCCTTCGGTGTCGCCGAGGTCGTCCAGGCCTCTCCCCTGCTTTATGAGGGGTTGCGCTGGGCCGGTGTCCTGTTCCTGCTTTTTCTGGCCTGGGACGGCTGGCGTGGCGGCGTCGACGTGGTCGCCGAGGCGGGGCGGCCCGCCGCCGGCGAGAAATATTTCGCCCGCGGTCTGATCACCAACCTGCTCAACCCCAAGGCGGCCGTGTTCTACGTCGCCGTCCTGCCGACCTTTCTGGAAGCGGGGCGTCCGCCCCTGGCGCAAACGCTGGCATTGACGACGACCTATGTTGTCGTGGCGACACTGGTGCACGTGCTGATCGTGACGCTTGCCGGCGCGCTCGAGCCGTTGCTCAACAATGCGCGGCGCGAGCGTCTGGCCCGCCGGGTCCTGTCGGGGCTGCTTGCGCTGGTCGCCGTGTGGTTCGGCTGGTCGACCGCGCGCTAAAGCGTTTCCAGGCGACGTGGAAGCCGGTTCGCCGTTCAAAAACGCGTCAAACAATGAGTTAGAGCCGGTCTGCGATTCCGCGAAAAGCAGAACGGCGCTAGATGCTCTAGACTGCGTTGCCGCGCAGGCGCTCGTCGGCTTCTGCCGCCGCGCAGGCCGCGCACAGGCCGCGAAATTCGATCACGGCCTTGTTCGGCCGGAAGCCGCTTTCGGCCACCCAGCTCTCCAGCCGCTTGCCGACCACCGGGTCGGCGAACTCGGCCACCTGGCCGCATTTCTCGCAGATCGCGAAAGCGGTGATGCCATGCAAATGGGCATGATCGCCGGTGCAGGCGACGAAGGAATTGAGGCTTTCGAGACGGTGCACCAGCCCGTCCTTCATCAGCCGGTCGAGCGCGCGATAGACCTGCAGCGGCGCGCGAAAACCGTCGTCGCGCAACAGGTCGAGCAGCGCGTAGGCGCTGAGCGGCCCTGCCGCGCCCTCGAGCTTTTCGAGAACGAGCGCCTGGTTGCGGGTGAGTTCTGCCTTGGCGTTCATCTCATATCCTGCCGTATGGCCCACTTTGTGCGCCAGCCGCGCCTCGGGTGCAAGTCGCAGGCGTGTCGCGCCCGCGACTTGCATACCGATCGCCGTCCCACTTGCGGGGACGGTACTGTCCCTGCGGCCGTCGGCCGGGCGTCCCGTCAGCCCGTGGCCGCTGCCCTGCGCAGGCCCGCAATGGCGTTGGCGAGGCCGGAGAGATCGTCGACGATCGCGTCGGCGCCGAGCGTTTCCAGCGCCTGTCGGGCATACCCGCCGCGCACCAGCACGCAGGGCAGGCCGGCGGCGCGCGCCGCCTCGGCATCGACGGCGCTGTCACCGACCACCACCGCCGTTTCCGCCGAGGCGCCGAGCGTATCCAAGGCGGCAAACAGCATGTCGGGCGCCGGCTTGCTCGCCAGGCCCGGCCGGCTGCCGACCACGGCGCCGAACGCCTGTGACAGGCCGAAATGATCGAGGATCGCCTCCGTCGCCTCCTGCGGCTTGTTGGTGACGAGGGCGAGCGCGGCGCCCATGGCGCGCAGCTGCCCGAGGACGGCCGGCGTGCCGGCCATCAGCGTGGTCCGCGCGGTCAGGCCGTCGCGATAGGCCGCCATCATGGCGTCGGTGGCCGCGGTCCGGCCGGCGGCGTCGAGCGGCCGGCCGCGTGCCTCGAAGGCGCGTTGCACCAGCTTGGCGACGCCGTTGCCGACCATGCCGCGCACGTCGGCCACCGCGAGCGGCCGCGCGCCGTGTGCGACCAGCACCGTATTCACGGCGGTGGCGAGGTCGGCCACCGAATCGATCAGCGTGCCGTCGAGATCGAACAGTACGGCAAGACTGCCGGCTGGTTTGCCGTTGCGCCTCACGCGGCGTCCTTCCACTTGATCGAGCAGCCGATCGAGGCGATCTGATCGCGCGGCCCCTCGCCGGACCGGGCGATCTGGAGCATTGCCTCATAGAGATCGCGGCGCAGATCGGCCGGTCCCTCCTCGCGCCGCGAGGCGTCCAGCCGGCCGCGATATTGCAGTTTCAGGTCGGCGTTGAAGCCGAAAAAATCCGGCGTGCAGGCCGCGCCATAGGCGCGCGCGACCGACTGGTCCTCGTCGTGCAGATAGGGAAAGGAGAACCGGTGCTTTTCGGCGAACCGTTTCATGTTCTCGAACGAATCCTCGGGATGGCTCGTGGCGTCGTTGGAGTTGATGGCGACGAAGCCGATGCCGTTGTCGCGCAGGTCGCTGGCGTCGCGCACGATGCGTCCGATCACCGCCTTCACGTAGGGGCAATGGTTGCAGATGAAGGCCACCACCAGACCGCCCGGCCCGGCCAGGTCGGAAAGCTGGTGCTTGTTGCCGTCCGTTCCCGGCAGGATCGCATCGACGGCCGGCCAGCCGAATTCGCAAACGGGGGGTATCGCAGCCATGTGGCACTCTCCTCAGCCGGGTCGGGGCGCGTCCGGGCGCGGTCGCGTCATATCCGTTGTCTCGTTGCGGCCCGTCCCCGTGCGCGACCCGGCCGCCAGTTCGGCCGATCATGCCTCAGGCCGACGCGTCCTGTCACGCCGCCTTGGCAAGCGCGGCGTCGGCGGCGGTGCGGATGGCGTCGATATTGGCGCGATAGGCGTCCTGCGTGCCGCCCTTGAACACCGCCGAGCCGGCGACCAGCACGGTGGCGCCGGCGGCCGCCACCAGCGGCGCCGTCTGCGGCGTCACGCCGCCATCGACCTCGATATCGATCGGCCGCTCGCCGATCATCGCCTTGATCCGACGGATCTTCTCGACCACGGCCGGGATGAAGGCCTGGCCGCCGAACCCGGGATTGACGGTCATCAAGAGGATGAGGTCGAGCCGGTCGAGCACATATTCGATCACGCTTTCCGGCGTCGACGGGTTGAGCGACACGCCCGCCTTCTTGCCGAGCGCCTTGATCGCCTGCAGCGACCGGTCGAGATGCGGGCCCGCCTCGGCGTGGACGGTGATGATGTCGCAGCCCGCCTCGGCGAAGGCGGCCAGATAGGCGTCTGCGGGCGCGATCATCAAATGGCAGTCGAACACCTTGTCGGTACGCGCGCGCACCGCCTTGATGACGGTCGGTCCGAAGGTGATGTTGGGCACGAAATGGCCGTCCATCACGTCGAGATGGATCCAGTCGGCACCCGCCGCCGCGACGGCTTCCACCTCTTCGCCGAGCCGCGAAAAATCGGCGGACAGCACCGAGGGGGCAATGATCGACTTCATCGGCATGGTGCGAGATCCTTTCGTGCGGCCGCTGCGGCGATGCGAACCGGATTGCAGTGGCGCGCGCTCCGTGTCAACACGGCAGGCGCGGTCGGATGGGCGTCATCCCCGGCAGCGGCCCGTTCAAGCGGGTTTTGCTTGTTCTTGGCCGCAGCTTGGGTAGTTTTCCAAAAACCGCCCCATTGTTGGGCGACCTCTGTGGGCGAGGGACTGGACTTGGGAGAAGTTCGATGAAGCGGATCTTGCATCGCGCGACGCTGCTTGCCGCCGGCACGGCGGCCTTGGTGGCCGTGTTCACGGCCGGCATCGGCCAGGCGCTGGCGCGCACCAACTATGCCATGGTCGTCGGCGTGACGGCCTATCCAAACCTGCCGAAGCGAAACTGGCTGGTCGGGCCGCGCAACGACGCGCTTCTGGTGCGCGACTTCCTGACCACCCAGGCCCATGTGCCCTTCGAGCCGCAAAACGTGTTCGTGCTGGCCGACGACGTCGAGGGCGGCAGGGAGCCGACGCTTGCCGGCATTTTAGGATCGCTCGACGAGATCGCCGAAAAGGCCGGCCCCGACGATTTCGTCTATCTGCAGTTTTCCGGCCACGGGTTTCAGCAGACGGCGGCCGACCCGAGCACGGAGACCGACGGCCTCGACGAGATTTTCCTGCCCAAGGACACCGGACGCTGGGTCGACCGGGCCAAGGGCATGCCCAACGCGCTGGTCGACGACGAGGTCGGCAAGGCGCTGACCAAGATCCGCGCCAAGGGCGCCTTCGTCTGGGTGGTGTTCGACGCCTGCCATTCCGGCACCGCCACCCGCGCCGCGCCCGGAGACGACGTGCAGGAGCGCAAGATCGACCCCGACGCGGTCGGGATGCCGGCCGAAATCCTGATCCCGGCGGACGGCTCGCGCAGCCTGTCGGGCGAGGCGGCCGCGGCCGCGCCGATGGAGATCGACATGGCGCCGTCCGAGGCGGCCGAGATGGGCGGCATGGTCGCCTTCTTCGCCGCGCAGACCGACGAGACCACGCCCGAAATGCCGCTGCCGCGCGGGGCGAAGGGCGCGCCGAAATACGGGCTGTTCACCCACACGCTGTTTTCTGAGCTCGGCGCCAATCCCAATGTCAGCTACCGCCAGCTCGCCCAGGGCATCCTGCAGCATTATGCGGCCATCAACCGGTCTTCGACGACGCCGCTGTTCGAAGGCGACCTCGACGCGCCGGTGTTCGGCACCGAAGTCGACGACTTCATTCCACAGTGGCCGATCGCGATCGGCGAGCGCGGCGTGGAGATACCGGCCGGGCGCATCCACGGTCTGAGCGAGGGCGCGCGGCTGGCGATCCTCGACAAGCCGGGCGCGAGCGAGGAGGAGGCGATCGGCTACCTTGAGGTGTCGTCGCTCGACACCTTCAAGAGCCGGCTTGTCATCGCCGGTCCGGACGACGCGGACGAGGCCGCCGACACCAGCGACATGACGGCGACCGCCGAAACCGCCGACGAGACCGGTCGCGCGGCGATCAGGACCGTTTCGGAAATTCCCGAAAACGCCTTCGCGCGGCTGGTCGAGACCCGGTTCGATTTCGTGCTCAGGGTCGCCCGTCCGGAGCCGTCGGGCGAATTCCCCGAGGCGGTCGCCGGCGTCAATGCGCTGCTCGACGACATCGCCGGCGACGACACGCGGCAGATGAGCGTCGAACTCGTCGATCCCGGCCAGCCGGCCGACCTGAGGCTGGCCGTGTTTTCGGAGGCGAGCCTGCCGGACGCGGCTTTCGACGCCAGCGCCGCGCCCGGCCTGTGGTTCCTGCCCGAGGCCGGCACGATGACGCTGGAGGACGGCCGGCGTCCGCCCTCGATCATCATGCAAAGCGGCGACGATGATGCGGTCGGCGAGGCCCTGGCCTATTATCTGTCGCGCATCTATCGCGCGACCAATCTCGCCCGTATCAGCCAGGGCTCCGACTACGGCCCCGACGAGGTGACGGTCGATTTCACCTTGCAGCGCATGGCGAGCGGCAAGGAGGAACAAATCAGCGCGACGGCCGCCCCGCGCGCCGTGCCGCAGGACCGGGTGCGGGTGACGGCGACCAACAACACCGACAATCTGGTCGACCTGAACATTCTCTACATCGGCAGCGACTATTCCATCACCCACATGGCCAAGGAGCGGCTGCAGCCGTCGGCGACCTATGACGAGGTGTTTTTGGAATTCACCGACGAGAGTTTCGGCCGTGAGACCATGGTCGCGATCTTCACCGAGGCGTTCGACGGCACCCAGACCGAGGATCTCGGCTTCCTGGCCCAGGACGGCCTGAAACAGACCATGCGCGGCGGCGGCGCCTCGATCGCCGATGCGATCCGGGCGATGGGCATGGGCGGCGCCACTCGCGCGGCCAAGGCGGTCGGCGGCACGCAAAGCCGCAAGGCGAGAGGGTCGGTCCGCTTCTTCCCGGTGCTGACCGTGCCCAAGGGATGAGGCGCGAGGGAGATAGGCGAGGATTGTCGGCGATGATGGGCAGGAGTTCAAACCGGTCTGGCGCACGGCGCATCGTGCCGCGCCTGCGGCCGGTCGCGGCGCTGCTTGCCGGGCTTTTCGCGGTCGCGCCCGCGCCGGCGGCCGAGCCCTGCGGCCTCTGCGCGGCGGCCGTGGCGATCAACCCGCCGCTCGCGCAATGCCTGCTCGACCGCTACGCCACGCTCGCCACCAGCGGCAATGGCGTGATCGCCGTCGATCTGAGCGATTGCGAAACCGAGCGCGGCATCGTCGAGGCGCTGCCGGCCGTCGGCGGCGAACCCGACGAGCCGGACCTGAAATTCATGTTGTCGCGTCCCCAGCTCGATTGCCTCAAGAGCCGCCTCGAAGAGCCCGGCCTGGTGCGCGATCCCGTCACTAGGATCGATCTGGACACCTGCGGATGAGCGAGGCCGGAGGGGGCGGCGAAGGCCGCAAGAAACGCAGGAAACTGCCGGAAACGGTCACCGGCTTTCCCGACGTGCCGGCCCACGAGCTGAAGGAGGAGCCCAACCCCTTCAACGATCCCGACTGGCGCATGCTGGGTTATGCCTGGACCGGCTTCACGCTGCGCATCGTTCTGGTGCTCGCGGCGATCTTTTCGGTCTATCAATACATGCAGGCGCGCGAGGAACAGCGCATCGAGCGCACGCTGCAGCTGGTCGAATTGTGGGAACGGCCCGAATATCAGGATGCCCAGCGCGCGCTCAAGCAGCGGCTGGGCGCGTTGAACGAAAAACATGCCGGCCTGCTCGGCAACAGCCCGAGCCAGGCCGAGATCGCGATCTATTACGAGCGCATCGGCCTGGAGGCGATGAAGCCGGAAGGCGGGACGATGCCGGCCGAGGACTTCCGCGAGGCTTTCGACCGGCTGGTCTATTTCCTCAACCGGCTGTCGTTCTGCGTCGAGGGCAATCTGTGCTCGCAGGCGGTCGCCGATGCCTATTTCCTCGATTTCGCCAAATCGTTCTGGGGTTATTTCGGCGGCTTCGTGGCCGAACAGCGCAAGCGCGGCGCGCCGAATTTCGCCAGCGCCATCGAGGATTACGTGACCGCCGAACGATAGGGGGGGCTCGCGGTGAGCGACGCGGGGAACAACGCAAGGGCGCACGCGGCCGCAAGGGCCGCTCTTCGCCTTTCGGCCCGCGCGGCCGTCGGGCCCGGCGCGGCGTTGCCGGCCGTGCTCGTGCTCGGCCTGGCGATCATGCTCCTTGTCGCCGCGCCGCTTTTGGCGCAGGAGCGGCCGGATTTCTTCCTCGATCTCGACACTGGCGGCCACCGCGCCTTCGTCAAGGATCTGACGTTTACGCCCGACGGCGAATTGCTCATCAGCGCGTCCGACGACAAGACCGTGCGGGTGTGGGACTGGCGCGCCGGCGTGACCATCCGCACCATTCGCGGTCGGATCGGCGCGGGGCAGGACGGCAAGAATTTCGCCCTGGCGATCTCGCCCGACGGCGGCTCGCTCGCGGTGGCGGGCTGGTATGGCGACAGCGCGGGCGCCGAGCCGCCTTTCGGCGATGTGCGCCTGTTCGACCTGAAAAGTGGCGCGCTGACGGCGGTTTTGTCCGGCCACGACTATGTCGTCTACGATCTCGATTTTTCCCCCGACGGCAAACGTCTGGCCGCCGGCGGGCAGGACGGTTTCGTCTATCTGTGGAAGGCCGGAGACGCGGGCGGCTGGCAGCCGGAAACGCGTCTCGACGCCGATTCCTTCCGCATCGAAAAAATCGCCTTCGCCATGGGCGGCGCGCGCCTGGTCGCGGCGACGGCCGACAACGGCATCCGGCTGTGGGACATGGGCGATCTCTCCGAGATCGCGCTTGCCTCCACACAGGCCGAGGCGCTGCGCGACGTGCCGCTGCGCGCGCTGGCCGTCTCCCCCGATGGCGACAGCTTCGCCACCGGCAGCGATGCAGGCGACCTGCATATCTGGCGCGCGGCCGATGGCGGTCTGGAGCGCGCCCTGCCGCGGCGCGACTATCTGGTCGCCGCGCTGGCCTTTTCGCCCGACGGCGCCCGGCTGGTCGTCTCCTGCGGGTATCGTTGCGCCGGCCGCGACGGCCAGCAGGTGATCGCGCGCGGCACTGGCGAGACGCTGTTCGACTATCGCGGCCATGACGGCACCGTCTATGCGAGCGCCGCCTCGCAGGCTCTCGGCCTGGTCGCCACCGCGGGCGGGTCGCGCCACGAAATCCACGTCTGGGATCCGCAAGGCGGCGAGGCCAGGGCGCGGCTCCTGGGTGTCGGCCGGCCGGTCACCGCGGTCGGCATCACCGGCGACGGCGGCGAGATCGCCTGGGGCAACGCCGATCCCTGTCCCGATCGCACCGCCTGTCCCGAACTGCAGGGCGAGCTGACCGACCGGCTCCTTCTGCCGACCGGGGACCGGTTCTTCGAGCGGCCGGCGCCGGCCGGCGAGGCGTTGTCGCGGTTTGCCCGCGCCGTGCACGAGGCCGGCGCCTGGCGGCTTTCCGCCAGTGCCGGCGGCGACGCCGGGCTTGCAAACGCCGTGCTCGACATCGAGCGCGCCGGTGCGGCGCAGCACAGGATCGAAAACGACGCCGCCACCGGTTTCGCCCATGCCGCCTTCTCGTTGCTTGCCGACGGAACCGGGCTCGTCACAGGCGGCACGGACGGCACGCTGATCGACTACGCGCTTCAGACCGGCCGGTATCGCGGCGAGTTTCTGGACGGCCATACCGGCGAGATCCATGCCATCGCCGAGGCGGAAGAGGCCGGACTTCTCCTGACCGGCAGCGCCGACCAGACCGTGCGCCTGTGGAACCTGAAGACCCGTACGCTGATCGCCAGCATGTTCTTCGCCGAGGCGGAATGGATCATCTGGGTGCCGCAGGGCTATTATTATTCCTCGCCGGGCGGCGACGCCCTGGTCGGCTGGCACGTCAACCAGGGGCCCGACAGCGAGGCCCGCTTCGTCAGGGCGCGCCAGCTCAAGCAATATCTGTTCAGTCCCGAAATCGTGCGTCGCGCCATCGTGCTTGCCGATTCGGCCGCCGCCGTCAGGGAACTGCGCGGCACCGACGCCGAGCTCGACCGGCTGCTTGCACGCAAGCCGCCGGAATTCCAGGTCCGGCTTGTCGACAACCAGGACGAGGCGCGTGAGGGTTTCGTGTCGATCGAAATCAGCGGCGCCGAGCGGGCCGGCACCAGCGTGGCCGATTTCGCGATCCTGTCGAATGCGCGCCGGGTCGCGTCCTTCGCCACCCGCTCGGCGGCGGGCGGCGGCGACGCCATCGTCGTGGAGGTTCCCGTCGAGGACGGCGACAATGAGATCGTCATCTCGGGCGTCAACGAATACGGCTATCTGACCGAACGTTCGGTCAAGGCGGTCGGCCGCAAGGCGCGAGGACGGGAGCGCGCCGGCACGCTCTACCTGCTGGCGATCGGGGTCGAGTCCTATCCGCTGCTGCCGACGGCCTGCGGCGGGCGCGCCTGCGATCTCGCCTATCCGGTCGACGATGCGGTCAAGTTCGCGCGCCTGGTCGCGGAAAAGGCCGCCCCGCTTTACGAGCGCATGAAGGCGCAGCTCTTCGTCAACCGCTCGGTGTTGGAGGAAAGCCCGGAACTCGACGCCGCCCTTTCGGCGTTGCCGGCCGGCACCAGGGTGCTGGAGCCGGAAAGCGACACCATTCTCGACGAGATCGAGGATTTTCTCGATCAGGCCGGCCCGCAGGACACCACCATCGTGTTCGTGGCCGGTCACGGCATCAATATCGACGAGGATTATTATTTCATCCCCACCGACGGCCGCAAGCGCGACGACCGCTGGCGCCGCAGCTCGCTGGTCGACTGGGAGACGATCCAGCGCGGCGTCGAGCGCGCCAAGGGGCGCCGCTTCATGCTGCTCGACACCTGCCACGCGGCCAATGCGTTCAACCCGCGTCTGGAAAAGGACGCCGAGGACGCGCGCATCATCGTGTTTTCGGCGACCGCGGCCAACAACACCGCCGCCGAGCTGCCTGAACTCGGCCATGGCGTCTTCACCCACTCGCTGCTTGCCGGCCTGAAGGGCGGCGCCGACCCGACCGGCGAAGGCGTGCGGCTTCTGGCGCTGGCCGACTTTATCGACCGTGAGGTACGCCGGCTCACCAATGCCCGCCAGGTGCCGGAATATTATATCGCCAAGATCGACAATTTCGTCGTGGCCAAGCCGTGAACGCCGCCGTTCTCCGCCTCGCCGGGAGGATCGCGGCGGCGCTTGTGCGCGGCGTCCCGCCCTTGCTTGCCGTCCTGCTCGCCGCGCTGCTGTCGCCGGCAGCCTATGCCGGGGGTCAAGATTGCGGCGGCGACGGCCCGGCCTTCGCCTCGCTCTACCAGCGCGACGACCTCTTCCGGCGGGCGCTTGCCGATGCCGAAAACGCGCCCGTCTCCCCTCGCCGGCTGAGCGGCGTCACGGTGCCGCACCATCTCCTGGCCGGCCATCTGATTGCCGAGGGCATCAAGGCGGCGTCGGGCCAGCGCTACACGCGCGTGGTCGTGCTCTTCCCGGACCATTTCCGGCAAACCGACACGATGTTTGCGACCACCCGGCGCGATTTCGACACGGTTTTCGGCCGCCTCGCCGTCGACGGCGAGGCGGTTGCCGGTCTGCTCGCGCGGGGCGGCGAGGTGATCGACGCGCGCTCGTGCCTGTTTGGCCGCGACCATGGCCTGCAGGCGATTCTGCCCTTCCTCAGCCGTTTCCTGCCCGGTGTCAGCGTCGTCCCGGTCGCGGTCTCGATCGCCAGCCGCCGCCAGGACTGGGAGCGTCTCGCCGCCGCCCTCGGCCCGCTCGCCGACGCCGACACGCTGATCGTCCAGTCGACCGATTTTTCGCATTATCTGCCGCACCACGCCGCGCGCGCCCACGACCAGCAGACGCTCGCGCTGCTCGCCGCCGGCACGTTTGACCAGATCGCGCGGCTGCGCCAGCCGGAACATGTCGATTCGCTCGGCGCGCTTTATGTCCAGCTCAAATTGCAGCGCGATGTCTACGGCGCGGCGACGCTGGTCGCGGCCAACGAAAACTCGCAGCAATACGATCCGCTGCCGACGCACGAGACCACAAGTTACATGGTGGTGCTGTTCGGCCCCATGCCGATGGACGAACCGGCCCCCGCCCGGCGCGGCATGCGGCATCTTTATCTCGGCGGCGACACCAGTTTCGGCCGCGCGATGATCAAGGCGCTGCTTGACGAGCGGGCGAGCGCGCGCCTCGAAACCGAAATCCTGCAGCGTACCGAGGGTCGGCCGCTGGTCGTCAATCTGGAGGGCGTCGTCCTGCCCAACCTGCCGGAGGAGCTTGGCCACATGACGCTCGCCATGCCGCAGGATCTGACGCTTGCCTGGCTGAAGCGCCTGAATGTCGCGGCGGTGAGCCTGGCCAACAATCACGCGCGCGATCTGGGCGAGAGCGGGCTTGCCGAAACCAGACGCGCGCTCCAAACCGCCGGCATCGTCGCCCTCGGCCAGGGTGAATTGACCGCGATCGAAGGCGTCGAGCTGGTGGCGCTGACCGACCTCGACGTCAACGGCTCCTACCGCAACGACCTGATCACGCCCGACATGCTCGAGCGGCTGTCGGGCCGGTCGGCCGAGCGGCCGCTGGTCGCGCTGGTTCATTGGGGCCGCGAATATGCGACCGATCCCGGCGCGCGGGAGCGTTATCTCGCCGAGGAGCTGTCGCGGCGCGGGGTCGCCGGCCTGTTCGGTGGCCATTCGCATGCCGCCAGCCCGGCCATGCAGGCGCTGGCCGGCGGCGACACGCTGCAGCTATTTTCGCTCGGCAATTTCCTGTTCGACCAGGGCGCGGACAAGGCCTCCGGCGCGCTCGTCGAACTCACCGTCTTCGACCAGGGCACGATCTTTGCCCGGCTGATGCCGTTGCCCAACCTGTTCGAGTTGGCACGCACGCAGGCCCGGGCTCAGCAGGACGGCAGATCGTCGTCCGACAGGTAGCAGGCCGGCGTTTGCACCGTCGGCAGATAGTCGACCTGGCGCGGCCGGAAATAAAACAGCGACACCGGCTTGCTGCGCCGCACGCTGCCGTCGGCAAAACGCGCCACGGCGCGGAACTGGTGCAGCGACGACATCGCGGCCGACATTTTTAGCCGCGCGGTGTAGCTGCGCAGGTTGCGGTTGCCGCGCATCGGGATATCGATGGCGTAGTTCTGCCGTTCGACCGGAAGCTCGACGTCGATATAACGCAAGGCTTCGGGCGAGCCGCCGAAGCCGTCGCCGCATTCGGCCGTGCTTTCGTCCATTTCGATCACGGCCAGCGACACGTCCACTGAAAACGCCTCTTCGGCGCGCTGCCGGTTGCCGCGATCGTCCGACCAGTCATAGCTGACGGTGCCGACGGCCCGGGTCGACAGGAACCGGTCGCCCCACACCACGTCGGTCAGCTCACCGAAACCGACCGCATTGAACACCTGGCTTTTGCACACGGCCAGACTGTCGATCGACGGGCAGGAAAAGCGCCGGCTTTCCAGCGCCTCCACGTCGACCCCGGCCTCGGCCAGCATGGCGCGCAACGACACGTCCACACCCTCGTCGAAATCGGCGATCGCGCCGGTGAATTCCCGCGTCGTCTTTTGCGGCGGCGGGTTTTCCGCGTAGCTTTTTTCCTCGGCAAAGCGCACCGAGATCGTGGCGTTTTCTGCCCGGCCCCAGCCATGGTTGACGAAGGAAAAGCTCGGCCGGAAGCCGACGCAGCCGCGGTGGCCCTGGATCGCCAGCATCGGCTTGCGGTAGGCGAGACTGTCGGCCACTTCCAGCGCCATGGAATCGACGCGCACGCGCGATTTGTCGGTCGTGGTGAGTTCGGCCTCCACGAACACCGGCGAATTATCCCAGTCGATGCCGGTGAACGCATAGCCGAACTCGGAAATCTCGCCGGTGCCGTTCCAGGCGTCGTTCATCTCCTGCGCTTCGGGATAGATGGCGATATCGTCGTCGCGCATCAAATGGACATAACGCGCCTCGGAGCGCTGGTTCATGCGCTCGTCGACCGTGATCGCGAACTCGGTGCGCGCGGCCGCGTCCTCGCCGGTCTGCACCTTGATCAGGCCGCCGGCACCCGCGTCGGCGACCATGTCCGGGCGCTCGCCGATCTCGTGGCCCTCTTCCCAAAGTGACGTATAGCTGGTGCCGCCGGGCAGCGTGGTGCGCCCCTCGCCATGGCGCTTGCCGTCGGCGAAGGGCCCCTGGTAGATTTCGCCGGTCACCAGAAGCAGGCGCCCCTGGCCGGTGCGCACGCCGGAGCGGAATTCGCCCTCGTAGCGGTTGCCCCGTTCGTCGACATGCATGCCGTGCCCGTCGAGCGCGCCGTTTGACCAGTCGCCTTCGAAACGTTCGCCGCTGCGATAGACCAGCCGTCCCCGGCCGTGCGGCCGGCCCCCGGCCAACATGCCCTGATAGGTGGCAAACACCGCCGCGGGATCGTAGCTGGCCGCGCCGCGCACCCGCCACACGAGCTTGCCGCGCCCGTTGATCGCGCCGTCCTCGCCCAGGGCGACATCGGTGCCGGCGGCGGGGTGCCAGAGAAAATCGAGATTCTTTTGCGGATGGATATCCCAGGCCCGGACGGTTCGTCGAAACACCGTGCCGGTGGCGCTGTCGAAAAAGACCTGCGCCCGCTCGCTCCATTGCCCCTGCTGCGCGCCGGCCACTGCCAGCGGGGCATTGCACAGGACGGCCACAAAGGCGGCAAAGCCCGCCATCCGCCAACGGATCATGTCTTGCTCCCCCCGATACGCGGCATGCGCCCTATTAAAGACCGCGCCGGATAGTGGAGGCAACCGGCTTTTGCGTCGCGTGGCCGGGCGGCCCGCCAAAGAAAACGGCGGCCGCTATGACACGGCCGCCGCTCCGGGAAGGTAAACTGGCGGAAAAACCCTATTCCTGGGCGATGCTGCGCACCCAGTTGAAATAGGGGCCGTTCAGCCTCAGGGCGATGTTTTCCTTCTCGGTCTCGGCAATGTTGACGCCGACGATGTAGCGCTCCTGCGTCTTGCCGTCATAGTGGTAGACAGCACTACCGCTCGAGCCCGGATAGGTGTCGCACAGATAGGAGAAATTGTTCTGCGTCGCGGTGCCCGGATCGACGTCGCAGCTCGCCTGCCACATCGTGCTTTGCGGCTTGTCGCCCGGATAGCCGATAATGTTGGCGGTGAACGGATAGGGCGGGTCGTAGGTGGCGTAGCCGAGCCAGCCGATTTCCTCGCCGGCCGGCTTGTCGAGGATCAGAATGCCCAGATCCCACGGCACGACCGAGCCGTACACGCCCTGATAGTTGGTGATGTAGCCTTCCAGGATATAGGCGTCGACGAAGCTGTAACGCCCGTAGGGCGCATCGTTCTGGCCGTTCAGGCCGGGAAAGAACTCGTATCTCGCGAGCCAGCCGCCGGCATCGTGATTGTACAGGCAGTGCGCGGCCGTCAAGACGGCGCGCTTGCCGATCAGCGTGCCGGTGCAGATGCCCCAGTCGCCGTCTTTGGTCTGCGACCAGATCTGGCCGATCACGTTGAACGGATATTTCTTCGTCTGGGTGATCTGCACGCGGTCGTCTTCGCCGATCACCTGGCGCGACGCTTCGTCGAGCACGGGATCGTCCGCCGGTTCGCGGGCGTCGCCGGCATCCGCGCCGTCGCCGTTGACGAGGCCGCGAATGATCTCCTTCAGCTCCTCGCTCGGCGGGGTGACCTTGCCGTCGCCGGAGCGCGAGCGCGTCGAAAACGCCTTTTGCAACTCCTCTTCCGTCGGCATGGAGAAGTCGCGGCTGGCCTCGTCCGTCTTGATGCGCGGCGGTTTCAGGTCGACGATGCTGCGGCTGGAAAGATCAGGCATCTCGTCGAGCGCGCCGCGGGCGGATTCGCCGCTGCCCTGGCCGCCTGACACGGTGTCGGCAAAGGCGGTGGCGGGTAGACCCGCCGACACCAGGAAGGTTCCGGCAAGAATTGCGATAAAGTTCTTTGTCATGTTGAGTAAGCTCCCAAGCCCAATGAGAAATCGAACACAACAGACAAAAAATGTCTATATCGTGGTCGGCGCGCCGCGATCGGCCGGCTGACGGTTTCGGGCGTTCCGTATCCGCCGGGCGGCGATGGCGCGGGTTCGTGTCGCCGCAATATTTCCCTGATCGGGCCAAGAAATCGCTTTTGTTTGGCCCGGCCCGCGCATTAGATGTGCACGGGCTTGGAAGAAATTTGCCGGCCGCGCGCCGGATCGTCTCGGGAGATTGAAATGAAACGCGACAAGGGATTTTTCGCTTTCGCAGCGGCCATGGTGCTGAGCCTGTCCGCACTGTCGCCGGCGGGGCCGGCTTTGGCACAGGATGGCGCGCGGGCGGGTGCGAAAGCCGAAACCTCGCCGCTCGGCCGGGTGCCGGAGCTGCGCAAGGCCCAGCGCGAAAGCGGCGAGGATTCGCGGGTGATCGGCGGAACCGCGGCCGAAAAAGACGCCTATCCGTTCCAGGTCGCGCTGCTGAGCAGCGGCCTGCTCGACCCCGATCCGCGGACGCAACTCGACGCCCAGTTCTGCGGCGGCAGCCTGGTCGCGCCTGAGTGGGTTTTGACGGCGGCGCACTGCCTGTTCCAGTTCGGCGAGCTCGTCAAACCCGACAGCGTCACCGCTCTGGTCGGCGCGACCGATCTGGTCGAGGGCGAGCGTATCGAGGTGGCCGAGATCATCGCCCATGAAAATTACGATCCGCAGGCTTTCGACAATGATGTCGGCCTGATCCGTCTGGCGCGGCCGGCGAGTCAGACGCCGATCCGCATGACGAGCGAGAACCTCGATACCGGCGCTGCGCGGGTGATCGGCTGGGGCAAGATGGAAAATGGCGGTTTTCCCGACACGCTGATGCAGGCCGATGTCGAGCTGTTTCCCAACGATGCCTGCAATGCCGGCATCAAGGATATCTATGCGCGCGATCTGAAGCTCGTGCTGAGCGACTATGGCCGGCGCATGCGCATTTCGCAGGACGGGATCGAGCGGGCGACCTCGCTGATCGCCGAGACCATGGCCGATCCGCTGACCGGCAACATGATCTGCGCCGGCGTGCCGAGCGGCGCCCGCGATGCCTGCAACGGCGACAGTGGCGGCCCGCTTTTCACCACCGGCGATGCCGGCCCGGTTCAGGTCGGCATCGTGAGCTGGGGCGAAGGCCCGCTGAGCTCCAACATCGCCTGCGGGCATGAAAATGCCTATGGCGTCTATACCCGCTTGTCGGAGTTCCACGGCTGGGTGGCCGAGAAGACGGGCGTGCAGTAGGTACGTCCGCCGGCCGTATCATCAGACCCCCGGGCCGCCGGTTCGGGGGTTTTTGCTGTCTGCGCCATCGCCTTTCGCCGCGCGTGCGGGCAAAGACCGGCGAAAAATTTGCATGCAAGGCCAGACATGCTATGGCGCTGCCGGCCGGGCCTCCCTAAATCGGGGGCATGCCGTCAGACCAGCAGCATCGCACGACGCTTGTCAGCAGGATTAATTGCGGGACGAAATGAAGGCCGATTTTTACGAAACCCTCGGAGTCAGCAAAGAGGCCAACGAAAAGGACCTTAAGGCTGCCTTTCGCAAACTGGCCATGCAGTGTCATCCCGACCGCAATCCGGACGACAGCGAGGCTGAGCGCAGGTTCAAGGAAATCAACGAGGCCTACGAGGTTCTGAAGGACCCGCAAAAGCGCGCCGCCTACGACCGCTTCGGCCATGCCGCCTTCGAAAATGGCGGCGCCGGCGGCGGGCCCGGTTTCGGCGGCTTTGGCGGGGGCGGGTTCTCGGACATATTCGAGGACATCTTCGGCGAGATGATGGGTGGTCGCCAGCGGCGCTCGTCCGGCGGCCGCGATCGCGGCGCCGATCTGCGCTACAATATGGAGATCTCGCTCGAGGAGGCGTTCAGCGGCAAGACGGCCCAGATCCGCGTGCCCTCTTCGGTGGCCTGCGACGAGTGCTCGGGCACCGGTGCCGAGCCGGGAACCCAACCCGTCACCTGCACCATGTGCTCGGGATCGGGACGGGTGCGCGCTGCGCAGGGCTTTTTTTCGATCGAACGGACCTGTCCGACCTGCCAGGGCCGCGGCCAGACCATCGCCGATCCCTGCAAGAAATGCTCGGGCCAGGGCCGGGTGGTGGAAGAGCGCTCGCTGTCGGTCAACATTCCCGCCGGCATCGAGGACGGAACCCGCATCCGGCTTGCCGGAGAGGGTGAGGCCGGCCTGCGCGGCGGCCCGTCCGGCGACCTCTATATTTTCCTGTCGGTGACGCCGCACGAGTTTTTTCAGCGGGACGGCGAGAACCTTTATTGCAGCGTGCCGATCTCGATGACCACGGCGGCGCTTGGCGGCGCTTTCGAGGTCACAACGCTCGACGGATCGCAGGCCCGGGTCAAGGTGGGCGAGGGCACCCAGAACGGCCGCCGCTTTCGCCTGCGCGGCAAGGGCATGCCGGTGCTGCGCCAGCCCGCCATGGGCGATCTCATCATCCAGGTGTCTGTGGAGACACCCCAGAATTTGAACAAGAAACAGCGCGAATTGCTCGAGGAGTTCGAAAAGCTTTCCTCCAAGGACAACAGCCCGCAGTCGAGCGGCTTTTTTGCCCGCATGAAGGATTTCTTCGAATCCTTTAGCGACTAGGCCCGCCCGCTGCCAGGTTTTTCTTGTCCCCGACCACGGTGAGGTTTCGACTACGGTCTCGGTTTATTCTATTCTATCAATGGCTGGGGCGCGGCCGATGCGCCCGGGAATTGGAGAGATGATGCGCGGTACAGACAAGCGCAGGGCGCTGACGGAACGGTTCGACGAGGAAATCCGCTTCTTCAAAGGCTGGATCGACAAGCCGAAGGCCGTCGGATCGGTGGTGCCGACCAGTTCCGTCACCGCGCGCAAGATGGCCTCCGTCATCGACTGCGGCTCTGGCCTGCCGGTTCTCGAACTCGGCGCCGGCACCGGCGTCATCACCAAGGCGATCATCGACCACGGCGTCAAGCCGCAGGATCTGTTCTCGGTCGAATACGCCGCCGATTTCGTCGATCATCTGCGCACGCGATTTCCCGCCGTCAACATCCTGCATGGCGACGCCTTCGATCTCGACACCGTGCTGTCGCCCTATCCGGGCATGATGTTCGACGCGGTCGTCTCCGGCGTTCCTCTTTTGAATTTCCCTGTCCAGCAGCGCATCGATTTTGTCGAGCAGGTGCTGGACAGGCTTCCCGACGGCCGGCCGATGGTGCAGATCACCTATGGCCCGCTGTCGCCGGTGCCGCCGCGCCGCGGCAACTACACGGTCAAGCATCTGGATTTCATCGTTCGTAACCTGCCGCCGGCGCAGTTGTGGCTCTATCGGCGTCCGTTGAAGGCATGAGGCGCACCTGCGGCAATCGAGCCGTAGACAGCGCCCTTCGGCGGGATTAGCCTTGTTGCGATGCCAAACGTCCTGCGTATGCTCGCTTTTCTCCTGCTCGCCGCTTTCGTGGCGGGCAGCGTAGCCAATGCGGCCGCGACGACCGGGATGCCCGTCGGCATGCCGATGGTCGGCGTCGACGACGCCGCGGGCGATTGCCGCGGCTGCGTCGACGTGGATGCCGCCGCCATGGATTGCGATCAGGCCTGCGTCCAGCCGTTGACGGCGCTGCCGCCGCTGAACGCTGCGTTCTCCGATGGACTGGCCGGCAAGATCGCCCGCCCGCTCGCGCGCGTCATCACCGGCCGCGCCGGTCCGCCCGAACAGCAGCCGCCGCAATAAATATCCCGCTCTGACGGGCCGGATCTGATCCGGCCCCGCCGGAACGGCCATCGACGGCGTCAGCGCCGCGGATGGCCGAGGCGCACGGGCGACCGTTTCGTCGCCATGTGCGCGATCTCAATCACGTTTCGGGATATGGACATGTCCAATTTTCTTGCACCGACGCTGACGCGTCGGAACCTGCTCGCCGGCATGGCGGGAACCGTCGCGACCACGCTTCTGCCGGTCCGGCACGGCCTGGCCGGGGCGCCGGTCGTTCGCGATTTCGCCTTGCGCCCCGCCCCGGGCCGGTCGCCGCTGCTGCCCGCTCCCCGCGATCCAACGCCGGTGTGGAGCTATAACGACGCCGTTCCCGGCCCGGAAATCCGCGTGCGGCAGGGTGAGCGCCTGCGCATTGCGGTCGAAAACGGCCTTGATGAGGGCACCACGGTCCATTGGCACGGCGTGCGCACGCCCAACGCCATGGACGGGGTGCCCGATCTGACCCAGCCGCCGATCGCCCCGGGCGAAACATTCCTCTACGAGTTCGACGCGGTCGACGCCGGAACCTTCTGGTACCATCCCCATCAGCGCAGCTTCGAACAGCTGGGCCGCGGTCTCTACGGTCCCTTGATCGTCGAGGAGGCCGAACCGCTGCGCGTCGACCGGGACGTCACCTGGGTGCTGGACGACTGGCGCCTCGGCGAGGACGCGGCGATCGCCGACGATTTCGGCAGCCGGTCCGATATGATGCATGCCGGCCGGATCGGCAACGTCGTCACCATCAACGGCCGCGTGGCGGACGATGTCGCGGTCCGCAGGGGCGAGCGCATCAGGCTGCGGCTGATCAATGCCGCCAACGCCAGGATTTTCGCGCTCGATTTCACCGACCACGCGCCGCTCGTCGTCGCGCTGGACGGCCAGCCGGTGACGCCGCATCGGCCCGCCAGCGGGCGGGTCGTGCTCGGTCCGGCCATGCGCGCCGACCTCGTGCTCGACTGCACCGGCCCCGTCGGGAGCCGCGCCACGGTCGTCGACCGCTTCTATGACGGGTTGGAATACGACCTGGTCGAACTTGCCTACGGTGCCGAGCCGTTGCGGGATGCCGCGCCCGAGTGGCCGGTGGCGCTTCCCGCCAATCCGCTCGCCGAGCCCGACATCGCCGCCGCCACCCGTCACGAGGTGCTCTTCACCGGCGGCATGATGGGCCGCATGGTGATGGAGGAAATGGCCGGCCGCGCCGGAGGCGACGGTCCCGGCGGCGGCATGATGGGCCGGATGCGCTCGATGATGGGTATGATGCATGGCGACGGCATCTGGCTGATCAACGGTGTCGCGGCCAAGGGGCCCGTGCTCGAGCCGATGCTGACGCTAAAGCGCGGCCGCAGCCATGTCCTGGCGATGACCAACGCCACCGCCTGGCCCCACCCCATCCATTTGCACGGACATTCCTTCCGCGTCGTCTCGCGCAACGGCGAACCCACGCCCTATCGGGAATGGCAGGACACGGTGCTGATGGCGCCGCGCGAGATCGTGGAGATCGCCCTGGTGGCCGACAATCCCGGCGACTGGATGTTCCACTGCCACATTCTCGAACACCAGATGTCGGGCATGATGGGCGTCATTCGCGTCGCCTGATGTCGGATCGAACCGAAAGGAGAAGCAACCATGCGCAGATCGCTCCACGCCTTGGCCGCGATCGTCGTGATGACCGGCGGCGCGGCGGCCTATCTGCTTTTGCCGCGCCCGGCCGCGGCACAGGCCGTCATGCTCTACAAGAACCCGCAATGCGGCTGCTGCGAGGCCTATGCCGACTATCTGCGGCGATACGGCTTCACGGTAACCGAGAAACCGACCCACGACCTCGCCGCCATGAGCCGCGGCGTCGGCCTGGCCGACGATGTGCAGGGGTGCCATCTGTCGATGATCGAGACCTATGCCGTCAGCGGCCATGTGCCGGTCGACGTGATTAGGCGCCTGCTCGGCGAACGTCCCGACATCAAGGCATTGACCCTGCCCGGCATGCCGCAGGGCTCTCCGGGCATGGGCGGGACGAAGGCGGCGCCATTCGAGATTCTCCAAGTCTCGCAATCCGGCGTCGTCACCGGCGTCTATGCCCGTCGATAGGGCGCGCAAGCGTCGACAATCACACGGATAAAGGAGTGAAACGATGATGAATGGTCAGGACTATATGTGGGACGGCATGGGCGGAATGGCGATGTGGGGCATGGGCCTGGTGTGGCTTCTGGTCATCGTCGTCCTGGTGCTGGGCGCCGCCGCGCTGGTGAAATATCTTTTTTCCACCAACGATAAATGACGGGGCTGCGGGCCGGCGCGCCGCGTCGGCCCCGCAGGTCAGCGCGGTCAGCCGCCGGCATGTCGTGAAGGGCGGGCGCTCGATCCCGCTTCCGGAACGCCATGCTGTTTGGGCATCGAGGCCGTGGGACCTGTGCCGGGTTTGGATTGTCCGGCGCCCCGGTTCATGCGGTGTTTCGAATGCTCTACGTCGCGCGGCCGGCCCGCGCCAGCCCGTGCGCCACCAGCCGGTCCAGTATCTCGGGATAGCTCACGCCGCTCGCCGCCATCGCCTTGGCATACATGCTGATGTCGGTGAAGCCTGGAATGGTGTTGAGCTCGTTGACCAACAAGCGCTCGTCTGCGGTCAGGAAAAAATCCACCCGCGCCATGCCGTCGCAGCCGACGGCGCGGAAGGCCCTGGCCGCCATCGCGCGCAGCTCGCTTTCGACCGCCTCCGGCAGCACCGCCGGCACGGTCAGCGTCGCGCCGTCCTCGTCGACATATTTGGCCTCGTAGCTGTAGAAGCCGTGGCTTTGCGCCGTCGCGATCTCGCCGGGCCGCGAGACGAACAGGCCGCCCTGGGCGTCCTCCAGCACGCTGCACTCGATCTCGCGGCCGTCGATGAACTCTTCGGCAAGCAGCTTGCGGTCGTTGTCGAAGCCCTCGGCGAGCGCGGCCTGATAGTCTTGCGCGCTCGCCACCTTGCTCACCCCGACCGACGACCCCTGGCGCGCCGGTTTCACGAAAAACGGCAGCCCGAGATCGCGTTGCAGCGCGGCGAATGCCGGCACGTCGTCGGGTGCGATCGTAACGGAGCGCGCGGTCGGCACGCCGGCCTCGGCGAGCAGGCGCTTGGCGATGTCCTTATCGAGCGCGACCACGGATCCCAGAATATCGCAGCCGGCGAGCGGCACCCGCGCCACCGCCGCCAGCCCCTGCACCGAGCCGTCCTCGCCATGAAGCCCGTGCAGCACGGGAAACAGCATGTCGATCTTCGGCAGGGCGAAGGGCGCGCCCTCGGCCGGGATCGCCAGCATCTGTCCTTCTCCGCCAGCCACCAGGCAAAGCTGCGTGCCGCGCGACGGCCGCGCCAGCGCGCCATCCTCGAGACGGCTCAGCAGCCACCGCCCCGCGCGGGTGATGAAGACCGGCACCACGTCGTAGCGCGCCGGCGCGAGCGCACGCATGACATTGGTCGCCGAAAGCACCGACACGTCATGCTCGGCGGAACGTCCGCCGAATAAGACGGCGATGCGTAGTCTGCTTGAGGATGGGGTCACGAAACGCTCCAGGAATGATCTGAGTTGACGGGTCAACGAGCCTCCTGCGATAGCGCGGGCGACGTCCGGCCGAAAGAGCGTTTTTGCCTGCTGTGATAGGCCCCACCCGGTCGAGGGGGGGGCAGCACGCGTTGATGTGGAGCCTGCCGGCTCCGTCCCGGTGGGGTTCAAGCCGCCTTACGGTCTGTTCCGCCGGCATTGCCTGGCCTGCCGCCTCCCGTCTCGGCCGGTGCGCAGGTCAAGCGCGCCGCGCAGTGCAGAGGCTGGCGGTGACCTGGAGCGTTTCCAGGCGAAGTGGGAGCCGGTTCGCCGTTCAAAAAAGCGTCAGAACAATACGTTAGAGCCGGCCTGCGATTTCGCGAAAAGCAGAAGGGCTCTACGCCGCATGGGCCAGGCTTTCCGCGCCCATCCGGTACGAGATCGCCTCTGCCAGGTGGATGCGGCCGACCGCGTCCTTGCCGTCGAGGTCGGCCAGGGTCCGCGCGACCTTTAAGACGCGGTGATAGGCGCGCGCCGAAAAGCCGAGCTTTTCGCTCGCATCGCGCAAAAGCGCCGCGCCGGCCTCGTCCGGGCGCGCAATCTCCTCCACAAGCCGGGTCGAGCACAGGGCGTTGGTCGCGATATCCTTCAGACCGAGGCGCGCGAACCGGTCGCGCTGGATGGCGCGCGCGGCGGCAACCCGGGTGGCGACAGCCTTACTCGCCTCGCCGGCGCTGACGTGGAACAGCTCCTGCGGCGACACCGCCGGCACCTCGATCCGTAGATCGATCCGGTCGAGCAGCGGCCCGGAAATCCGCGCCTGATAGTCGCTGCGGCAGCGCGGCCCGCGCGCGCAGCGATAGCCCGGCTCGCCGGCGCGCCCGCACCGGCACGGATTCATCGCCGCCACAAGCTGGGCGCGCGCGGGATAGGAGACGCGGCTGTTGGCGCGCGCGATCACCGCCTGACCCGATTCGATCGGCTGGCGCAGCGAATCCAGCACGGCGGGCGTGAATTCGGGCAGTTCGTCGAGGAACAGCACGCCGTCATGGGCAAGCGACACCTCGCCCGGGCGCACCCGCAGTCCGCCGCCGACCATCGCCGCCATCGAGGCGGAATGGTGCGGCGCGCGAAACGGCCGGCGATCCGACAGGCGCCCCTCGGCCAGTTCGCCGGCGATCGACTGGATCATCGAGACCTCCAGCAATTCGCGCGGCGCCAGCGGCGGCAGGATGGACGGCAGGCGCTGGGCCAGCATCGACTTGCCCGCGCCCGGCGGTCCGCACATCAAGAGATGGTGGCCGCCGGCCGCCGCGACTTCGAGCGCGCGCTTCGCCGTCTCCTGGCCCTTGATGTCGGCGAGGTCCGGCAGGGTTGCTGGGGCGGAGCGGATTTCGGCGATGGGACGCGACAGGACCTGGGAGCCACGGAAATGATTGGCGATCGCGATCAGGCTGCGCGGGGCCAGGATTTCCATCTCGCCGTCGGCCCAGGCGGCTTCCTGGCCCGCGGCGTGGGGACAGATCAGCCCCTTGCCCAGGGCGTTGGCGCCGATCGCGGCCGGCAGCGCCCCATGCACATGCGCGATCGTGCCGTCGAGCGACAATTCGCCGAGCACGACGAAACCCTCCAGCGCGTCGGCCGGCACCGCGCCGAGCGCGGCCATCAGGCCGAGCGCGATCGGCAGATCGTAATGGCTGCCCTCCTTGGGCAGGTCGGCGGGCGCGAGATTGACCGTCACTCGCTTGGGCGGCATCGACAGGCCGGAGGCATGAAGCGCGGCCTGCACCCGTTCCCGGCTCTCGGCCACCGCCTTGTCGGGCAGGCCGACGATCTGCATGTTGATCTTGCCCGGCGCGATCATCACCTGAACGTCGACCGGAACCGCCTCGATGCCCTGAAAGGCGACGGTGCTGACCCGCGAAACCATCTGCGCTTCTCCCCGTCCACGGGAGCGGCATGCAACCGGTGCGTTCGCCCGGTTGCCGCCCTCGTGCCGAATTAAGCACAATTGGCCAAGGCTCGCAAGAACATTACAAGAACGGATTAGCGTTTTGCGTGTATGTGAGTTGTACTCGGTTGCATCACCCTGAACGGAACGGCAACACCACCGCCTAGGCCCGTCGCGCCTCGACCGCGTCCCAGAACAGGGCGGCGATGTCGGCGCCGCCGAAATTCTTGACCTCGCGCACGCCGGTCGGCGAGGTGACGTTGATTTCCGTCAGCAGGCCGCCGATCACGTCGATGCCGACGAGGATGAAGCCGCGTTCCTTCAGCGCCGGTCCGATCCGCGCGCAGATCTCGCGCTCGCGTTCGCTCAGCTCGGCATGTTCTGCCCGGCCGCCGACATGCATGTTGGAGCGCGAATCGTGTTCGGCCGGCACCCGGTTGATGGCACCGACCGGTTCGCCGTCGATCAGGATGATGCGCTTGTCGCCGTCGCGCACCGCCTTGAGGTAGCGCTGGACGATATAGGGTTCGCGAAACATCTGGCCGAACATTTCCAGCAGCGCGGCAAGATTGCGGTCGGCTTCGTGCAGGTGGAAGATGCCGGCGCCGCCATTGCCGTAGAGCGGCTTGACGATGATGTCGCCATGGTCGCGCCGGAACGCGGCGACCTCGCGCGGATCCTTGGTGATCAGCGTTTCGGGCATCAGGTCGGGGAAATCGGTAACGAATATCTTTTCCGGGCTGTTGCGCACCCAGGCCGGATCGTTGACCACAAGGGTGGCGGGATGGATACGCTCCAGAATATGGGTGGTGGTGATGTAGTTCATGTCGAACGGAGGGTCCTGGCGCAGGAGCACCACGTCGACCTCGGAAAGGTCGAGGCGCTGCGGTTTCCCGAGCGAAAAATGATCGCCGGCGACGTCGCGCACCGTCATCGTCTCGGCCCAGGCGAAAACCTTGCCGTCGCGCATCGACAGACTATCGGGCGTGTAATGGAAAAGCTGATGGCCGCGCCGCTGCGCCTCCAGGGCCAAGGCGAAGCTTGTATCCCCCGCGATCGTGACGGTGGAAACATGGTCCATCTGGACGGCGATTTTCAAGGACATCGGCAACTCCGCGTCTGGGCCCCAGAGCGACAGGGGGTGAAGCCATCTATCCAATTCCGGCGCGAAAGCCAATCCGCCGATCCACGCGCCTTGATTGTGGCCGGAACCAAGCAGGCGATACGCTTCCTAAACGGTTTTACGCAAGAATACGCTGAAACAGACATATCTAAAGCTAGAAAGTTTCATGAACGGGCCGATGCCAGGCATCAACGAAAACAGGGACGGCGGCGATCTGGCATATACCGATCCCTTGACCGGGCTCGGCAACAACCGGCGCTTCGTCACCAAGATCAAACGCCTGATCGGCGAGCGGGCCGACGATCCGGCCCCGTTCGCGATCGGTATCATCGACCTCGACGGCTTCAAGCCGATCAACGACCTGTTCGGACGCGCCGCCGGTGACGAGATCCTGATGCAGGTGGCGTTGCGGCTGCATGCGGCCATGGATCGCCATTCCACCATCACCCGGATCGGCGCCGACGAATTCGCCTTTCTGTTCCCGATGACCTTCAGCGAGGCCGCCGTTTCCGAGCAGGCGCGCATGCTGATCGAGATCCTCTCGGCGCCCTACGATCTCGGCGAACGCAGCGCCCGGCTTTCGGCTTCCGTCGGCTGCGCGCTTTATTATATCGGCAGCGAAAGCGCGGAGGACCTCGTCCGCAAAGCTGAAACCGCGCTCTATCACGCCAAGCGTGGCGGCCGTGGACGCGTCGTCGTCTACACGCAGGAAATGGAGGATGCGGCCAAGCGCGATACACGCATCGAGCAGGCGCTCAGGCGCGCGGTTTCGGCCGAGGAGGTCGAGCCCTATTTCCAGCCGATCGTCGATTTGGCGACGCGCCGGATCGTCGGCTTCGAGGCGCTCGCGCGCTGGACCGACCGCGATCTGGGTTTCGTGTCGCCGGGCGTCTTCATTCCCATTGCCGAGGAACGCGACATTATCGGCGCCCTGTCGCAGTTGCTGTTGCGCAAGGCGAGTGGCGCCGCCCAGAGCTGGCCGGACGATCTTTTCCTCTCGTTCAATCTGTCGCCGTCGCAACTGGTCGACCAGAATACGGCCGACCACATCCTGACGACGCTCGCCCGCGCCTCGTTCGACCCGCGCCGGCTCGAGGTGGAGATCACCGAAACCGGCATGATGACCGATCCCGCCTCGGCCGAAAAAATCGTCCAGGATCTGCGCGCCGAGGGGGTGCGCATCTCGCTGGACGATTTCGGCACGGGACAGTCGAGCCTCGGCCGGTTGCGGGAATTCCATTTCGACAAGCTGAAGATCGATCAGGCATTCGTCGCCTCCATCCTCAGCGACCGCGCGTCCGAGCATATCATCCGGGCGATCCTGGCAATGTGCGAAGGCCTCGATATCGAAGTGGTGGCCGAAGGCATCGAAACCGAGCAACAGGCGGCCCGCCTGGTCGAGTTCGGCTGCCGCGGCGGGCAGGGTTATCTGTTCGGCAAGCCTGCCGGCGCCGCTGCTACGATGCGCCAACTGACCAGCATGGCCAGGCTGGCGGCCGCATCCTGATCCGAGCGGGGACCCGGAACTGCCGGCGCGAGGCCCGCTGGCGCCCGCGTCCTCCCCGCCTGTCCGGGCCGTTCAGCACGCGACGTTCAGGGCTCCGGCGGCAGGGCTTGTCAAGCGGCGCGCGATTACCGAAAGTCGGCCGCTCGGCCGTCAGCGGAGGAACACGGCGACCATGACCGATGCGATTTTTCCGGATCTGCGCGATACCGCCGTCGTCATCACCGGCGGCGGAACGGGGATCGGCGCCTGCTTGACGGAGGGCTTCGCGCGCCAGGGCGCGCGGGTCGCCTTCCTCGATATCGCCGAAGCCGAAAGCCGGGCCCTGTGCGAGCGGCTGGAGAAGGACACCGGCAACCGGCCGCTTTTCCTGTCGGCCGATCTGCGCGATGTCGCGGCGTTGCGCGCGGCCGTGGCGCAGGCGGCCGACGCGCATGGGCCGGCCGGGGTCCTCGTCAACAATGCCGCGCGCGACGACCGCCACGCGGTCGAGGACGTGACGCCGGAATTCTGGGACGCCAACCAGGCGGTCAATCTGAGGCCGCACTTCTTCGCCATTCAGGCCGTGGTCCCGGCGATGAAGGCGGCCGGGCGCGGCGCGATCGTCAATTTCTCCTCGACCTCCTACATGATCAATGGCGGCGGCTTCGCCTCCTATACCGCCGCCAAGGCCGGCGTGGTCGGGCTGACGAAGGGGCTTGCCGGCGAGCTCGGCCCGTACGGTATCCGCGTCAACGCGATCGCCCCGGGATGGGTGATGACCAAACGCCAGCGCGATCTGTGGGTGACGGAAGCCGGCCTCAAGGCCCATATCGACCGGCAATGCCTGAAGCAGGAGATCGCGCCGGCCGACATGGTCGGCCCGTGCCTGTTCCTCGCCTCGTCGGCGGCCGGCATGGTGACCGCGCAAACGCTGATCGTCGATGCGGGCTCGCTCTAGGGTCCGGCCCCGGAAGGATTGTGCGCTCCGACACGGAACCGAAAGGGCCGAGCGATGACCGACCACGTATCGATCCTGTGCGACATCGCCTGCGAACTCGGCGAGGGGCCGTCCTACGATCCTCAAACCAACCGGCTGTTCTGGTTCGACATCACCGGAAAAAGACTGCTGGAAAAATCGTTTCCCGACGGCGACACCGTGGTGCACGCCCTGCCCTTCATGGCGAGCGCCATCGCCGTCGTTGACGCCGACCGCCAGCTGATCGCGGCCGAAAACGGTCTGCATGTGCGCGACGCGGCAAGCGGCGCGCTGTCGCTCCTGCAGCCGATCGAGGCCGACAATGCGCTGACCCGCTCCAACGATTCCAGGGTGCATCCGTGCGGCGCGTTCTGGATCGGCACCATGGCCAAGGACGAAAGCCGGGATCAGGGGGCGATCTACTGGTTTTTCCGCGGCGAGCTGCGCACGCTCTATCGGCCCTTGTCGATCCCCAATTCGATCTGTTTTTCGCCGGACGGGCGCATCGCCTATTTCACCGACACGCCGCGCGGCCTGCTCTACCGCGTCGACTGCGATCCCGAAACCGGCCTGCCGGTCGGCGAACCGGCCGTCTTCGTCGACTGGCGCGGCCGCGACGGTTTCATCGACGGGTCCGTGGTCGACGCCGATGGCGTGCTGTGGAACGCGCGCTGGGCTGGCGGGGCC
The DNA here is from genome assembly GCA_039973095.1 of Nitratireductor sp. Lineage (GTDB taxonomy): Bacteria > Pseudomonadota > Alphaproteobacteria > Rhizobiales > Rhizobiaceae > Mangrovimarina. Next base: position 397,830 of record JBDWLQ010000016.1, on the reverse strand, counting down.
GTGGATGCCTGGTCGCCGGACGGCCGCCGGCTGCGCACGATCGCGGTTCCCGCCGCGCAGGCGACCTGTCCGGCCTTTGCCGGGCCCGACGCTTCCAGGCTGGTCGTCACCTCGGCCTGGAAGGGCAGGAGCGAGCGCCAGCGCGACGCCGAGCCCGATGCCGGCAAGACCTTCCTGCTCGACAGGCCGGTGCGCGGCCGTTTCGAACCCAGGGTGAAGATCGCCTGATCCGGCCGGTCGGCAGGCCCGGTCCCGTCAGCCGACGCGTGTCATGCAGATCTTGGCATGGCCGGCGCGGACGAAGCCGAGCTGCCGTGCGGCCGCCTTGGAAAGATCGAGCACCCGGCCGCGGATGAAGGGGCCGCGATCGTTGATGCGCACCACCACCGAACGGCCGTTGCGCTGGTTGACCACTTTCAGCCGGGTGCCGAACGGCAAGGTGCGATGCGCCGCGGTCATGGCCCGGGGGTTCATGCGCTCGCCCGAGGCGGTCATGGAGGTGAGCGCGTACCAGGAGGCGCGGCCGCAATCGGCCGAGGCGGCGCCCGCCGACGCGGCAAGGACGATGCCGCCGGCGATCAGGCGGCCGGCGAGCGAAGTGATGCGTGATGTCATTGGTGTGAAAACCCCGGGCAATTTCCGTCGCATGCCGGCTATGGCCGAAATGTGGCGCTGGCTGGGCCCGGCCCGAGGGGTTCCATCACGTTGGGAATCGCCGGGTCACATTGGTTGAGGCGTTGCCGGCCGGCATGGCCGGTTCGGGCACGGCCGCTTTCGCGCCTTCAGCGCGCGGCTGCCCGCCCGCCGATCCACACGCCGGCGATCTCCAGCGCATCGCTGAGATGCACCATGTCGGCGCGCGCGCCGGGGCTCAGCCTGCCATGCCTGGCATCGATGCCCATCGCCTGGGCCGGATAGAGCGAGGCCATGCGCAGGGCTTCCTCGAGCGGCAGCCCGATTTGGCGATGCATGAAGCGAACCGCCGAGATCATGTCGAGGTCGGCGCCGGCCAGCGTGCCGTCCTCCAGCGTCAGCCGCCCCTCGCGGCGGCGGATGATACGCCCGTTCAGCGTGAAGCTTTCCATCGCCGTGCCGATCGTGGCCATGGCGTCGGTGACCAGGAAGATGCGCCCCGGCAGCGATTTGGCCTTCATGGCGATACGGATATTGGCCGGATCGACATGGATGCCGTCGGCGATCAGGCCGGCCGACAGGGCGCCGAGATCGATCGCCGCGCCCACCAGGCCGGGTTCGCGATTGGCGATCTGGCTCATCGCGTTGAACAGATGCGTGACCATCGAGGCCCCGGCCGCGGCGGCCTCGGCCACCGCTTCGTAGCCGGCATTGGAGTGGCCGAGACTGACGACGATGCCGGCTTCGGTCAGCCGCGCGATCCGCTCGGGCGCGACCGCCTCGGGCGCCATGGTCACCAGCAGCGCCGGCAGTTTCCCGCGCGTTTCGATCAGGAAGGCTTCGTCGTCATCATCCATCGCCCGGATCAGTGCGGGGTCGTGCGCGCCCTTGCGCGCCATCGACAGATGCGGACCTTCCAGATGCAGGCCTATCGGCCCGGCAACGTTGCCGGCGAGGGCGTCGACCACCGCCTCGACCGCCGCCCGGCTCACCGCCGGGGTTTCGGTAATCAGGGTCGGCAACAACGCCGTCGTCCCGAAGCCGGCATGGGCGTTGCAGATGGTTCGGATGGTCGCGACGTCCTGACGGTCGTTGAGCATGACGCCGCCGCCGCCATTGACCTGAAGATCGACAAAGCCCGGGGCAAGCAGCCCGCCCTCGAGCCGGACGGTTTCGCTTCCGGACGGAATGTCGGCCTCGGCGACGATATCGGCGATCGCGTCGCCGCCGACGATCAGCGCCCTGCCCTGCAGGCGGCGCGCGCCGTCGAAAATCTCGGCTCCGACAAAGGCGGTCTTGGTCATCATACCGTTTCCGTGACTTTGCGCAGATGGGGCGGCTGATCGGGATCGAGCCCGCGCGCGCGCGAAAAACTTTCCACGAACCCGTAAAACGAGGCGATCAGGGCGAGCGGGTCGGTCAGCGCGTTGCCCGTCGCCGCGATCGGCAACGCCGCCTTGCCGCCCGCCTTGTCGCTGGTTGCGAAGACGGTGGCGCCGCGCGCCGCCAGGCTCTCGATCGCCGCCAGCATCGAGGGTTCGGATTTGTCGCGCACCACCAGTGCCAGGACCGGAAAGCCGGGCTTCACCAGCGCCATCGGCCCATGCATGACCTCGGCGGCCGAATAGGCTTCGGCGTGCACGCCGCTGGTCTCCTTGAACTTCAGCGCCGCCTCCTGGGCGATCGCCATGCCGGGTCCGCGTCCCAGAATATAAAGCGACTGGCTGTTCTGCAGGGCGGCGGCCAGCGGCGTCCAGTCGCAATCGACCGCTTTTTCCAGCTGGGCGGGCAAGGCGCGCAGCGCATCGGCAAGCGCGGCGGAACCGGTCCAGTGCGCCAGGATCGCCAGGCCGGCAAGCGCGGAATTGACGAAGGTCTTGGTGGCGGCGACGCTGCGTTCCTTGCCGGCCAGGATATCGATTTCATGGTCGCAATGGCTGCTCAGCGGCGCGCCGGCCGTATTGGTGATGCCGGCCGTCAGCGCTCCGGCCGCGCGCGCCATCTCGGCCATGGCGACGATGTCGGGGCTCTTGCCCGACTGCGAAATCGCGATCACGGCCGCGCCGGCGAGCTTCAGCCTTGCGCCGTAGATCGAGGCGATGGACGGGCCGAGCGAGGCGACCGGCACGCCGGCGGTGAGTTCCGTGGCGTATTTCAGGAACGATGCCGCATGATCCGACGAGCCGCGCGCGACGGTGGCCAGGAGGCGCGGATCGCGCGCCGCGAGCGCGGTACCGGCCGCCGTCAGGGCCTTGTCGCCGTCGCGCAGCAGCTGTGCCGCGGCGTCCGGGATTTCGCGGATTTCCCGCCACATATGGGTTTGTGCGCTCATCTGGTCTCCGTGTCGTTGGTCTCGTCGGCTTCGCCGAGCCGCAGTTCGGCAACGAAATCGTAGGTGTCGCCACGATAGATCGAGCGCGTGAACTCGATCACCCGTCCCGAGGCGAGATAGGAAATGCGTTCGATGCTGAGCCCGGCCGCGCCGGCCGAAACGCCCAGCAGCGCGGCGTCGTCAGCCTCGAGATTGGTCGCGGAAATGCGCTGGACGGCGCGCACCGGACGATAGCCGGTTTTCTGCAGAACCAGATAGAGCGAGCCGGTCACCGCGCCGGGGTCGGGCAACACGTCGCTCGACAGCGTGGCGCGCTCGATGGCCAGCGGAGTGTCGTTGGCCAGCCGCAGCCGCGACAGCCGCGCGACCAGTTCGCGCGACGACAGGCCCAGAACCATCATCTCGTCGGGCGAGGGCGGATAGGTTCCGCGATCGATCCATTCCGAGCGGGCGGCCATGCCGCGCCGGGCCATATCCTGCGTAAACGACGTCAGTCGCGACAGCGATTGCTCGACCCGGTCAGCCCGCGGCGCCACGAAAGTCCCCGAGCCATGACGCTGGATCAACAGCCCGCTGGCGACCAGATCCTGCACCGCCTTGCGCACCGTCACGCGCGACACGTCCGCGCGCGCGGCGATCTCGCGTTCGGAAGGCAGTGCGTCGCCGGGCCGGATGACGCCGCGGCTCAGCGCATCCTCGATGCTGCGCCGCAGCCGCAGATAAAGCGGCGTCCCCTGCCCTTCGCCGCCATGCAGGCCGGCCAGAATGTGGCGGGTCAGCGCGGTCATCTCAATGCCCCGCCGGGCCGAAGCGGCGCGCCGCCATTGTAACGGCGCCGCCCAGCGCATCGGCGATCGGCGCCCGCAGCATGGCCGCGAACGGCTCCCGCAGCCTCGCCGCGATGCGATCTGCCAGGCCGCCGAGCAGGCAAAGCCTGTCCGTCGGGTGCAGATCGAGCGCGGCGAGTGCCGCTTCGACATGCGACGACACCTCCTCCAGCAGCCGCTCGGCCAGCGGGTCGCCCTGGTCGGCGTACTCGAACACGATCGGTACGAACGCGCCGAAATCGCGCGGACTGGCCGCGGCGGCGAAGGTCACCATTTGGCGCGGGTCCGCCTCGAAACGGGCGAGAACCGCCGTCGTCAGCGCCGTTTGCGGGCGGATGTGGTCATGGGCCAGCAAGGTCTCCTCGAGCAGCTGACGGCCGAGGCGGGCGCCGCCGCCGAGATCGCCGAGCCGAAAGCCCCACCCGCCGATCGATCTGATTGTTTCGCCGTGCCGCGCCATGAACGCCGATCCGGTGCCGATGATGGCGATCGCGCCGTCATGGTCGCCGAGGGCGCCTTCCAGCGCGATCAGCGCGTCGCTTTCGACGCGGCTTTCGGCGAACGGCAATTGCGCGGCGAGACGGCGTTCGACATCGGCGACATTGGCGCCGGCCAGGCCGAGAACCGCGCCGGTCCGGCCGAAATCGGGCTCCTGTCCCGCGGCCTCGAACGCCGCGCGCGCAGCCTCCACGATGCTGGCGCAGGTGCCGTCGAGGTCGGTCATCACATTGGCCGCGCCGCTATGGCCGCGCCCGACGATCTCGCCCGCGGCCGTCGCCAGTCCCGCCCGGCATTGCGTGCCGCCGCCGTCGATGCCCAACACCCATTTCACGTCATCATCCTCCGGTTTCGAGATAATACCAATAAAATACCAATATCCAAGACCTATTTTCCCCGCCAGAGGCCTCAGTCATAAATAATTGTTTTTAAAGACAATTAGTATGCGGCAAATTTCCCTTGCCGGAAAATCGTTAACATCTCCTGGACAAGTGGTATTTTTTTGGTATCGTCCTGTGCAAATGGGAGGATTGGATGGCGTTGCGCCGGACCGAACAGCGGCACCCCGAGGCTGGCGGGATTGATTTGCTGCCGGACGCGGGCGTGCTGGCGCTGCTGGCCGACGCGCAGCTCGACGCCGCCGCGAGCGTCCGCGGTGCGCTCGAACCGCTTGCCCGGGCCGCGCGCCTCGCCGCCGAAACCATCGAAAAGGGCGGCCGGATCGCCTATGCCGCCGCCGGCAGCTCCGGCCTGATGGCATTGGCCGACGCGCTGGAATTGCCCGGCACGTTCGGTATCGCGCCGGAGCGGATCGTGGTGTTGATCGCCGGCGGCGCGGCCGCTCTCCACACGCTGGCTGGCGCGCCCGAGGACGACCTGGACGAGGCGCGGCGCGCGGTGCGCGAGGCCGGGCTCGGCCCGGCCGACTGCCTGATCGCCGTCACCGCGAGCGGCTCGACGCCCTACGCGCTCGCCGCGCTTGAGGAAGCGCGCGCCCGCACGGTCCGCACGGTCGCCATCGCCAACAATGCCGGAACGCCGGTGCTGGAGCTCGCCGACATTCCCGTCGTGCTCGCCACGCCCCCGGAGATCGTCGCCGGTTCGACCCGTATGGGCGCCGGCACGGCGCAAAAGATCGCGCTCAACATGCTGTCGACCCTGATGGCGGTCCGCCTCGGTCATGTGCATGACGGTTTCATGGTCAATCTGCAGCCGGATAATCATAAGCTGAAAGCGCGCGCGGTGCGCATCGTCGCGACGATCGCCGGCTGCGGCGAAGCCGAGGCCGGCACGCTTCTCGACCGGGCCGGCGGCTCGGTCAAGACCGCGACGCTTCTGGCTGCCGGCGCGGCGTCGCGCGTTGCCGCCGAGGCGTTGCTCCAGGACGCCGGCTGGCGATTGAGACCGGCGCTTTCGACACTCCAGGGCGCCGCCCGCGCCCGCAAGCACATACCGTAAAAGGGCCAACAGGGAGGAGAACTCATGAGACGCAAGACATTGACGGCATTGCTGTTCGGCGCCAGCATCTACGGCCTAGTCGGCCAGGCGCAGGCACAGGACACGACACTCACCATCGAGAGCTGGCGCAACGACGACCTTGCCATCTGGCAGGAAAAGCTGATCCCGGCCTTCGAGGCCAAGAATCCCGGCATCAAGATCGTGTTCGCGCCGTCGGCGCCGACCGAATACAATGCCGCTCTGAACGCCAAGCTCGATGCCGGCTCGGCCGGCGATCTGATCACCTGCCGTCCGTTCGACGCCTCGCTCGAACTTTACAACAAGGGCCATCTCGCCGACCTCACCGGTCTGGCCGGCATGGACAATTTCACCGACGTCGCCAGATCGGCCTGGTCGACCGACGACGGCAGCGCCACGTTCTGCGTGCCGATGGCCTCGGTGATCCACGGCTTCATCTACAACAAAGACGCCTTCGAGGAAGTCGGCGTCGAAGTTCCCAAGACCGAGGACGAGTTCTTTGCCGTTCTCGACAAGCTCAAGGAAGACGGCACCTACGTCCCGATGGCGATGGGCACCAAGGATCTGTGGGAAGCCGCCACCATGGGCTACCAGAATATCGGCCCCAATTACTGGAAGGGCGAGGAGGGGCGCCTGGCCCTGATCAAGGGCGAGCAGACGCTGACCGACCCGCAATGGGTCGAGCCGTTCGCCACGCTCGCCAAATGGCAGGCCTATCTCGGCGACGGCTTCGAGGCGCAATCCTATCCCGACAGCCAGAACCTGTTCACGCTCGGCCGCGCCGCGATCTACCCGGCCGGCTCGTGGGAGATTTCGCTGTTCAACACCCAGGCCGATTTCGAGATGGGCGCGTTCGCGCCGCCGGTGAAGGCCGCCGGCGACACCTGCTACATTTCCGATCACAACGACATTGCCATCGGCCTCAACGCCAAGAGCCCGAACGCCGACGCGGCCAGGACCTTCCTGTCCTGGGTGGCCTCGCCGGACTTCGCGACGATCTACGCCAACGCGCTGCCCGGCTTCTTCTCCCTGTCCTCGACGCCGGTGGAGATGGAGGATCCGCTCGCGCAGGAATTCGTGTCCTGGCGTGAGACCTGCAAATCGACGATCCGCTCGACCTACCAGATCCTGTCGCGCGGCACCCCCAGTCTCGAAAACGAGACCTGGGTCAAATCGGCCAATGTGATCAACGGCACCGAAACGCCGCAAGCCGCCGCCGCCGCGCTGCAGGAAGGGCTCGCGAGCTGGTACGATCCCCAGAAATAGGCGCGGATCGAAACCGAATGTCCGGGCCGCTTGCGGGCGGCCCGGCTCCCGGGGGGGCAGGCGCATGGCAGACGAACGCATAGACCGCAGACCGATCCGCTGGCACATCGCGGTGTTCCTGGCGCCGGCGGTGCTGATCTACACCGCGGTGATGATCATTCCGCTGTTCGGCACGCTGCAGCTTTCGCTGTTCACCACCGTCGACAACCAGCAAATATTTGTCGGCCTGAAAAACTTCGCCACGCTGCTCGGCGACGAGCGCTGGGCGGCGAGTTTCTGGAACGCGCTGTGGAACAACACCTGGTTCTTCATCATCCACATGCTGGTGCAAAACCCGGTCGGCGTGCTGCTGGCCGCGCTGTTGAGCCACCCCAGGCTGCGCTTTTCCGGCTTCTACCGCACGGCCATCTTCGTGCCGACCATCCTGTCCTTCGTGATCGTCGGCTTCACCTGGAAACTGATCCTCAGCCCGCTCTGGGGCGTGGCGCCGGACCTGCTCGACATGATCGGTCTGAAACATCTCTTCACCCCCTGGCTCGGCAAGCAGGAATACGCGCTGACCACGCTCGGCCTGATCTCGGTGTGGCAGTTCGTCGGCATTCCGATGATGCTGATCTACGCGGCGCTGCTGTCCATCCCCGAAGAAATCCTCGAGGCCGCCGAATGTGACGGCATCACCGGCTTTGCCCAGTTCTGGAAGATCCAGCTGCCGCTGATCCTGCCGGCGATCGGCATCATCTCCATCCTCACCTTCGTCGGCAATTTCAACGCCTTCGACCTGATCTACTCCGCCCAGGGCGCGCTTGCCGGTCCGAACTACGCCACCGACATTCTCGGCACCTTCCTCTACCGCACCTTCTTCGGGTTCCAGTTGCAGATCGGCGATCCCAACATGGGCGCCACCATCGCCTCGATCATGTTCTTCATCATCCTGGCGGGCGTGTGCCTGTACCTCTTCGCCATCCAGACGCGCCTCAGGCGCTACCAGTTCTAAAGGGGCGACGATGAGCCAGGCCAGATCCTCCCCCGCCCGCACGGCAGCCGCCCACGCGATCCTGATCGTCTACACGCTGATCGCGCTTTTCCCGGTGCTGATCGTGGTGATGAACTCGTTCAAGTCGCGCAAGGCGATCTTTCGCTCGCCGCTGTCGCCGCCGAACGCCGAGACCTTCGATCTGATCGGCTACCAGACGGTGCTCGCGCAGGGCAATTTCCCGCTCTATTTCCAAAACAGCGTCGTCGTCACCGTGGCGGCGCTGGCGATCGTGCTCGTCTTCGGCGCCATGGCCGCCTTCGCGCTCGCCGAATACCGCTTCCGCGGCAACGCGCTGATGGGGCTTTACCTGGCGCTCGGCATCATGATCCCGATCCGTCTCGGCACGGTGGCGATCCTGGAGATGATGGTGGCGAGCGGCCTGGTCAACACGCTGACCGCTCTGGTGCTGGTCTATTCCGCCCAGGGGCTGCCGCTGGCGATCTTCATCCTGACCGAGTTCACCCGCCAGATCTCCGACGATCTCAAGAATGCCGGCCGCATCGACGGCCTGTCGGAATACCGCATCTTCTTCCGCCTGGTGCTGCCGCTGCTGCGCCCGCCCATGGCCACCGTCGCCGTCTTCACGATGATCCCGATCTGGAACGATCTGTGGTTTCCGCTGATCCTGGCGCCGGCCGAAGCCACCAAGACGGTCACGCTCGGCGCCCAGCTCTTCCTCGGCCAGTTCGTTACCAACTGGAACGCGGTGCTGGCCGCGCTGTCGCTGGCCATCCTGCCGGTGATGATCCTTTATCTGATCTTCTCGCGCCAACTGATCCGCGGCATCACCTCCGGAGCCGTCAAATGAGCCGGTGCGATCCCCACTGCATGCTCGCCGCCGACGCAGGCGCGCGCTGGCAAAAGGCGGTCCGGCCGTGAGCGGGCGCAAGCATTGCGCGGCCGCGCCGGCCAAGGCCCGGCCGGCAGGCGGCGGCAAGCGAAGGAACGTTTCATGGACGCGCTGAAACTGGAAAACATCCGCAAATCCTTCGGCCGGGTGGAGGTGCTCAAGGGTATCGACCTGACGGTCGCCAACGGTGAATTCGTCGTCTTTGTCGGCCCGTCCGGCTGCGGCAAGTCGACCCTGCTGCGGATCATCGCCGGGCTGGAGGACGCGACCGCCGGCGAGGTCGCCATCGCGGGCGCGCGCGTCAACGCCGTGCCGCCGGCCAAGCGCGGCATCGCCATGGTGTTCCAGACCTACGCGCTCTATCCGCATCTGAGCGTGCGCGACAATATGGAGCTGGGCCTGAAACAGTCCGGCGCGCCGGCGGCCGAAATCGCCCGGCGTATCGAGATCGCCTCGACCATGCTGTCGCTCGAACCCTATCTGGCGCGGCGGCCGGCCGAATTGTCGGGCGGCCAGCGTCAGCGCGTGGCGATCGGCCGCGCGGTGGTGCGCGAGCCCAAACTGTTTTTGTTCGACGAGCCGCTGTCCAATCTCGACGCAGCCCTGCGCGTCAACACCAGGCTGGAGATCGCGCAGCTGCACAAGCGGCTGTCGGCGACGATGATCTACGTCACCCACGACCAGGTCGAGGCGATGACGCTGGCCGACAGGATCGTGGTTCTCAACGCCGGCCGCGTCGAGCAGATCGGCGCGCCGATGGAGCTCTACAACAACCCCGCCAACGAATTCGTCGCCGGCTTCATCGGCTCGCCGAAGATGAACTTCATCGACGGGGCGCGGCTGGGCGAAACCGCCCGGACCGTCGGCGTGCGGCCCGAACATCTGGCCGTCGACCGCGACAAGGGCGACTGGAAGGGCACGGTCATTCACGCCGAGCATCTCGGCGCCGACACCAATCTTTATATCGATACCGAAAAGGCCGGCCTGCTGACCGTGCGCATTTTCGGCGAATTCAGGGCCGAGGCCGGCGAAACCATCTTCGCCACCCCCGATCCCGCGCGCACTTGCCGTTTCGACGCCGAAGGCCGTACGCTGCGTTGACCGCCGGCCGGCCGGCAGTCGAAAAACGGGGGAAGAGCGGTCGATGAGGATCGGCTTTTGCATGTTCTTGTGGACGACCCATGTCGAGGCGACGCACGAGGCGCTGCTCAGGGACCTGGAACGGGCCGGTTATGACGGCGTCGAGATCCCCGTCTTCGAGGGCGTGCCGGACGACTATGCGCGGCTCGGCGCCCTGCTCGACGCGATCGGGCTTCAACGCACCGCCGTTTCTGCGATGGGCGACCCGGCGATGAACCTGATCTCGCCGGACAAGACCGCGCGCGCGGCCGGTGTCGACTACGTGAAATGGGCGATCGACTGCACGGCCGCGCTCGGCGCCGACACGCTGTCCGGCCCGCTGCATTCCACGCTTGGCCATTTTTCCGGCGAGGGGCCGACGGCGGCCGAGTTGCAGCGTTCCGTCGCCGCGCAACGCGCAATCGGCGACCATGCCGCGAAAAAGGGCGTAACCATCGGGCTCGAGGCGCTCAATCGCTTCGAATGTTATCTCCTCAACACCATGGACGCGCTCGCCGACCATCTCGACCGGGTCGATCATCCGCGCATCAAGGCGATGTACGACACCTTCCACGCCAATATCGAGGAACAGGATCCGATCGCCGCGTTCGAGCGCAACCTGCGCCATATCGTCCACGTCCACATTTCCGAAAACGATCGCGGCGTGCCCGGCCGCGGCAACATTCCCTGGGCTGACGCTTTTCGGGCGATCCGCGGCTCCGGCTACGACCGCTGGCTGACGATCGAAGCCTTCGGCCGCGGTTTGAAGGATCTGGCGGCCGCCACCAAGGTCTGGCGCGACTTCGCCGAAAGCCCGGAAGCGGTCTACCGTGAAGGCATCGCCCATATCCGCGCCGGCTGGCAGGCGGCCGGCAAGGCGTAGCCGTGTCGCGCGGCGCGCCGGCGCGCGCCCATCCCGCATTCATGCCCGACGCGGGCGGCCTGCATCTCGGGCGGCGCGCTGCGTGTCGACCGTGCCGCGATCGACGTCGCCCTGCGCTTGGCCGATCGGTTCGGACCGGAAAAACGCGCCGTTCCGCGCGCGGCGGCCTTGCGGCGAGCCGCGAACTGGTTTGTGAATGGAGTTGTAACCTTGGAAAGGGACGGCATGCACACGGCTGAAATCGGATTGATCGGACTTGGCGTTATGGGCTCCAATCTGGCGCTCAACATCGCCGAGAAGGGCCACCGGATCGCGGTGTGGAACCGGACCGCGGAAACGACGCACCGTTTTGCCGAACGGGCCGGCGCGCTCGGCGCCATGATCGTGCCCTGCGACACGCTTGCCGAACTTGCCGCCGCCATCCGGCCGCCGCGGCCGATCATCCTGATGGTGCCGGCCGGCGGTGTCGTTGACGAGCAGATCCACGCGCTCAGGCCGCTGCTGTCGGCCGACGACATTTTGATCGACGCCGGCAACGCCAATTTCCGCGATACGATGCGCCGGTTCGACGAACTCGACGGCAGCGGCATCGCCTTCATCGGCATGGGCGTGTCGGGCGGCGAGGACGGCGCGCGCAACGGTCCATCCATCATGGTTGGCGGCGCGCCGTCGTCCTGGCTGCGTATCAAGGACGTGCTGGTCGCCATCGCCGCGCGCTACCGCGACGAGCCCTGCGTGGCCCATCTGGGGCCGGATGGCGCCGGGCATTTCGTCAAGACGATCCACAATGGCATCGAATATGCCGACATGCAGATGATCGCCGAGGTCTACGGCCTGCTGCGCGACGGAGCCGGCCTCGAGACCGGGGAAATGGCGCGGCTGTTCGAAACATGGAATGGCGGGCGGCTGGAATCCTATCTGGTCGAGATCACCGCCAGCGTGCTGGCGGCGAGCGATTCCGAAACCGGCGCCCCGGTCGTCGATGTCATCCTCGACCGCGCCGGCCAGAAGGGCACCGGCCGCTGGGCGGCGATCGAGGCGCAGACCATGGCGGTGCCGGCCACCGCGATCGAGGCCGCCGTCGCCGCCCGCAGCCTGTCGGCGATGAAGGACGAGCGCGTCGCCGCCGAGGCGCTCTACGGCGCGCCGGCCACGGCCTTTTCGAAAGCCGACAAACGGGCCGTGATCGAGGATCTCGAAAGCGCCCTTTATGCCGGCAAGATCGCGGCCTACGCGCAGGGTTTCGCGGTGATGGAAGCCGCCTCGCGCGAATTCGCCTGGGGCCTGCCGCTGGCGACGGTGGCGCGGATATGGCGGGCGGGCTGCATCATCCGCTCGCAGTTCCTCGACGACATCGCCCGCGCCTATGACGAGGATGCGCCGGCCAACCTGCTGGCCGCCCCGCGCTTCGTCAAGGCCATGCAGGACGCGCACCCGGCTCTGCGCCGCACGGTCACCAGGGCGGCGGCGGCCGGCATTCCCGTGCCGGCGCTTTCGGCCGCGCTTGCCTATTTCGACACCTATCGGACCGCGCGCGGCACGGCGAACCTGATCCAGGCCCAGCGCGACTATTTCGGCGCGCACGGCTTTGAGCGGATCGATGCCGGCGGCGCCCATCACGGCCCCTGGTCGGGGTGACGACAACGGCGCGGCGCGCCCGCGCGGAAAGGAAGACCCCGATGGGATGGCAGCCGGCCGAGAACCGTTATCAGACCATGCAGTACCGGCGTTGCGGGCGCTCCGGGCTGAAATTGCCGGCCATTTCGCTCGGCCTGTGGCACAATTTCGGCGACGACACCCCGCATGAGGTCAAGCGGGCCATCTGCCGCAAGGCGTTCGATCTCGGCATCACCCATTTCGATCTCGCCAACAATTATGGACCGCCGCCGGGCTCGGCCGAGACCGCGTTCGGCGCAATTCTGCGCGACGATTTCTCCGGGTTTCGCGATCAGCTGATCGTGTCGACCAAGGCCGGTTACGACATGTGGCCGGGACCCTATGGCGAATGGGGCAGTCGCAAATATCTGCTTGCCTCGCTCGACCGGAGCCTCGAGCGGCTCGGCCTCGACTATGTCGACATCTTCTACTCGCACCGCTTCGATCCCGACACGCCGCTGGAGGAGACGATGATGGCGCTCGACCGGGCGGTGCGCTCGGGCAAGGCGCTTTACGCCGGCATCTCCTCCTACAATGCGCGCCGCACGCGCGAGGCGGCCGCGATCCTGCGCGAGCTCGGCACGCCCTGCCTGATCCACCAGCCGAGCTATTCGATGATCAACCGCTGGGTCGAGGCGGACGGCCTGCTCGACACGCTCGACGAGCTCGGCATCGGGTCGATCGTGTTCTCGCCGCTGGCGCAGGGCATGCTGACGGCGAAATATCTTGGCGGCATCCCCGACGAAAGCCGGGCCGCGCAGGGCAAGTCGCTCAGGCCGTCCTTCCTCTCCGACGCGACGCTCGCCAACATCCGCGCGCTCAACGCCATTGCCGAGCGGCGCGGCCAGACGCTGGCGCAAATGGCGCTGAGCTGGGTGCTGCGCGGCGGCCGCGTGACCTCGGCGTTGATCGGCGCCAGCCGGCCCGAGCAGGTCGAGGACTGCGTCGGCGCCCTGAAGAATCCCGATTTCACCGACGCCGAGCTCGCCGAGATCGACCGTTACGCCCGGGACGCCGACGTCAATCTGTGGGCGGCGTCGGCCGAGCGCGAGGGGCCGGCGCGCAAATAGGGCGGACGGGCGATCCTGGAGCGTTCCGATGCGAAGCGGACGCCGGTTCGCCGTTCGCAAACGGGTCAGGACAATAAGGTGGAACCGGCCCGCGATCCCGTGAAAGGCAGGACGGCTCTAAAAGATCGCCGCCGGCAGCCATGTGGCGATTGCCGGCATCAGCCAGATGATGGCCATGCCGATCAGTTGCAGGGCGATGAACGGCGCGACGCCGGCATAGATGTGCCAGGTGGTGATCTCCGGCGGCGCCGCGCCGCGCAGGTAAAACAGCGAAAAGCCGAAAGGCGGCGTCAGGAACGACGTCTGCAGATTGATGGCGAGCAGGATCGCCAGCCACACCGGGTCGTGGCCCATCAGGATCAAGACCGGCACGATCAGCGGCAGCAGGATGACGGTGATCTCGACGAAGTCGAGGAAGAAGCCGAGCACGAACACCAGCGCCATGCAGAAGATCAGCGCCCCGGTCGGGCCGCCGGGCATGGCGGTCAGGATCTGTTCGATGCGCTCCTCGCCGCCGAGCCCGACAAAGACCAGCGAGAAGATACTGGCCGTCAGAATGGTGGCGAAGATCATCGCCGTCACCGTCATGGTCGAGGTGAGCGCCGGTTTCAGCATGCCGATGCGGGCCATGCGGGCGAGCGAGGCCAGGATCGCGGCGACGCCGGCGAGCGCCAGGCCTGTGTAGAGCGCGCCCTGGACCCAGCCGATCAGCGTGACGTCGCTGCGTTGCAGGCGCACCGGCGCCAGTCCCGCTGCCACGGCCAGCAGCAGCAGCGCCGCGGCGCCGAGCAGGATCAGGCTTTTCGGCGCACCGTTGCGGTAGCCCGCCATCAGCACCGCGCCGACCGCGCCGACGGAGGCGGCCTCCGACGGGGTGGCGACGCCGCCGAGGATCGCGCCGAGCACGGCGACGATCAACAGGATCGGCGGCACGATCGCGCCGATAATGGCGGTGAGGTCCGGGCGGGGTTCGGACGTGTCGGCCGGCGGCGCATCGGCGGGCACGAGGAAGGCGCGCGCCAGCACGTAGACGATATAGATGCCGACCAGCGTCAGACCGGGCAGCAGCGCGGCGGCGAAGGTCTGGCCGACCGAGATCGTCTCGACGGTGAACTTGCCCTGTTCGAACTGCGCCTGCTGATAGGCGTTCGACATCACGTCGGACAGGATGATCAACAGTGTCGAGGGCGGGATGATCTGGCCGAGCGTGCCGGCGGTGCAGACCACGCCCGACGCGAGCCGCGGATTGTAGCCGTTGCGGAGCATGGTCGGCAGCGCGATCATGCCCATCGCGATCACCGTCGCGCCGACGATGCCGGTCGAGGCGGCAAGCAGCGCGCCGACCAGCACGACCGACACGCCAAGCCCGCCGCGCAGGCCGCCGAACAGCCGGCCCATGGTTTCCAGCAGTTCCTCCGCCACCCGGCTGCGCTCCAGCACCACGCCCATCAGCACGAACAGCGGGATCGCGATCAGCACGTCGTTGGTGAGAACGCCGAAGACGCGCTGGCCGAGTGCGCCGAGCAGGGTGATGTCCATCTGGCCGGCGGCCCACCCCAGGAAGGCGAACACGGTCGCCACCCCTGCGATCGAAAAGGAAACCGGAAAACCGAGCAGGATGCAGCCGATCAGCCCGGCGAACATCAACAGGTCGAGCGGCATCACGCGGCGGCCTCGCGCAGGCGGACGAGGTCGCGCAGCAGGCAGGCGACGGATTGGACGATGAGCAGCACGCAGAAGCCCGGGATCAGCGATTTCAGCAGGAAGGAGGCCGGGATGCCGCCGACCGAGATCGGGCCTTCCAGGATCGACCAGGAATTGCGCACCGACGGCCACGACCAGACCAGGAGCACGGTCATCGACGGGATCAGCAGGACGAGATGGCCGAACAGGTCGATCGCCGATTGCCGCCGCCGGCTGGCCTTGGCGTAAAAGATGTCGACGCGCACGTGACCGTCGACAAGCAGCGTGTAGCCGGCGCCGAGCATGAACAGCGTCGCGTGCAGGTAAAGCACGCTTTCGTTGAGCGCGATGAAGCTGATGCCGAAAACGTACCGCAAAAGCACGATCCCGAACTGCACCAGCACCATCAGGATCGCGCACCAGCGCACCACATTGCCGACGGTCCGGTTCACGCTGTCGAGCCAGTCGGCAAGCGCGGTCATGCTGCCCCCTTGTGAAGAGGTCCGCCGGCGGCGAAGCGCCGGCGGAGCCCGGTCAGTATGTGTAGTCGAGCGCCCGGGCGTTCATCTGCCCGTTATCGGCATAGACCATATAGTCGGCCACCGAACTGCGATAGGCCAGGAAGCTCTCCACGATCCGCTTGACCAGCTCGTCGTTGTCCTCGCGCAGATCCGCGATCACCTCGCCGGCTGCGTTGCCCAGCGCCACGATCACCTCTTCGGGCAGCTTCTTGACCTGCACGCCCTCCTCGGCGACCAGCTTCTGCAGCGCCAGCGCGTGTTTGGTGGTGTATTCGGTCCACACCGGGTTGTAGAGGCTCTCGCAGGCAAGCGCGACGGCGGCCTTCAGATCGTCGGGCAGGTCCTCGTAGGCCTTGGCGTTGACCACGCACTCCTCGGCCGAGGACGGCTCGCCGACGCCCGGCCAGTAATAGTTCTTGGCGACCTGATGGAAGCCGAGCGCGCTGTCCGACCACGGGCCGATGAATTCGCCCGCGTCGAGCGCGCCCGATTGCAGCGCCTGGAACATGTCGCGACCGCCCATCGCCTGCACCGCCATGCCGATCTTGGCGCACATCTCCGAGGCCAGGCCGGTGGTGCGGAACCGCAGGCCCTTGAGGTCGTCGACCGAGTTGATCTCGCCGCGGAACCAGCCCTGCCATTGCGGGCCGGAATTGCCGCACAGGAACGGCTTCAGTCCGAACCGGGCATAGATCTCGTCGTAGAGCGCCTGACCGCCGCCATGGGCGAGCCAGCCGAACTGCTCGTCAGCTCTCAGGCCGAAGGGCTGCGAGCCGAACAGCAGGATGCCCTTCGACTTCGAGCCCCAATAGGCCGGGACCGCATGGTAGAGTTCGGCCGTGCCTTCCGAGACCGCGTCGAAGACGCCGTTGCCCGGCACCAGCTCGCCGGCGGCGTAGAGCTTGACCTCGATACGCCCGCCCGACAGCGTGGTGATGCGGTCGGCCAGCATCTGCGCGGCCACGCCCGGCCCCGGCAGGTTCTTCGGCCAGGCCGTGACCATCTTCCATTCGCGCTTGTCCTGCGCGATGGCCGGGGTGGCCAAAGCCGCGCCGGCCGCCACGCCGCCAAGCGCGGTTTTCGTCAAAAACTCTCTGCGTTTCATTTTTTCTCTCCCTTTTTTGACTGAATTCCCCGAATTTTGCCCTCAATCCGAGCTTTTTTATACGTTTATGCGACCAGGAACGGCGCTAATTTCCAAGAATCGCCGGCAGTCTCAGGCCCTTGTCCCGCGCCCAGTCGAGCGCGATGTCGTAGCCGGCGTCGGCATGGCGCATGACGCCGGTCGCCGGGTCGTTCCACAACACGCGCTCCAGCCGACGTGCCGCCGCCGCGCTGCCGTCGGCGCAGATCACCATACCGGCATGCTGCGAAAAGCCCATGCCGACGCCGCCGCCATGATGCAGCGACACCCAGGTCGCGCCCGAGGCGCAGTTCAAAAGCGCGTTGAGCAGCGGCCAGTCCGAAACCGCGTCCGAACCGTCCTTCATCGCCTCGGTCTCGCGGTTGGGCGAGGCGACCGAGCCCGAATCGAGATGGTCGCGGCCGATCACCACCGGCGCCTTCAATTCGCCCTTGGCGACCATCTCGTTGAAGGCGAGGCCGAGCCGGTGGCGGTCGCCGAGCCCGACCCAGCAGATGCGCGCCGGCAGGCCCTGGAAGGCGATGCGCTCGCGCGCCATGTCGAGCCAGCGATGCAGGTGCTCGTTGTCGGGCAGGAGTTCCCTCACCTTCTCGTCGGTGCGGTAGATGTCTTCCGGGTCGCCCGAAAGCGCTGCCCAGCGGAACGGGCCGACGCCGCGGCAAAACAGCGGCCTGATATAGGCCGGCACGAAGCCCGGAAAGGCGAAGGCGTTTTCAAGCCCTTCTTCCAGCGCCACCTGGCGGATATTGTTGCCGTAGTCGAGCGTGGGCACGCCCTGGTTCCAGAAGGCGACCATCGCCTCGACATGTTCGCGCATCGAGGCGCGGGCGGCCTTTTCCACCGCTTGCGGGTCGCTCTCGCGCTTGGCGCGCCATTCGGCCAGCGACCACCCTTTCGGCAAATAGCCGTTGATCGGATCGTGCGCCGAGGTCTGGTCGGTGACCATGTCCGGCCGCACGCCGCGTCGTACCAGTTCCGGCACGATCTCGGCGGCGTTGCCGAGCAGCCCGACCGATTTGGCCTCGCCGGCCCGGGTCCAGCGGTCGATCATCGCCAGCGCCTCGTCGAGCGAGGTCGCCTTTTCGTCGACATAACGGGTGCGGATGCGGAAATCGATGCGGCTCTCGTCGCACTCCACCGCCAGGCAGCAGGCGCCGGCCATCACCGCCGCCAGCGGCTGGGCGCCGCCCATGCCGCCGAGGCCGGCGGTCAGGATCCACTTGCCCGTCAGATCGCCGTCATAATGCTGGCGCCCGGCCTCCACGAAGGTCTCGTAGGTGCCCTGCACGATGCCCTGCGAGCCGATATAGATCCAGGATCCGGCCGTCATCTGGCCGTACATCATCAACCCCTTGCGATCGAGCTCGTTGAAATGGTTCCAGTCGGCCCAGTGCGGAACGAGATTGGAATTGGCGATCAGCACCCGCGGCGCGTCGGCAAGGGTGCGAAAGACACCGACCGGCTTGCCCGATTGCACAAGCAGGGTCTCGTCGTCGGCGAGCGTCTTCAAGGTGGCCGCGATGCGGTCGAAATCGTCCCAGGTGCGCGCCGCCCGGCCGATGCCGCCATAGACCACCAGCTCGTTCGGGTTCTCGGCCACGTCCGGGTCGAGATTGTTCATCAGCATTCTGAGCGGCGCTTCCGTCATCCAGCTCCTTGCGTTGAGTTCGGAGCCGCGCGGGCTGCGCACGTCGCGAATATTATGGCGGGGATTGCTCATGGCCGGTCTCCGGACGTCAGGGACGACGCGATCGCCTCGATGCGCGTCAGGATTTCTGTGAGATGGGCCCGCAGCCGCCTGGCTTTTCCGGGATCATAGTCGAAGGGCGGGGCTTCCGAGGCCAGGTGGGTGGCCTGCGTCAGTTCCATCTGGATGGCGTGCACCTTGTCGGCGGGCTTTCCATAGTGACGCGTCGTCCAGCCGCCTCGGAAGCGGCCGTTGACGACGTGGCTGTAGCCGTCGGCGGCCGCGCAGATATCGGCGACGGCCGTTTCGAGCGCGGGCGCGCAGGTTTGCCCGTTATCCGTGCCGATGTTGAAGTCGGGCAGGCGGCCCTGAAACAGGAACGGGCAGACGGAGCGGATCGAGTGGCAGTCATAAAGCACCGCGACGCCGTGCAGCGCCCTGACGCGCGCGATCTCGGCCGCAAGCGCGGCGTGATAGGGCCGGTGAAACGCGTCGAGCCTTTCGGCCACGTCCGTGTCGGTCGGCTCCGCGCCGTCGCGCCAGATCGGCCGGTCGTCGAAATCGGTTACCGGCACCAGCCCGGTCGTGTTCTGACCGGGATAAAGGCTTTGGCCGGACGGGTCGCGATTGGCGTCGATGACGTAGCGGTGGAAGGTGGCGCGCACCGTGGTGACGCCGGCCAGCAGACCGTCATAGAGCCGGTCGACATGCCAGTCGGTGTCGGTCAGAAGCCTGCCCTGCTCGTTCAGCCGCTCGCGCACGCTATCGGGAACGAAGGTGCCCGTGTGCGGCAGGCCGAGGATGACGGGCGAGGCACCCTGGCGCACGTCGACCGGGGTCATCGGGCCGGCTCCAGCTTTGGCAGGATGCCGGCGCTGACGCTGGCGTTGAGCGCGCCGGAGCGCACCAGCCCGCTCGCCGCCTCCAGGTCGTCGGCCATGAAACGGTCGACCTCGAGCGTCGGCACGACGCCGCGGATCGTTTCCAGGGTGCGCATCAGTTCCGGGCCGGTCTTCAGCGGCGCGCGCAGTTCGACGCCCTGGGCCGCCGTCACCGCCTCGATGCCGACGATGCCGGCCAGGTTGTCGCTCATGGCGAGCAGGCGCCGGGCGCCGTGGCAGGCCATGGAGACGTGGTCTTCCTGATTGGCCGAGGTCGGCGTCGAATCGACCGAGGCCGGATGCGCCATCTGCTTGTTTTCCGACATCAGCGCCGCGGACGTCACCTCGGCGATCATCAGGCCGGAATTCAGCCCGGGTTTCTTTGCCAGGAAGGCCGGCAGGCCGAAGGACAGCGCCGGATCGACCAACAGCGCGATGCGACGCTGGGCGATCGCGCCGATCTCGCAAATCGCGAGCGCGATCTGGTCGGCGGCAAAGGCCACCGGCTCGGCGTGAAAATTCCCGCCCGAGACGACGCCATCCGACAGTACCAGCGGGTTGTCGGTGACGGCGTTGGCCTCGATCTCGAGCGTCCGCGCCGCCATCCGCAGCAGGTCGAGACAGGCGCCGTCGACCTGGGGCTGGCAGCGGATGCAATAGGGGTCCTGCACGCGCTGGTCGCCCTCGATATGGCTGTCGCGGATCTCCGAGCCGGCCAGCAGGGCGCGCAGCGCGGCGGCCGTGTCGATCTGGCCCCGATGGCCGCGCAGGGCGTGGATTTCCGGGTGGAACGGCGCGGTCGAGCCCATGGCGGCATCCGTCGACAGCGCGCCGGTGATCAGCGCCGCGCGCGCCGCCCGGTGTGCGCGGAACAGACCGGCGAGCGCCAGCGCGGTCGACACCTGGGTGCCGTTGATCAGCGCCAGCCCTTCCTTGGCCGCGAGCACGATCGGTTCGAGCCCCGCCTTGTCGAGCGCGTCGGCGGCCGGCACGCGCTGACCCTCGAACACCGCCTCGCCCTCGCCGATCATCGCCGCCGTCATATGGGCAAGCGGCGCCAGGTCGCCCGACGCGCCGACCGAGCCCTTTTCGGGTATCACCGGCAGGACGTCGCGCGCCAGCATCGCCTCGATCAGCGCGACCGTCTCAGGCCGCACGCCCGACGCGCCGCGCCCGAGCGAGATCAGTTTCAATGCCATCACCAGCCGAACGATATCGCCGGCGAGCGGCACGCCGACGCCGCAGCAATGCGACAGGATCAGATTGCGCTGCAGCGTTGCCACGTCGTCCGCAGGAATACGCACGCTGGCGAGCTTGCCGAAGCCGGTATTGATGCCGTAGACGGCCGCGTCGCCGCCGACAATGGCGGCAATGCGCGCGGCGGCGCTGGCGATGGCAGGGCGGAACCGGTCGTCGAGCATGACGGCATCGTTGCCACGGTAGACGGCTTCCAGCGTTGCGAGCGGTACGGCGCCGGGATGCAGCACGATCATCGTCAGTCCTTCGCCTCCACGATGCGACGGTAAAGCGGATTGTCGCCGATGCGATAGGCAAGTTCGGCCGGGTGCTCGACGTCCCAGATCGCCAGTTCGGCGCGCTTGCCGGGTTCGAGCGTGCCGATCTCGTCGCCGAGACCGAGTGCCAGCGCGGCCTCGCGCGTTGCGCCGGCAAGCGCCTCTTCCGGCGTCAGGCGAAACAAGGTGCAGGCCATGTTGACCGCCAGCAGCAGCGACGTCATCGGCGAGGAGCCCGGATTGCAGTCGGTGGCGACCGCGATCGGCACGCCGGCCGCGCGCAGCGCCGCGACCGGCGGCCGCTCGGTTTCGCGCAGGAAATAGAACGCGCCCGGCAACAGCACGGCGACGCTGCCGGCTTTCGCCATCGCGGCGACGCCGTCCTGACCGAGATATTCGAGGTGGTCGGCCGAGAGCGCGCCGTAAGACGCCGCCAGCTTCGCGCCGCCGAGATCCGACAATTGTTCGGCGTGCAGCTTGACCGGCAGGCCGAGCGCCTTGGCGCGATCGAAGACGCGCGCGATCTGGGCCGGCGAAAAGGCGATGCCCTCGCAGAACCCGTCGACCGCGTCGGCCAGCCCTTCGGCCCGCGCCGCCTCCAGGCCCGGGATCGCGACCTGGTCGATATAGGCGTCGGCGCGGTCCTTGTATTCGGGCGGCACGGCATGCGCGCCGAGAAAGCTGGTGCGCACGCGCACCGGCCGCAGCCTTTCGAGCCGGCGCGCCGCGCGCAGCATTTTCAGCTCGTCGGCGACGGTCAGGCCGTAACCCGACTTGATCTCGACGGTCGCCACGCCCTCGCCGATCAGCCGGTCGAGCCGCGGCAGCGCGGATTCCACCAGCGCGTCTTCGCTGAGCGCGCGCGTGGCCGAGACGGTGGAGACGATGCCGCCGCCGGCGCGCGCGATCTCCTCGTAGCTCGCCCCTTCCAGCCGCAGCTCGAATTCGCGGGCGCGATTGCCGCCGAAAACCAGATGGGTATGGCAGTCGATCAGGGCCGGGGTCGCCAGCCGCCCGCCAAAGCTCTGCGACGGGGCGTCGGCCCAGCCGGCCGGCACGGCGTCGGCCGCGGCCACCCAGGCGATGCGGCCCGCCTCGACGCCGATCGCGCCGCGCTCGATCAGCCCGTAGGGCTTCCCGCCCGCCTCAAGCGTGGCGATACGCAGGTCGGAAAGGATTTTGCGCGTCATCGCTGGGTCGATTTCCGGTTTTCAAATCCGAGAATAACGCTATTATGTCTAGACATAACGAGTCAATTGGAAAGAGTGCGATGGCGTCGATTTTTGCGCGGGAAGCGCTGACCCGGGCCGGATGGCAGGCGAATGTGCTGGTCGAGATCGACCAGCTCGGCCGGATCGCGGATGTGAATGCCGACGCATCGCCGGCGGCAGACAGCCATCGTGTGGCCGCGCTCCTGCCGGCGCCGTCCAACCTGCACAGCCATACCTTTCAGCGCGCCATGGCCGGTCTGGCCGAGGCGCGCGGTCCGGCCGCGCATGACAGTTTCTGGACCTGGCGCGAGATCATGTATCGCTTTCTCGACGTGCTTGAGCCCGACGAGATCGAGGCCGTTGCCGCGCTCGCCTTCATGGAAATGCAGGAGGCCGGCTTCGCCGCCGTGGCGGAATTCCATTACCTGCACCACCAGCCCGGCGGCGCCGCCTATGCCGATCCCGGCGAACTTGGGGCCCGCATCGCCGCCGCCGCGGCCGAGACCGGCATCGGGCTGACCCTGCTGCCGGTGCATTACGCCCAGGGCGGCGTCGACGGGCGGCCGCTTGCGGGCGGCCAGTTGCGGTTCGGCAACGATCTCGACCGCTATCTGGAGCTGGTTGCGCGCGCCGAAGCGACGATCAAGGCGCTGCCCGGCGATGCCGGTTGGGGATATGCGCCGCACTCGCTGCGCGCTGTCGGCGCCGCCGACCTCGAACGGCTGGCGGGAATGCGCGGCGACCGCCCGTTCCACATGCATATCGCCGAGCAGAAACAGGAAATCGACGAAATGCTGGCGGTTCATGGCGCCCGGCCGGTCGAATGGCTGCTCGACACGGTCGCGGTCGACCGGCACTGGTGCCTGATCCATTGCACCCACATGAGCGAAAAGGAGACGGCCGGGCTCGCCGCCGCCCAGGCGACGGCGGGATTGTGTCCGGTCACCGAGGGCAATCTCGGCGACGGCATTTTCGACGGCGCGCATTTTCGCGCCGCCGGCGGCGTGTTCGGCGTCGGTTCCGATTCCAACATCCGCATCGGGGTTGCCGGTGAGTTGCGCCAGCTCGAATATTCGCAGCGGCTGCGCGACCGGCTGCGCGTGGTGATGGCCGACGCCGGCCAGTCGAGCGGCCGGGAACTCTATGGGACCGCGATGGAGGGGGGTGCGCGCGCGCTCGGCCGCGACAGCGGCGCGCTTGCGCCGGGACAGTGGGCCGATCTGCTCGCGCTCGATCCGGCCCGTTCCGCGCTTTTTGGCCTCGCCGGCGACCGCCTGCTCGACGGCTGGATCTTCGCCGGCGGCAACGAGACCGTCACCGATCTGTGGTCGGCCGGCCGCCACATGGTCCGCGACGGGCGGCATCGCGGCCGCGATGCGATCGTGCGGCGCTATTCAAACTGCATGGAATCGGTCATGGCACGGTTATGACGACCGATCGGCGCACCACTTTCCGCGACATCAAATCCGAGCTCGAACGCCGGATCGCCCGCCGGGTCTGGCCGCCCGGCGCTACGATCCCCGGCGAGGAGGCGCTGGCGGCCGAATTCGGCGTCGCCCGCGCCACCGTCAATCGCGCGGTGCAGGAACTCGCCCGGTCGGGCATTGTCGAACGCAAGCGCAAATCCGGTACGCGGGTCGCGCTCTATCCGGTGCGCGAGGCGCGGCTTTCGATCCCGCTGGTGCGCAAGGAGATCGAGGCCAAGGGCGCCGCCTACGCCTATTCGCGCCTGAGCCGCGCCGTCGTCATCGCCCCCGATTTCCTGCGCGTGCGGCTCGCCCTGCCGGCTTCGGCTGAAGTGCTGCATCTGCGCTGCCTGCATCTGGCCGACCGCGTGCCGTTCCAGTTCGAGGAGCGCTGGATCAATCTCGATGCGGTGCCGGAAGCCCGCGACGAGGCTTTCGAAGAGATCGGGCCGAACGAATGGCTGGTCGAAAACGCGCCGTTCTCGCGCGCCGAGTTCGCCTTTCGCGCCGCGCGCGCCGGCCGCGACGAGGCCGCCCTGCTGCAGGTGGTCGAGGGCGAGGCCGTGTTCGTGGCTGAGCGCATGACCTGGCTGGCCGACAAGCCGATCACCTTCGTGCGCATGGTCCACCCGCCCGGCCACCGCATGGTGACGGAAATTTGACCGGCTGGACGCCTTGAGCCGGCGTGTTTTGCCGCGGCGGCGTTTTGCCCGGGATTGGCGCGCCGTGCCGGCGTCGGGCTTGCGTTAGATCAAGGCGTTGCGGTTGCCGCCGGGCCAGATGTGACGGCAATTTCCCGAACAGGCTGGACCGTTCGCCCGTAAATATGCAAAACTTTGAATGGAACGTTTTGCCGCGTCTTGGAGGGAAGACAAAAACGGCCCGCCGGGTTAGAAAAGTTCCAAGGAGAATACGGATGGACTTCGAAGCTTTTTTTGCCACGAAGCTCGACGGCCTGCGCGACGAGGGCCGCTATCGCGTTTTCGCGGAACTGGAGCGTCATGCGGGCTCGTTCCCGCGCGCGACGCGCTTTGTCGGTGACGAGACCCGCGAGGTCACCGTGTGGTGCTCGAACGACTATCTCGGCATGGGCCAGCACCCCAAGGTGATCGCGGCCATGCACGAGGCGCTCGAGCGCTGCGGCGCCGGCGCTGGCGGCACGCGCAATATTTCCGGCACCAATCATTACCACGTCTTGCTGGAGCGCGAACTGGCCGACCTGCACGGCAAGGAAGCCGCGCTGATATTCACCTCCGGTTATGTCTCCAACTGGACGACCCTGTCGACGCTGGGCGCCAACATTCCCGGCTGCGTGATCGTGTCGGACGAGGGCAACCACGCCTCGATGATCGAGGGTATCCGCCATTCCCGGGCCGAAAAGCGCGTCTGGAAGCACAATGACGTGCGCGACCTCGACCGCATCCTGTCGGAATACGGGCCCGACCGGCCGAAGATCGTCGCTTTCGAGAGCGTCTATTCCATGGACGGCGACATCGCGCCGATCCGCGAAATTCTGGACGTCGCCGAAAAGCACGGCGCCATGACCTATCTCGACGAGGTGCACGCGGTCGGCCTCTACGGCCCGCGCGGCGGCGGCGTTGCCGAGCGCGAGGGGCTGATGGACCGCATCACCATCATCGAAGGTACGCTCGGCAAGGCCTTCGGCGTGGTCGGCGGCTATATCACCGGTTCCACGGCGCTGTGCGACTTCGTGCGCTCCTTCGCCTCCGGCTTCATCTTCACCACCGCCCTGCCGCCGCACGTGGCGGCCGGCGCGCTGACCTCGATTCGCCATTTGAAGTCGAGCCAGCTCGAGCGCGCCCGTCATCAGGACCGCGTGGCCAAGGTGCGCGCCCGCCTGGAGGCGATCGGCATCCCGACCATGCCCAATCCGAGCCATATCGTGCCGGTGATGGTGGGCGACGCCGCCAAGTGCAAATGGCTTTCGGATCTGCTGCTCGACAATCACGGCATCTACGTCCAGCCGATCAACTATCCGACCGTGCCGCGCAAGACCGAGCGGCTGCGCATCACGCCGTCGCCGCTGCACACCGACGCCGACATCGACCATCTGGTGCGGGCGCTTTCGGAACTGTGGTCGCAATGCGCGCTGGCCCGCGCCGTGGCCTGACGCCGCGGCGCTCGGTCCCGACCGGACCGCGAGACCGTCCAGAGCGCGGGCGTCTCCAGCGAAGCATGAACGCTTCTCGAAGCGAACCGCGCTAGCCGCCGGCCCGCTCCGCCGGCGCCACGGCGATCTCGGCCGGCCGCGGGCGCGGCTTTGCCCCCAGCAGCCGCCCCATGATCCAGTCTCCCGCGGGGCGCTCGAAATAGCGGTGGGACACCATGGCGACGCCGATCACCACAAGGGCGGGCACGAACCAGTAGGTATAGAAGCTGACCACCCCGAGCGGCTCGAGCAGCTTGCGCCAGAGGACGGCCAGGAACACGCTTTCGATGACCGGGTGGATCAGGTAGATGCCAAGCGACACCTTTCCGAGCGGATGCAGAAAGGCGAGATAGAGCGAGGAGTCGGGCCGGTTGCGTTCGGCGAGCGCGGCGCAGTACATGGCCAGGCCGAGCAGCAGGACGATCACGTAGGAATATTGGTTGGTCGCCATCGCCGCGATCGCCAGCGCGAAGACGATCCAGGCCGGCGCGTGGCTTTCAAGGCGCCAGCGGCTGTCGCGTACCGCCATCGCCACGAAGGCGCCGAGCGCGAAATCGGCGAAGGCGCGATAGGCGCCCCAGGTATTGGCTTCCAGCCAGCTCGCGAACGGGATGATCCTGGCCGCCACGGCGAGTTCCAGCGCCACGATGCAAAGCGCGGCAAGCGCCGCAAGGCCCGTCTTGCCGCCGGCCCGGTAGGCCAGGATTATCAGCGGCAGGAGCAGATAGCAGAACCATTCCGCCGACATCGACCAGGCGACGTAGTTGAAGGTCAGCGTGTCCGTCAGACCCCAGGCCTGCAGCAGCAGCAGATTGGCCGGCAGCGCCGACCAGGCATAGCGGCCCGGATCGCCGGTCTGCACGAAGCCGAAATCGATCGCCAGCGCGACGACGCAGAAGAACAAAAGCGTGACGAGATAGAGCGGGTAGAAGCGCGCGATGCGGCGCACCAGGTAGCGGCCGAAGCCGCCGCGCTCCCTCAAGAGCCTGTCGCCGTAGCGTTCCATGATCAGGAAGCCGGAGATCATGAAGAACATCTCCATCAGCGGCATCAGCCGATAGAGCGCCGCGCTGGCCCCCTCGTGACCCGGCGGCGCATAGCGCAGGAAATGCCACATCATGATGGTCAGCGCGGCGGTCAGTCGCCAGATTTCGAAGATGCGGTAATGCATGCGCTATCAGCCGGTGTCGCGATGAAATACCGGAGTGTCATCGCATGCAATACTTCAGAATTTCCTAATACCTCAGCATATCGACAGCGATATTGAATACTCTTTAGGTTAGCCAGAAATATATATTGGATGCACGCTACGGGTGAGCCGGGTTGTAGAGATGATGGCTGCCGTCCTCGGTCGTCGAAAACGACCGCGCGGGATCGCCAGGCAGAGCCCCTTGCCTTGTCGCCTAGAGCCGTTCTGCTTTTCGCAGAATCGCAGACCGGCTCTAATCTATTGTTCTGACGCGCTTTTCGAACGGCGAACCGGCTTCCACTTCGCCTGGAAACGCTCTCGCGGGAGAGCCGCCTGCCGCAACAAAAAGCCCTCATCCGCGGAGCGGCCGCGAATGAGGGCTTTGTCGTTTTGCCTGCCGGCCCGGCGCGCGGGCCGGGCCTGCTGCTTGGCGGCGAAGCCGCTTAGGCGGACTTCTTCTTGTCGTCGTCGTCGATTTCCTCGAAATCGGCATCGACGACGTCCTCGCCGCTCTTTTCGGCGTCGGCCTTGGCGTCGCTTTCGGCCGCCTCGGCCTGCGAGGCTTCGTACATGGCCTGGCCGAGCTTCATCGAGACTTCGGCGAGCGCGTTGGTCTTGGTCTTGATGTCCTCGACATCGTCGCCCTCGGTCGCCGTCTTCAGCGCGGCGATCGCCTCCGAGATCGCGTTGCGATCCTCTTCGGAGACTTTTTCACCGTACTCGGCAAGCGACTTCTCCGAGGAATGCACCAAGGCCTCGGCCTGGTTCTTGGCCTCGACCGCCTCGCGGCGCTGCTTGTCGCCCTCGGCGTTGGTCTCGGCGTCCTTGACCATCTTCTCGATCTCGTCGTCGCTCAGGCCGCCCGATGCCTGGATGCGGATCTGGTGCTCCTTGCCGGTGCCCTTGTCCTTGGCAGAGACGTTGACGATGCCGTTGGCGTCGATGTCGAACGCGACCTCGATCTGCGGTACGCCGCGCGGTGCGGGCGGAATGCCGACCAGGTCGAACTGGCCGAGCATCTTGTTGTCGGCCGCCATTTCGCGTTCGCCCTGGAAGACCCGGATCGTGACCGCGGACTGGTTATCCTCGGCGGTCGAGAAGACCTGGCCCTTCTTGGTCGGGATCGTGGTGTTGCGGTCGATCAGGCGGGTGAACACGCCACCCAGCGTCTCGATGCCGAGCGACAGCGGCGTCACGTCGAGCAACAGCACGTCCTTGACGTCGCCCTGCAGAACGCCGGCCTGGATGGCCGCGCCCATGGCGACCACCTCGTCGGGGTTGACGCCCTTGTGCGGCTCCTTGCCGAAGAACTGCTTGACCGCTTCCTGGATCTTGGGCATGCGCGTCATGCCGCCCACCAGCACCACCTCGTCGATCTCGCCGGCCTGCACGCCGGCATCCTTCAGCGCCGCCTTGCACGGGTTGATGGTGCGGCTGACCAGATCCTCGACCAGGCTTTCGAACTTCGCCCGGGTGAGTTTCATCGTCAGGTGCTTCGGACCGGACTGGTCGGCGGTGATGAAGGGCAGGTTGATTTCGGTCTGCGACGTTGCCGACAGCTCGATCTTGGCCTTCTCGGCGGCTTCCTTCAGCCGCTGCAGGGCGAGCTTGTCGTTCTTCAGGTCGATGCCCTGTTCCTTCTTGAACTCCTCGGCGAGGTAATTGACCAGACGCATGTCGAAGTCTTCGCCGCCCAGGAAGGTGTCGCCATTGGTCGACTTCACCTCGAACACGCCGTCGCCGATCTCAAGGATAGAGATGTCGAACGTGCCGCCGCCGAGGTCGTAGACGGCGATCGTGCCGGATTTCTTCTTGTCGAGCCCGTAGGCGAGCGCGGCCGCGGTCGGCTCGTTGATGATGCGCAGCACCTCCAGCCCGGCGATCTTGCCGGCGTCCTTGGTGGCCTGACGCTGGGCGTCGTTGAAATAAGCCGGAACGGTGATGACGGCCTTCTCGACCTTTTCACCGAGATAGCTTTCCGCCGTTTCCTTCATCTTCTGCAGGACCATGGCGGAGATCTGCGAGGGCGAATATTTCTTGCCCTGAACCTCGACCCACGCATCGCCATTGTCGGCCTTCGTGATCTTGTAAGGAACGAGCTTCTTGTCCTTGTCGGTCACCGGGTCGTCATAGCGCCGGCCGATCAGGCGTTTGACCGCGAAAATCGTGCCTTCAGGATTGGTCACGGCCTGCCGCTTGGCAGGCTGCCCGACGAGGCGCTCGTCGCCGTCGGGAAAGGCCACGATCGACGGCGTCGTGCGCGCGCCTTCGGCGTTTTCGACGACTTTCGGTTCCTTGCCGTCCATGACCGCGACACACGAATTCGTGGTTCCCAGGTCGATACCAATTACTTTTGCCATTCTTCTTCTCCGCTAAGCAGGCTGCCAAGGACCCATTGCGGCGTTCGGCGCGGCAGCCCCTGTTCACAAGAAAGCGCCCCACAGCTTCCCGAGGGAAAGCGCGTGCAGCGTTGCGGCGTATATAAGAACAGCGATTTCGGGGCGCAAGCGTCGTCCGGCGCGGATTGCCGGCAAATGCCGCACGCCGGGCCTTCCACGCCGCGCCGGAGCCGAAAAATCTCCCGGTCCGGCCGCTGGAGAAGGCGGTCGTGCGCCGCGCCATCGCCGCGACTCGGCAAAACGCCGCCCGGCCCCCATATTGGCCACATGAGCCGGCAATCCAATCTCGACATCGTCCAGCAGCAGCGCAGCCGTGCGCTGAATACGCTTCACACCTGGCTGCTCGCCGCGGGCAGTCTCTCGATCCTCGCCGCCAGCGCCTGGGCTTTCGGCGGTATGGCGGCGCTCGTCTACGCGCTGCTCGTCGGCGCGGTCTCAATGATGGCGATGCGCCGGATCAGCCCGCGCCTGGTCCTGTCCATGTATAAGGCCAGGCCCGTCTCGCGCGCGCAGTTCGCCAAAGGGATCGCCGTCCTGGAGGAACTCGCCCGGCGCGCCGGGCTGCCGAAAGCGCCGGTTCTCCATGTCGTCCCCTCACGCTTGATGAACGCCTTTGCCGTCGGCCGCCGCGAGGATTCGGCGATCGCGGTCACCGACGCGCTCATGCGACAGATGACGCTGCGCGAGCTGACCGCGATCCTGGCGCACGAGATCAGCCACATCGCCCATGAGGACGTGAAAGTGATGGCCCTGGCCGACATGGTGTCGCGTTTCACCTCGGTCCTGTCGACGGTCGGCCTTTTGTCGCTGGTGTTGAACCTGCTCGTCTTCGCCGGCGGCTACCAGGCGCAGGTGCCCTGGCTGGCGGTCTTCGTACTGCTTGCCGCGCCCACCGTCGGCGGTCTGTTGCAGATGGCACTGTCGCGCACGCGCGAATACGACGCCGATCTCGGCGCGGCCATGCTGACCGGCGATCCCGAGGGGCTCGCCTCGGCGTTGGTCAAGCTCGAGCGTGCCCAGGGACGCCTGTGGGAAAGCCTGTTGCTGCCCGGCGGCCGTATTCCCGACCCTTCGGTGCTGCGCACCCACCCGCCGACCGAGGAGCGGGTTCGGCGGCTCATGGCCTTGAAGGGCGCGCGCGACCTGCCGCATGAGGACGTGCCCGTCCATGCGGGCGGCCGCGCGCGGCAACGGCGCGCGAGCTTCATTCCCGCCATTGGCCGACACCGCCGGCCCGACGCGGCGACCTACCGGCACCTTGCCGGCCTGATGCCGGGCGCAGCTGTGGTGACGGAGGAAGAGGCTGCGCATCCGGCGCCAGCCACCGCGCTTGGCGACCCGGCCGGGCGGCCGCGTATCCGCATCCGCCGCGGCGGCGTGTGGTGGTAACGCGCCCGTTCTTCCCGCGCCGGCATCATGATCTTTTTCTGTCAGGCTGCTGAGGTCGCTGGCAAAACGCGGCGGCTGGGCGGCGTGCTACGCGTCCGTGGCGAGAATGTCGCAATCAGACCTTGCAATGTCGTTTTCGAACGATATCCTGCGCCCATCAATCACGGTGGCATTTCCAGTCGATGGAGCCGCGCCTTTTCTCAGGCGCCTTGAAATCCGCCACCTCTGCTCTCGCAGCCTCTTTGCGCGCCCGCCGGGCGCGTTTCTGTGCGGGCAGGCGCCGCCCTGTCGGGGGTCCGAGGCGTTCACCATCCATGACGCGTGGTCCGTACCGGGCCGCGCCGCTGCTGCCCGCCGCGCCGGCCGGGCTGCGGCCGATGCGAACCACAGGCGAAACGGAGAGCGATATGAACGAGGCAGCACTCAAACAGCCGAATGCCGAGCTGGAAATGGACCAGCAGCGTTATGGCGACGATCCGCTGGCCGACCGCGAAACCGATCTCTATCGCGGCGAATATGTGATGACCTTCGTGGAGAAGTGGGACGAACTCATCAACTGGACTGCGCGCGCCGAAAGCGAGGGGCAGTTCTTCATCGACGTGCTGCGCGCCAGGGGCAAGGAAACCGTGCTCGACGTTGCGTGCGGCACCGGCTTCCACTCCGTGCACCTCAACGAGGCGGGCTTCAACGTCACCTCGGCCGACGGTTCGGCCGCGATGCTGGCCAAGGCGTTCCAGAACGGTCAGGCGCGCGGGCTGATCCTCAAGACGGTGCAGGCCGACTGGCGTTGGCTCAATCGCGACATCCAGGGCAAATACGACGCCATCATCTGTCTGGGCAATTCCTTCACCCATCTGCACACCGAGGCCGACCGGCGCCGTGCGCTGGCGGAGTTCTACGCCGCGCTCAAGCATGACGGCATCCTGATCCTCGACCAGCGCAACTACGACACCATTCTCGACGAGGGCTTCAAGACCAAGCACAAATTCTATTATTGCGGCGACAAGGTCACGGCCGAGCCCGAGCATATCGACGACAGCCTGGTGCGCTTCAAATACAGCTTCCCCGACGGCGCCGAATACACGCTCAACCTGTGCCCGATCCGCAAGAACTACGTGCGCAAGCTCTTGTCGGAGGCCGGTTTCCAGCGGGTGCGCACCTATGGCGACTTCCAGGAGACCTATACCGAAAACGAACCGGATTTCTTCGTCCATGTGGCCGAGAAGTCGACCCTGCACGTGGTGCGCTGGGGCGGCGAGGCGCGCGAGCAGGGGCAGAGCGATATCCGCGACGTCACCGAGGACTATTATGACGGCGACGATGCCGACACGTTCTATTCCACGGTCTGGGGCGGCGAGGACCTCCATATCGGCATCTACAAGGACACCAAGAACATCCGCGACGCGTCGGTCGTCACCGTCGACCGGATGATCGCGGCCCTGCCGAAGATCGATGCCGACA
The DNA here is from genome assembly GCA_039973095.1 of Nitratireductor sp. Lineage (GTDB taxonomy): Bacteria > Pseudomonadota > Alphaproteobacteria > Rhizobiales > Rhizobiaceae > Mangrovimarina. Next base: position 365,469 of record JBDWLQ010000016.1, on the reverse strand, counting down.
CCAAGGTTCTCGACATCGGCGCCGGCTATGGCGGCTCGATGCGCCATCTGGTCAAGAAATTCGGCAACGAGGCGGCCTGCCTCAACATCTCCGAGACCCAGAACGACACCAACCGCCACAAGAACCGGCTTGCCGGTCTCGCCGACAAGATCCGCGTCGTGCACGGTGTGTTCGAGGACATTCCCGAGGCCGACACCAGCCAGGACGTGGTGTGGAGCCAGGACGCGATCCTGCATTCCGACCAGCGCGAAAAGGTGCTGGCCGAGGTCTGGCGCGTGCTCAAGCCCGGCGGCCATTTCGTCTTCACCGACCCGATGCAGGCCGACGAGGTGCCCGAAGGCGTGCTGCAGCCGGTCTACGACCGCCTGCAGTTGAACAGCCTCGGCTCGTTCCGCTTCTACCGGGAGGCCGCGCAGGCGCTCGGCTTCGAGATCGTGGCGCAGGAGGACCTGACCGGCGATCTGCGCACCCATTATTTCCGGGTTCGCGAGGAGCTTTTGGCCAATTACGACAAGCTGCGCGAGAGCGGCGCTTCGAGCGACTATCTCGACAAGATGGCGGTCGGCCTGGAAAACTGGGTCAAGGCGGCCGATGCCGGTTATCTGGCCTGGGGCATCCAGCTGTTCCGCAAGCCCGCCTGAGAGGCAGGCGATATCACCTGAAAACCGCGGCGCCCCGGCAACGGGGCGCCGTTTTTTTGTTCAGCCGCGCAGGACGCCGCCGGTCTGCTTTTCGACATTGGCGAGGATCCGGGCCGACAGCGCCTCGAAATCCTCGTCGGTCAGCGTGCGCTCCTGCGGCTGGATGGCGACCTCGATCGCCACCGATTTCTTGTCGGCCCCGAGCGCGGCGCCCTCGAACACGTCGAACACCGACACGCCGGCAATCAGCTTCTTGTCGGCGGCCGCGACCGCGCGCGTGAGGACGCCGGCAGCCACGCCTTTGTCGACCACGAAGGCGAAATCGCGCTTCACCGCCTGGAACGGCGACAGGTCGAGGCGCGGCTTGGTGCGGGTCGCCTTGGCCTTGGGCTCGGGCAGGGCGTCGAGATAGACCTCGAAGCCGCAGATCGGCCCGGCCGCGTCGAGCGCCTCCAGCGTGTCGGGATGGAACTCGCCGAACGTGCCGAGCAGGTTCTTCGGCCCGAGCTTGATCGTGCCGGAACGGCCGGGGTGATACCAGTCCGGCCCGCCGGCCTCGATCGTCAGCTTGTCGACCGGCGCGCCGGCCGCCTCCAGCGCGGCGAGCGCGTCGGCCTTGGCGTCGAACACGCCCACGGTCGCCGCGTTGCCGGCCCAGTGCCGGCCCGCGCCCTCCAGCGCAGCGGTGCCGCGGCGCACGCCGCCGGCGACCCGGCGCTGGTCCTCGGGCCGGTCGCCCTGATAGGTGCCCGAGACCTCGAACAGGGCGATGTCGCCGAAACCGCGATCGGCGTTGCGCTGCGCCGCCGCGATCAGGCCCGGCAGCAGCGAGGGCCGCATGTCCGACATGTCGGCGGCGATCGGGTTCGACAGTTTCAGCGCCGGCGCGCCGCCGCCGAACAGCGCGGCGTGGCGTTCGGGAATGAACGACCAGGTGACCGCCTCCATCATGCCGCGCACGGCCAGCGCGCGGCGCGCGGCGCGGGTGCGGTTTTGCAGCGTGGTCAGGATGCGGCTGCCGACGGCCGTCGTCTGCGGCAGCGGCGCCGGCGCGATCCGGTTGACGCCGTGAATGCGCATCACCTCCTCGACCAGATCGGCCTTGCCGTCGACGTCGGGACGCCAGGACGGCACGACGAAGCGCACGACCGCGCCGTCCGTCGCGCCCTTCGGAACGAAACCGAGACGCTTCAAAATGGCGATGCTTTCGGCCCGGTCCACGTCCAGGCCGGTCAGGCGCTTGGTTTCCGACAGCGGGAAGTCGACCTCGCGGTAATGGTGGCCGGTTTCGCCGACGATCTCCCCGTCCTTGGCGGTCGGCGTGCCGAGCACGATCTCCGCTTCGCTCGGCGTGCCGCCGCAGAATTCGAGCACCATGCGCGTGCCCAACTCCAGGCCGGCGCCCATGAATTCCGGGTCGACCCCACGCTCGAACCGGTAGCGGGCGTCGGTGATGATGCCGAGTTCGCGTCCGGTGCGCGCCGTTGCCATCGGATCCCAGAGCGCGGATTCAATCAGCACGTCGGTGGTGTCGTCTTCGCAGCCCGAAAGCTCGCCGCCCATGATGCCGGCGATCGATTCCACGCCGTTGTCGTCGGCGATCACGCACATGTCGGGCGTCAGCGCATAGTCCGCACCGTCCAGCGCCAGCACCTTTTCGCCGGCGCGCGCGCGCCGCACCACCAGGTTGCCCTTCACCTTGGCCGCGTCGAACACGTGCAGCGGCCGGCCGCGGTCGAAGGTGACGTAATTGGTGACGTCGACCAGCGCGTTGATCGGCCTGAGCCCGATGGCGATCAGGCGCTGCTGCAGCCATTTCGGCGACGGTCCGTTCTTGACCCCCCGCACCAGCCTGAGCGCGAAGCCGGGGCACAGATCGGGCGCCTCGAGCGTGACGGAAACCGGGCATTTGCCCTCGCTTTCGACCGGTTCGACCGCGCCGGACTTCAACGTGCCGAGCCCGGCGGCGGCGAGGTCGCGGGCGATGCCGTAAACGCCGGTGGCGTCGGGGCGGTTCGGCGTCAGGCCGATCTCGATCACCGGATCGTCGAGCTTGGCCCATTCGGCGAAGGACGCGCCCACCGGCGCGTTGTCGGGCAGGTCGATAATGCCGGTGTGCTCGTCGGAAAGCTGCAATTCGCGCTCCGAACACATCATGCCGTGGCTTTCCACGCCGCGGATTTTGCCGACCGACAGCGTGACGTCGATGCCCGGCACATAGGCGCCCGGCGCGGCGAAGGCGCCGACCAGGCCGGCGCGCGCATTGGGGGCGCCGCACACCACCTGCACCGGCGCGCCGCTGCCCGTGTCGACCGACAGCACCTTGAGCTTGTCGGCGTCGGGGTGTTTTTCCGCCGTCAGCACCCTGGCGATCACGAACGGCTTCAGCGCCGCCTTGTCGTCGACGGATTCGACCTCGAGCCCGATCATGGTCAGCCGTTCGACGATCTCGTCGAGCGAGGCGTCGGTGTCGAGATGGTCCTTGAGCCAGGAAAGGGTGAATTTCATTGCGTGTCTTCCGTCGGTCTCGGTACGCTGAATTTGACGTGTCGCGGCAGCGAATCCGGCATGTGCACGAACGGCAGCTGCTCGCGCACATAGGCGTGATGGGTGGGCTTGTAGGCGGCCGGCTGGTCCATGGCGCCGAGTGCGATCCACACGTCGTCCGGCAGCCGGTCGTCGACATAGGCGACCGGCGAACCGCAGACGCCACAGAAGCTGCGCGCCACCGGGCCATTCTCGAAGGCTTTCAGCGTGTCGCCGTCGAACGTCACATGCTCCTTCTTGAAGCCGACGAAGGCGGAGACCGGCGCGCCGCTGGCGCGGCGGCAGTCGTGGCAATGGCAATAGCTGATGTGGTGCGGCGCGACCGAGGCGGAAAAGCGCACCGCCCCGCAGCGGCAGCCGCCGCTATGGAGTGTGTCGGTCATGTGCTGAGCCCTCCAAACAGGGTCGGCAGGTCGAGCGGGCGGAAACCGTAATGCTGCAGCCAGCGCGTATCGGCGTTGAAATAGTCGCGCAGGTCCGGCATGCCATATTTCAGCGTCGCGATCCGGTCGATGCCCATGCCCCAGGCAAAGCCCTGATATTCGTCCGGATCCAGCCCCGACATCCTCAGCACGTTGGGGTGGACCATGCCGCAGCCGAGGATTTCCATCCAGTCGGAGCCCTCGCCGAAACGCACCTCGCCCGGCCTGGACCGGTCGCACTGGATGTCGAGTTCCAGCGACGGCTCGGTGAACGGGAAGAAGGACGGCCGGAAGCGCATGTTGAGCGACGGCACCTCGAAGAACGCCTTGCAGAACTCCTCCAGCACCCATTTCATGTTGGCCACGGTCGAGGTCCGGTCGACGACCAGCCCTTCGAGCTGGTGGAACATCGGCGAATGGGTGGCGTCGGAATCCTGCCGGTAGGTCTTGCCGGGAATGACGATGCGGATCGGCGGCTTTTGCGCCTCCATGGTGTGGATCTGCACCGGCGAGGTGTGGGTGCGCAGCAGCTTGCGCTCGCCGTTCTCGCCGGGCGGGAAGAAGAACGTGTCGTGCATTTCGCGCGCCGGGTGGCCTTCGGGGAAGTTCAGCGCGGTGAAGTTGTAATAATCGGTCTCGATGTCGGGCCCCTCGGCGATCGCGAAGCCGAGATCGCCGAAGATCGCGGTGATCTCGTCGATCACCTGGCTGATCGGATGAATGCGGCCGCGCTCGGCCGGGGCCTGGCGCACCGGCAGCGTGACGTCGACGGTTTCGGCCGCAAGGCGCGCGGCGATCGCTTCCCGGTGCAGTTCGGCCTTGCGCGCGGCCAGCGCCTCGCCGACGCTGGTCTTCAGCCCGTTGATCGCCGGGCCCATCTGCTTGCGTTCCTCCGGCGACATCGTCCCCAGCATCTTCAGCCGTTCGGAGACGGAGCCCTTCTTGCCGAGGGCCGACACGCGCACGGCTTCGAGCGCCGCCTCGTCGGACGCGGCCGCGATCTCGGCCAGCAAAGTCGCCTCAAGCGTTTTCAAGTCTGTCATCTGTTCGGTCACGGCGTTGCTCGCTTGCCCTTGTCGGTACCGTTTCGCGATCCGGTCGGCCGGATCGATGTCTTGCGCGTCACACGGAAAAACCCGCGCCGGCCCTGCCAGCGCGGGTTTCCCAAATACCAGTTTTCGAAAGCTTGGGAAGGCGCTGGTTAGGCTACAGCGCGCTCAAAAGCGTTCGGGGTCGTGTCTTTCAGATATTCCAGCGCGGTCTTCGCCTTGGCGACCAGCGCGGCAAAGGCCTGCGGCTCGTGCACCGCCATGTCGGCCAGCACCTTGCGGTCGACCTCGATGCCGGCCTTGTTGAGGCCGTCGATCAGGCGTCCATAGGTCAGGCCGTGCTCGCGGGCACCGGCATTGATGCGCTGGATCCACAGGGCGCGGAAATTGCGCTTGCGGTTCTTGCGGTCGCGATAGGCATATTGCAGCGACTTCTCCACCGCCTGCTTGGCGATGCGGATGGTGTTCTTGCGCCGGCCGTAGAAACCCTTGGCGGCTTTCAGAACTTTCTTGTGCTTGGCGTGGGCGGTAACGCCCCTCTTTACGCGGGCCATGACATGCTCTCCTTAAATTTCTTCCTGCAGCGTCCGGCGTTTCAAAGGCCGTAGGGTATGAACTTCTTCACGATCCGGGCGTCCGGATCGGAAAGAACGGTCGTACCGCGCGCGTTACGGATGAACTTGTTGGAGCGCTTGATCATGCCGTGGCGCTTGCCAGCGGCCTGAACCTTCACTTTGCCGGACGCGGTCACCTTGAACCGCTTCTTGACCGACGATTTGGTCTTCATCTTGGGCATTTTGCTTTCCTCTTCTTATTGGCCTCGCAAGCGAGGTTATGACGCTCCGGATGGACCAGCATCCGGAAAGCATAAGAAACCGCCACGGCATGCCCTGCCGGGCGGCTCTTTGAACGCGGCCTTATAACGACTGGGGCGTCGAAGGGCAAGAGGGCAAGTCGGCCCCCGAAAGGGTCGGCGCGCCCGCCCTCACGGCATACGGAACAGCACCGGCAGGATGCCGGACTGCTGGAGCGCGTCGATCAGCTCGAAGGCCGGCGCCGCCAGCAGGAACACCATGCCGTCGAGAAGCGTCGTCAACAGGAGCCGGGGCCGAAATCCGCTCGGCTCGCCCTCGTCGTAAAGACCAGGGGCCGGCCAGAAACGCGGCACGCGCCGCAGGTAATCCGCATAGGCCGCGCCGAACATTTCGCGGAGATGGCGTTCCTCGCGCAGGATCACGACGTGAAACGCCGCCGCGCAGAAGATGCCGACGCAAAGGGCGGCGACGAGACTTCCCGTCTGCGCGCCGACGCCGACCGCCGCCACCGTGGAGAAAACATAAAGCGGGTTGCGGGTGATCGAATAGGGTCCAGAAACGATGATCGCTTCGGACTTGCGCCCGCCGATATAGAGCGTGGCCCACAACCGCCCGACGATGCCGCAGAAGATCAGGACATTTCCCAGCATTTCCAGCGTTTCGTGGACGATGCTGTCGGGCGGAAACAGCGACTGGCCGAACAACAAGACGCCGAAGATCGCCGCGATGAGAAGCGCCAGCACAAGCCGGCGCGCACGCTGGAACCCTGCAAGGGCGCGCGCGTCCTTGACCGGCCGATCGGTGTTGGACAGGGATGACGTCATGCGCCAGGTTGCCGCCGCCACGGGCCGCGACCGATGCCGCCCGTGGCCTTCAGCCGCGTCATCGCGGAGACAGAACCATCATCATCTGGCGGCCTTCGAGCTTGGGTTCGGCCTCGACCTTGGCAATTTCCTCCACCTCGGCGCGCACCCGGTTCAAGAGCTGCATGCCAAGCTCCAGATGGGCCATCTCGCGTCCGCGGAAGCGCAATGTCAGCTTGACCTTGTCGCCTTCCTCGAAGAACCGGCGCACGGCCTTCATCTTGGTCTCGTAATCGTGATCGTCGATATTCGGGCGCATCTTGATCTCTTTGATCTCGATGACCTTCTGGTTGCGCCGTGCTTCGGCCGCCTTTTTCTGGGTCTGGTATTTCAGCTTGCCGAGATCGATGATCTTGCATACCGGCGGATCGGAGTTCGGCGCGATCTCAACCAGGTCGAGACCGAGCTCCTCGGCCGCTTCCAGCGCTTCCTGAATGGAAACGGCGCCCCGGTTCTCTCCGTCGGGATCGATGAGCTGGACCCTCGGGGCCCGAATGTCGCGATTGGCGCGCGGGCCTTCCTTGACGGGCGCCGCGGCTTTGTAAGGTCTGCGAATGGTCGTATTCTCCTTGTTCCGTTGACGTTCGGGGACGGTTATCCGGCCCGCCCAAAGCATCGCGCGGTCTATGTCGGTGCGCTCGGGGCCATGTCAATAGCACGAGAGCGCAAAAAAAACCATCTTCCCGCTTGCGCGGCGACTGCGGCGAAAGGCCGGCCTTTGCCGGCGGCACGCCCTGTGCCAAAAGGGCGCCCGGAGGATGACGCATGGCACAACACCCCGCCGAAATGCTCGATGTCGACAACGTGCCGATCGCGGTCCGGCGCCGCCCGGGCCGGGCGCCCGGCCTGGTCTGGCTCGGCGGCTACCGCTCCGACATGCTGGGCACCAAGGCAGAACAGCTCGATCTGTGGGCGGCCGAGAACGGCCATGCCTGTGTCCGGCACGATTATTCGGGCCACGGCGAATCCGGCGGCGCGTTCCGCGACGGCACGATTTCGCGCTGGCTGGCCGAAAGCCTGGCGGTGTTTCGCCATTTCACCGACGGCCCGCAGATCCTGGTCGGCTCCTCGATGGGCGCCTGGATCGCGCTGCGCATGGTGCAGGCACTCAATCGCGGCGCACCCGACGATCGCGTCGCCGGCCTGGTGCTGATCGCGCCGGCGCCCGACTTCACGGTCGAGCTGATGGAGCCGCAATTGACGGACCGCCACCGCCGCGATCTGGAACAGCAGGGCTATTTCGAGGAACCGTCAGAATATGGGCCGGAGCCCAACCTTTACACCCGCGCCCTGTTCGAGGACGGCGCGCGCAACCGCGTGCTCACCGGCCTGATCGAGACCCATTGCCCGGTGACGGTGCTGCAGGGCATGCAGGACCCGGACGTGCCCTACGCGCATGCGCTGAAACTGGTCGACCACCTGCCGGCCGAGGATGTCACGCTGACGCTGATCCGCGATGGCGATCACCGCTTGTCGCGGCCGCAGGATATCGCCCTGCTGCGCCGCGCTATCGCCGATCTCGCCACGCGCGCGCAGGCCAGCTAAGCGGGTCCCGCCGCGCCGCCAGAACCGGTCCTGGCGGCGGCGACAAGACCGGCCGCGAGGCGCCGGCACGCCTCCTGGTCCGCGAAGAGAGCTGAAAAAAGACAGATTTCTCAAGAGATTATCCGGTTCTACTTGGCGTTTGTCTTGAAACGATCCCGTTTTGTGCCCATCTCGATTTCATGCAGCCGGATGGGCTGCTTCGAACGGAAGGAACCGGAAAATATGACCACGAGTGCACTGATCCGTCCGGCCTGGACGCCGGCGACGATTGCGCTGATGGTGCTTGGCTTCATCGTGTTCTGGCCGCTTGGCCTCGCCATGCTCGCTTACATCCTGTGGGGCGATCGGCTCGATGGTTTCAAGCGCGACGTGAACGAGGCGACGGATGGGTTTTTTGCCTCCTGCCGCGCCCACAAGGGCGGCCGTCGCAGCCGCCACGCCCGCACCGGCAATGTCGCCTTCGACGACTGGCGCAGCAAGGAGCTCGAGCGCATCGAGGCCGAACGGCGCAAGCTGGAAGAAATGCGCGAGGAGTTCGACGACTATCTGCGCGAGTTGCGCCGGGCCAAGGACCAGGAAGAATTCGACCGCTTCATGGCCGATCGCGAGCGCCGGCGCAGCGAAAAGTCGAGCGACGACAAGGCGACCGGCCTGCTCGACGACTGAAGGCCGGCCCGCAACGATTGTGAACGGCGCCGCATCGACGGCGCCGTTTTTGTTGGCCGCTCTGGGCGGCGCGCTCAGCGGCCGCCCCGATCGTCGCACAGGCCGGGACTCCCGGCGGCCGGGCAGGTCTTGCCGGCCGGCCGGCGCTTGGCGGGCTTCTCGCCGCCCCGCCGGTCGGTTTCGACCGAGGAGGTGACCGCGGGCGTGGCGGTCTTGGCCGGCTTCGAACGCTTGTAGACATGGGGCGGCGGTCCGCCCCCGTCGCGCGCATAGGCGTCGGCGTCGAGCGAGGTGGCGAAGGCGGCAAGCGATATGACGGCCGCCAGCATGGCGATTTTCCTGAACATGGTTTTTCCCTTCTTCTTGCGACGGGCCGATCCCGCCGCTTCGCCTTGGTCGCGGCAGCGCAAGGAAAGGTTCGAAGAAGATGGCGCCGCTGCGCCGGGCCAGGGGCGCCTGCGACGCTTTGGGTCATGCCGTGACGATGTTCTCCCGCTTGGCCGGCGAATCGCTTAACGTCGCGCCATGTTCTCCGGACTGAGAAAACCGCCCGCCCGCGCCAAGCGCGCCGCTCCGATCGAGCGCGTGCACGATGTCGCGGGACGCGCCCTGCCGCTGAAGATCGTCGAGAACGCGCGCGCCCGGCGCCTGACGCTGCGGATCGACGCCGGCGGCCAGGGTTTGCGGGTGACAGTGCCGCCCGGCCTGCCGCCGCGCGAGATCGACCGTTTCCTGGAAACCCACCGTGGCTGGCTCGAGGCGCGGCTGGAAAAATTTCCCGACCGGCCGCAGGTCCGGCCCGGCATCAAGATCCCGCTGCGCGGCGTGCCGCATCTCATCGTGCACGAACCCGGCCGCCGCGGCACGGTGGAGGTGGCGGCCGTCGAAGGCGACCCGGCGCTGATCGTTCATGGCGAGCGCAGGCACCTGTCCCGGCGCCTGGCCGATTTCCTCAAGCGCGAGGCGCGGCGCGACATCGAGGCGCTGGTGGCCCGCCATGCCGGCGCGGTCGGCCGCCCGGCGCGGGCGATCCGCTATCGCGACACGACGAGCCGCTGGGGCTCGTGCACCGCCGACGGGGTGCTGTCGTTTTCATGGCGTATCATGATGGCGCCGCCTGCCGTCATCGACTATCTGGTCGCGCACGAGGTGGCGCATCTGAAGGAAATGAACCACGGGCCGAAATTCTGGAGCCTGTGCCGCACATTGTGTCCGCGCACCGACGAGGCCAAGACCTGGCTCAAGCGCAATGGCGGCGCGCTGCAGGCGATCCGCTTCACCTGATGGCTCGCGGCGCGTCGCCGCCCCATACCGGTTTTCACGCGCGACCCGCGATCACCGGCCCGGCGGCGGCGCTTTCGGGCCGATCGGCACGAGATTGCTCAACACGGCATAGGCGATCAGCAGCGCCGGGATGGCGATGAAGCCGCCGATCGGGCCCCAGACCCAGATCCAGAAGGCAAGCGCCAGAAGCACGAGGAACGGGTTCAGCGTCAGGGTGCGCCCGAGCACCATCGGGGTGACGAACTGCGCTTCCATCAGGTTGACGGCGAGAAAGGCCAGCGGCGGCACGAAACTGCCGGCAAGCGTGTCGAAGGTCGCCAGCCCGACGGCGAACAACAAACCGGCCATGATCGCCGGTCCGACATAGACCACGAAATTCAACAGCATGGCGAGCATGCCCCACAGCGCCGGCGACGGCACGCCGATGATCCAAAGCACCAGCGCGACCGTGACGCCGAGCCCGACATTGATGACGGCGATCGACAGCAGATAGCGCGACACCAGGGTCTCGACATCCCTGAAGATATGCGCGGTGCGCCAGCGCAGGCGGCGGTCGGCGACGATTTTCATGATGCCTGTGCGGATGTCGTGGCGCGTCGCCATGAAGAAGAACAGGCTGGCCAGGAAAAGCAGCACCTGGGCGCCGAAAGCCGGCGCCATGATCGCGATGTCGGTGACGTCGCCGCCCTCGTCGACCTCCACCGTGACGCCGGAGCCGCCGGTGACCGTGCGCAGCTCGTTCTGCAGGTCGCGAAGCGTGTTGATGGGCTCGCGAAGCTGGGCGAGCTGGATCTGCAGTTTCTGCCAGATGCGCGGCAGCTCGCCGGTCCAATAGGACAGGGGCCCGATCAAAGCGGCGGCAAACAGCGCCACCAGCGCCACGAACAGCAGGCACACGATCGCCGCCGACAGCGAGGACGGCAGGCCGCGCTTTTCCAGGCGCGTAGCGATCGGTCCCAGCATCAGCCCGATGACGATCGCCAGCGACAGCGGGGCGAGGATGAATTCGCCGGCGACCAGCATGAACACGAAGCCCAAAAGCCCGATCAGCAGCAGCGCGATCATCGCGCCGCGCGCAAGCAAGGTGTCGGGGTTCAAGCTTGTCGCCGGCCCCGGGCGGCGGTGCACGCCCCATTCGAACATGTTCATCGAAAAATCCCGTTGCTGCCCTGTCGATAACACATCCAGGCGCGAAAGGTTCACCCGGCCTTTCGCGGCGCGCGCCACGCTACGGCTCGACAGCGGCATTGGGCGGGGGTATTGCGGGGCAATGGATATCAAGATCTGCGGATTGAGCACGGCCGAAGCTGTCTCCGCCGCGCTCGCGGGCGGCGCCAGCCATGTCGGCTTCATCTTCTTCGACAAGAGCCCGCGCCATGTCGACCCTGGCACGGCGGGCGGTCTGCGACGCGCGGCGCGCGGGCGCGCCCTGGCCGTGGCCGTGACCGTCGACGCCGACGACGCCACGCTCGACGCCATCGTGGCGGCGATGGAGCCCGACATGCTGCAATTGCACGGGCGCGAAACGCCCGAGCGGGTGGCCGCGGTCAGGGCGCGGCACGGCCTGCCCGTGATGAAGGCGTTTTCGGTGAGCGCGTCCGCCGATCTGGCCCCCGTCGAGGCCTATCGCGGCATCGCCGACCGGTTCCTGTTCGACGCCAAACCCCCGAAAGGCTCCACGCTTCCCGGCGGCAACGGCGTTGCCTTCGACTGGCGGGTGCTGGCCGGGCTTGACCCGTCCGTCGACTACATGCTTTCAGGCGGCCTCAACAAAGCCAATATCGGCGAGGCGCTGCGCCTGCTGTCTCCGCCGGGCATCGACGTGTCGTCCGGGGTTGAGAGCGCACCCGGCCAGAAGGATGTTGCCTTGATCGAAGCTTTCCTTGAGGCTGTGAGCGCAAACGCTGGCTGAGCGCGTCCGAATTCCCGCCGAAAGCCGGGCCCGCCCCGGCCGTACCCCTGAAGAACGCCGCCGCGACGATGTCTTGCGACGGCGGACCGACGGCCCCATCTTCTCCTGAACGCGGAGACCGACCGATGAACTGGATCACCAACTACGTCCGGCCCAAGATCAATTCCATGCTCGGCCGGCGCGACATGCCGGAGAATTTGTGGATCAAATGTCCCGAAACCGGCGAGATGGTCTTTCACAAGGACCTCGAGGACAATCAGTGGGTGATTCCCTCGTCGGGCCATCACATGAAGATCTCGGCGCGCCAGCGGCTGAAATTCTTCTTTGACGACGGCCGGTTCGATATTCTCGAAAACCCGAAGGTCGCCACCGATCCGCTGAAATTCCGCGACGAGAAGCGTTATACCGACCGGCTGCGCGAAAACCGCGCCAAGACCGGCATGGACGACACCGTGCTCGGCGCGACCGGAACCATTGAGGGACTGCCGATCGTCGCCGTCGTCCAGGATTTCGCCTTCATGGGCGGCTCGCTCGGCATGGCCGCCGGCGAGGCGATCATCCACGCGCTGGAGACCGCGCTCGAGATGAAGCGCCCGCTCGTCCTGTTCGCCGCCTCGGGCGGGGCGCGCATGCAGGAGGGTATCCTGTCGCTGATGCAATTGCCGCGCACCACGATCGCGGTCGACCGTCTGAAGGAGGCCGGGCTGCCCTATGTGGTGGTGCTCACCAACCCGACGACGGGCGGCGTGACCGCGTCCTATGCGATGATCGGCGACGTCCATATCGCCGAGCCCGGCGCCCTGATCGGCTTTGCCGGGCCGAGAGTGATCGCGCAGACCATTCGCGAAAAGCTGCCCGACGGTTTCCAGAGGGCCGAATATCTGATGGAGCACGGCATGGTTGACATGGTCGTGCCGCGCACGGAACTCAAACCCACCATCGCCCGCCTGCTCAAGATCCTGGTCCATGCGCCGCAGGAACCGGGAATGGCGCAGGAAGAGCCGGCCGCGCCGCTGCCGGAAACGCCCGAGGGCCAGCCCCGCGTCTAACTCGCACAGGTCGGGCGAACGCCGCGCGGATCGACCGCACCGCGGCGGAGCTTGAACAACGGGTGCCGGTTTCGATGGAGATGATGGCCTGGGCCGGCAGCATCACGATCGGATTCCATCCACCCAGCCATAGTCTGGAAGGGACATGCAGATTTTGACCAGCAAGGCCGATCGTGAGATTGCGCGGCTGTCCACACTCCACCCGAAAGGTTTTGACCTGTCGCTGGGCCGGATCGCGCGGCTGCTCGATCGGCTCGGCCACCCGCATCGCCGCCTGCCGCCGGTGATCCATATCGCCGGCACCAACGGCAAGGGCTCGGCCGCCGCTTTCGCGCGCGCGCTCATCGAGGCAGCGGGGCTGACGACCCATGTCCACACCTCGCCGCATCTCGTCAACTGGCACGAGCGCTATCGGCTGGGAGCGGCGGGCGGCGGACGCCTGGTGGAAGACGACGTGCTCGCCGACGCGGTCAAACGGGTCGCGGAGGCCAATGCCGGCGACAAGATCACCGTGTTCGAGATCCTGACCGCCGTCACCTTCCTGCTGTTTTCCGAACATCCCGCCGATGCCGCGATCCTCGAGGTCGGTCTCGGCGGTCGTTTCGACGCCACCAACATGATCGAGCGGCCGGCGGTATCGGTCATCATGCCGATCTCGCTCGACCACGAATCCTATCTGGGCGACCGCGTCGAGCTGATCGCGGTGGAGAAGGCCGGGATCATCAAGGCCGGCGTGCCGGTCGTGGTCGGTCATCAGGATTCCGACACGGTGCGCGAGGTGATCGTGTCGACCGCCGAGAGGCTGGACGCGCCCTGTCTCATCTACGGCCAGGATTTCCTGGCCATGTCAGAACATGGCCGCATGGTTTACCAGGACGAGGACGGCCTGATGGACCTGCCGATGCCGGGGCTTGCCGGCCGACACCAGCTCGCCAACGCCGCCGCCGCGATCGCGGCGGTCAAGGCGGCCGGGTTTCCGATCAGTACCGGCGATGTCGAACGCGCCATGACCAGCGTGCGCTGGCCGGGCCGCCTGCAGCGCCTGGGCGACGGGCTGATGGCCGCGCTGGCGCCCGAAGGATCGGAACTGTGGATCGACGGCGGCCACAATCCCGGCGCGGCGGCGGTGATCGCCGAGACGCTGGCCGAGCAGGAAGACCGGCATTCGCGCCCGCTTTTCCTGATCTGCGGCATGCTCAACACCAAGGACCAGGTGAACTATTTCCGCGCCTTCGCGGGCATGGCGCGCCACGTTTTTGCCGTGCCGGTCAAAAACACCGAGGCCGGTGTGCACAATGCCGAACTGGCCGCGCGGGCCAACGAGGCCGGCCTGTCGGCCGAGCCGATCCATTCACCGGCCGACGCGCTGAAGCTCTTGCGGGCAACATGGGACGATGCCGAGCCGCCGCCGCGCATCCTGATTTGCGGATCGCTTTACCTGATCGGCGACGTTCTGGCCGAAAACGGCACCCCGCCGCAATAGGCCGTTCTGCCTTTCACGGGTTCGCAGACCGGCCCATCTTATTGTTTTAACGCGGTTTTGAACGGCGAACCGGCTTCCGCTTCGCCCGCAAACGCTATAGGCGCGCCTCGCGATCGCGGCCGAAGCCAGCGGCTCCCGGCGCTTGCGCGTGCGCGGCGGCGGACCGTGTCCGGCCCGGCGGAACTGCTTCCCCGCCAGCCAACAAAAAAGCCCGGCGCGGCGGCCGGGCTGTTTTGCTTGGATACGCAGCCGGTTACGCGACCGCGTTGTCGATCCAGGCCGACAGCGCGGTCTTCGGCGCGGCGCCGACCTTGATGTCGGCCACTTCGCCGCCCTTGAACAGCATCAAGGTCGGGATCGAGCGCACACCGAACTGGGCCGCCAGTTCCGGGTTCTCGTCGATATTGACCTTGGCGACCTTCACCTTGCCGGCCATTTCCTTGGAGATTTCCTCCAGCGACGGCGCGATCATCTTGCACGGGCCGCACCACTCGGCCCAGAAGTCGACCACGACCGGCTCGGCCGAGTCGAGCACGTCGGTTTTGAAGCTGTTCTTGTCCGTCGTGAGAGGGGACATCGTGATCTCCTTGATCGATCGTTTCGGACTGCATGTGGGGATCGGCGCCGCGCGCGTCAAGCAGCGTTTGTCTCACGCCGCGGTGAGTCGGACAAGGGCTTCGTCCAGGGCGGCGGCCGGCACCCGGACGAGCGCGGGCGCTTCGGTGAACAGCAGGGCGGCCTCGACGCGGCGGCCGGCATAAAGCGGTTGCAGCAGGGCGCGGTAGAGCGCGAGCTGGGCGAGATAGGCCGGCGGCACCGTTGCAAGGCTCAGCGGCGGCGGCCGGTTGGTCTTGTAGTCGACGATCAGCACGGTTTGCTCGCCGACCGCCAACCGGTCGACCTTGCCCGACACGGCCCTTTCCGCCGCGCCGAGGCGCAACGTGCCCATCAGCGCCACCTCGGCGCGCGAGCCGGCGGCGAACACCGGCGCGAAATCGGGATTTTCGAGAATGTCGCGCACCGAGCGCCACGCGCTCTCGCGCTCGGCCGCCGGCCAATCGGCACCGAACCGGTCGAGATAGCGACGCGCGGCCGCTTCGCGCGCGGTTGGCGGAACGTCCGGCAGCATCTGCAGCAGGCGGTGGATCGCGGTGCCGCGTTGCGCGGCCGGCGATGCCGCGCCGGCCGGCGCAAGCACCGGCGAGGCGTCGCACACCCCCTCCTCGCGCCCCGCCTCGATCAAAAGCCCCGCGCCCGAAGGCGAGAGCGGGCGCGGCAAGGCGGGCGGTGGCGGCAGCGCTTCGGTGAGAAAACCGGGCAGGTCCGGTGCCTTCGGTTCTTCGATTGCCTCAGCCGTGACGTCCGGCGCCGCGCGCTGGTGCGTGACGCGGAACCGCCGCACGCCCAGCTCGGCGACCGGATGTTGGGCGGCAATGACGGGCCCGGTGGCGAAGGCGGCTTGCGCCAGTGTGTGCCAGATGCCGTCCTGCGGCGCACGCACGCCGCGATAGCCGCAGATGATCAGCCTGTCCTCCGCCCGTGTCATGCCGACATAAAGCAGCCGCCGATATTCCTCGCGCGCCCGGTGCGCGATGCCGTCGGCGATCGCCCTGGCCCGGCGGTTGGCGACATCGGCGCCGGAGCGCCATACGAACCCGTCATCGGCCCACAGCCGTTTTTGCGAGCGGAACGGCATCAGCCGCGGCAGATGGCTGTCGGAAAACGGCGCCGCGCCGTTGTCGACCAGGATGACGATCGGCGCCTCCAGCCCCTTGGAAGCGTGCACGGTCATGATGCGCACCTCGTCGCGCGCCTGGTCCATTTCGCGGCGTATGTCGGGACCGGCGTTTTCGAGCGTCGCCAGAAAGGCTTCCAGCCCGTTCGTGCCGGCCTGTTCGGCGGCCAGGCAGAAATTCAGGAACTCGTCGAGTATGTCGCCGGCCTCGTGGCCCAGCCGGCGCACCATCTTGCGGCGCACGCCGTCGCGCGCCAGGATCGCGGCGAAGAAGGCGAACACCGAGCCGGTGTCGGCCTCGCCGCGCCAGCGCGCCAGGTCGGCGGCGATCGCCTGCCAGCGCGGTTCGGCATCCGCGCGTGCGCGCAGCGCGCCGTAAAGCGAGCGCGCCGGGCCGCGATCGGCCGCAAGCGCGTAAAGCGCCTCCTCGTCGAGGCCGAAAACCGGGCTCTTCAACAGTGTGGCCAGCGACAGGTCGTCCTGCGGCTGCAGGACGAAGCGGGCGAGCGCCATCATGTCCTGCACCGCGATATGGGCGCGCAGGTTGAGCCGGTCGGCGCCGGCGACCGCGATCTCGCGGTTCTTCAGCGCCCGCGACAGCGCGTTGATGAAGCGGTCGCGCTTGCGCACCAGCACCAGCACGTCGCCCGGCGTCACCGGCCGGCCGCGGCCTTCGATGACCTCGCCGATCTTCAGCCAGTGTGCGACCGTGTCGGCGACGATCTCGGCCAGCCGCGCCGCCGGCGCCGAGGCATGGTCGACGGGCTCGGTCCAGTCCTCCGGCGCCTCGACCTGTTCGGGCGCGATCTGGTCCCACAATTCGACATGGCCGGGCTCGCCGACGCGGATCGCCTTATGCTCGATCGGCTCGGGATCGCGGGTCAGGCCGGCGCGAGCCTCCTCGACGGCGAACACCTGATCGACGGCGGCCAGCACGTCCTCGGTCGAGCGGAAGGAATGGGCGAGCGTCACCGGTGCGAAACGACCGCCGGCGCTTTCCACCCGGCGCGAGAATTCGCGTTTGTAGCGCTCGAAGGCCTCCGGCTCGGCGCCCTGGAAGGAATAGATCGACTGCTTTTCGTCGCCGACGGCGAAGATGGTGCGGTTCGTCTCACTTCTGGCGCCCGCGCCGGCGAAAAAGTCCTCGGTCAGTCGCGCCACCACCTGCCACTGGTCGGGACTGGTGTCCTGCGCCTCGTCGACGAGGATGTGGTCGATGCCCTGGTCGAGCTTGTACTGTACCCACGCGCCGACATCCGTGCGCGACAACAGCCACACCGAGCGCGTGATCAGGTCGTTGAAGTCGAGAAAGCCGCGCGCCGATTTCAGCCGCTCGTAGCGGGCGATCAGCCAGTCGGCCAGCGTCAGCGCGGCGCGGCTGCGCGCGACCATGCGCCAGGTGGAAAGCCGGTCGGCGGCGGCGGCGATACTGTCGGCGGCGCGCGCGAACTCGGTCGCGAATTCCGGGAAATACTCGGCCACGCCCTTGGCCAGGATACGTTCGGTCGGGCGGGGTTCGGCCATGCCGGCCTTCTTTTCATTCAAAAACAGCGCGCGCGCGGCAGAAAAGCCCTCCATGGGGGGCGCCGCGCAGGCGGCGGCGAGCCCGGCGGCGAACGCCTCGGCCGTCTTCTTCTTCGCCGCGCGCGCGACCGCCCCGAAGCGGGCGGCGAGCCCGGCGTCGAAATAAGCGTCCGGCCAGGAAGCGGCGACGATGCCGGCCTCGTCCTCGTCGCCCGAGAAGCCGAACTCCTCCAGGAGGTCGGCGAAAACGCCGCCGTCGCCGCCGATCGCGGCGATGAAGCGCCGGAGCGCGTCGCGCTTGCCGACGATTTCGTTCAAAAGGGCTTCCAGCCCGTGCTCGCCGCCGGCCGCGAGCACGGTGGCGAACGCCTCGGCGATGCCGGCATCGTCGCCATTGGTGACGCCGGCGAGCAGGTCGCGCCGCGCCTCGGCGACCAGCGCCTGCTCCATGCGCCCGTCGAGCAGCTCGAAATGGCCGGCAATGTTGGCCTCGAGCGGGAAGCGGTGCAAAAGCGCCTCGCAAAAGGCGTGGATAGTCTGGATCTTCAGCCCGCCCGGCGTTTCCAGCGCGCGCGCGAACAGCCGGCGCGCCAGCCGCACCCGCTCGCCGTCGGGCGCTTTTTGTTCCAGCGCCCCGATTTCGGCTGTTAGCGTGCCGTCGTCGAGCGTCGCCCAGCGGCCGAGATCGGCAAACACTCGGGTCGCCATGTTGGCCGCCGCCGCCTTGGTATAGGTCAGGCACAGGATGCGGGCGGGATCGACGCCTTCCAGCAAAAGCCGCATCACCCTGCGCGACAGCACATGCGTCTTGCCCGAGCCGGCATTGGCCGAAACCCAGGCCGACAGGCCGGGGTCGGACGCCAGCGCCTGGTTCGCCAGCGTGTCGGCGGGAATAGTCCGCGATCCGCTCATGCCTCGTCCCCGCCGTCGTCGCCGCCATCGCCGCCGGCCGACCATTCGAGCACCCGGGCGAGATGGTCATAGTCGCCATCCGTGTCGCCTTCCCGAAACGGCAGGGCGCGCGACAGATAGCCGTTGGCGGGCTCCTGATAATGCGCGACCAGCCGTTCGAGCCGCCGCCAGGCCTCCGCTGCCAGTTCCGGCGCGCCGCGCTTCTGGCGTTTATAGGTGAGGATCGATTCGGTCTCGACCGCGCCGTTCGGCCTAAGCCGCACATAGGCGAGATCGGCCGGCTGGCAGGGTCCGATCGCCGTGAATGCGCCGCGCTCCACAAGCGCGGCTTCGAGCGCAAGCTGCGGCGAGACCAGCGTGTGGGCCTGGCCGCGCGAGGGACCGGAGCCGGTCTTGTAGTCGAGAATATCGGCCCGCCCGTCGACAAGAACGTCGATCCGGTCGGCGCGGCCCGACAGATGCGCCCCGGTTGCGCCGATGATCTGCGGCTCGGCCTTGAGCTCGGCATGGGCGGCCGCGATGCCGTCCGCCCGCGCGCGTTCGAAGGCGATGATGTTTTCCGCCATGGCGCTGAAGCGCGGCCACCACACCGCCTCGACATCGGCCGGCAGGCCGGCCTCGGCGAAGCAGCGCCGCGCGACCGCGACGAGCCGTTCGGCGGCGTCGGCGGCGTGCGGGTCGGCGCCGGTCTCGGTGAAGCGGTGCAGGATGTCGTGAAACAGCGTGCCGCGTTCGGCCGCGCCCGGGTCGCGCAGCAAGGGTTGCAGCGGTTCCAGTGCCAGGATGCGCCTGGCATAGATCGCGTAGGGGTCGCGCCGCAATGTCTCGACCTCGGTGACCGAAAAGCGGCGCGGCCGCGTGTCGAGCGGCGGCGTCGGCGCCGGTCGCGGCACGAAGGCG
This sequence comes from Nitratireductor sp., assembly GCA_039973095.1. Classification (GTDB taxonomy): domain Bacteria; phylum Pseudomonadota; class Alphaproteobacteria; order Rhizobiales; family Rhizobiaceae; genus Mangrovimarina. The sequence goes on along the minus strand of JBDWLQ010000016.1, from coordinate 346,122 downwards.
ATGTCGGGGCCGGTGTCGAGCGCGCGTGCCCAGCCGGTCAAGGCGGCGCCCCGTTCTCGCAGGCGCGCGGCCTCGTCGGGACCGATCACCGCCAGCAGCCGCTGCAGCCAGCGCGACGGCACCGAGGGCGCGTCGCCCTGGCGCGCGGCGCGGGTCAGCACCAGTCTCGGGCACCCGGCGGCCATGACGAAATCGTGCGCGGCAAGCCCGATCCGGCGTTCGGGCGGCTCGAGCGAAAGCCCGGCCTTCATCATCCGCGACATGAAACGGTCGGCCTGGGCGCCGGCCGGCCACACTCCCTCGTTGAGGCCGGCGACCACCAGAAGATCGACCGATTGCAGCCGTGCCTCCAGCGCCCCCCATATCGACACGCGGCTGTCGCCGGCCATCGAAGGCTTGACCGTTTCCGGCGCGATCAGGGCCGCGAGGATCGCCGGCCATTCCGCGCCGTCAAAGGCGATCTCGGCGGTATTTTCGGTCAACCCGCGCAGGAAACCGGCCATAGCCTCTCCGGCGTCGCCGCCGTAAAGCGCGGCGAGATCGCCGTCCTCCTCACGCGCCAGCCGCTCCAGAAGCTCGACCGTCAGTCGGGCGATTTCGCCCAGACCGGTCTCTTCGGACCGGCGTCGCGCGGCAAGCGGCGCGGCGACCTCGGCAAGTTCCGCAAGCAGGGCGCGCGCGGCCTCGATGTCGCTGGCGCCGAGCCGGGCGAGCCAGAACGGCTTGCGCGGGTCGGCGGCGAAATCGTCGAGCCGGCGCTCGAACAGCGCGGCGAGCGCGGTGATGTCGGGGCGGCCGGTGCCGCCGCGCAGCGCCACCAGTTCGATCAGCTCGCCGAGGCGGCGCGCCGTGGCGCGGTCGCGGCCGAGCCGGAACAAAGGATGTTTGAACAGGGCCAGCAGCGGCACCGGGTCGCCGGGAGAAAACACCGCGGCGACGAGGTCGGTCAGGAACTGGCCGGGCATGGTGCGCGCCAGAAGCGCGCCGCCCGAATCGTCCGCCTTGATGCCGAAGCGCAAAAGTTCCGAGGCGACCCGGCGGGCGAGCGCGCGGTCGCCGGTGACGAGCGCGACGTGGTGCGCGCCCTCAGCCAGGCCCCGGCGCAGGGCGATCGCGGCGGCGAGGCCTTCCTCGCGTTCGTGCGCCGCCTCCATCAGCACCACCGCGTCGAGCGCGCCGGCCGCCAGCGCGGCCTCGATCGCCGCGCGGCCGTCGATCCAGGCATCGGTGGTTTCGGCCGGTCGCAGCGCTTCGTTGACGATCCGCGCCCGTGCGGCCAGCGCCGGCGGCGCGCTGCCGATCTCGACCACGTCGTGCCGCCCCGCGCCGATGGTGGCGATCAGCTTCTTCAACCCGTATTGCGGATGGCCGAAGGCCGAGGCCGGCTGGCGCGGATCGCCGATCGCGTTCCACGACCGGTCGTCGAGCGCGGCGTCGAGGCCGGGCAGCACCACCGCGCCGCGCGGCAGGCGCGCGACCACCGACAACAGCCGCGCGGTAGCGGGTATCGACCCGGTCGAGCCGGCCGCAACCACCGGTCCGCGCGGCGGCGCGGCGACAAGGCGCCCGGCTTCGGCATCGATCAGGGCGTTGCGGTGGGCGGCCGGGTTGGTGCGGTCCCGCTCTTGAAGCGCCTGCGGCCAGGCCGTTGTGACGATGTCGAGAAATTCCAGCGTCACCTGCCACCAGGCGGCGAGGTCGCCGCCGACCAGCGAGGCGAGCGCGGTCCAGTCCGCATGCTCGGTCTCGATCTCGTCCATCAGCGCGGCGAGGTCGCGCGCCAGCCAGATCGCGTCGGCCATCGAGGCCGGCACCGTGACCTCCTCCTCGAACAGGGCCGCGACATGGGCCGGCAGCCGCCTTTTCCAGGCTTGCACCAGCGGCGCGAGCGCCAGCAGGCGTTCCATCGGCGCGATCGGCGGGGCGAGATCGAGCCCGGCCGCGCCCTGTGCGTCGAACAAGGCCGCGTCCTCGTCGAAATCGCCGAGCGGGCGGATGACCGGCAGGATCGCCGAGCCGGAGCCGAGCCGGTCGACGAAGGTGCTGCGCAGCGCGCGCGCGGCCCGGCGCGTCGGCACGTAGAGCGTGACATCGGCGAGCGCCAGCGGATCGCCGTCGAAAATGAAATCCTCGACCAGCGTACCGTTCAACAGGGCCTCGGCTAGAGTCGGCAGAAAGGCCGCGCCAGGGGGGATGGAAAAGAGGCGCGGCGCGGTTCTCACCGCGCCTCGGCCTCCGCCAGCGCCGCGTCCAGCGCGGCCTCGGCGAGCGGTATCGCCTCGGGCGTGCCAACGGTGATCCAGCGCCCGGCGAGGGGCTCGCCGAACAGGCGTCCGCTGGCGATCGCCTGGTCGAAATAGCGGTTGAGCGAATGCGGCTCGGCCGTCGCGCCGGCGAAGATGCGCGGATGAAGGATTGCCGCCCCGGCATAGATCGCCCCGTCCGGCGCGCCCCGCGCCCGCTGCAGACGACCGGTCTTGTCGACCGAGAAATCGCCGCCGCCGCTATGGCCGACCGCGCATGCCGGATCGACGAGCATCAAAAGAATGTCCATGCGGTCGTCGTCCCAGGCGGCCGCCAGCCGGACCAGGTTGGATTGATCCTGGTCGATCCAGAACGTATCGGAATTGAGGACGAAGAACGGCCGGGCTCCCAGAAACGGCAGCGCCTTGACGATGCCGCCGGCCGAATCGAGCAGCATGGCGCGTTCGTCAGATATCAGCGTTTTCGGCCGGCGCCGCGCGGCGACATGGTCGATGATGCGGGCGCCCAGATGGTGGACATTGACCACGGCGGTCGCCGTGCCGGCCTCGGCCAGCGCGTCGAGTGCCCGGTCGAGCATCGCCTTGCCGCCGATTTTCACCAGCGGTTTCGGCAGGGTCTCGGTGATCGGGCGCAGGCGCAGGCCGAGTCCGGCCGAAAGCACCATCGCGGTGGCGGGGACCGCGCTCATGGCGCGGGCGCGTCCAAGAGCGCGTTGTCGCGATAGAAGGCGGCGACGGGCGCCAGGGCGGGGTGGCGCAGCGCGCGCTCGAGATAGGCGCGGATGCGCGGCATGTGACGCAGATAGCCGGCCTTGCCTTCGCCGCGGTCAAGGCGCACGAAGATGCCGAGAATTTTTGAGTTGCGCTGCGCCGCCATGACCGCGAAATCCCGTTCCAGCCGCTGCGCGTCGAACGGCCCGGCCGATTGCCTGGCCGCACAATAGGCCGACACGATCTGCCGCTCCAGCCCCTCGGGGACGGTCACGCGCGCATCCTGGGCCAGCGATGCGAGGTCGTAAGCCGTCGGGCCGATCAGCGCATCCTGGAAGTCGAGCAGTCCGATCCGGTCGAAGCCTTGCCGTTCGGCCCGCCAGACGAAATTGGGCGAATGGTAGTCGCGCAGGACGATGCCGGTCTCGGCGTCTCCGATCGTGTCGAACACCGTGTTCCAGGCGGCTGCGAAACGCGCCTTCAGCGCCGCGTCGGCGGCCCGGCCGAGCACATGCGGCGCATACCAGTCGATAAAAAGCGCCGCCTCGACCATCAGCGCATCGCGATCATAAGGCGGGACGCGGTAGGGCGCGCGGCCGGCGACCGGCAGGCTGTCCGGCCAGGCTTTTTCGTGCAGCGCGGCAAGCAGGCGCGCGGCCTCGCAATAGCGCTCCGCCACCGGGTCGCCGGTCGCCGACAGGAACCGGCCGGTTCCCAGATGCTCGAGCAGCAGGAAACCCGCGTCGAGGTCGGCGGCCTCGATGCGCGGGGCGCAGAACCCGCGGGCGCGCAGGGCATCGGCCATCGCCACGAACGGCGTGACCGACAAAGCCCGGTGCGCGATCTCGTTGTAGGACCGCCCGTCCCTTAGCGGCGGCCCGGCCGGTTGCGCGGGCGCGTTCATCAAGATGGTGCGCGCGCCGGCCTCGGTCACCGTCTCGTATGTGCGGTAGGACGCGTCGCCCTGCAGATGGCGCCTGTGGGCCGGGCTCCGGCCGGCCTTATCAAGGAAACACCGTGCCGCGAGCGAGCGGGCGAGCCGCGCCATCGCGCCGGCCTCGCCGTCTATCGTCGCCAGCCGGCCGTCGCCATGATGGTCGAGCCGCACCGTCAGCGCGGCCCCGTCGAGACGGTCGCCGGCGCGCTCGGGCCATTCGACCAGTACCACCCCGGTCTCGGCCAGTTCGTCGAAGCCGAGTTCGTCGAGTTCGTCCGGCGCGGCCAGCCGGTAGAGGTCGCAATGGTGCAGATCGAAGCGCAGCGCGTAGCTTTGCACCAGCGTGAAGGTCGGCGAGGGAACCTCCAGTTCGGGGTCGGCGGCAACCGCGCGGATGATGGCGCGCGCCAGCGCCGTCTTGCCGGCGCCGAGGTCGCCTTGCAGCCGCACGACATCTCCGGGCGCAAGCGCCATGGCGAGGTCGTCGCCCAGGCGCGTCGTGGCCGCCTCGTCGGGCAGGGCAATACGCAACCGCCTTTACTCCGCTGCCGCCCGTGCCCCTTTCGGCGCGACCGGAAAGCGGCAGGTGACGGTGGTGCCGCGCGCCGCGCCGGTCTCGATCTCGACCGTGCCGCCATGCAGCTCGACGAAGCTCTTGACGATCGACAGGCCGAGGCCGGCGCCGCGACGGCGGCCGCCATTGGCGTGGGGTTCGAAGCGCTCGAACGCCGCGTCGAGGATCTCGGGCGGCATGCCGGGCCCGTCGTCATGGACGCGGAACTCGACCTGGTCGCCGATCATCCGGCAGCTGAGCGCGATCGTGCTGCGCTCGGGGGCGTAATTGGCGGCGTTGGACAAAAGGTTGAACAGGATCTGGCGCAGCCTGTTCTCGTCGGCATGCAGGCTCGGCGGCGCGTCCTTCGTGTCGACGGCGATCGCGATCTGGTGCTCGCGCAGCTTTTCGCCGATCAGCTCCGCCGCTTCGCCGACGATGCGGGTGACCTGCACCTCGCCGATTTCGAGCTGCATGATGCCGGCGTCGACCGTGGCCAGGTCGAGAATGTCGTTGACGATCGTCAACAGCACCGAGGAGGAAGACGCGATGTGGCCGACATAATCGCGCTGGCGCTCGTTGAGCGGACCCGTATCGGGCATCGTCAGCAATTCGGTGAAGCCGATAATATTGGTCAGCGGCGAGCGCAGTTCGTAGGAGACGTGCTGCACGAAGTCGTTCTTGAGCTGGTCGGCTTTCTGCAGCGCCTCGTTCTTGTCCTGCAATGCGCGTTCGAAGTTCACGCTGTCGGTCACGTCGACAAAGGTCGTCATCACCTGGCCGTTGGGCAGCGGGATCATCGCATAGGACAGGATGGTGCCGTCGGCGAGTTCCGTCTTGCCGTGGGTTTCGAGCCGTTCGTCGTCGAAGCCGGTCACGGCGGCGACGAAGTCGGTCCACGGACTTTGCGGACAATTTCGCTCGCACGCGTCGCGGATATTGGCGATATGGGAGCTGGTGCCGATTTCGGCTTCGTCGAGGCGCCACAGCGCGATGAAGGCCGGATTGAACAGTCTGACGCGTCCGTCCGGCCCGAAAACCGCCACCCCTTCGGCGAGATTGTCCAGCGTTTCGCCCTGAACGCGCACGGCCGCATTGTAGCGGCTTTCCAGGTCGAAGCGCTCGGTCATGTTTTCGAATACCCAGGTCACGCCGCCTTGCGGATGCGCGCTGGCCACGACGCGGATCGTGCGCCCGTCCGGGATGTGCCACCAATGTTCCTGGGGCTCCACGGCCCGGTAGGCCGACAGCAGGTTTTCCTTCCAGCGCCGCCATTCCGGCTGCTCGGCGAGCTTGCCCTCACTGCGCAGGCGGTCGAGGAACATGGTGTTGTCGGGCCGGGCTTCCAGGAAGGCGTTGTCGAGCTCCCACAATTTCTGAAAAGCCTGGTTGTAGAAACGCAGCTTCTGGTCCGCGTCGTAGATCGCGACCGCTGTCGAAAGCTGGTCCAGCGTTTCGGCGTGGCTTTTGACCGTACGCTCATATTCGGCCCGCAGCGCCTCGAGGTCGCTCTTGTCGACCGCCAGGCCGGCGGCCACGCCATTGGCGCAAACGCTGGTCACGGAATAAAGCCTGCGGTCCCCGTCGACCACGGCGGGAAGATTCCGGCGCAATGCCGGCTCGCTCAGGTGTTGCCGTGCGATGTTTTCCCGCGCCTGGGTCGCCAGCAGTTCCTTGCCCTGGGCGACCGCCGCGTCGGGCGTGTCGCAATCCACCGCCGCGGCATAGGCCGCGTTGACGGTGCGCAACCGGCCGGTCTCGCTGCGCAGCCAGAACGGCATGTCGAGATTGGCGACCAGCGCCAGCACGGCTTCATGCTCCGTCGCCAGCGCGGCGTGCTCGGCCTTGAGCGCGGCGTGCGCGGTCTGGCGGCGGGTCAGCGACACAAAACGCACGATCGCGTGCGAGGTCGATCGGCGCCCCAGCACCTCCAGGAGCGTGCCCGATTGCGCCTCCACCACCAGATCGAAGGATGTTCCGGCCTCGCGCAGCGCGGCGACCGCATTGTCGAGCATGGCGGCCGAGCGCGCCGTCAGCCAGCGCCCGAAGGCGAGGAAGGAGCTGCGCTCGTCGGGAACGCCCGGCGCCGCGGTCAGCGTGCCGACCAGATCGGGTTTGTGCCGGTCTCCCGCCCACACCACGGTTCTCTGATCCCTGGTGGTCAGCATCGCTTCGGCGCGCTGTACGGCCGCGTTCAGTTCCGCGATCCGCTCGCGCAGCACGAGGTTCTCCGCGGCGATGCGGCCGCGCTCGCGGATCAGCCAGATCGCCGACAGCATCGCCGCGCCCATCACGCCGGCGAAGGTGGCGATCTGGATCACTTCGGAGGCGCCGAATGTCATGTTTTTGAGAACGTCGAACCCGGCTTTGGGCAGATCCTGGGCGCGCGCGAGGATCGTCGACGACAGATAGCCGGTCAGTCCGACGCCGGCGGCCAGGCGCAATCGCGCACGCCCGTTGCCCGCGCGTTCCGGTCGGTCCGCTGCCCTGGCCTTGTTGTCATGCCCGCTGATCCCCGAATCCCGCGGGCCTTGTCCTGGCATCCCTTTTTCCTCTCCGCCGCATGAACGCCATGGCCGCCCGGCCGCATCGTCGGCGATGCCCCGTCCCGGGCGCGCCATCCTGGCGAATCACGTCACTGTACCGGCCAAGCGAATCGGCGTGAAGAAGGGTGCGCCACAAAAGTAATGCCGGGCGGTTTGTCAACCGCCCGGCATCAATATCTAGTGTCTTCGACTTGTCGGATCAGTATCTGTAGTGATCAGGTTTGAACGGCCCAGCCGGGGTCACGCCGATATAGCTTGCCTGCTCGTCGGACAGCGTGGTCAGCGTCGCGCCGAGCTTGTCGAGATGCAGACGCGCCACCTTCTCGTCGAGATGCTTGGGCAGCACATAGACCTCGTTCTGGTAGTTCTGCCCCTTGGTCCACAGCTCGATCTGAGCGAGCACCTGGTTGGTGAACGAGGCCGACATCACGAAGCTGGGATGGCCGGTCGCGTTGCCCAGGTTGAGCAGGCGCCCTTCCGACAGAAGCAGGATGCGGTTGCCGCCGGGGAACTCGATCATGTCGACCTGCGGCTTGATGTTGGTCCATTTCAGATTGCGCAGCGCTGCGATCTGAATCTCGTTGTCGAAATGGCCGATATTGCCGACGATGGCCATGTCCTTCATCTTGCGCATGTGATCGATGGTGATCACGTCCTTGTTGCCGGTCGTGGTGATCACGATATCAGCGGTCGGCGCGGCCTGGTCGAGCGTCACGACCTCGAAACCGTCCATCGAGGCCTGCAGCGCGCAGATCGGGTCGACCTCGGTCACCTTGACGCGGGCGCCGGCGCCGCGCAGCGAGGCGGCCGAGCCCTTGCCGACATCGCCATAACCGCAGACCACGGCAACCTTGCCGGCCATCATCACGTCGGTGGCGCGGCGGATGCCGTCGACCAGCGATTCCTTACAGCCATATTTGTTGTCGAATTTCGACTTGGTGACCGAATCATTGACGTTGATGGCGGGGAAGGGCAGCAGCCCCTTCTTCTGCAGCTGGTAGAGCCGGTTGACGCCGGTGGTGGTCTCTTCCGTCACGCCCTTGATGGCGTCGCGCTGGCGGGTGAAGAAGCCGGGCGTTTCGGCCATGCGTTTCTTGATCTGCTTGAAGAGGATTTCCTCTTCCTCGTTGCCGGGCTTCGACAGAACGTCCTCGCCGGCCTCGGCGCGCGCGCCGATCAGGATGTACATGGTGGCGTCGCCGCCATCGTCGAGGATCATGTTGGACGGTTCGCCGTCCGGCCACTGGAAGATGGCGTCGGAATAATTCCAGTAGTCCTCGAGCGTCTCACCCTTGATGGCAAAAACCGGCGTTCCAGTGGCCGCGATGGCCGCGGCGGCGTGATCCTGGGTGGAGAAGATGTTGCACGAGGCCCAGCGGACCTCCGCGCCCAGCGCCTGCAGCGTTTCGATCAGCACGGCGGTCTGGATCGTCATGTGCAGGGAGCCGGTGATGCGCGCGCCTTTCAGCGGCTGCGCCTCGCCGAATTCCTCCCGGCACGCGATCAGGCCCGGCATTTCGGTTTCGGCGATATCGATCTCCTTGCGGCCCCAGTCCGCCAGCGCGATATCCGCGACCTTGTAATCCAGTTTCTCTGTCATCGCTTAACTCCTGATGTCTTCGCTGTGCGGCGGCCGGCGGCCGTGAAAGGCCCGTCCGGTCGTTCGAACTTGCGTCGGACGGAAGAAGGGGCGGGCACGGTCGTTTCCGACCCGCGCTTGTGTTGCGGCGCGCTGCGGATCCGATTGGTCCCGGCCGGCCGACAAGCATCCGCGCTGCGGAGCGCCCCTGTCCGACGGAGCGCTGTCTAGCAGATCGGCGAAAGCCTCACAACAGGATATAAGGAAATCTTTATTTGTGCATATGGGCCGGAAGCATCCGCAAGCCGCCCGGCGCCTTGCGCACTCGTCGCGGCGTCGTCCTTACGCCTCTTCGCCGAAGCGGTTGGCGATCAGCGTTTCCAGCGCCGCCATGGCCCGTGCCGCGTCGGGGCCGGTTGCGGTGACGCGAATGCTGCAGCCCGGGCTCGCGGCCAGCATCATCAGGCCCATGATCGACGTGCCGCCAACCGAAACGCCGTCCTTTTCCACCGTCACCTCGGCCTTGAAACTGTCGGCGAGCTGGACGAAGCGGGCCGAGGCGCGTGCATGCAGGCCGCGTTTGTTGACGATTTCGATGTCTCGAACGATCGAGACTTGCCGTGTCGTGGTCATTTACCGTTCAGGACCCGGCTCGCGACGTTGATATATTTACGCCCGGCAGCCTGGGCGCCTTCCAGCGCCGCGGCCATGTCGTTATTGGCGCGTACGCTGGTCAGCTTGATCAGCATTGGCAGGTTCATGCCGGCGATCACCTCGATGCGCCCGGGCTCCATCACCGAGATGGCGAGGTTGGACGGCGTGCCGCCGAACATGTCGGTAAGAATGACCACGCCGGCGCCGTCGTCGACCTTCGCGACGGCCTCGACGATATCCTGTCGACGCAGTTCGATATCGTCGTCGGCGTCGATGGGTACGGTCTCGAAAGCGTCCTGGGACCCGACGACATGTTCGACGGCATGCCGGAATTCTTCGGCAAGGCGACCGTGCGTGACCAGCACGACTCCGATCATGAATGCTTCGCTCCCGTCAGCGCTCCCAGGATCGGAGCGCATCTGTTCTACAATTTCGTCACCCGCCAACCGGGCGGCAGGTGCGCTATCTTGTCGACGGGCCGGCCTTTGACAAGCCCAAATGTCGGATCACGCCGATCAATATGCCCCAAAACGGCTTTGTGCGGGCGAAAAACACCGGAACCGATGGCGAAACCCGACCGTTCTTAGCGGTCAAGGCATGGCGCGAGGACGGTGGCCGGATCGGTTCCGGCGGCGGCCGACCGGTCCGGAATTTCACTGTTAAGAAATTGAAAAATCACGATATTCGCCGCCGGCGATGTGGCGTGTCGTGGTATCGATCCGGCGTCGCCGGCACGGCGGCGATGATTGCGGGCGCCGACAGGGCGCAGCCCTCAGGCGCGCGTTTCGTCGCAACCGGCCTTCGACCGGCCGAGCGCCTCCAGCCGGGCGAGCACGGCCGGCATCGCTGCGGCGACCGCGCGCTCGGCCACGGCGAGGGCTGCGATTTCCACCGTCTCGATCAGTTCGACGCCGCCGGGATCGAGCCGCGGCGCGTCCCGTGCCGGCACCAGCCTGACGCACAGATCGATCACCGCGGCCGCTTCGTGTGGCTGCGCGGCCGGCCCATGGCCGTAGATCTCGGCCAGCCCGGCAATCGCGTCGGGCACGCGGGCCACCAGGCGGGAGCCATGCCGTTCAAGCACCAGCCGGTCGTCGCCGATAAGCCAGGCCGGCATGCCGGCCGCCCGGCATCGCGCCACCAGGGCGAGCGCCAGCGTCGATTTGCCGGACCCGGACGGTCCCAGCACGATCACGCCGCGATCGCCGATGACGAGCCCGCATGCGTGGACGTTGTTCATCGACCGGCCATGCGAGGTTTCCTCAGTCCTCGGCTGGCAGCTTGACGACGAAGCGTGCCCCACGCACGTCGCCCGACTTGCTTCCGGGGATGTTCTCGGCCGTCAGCGTGCCGCCATGGGCTTCGACGATCTGGCGGCTGATCGACAGGCCGAGGCCCGAATTCTGCCCGAACGCCTCGCCTTGCGGCCGGTCGGTGTAAAACCGCTCGAAGATCCGGTCGATGTTTTCGGCACGGACACCCGGCCCGTTATCGTCGATGGTGACGATGACGTTGCGGGCGCTGCGCGCCAGCGTCAGCTGAACGCGCCCGCCCTCGTCGGGGACGAAGGAACGGGCGTTTTCGAGCAGGTTGGTGAACACCTGTCCAAGCCGCAGGTCGTGGCCGTTGACCAGGAAGCCGCGCCCGCTCTGGCCGGCCTTGGCAACGCGAAACTCGATTGCGACCTGTTTCTTGTCGCGGGTGTGGGCGCTCGCCGCCGCGACGAGGTCGGTCAGGAATTTCTGCAGGTCGAGCGGCGCGGCGTCGGCGCGCGCCAGTTCGGCGTCGAGCCGGGAAGCGTCGGAAATGTCGGTGATCAGGCGATCGAGCCTGCGCACGTCGTGCTGGATGATGGCCAGAAGCCGGCTGCGCGATTCCTCGTTGCGCGCCAGGGGCAGCGTCTCGACCGCGCTGCGCAGCGAGGTCAGCGGGTTCTTGAGCTCGTGCGAGACGTCGGCGGCGAAACTCTCGATCGCGTCGATGCGGGCGTAAAGCGCCTTTGTCATGTCGCGCAGCGCGATCGACAGATTGCCGATCTCGTCCTGACGCTCGGAAAAATCGGGAATCTCCTCGCGGCTTCTCACGCCGCGGCGCACGCGCACCGCCGCCGCCGACAGCCGCCGCAGCGGATTGGCGATCGTGGAGGCGAGCAGCATCGACAGGATCGCGGTCACCAGCGCCGCCACGCCGAAAACGCGGAAGATGGCCTTGCGCTCGTCGGCGACGATCTTGTCGATGTCGCCACCCTGCGTCGACAGCAACAGAACGCCAAGCACGGCGCGGAAGCGCTGGACGGGCACGGCCACCGACACGATCATCTCGCCCTGTTCGCTGATGCGCACGACAAAACCGGGCGTGCCGATCAGTGCCCGCATCACCTCCGGATAGGCGGCGCCGTTGCCGCCCGGCTGTTCGCGATAAAGCGGCAGGTCGCTGCGGCGGAAAAAATCGGAGATGAATTTTTCGACGCGATCGAAGAAATCCGGCTCCGTCTCCTGGAGCGGCGGCAGGTCGTAGCGCAGGATCTGGCCGCGCGAATACAGATGGCGCGAATCCAGAATCAGGTTGGCGTCGCGGTCGTAAATCCGCGCCCGGGTGCGGGTCGGCGAGATCAGGCGGCGCAGCAGCGGGGCGACCAGCTCGGGATTGATGGGGAATTCGAGGCTGTCGAGCTGGTCGGTGCCCGGCGCCAGACTCTGGCCGGCCTGCAGTTCGAGCAGTTTTTCCGGATCGATGCTGATGGCGTCGGTTTCGACCGTGGCGGAGGCCGCGACGGCGGCGGCGATGATCTCGCCCTGGGTCATCAGGCTTTCGACCCGCGCCTCGATCAGCCCGTCGCGGAACTGGTTCAGGTAGAGAATGCCCAGAACGAGCACTCCGAGCGCGGCGAGATTGAGAAACAGGATGCGCCGGGTCAGGCTGGAAAAGATGTGATGGCCCAAAAACCGGCGCAAGGGCACGGTCAGCCATCCGACGACGGATGGACCGCTTCTTGCCGTGCCTGGCCGTTTGCGTTCGGTTTCGGCTACCATCTGTTGCCGGGATCCACCCGACGCCTGTTCCAGTTTATGACTCGCGGAAGCGGTATCCAACACCATAAAGTGTTTCGATCATGTCGAACTCCTGATCGACGACCTTGAATTTCTTCCTGAGCCGCTTGATGTGGCTGTCGATGGTGCGGTCGTCAACATAGACCTGCTCGTCATAGGCCGAATCCATCAGCGCGTCACGGCTCTTGACCACGCCCGGCCGCTGGGCCAGCGAATGCAGGATCAGGAATTCGGTCACCGTCAGGATGACCGGTTCGCCCTTCCAGGTGCAGGTATGGCGCTCCTGGTCCATGACGAGTTGCCCGCGCTCGAGCGATTTTGCCTGGGTGCCGGGCGACTTGGCGGCGGCTTCGCGCGCGTTGGCGCGCCGCAGCACAGCCTTGACCCGTTCGACCAGCAGGCGCTGCGAGAACGGTTTGCGGATGAAGTCGTCGGCGCCCATCTTGAGGCCGAACAATTCGTCGATCTCGTCATCCTTCGACGTCAGGAAGATCACCGGCATGTCCGATTTCTGCCGCAGCCGGCGCAGCAGCTCCATGCCGTCCATGCGCGGCATCTTGATGTCGAGAATGGCGAGATTGGGCGGGCGGGCGGAAAACCCGTCGAGCGCGGACGCGCCGTCGGTGTAGGTCTCCACGCGGTAGCCCTCCGATTCCAGGGCGATGGAGACCGAAGTCAGGATGTTGCGGTCATCGTCGACGAGCGCGATCGTTGCCATGTCAAACGTATCCCTCATAAGCGGGCGTCCCTTCCTGCTTCCGGAAAGGGCTATAGGCGGACAAATTGGGTACAAAATGTGGCACAGATCGACGGTCGTGTCACATGCGCGACCGCGCGGCCGCCGCATTGCCTGTGCATGACGCGTCGCCAAGGGTGGAAAAATTTAACCCTTTTTCAACAGCCGAACCGTTTTTAAACGATTTAAGAAAATTTCAAAAAATTTAAATCGATTAATGATTTGAAACAAAAAGGCTTTTCTGTTTGTGACCTTTGGCCGATGCTTGCCGGGTCGAGGTTAGCGCATTGGCGAGCGAACCAACGCAAAAAAGACGCCAGGGAGCGGAACCAATGCGAGAGATCGGCAAGCGCAATCCCCGTTGCGGGATCGACATTATCGGGCTCGGCAAGGCGGGGGCCGCCCACTACAATCTGTGCGAAGCCGAGCTCTACGAGGAGGCGTTGCGCCGCGGCGAAGCCCGGCTGACCGCCCATGGCGCGCTCGTTGCCCTGACCGGCCAGCACACCGGCCGTTCCGCCAAGGACAAGGTCGTCGTGCGCGACGCCGCCAGCGAGCCGCACGTGTGGTGGGACAACAACAACGCCATCTCGCCCGAACAGTTCGACCTGCTGCTGGCCGATTTCCAGGCCCAGGTCGCAGGCCGCGACCTGTTCGTCCAGGACCTCGCCGGCGGCGCGGATCCCGAAAACAGGCTTCCGACCCGGGTCGTGACCGAATATGCGTGGCATTCGCTGTTCATCCGCAACCTTCTGATCCGTCCCGACCGGACGGCGCTCGACACGTTCGAGCCGAAACTGACCATTATCGACCTGCCGTCGTTCCGCGCCGACCCGGCCCGTCACGGCACCCGCAGCGAGACGGTGATCGCGGTTGATCTCAGCCGCATGATCGTGCTGATCGGCGGCACCTCCTATGCCGGCGAAATGAAGAAGTCGGTGTTCACGGTGCTCAACTATCTGCTTCCCGACAGCGGTGTGATGCCGATGCACTGTTCGGCCAATGTCGGCCCCGACGGCGACGCGGCGGTGTTTTTCGGCCTGTCGGGCACCGGCAAGACCACGCTGTCGGCCGACCCGCGCCGCACGCTGATCGGCGACGACGAACATGGCTGGGGCGAGGACGGCATCTTCAATTTCGAAGGCGGCTGCTACGCCAAGACCATCCGCCTGTCGGCCGCCGCCGAGCCGGAGATCTTCGCCACGACGCGTCGGTTCGGCACCGTGCTGGAAAACGTCGTTCTGGACGAGAACCGCGTTCCCGATTTCGACGACGGGTCGCTGACCGAAAACACGCGTTGCGCCTATCCGCTGCATTTCATCCCCAATGCCAGCGACAGCGGCCGTGCCGGCCATCCCAAGAACATCATCATGCTGACCGCCGACGCCTTCGGCATCATGCCGCCGATCGCCCGGCTGTCGCCGGCCCAGGCTATGTATCATTTCCTGTCCGGCTACACCGCCAAGGTCGCCGGCACCGAAAAGGGCGTGACCGAGCCGGAAGCGACCTTCTCCACCTGCTTCGGCGCCCCCTTCATGCCGCGCCATCCGGCCGAATACGGCAATCTCCTGCGTGAGCTGATCGCCCGTCACGGCGTCGATTGCTGGCTGGTCAACACCGGCTGGACCGGCGGCGCCTACGGCACCGGTTCGCGCATGCCCATCAAGGCCACGCGCGCGCTGCTGACGGCGGCGCTGGAGGGCTCGCTCAACGCCTGCGAGTTCCGCACCGATCCGAATTTCGGCTTCGAGGTGCCGGTTGCCGTGCCCGACGTCGACGCCGCCATTCTCGATCCGCGCGCGACCTGGGCCGACCAGGCCGCCTATGACCGGCAGGCCGCCAAGCTGGTCGGCATGTTCATCGACAATTTCGCCAAGTTCGAGGCCCATGTCGACGCCGGCGTGCGCAGCGCAGCGCCGCAGGTGCAGGTGGCGGCCGAGTAGCGGTTCCGGCGGCGTTTTTCCGCATCGACAGCGGCCCGGCCTCGTGCCGGGCCTTTTCTTTTTGGCTGCGGCGCGGCATGTGTGTGCTGTGGCGGGTTCGGCAAAACGACGAAGGCTCTCCTTGCTAAACCGCGCCGCAAGTCGGGGCCGGGCCCCAGGAGAAGAGTATGGCCGGCGAAGAGGTTTTTTCGATCGCGTCCGGCGTGACGGTCGGCGAGGCCGAACTCGAGGAGCATTTCATCCGCTCCTCAGGCCCGGGCGGCCAGAACGTCAACAAGGTCGCGACGGCCGTCCAATTGCGGTTCGACGTACGCAATGCGCGCGGCCTGCCGGATCAAGTACGCGACCGCCTTCTGAAGCTGGCCGGCCAGCGCGCCACCAAGGACGGCGTGATCGTCATCGAAGCCGGCCGGTTCAGGACCCAGGAGCGCAATCGCGAGGACGCGCGCCAGCGCCTGCTGGCGCTCGTCGCCCGCGCCGCCGAGCCGCCGCCGCCGCCGCGCAAGAAGACGCGGCCGTCGAAAGGCGCGGTCGAGCGCCGCCTGAAGGCCAAGGCCGGCCGCGCGGCGATCAAGAAGATGCGCGGGCGTGTCGACAAGGAGTGACGCCCCGCGTCCGGCGGCGGCCGACGGCTGTGGATGGTAACCATGATTGTCGGATTGGCGCTGTCGTGAATTGACAGCGGCGGCGCAAGCCTCTTAACCTTTTCTTAACGATAAGACACGGGCTGCAGGGGGCGAGCCGATGCATGGCAAGACGACGCCGGGACTCCGGCCATTGATCCTCGCGGCGTTTTTCGTGGCCGGGGCGCTCGCGCCTGCCGCCGCGCAGCCGGTCGATTCCATGGTCACCGGCAGCCTGACCTCGCAGCCGATCGGCCATTACGAGTTCTGCAAGGCCAATCCGCGCGAATGTTCCATCGCCATGCGCGACCGCGGTCCCGCGCGGCTCACCAAGAACCTGCTGTCGACGCTGTCGCGCGTGAACGTGTCGGTCAACCGCGCCGTCAAGCCGATGAACGACATCGACATTTTCGGCAAGGACGAGGTGTGGAGCTATCCCGACGGTGTCGGCGATTGCGAGGATTACGTGCTTGAAAAGCGCCGCCTGCTGCAGGGCAAGGGCGTGTCGCTTACCAACCTGCTGATCACCGTGGTGCGCAAGCCTGACGGCGAGGGCCACGCGGTTTTGACCGTGCGCACCGACAAGGGCGATTTCATTCTCGACAATCTGCGCGACGATATCCGCCCGTGGAGCAAGACCGGCTACCGGTTCTTGAAACGACAGGCGAGCAACCATACCGGCCGCTGGGTCAATCTCTATGCCGAGCGCAACCGGTTCGTCGGCTCGGTCAATCGCTGAGCGCGAACGCGGCCGCCGATCTCGCCGTGAAAGCGGTCCCGGTCAACCACGCACCGGTCGGCTCTCGATCCGTTCTGCTTCTCGCGGAATCGCAGACCGGCTAACATGGCGAACATATTGTTTTGACGCATTTCCGAACGGCGAACGGGCTTCCACTTCGCCTGGAAGCGGTCTAAGGCGCGGTCCAGGACAACAGTTCCGCCAGTTCGTTTGCCCGCCGCGCGGTCAGTTCGAGCACGCAGTGCGCGCCGATCGGCCGGGCGATCGTGCCGCCCTGGAAAAAGACATGCGGCATCTGGCAGTTGGCGTCGCGATAGGCGATCCATTTGCGCTGCGCGTCGCGCAGATGCGCGAAGGACTTTTCGTCCAGCGTGTCGCGCAGCGCCGCGTAGTCGCGGTTGAGATATTCGTCCCAGATGCTGCTTTCGCGCACCAGACAGCCGACCTGGCCGAGCGTGCTTTGCCCGGACGGATCGTCGAGGCAAACCGCGCTCGCCACGCCGATGCAATCGTCGCGACTGCCCGGCGCGTCGGCGCCCGTGTCGAGTGCCTGACCGATATCTTCCAGACACCGCGAAATCGCGGCGCGGTCCGCCTCAGTCGGCGCAAAATCGTCCGCGCGCGCCGGGTCCTGCCATGTCACGACGGCAAGGCCCGCCAGCGTCGCGGCTATGGCGCGCCTGATCCGCTGCAGGCCACTTGCGGCGCGAAACGGCGGGCTGGCGCGGGCCACGATTGATTTGCCGCCGATATCCCCTATACCCGGACGGGAAGCGCAATCGACTGAGTGGGACATGACGGCACGAATCCTCGTTTTCGCAGGCTCGATCCGCAACGGCGCGTTCAGCAGTCGCACCGCGGACGCGGCCATGAAGGAACTGGCCTTGCAGGGCGCGGAGGTCACGCGCATCTCGCTGGAAGACTATCCGTTGCCGATCATGGACGAGGACCTCGAAAAGGAAAAGGGGATTCCCGAAAACGCGCTCAGGCTGGCGCGTCAGTTCGCCGCCCATGACGGGCTCCTGATCGCCAGTCCCGAATATAATGCCTCCATTCCGCCGTTGCTCAAGAACACGCTCGACTGGGTGAGCCGGGTCAAGAAGGACGGCGCCGCGCCGCTGCGTCCTTATCAAAACAAGGTCGTCGGCCTGTGCTCGTCGTCCAACGGTCAGTTCGGCGGCAATCGCGGGCTCTATCACCTGCGCGCCGTGCTGATGAACTGCCAGGCCGAGATCATTACACCGCAATGCTCGGTCTCGGGCGCGGCCGACGCCTTCGACGACGAGGGGCGGCTGAAAAACGAACGCCAGCACACGATGCTGGAAAAGGTCTGCCGCACGCTGATCGAGCGGGCCTCAATGCTGTCAACGAGGGTGGATGCATGATTGACGCGAACAACGTGGCCGAAAGACTGATCGTCGGGCTCGATCTGCCGGACGTGGCGGCGGCCGAAAAAGCGGTTTCGGAACTCGACGGCGTCGTCTCCTTCTTCAAGATCGGCTACCGGCTGGTGTTTGCCGGCGGGCTGGAACTCGCGCGCGATCTCGCCGCCTCGGGCAAGAACGTGTTTCTCGACATGAAGCTGCTCGACATCGACAACACAGTGGCCGAAGGTGTGGAGAACGTGGCTGCGATGGGCGTGTCGATGCTGACCGTGCACGCCTATCCCAAGGCGATGCGGGCCGCCGTCGAGGCGGCCGCGGGCAGCAAGCTTTGCCTGCTTGGCGTGACCGTGCTCACCTCGATGGACGATCGCGACCTCACCGAGGCCGGATACGGCTTCGACGCCCGCGCCTTGGTCGAGCGCCGCGCGCGCCAGGCGCGCGAGACCGGCATGGGCGGCATCGTCTGCGCGGCCACAGAGGCCGCCGCCGTGCGCGCGATCGTCGGCCCGGAACTGGCGCTGGTGACGCCCGGCATCCGGCCGGCCGGCGCCGCGCATGGCGACCAGAAACGGGTGATGACGCCCGCCGACGCGCTGCGGGCCGGCGCCAGCCATCTCGTCGTCGCCCGTCCGATCGTCGGCGCGCGCGACCGCCGCGCCGCCGCCCAGGCCATCGTCGCGGAAATGGAAACCGCCTGAACCAGAACCGTCCCGGGAGGAAAACATGCCGAAAGCCTATTGGATCGCCCATGTCGATGTCCGCGATCCCGAACGCTACAAGGACTATGTCGCGACCGCGAAGCCGGCCTTCGAACGGTACGGCGCCAATTTCCTGGCACGCGGCGGAACCTACGAGGCGATGGAAGGTAAGGGCCGCGCGCGCAACGTCGTCATCGAGTTTCCCTCCCTGCAGGCGGCGAAGGATTGCTATAATTCGCCCGAATACCAGGCGGCCAAGGCGATCCGGGTGACGGTCGCCGACGCCGAAATGGTCATAGTCGAGGGCTACGAAGGCTGAGCGGCATCCCCGCCCTGCCAGCCGGTTATGCCATTAGAGCGGCCCGGCCCGACGACACCCGGCGGCTGATCGCCGTCGAGACGGCGGCCGCGCGCCTGTTCGCCGACCATGGTTATCCCGCGCTCGCCGACGAGCCGCCGCGCTCACCGCGCGAGTTCGCCCGCTTCACGGCCGCAAACAGCGTGCTCGTCGCCGAAACCGCGGACGGCATGCCGGCCGGTTTCGTGGTAACCGGCGATGTCGGCGGCCATTATTACCTGACCGAGCTTTCCGTCGATCCTGCCCATGGCCGGCGCGGGCTCGGCACCGCGCTTGTGGGGGCCGCGCTCGCTGCGGGGCGCGGCCTGGGCTATCGCAACGCCGCGCTTTCGACCTTCCGCGCCGTGCCCTTCAACGCGCCTTTCTATCGCAGGCTGGGCTTCAGCGACCTGGAACCGGCGCGGGCCGAGCCGGCATTGCGGGCCCGGTTCCTGCGTGAAGTGCCGCCGGGGGTCGAGGCGTCGGCGCGGGTGCTGATGGTGCGGCGCATCGAGGCCTAGCTTGGTGCAGGGCGAAACAGCTCTATTGCAATGCAGCAAAAGCCTGTTACCGTCATCGGTCATAACTAATTAACCTTCGCGTCGCGATTCTGGGCGGCTATCGGAACGGAAGGCGGTACATTTCGATGTTTTATCAGGTCTATGAGTGGAATCATGCCGCGGTCCAGCCCTATCGCGCGGTGGCGGATGCGACGCGGCTGTTCTACAGCAATCCACTCAACCCGCTCTCCCACACCGCGTTCGGGCGCTCCGCGGCGGCGATGGCCGAGATGTTCGAGCGCACCACGCGGCGTTACGGCAAGCCGGAATTCGGCCTGACCTCCACCGTGGTCGACTGGAAGCCGGTGTCGGTCAGCGAGGAGACCGTCTGGAAACGGCCGTTCTGCAACGTGATCCGTTTCAGGCGCGACCTGCCGGCCGGTCGCAAGCCCGATCCCAAGCTTCTGATCGTGGCGCCGATGTCGGGACACTACGCGACCTTGTTGCGCGGCACGGTCGAGGCGATGCTGCCGCATGCCGACGTCCATATCACCGATTGGGTCGACGCCCGCATGGTGCCGCTCTCCAAGGGGCGTTTCGATCTCGACGACTATATCGACTACGTCATCGAGATGCTGCACGCGCTCGGGCCGGACACGCATGTCATGGCCGTGTGCCAGCCCTCCGTGCCGGTTCTGGCCGCGGCCGCGGTGATGGAGGCGCGCGGCGACCAATTCGCGCCCTCCACGATGACGCTGATGGGCGGTCCGATCGACACGCGCATCAACCCGACCGCCGTCAACCAGCTCGCCGAGGAAAAGGATCTCGACTGGTTCCGCGACAACGCCGTCATGCAGGTGCCCTGGCCCAATCCCGGCTTCGCCCGCGAGGTCTATCCGGGCTTTTTGCAGCTTTCGGGGTTCATGAGCATGAATCTCGACCGCCACATCATCGCCCACAAGGACTTCTTTCTCCATCTGGTCAAGAACGACGGCGATTCGGCCGACAAGCACCGCGATTTTTATGACGAATATCTGGCCGTGATGGACCTGACGGCCGAATTCTACCTGCAGACGGTCGACACGGTGTTCATCCGCCACGCCTTGCCCAAGGGCGAGATGACCCATCGCGGCGAGCCGGTCGATCCGGCCGCGATCCGTTCGATCGCGCTGATGACGGTGGAGGGCGAAAACGACGATATTTCCGGCCTCGGCCAGACCAAGGCCGCGCAGACATTGTGCACCAATATCCCCGACGACATGCGCGTGCACTACATGCAGCCGTCCGTCGGCCATTACGGCGTGTTCAACGGCTCGCGTTTCCGCGCCGAAATCGTGCCGCGCATCGTCGACTTCGTCACCAGCTATGGCCGCGAAAGCCGCGATGCGCTCGGCCGGCATCTGCCCGGCAAAAAGGGCGCCGCCAAGTCGACGGGGCGCACCAAGGCCTGACTCAAGACCTGCCTGACACCGCCGCGCACGGGTAGGGCGAGCGAGAGCGTTTCCAGGCGAAGTGGAAACCGGTTCGCCGTTCGGAAAGGCGTCAAAACAATAAAATAGAGCCGCTCTGCGATTCCGCGAAAAGCTGAACGGATCGAGAGCGGACCTGCGTAAAGAAAAACGGGCCGCGTGCCTCCGGACGGGAGGCGCGCGGCCCGATCGACATTGAAGCCGTAAAGGGTCGGCTCAGGCCTGGTTCGGCGTCGCAGCGGCGCCGGCAGCCTGGGGACGCGGCGCGCCCGGGCGCACCGGACGCGGCTTCTTCTTCGGTCCGGGCAACAGGCCTTCGCGCTGCGCCAGCTTGCGGGCGGCCTTGCGCGAGCGACGAACGGCTTCGGCCTTTTCGCGTGCGCGGCGCTGCGACGGCTTCTCGTAGGACCGGCGCGCCTTCATCTCGCGAAACACACCTTCGCGCTGCATCTTCTTCTTCAGCACTTTGAGCGCCTGTTCGACATTGTTGTCTCTGACAAGTACCTGCAATGGTCTTCCTTCGTCTGCGCGACAGCGTCGCTGGTTGCAAACAGCCTTGCGGCCGGTTTGGCCCGCGTCCTGAACTGGTCCGACACGGAACGGGTTCCCTTCCCGGGGGCGAAACGAAAGCCTTCGCCTCTCAGCGGGCTGGCGTGGCACGGTCGTGGACCGTCCGCGCATACGCCGGGCAATCGGGATGTGGGCACGATGTAGTCCATTCGGCCGTGAAGTGCAAGGAAGGCCGTTTCCGCTCGTTTCGGCCCGTCTTCAGCCGGTTTCGCATTCCACGAGGGGGGCGGGGATGGCGTTGGTCTTGTCCGCGGCCCTGCACAGATCGGCGATCACGCAGCGTTCGCATTCGGGCTTGCGCGCCTTGCACACGTAGCGCCCGTGCAGGATCAGCCAGTGATGGGCGTGGCGCAGATAGTCTTCGGGAATGATCTCCACAAACCGCTTCTCGACCGCGTCCGGCGTCTTGCCGGGCGCCAGCCCCAGCCGGTTGCCGATCCGCAATATATGGGTGTCGACGGCGAATGTCGGCTGCCCGAACGCCATGTTCAGCACCACGTTGGCG
The DNA here is from genome assembly GCA_039973095.1 of Nitratireductor sp. Classification (GTDB taxonomy): domain Bacteria; phylum Pseudomonadota; class Alphaproteobacteria; order Rhizobiales; family Rhizobiaceae; genus Mangrovimarina. The sequence goes on along the minus strand of JBDWLQ010000016.1, from coordinate 324,323 downwards.
GTCTTGCGGCCGACGCCCGGCAGTTTCGTCAACTGGTCGCGGTCGGCGGGCACCTGGCCGTCATGGTCGCGAATCAGCGCTTGCGACAGCGCGATGACGTTTTTCGCCTTGTTGCGCCACAGCCCGATCGTGCGGATATGGTCGCCGACCCTGTCCTCGCCGAGCGCCAGCATCTTTTGCGGCGTGTCGGCGACGGCGAACAGCCCGCGCGTCGCCTTGTTGACGCCGATATCGGTCGCCTGGGCCGACAGCACCACTGCGACCAGCAGCGTGAAGGCGTTGACGTGATCGAGCTCGCCCTTCGGTTCGGGGCGCTGCACCGAGAACCGGCGGAAAATCTCGCGCACCTCGTCCGGCGAATAGAGCGAGCGGGGTCTTCTCTTGCGCGGCGTCGTGGCGCGGGCCGGCGCGCGTGCGGCCTTTTTGTCCTTTGGCTTCACCATGAAGGCTCTATAATCGCTCTCATGAGCGAAACCTATGCCGCGGACGAACCTTTCTTCAAGGCGCTGCTGACGCCGCATCGCTCGCTCGGCCGGACCGGCTTCCTGCTGCTGATGGGCGCGCTGGTGGCGGGGTGGGGCGCGGTCGGCCTGTTTTTCCTCGCCGCCGGCGCCTGGCCGGTCGTCGGCTTTTTCGGGCTCGATATTCTGGCGCTCTACATCGCCTTTCGCCTCAATTACCGCGCCGCCCGCGCCCGCGAGGAAGTGTCGGTGTCGCGCACGCGCGTCGCCATTCGCAAGACCGCGCCGTCCGGGCGCACGGAGGAACACCGGTTCAATCCGTTCTGGGCCCGGTTTTCGGTTGCCCGCCACGACGAGATCGGCATTACCGGGATGGCGGTCGAGGGGCAGGGACGGCGGGTCCCGCTCGGCGGCTTTCTCAACCCGGACGACCGGGAAAGTTTCGCGACCGAATTCGGCCGCGCCCTGGCGAGCGCCAAAAAGCGCTGAACGCCCGGCTGCGCCCTGTCAGGAATCGGGTGGAGATCGCGATGCGGCGGAACGATAGTGGCGTCCAAGGAGATATGACCATGAACGCTCACACCGCAGTCCTTGAACGCGACATCACGCCAGAGGGTGGCGACTACGAGATCGTGCGCCGCGTTATCGAAAAGATCAGCCTCGACTATCGCGACCAGCCGTCCCTCGACCAACTTGCGGCCGAGGTCGGCGAGACCCCGACCGGGCTGCAGAAATTGTTCACCCGCTGGGCCGGGCTGTCGCCGAAGGCGTTTTTGCAGGCGGTCACGCTCGACCATGCGCGTCGGCTTCTGGACGAGGGCGCGCCGCTTCTGGAGACCGCGCTCGAACTCGGCATGTCGGGCCCCGGGCGGCTGCACGACCTGTTCGTCACCCACGAGGCGATGTCGCCGGGCGACTACAAGACGCGTGGCGCCGGCCTGACGATCCGCTACGGCTTCCACGTCTCGCCGTTCGGCATCGCGCTGGTCATGGCGACCGAGCGCGGCCTGGCCGGCCTTGCCTTTTGCGACGCCGGCGGCGAGCGCGCCGCGCTCGACGACATGACGCGCCGCTGGCCGAACGCCGCCTATGTCGAGGACATGGCCGCGACCGCGCCCTATGCCGGGCGCGTCTTCGATCCGCAGCGCTGGCGGCAGGAAGAGCCGTTGCGGGTCGTGCTGATCGGCACCGATTTCCAGGTCCGGGTCTGGGAGGCGTTGCTGCGCATACCGATGGGCCGGGCGAAACCCTATTCGGCGATCGCCACGGAGATCGGCGCGCCCAAGGCGAGCCGCGCCGTCGGCGCGGCCGTCGGCGCCAATCCGCTCTCCTTCGTCGTGCCCTGCCATCGCGCGCTCGGCAAGTCGGGCGCGCTTACCGGCTATCATTGGGGCCTGACCCGCAAACGCGCCATCCTCGGCTGGGAGGCCGGAAAGACGACCCCTTAGGCGCGCGGGCACGGCGCCGTGCATCGCACCCGCGCTTCAGGTCAGGTCTCGTTAATCTAGCCGCAGCGATCAGCGGCCTGCTGATTCCCTTTTAACGATTGATGCGCTAGCGTCGCCGCCGGTTTGCGGGAGGCGTCTGTTGGTCATCGTCATCGGTTCCATCAATCTCGATCTCACCGCCAGGGTCGGGCGCCTGCCCGGCCCGGGCGAGACGGTCGCCGGAGACACGTTCGCCACCGCGCCCGGCGGCAAGGGCGCCAACCAGGCGCTGGCGGCCGCGCGCGCCGGGGCGTCGGTCTGCATGGTCGGCGCGGTCGGCAAGGACAGCTTCGCCGCCGAGGCGCTGGCTCTGCTGGAGCGGGGCGGCGTCGACCTGACCGGCGTCGGCGAAACCCACGCCTCGACCGGCACCGCCCTCATCCTGGTCGGCGACGACGGGGAGAACATGATCGCGGTCGTGGCCGGCGCCAACGCGGCCGTGCTGCCGGGCGATGTCTCCAAGGCCGCGCCTGGCGCGGGCGACGTGGTGCTGATGCAGCAGGAAATCCCGCTCGAGACGGTCCGCGCCGCGCTCGAGGCCGCGCGCGCGGCCGGCGCGGTCTCCGTGCTCAACACCGCGCCCTATAGCGACGAGGCCGCCGATCTGTTGGCGCTGGCCGATTACGTCGTGGCCAACGAAACCGAGTTCGACCTGTGCGCGCGCGCCCTCGGCCTAAAAGGCGAAGACCGCGAGGCGCGCATGCGCGATTTCGTCGCCAGGACGGGGCGCATCGTCATCGTCACGCTCGGCGGCGAGGGCGTGCTTGCCGCCGCGCCGGACGGGTTTTTCCGCGTTGCCGCGCTGGCGGTCACGCCGGTCGATACGGTCGGCGCCGGCGACACGTTCTGCGGTTATCTGGGCGCGGCGCTGGAACGCGGCGAACCGCTCGAGGCCGCCTTGCGCCGCGCCGCGGTCGCCGGCTCTCTCGCCTGCCTGAAGCCCGGCGCGCAGCCGGCGATCCCGCTTGGCGAGGATGTCGAGGCGCGGCTATGACCTCCAGCCAGGACAAGGCGGGCGGGGTTCGGGAGCAAATGCCGGACCCGCGCGGCGGGCCATGGCGTCCCCGCCTGAGGATGCTCTTGCCGCTGGTGCTGATCGGCGCGCTTCTGGCCGGGCCGATCATCATCTGGCTGATGCAGGACAACAAGCCGATCTTCGAACAGATGGAAATGCTGGGCAGCGTGGTCGCCGTCGAGCCGGCCAAGGACGGCGCGGCCGGTGGCGCGCGCATCACCATTCGCATCGACAACAGCACCCAGACCCTGGTGGTCAGCGGATCGCCCGATATCGAGCCGGGAACCAGGGTGACGATCCTGCGCACGGTCAAGCCCGACGGCACCTCGCATTACGCGCTGAACTGACATCGAGACACGCCAGGCCTGGCGCAGGCCCGCGCCATCCGCCTCGCGCCGCCGCGTCGGCTTAGCGATTCCCGCGAAAGATGAATGGCCCTAAAGCCGGCCCAGCCGGTCGGTCAGCAGCTCGAAAAACCCGTCATCGTCGATGTCGCGCATCACCGTGGCGTTCTTCGGCCGGTCGGTGACGCCCCACCAGTCGACGACGGTCATGCCCATCGTCAATTCCGAGGCGGTCTCGACCGTGACATTGCATGCCCGCCCGCCAAACAGGTCGGGCCTGAGAAGATAGGCGATCACGCAGGGGTCGTGCAGCGGTCCGCCATCGGTGCCGTATTTTTCCTCGTCGAACCGTTCGAAGAATTCCAGCAGCGCCGCGGCGGCGGCACCGACCGGCGTGCCCAGACCGCGAAAGCGCGCCACGCGCCGGGCGGTCGTCAGCGCCTTGTGGGTGACGTCGAGCGGCATCATCACCACCGGGATGCCGGCGCCAAGCACGATCTCGGCCGCGTGCGGGTCGACATAGATGTTGAATTCGGCGGCCGGCGTGACGTTGCCGCCCTCGAAGAAGCCGCCGCCCATCAGCACGATTTCGCGGATCCGCGTGGCGATCCGCGGCTCGCGGATCAGCGCCAGCGCGATATTGGTCAGCGGCCCCAGCGGACACAGCGTCACCTGGCCGGCCTCCTCGGCCATCAGCGTGTCGACGATGAAATCGACGGCGTATTCGTTTTGCAGCGTCATCGTCGGTTCGGGCAGGTCGGGCCCGTCGAGCCCGGTGCGGCCGTGCACGTGTTCGGCCGTGACCAGCGGGCGCACCAGCGGCCGGACGGCGCCGGCAAACACCTTCGTCTCGGGCCTGCCGGCCAGTTCGCAGATCTTGCGGGCGTTCTTTTCCGTCAGCGCCAGCGGCACATTGCCGGCGACCGCGGTGATGCCCAGCACGTCGAGCTCGGGACTGGCGAGCGCCAGTAGGATGGCGATCGCGTCGTCCTGGCCAGGGTCGGTATCGATAATGATCTTGCGTCCGCCGGCCATCGGCATCCTCCAAACCTACTTGAACTCGTTGTTGGAGCGGACCATATCAGGTGCATGTGGAAAAACGCCATCTGGGTTTTCCGCTATCCACGTCGCTCTTTGAGGACATGATGATGACGCGAATGACGCCTTTTTCGAGCCCGCTGCTGCTGGGGTTCGAGGCGATGGAAAAGACCCTGGAGCGGGCGAGCAAGGCTGCTGACGGGTATCCGCCCTACAATATCGAGCGCATACGCGGCCACAATGGCGGCGGCGACTGTCTCAGGATCACGCTCGCCGTGGCCGGGTTTTGCGAAAGCGATCTCGAGGTCGCGACCGAAAACAACCAGTTGGTCATCCGCGGCAAGCAGGTCGACGACGTCGAACGCGATTTTCTGCATCGCGGCATTGCGGCGCGCCAGTTCCAGCGCGCTTACGTGCTCGCCGACGGCATGCGCGTGATCGGCGCGGAACTGAAGAACGGTCTGCTGTCGGTCGATCTCGACCGGCCCGAGCCCGAGCATCATGTACAAAAAATAAACATCTCGGTGAAAGACTGATTTCTGCACCGATAGCTCTGAAGAGGGCCGGCCCGGATGGGTGGTCCGACGGATGGAGGCTGCCATGACGCATAACGAGAACCACGACGTCAAAACGACCATGAGCCAGGCGCAATTCGCGCATCTCGGCGAGGGCGCGGTCGCGTATCTGCGCAAGGTGTCCAGCGACGATCTGCGCGGGCGTTATCCCGGCCTGCCCGAGATGGCCCCGGGGCTCGAATTGTGGGCGCTGTTTGCCGCCAACGGCCAGCCGATCATGCTGACGGACGAACGCGAAAGCGCGCTCGGCGCGGCGATCCAGAACGATCTGACGCCGCTCAGCATCCACTGAACGCAGCCGGGCGGCGCGCGTCGGGCGGCGTCGGTGCGGCGGGCGTCGGTCTTCGATGGTGAAAAGCCGGTCCCGGCTTCCGAAAACACCACGCCCCAGCGGAACGCCGAGCGACGCGGACGACGCGCACCTTGGTGCCTATGCGGCGTGCGAGGCCGGCGTGGAGGCCAGAAAAGTGTGGATCGCCGTGGCGTCCTTTGTGCCGCGGATCTTGGCCACGGTATCGCCGTCGCGCAGCACGCGGGCGATCCGCGACAGCGCCTTGAGATGGTCGGCGCCGGCGCCTTCCGGCGCGATCAGCAAAAACACCAGATCGACCGGTTGGTCGTCCAGCGCCTCGAAATCGACCGGCGTTTCCAGGCGGGCGAAGACGCCGGTGATGGCGTCCACGCCGGGAAGCTTGCCGTGCGGGATCGCGATCCCGTTGCCGACGCCGGTCGAGCCCAGCCGCTCGCGCTGCAAGATCGTGTCGAAAATCTCGCGCTCCGGAAGACCGGTGACGGCGCTGGCCTTTTCGGCCAGAAGCTGCAGCACCTGCTTCTTGGAGTTCGCTTTCAAGGCCGGCAGCACCGCCGGGACCTCGATCAGATCGCTGAGATCCATATTCGCGCATTCCTTTCTCTGCACGCCGCGCCCGGTCTCCTCGACGAAGAAGAGCCGCGGCTGTCAGATCGCGGATCCGGGGTCAACACCCGCTTGAATCATGTCAACGGGGCGTTGGCCCTAGGCACTGTTGCCGGAAACCGATGAGGGGTCGATCCAGCCAATATTGCCGTCCTCTCGCCTGTAGACGATGTTGACGGTGTCGGTCCCGGCATTACGAAAAACGTAGACGGGACTATCCTTGGTATCGAGCTCGATGACGGCGGACGCCACCGACATCGTCTTGAGCGCAAGCGAGGATTCGGCGACGATAGCGGGCGAGAAGTCCTCGGGAACCTCATCGTCTTCGTCCGCGACCGGCGCCATGATGGTGTAGGCGATGTCGGTCCAGGCCGCCTCTTCGGGCGCGCCCTGGTGCGATTTCAGGCGTCGCTTGTAGCGGCGCAGGCGCTTCTCGACCCGGTCGGCGGCCGCATCGAAGGCCGCCTGCGGGTCCTGCGCCCTGCCTTCGGCCTGCAGCGTCATGCCGGTGTCGAGATGCAGCATGCAGTCCGCGGCAAAGCGCGCTCCGGTCTTTTCGACCGTCACCCGACCCGAGAACCCGCCATCGAAATATTTGTGGACCGCTTCGGCTATCCGACCGTCGATGCGAGCGCGGAACGCATCGCCGATTTCCATTTGCTTGCCAGAAATGCGCAGGCTCATCTGAAAGCCGACCTTTCCTTGCCACTCATGATGCAATCGCCCGAGTTTATACCCGTGGCCGCCGCTTACAAGGCTCCGCGGCGACACCAATGCTGGCTTCAGTGAAAAATTCCGGAATACCGTTCCGCCATCGTCCTGCTGCGGCCGCAATTGGCGTGCCGCCCGTCGGGTGGCGGGCTTCTAGTCACTCCATCCGCGTTTGTCAACGCGGGACCCATGCCCGGCCTCGAGCCGGCGCCGTCACGGGGGCGGCCGCGGCCAGGGCGCGCTTTTCGCGCCGTCTCCGGACGGAGGAGGGAATGCCCATGCTTTCCCGGTACTTGGCGACGGTGCGCCGGGCGATGTCGATCCCGGTTTTCCTCAGGATATCCACAATTGCGTCGTCGGACAGAACCTTGGCGGGATTTTCCCGCGCGATCATTTCGCGGATGTGATGCCGGACGGCCTCGGCCGAATGCGCCTCGCCGCCTTCGGCCGAAGCGATGGCGGCGGTGAAGAAGAAGCGCAATTCGAACATGCCGCGCGGCGTCAGCATGTATTTGTTGGTCGTCACCCGGCTGACGGTCGATTCGTGCATGCCGATCGCGTCGGCCACGGTGCGCAAATTGAGCGGACGCATATGAGCGATTCCGTAGGCCAGGAACGCGTCCTGCTGCTTCACGATCTCGGAGGCGACCTTCAGGATCGTTCTGGCGCGCTGGTCGAGGCTGCGTGTCAGCCAGTTGGCGTCCTGCAGGCATTGCGAGACGAATTCGCGGTCTTCCCTGGAGCTTGCCTCGCGCGAGACGCGGGCGAAATAGGTCTGGTCGACCAGGACCCGCGGCAGTGCGTCTGGATTGAGCTCGACCGTCCAGCCGCCGTCCGGCGCGGCCGAGACCACGACATCGGGCAGCACCGTCTCGATGCCGCTATGCAGGAAGGCCGATCCCGGCTTGGGGTCGAGGGCGCGAATTTCGGCCAGCATGTCGATCAGGTCGCTTTCGTCGACCCCGCACAATTTCCGCAGCGCGGCGAAATCGCGCCGTGCGAGCAGATCGAGATGGTCGAGAAGCGTGCGCATCGCCGGGTCCAGCCTGTGTCGCCGATCGAGCTGCAGGGCGAGGCATTCCGCGAGGTCGCGGGCGAATAGTCCGGCCGGATCGCAGCTCTGGCACACGCGCAGAACCGCTTCCACCATATCGGTCTCCACGTTGAGCCGGCCGGCAACCTCGGCCAGGTCGAGACGCAAATAGCCGCATTCGTCGAGTCCCTCGGCGAGGTCGGCCGCGATCAGCCGCTCGGTGAGATCGGAAAAGGCAAGCGCCAATTGCTCGCGCACATGGTCGCGCAAGCTCGGCGCGGCGGCCGTCACGTCCTCGAAGTCGAACCCGTCCGCGCCGGCCGCGCCGAGACCCGGACCCGGACCCGGACCCGGACCCGCGCCGGCGCCCGATTTCCAGCTGGCCGACAAGGCGGGGCCAAGGCGGTCGCCGCCGCCGGGATCGTCGGGAAAGACGTTTTCGAGCGTGGTGTCGAACTGGCCGGCCAGCGCTTCGGCATCGTTGTTGAGGCTGGTTGCAAACCAGTCGCCGTCTGCGTTGCCGTCGCTCGCGTCCGCCTCCGGCAGGTCCGGTTCCGTCCCTGCCGCGTCGGCGTCCTGGCGCTCGATTAGCGGATTGCGCTCGATTTCCTCGTCGATGAAGCGCTCCAGCTCGTGATGGGTCATCTGCAGCAGCCGGATCGACTGCATCAGTTGCGGTGTCATCACCAGCGACTGCGACTGGCGCAGCTGGAGCTTTGCTGTCAGCGCCATCAAGAATCCCGCGTTTTCGCCGAACTTCCCGGGGCGGCACCCGAAAAGCCTTGCGGCCATTAGAGACTGGCCCGGCTTTTGCTTGTCAAGCGTCCGACGCCGAATTCGCGCCGTCAGCCCGCCATGCGTGACGCTACAGGGAAAAGCCTTCGCCGAGGTAAAGGCGGCGTACGTCGGGGTTTTCGACGATGTCGGCGGCGCGACCATGGGTCAGCACCTGGCCGGCATGCAGGATATAGGCGCGGTCGATCAGGCCCAGCGTCTCGCGGACATTGTGATCGGTAATCAGCACGCCGATGCCGCGCGCGGTCAGGTGGCGCACCAATTGCTGGATGTCCGATACAGCGATCGGGTCGACGCCGGCAAACGGTTCGTCGAGCAGCATGAAATTCGGGTTGGAGGCCAGCGCGCGGGCGATTTCCAGCCGGCGGCGTTCGCCGCCCGACAAAGACAGGGCCGGCGCCTTGCGCAGATGGGGGATGTGAAACTCCTCGAGAAGCTCGTCGAGCTTCTCCTCGCGCCGCTTGCGGTCCTTCTCCACCACTTCCAGCACCGCGCGGATATTGCCTTCCACGGTCAGCCCGCGGAAGATCGAAGCCTCCTGCGGCAGATAACCGATGCCGAGCCGCGCGCGGCGATACATGGGCATCGTCGTCACGTCGAAACCGTCGATCTCGATCATGCCTTCGTCGACCGGCACGAGCCCGGTCACCATGTAGAAACAGGTGGTCTTGCCGGCCCCGTTCGGTCCCAGCAGGCCGACCGCCTCGCCGGCGCGCAGGCCGATCGACACGCCGCTGACCACAGAGCGCCCGCGATAGCTCTTCGACAGGCCGCGCGCGATCAGGGTGCCCTTGTATTTGTCGCGATCCGGACGCACGCCGGTCGTCTCGCCGTCGGTCTTGCTGCCGCCAAGAAATCGCGAAAACACGGTCAACACGTGGCCTACTGGCTTTGGGATTTTGGCTGAAGCAGCATTTTTACCCGCCCTGTCGCGCCATCGGACTGGTCGCAGCCGTCGAGCAAGGCGTGGCCGGTCGCCATCTGGACCGTGAGCTTGCAGCCGACGAGCACATTGCCGTCGTCAGACAGCACCACCTCCTTGCCCGTCATGACCAGAACTTCCGTCTTCATGTCGAAAGACGCCCTGTCGGCCGTCGCGACCTGCGTCTCCGTCTTCACATAGACGTTCTCGTCGACTTCGAGCCTTTCGATGCGGCTCGCATCGGGGCCCGCCGAGGGGGCCGATTCCGTGGCGCCGTCGGTGGCGTAATAGACCGTCATCTTGCCCGATTTGAGCAGGGTCGGCCCCTGGACCACGTTCACATTGCCGGTGAAGATCGCGATCCCTTCGGCGTCGCGCACTTCCAGCCGATCGCTTTCGATCTGGATCGGGTCGTCGCCAGACAGTTTCAGCCCCGTCATGCGCGGCTCGGACTGGGCCGTCGCCGCGCCCGCCAGAAGCGCGTTCAGGCCGAAACCGAATAGGACGATTGCGAATTTGTTCATCTCAGTTTCCGGCCTCGGCTTCTTCGCGCGGGGCTTGGTCCGCCCGATTCTGCGGCTCGATCATGACCCGGACGCGTTTTTCGAAAACGAACACCTTGCCCTTGTCCAGCACCTTGAACGTGTCGGCCGTCACCCTGGAGCCATCCTGCAGGATGTCGACGGGTTCGGAGGTGCTGAGTTCGCCCGCCTCGATATTGATGAACGCCGACTTCAAATTGGCGGTCATGCCGTCGGTGGTCTTGAAAGTGACGGGGCTGGTAATGTCAAGCGTGTTGCCGGTGTCGTCATAGGTGCCGGTGCGCGCAAGAACCCGGGCCCAGTTGTTCTCGTCGACGGGAAATTTCGCGTCGATGTCCTCAAGCTGGATCGTGCCGGTCTCAGACAGGTCCTGGATCGCGCGTATCGCCGTCAGCGTATAGGGCAGGTTGTCCTGGGTGTAGCCGCTCACCTTGGGGTTCGCCATCACCAGCTTGCCGTCGCGCACCGCCGTGCCTCCGATGCCGATCGACACCGAACTTGGCGACAGCACGTAGGAATAGCCGAAAAAGCCGATGGCGAGCGCGGCGCCGACCAGCGGCAGGGCAAGCTTGACCACGCGCACCCTTCTCGAATAGCGCCTGGCCTTGAGAAAAGCGGCTTCCTCGCGCCCGGTCGTTTCTGGACCCGGACCGTGAGCGCTATGCAAAGACCCGCTCCTGTTTGGGGGCTGTCGAAATCATCCGTCTGCCGGTTTCACGTTGGAGTGGACTATCCATCAGATGACGGCTTGTGCGTATAAATCGAACCGTCCCGTTCAGGGTATCGTCTTCTTATCTCGATTTTCAGTCCAATATGGTTATTTTTGGGTGACATGCGAGGATTTTGCCTGAACTGCGAGGGCCTCAAGTCGCGGGCAGACGCCGCCCAGCGCTGAAATGTCCGTTTCAGGGCGTTTCATTGCATGGCCGATCCGGTCTAAGAGACCGGCACCAAACACGATTCTTGCGAGGCACCACATGGCATTGCGCGCCGACGACCTCATAGACCGCCGCCGGCTGCGGCGGAAACTCACCTTCTGGCGCGTCGTCGCGCTCGTGGTGGCCGCCCTGGCCATTGCCGCCTACGGGTTTCGCCTGTTCGGCGACAGCCTGCCCGGCAGCGGCGCCGACCAGATCGCCAAGGTCCGCATCGAAGGCACCATCACCGAGGATGAGGAACTCCTCGACCGCCTCGAGCGGATCGCCGAGACCGACAGGGTCAAGGGCGTGATCCTGGCGGTGGATTCGCCCGGCGGCACCACGGCCGGCGGCGAGGCGATCTTCGAGGCGGTGCGCCGCCTGGCCGAGAAAAAGCCCGTCGTGGCCCAGGTCGGCACGCTCGCCGCCTCGGCCGGCTACATGATCGCCAGCGCGAGCGATCATATCGTGGCCCGCAAATCCTCGATCGTCGGCTCGATCGGCGTCCTGGTGCAGTTTCCCGACGTGACCGGGTTGATGGACAAGGTCGGCATCAAGCTGGAAGAGATCAAATCCTCGCCGCTCAAGGCCGAGCCCTCGCCGTTCAATCCGACCACCGAGGAGGAGCGCGCCATGATCCGCGCGATGATCCTCGATTCTTACGACTGGTTCGTCGGTCTCGTGACCGAGCGGCGGCCGCTGTCGCGCGTCGAGACCGAACGGCTCGCCGACGGTTCCGTGTTCACCGGGCGCCAGGCGCTCGAGCGCAAGCTGGTCGATGCCCTCGGCGGCGAGGAGACGGCGCTTGCGTGGCTGAAGTCGAAGGGGGTCGACACCGAACTCGACGTCATCGACTGGAAGCCGAAACGCGACGCCGCGTCCTATTTTTGGCTCGATGCGCTCGTGGGCGGAACCGAAGGGAGGCTTGGGCTTGAAGAGGGCGGGGCGGCGCTGTTGCGCGCGCTTGGCGCCGAACGGCTCTTGCTTGACGGTCTGGTATCGCTCTGGCAACCTGCCGAGGGAGCGGCAGGGGAACAATAAAGCTCGGACAATCAAGGATTTCGGGCAAAGCAGGATCGGCGCAAAAATGATAAAATCCGAACTCGTACAGACGATTGCAAATCGCAATCCGCATCTGTTTCTGCGTGATGTCGAAAACATCGTGAATGCCATTTTCGAGGAAATCAGCGAGGCTCTGGCCGAAGGAAACCGGGTCGAGTTGCGCGGCTTCGGCGCCTTTTCGGTCAAGAACCGGCCGGCGCGGATCGGGCGCAATCCCCGCACCGGCGACGCCGTCGAGGTCGAGGAGAAGTGGATCCCGTTCTTCAAGACCGGCAAGGAACTGCGCGAGCGCCTGAACGCAAAATGAGGCGGTCCGGCTTGCGCGGCGCCCCGGCTCGGGTTACGCGAACGGCGTGAAGCGCGGTTCGACTGGCGGAGTGCCGGGTTTCGGGAAAAGTCGCGGTCATGGGGTCCGTGGACGGAAATTCGGAGTGAAGATGCTGAACCGCGTCGTGCTCATTGTCGTGGTGGTCCCGGTGGCGGTGGCGCTGATTGCGCTCGCCGTGGCCAACCGGGCGCCGGTCGCTTTCACGCTCGATCCCTTCAATCCCGGCAATCCGGCGCTGACGACCGACCTGCCGCTGTTCGTGCTGCTGTTCGTGGCGCTCGTCTGCGGCATGATTATCGGCAGCCTCGTCACCTGGTTGCGTCAGGGCCGTTATCGACGCGAGGCCCGCGCCAAGAGCAAGGAAGTGCAGAATCTGCTGCGCCAGACCAGCCAGAGCGCACCGGCACCTTCCGGGGATGCAGGCGCCGGCGTGCCGGCCACGCGCGCCTGACGCTGGATGCGGCGTCACGGCGGGTTCTCCCGTCGGGATTTCGGGTTTTTGCCGATCGCTGTGAGGAGGAGCGCGGCGCGATGCGCATGATCGATCGCGACCAGGTTGACCGTTCGCTAACCTTCGCCGGGCTGGTGGAGGCGTTGCGGGAACGCTTTCGCGACGGCGCGGTGCAGCCGGTGCGTCACCATCACACGGTCGAGCGGCCCGACGGCGCCGCCTCCACCTTACTGCTGATGCCGGCCTGGGGCGATTTCGAAAAAACCGGTACCTCCGACGGCGGGTATATCGGGGTCAAGATCGTCACCGTCACCCCCGACAACAACGCAGTCGGCCTGCCGGCGGTGAACGGGCTTTACCTGCTGCTCGACGGCAAGACCGGCGCGCCACGCGCGCTGATCGACGGCCAGCGCCTCACGCAATGGCGCACCGCCTGCGCCTCGGCCCTGGCGGCAAGCTATCTCGCACGCGCCGATGCCGCGCGCCTGCTCGTCCTGGGCGCCGGCGCGCTGTGCCCGTTTCTCGTCCGGGCGCATGCCGCCGTGCGCCCGATCACCGAGATCAGGATCTGGAACCGCACGTCCGAAAACGCCGAAAAGGCGGCGGCGGGACTTCGCGATCAAGGTTATGCCGCAACGGTTGCCGGCGATCTCGACACCGCGCTCGGCTGGGCCGACATCGTTTCGGCGGCGACGATCTCGACCGAACCGCTGATAAAGGGCGCCGCGCTGCGGCCTGGAATCCATGTCGATCTCGTCGGCGGCTTCACGCCGGCCATGCGCGAGGCCGACGACGAGGCGGTCCGCCGCGCGCGGGTCTTTGTCGACACCCGCGCCGGCGCCACCAAGGAAGCCGGCGACATCGTCCAGCCGCTGCAGTCGGGCGTCCTGACCCCCGAGCGGATTCTTGCCGACCTTTACGAGTTGACGCGTGGCGAACGGGCCGGAAGGCGCGACGCCGACGAGATCACGCTGTTCAAGTCGGTCGGCGCCGCTCTGGAGGACCTGGCCGCGGGCGTCGCCGTCTACGAGGCGACGGCGCGCTAGAACGACCGGAGCCGTGCGTGCGCCGCGTTGCGCGCCGGCCGGGGCTGTGCCAAAAGCCGGCAATGTTCAAAGGAACCGACAGGCCGTGAAACCGTCCCGCGACAAGCGCCGCGCCGCGCGGTCGTCCGCCGCCGGCAATCGGCCGCCGCGGCGCCCGGCAATGCCGGAAAAAGCCGCGCCCGGCCGGGACAGGCCCCCTGCGTCCGACAAGAGGCAGGGCTCGGCGCCGAGCGTGCGCCCCGACGGTCCCTTGCCGGCGCAGACGGTGCCGCTGATCCTCGAGGTCGGCGCGAACGACGATTACGCGCTGCTCGACAGCGGCGACGGCGAAAAGCTCGAGCAATACGGCCCCTATCGCATCCGCAGGCCGGAGGGGCAGGCGATCTGGGCGCGCGCCCTGCCGGCGGCCGAGTGGGAGGCGGCCGACGCCGTCTTCACCGGCGACACCGACGAGGAGGGCATGGGACGCTGGCGCTTTCCCGCCGCCGCGCTCGGCGAGACCTGGCCGATGCGCCATGACGGCATCGACTATCTCGGCCGCTTCACCTCCTTCCGCCATGTCGGCGTCTTTCCCGAACAGGCGTCGCACTGGACCGACATGGAAACCCGCATCAAGGCGGCCAACCGCCCGGTCAGGGTGCTCAACCTGTTCGGTTATACCGGCCTCGCCTCGCTGGTGGCCGCGCGCGCCGGCGCCGAGGTCACCCATGTCGACGCGTCCAAAAAAGCCATCACCTGGGCGCGCGAGAACCAGGAAGTCGCCCGCCTCGCCGATCGGCCGATCCGCTGGATCTGCGAGGACGCGGCCAAGTTTGTCGAGCGCGAGGTCCGGCGCGGCAAGCGCTACGACATCATCCTGCTCGACCCGCCCGCCTATGGGCGCGGCCCGAAGGGCGAGGTCTGGCAGCTTTTCGAGCATCTGCCGTCGATGGTCGCCAATTGCCGCGCCATCCTGTCGGACAGGCCGATCGCGCTCGTGCTCACCGCCTATTCGATCCGCGCCTCGTTCTTCGCCATCCATGCGCTGATGCGCGACGCCTGCGCCGGGCTCGGCGGCAGGGTCGAATCGGGCGAACTCGTGATCCGCGAAAAGGCGGCCGGGCGCGCGCTGTCGACCTCGCTGTTCTCACGCTGGGTGCGCGCATGACGCCGCCCTCGCCAACCGGCCGCCGCGTCGGCCAGGTCAAGGAAGTGACCAGCCTCGCCAATCCGGCGATCAAGGACATCCGCGCCCTGTCGATGAAGAAGCATCGCGACCGGCAGGGCGCGTTTCTGGCCGAGGGGCTGAAGCTGGTCATCGACGCGCTCGATCTCGGCTGGCGGCTCGACACGCTGCTGTTTTCCAAATCGGCGCTGGGCAACGCCCTGGTCGAAAAGACCGCCGCGCGCGTCGTGGCCGCCGGCGGCCTCGTCTTGGAAGTCAACGACAAGGTGATGGCGGCGATCTCGCGGCGCGACAATCCGCAGGCCGTGGCCGGCGTGTTCGCGCAGCGCTGGATGCCGCTCGCCGACATCGCCCCCGCCGGCGACGATGTCTGGGTCGCGCTCGACCGGGTCCGCGACCCGGGCAATCTCGGCACCATCATCCGCACCGTCGACGCGGTCGGCGCCCGCGGCGTCATCCTGGTCGGCGAGTGCACCGATCCCTTCGCCACGGAAACGGTGCGCGCGACCATGGGCTCGATTTTCGCCGTGCCGGTGGCGCGGGCCTCGGCCGATGCGTTCCTGGCCTGGCGGGCCGGGTTTTCGGGGCTCGTCGCCGGCACCCATCTCGAGGGTGCGGTCGACTATCGCAGCCTTGACTATGCCGGTCAGCCGGTCGTGCTTGTGATGGGCAACGAACAGCAGGGTCTGCCCGACAGCCTGGCATCGGCCTGCGACCGGCTGTTGCGCATTCCCCAGGCCGGCCGCGCCGATTCGCTCAATCTCGCGGTTGCCACCGGCGTCATGCTTTACGAAATCAGGCGCTCGGCCCTAGCTCTGGATGGTCCCTCGGCATGATGCGCTTCGGCTATCTGGCGATCGTGGCGGGCGGGGTCGTGCTCGATCAATGGATCAAGCGCCTCGTGGAAGGCGGCATGGCGCTCCACGAGCGGATCGAGCTGCTGCCTTTTCTGGCGCTGTTTCACACCCGCAATTACGGCATCGCCTTTTCGCTGTTTGCGGATTTGGGCGACACCGCCCTGGTGATCGTCACCTCGGCGGTGATCCTGTTCGTGCTGTGGCTTGCGGCGCGCAGCGGCGCGGATCAGCTCGCCGCCCGGCTCGGTTTCGCGCTGATCATCGCCGGCGCGCTCGGCAATCTCATCGATCGCGTCTGGCTCGGCTACGTGGTCGATTACGTGCTGTTTCACACGCCGGTCTGGTCGTTCGCCGTCTTCAACCTCGCCGACGTGATGATCACGCTCGGCGCCGGGCTCGTCATCCTGCAGGAAATCCTGCTGTGGCGGCGGCAGCGGCGCTCCGGCGGCAGTTGACCTGGCCGCCCCGAGCCAGCACAGTCGGGCTCAGTCGTGCAACCAGACCGTGGAAAGCCCAATGTCCGAAACCTTCCGAGCCATTCTCGTCTCCCGCAACGAGGACAAGACCCAGGCCGTACGCGTTGAGGAGATGTCCGAGGCGGATCTGATGGAAGGGGATGTGACGGTCGCCGTCGAAGCGACGACGGTGAACTTTAAGGACGGCCTCGCCATCACCGGCAAGGCACCTGTGATCCGCCGCTTTCCGCTGATCCCGGGGATCGACTTTGCCGGCACGGTGCTGTCGTCCGGTCACGCCCGCTGGAAGGAGGGCGACAAGGTCGTCCTCAATGGCTGGGGCGTGGGCGAGACCCATTACGGCGCCTTTGCCGGGCGTGCCCGCGTCAGCGGCGACTGGCTGGTGCCGCTGCCCGGGACGATGACGCCGCTCGACGCCATGGCGATCGGCACGGCCGGCTATACCGCGATGCTGTGCGTCATGGCTCTGGAGCGGCACGGCATTTCCCCCGATCGCGGCCCGGTCGTCGTCACCGGCGCGGCCGGCGGCGTCGGGTCGGTCGCGGTGTCGATCCTGTCCCGGCTGGGCTATCACGTCGTCGCCTCGACCGGGCGGACCAGCGAGGCGGACTATCTGAAGGAATTGGGCGCGGCCGAGATCATCGATCGCGCCGAGCTCTCCGGCCCGGCCCGGCCGCTCGGCAAGGAACGCTGGGCAGGCGGCGTCGACGCCGTCGGCAGCCACACACTGGCCAACGTCCTGTCGATGACGTCCTATGGCGGCGCGGTCGCGGCGTGCGGCCTTGCCCAGGGCATGGACCTGCCGTCGAGCGTCGCGCCCTTCATCCTGCGCGGCGTGTCCCTGCTCGGCATCGATTCGGTGATGGCGCCGCTCGCCCTGCGCGAGGAAGCGTGGCGCAGGCTGTCCGACGACCTCGACCGCGACAAGCTCTCGACCTTGTCGACCACGATCGGCTTCGATGGCATTCTCGAGGCGGCGCGCGCGATCATGGACGGCGGCATTCGCGGCCGGGTCGTGGTCGACATGGGCCTTTGAACACAAACCTGTGCGAGCCTGCGTCCGGGCGGAAAAACCGTGCGGTTTCGCTAAAATTTTAGCAGGCAGCCAAAATCTTCCCTAATCAGTGCCGGGCTAGGGTCCGGCCATGGACGCGCGGAAGTTTTTCTCCACCCAGGCAGCCCCGTCACGGCACATCACAGCCGCCGTGCCGCAGCGGCTCGAGCGCGCCACATCCATGGTTTCCCGCGCGCATGACCGCCATGTTCTGGGCAGTCTGGCCATCGTCGTGGCCGTCCTCGTGCTTGCCGGGCTGGCCTTCCTGACGGGCGCGCCGCAATTGCTGAGTTTGGGCCTCCTCGCCACAGGTCTCTCCGGCCTCGCCATTTTCGGCGCGACGATCGCGCAGGACAGGCGCGTCGAGGCGTTGGCGCGTTCGGACGCCGAACGCACCCGCGCGGAGATCGAGGAACTCGCAGACCGCATGTGGGAGCTGCGTGAAAGCGAGCAGCGTTTCCGCGGCCTGATCGACGCGCTCGGCGATATCGTCGTGCACCGCGACCGGGACGGCCGGATCGTTTATGCCAACAGTGTCTTCGCCGGCGTTTTCGGTCGCGAGCCGCGCGATTTGTGCGGCCGTACGCTGGACGAGCTCGGCGTCGAAGTCGGCATGGTCCCCGATGCCGCCTTTGCCGATGGCGAATATCTGAGTTCGGCCGACGTGCCGATCGAAACGCCGGAGGGGCTGCGCTGGTTTTCCTGGATCGAGCTTTCGGTCCGCGACGAGGAAACCGGCGCCGTGTCGCACCGCACCATCGCGCGCGACATTACCGCGCGCAAGCGCGCCGAGACCGCGCTGATCGCCGCGCGCGAACGCGCCGAGTTCGCAAGCCAGGCCAAATCGCGCTTCCTGGCCACGGTCAGCCACGAGATCCGCACGCCGATGAACGGCATCATGGGCATGGCCAAGCTGATCGCCGATACCGACCTGTCGCCCGAGCAGCGCACCTATGTCGGCGCGATCTCGACCTCGGCCAACGCGCTGCTGGCGCTGATCGAGGACCTGCTCGATTTTTCCAAGATCGAGGCCGGCCGGCTGGAGCTCGAGCCACAGCAGATCTCGCCGCACGAACTGGTCGAGAATGTCGTGGAACTGATGGCCGCGCGCGCCTTTTCCAAAAAGATCGGGCTGGGATGCCATATCACGCAGGGCGTTCCGGCTACCATCGAGGCCGATCCCGGGCGCCTGCGGCAGATTCTGCTCAACCTGATCGGCAACGCCGTCAAGTTCACCGAGGAAGGCGGCGTGCTGGTTCGCGTCGGCATCAGCGGTGATGGCGAGGCGCCGGCCCTGCGGTTCTCGGTGGTCGACAGCGGTCCCGGCCTGACCACCGCCGAAATCGGCCGCATCTTTCGCGAGTTCGAGCAGGTCGACGGCACGCCGACGCGAAAACATGGCGGCGCCGGCCTCGGCCTGGCGATTTCCAAGCGCATCGTCGATGCCATGGGCGGGCACATCGTCGTCGAGAGCGAGGTCGGCAAGGGTTCGGAATTCTCCTTCGACCTGCCGCTGCCGGCCGACACCGTGTTCGCGCAAGACAATCCCGCCGCCCTGCACGGCAAATCGATTCTGATCGTTTCGGCGAATGCGGTCGAGGCCGACGCCATGATGGCGACGGCAACCGCCCATGGCGGCAGCGCCGCCGTGGCGCGCAGTCCGTCCGACGCGGAAAAACTGATCCGCACCCGCAAGGAACCGTTCGAGATCGTTTTAATCGATGCTGTCTTCGAATCGGGCGACGGCGCGATCCTGGCCGGGCTTCGCGATGTCGCCGCCCGCGCTCTCGAGGGGGTGATCCTGATCGCGCCCGGCGATCGGGGCCGCCTGTTCCAGTATCGCGCGGTCGGCTATTCGACCTTCCTGGCCCGCCCGGTGCGCGGGCGCACCCTGTTGCGCATCCTCACCCACGGCGCCGGCGATGCGCCGGCTCACGGCACCGTTCACCGCCTCGAGGTCAAGCGTCGCAAGCCGTCGGCCAAGAGCGCCTCGAGCCTGCAGGTCCTGATCGCCGAGGACAACGAGATCAACGCGCTGATGGCCCGTTCGGTGCTCGAAAAGGCTGGCCATGTCGTGCATCACGTCCGCGACGGCAAGGCCGCCGTGGAAGCCGTGCGTGCCGCGCGCGGCCGCCGACCCTTCGATATCGTGCTGATGGATCTCCACATGCCGGTCATGGACGGGCTCGACGCCATCGCCCTGATTCGCAAGCACGAGGAGGAAAAGGGGCTGGCGGCGGTGCCGATCATGGTGTTGTCGGCCGACAGCCAGGAAAAAACCCGTCACGACGTGCTGTCGCACGGCGCCAACGGTTTCGTGACCAAGCCGCTCGACCCGCACGAACTGGTGGAGGCCGTCCGCCACCAGGTCGCCGCCTGAGGCTGTGCTTGCGGCGAGTCGGCTGTCATCCTATTGTAGTCATGGCTTCGTATCTGCGCGAGCAGTCTCGCGACGAGGGAGAATCGACCATGCCGATGCGCGCGATCGGGAAGGACATGCCTTCACCAGCCGCCCGCGGCTTGGAGACGGTCGCGCCGGGCGAGGTGCTGGGCCGAATCGGCACGCTCGAGGTGCGCCTTGCCCGCGACGAGACCGAAATCGCGGCGGCGCAGGAGGTGCGCTACCGGGTGTTTTACGACGAACTCGGCGCGCGCGGCGACATGCTGCAGCAGCGCGACGCCGATCATTTCGATTCGATCTGCGATCATCTGCTCGTCTTCGACACCACGCTGCCCGGCCCCGATCCGCGTCGCATTGTCGGCACCTACCGGCTGTTGCGCCAGGAAATCGCAGCCTCGGCCGGCGGATTCTATTCCACCGACGAATTCGAGCTCGAATCGCTTGTCGCCCGGCATTCCGAGCGCCGGTTTCTCGAACTGGGCCGGTCCTGCGTGCTGCCGGACTATCGATCCAAGCGCACGGTCGAACTCTTGTGGCAGGGCATATGGGCCTATTGCCGGCGGCACAGCATCGACGTGATGACCGGCTGTGCATCCTTTCCGGGCGTCTTTCCGGCCGCCCATGCGCGGGCCTTGTCCTATCTCGCCCACAAATTCCGCGCCGAAGACGCGTGGCGCGTCCGCGCCGTGCCGTCGCGCTACCAGACGATGGACCTGATGCCGGCCGAAGCGATCGACAGCCGCGCCGCGATGGCCGAGCTGCCGCCGCTGATCAAGGGCTATCTGCGGGTCGGGGCCCGTTTCGGCGAGGGCTGCGTGGTGGATGCAGATTTCCACACCACCGATGTGTTCGTGATTCTGCCCGTCGAGTGGATCGCCGGCCGCTACATCAATTATTACGGCGCCGACGCCCAGCGTTTCGCAGCTTAGATCGCCCGACGGCACGACCTGTCTCTTACGCAGCGGCCGAACGTCCGGATTTCCCGATCCGCTCACATTAACGTCGGTTGCGGCCGGCTCCGAGTGTGGGAGAGTCCTGCCGGTTTGCACGACACGCAACAGCTTCTCCAGCGAACGGAGGCAGGAATGATCTTCACACGACGCGATACACTCAAGCTCGGCGCGGCAGGCCTTGTCGGGCTCGGCGCGACCACATTGGTGCCGTTTCACGCCCGCGCCCAGGTGAACGGCGACATCTACGACACCGACAGCGGAAAAATCACCGTCCATCCGATTGCCCACGCATCGTTTGTCATGACCGTGCCGGGACTGGTGATCTACAACGATCCGGTTGGTGGCGCCGAGGCCTATCAGGGCCGGCCGGCGCCAGACCTGATCCTGATCACGCACGAGCACGGCGACCACTACAATGTCGAGACACTTGAGGCGCTGGTTCAGGATGGCACCCGGCTGATCACCAATCCGGCCGTCTTCGATATGCTGCCCGACGATCTCAAGGCCAGGGCCACCGCGATCGGCAATGGTCAAAGCACCGATATCGGCGCGCTCAGCGTTGACGCCGTTCCCGCCTACAACACCACGGAGGCGCGGCTAAAGTACCATCCCAAGGGCCGCGACAACGGTTATGTGCTGACCATCGACGGCCGCCGCGTCTATATTGCCGGCGATACCGAGGACATCCCCGAAATGCGGGCGCTGGAAAAAATCCACATCGCCTTCGTGCCGATGAACCTGCCCTTTACCATGGATATCGACCAGGCAAGCGCGGCGGTCGCCGAATTCAAGCCGGACTACGCCTATCCCTACCACTACAAGGGCAGCGATCCGCAGGCCTTCGCCGACAAGGTGGCCAACGCGGGCGTTGACACCGAAATCGTTCAGGGACCCTGGTACGGCTGATCCGGCGGCGTCAGGTTTCCCAGTCGCCGCCGATCGGCTTTTCGTCGCGTTTGCGGGCGGATTCGACCAGTTCGCGCGCGTGTGCGACGTCGTCGCCATCGGCCGGTTGGGGGTGGCTGTCCGCGTCGGGCTCGGAGCACAGCACCAGATCGAAGGCGACAGGGAAGTGGTCGGACCCGCACGGCGCCAGCCGTCGCATGCCGGCGAGCCGGAACTCGGCGGAATGGAACAGATGGTCGAGAGGCCAGCGCAGCAGCGGGATGCGGGCATCGAAGGTGGAAAAGACAGACCGGCCGATACGCGGATCGAGCAGGCGGCTGACCCGGCGAAACCGGCGGGTGGTCTTCGACCAGGCGACGTCGTTGAGGTCGCCGGTGACGATCACCGGCAATGTCTCCTCGCGCACACGAAGCGCGACCAGCGCGGTTTCCCCGTCGCGCCCCGTGGTGCCGCGGTGCGGCACCGGCGGTTCGGGATGGAGGGCATAGAGCCGGAAGCGCCGGCCAGCCTTCGTTCGGACCGTCGCCACCACCGAGGGCACGTCCTTGGTCAGCAAACACTGGAGCGCGATGTCGGCGAGCTCCAGACGGCTTGCGACGATCATGCCGTAGCTGTTGTTCTGCGGGCGCGACACGACATGCGGATACAAGCCGGTAAGCGGCGACAGGGCGGCGGCCCAGCCATCGTCCACTTCCATCAGCACCAGGATGTCGGGTTCGGCGCGTTCCAACTCGGCCAGCATGGCCCGGCGTTGCCGGTTCGACATCTTGACGTTGGCAGCGACGAGACGCAAAGCGTCGCCGTCGTGCCTGGTCGGGTCGAAGCCGGCTGACTGTTTGCGCGCAAAGGGCGTGAATTCCACGATCAGCACCGCCTGAACGAACGCCACCGCCGCCAGCAGTGCCAGCAGCCCCAGCCAGATTGCCGTCCGGTCGGCGAAGAACGGCGCGGCCGCGATCAACGCGAGCGCCAGGGCGAGATATTGCTGGCGCGGAAAATCCCCGACGCGCACAAGCCCGTGCGCGACCGGCAGGAATGGAAGCACCGTTCCGGCGAGAAGAACCGTCGCAAGCAACAGATAGATCGCGAGCGCCATGGTCGCCTCGTGCCCTCCCGTACCGGAACCAGCATCTTGGGCGGTCCGCATGCTGCTGCCAAGCCCGATGGCAACGGTGCGGGGCGCGATTCGTTCCCGATCGCTAAGTCCGGACGGACGCCCATACGGCCGGAACCGGGATCGAGCGGAGCCTGGCGATACAGGCGGGTTATGGAGAAATTCGAGCCACAAGCCGTGTCGACCGGATGGACGGCCACCGGCCCCGATCGCGACCCCGCGTCATGATGGCAAATTGCTGCCGCGCGATCGTGATCGGAGCCGTTCTTGGAAGGTGCTACAGGAAATCGACCTTTCCGGTCGCGATTTCATAAACGCCGGCGACGGCCTTGAGCCGGCCCGATGCGCTGAGGTCGGACAGGATCGGCGCCGCCGTCTGCGCGGCCTCGGCGTTGAGCTTGGCGTTGCGCGCGGTCGCGGCCGCCAGCAGGTCGCTCGAGCCATCGGCGATCGCCTGCTCGACGGCAGGACGAATGGCGTTGACCAGGCTCGGCAGATGGCCGGGCGGCAGCGTGTCGTCCTGGACCGACTTGATCGTCGCGTCGACCGCGCCGCAGGACGTATGCCCCAACACGACGATCGTCTTGATGCCGAGAACGGCCGCGCCGTATTCGAGGCTCGCCAGGCCCTCTTCGTTGATGAAATTGCCGGCAACCCGCACGACGAACAATTCGCCGGGGCCCTGGTCGAAGATCAGTTCCGGCGCCACGCGCGAATCCGCGCAGCTGACGATCGCCGCGAAGGGCTGCTGGCCGAGCGCCCGGTTCGACCGTCCGACGGAGTGATCGGTGTTGATCGGCGCGTTCGCCACATAACGCGCATTGCCGTCGATCAGGCGCTGCAACGCTTCATCGGGCGTCACCGGCGCGGACGCGGCCTCCTTTGCATGCGCGCGGGAGACCAACGACCCAGCGATGGAAAGCGCCAGCCCGCCGGCGAGCAGATCGCGCCGTCCGATGGTCGTCGTGTCGGCTTTGCTGCACATGTGGTTTTCCTTTTGAACATGTCTTTGGTTGCTGGAAATCATATCAAGCGAAATTGCGCCTCACCGAGATAGAGGCGGGGTAGATCCCGGCCCGGCGGAGCATTCAGCCGGCCCGCGGGAGCGGCCTCATTTCGGGTGGGTTCTGGTGATCAAGTGGCGGTCCGGCGTGAACCGGACGGCATTCTGAAACGCGTTGACTGGATGGATCGTGAGGCGCATCGGGCCTTCACCTCGTCTTTGCGCCGGATTGCGGTGGCGTTCGGTTGCCCTGACTGAACCCTTTACCTGTCGTGGTGTTACTTTTTCCTCAATCCGCTGTTGCCTTCACGGTTGTATCCCGGCGAGACAAGACGGTTTCCAGGCGCGCGGGGCGGATGACCGTACTCGCGCGCCGAGTTGCGTGGCGGACGGCGCCCGCCCGAGAAATTATGCGGCCGGCGGCGGCAGGAAGTCGACCTCGTGCTCGGCGGCGATGCGCACCACCTCGACCGGGTCGGGAACGTTGTGGATGCGCGCGAACAATTCCTGCAGGGAACGCCGCGGCGTCACCCAGAACAGGCTGGTGGCGGTGTCGTCGCCCTTGTTGAAAATGCCGTGCGCGATGCCCCTGGGCATGCGCACGAGATCGCCGGGCCGAGCCTGCTCTTCCTTGCCGTCGAGCCAGATCGTATAGACGCCGCCAAGCACGTAGACGAATTCGTCCTGCGTCGGGTGCACGTGCGGCGGCACGAAGGTTCCCGACGGAAAGACGGCATGCCAGGCCATCGAATCCGCCGCGGTCTGCTTGAGCGTGTAGGTCTGGCCGAGAATGCTCCACACCAGGCCGTCGGTGGCCTCGTCCTTGGTGGTGATGCCGGCGGGCATGGTGTCGGTGGGAAAGCTCATGTGCTGACTAGCTCCGCTGTGTGTCGTGATTCTGGAAAAGGCTCAGTCGCCCAGGAAATCGGTGACGACCCGCGCCGCTTCGGGGGTTTCCTCGAAAACGAGATGGCCGGTCGCGGCGACCAGGTGCGTTCGGGCATCGGGCAGCCGGTCGGCCCAGCTTTGCGCCTGCGCCGTCGGGCGCAGCCTGTCCTCGGCGCCCCACAGCAACAGGACCGGCATGGTCAGGCGGTGCAGCCAGCGCGACAGCAAGGGATTGCCCTGGATGTTGCCACCGGCAATCCGCTGCGCCGCGCCCATCTCGCGTCCCAGCGCCGCCTCGAACACCGGGTCCGGCCCGGACGGTAGATACGGCAGGATCCGCGCCGGATCATGGGCGAGATAGGCCGGCATTTCCTGCGGCTCGAGCGCAAACAGGTTCGGGGCCGGCGCTTGCGGGTCGACCAGTCCCGCCGGCGCCACCAGAACCAGCCTGGAAACGCGTGCGGGCTGGCGCAGGGCGAGCTCGGCCGCGATCCAGCCGCCGAGCGAAAAGCCGACCAGATCGACCGCTCCGAGTCCGAGGCTGTCGAACAGGTCGAGATAGTGCAGCACGTAGTCCTCGATGCCGTCATAGTCGGGACTGTCAGACGACAGTCCGAAATTCGGATGGAACGGGATGATGACCCGATGCGAGGCGGCCCATTGCCGGGCCATCTCGAAGCCGGTGAAGGTGCCGGTTCCGTGCAGGAAGACCAGCGGCGGACCGTCGCCGATCTCCAGCAGTTCGGTGCGGATGCCGTTGATCGTCCGGCTCGTGCGGGCAAAACCCCGCAGATGGGCGTCTTTCATGATGGCTTGCTTTCCTGTTTTCATGCGGCCGAAGCCCTGCGATGGTCGAACTGCCTGGCGAACTGCTCCGCGGCGATGCCGATCCGCGCCGTCAGCGGCGCCGGCAGCGGCCGGCCCGGCTCGAGTTCGGCCGCGCACGCATAGACGGCGGTCGGCACGGTCCGGGCCTCGAAGAAGCCGAACAGCGGGCGAAGCTGATGTTCCACCATCAGCGAATGGCGCATGCCCCCGCCCACCGCCGTCAAGAGTACCGGCCGGTCGCGCAACGCACCCGGCGCGACCATGTCGAAGACGTGTTTGAACAGGCCGGGGAAGGAGCCCTGGAACACCGGGCAGCCGATGATGATGCCGTCGGCTGCCTGCAATTCGGCCAGGAGCGCGCGGGCGCGCGGACCCATCGCCTCGGGCCGTGTCGAGCACAGATCGGGCACCACGTCGGCCAGATCGTGGATGACCGGTTCCAGGCCGTGCGCGCGCCGCAATTCGCCGCCGACGGCGTCGACCAGCGCGCGGGCGCGGGCCGGACGCCAGGTCGTGCCGCAAAAGCCGACGATTCGCGGGGCGCGCTGGGCGGGCTCGGCATTCATCGGCGTTCTCCCGGCAAACGTCTCTCGGCCATGCGGCGGGCGATCGAGGTCGGGCGTCATCCCTTGATGCCGAAGACGGTCCACTCGGCGTTCTCGCCGGTTAAGCCGAGCAGGGCGCGCCCGCATTCCTCGACGATCTGGTCGGCCATCAGAATATGCTGGGTGCCGGCGTGGATGTCGCGATAGACGCGCTGCATCGGGGTGGCGTGCAGGGAGGCGCCGCGCGCGGCGCGATGGGCGAAAGTGGCGACGTCGGAGATCACGTCGTGCAGGTGGCGCAGGCACAATTTGGCCATCGTCACCGCCTCGAGCGGCTGGGCTTCGCCCTTCATGGCGCGCGCGTCGATGGCGAGCCACGTCTCGTAGGCGAGCGCGCGTGCGGCGCGGTAGCGTGCTTCGGCCTGCGCGAACTGGAACCGGAAGCTCGGGCTGTCGGCCGATTTGCCGAACGGATCGGTGCGCTCGACGATCACCTTGGCCAGTTCGTCGAGGACGCGACGGCCGACGCCGAGTGCCCAGCTCGTATGGCCGAAGGCGCTGAGCCCGGCCAGGCCGAGACCGCATTGCGGACCGCCGCGCAGCGGCACCGTATCATCGAACTTGTAGGTCATTGTGGCCGGCACGAACAGCTCCTCCTGCCCGTCCGGCAAGGTGTAGTCGTAGCTGCCGGTGGCGCGCAGGCCGAGCACGTCCCAGTTGCCGAGCAGCTTGATCGTGTCGCGGGGATGGTGGGTGATGATGATTTTCGGGCCGTCTTCGCCCATCACCATGTTGCCCTCCTGGTCGGTGATGAAGCAGCCCGTGTGGATCCATTCGGCGTGATGGATGCCGCTGCCATAGGCCCAGCGTCCGCGGATCATGTAGCCGCCGTCCACCGGACGCGCGAAACCGCGCGGCACGCCGTTGCCGGCGATCGTGATGTCCGGCCCGTTGGCGAACACGGTGGCGATGCCTTCGTCGGCGATGAAGGCGGCCATCATCATGCCTTCCATGTTGTTGACCATCGTGCACCAGCCTACCGAGGCGTGCGCGTGCGACAGGCGCTCGACGACGCGCATCATCTTGACCAGCGTCGCGTCGCCGCCGCCGACGGCGGCCGGGTACATCATCGTGTAGAGGCCGGAGCCGCGCATCGCGGCCACGACATCGTCGGTCAGGTGTCCCAGCGCCTCGGCCTCGCCGGCACGCTCCTCCACGAGCGGCAGGATCTCGTCGACGCGTGCGAGGTAATCGCGTTGCTTGGGGTGGACGTTCATCGATCTGCGCTCCCTGTGGAATCCGTGGCGCGGAGACCCGATTGCCGCCGCGTGACTGTCGTCGGGGTATCGCCGGCCGATCGCTGCATACGTGGTCGGCACGGCGCCCGATGCGACAACCATGCTGGCGGCTCGCGCGCTGCGACAACCCCCGCGTTCGGGGGGGTAGGTGCCGGCGACGCGGCGCGATATGATGACATGCTCGACTGGTCAAAGCCTGCGCGCGACCAGCCGGAGGGGCGGCCTGGGAGGGGCGGTTCGGGCGATCGGACCTGATGAGGAGGTCGATGTCGGGAGGACGGGAGGAATGCAGGCTCCGCGCGTAACGGAGGCGGTGCTGGCCGACTGCGTGGCCTCGATCGCCTGCAGCGGTTCCATGAGCGAACTCGGGCATGCCTGCCAGCGCGCCGTCAGCCGGCTCGTCGGCACGCCGACGCTCGGGTTCTACCTGCTCGACGGCTCGATGCCGGTGCTCAAATACAGCCACCACGTCGATCCCGGCATGCTCGACGACTATACCGACCGGCTGGGCGCCAACGACCCGCTGATCGAAAGCCTGCATCAACGGCCCGTGGCGACCACCGGCATGTCGATCTATGGCGACCGCCACTGGCGTCACAGCGAAATGTTCCGGCTGCTCAGGCGCTGGGGTTATGACGGCAATCTATGCGGTCCGTTATGCCTCGACGGCGAACTGGCGGGGATCCTCTACACGGCCGGCCCCGGTGACGGCAGCGGCTCCGACGAGCTGGTTCGCATGCGCATGGACATTATCTGCCGCGCGAGTTCGATGGCGCTGGACCGGATCGCCGAAAGCGGTTTTACGCCGTACGCGCCGTCGGGCGGCGGTGTCGAAGCCGCCCTTGCACCCCGCTCGGCCGAGGTCGCGCGGCTGGTGCGCCTGGGACGCAGCAACAAGGAAATCGCGCGCGCCATGTCGATCTCCGAAAACACGGTGAAGGAGCACGTGGCCAATCTCCGTCGCCGTTTCGGCGTCCGCAACCGGACCGAACTGGCCGCCCGGCTATCGGCTCAAGCAAGCCGCGCCGCGCCCGCCTGAGACGTCTTCCGATCCGGGGCGCGCGTTTTGCCGGCGATGGCGGCAACCTGCCTCAAAGGGCGCCGGTGACCAGGTAGCGCAGCGCGCGCGCCACTTCGGCGGGGGTGCGGGCGACCGCGTTGGCGGCGGCGTCGACCTCCTTCAGCGCGTGGTCGAATTCGGGCGGATGCAGCACGATGATCGGTTTGCCGAGCGCTGCCGCATAGCCGGCGTCGAAGGCCGCGTTCCACTGCCGGTATTTTTCGCCGAAACACACCACCAGCACGTCGGCGCGCTCGATGCCGGTGCGGATGCGCACGGCGTTGAGCAGCGCCCCCTTGCGGTCGTGCCAGAACTTGTCGCTTTCGGCGCCGAAGATTTCCACGCCGCAATCGTCGGAGGCATCGTGGTCGGTCACCGGGCCGAACCAGTCGATGTCGAGGCCCTCGCAGGCCGTCACGATCGTCTCGCGCCAGTCGGTATGGATCTCACCGGCCAGATAGACGTTAAGCTGCATGGGAACCTCCGGTTCGGTTTCGCTGGATGATGATGACGTGTGGCCGAACGGCTATCACGAACAAGCCATATCCCGCAGCATACATTGTCGAAAATATTCCCGCTGCGTCCGGCGCACACTCGAAGGTGGGCCGGCATCCAAGCCGGCCGCGCGCTTTACGGGCTTTGATCGGCGGCGATTTTTCCGTAGTGACGGGCAATGTCAGCCCCATCCGACAGGCATGCCCGCAATGCCGCCAATATCGCCCGCGCCTGCGCGGCGATCGAGCGTGACCTGACTGCCCGCCACCGCATCGCCGACCTGGCCAGGGATAGCGGAATGGCTCAGCACCATTTCCAGCGCCGCTTCGCGGCAGCCACGGGCGAAACGGTCGCCGGCTATCTCCGAAGCAGGCGGCTCGAGCGCGCGGCGATCGCGCTCTGCCAAACCGACGCGCGCATTCTCGACATCGCACTCGATTGCGGGTTCGAGACCCACGCGGCGCTGACGCGTGCCTTCAAGGCGCATTTCGGCATCACGCCCGATGCCTTTCGCCGCGATGGGCTCGATCCGGCCCTGTGCGGCGCGCCGCCGCGTCCTTTCCTGAGACCCGTCGAGGCCCAATCGTTTGCCTTGGCCTGCGATCTGGTGGAGATGCCGCAGCAATGGCTGTGTTGGCGGCGGGCGACCGGCATGATCGACGGGCGCTACTTTCCCGACCTGGCTGCGACACGAGCCGCGTTCGACGATCTGGCGCGCGTCTTGGGCAAGGACGAGGCGGCTTTCGCCGCCGGTTATGCACAGGGTCCCGCCGCCTTCGAGGATCAGAGCGCCGTCGCCCATTTCGGTGCGATTTTCGACACCGAGCGCGGCCTGGCCTGGGCGGAGGGGCGGACGCGGATCGAGGCCGGGCTCTACGCAATCTTTCCCCATCGCGGCCCGCTGAACACGCTGCACCTGACCTGGCATCGCGCCGCGCGGGTCGGTCTGGGCCGGTTGAAGCTGAGGCTGCGGCCCGGATGGATGGTGGAAACCTATCTGACGTCGCGGATCGAGGCACCGGGTGCCGCGCTGAGTGCGCTTGTCCACCTTCCGGTCCACAAAAGCACGATCGGGAAAGCCTAGGCCGGTCGGCGGGGCGTATCCAACGGGGCGAACGCAGCGTTGGAGAAGACCATGACCATCGACCTACCCGAAATCCTGACCCGCCCTTTGCGCGAGACCGTCGCCGGGCTCGCAAACGAAGCGACGCGCGAAGCCCTCTACCGCGCCTTGCGCGCACGACGCGAAGACGTCGAACCGGTCGTCAACGCGTTCGAGGCCCGTCGCGAACAGTCGCCCCGCGCGGCAAAAGGACCGCTGAACGGCCTGCCCGTCACGGTCAAGGACCAGATCGCGGCCGGGGGGTGGCCGCGGACATTCGGGCTCGAGCGTCCCAGCCGGCGCGCGGACCGAGTGAGCGCGACGATCGTGGCCAGGCTGGTCGGGCTCGGCGCAGAGGTGACCGGCAAGACCGCGTTGCCGCCCAACGCGCTCGATTTCCAGACGTTCAACCGCCGTCGCGGCCGTACCAGCAATCCGCACGATCCCCGCTTCACCGCAGGCGGCAGCTCGGGCGGCGGCGCGGCGGCGGTGGCGAGCGGCATGAGCCTTCTCGATATCGGCGCCGATCTTGCCGGCTCGCTTCGCCTGCCGGCGGCATGGTGCGGCGTGACCTCGCTCACCCCGACCGAGGGCGGCTGGCCTTCCGACGGCATGCTGCCCGGCGGACAGCGCCTGCAGCACTTCGCGCGGATAGGGCCGATCGCGCGGCGGGTCGACGATCTCGCCTTTCTCTGGGACTGTCTTGCCAGAGCCGAAACCGGAAAAGAAACGTCGGGATCGTACCGGATCGGCCTGTGGACGCCTGATTCGCCCCCGCCGATGGAGGCGGCGGCCCGCACGGTCTGGAACGGGTTTTCCACCCGTCTCGCCGCCACGGGCGTTAACGTCGAGACCGACCCGATGCGTCTCCTGTTTAAACCCGGGAGCTACCGGCTGTTCGGCGAGATCATGGGCTACGAGACCGGTGCGCTGATTCCCGCGCCGATCCGCTGGCTGCTGCGGCGCGACCGGAGCCCGGCGCGACGCTCGCCAGGTTTCCTCGCCCACGTTCACACCGGATATCGCAGGGACGGCACGCGCCATGCCGACAATCTGGCGCGCATGGCCGTAGCGCGGCGCGAGGCCGCCGCGCGTTTTGACGGCGTCGACGCGCTGGTGCTGCCGGTCACAGGCCTGTGTGCGTTCCGACATCTCGACCCGAGCTCGGACAGGGCCGGGGTGCGCGACTACGCACAGCGCTTCGACACCGCCGCCGGTCCGCTCTTCTATTTCGACGCACTGACCCGCTTCACCGTCCCGATCACCTTGCTGGGGTGGCCTGTGGTCACACTGCCGATCGGGCGCGATGCGAACGGAATTCCGCTCGGCGTCCAGGTTGTCGGCAAGCCGGGCAGGGAGCGGGCGCTGCTCGGTCTCTGCGCCACGATCGAGGCGCGCCTCCCGGCCTATTCGGGCAGGGAACGATGAGGGAGAACTTTCCGATGGACCACGCCGGAGTTGTCCGCGCATGCGCTTGACAAGCTTTTGCTGATATCTCTAGGGTCGCGCACGGAACTGGTTCCGCCCTCGGGCGGATGAAAAGGGAACACGGTGAGGCCGCATGCCGGCCAAATCCGTGGCTGCCCCCGCAACTGTAACCGTTGAGCCCGCTTCCATGATGCCACTGGCCGTTCGCGGCCGGGAAGGCGGAGCCGGGCGACGAGACGGAAGTCAGGAGACCTGCCAGGACCGGTCACCCATGCCAGGACACGGGGTGTGTCCAGGCGCGGCCGTCCGTTGCGGTGACATTCGATGAAGTGTTGCCGCAGCCGGGAACGGCCGAGGGGTGAGGACGCCTATGTTTGCCGATCTGCCCAAGACCGATCTCCGCCTGCGGTTGATTGATGCCGCGCAACGCCATGCCGCGTTGCGCGACCAACCGCACAAGGGACAGGTATGGTCAGGAAATATATCGTTGCCGGCACGCTGGCATTCGTCGGGCTGACGGGCGCACAGGCCGAGGAATCGGCGGATGCCGACACCGAGATCACCAAGCTCGACCGGTTGCTGATCAGCGAAGGGCGCACGCCTGTTGAGGCCGAGAAATCCGGCCGCGCCCATACGGTGATTTCGGGCGAGGCGCTGGAGGAAAACCGGGTGCGTTACGTCGCCGACGCCCTGCGCATGGTGCCGGGCGTGGCCGTGTCGCGTACCGGTTCCTACGGCGGCCTGACCCAGCTGCGCATGCGCGGCGCGGAGGGCAACCACGTGCTGGTGATGATCGACGGCATCGAGATGAGCGAGATCTCCTCGGGCGAGTTCGATTTCGGCAGCCTTCTGGTCGACGACATCGAGCGCATCGAGGTGCTGCGCGGCCCGCAAAGCGCATTCTGGGGCTCCAACGCCACCGCCGGCGTGATCAACATCATCACCAAGCGCGGCGAACGCAACGGGTTTTCGACCTCGATCCGCTCCGAGGCCGGAACAGACGGCACCTGGCTCGGCGGTCTGTCGATGCGCGGCGGCGGGGAAAATTACGACGTGGCGCTGTCGGGCCTGTTGCGCAACACAGGCGGCTTCAACGTCTCCGACTACGGCACCGAACGCGACGGCGACCGCAACGCCACGCTCAACGGCCGTTTTACCGTCGACCTGACGCCCGCGCTCAGCGTCGACGGTACGCTGCGTTACGTGGACCGCAAGAGCGACCTCGACGCGCAGGACTATGGCTGGGGCAGCCCGACCTATGGCCAGGTGCTCGACACCGACGACCAGGTCGCGAGCCGCGAACTGTTCGGCTCGCTCGGCGCGACCCATGTCGCGCTCGACGGCGCGTTGACCCAGCGCCTGCGCTTCACCGGCAGCGATACGTTCCGCGAATATTCCGCCGGCGGCGCGGTGACGTCGTCCAATTCGGGCGGCCGCTATAACGGGCTTTACCAAGCGAGCTGGGAATTCGACACGCCGAGCCTGCTGGAAGCGCGCCACCGGCTCACCGGCGGCTATGAGTGGGAGCGGGAAACCTTCCTGCCCTCGCATCTGGCCAACAAGCTCGCCCGCTCCACCAATTCCTTCGTCGGCGAATATCGTGGTGAGTTCCTCGACCAGTTTTCCGTCAATGCCGCGCTGCGGAGCGACGACAACGACGCCTTCAGCGACGCCACCACCTATAGCCTCAGCGGCGCCTGGCGCATTCCCGGCATCGACACCCGCCTGCATGCCTCGCTGGGCACCGGCGTCACCAACCCGACCTTTTTCGAGCAGTTCGGTTATCTGCCGACCCAGTTCATCGGCAATCCGGGCCTGCTGCCCGAAGAGAGCTTCGGCTGGGATGTCGGCGTCGAGCAGGGTTTTTTCGGCGGCATGCTGATCGTCGACCTGACCTATTTCAATCAGGATCTCACCAACGAGATCGCCACCGCCTATGCCGGGCCGGTGCCGACGCCGGTCAATCTCGACGGCCGCAGCGAACGCCAGGGCGTCGAGGTCGCCGCCACGGTCGATCTCTTCAACGGCTTCACCGCCACCGCGACCTATACCTATACCGACGCCACTGAGCAGACGGTTGCCGGCGGGCCGCGCCTGGTGGAGGTGCGTCGGCCGAGACATTCGGGATCGCTGAACGCGGCCTATCGTTTCTACGACAACCGCGCCCGCGTCTTCGGCGAAGTCGTCGTCAACGGCGAGATGCTCGATCTCGACTTCTCGACCTTTCCGTCCTCCCGTGTGAGGCTGAAGCCCTATACGGTGGTCAATGTCGGCGGCAGTTTCCGCTTCAACGAAACCGTCGAGGGGTTTGCCCGTATCGAGAACCTGTTCGACGAGGAGTATGAGGACGTGCTCGGCTACAACGCCCAGGGCCTGGTCGCCTTTTTCGGTCTCAAGGGCAGTTTCTGAGCGCGATGACGCAACGGCTTTTCGTTTGTCGATGGCTCGGGGCGGCGTGCATGGCCGCCCTGGCGGCCTGCGCGCCGGCGCGCGCGGAGTCTGTACCCAAACGCGTCGTGTCGATGAATCTGTGCACCGACCAGCTTGCCATGCTGATCGCGGACGAGGACCAGCTCCATTCGGTTTCGCATCTGGCCGCCGATCCGGGCGCCTCGGTGCTTGCCGGGCGCGCCGGAGCCTATGTCGTCAATCACGGCCTGGCGGAGGAAATCTTCCTGATGCGGCCGGACCTGGTGATCGCCGGCACCTACACGACGCGCACGACCGTGGCGCTGCTGCGCCGGCTCGGCTTTCGCGTCGAGGAGTTCGCGCCGGAAACCGGGTTCGACGACATCCGGCAAAACATCGCCCGCATGGGCGCGATTCTCGGGCGGCGGGACCGGGCGGCGGCGCTGACGGCCGCGCTCGACGCCGGGCTGGCGGCGCTGGCGGCATCGCCGGCGGAGGGTGCGGTGGCGGTCTATTCCTCCAACAGCTACACGGTCGGGCCGGGCTCGCTCGCCGACGCCGTCATCGCCGAAACCGGGCTCGACAATATCGCCGCGGCCATGGGCATATCCGGCGCCGGCCGGCTGCCGCTGGAAAGTCTGATTGCCGCCGATCCCGACCTGGTCGTCACCGGCGCGCAGCGTTTCGACGATCCCGCGCTCGCCCAGGAGAATTTCCGCCATCCGGCCTTCCGCGCCTTCGCCCGCCAAACCGCCGAGGTCGACATACCCGACAAATACTGGCTGTGCGGCGCGCCGTTCACGCTGATTGCAGCGCGCATCCTCAAACGGGCCGCGAGAAGGCTGGAGGCGGGGCAGGAATGAGCGAGCCGGCGCGTTATCGCCTGTTGCTGGCGCTGCTCGGCGGCGCGACGACGGTGCTGTTCGTCCTGTCGCTGACGGTCGGGCCGGCGGCGATCGGTTTTGGCGATTCGCTTGCCGCGCTCGTCTCCGGCGATGGCGGCGCGATTGTCCTGATCATGCGCGAAATACGCCTGCCGCGCGCGCTGCTTGGCCTGATGATCGGCGCCACGCTCGGCCTTTCGGGCGCCGCGCTCCAGGGCTACCTGCGCAATCCGCTGGCCGAACCGGGCCTGATCGGCGTCAGCGCCTCGGCCTCGCTCGGCGCCGTGCTGGCGATCTATACCGGCCTGTCGGCCGCCTTCCCGCTCGCCCTGCCGTTGTCGGGACTGGCGGCCGCGGTCGCGGGCGTGGTCGTCGTCCAGGCGTTGGCCGGCATGCATGGCGGCACGCTGACCATCATTCTGGCCGGCGTCGCGGTGTCGAGTTTCGCCGGTGCGATGACCTCGCTGGCGCTTAACCTGTCGCCCAACCCGTTCGCTGCGCTCGAAATCCTGTTCTGGATGCTGGGCTCGCTCACCGACCGCTCCATGGACCATGTCTGGCTGGCCGGCCCGTTCATCCTACTTGGCTGGGCCATGCTTGCCATGCTCGCCCGGCCGCTCGACACACTGACGCTGGGCGAAGACGCGGCAACGAGCCTCGGCGTCGATATGCGCCGGGTACGGTTTCTTGCCGTTTTCGGCACCGCGGCCTGCGTCGGCGCGGCGACGGCGGTGGCCGGCGCGATCGGCTTTGTCGGCCTCGTCGTGCCGCATCTGCTCAGGCCTCTGGTCGGCGCGCGCCCGTCCCGGCTCCTGCCCGCCTCCGCGCTCGGCGGGGCGTGCGTCCTGATGATGGCCGACATCCTGGTGCGGCTGATCGCGCCCGGCCGCGACTTGAAGCTCGGCGTTCTGACCGCGATCGTCGGCGCGCCGTTCTTCCTCTGGCTGATCTGGCGCAGCCGCGGGAGGCTGACATGAGCCTGCTTGCCCTGTCCGGGATCGGTGTCGCGCTTGGCGGGCGCGAGGTTCTCGACGACGTGTCGCTGCGCGTCGGCGAAGGCGAATTCGTCGGACTGATCGGGCCGAACGGCGCCGGCAAGTCGACCCTGCTGCGCGCAGCGCTGGGACTGGTTACCGCGCGCGGCACGGTCGAGATCGGCGGCATGCCGGCGGCGCGGCTTTCGGCGCGGGAGCGCGCCCTGCGCATCGCCTATCTGCCGCAGGAGCGCGAGATCGCCTGGCCGGTGTCGGTTGACATGCTGGTCGGGCTCGGCCGCGCCCCGCATCGCGGCCCGTTCGCCGCCGCCGGCGCAAAGGATCGCGCGGCGGTTGAAGCCGCGCTCGCGCGCATGGAGATCGCCGCCTTCCGTCACCGCCCGGCGACCCAGCTATCCGGCGGCGAGAAGGCCAGGGTGCTGATCGCCCGCGCGCTGGCGCAGGAGGCGCCGCTGCTGCTTGCCGACGAGCCGACCGCCGGCCTCGATCCCGAGCATCAGATCGGCCTGATGCGCCTCTTCGCGGATCTCGCCCGCGAGGGCCGCGGCGTCGTGGCCTCCCTGCACGATCTCGGGCTTGCCGCGCGCTGGTGCACGCGGCTGGTGCTGCTCGACCGTGGCCGCATTGTCGCCGACGGCCCGCCCCGGCAGGTGCTGACGCCGCAACGGCTGCGGGACATCTATGCCGTCGAAGCCTTTTTCGGCGAGGCGGCCGGCGGTCTCGTCGTGCAGCCGCTGGATCTGACAACACAGAACGCCAAGGACGAAAGGACCGTGCACCGGTGAACGATCTTGAAAATCTGTTGCGACGCGCCCTGGCGGATTGGCAGTGCGGCTGGAGCATGGGCACTTTCGGCGCCATCGCCGAATTTCATCACGACGACGGCGAGACGGCGATCGTGGACGATCCCGAAACGCTGACGCGCGCCACCGCGCGCGGCGGCGTCGCGCTCGATCGTGCCGCGCTCGCTGCGATCGTTCCCGTCGCCTACGAAACGCT
Organism: Nitratireductor sp.; assembly: GCA_039973095.1. Taxonomy (GTDB): domain Bacteria; phylum Pseudomonadota; class Alphaproteobacteria; order Rhizobiales; family Rhizobiaceae; genus Mangrovimarina. The sequence continues at coordinate 287,820 of JBDWLQ010000016.1, read as the reverse complement.
GAGCCCGAAACGGCATCGCTGGAGCCATGCGCTGGCGCTGTGCCTGCCCGAGGCCGCCGCCCGCCGCGCCTGCCGCGCGACGCTCAGCGAACTCGGTCCCGACGACGGTGCGATCCGCGAGGCGGATCGCGACGCGATCCTGTTCGATATGGGCTTATCGTTGCCGCAGTCGGATTTCTGCGTCCGGACCCGCGACGCCGCGCTGCTTGCCGTGCTGCGTTCGTCGGTCGGCCGCTCGCTGCTGGAGCCCGGCAACCCGGCGATGGCGGCAATTCTTGCCGCCCATCCGCATCGCGTCGCCGTCACCGGGATCGGCCGGGTCGAGGTGTTCCAGAAGATCGGCGGTCCCGACACCGGCGGCGTGTCGCCGCCGGGGCCGCATACCCACGTTCTGCCCAGACTTCTCAGGACGGGCCGCACCCATTCCGCCAACACGCCGATTCCCGACGGGCTGATGCCGCTCGCATCGCTGCATCCGGGCCATCCGGTGATCGGCCCGCTGGGCGAGGACCGGCCCTTCGACGCCGCGCTGCATGCCGGCTTCCAGGCCCTTTTGGCGGCATATGGCCTTCCGGAGGCTGTCGCTGAGAAGAACCGGGTGCTAACCGCCCTGGCGCGCGGTCAGGCGCCCGACGGCTTCACGCCGTCCGAAACCCGCCTCGCCCGCACGGCCCTGCGGCTCGCCCTGCGCCAGGAGATGCACCGTTGCGGCCATCTCGGCGAGACCGCCCGCCTGCGATTGCTGGCGCGGTGGCAGGCTCGCTTCGAGCCCGCCGCCGCCGATGACGAGGCCGAGGACGACAGGCCGGGACACTGAGGACGGCCTTGCCCGGCCCCGTTTTCGGGGCGCGGGTCGGCGCGTCATGCCCCGGCATTGTAGGCCGCGATCGCGGCCATGTTGACGATGTCGCTGTCCTTGGCGTTGAGCGAGACGATCTGCACCGGCTTGTTCAGCCCGACCAGCAGCGGGCCGATCACCATGGAGCCGCCGAGTTCCTGCAGCATCTTGGTGGCGATCGAGGCCGAGTGGAAGGCCGGCATAACCAGCACGTTCGCCGGGCCCGACAGGCGGCAGAACGGATATTGCGCCATCAGCTTCGGGTTGAGCGCGACGTCGGCGGCCATCTCGCCGTCATACTCGAAATCGACCCGGCGCTTGTCGAGTATCTTGACCGCCTCCTGCACGCGCTCGGAGCGCTCGCCCGGCGGATGGCCGAACGTCGAATAGGCGAGCATGGCCACGCGCGGCTCGTAGCCCATGCGCCGCGAAAAGCCGGCCACCTCCTCGGCGATGTCGGCGATCTGCTCTGAATTGGGCATGTCGTGCACGGCGGTGTCGGCGACGATCACCGTGCGCCCGCGGCAGAGCGCGATCGAGACGCCGATGACCCGGTGGCCGGGCTTGGCGTCGATCACCCGGCGCACGTCGTCGAGCACGGTGGAATAGTTGCGGGTCACGCCCGTCACCACCGCGTCGGCGTCGCCGAGGGCGACCATGGCGCCGGCGAAATGGTTGCGGTCGTTGTTGATCAGCCTCTGGCAGTCGCGGAACAGGAAGCCTTTGCGCTGCAGGCGCTCATAGAGATAGTCGGCGTAAAGGCCGTTGCGGCGCGACAGGCGCGCATTGATGATCTCGATCCCGGGCTTGTTCAGGTCGACGCCGGCCTGCTTGGCGGTTTCCCGGATCTGCTCGTCGCGGCCGAGCAGGATCGCCGTACCCAGGCGCTGGTTGGCGTAGGAGACGGCGGCGCGCATCACCTGTTCTTCCTCGCCCTCGGCGAACACCACGCGCTTGGGCTGGCGGCGCACGCGGTCGTAGATGCGCTGCAGGGTGGAGGCGATCGGATCGCGCCTTGCCGACAGATCCCGCGCATAGTTGAAAAGATCGAGGATCGGCCGGCGGGCCACGCCGGACTCCATCGCCGCCTTGGCCACGGCAACCGGCACGGCCGAGATCAGCCGCGGGTCGAAGGGCACGGGGATGATGTAGTTGGGGCCGAATTTCGGCCGGTTGCCCTGATAGGCGGCGGCCACGTCGTCGGGCACGTCCTCGCGGGCGAGGGCGGCCAGCGCATGGGCGGCGGCCAGTTTCATGTCGTCATTGATGGTGGTGGCGCGCACGTCGAGCGCGCCACGGAAAATATAGGGAAAGCCAAGCACGTTGTTGACCTGGTTCGGATAGTCCGAACGGCCGGTCGCCATGATGGCGTCGGTGCGGATTTCGGCCACTTCCTCCGGCGTGATTTCCGGATCGGGATTGGCCATCGCGAAGATGATCGGCTTCTTGGCCATCGACTGGACCATGGCCGGCGTCAGCGCGCCCTTGGCCGACAGGCCGAAAAAAATGTCGGCGCCGTCGAGCGCCTCGGACAATGTCCTGAGCTCGGTCTTGATGGCGTGGGCCGACTTCCACTGGTTCATGCCCTCCTTGCGGCCCTGGTAGACGACGCCCTTGGTATCGCACAGGATCACATTTTCGGGCGGAAAGCCCATCGCCTTGATCAGCTCGATACAGGCGATGCCGGCAGACCCGGCGCCGTTGCAGACCAGCCGCGACGTCTTGATGTCGCGCCCGGTGATCTCGAGCGCGTTGATCAGCCCCGCCGCGGCGATGATCGCGGTTCCGTGCTGGTCGTCGTGAAAGACCGGGATGTCCATCAGTTCGCGCAGGCGGCTTTCGATGATGAAGCAGTCCGGCGCCTTGATGTCCTCCAGATTGATGCCGCCGAAGGACGGGCCCAGGAAACGCACGCAATTGATGAATTCGTCGACATCGTCGGTGTCGACTTCCAGATCGATCGAATCGACGTCGGCGAAGCGCTTGAACAGCACCGCCTTGCCTTCCATCACCGGTTTCGACGCCAGCGCGCCGAGATTGCCCAGGCCGAGGATCGCGGTGCCGTTGGAGATCACCGCCACCATGTTGCCGCGGGTCGTGTAGTCGAAGGCGCGGCTGGGATCCTCGTGAATGGCCTTGACCGGCGCGGCCACGCCCGGCGAATAGGCCAGCGACAGGTCGCGCTGGGTCGCCATCGGCTTGGTGGGATTGATTTCGAGCTTGCCGGGACGGCCGGCGGCGTGGAAGTCGAGCGCCTCCGCCGCCGAGACCGAGGGACCTTGTTGATCGTTCTTGCTTTTTTCGGCCATGACTGTCGTGTGTTTCCTGCCCGGTTTCGCGCCTTTTCGACGCTTCTTTTGTGGAGCGTTTCGATTAAGGCTACACTTCAAGCCTGTAAATCGCCAAGCAGGAAACAGTTTCAGGATTTACGCGAAAACGGACCTTTGGTCGCGGCCCGATTGTGAACCAGCATCGCCCCGTCAAGAACGCTTCCCCGGCGGCCACGCCGATGATGGAGCAATATACCGAGATCAAGGCGGCGAACGCGGATTCGCTGCTTTTCTATCGCATGGGCGATTTCTACGAACTGTTCTTCGACGACGCGCTGGTGGCCTCGCGCGCCCTCGGCATCACCCTGACCAAGCGCGGCAAGCATCTCGGCGAGGATATTCCCATGTGCGGCGTGCCGGTCCACGCCGCCGACGACTATCTGCAAAAGCTGATCGCGCTCGGCCATCGCGTGGCGGTGTGCGAGCAGACCGAGGACCCGGCCGAGGCCAAGAAGCGCGGCTCCAAATCGGTCGTGCGCCGCGACGTGGTGCGGCTGGTCACGCCCGGCACGATCACCGAGGACAAGCTGTTGGCGCCGTCGGAGGCCAACCATCTGATGGCGCTGGGGCGCGTGCGTGGCGAGGACGGGCTGGGACTGGCCTGGATCGACATCTCGACCGGTACCTTCCTGGTTGCCGCCACCGCGCCGGACCGGCTTCTGGCCGACATCTTGCGGATCGAGCCGCGCGAATTGATCGTCGCCGATCCGGTGTTCCACGACCCGGATTTCAAACCGGTCTTCGACGCGCTCGGCCAGATCGTCACGCCCTTGCCGCCGAGCCTGTTCGAATCGACCGCCGCCGCCGAGCGCGCGGCGCGGTTCTTCGGGCTGGCCACGCTTGACGGGGTCGGCGATTTCGCCCGTGCGGAACTCTCCGCGATCGGCGGCGCGATCGCCTATGTCGAGCGTACGCAAAAGGCGGAGCGGCCGCCGCTGATGCGCCCCGCGCGCCAGGATGCCGGCACGACGATGTTCATCGATCCGGCGACGCGTGCCCATCTCGAGCTCACCCGCACCCTGTCGGGAAAGCGCGAGGGGTCGCTGTTCAACGTCATCGACCGGACGTTAACGGGCGGCGGCGCCCGTTTGCTCGCCGAGCGGCTGATGTCGCCGCTGACCGAGCCCGGCACCATCAACGAGCGTCTCGATTCGGTCTCCTATTTCCGCGCCGAACGGGCCCTTGCCGATGCCGTGCGTACGAGCCTGAAGGGCGTGGCCGACATGCCGCGCGCCCTGGCCCGCCTGGCGCTCAATCGCGGCGGGCCGCGCGATCTGGGCGCGCTCGCCGCCGGAATGGCCGCCGCCGCCGAGGCGGCGGCGCTGTTTGCAGACACCGCCCCTCCGGCCGAAATCGCCGGTGCCCTGGAAGCGATCGCGGCGCTGCCGACGGAGCTGCGCGATCATTTCGCCGCCGCGCTCGCCGACGAACTGCCGTTGCTAAAACGCGACGGCGGTTTCGTGCGGCGCGGCTATCATGCCGAACTCGACGAGATGCGGGCTCTGCGCGACGAAGCGCGCCGGGTGATCGCGGCGATGGAGGCGAGCCTGATCGAGGAGACGGGCATCCGATCGCTCAAGATCCGCCACAACAACATTCTGGGCTATTACATCGAGGTCACCGCCAACCATCACGCGGCGCTGGCCGGGACGGACGCGGCCAAGGCGCGCTTCATCCACCGCCAGACCATGGCCAACGCGATGCGCTTCACCACCACCGAGCTGGCCGGGCTCGAAACCAAGATCGCCAATGCCGCCGACCGCGCGTTGACGATCGAACTGGAGATCTTCGCCACGCTTGTCGCCGAGGCGGTGGTGTGTGCGGATGCGATCCGGGCCGGGGCGCGCGCGCTCGCCGTGCTCGACCTGTCGACGGCGCTTGCCGTGCTGGCCGAGGACGAGGGTTACGCCCGCCCGGTGGTCGACACCAGTCTGGATTTCCAGATCATCGCCGGCAGGCACCCTGTGGTGGAAAAGGCATTGCGCGCCCAGGACGGCGAGCCGTTCGTGGCCAACGACTGCGACCTGTCGCCGGCCGATGCCGGCCGGCCCGGCGCGATCTGGCTTCTGACCGGACCCAATATGGGCGGCAAGTCGACCTTCCTGCGCCAGAATGCGCTGATCGCGATTCTTGCCCAGATGGGCGGCCACGTGCCGGCCGCCGAGGCCCGCATCGGCGTCGTCGACCGGCTGTTTTCGCGCGTCGGCGCCTCCGACGATCTGGCCCGCGGGCGCTCGACCTTCATGGTCGAGATGGTCGAGACGGCGGCGATCCTCAACCAGGCCGGCGAACGCGCGCTGGTCATACTCGACGAGATCGGCCGCGGCACCTCGACCTTCGACGGCCTGTCGATCGCCTGGGCGGCGGTGGAATATCTGCACGAGAACAATCGCTGCCGGGCCATTTTCGCCACCCATTTCCACGAGATGACGGCGCTTGCCGACAAGCTCGAGCGCCTGTCCAACGTCACCATGCGGGTGAAGGAGTGGGAAGGCGACGTGGTGTTCCTGCACGAGGTCGGGCGCGGCGCGGCCGACCGCTCCTACGGCGTGCAGGTCGCTCGTCTTGCCGGCCTGCCCGAGAGGGTGGTGGCGCGCGCCCGCGCGGTGCTTGCCCAGCTCGAGGCGAGCGAGACGTCGGGCAGGGCCGGACGCCTTGTCGACGATCTGCCGCTGTTTTCGGCCGTCGTCGACCGCCCGCCGCCGCCGCCCGCTAAGGCGGAACCCCTGACCGGCGCGCTCGAGGCGCTCGACCCCGACGACATGACCCCCAAGGAAGCGCTCGAGGCGCTTTACCGGCTGAAGGGGATGGTGCGGCAACCGCGCTGACCGCGCCGCTGCAAGGGGCCGGGTATCCTGCTCAATGCAAATTTAAGGACTGCCACCTATCGTCTCCGGATATTTGGGTATCGTCGCTGGACGAGAACACCGGTTGGACAGTTGGACCATATGAAGTCAGTCCTTGCCCGGATGCGCAAGACGATGTTCCGGGTCACGAACATTCCCGTAGCCATCGTGTTCGTGGTGGTCGTTGCTGCGGGCATTCTCGCCGAAAGCCAGAATCGCGAGGCGTTCCGGCGCGATCTGCGCGCCGATGTGCTCGGCGATATCAGCCTGATCCGCGCCAAGCTGGAAGGAAACGTCAAGGGCAATATCGAGCTCGCGCGGGGGCTGGTCAGTATGCTGGAGGCGCAGCCGGATATCGGCCCGGCCCAGTTCGCCGCGCTGGCGCGGCGCTTGCTGGCCGGTGAGTCCCAGATCCGGCATATCGCGGCCGCGCCCGGGCTGGTCGTTTCGATGGTCTATCCGCTCGAAGGCAACCAAAAGGCGATCGGGCTCGACTACCGCAAGAACGAAGCCCAGCGCGCGGCGGCTTTCCGCGTGCGCGATTCGGGGGAAATCGTTCTGGCGGGCCCGCTCGACCTCGTTCAGGGCGGCAAGGCGCTGATCGGCCGTTTCCCGGTTTTTGCCGGCCGGGACGGCGGAGAATTCTGGGGCATCGTGTCGGCGGTGATCGACGTCGAGCAGCTTTATGCCGCCAGCGGCCTGAACACGGTCGCCGACAGGCTCAATATCGCAATCCGCGGCAAGGACGGCACAGGAGCCGTCGGCCGGCCGTTCTACGGCGCCGGAACCGTCCTGGCGCAAGACCCCGTCGTCGTCGATGTCAGTCTTCCGGTCGGCTCCTGGCAGGTCGCGGCAGTGCCGAAAGGCGGCTGGGATACCATCTCCTTAAACCCGTGGCCGTTGCGGCTGTTGGTTTTCGCCGCCGGTGCGCTGATCCTCATACCCACCTTCTTCACCGGCAGGCTGATCGAGGAGCGTCAACGCCATATCGGCGAACTGCGCAACCGCCAGAGATTGCTGGCGCGCCTGTCGCGCCGTCTCGGCCTGGCGCTGGCCACGTCGCGGATCGGCGTTTGGGAAATGGACCTCGACAACAACGAGCTGTTCTGGGACGATCGCATGAACGAGCTCTACGGCTACGCGCTCGATGACGCCCCGCGCGCTTATGAGCACTGGGTGCGGCGAATCCATCCCGACGATCGTGCCCGCGCGGAGGAGACGTTTCGCATCGCCGTGGAGACGCGCGGCCGTTACGATTCCGAGTTCCGGCTGTGCCTTCCGGACGGTTCGGTCCGGCACATCCGCTCCATCGGCGTGGTTTATCGCGACGAGGGCGAGCCGACCCGTATCGTCGGCGTGAACTGGGACGTTTCCAGCGACATCCTGCTGACCGAGGATTTGAGGCGCGCCAAGCAGCTCACCGAGGCCCGCAACAGCGAGCTGGAAGCGACCAAGGCGCGTATCGAGCACAACGCCCTGCACGATTCGCTGACAGGGCTCGCCAACCGCCGCTATCTCGACGAGGTTCTCTGCGAATGTTCCAACGCGCGCGGTGACGCGAGCGAGGTCACGGCGCTTTTGCACATAGACCTCGACCGCTTCAAACAGATCAACGACACGCTCGGCCACGCAGCCGGCGACGCCGTTCTGACTCATGCCGCATCGGCGCTGGCCGACACGGTCGAACAGGGCGATTTCGTAGCGCGCGTGGGAGGCGACGAGTTCGTGGTGCTGTGCCGCCGCGCCGTGCGCGCGGGCGGCGATCCGGCCGCAGCACTGTCGCGCCTGGCCGAGCGCATTATCGCCCGCATCCAGCAACCGGTCGCCTATGAAGGCCACGAATGCCGGATCGGCGGCAGTATCGGGATCGCGTTCGCCGCCGACGCCCGGCTCGATCCCAAGAAGCTGCTGGTCAATGCCGACATCGCGCTCTACCGGGCCAAGAGCCGCGGTCGCAACCGCTACCAGTTCTTCAACGAGGCCCTGCAGGCCGAGATCGTCACCACCAAGCGCGTGGCCGACGAAATACTGACCGGTATCGAGCGCGGCGAGTTCCTGCCCTATTACCAGCCGCAGTTCGATGCCGGCACGCTTGCCCTGATCGGCGTCGAGGCGCTTGCGCGCTGGCGGCATCCGCGCGAGGGCATGCTGGCTCCGGACCGGTTCATGAAGATCGCCGAGGAGCTGAACGTGGTCGACATGATCGATCGCATGATCCTGGAGCAGACGCTGGCCGACATGGATACCTGGCGCAAGGCGGGACTGACGATCCCGAAAGCCTCGGTCAACGTGTCCGCGCGCCGGCTGCGCGACGAGGACCTGGTCCGCAGCCTGCGCAATCTCAACATCGCGCCGGGCATCATCTCGTTCGAACTGGTCGAATCGATCTTCCTTGACGAACAGGACGAGATCGTGGCCTGGAATGTCGACCAGATCAAGGAACTCGGCATCGATATTGAGATCGACGATTTCGGCACAGGCTACGCCTCGATCGTCAGCCTGCTCAAGCTGAAGCCGAGCCGCCTGAAGATCGATCGCCAGTTCATCCTGCCAATCGTCGACGACAAGCAGCGCCGGCACCTGGTCGGCTCGATCATCGAGATCGGATCGTCGCTCGGCATCGAGGTGCTGGCCGAGGGCGTGGAAACGATGGCGCATGCGCGCATGTTGCGCCGGCTCGGTTGCCACGGGCTCCAGGGCTACGCTTTCGCCCGCCCCATGCCTGCGGACGAATTGGCCGGTTTCGTCCAGGCCAGGCGCTGGCGCGCGGCGTCCTGACGTTCCGCGCCCGCCGTCACCCGTATCGCCGAGACGCGTTTCGGGTTATAGACGGCCTCGCGGCGATCCCCAACGGCTCCAAGACATGGCCAAGGTACCCCTCAAGCTCGGCGAAATCATCAATGGTGCGTCCCTGCGCGCGCGGCTGTCGGCGTGTGCGTCGGAGGCCGGCGGGGACGGCTCGGGCCAGGCGGTGCGCGCCGCGGTGCTGAAAGCGCTGCGCGAGGAACTCGCCGCCGGCCGGACCAAAGCCGAGGCGATGTTGATGAAGGACGGGGGCGGGACCGCCTGCGCGGCGCGGCTGTCGCATCTGATGGACGAGATCATCCGCGCGCTGCACGGTTTCGCCGTCTCGCATGTCTACGCCTCGAAGAACCCGTCCGCGGCCGAGAAGATGGCGATCGTGGCGGTCGGCGGCTATGGCCGCGGCACGCTCGCGCCCGGCTCCGACATCGATCTGTTGTTCCTGCTGCCCTACAAGCAGACGCCCTGGGGCGAGCAGGTCACCGAATATGTCTTGTACATGCTGTGGGACATGGGCCTGAAGGTCGGCCACGCCACCCGCAATGTCGATGAGTGCGTGCGCCTGTCGCGCACCGACATGACGATCCGCACCGCGGTTCTGGAAGCCCGTTTCCTGTGCGGCGAGTCCCCGCTTTTCGACGAGCTGCTGCATCGCTTCGACACCGAACTGATGCGTCGGTCGGGCGGCGAGTTCGTGCAGGCCAAGCTTGCCGAGCGCGACGCCCGCCACGCCAAGGCCGGCGAAAGCCGCTATCTGGTCGAACCCAATGTCAAGGACGGCAAGGGCGGTCTGCGCGACCTGCACACGCTGTTTTGGATCGGAAAATATTATTACCGCGTCCGCAGCGGCGAGGAGCTGGTCGAACGCGGTGTCTTCACCCGCAAGGAATATCTCGTCTTCCGCAAGGCTGAGGACTTCTTGTGGGCCGTGCGTTGCCACATGCATTTCCATGCCGGCAAGGCCGAGGAACGCCTGCATTTCGACATCCAGCGCGATATCGCCGACCGGCTGGGATATACCAGCCATCCCGGTCTTTCGGCCGTCGAGCGCTTCATGAAACATTATTTTCTGGTCGCCAAGGACGTCGGCGACCTGACCCGGATCCTGTGCGCGGCCCTGGAAGAGGAACAGGCCCGGCACGTGCCGGGCTTCAACCGCCTGGTCCAGTCCTTCTCCCGCCGCCGCCGAAAAGTGCCCGGGACGACCGATTTCATCATCGACAACGACCGCATCAACGTCGCCGACCCGCAGGCCTTCGAGCGCGATCCCGTCAACATGCTGCGTCTGTTCTGGTTCGCCGACCGCCACGGGCTGGAATATCATCCCGAGGCGTTGAAGCTGCTGCGCCGCTCGTTGAAACTGATCGACCGCAATCTGCGCCGCGACGCCGAGGCCAACCGGCTGTTTCTCGACGTGCTGACCTCGGACCGCAATCCGGAGCTCAACCTGCGCCGCATGAACGAAGCCGGCGTCTTGAGCAAGCTCATCCCCGATTTCGGCAAGATCGTCGCGATGATGCAGTTCAACATGTATCACCATTACACGGTCGACGAGCACCTCGTGCGCTGCATCGGCGTGTTGTCGGAAATCGAGCACGGCGACGACGCCCGCGTGCATCCGCTGTCGCACAAGCTGATGCCGGGCTTGCGGCCGCAGCGCGAAGTGCTTTACACGGCCGTTCTGCTGCACGACATCGCCAAGGGCCGGCCCGAGGACCATTCGATCGCCGGTGCGCGCATCGCCCGGCGCATGTGCCCGCATATGGGATTTTCGGCCGCCGACACCGAGACCATCGCCTGGCTGGTGGAGAACCATCTGGTGATGTCGAACACGGCGCAGATGCGCGATCTCAACGATCGCAAGACAATCGAGGATTTCGCCGCGGTCGTCCAGTCGGTGGAGCGGCTGAAGCTGCTTCTGGTGCTGACCGTATGCGACATACGCGGCGTCGGGCCCGGCGTGTGGAACGGCTGGAAGGGACAATTGCTGCGCACGCTCTATTACGAGACCGAGCTGCTGTTGACCGGCGGCTTCTCGGAGGTGGCGCGCGGCGAGCGCGCGGCCCATGCCCGCGCGCAACTCGCTAGCGCCCTCGACGACTGGCCCGAGGCCGAAAGCCGGCATTATGTCGATCTGCATTACGAAAACTACCTGCTGACCGTCGATCTCGAGGACCAGCTTCGCCATGCCGCCTTCGTGCGCGAGGCCGACGCGGCCGGGCGTCGCCTGGCGACCATGATCCGCACGCACGAATTCGAGGCGGTGACCGAGATCGCCGTGCTCGCGCCCGACCACCCCCGCCTGTTGTCGGTGATCGCCGGCGCCTGCGCGGCCGCCGGCGCCAACATCGTCGACGCCCAGGTCTTCACCACCTCGGACGGGCGCGCCCTCGACACGATCCTGATCAACCGCGAATTCGACCGCGACGAGGACGAGCGCCGGCGCGCCGAGCGCGTCGGCAAGCTGATCGAGGAGGCGCTGGCGGGCAAGTCCTGGCTGCCGGAGATCATCGCAAAGCGGGCCAAACGGCGGCGCGGGGCGGGCGCCTTCCGCATCACGCCCCAGGCCGAGATCCGCAACACGCTGTCGAACCGCTTTTCGGTGATCGAGGTTTCGGGCCTCGACCGGCCGGGCCTGTTGTCGGAAATCACCGGCGCGCTTTCGGACCTCTCCCTCGACATCGCCTCGGCCCACATCACCACGTTCGGCGAAAAGGTGATCGACACGTTCTACGTCACCGACCTGACCGGCCAGAAGATCGAAAACCCGACCCGCCAGGCCGCGATCCGCGAGCGCCTGGTCGCCACGCTTGTGGGGTCCGCGCCGTCCCGGCCGGCGCGCGGCGGCCGCGCCGCGGCGGCGGAATAGGCAAGAAGGTGCGCGCCCGATGATCCGGCCAGTCTGTCCCCGCATCAATCAACGCCCCGCCGCGACCGCAAGGTGCCTGCCCGCATGAGCCTGATCAGAAAATTCGCCAGCGTGGCTTCGGGCACGATGGCAAGCCGCGTCTTCGGTTTCGCGCGCGAGGCGCTGATCGGCGCCACGCTGGGCGCCGGACCGGTCGCCGACGCGTTTTACGCCGCCTTCCGCTTTCCCAACCTGTTTCGGCGCCTGTTCGCCGAGGGCGCCTTCAACACCGCCTTCATTCCGCTGTTCGCCAAGGAACTCGAAGGCGGCGGCATGGACGGCGCGCGCCGCTTCGGCGAGGAGGTGCTGTCCGTCCTGGTGGTGTGCCTGGCGGTGCTGTCGGTCGCGGCGATCGTGTTCATGCCGTCTCTGGTCGGCACGATCATCGCCCCCAAATTCGCCGACACGCCGGACAAGTTCGACCTGACCGTCGTGCTGACGCGGATCATGTTCCCGTATCTGTTCTGCATGTCGCTGGTGGCGATGCTGTCGGGCATCCTCAACTCCATGCGCCGCTATTTCCTCGCCGCCGCGGTGCCGGTGCTGCTCAACATCATCCTGATCGCGGTGCTGGTCACGGCGCTCATCATGGGGGCGGAACAGCGTGTCGTCGGGCTGGGACTGGCCTGGGGCGTGCTGGTTTCGGGTATCGCGCAGCTCGCCATCCTGGTGTGGGCGGCGGCCCGCGAGGGCTATGCCATGCGCCTGCGCCGGCCGCGTCTGTCGCCATCGGTCAAGCGCCTGCTCGTTCTGATGGGGCCGGCGCTTCTGACCGGCGGCGTCACCCAGATCAACCTTTTGATCGGCCAGATCATCGCCTCGGCCCAGGACGGGGCGATCGCGCTCTTGAACTATGCCGACCGCATCAACCAGCTTCCGCTCGGCGTCATCGGTATCGCGGTCGGCGTGGTGCTGCTACCGGAACTGTCGCGCGCGCTCAAGGCCGGCGATGCCGCCGACGTACAGCATCTGCAAAACCGCTCGCTGGAATTCGCGCTGGCGCTGACCCTGCCGGCCGCGGTCGGTCTCGCCGTCATGCCCGCACCGATCGTAGCTCTGCTCTACCAGCGCGGCGCCTTTACCGCCGAGACCACCGCGCTGACCGCCGCCGCCCTTGCCGCCTTTGCCGTCGGCCTGCCGGCCTTCGTGCTGAGAAAAGTGTTTCAGCCGGCCTTTTTCGCCCATGAGGACATGAAGACGCCGATGTGGTTCACCGGCGTCGAGGTCGCGCTCAACATCTCCTTCAGCCTTGCCCTGTTCCCGGTCTACGGCCATGTCGGCATCGCCGCGGCCACCTCGATCGCGGCCTGGGCCAATGTCGTGCTGCTGGTCGTGACGCTCTGGCGGCGCGATCTGTTTAGGCCGTCGCCCGTGACGCTGCGCCGCGTCGCGCTGATCGTTCTGGCGAGCGCGATGATGGGCGGGGTGGTCTGGCGGCTGCAGGAGACGTTTTCGTCCAGCCTGGCGGGCGCGCCGCTCCTGATACGCCTTGTCGCCGTCATAGGGGTGATCGGCGCCGGCGCGGCGGTCTATTTCAGCGTCGCGATCGCCACCGGCGCGCTCGACCGCCGGGAACTGGCGGGGCTTGTCCGTCGCCGTCGCGCCAGGGCGCCCGCCGCGCCGGCCGAAACGGACTGAGCCTCCCACGACCGGGCCTGGGTGCCATATCCGGCTTGAAAGCCGGCCCGGCCTCGTTCATAAGCGCCTCGCATTCCGCGATGCCCTCGCCAGACACGAGGCCCTCCACAAGCCCCGGAGACCAACACGCATGTCGTCCTTCAAGCCGCTCGTCTTTTCCGGCGTCCAGCCGACCGGGAATCTGCATCTCGGCAATTATCTCGGCGCGCTGCAGAAATTCGTCGCGCTGCAGGATAGCCATGACTGCATCTATTGCGTGGTCGACCTGCACTCGATCACCGCCCAGCTCGTCCACGACGACCTGGCCGGTCAGACCCGCGCCATCACCGCGGCATTTCTGGCCTCCGGCATCGACCCGAAAAAGCACATCGTCTTCAACCAGAGCCGCGTGCCGCAGCACGCCGAACTGGCCTGGATCTTCAATTGCGTCGCCCGCATCGGCTGGATGAACCGCATGACGCAGTTCAAGGACAAGGCCGGCAAGGATCGCGAGAACGCCTCGCTCGGCCTGCTCGCCTATCCCAGCCTGATGGCGGCCGACATCCTGGTCTACCGCGCCACCCACGTGCCGGTCGGCGACGACCAGAAGCAGCATCTGGAACTCACGCGCGATATCGCCACCAAGTTCAACAACGATTTCTCCGCGCGGATCGCCGAGCGCGGCCTCGGGGTCGAGATGGCGATGGGCGAGGAGACGGTCAACGGCTTCTTCCCGCTGACCGAACCGCTGATCGAGGGACCGGCCACGCGGGTGATGAGCCTGCGCGACGGCACCAAGAAAATGTCGAAATCCGATCCGTCGGACCTGTCGCGCATCAATCTGACCGACGACGCCGACCAGATCGCCAAGAAAATCAAGAAGGCCAAGACCGACCCCGAGCCGCTGCCCTCGGATGTCGAGGGGCTGGCCGCCCGTCCCGAGGCGGACAATCTGGTCGGCATTTACGCCGCGCTGTCGGGCATGTCGCGCGCCGCCGTGATCGGCGATTTCGGCGGCAAGCAGTTTTCCGTCTTCAAGCCGGCCCTGGCCGAGCTTGCGGTCGACAAGCTGGCGCCGATTTCTGGTGAGATGCGCCGCATTTCGGCCGATCCGGGTTTTGTCGACGGGGTTCTGCGCGATGGCGGCGAACGCGCCGGCGTGCTTGCAGAACAGACGATGAAGTCCGTGCGCGCGGTCGTCGGGCTGCTGGGCGACTGAGCCTGTGGCCGTGCCGCGGCCGCTGTCGCATGAGGCGGCGTTCGCGAAGCCACGCCTTGCCGTGCCTGTCGCCGGATGGCAGATTGCGCCCGGGCATGGTGCTCCAGGATGACTGAATGGTTTCGAAACGACTGAGCCGCGAAGCCGGACACCGGCGCAAATTTCTCGCGATCGTGGACGAAACGCCGGAAAGCGAGCGGGCCGTCGCCTACGCATCGCGGCGTGCCCAGAGCACTGGCGGGGTGCTGGTGTTGTTGTTCGTGATCGAACCGACCGATTTCCAGCAATGGTTCGGCGTTGAAAAGATCATGCGCGAGGAGGCCAATGCCGCCGCCACCGCCGCTCTCGACCAGGCGGCGCGGCGGGTGCGCGAGCAATTGGGAATCGAGCCGGAACTGGTGGTGCGCGAGGGCGAGCCGGCCGAGGAGATTCACAAGCTGATCGAGGAGGACCAGGATATCGCCATCCTGGTGCTCGCCGCCGGCGCGGCCAAGGAGGGCCCCGGCCCGCTGGTCTCGTCGATCGCCGGCAAGGGCGCGGCCTTCCCCATCCCCGTCACCGTCGTGCCGCTGAACCTCAGCGACGCGGACATTGAAAGCCTGGCCTGAGAAAACTATTCCACCGCAACCCCTGCCGCGGCCTTGTCGTCGCTTGATCAAACCGGCCGCAGCTATTATTTAGAACTATTCAAAACTGGAAAGGCTGGAGTCCCGCCATGTTCATTCAGACCGAGGCGACCCCCAATCCCGCGACGTTGAAATTTCTGCCCGGCGTGGTGGTCATGAACGAAGGCACCGCCGATTTCCGCGATCCCGCCCAGGCGCGCGAGGCGTCTCCGCTCGCCGGCCGCCTGTTTGAGATTCCGGGCGTGACCGGCGTGTTCTTCGGTTACGATTTCGTCACCGTGACCAAGGATGGGCCCGACTGGCAGCATCTCAAACCGGCCATTCTCGGCACGATCATGGAGTATTTCATGTCCGGCCAGCCGGCCATGGCGACGCCGGTGGCCGGCGCCGAACCGGTCGAGGACGGTGAGTTCTACGACCAGGCCGACGAGGAGATCGTCGCCACCATCAAGGAACTGCTCGATACGCGGGTGCGTCCCGCCGTGGCGCAGGATGGCGGCGACATCACCTTTCGGGGCTTCGAGAACGGTACGGTGTTCCTGCACATGAAGGGCGCCTGCGCCGGCTGTCCGTCCTCGACCGCGACGCTCAAGCACGGCATCCAGAACCTGCTTCGCCATTTCGTGCCCGAGGTCCAGCAGGTCGAGCAGATCGTCTGAGCGCGCCGTCGGCGCCGTTTCTCCTTCCCTTTACGATAAAAGGCCGGGTCGCGAGGACCCGGCCTTTTTTGGGACGTCCGTGTTGCCTGGACGGTCCGCGGCTTATTTCACGATCACCTTGGCGCCGATCTCGGCGCGGTCGTAGAGATCGATCACGTCCTGATTGATCATGCGGATGCAGCCCGACGACATCGCCCGGCCGATCGAGGCCCATTCCGGCGTGCCGTGCAGGCGGTAGCCGGTGTCGCCGCGCTTGTTGTGCAAATAGAGCGCGCGCGCGCCGAGCGCATTGTTGAGGCCGGGGGGCATTCCGCCGGCATATTTGGCCAGTTCCGGCTGCCGCTTGATCATCGCCGCCGGCGGCGTCCACACCGGCCATTCCCGCTTGGCGGCAATACGCGCGGTGCCGCTCCATTCGAAACCCTCGCGCCCGACGCCGATGCCGTAACGCATCGCCTTGCCTTCGGGCATGACGAAATAGAGGAATTTCTCCGAGGTATCGACGATGATCGTCCCCGGCTTTTCCTTTGTGTCGTAACGCACGATCTGGCGGTGATATTTGCGCGGGACCTTGCTGATCGGGATCGACGGCAGGCGGTAGCCGGCATCCCGTTTCGATCCGTAGTCCGACGTAAACACCCGATAGGACGTACTCGTACACCCGGCCAGGGCCACGACCAATGCCAGCCCGGCGGCAGTTACCAATGATCTGATTGTCATGCTCACGATCCGCGCGTTCCCCACCCTGCGCAATTGCGCCCGATTCAAGCCATGTTTATGCCACGTTCGTTAAACGCGATAAACCTGTTTTGCCAAGTCGGGAAGTGAACCCGGCAAGCTTTGGAAAGCACTTGCGGTGTTCATCATTGCATTTGAGCAACATTTTCACGCATTTGTGATAGAAAATTGCCGATCATCTTGTCCTGTCAGGAGTGAATGCGTCCGCCTGCCGGAGCGGTTTGCGCGCCGGCGCGATCATGGCAATGTGGCGCCATGCCGATCGTGAGTCCCGTATCCTCCAACCCGCTGGCCGATGGCCGCCAGTCGCAGAACGCGCTTCTGGTCAGGCGCGGGGTCCAGCGCATGCTCGCGCAGATGAATGCGCACGTGCTGCCTGAACTGTCGCTGGCCGGCGGTCGCCGGGCCGACCTGGTGGCGATCATGCGCAACGGCGAATTCTGGATCATCGAGATCAAATCGTCGGTGGAGGATTTTCGCGTCGACCGCAAATGGCCTGACTACCGGGCGCATTCCGACCGGTTCTTCTTTGCCACCCATCCCGACGTGCCGGCATCGATCTTTCCGCCCGAATGCGGCTTCATCCTCGCCGACGGCTACGGCGCCGAAATCCTGCGCGAGGCGCCCGAGCACCGGCTGGCGCCGGCGACCCGGCGCGCGCTGATGCTGCGTTTCGCGCGCGCCGGCGCGGCGCGGCTGACCAATGCCGAATTGACCGGGGTGAGCGTGCCCGTGCTCGACGGCGAAAGCGATTAGCGGATGTCGGGATGAGGGGCCGGGCGCGCGCGGCCCGGCCCGGCCCTCGTCATGCCGCCTTGCCGGCGCGCTTGTTTGAGCCTGTGGACGCGTTCTTCTTCAACTTGGTCCGGTTGTAGTCGATGGCCGCGCGCACCAGCGCCGTCAGCGCGGACGCATCGACGGGATCGCCCTCGAAAAGGTCGACCGCCCGCCTCGCATTGCCGTCCAGCCCGGCATTGAAAAGCGCGCCGGGGTCCTGCAGGCCGGCCCCGTGGGCGAAGGTCAGCTTGACCTTGTTCTTGTGCGCGTTGCCGACCGCGATCAGCCCGTCGCGCGACCAGGTCGGGCTGCCCATCCACTTCCACTCCTCGACGATTTCCGCGTCGGCCTCCAGAATGGCTTTGCGGATCTCGGCCAATGTCCTGCCGCGCCAGTCGGCAAGTTCGGCGATCATCCGGTCGATTTGGTGCGATGCGGTCATGGAACGGTCCTGCCTCGAATGTCTTCCGGTGCGTTCATGCCGCGCCGCGCCCGCTGCGCCACCTGGCGGCATAGGGCAGCACGAACAGAAAAAGGCCGCTGGGCAGCAGCAGGAAAAGCGGGATCAGCACCAGCAGATAGACCCAGAAGGCTGGTTCTTGCCCGGTGCTGATGGCGACGATGTTGACGAGAAATCCGGCGGTAAAGGCGATCGACAACCAGCGGTGACACTGTCTGATCCATAAGCTCCAGGTCAAGGAAACCTCCTTCTTGAAGATATGCGTTGGCGGAATGGTCGGCGCTTTTCAGTCCAGCCCTTCCAGAACGCGCTCCAGACTGGCCAGAAACCGCGGCCAACCCGCGGTGGCGCCCCGATAGTAGGATTGCTGATCGGGTCGAAAGCCGGTTTGCTCCAGTCGCAGCCGCGTGCCGGCCGGTGTTGGTGTGAGGCTCCAGGTGACGACGCTCCTGAGATCCTTGGTGTCCCAGGTGTAGGCCAGCGTCCGGTTGGGCTCGATGGCCTCGACCTGGCAGGCGACGGCGCCCCAATCCGCGTGAAGGCCGAAACGGTGGCCCACAACCGGCGAAAAATCGGTTCTCATCAGCCACTCGGCGATCAGGTGCGGCTGGGTCAGCGCGCGCCAGACCTTTTCGGGCGCATGCGGCAGCTCGCGCTCGACGACGATGGTTTTCGTGCCCGTCGCGGCCTCGTTCATTGGTCCATCCTTGCCAACAGGTCTTCCAGGGTGTCGAACCGGCTCTGCCAGAAGCCGGCCATCTGCTGCGTCCAGTCGACGAGCGGAGCCAGCGCGCCGGGTTGTGCGCTGTAATGGGTCTGGCGGCCTTGGTGGCGGTCGCGCACCAACCCGGCCTGCCGCAGCAGACCGAGATGTTTGGAAACGGCCGGTTGCGAAATACCTATCCGGGCCGTCAGCGCCTTGACCGTCTGCTCCCCGTCCCGGCACAGGCGCTCGAAGATCGCCCGGCGGGTCGGGTCGGCGAGTGTCTTGAAAATCGTGTCGTGAGGCTGCGGCATCGCGATTGATAACTTTCCGGCTATTGAATAATCAATAACCATTCAGCTATGCGTTCGTCAAGCCGCGGTGCGCAACCTCGGGATGTCCGGATCCTGCCGGCAGGGCGCAAATGGCTACCGGCGACACGTCGCGCCCGCCGCTATCGACGGTGCGGAACCGTGATCGTGACCGAAAACCCGCTCTCGCCGTAGCTGCGTTCGACGCGGCCGCCCAACTCGCCGATGATGTTGGCGTCGATCAGCCGGCTGCCGAAGCCGCGCGTTTCGGGTTCGCGCACGGCCTCTTCGGTCTGTTCGCTCCAGATCAGGCGCAGCATCCGCTTGCGCGGCGGCCCCTCGAGGCGCCACGTCACTTTCAGCCGTCCTTGCTGTTCCGCGCCCGAGCCGTATTTGAGCGTGTTGGTCGCCAGTTCGTGAAAGGTGAGCGCAAAAGCCTGGCTCTGTTTTTCGTCGAGTTCCACGCGGGGCCCCGCGACACGGTCCCCGCCCAGCGCTTCGCCGAAGACCTGATCGAGTTCCGTGCACAGCAATTCGCGCAGATCGGCCTTTTGCCAACGCGACCGCGTCAGCATGTCCTGCGCGTTGGCCATCGCCTGCAGGCGGGCCGTGAAGGAGTCCGAAAACTCCTCCACCGAGGCCGCCCGCGCACCCGTCTGACGCGCCATGGCCAGGATGCGAGCGATCGCGTTCTTCAGGCGATGCTTCATTTCCTGGAGGATCAGTTCCTTTTCCTTCACCGTCCTTTCGGAGATCGCATGAAGCGCGTGCGCGCTTTCGACCGCCTTGATCTGCCAGCGCGCCGACGCGGCGATCGCGGCGGCGAGCAGCAGTGAGATCGCCCCAACGATGAAGGTATAGAAATTGGTCCGGCCGCGAAGAAATCCGGGACTCTCGTGCATTCTGAGCGTCCATTGCCGACCGGCAACCTCTATCGAGCGGCTGACCACATAATGCGTCGTCGTGTCGTCGCCGTCGAAATTTTCCGAGCGATAAAGAGGCCAGATGTTGTCGCCGGTGGTGTCGAGCGTCTCAACCTCGACCGGCAATTGGTAGCTGGTGTTGAACGCGGCCTCGTGTAGGTCTCCCGCCCGGAAGGGCGCGTAGACGAATCCGGCATGGTCGCGCAGGCCCGCACCCCGCGCGCCCTGCGAGGGCAAGGGCAGATAGACCAGGAAGCCGGCCTGCTTCTGGTTGGTGATCTCCTGCACCAGTTCCACCGGCGCGCTGGCGCGCGGCTTGCCGCTGACCATCGCGCGCTCCATGGCGTCGCGGCGCTTGGGCTGGCTGTACATGTCGAAGCCGAGGGCCTCGCGATTGCGCGCATCCTGGGGTTCCAGAAGCACGATCGCGGCGCGCTGCGTCTGGTCCGTGGCCGGTCGTACGGTGCGCTCGATGCCGTAATTGCGCGCGATTTCCCGCGCAATCCTGGCGTCGTCGGCCGGTGTCGAAAGCCGGGCGAAGCCGATGCCCTGCATGCCGTCGAACTCGCCGTCGAGATCGAGTCCATTGACGAACCGGGCAAATGCCGCCCGGCTGACCCTGCCGTCGTTCGCCTCGAAAAACGACATCGTCGCCACCAACAACGCGATATGCTGGTTGACCCGGTTGCTGATGCGATCGACGGCCTCGTCGGCGATGACCTCGAAGCGGGCGCGATTGGCCGCTTCCTCGGTCCGGTAGACCACCGAGGCGACGCCACCCCCGACCAGGGCGACAAGCAGAAAGGCGATCAGGGGCAGATATCGTTTCACGTCCTGTATCCGTTTTTGCGGCCGGCGAGTGTTAGCATCGTTGCCGACGGCTGCAACGACTTGTTGTGCGCCGGTGCCCGGCCGCATTCTTCCTGCACGCCGAACACGGCGCTTTTCCGCCAAACGTGTCCATCGGGGTGCCTACGGTGGAACCCTGCTGCCTGCCGAACGTTTTGAACACGACGATCATTCATCGATTGTCGGACGAGAAAAGGAGAATGGCATGAACTGGAACCAGGTTGAAGGAAACTGGGAGCAATTCAAGGGCAAGGTGCAGGAACAGTGGGGCAAGCTGACCGGCGACGACCTTGACGTTGTGGCGGGCAACCGCAAACAGCTCGCCGGCAAGCTGCAGGAGCGTTACGGCAAGGCCGAGGCCGACGCCGAACGCGAAATCGACGATTGGCTGAACCGCCACTGATTTGCCCGGGCCGGGCGCACATGCCGGTCGCGCAAGGGCGGGTCCCCACGGACCCGCCTTTTGTGCGTGTCCTGCCGCCGCCATCCTCGCGCGCTGCGCTTTACCGGTTCGCATACAGCGGAAATGACAGAGTGTAGGACACGACCCCTTCGACGTCGCCGTAGCGCGCCGTGCCCTCGAGCGCCGACGGTGCGATGCGGTTGAGGACGGCGCTGCCGAACGCGTCTTCATCCTCATCGCCGACGGGTATGCGCTCCGAAGGATGCCGGTGTTCCCGCCACTTGATCGACGCCGTCTCGACACCGGCTTTTTCGACGACCCTACAATCGAGCTGGATTTGCGGCGCGCCGCCGTTTAGTCGCGACGCCGCCAGCGCGTTGACGATCAACTCGTGCAGGGCCAGCCCGACATGGACCGTCTCGTTCGGCGACAGGATCGGATCGTCACCGCTGAGCTGCATCGTCTTGGACACGTCGCGAAAATATTTTGCGCCCTGCTGGTAGGCCAGGCTACGGAAACTGGCGCCGCGCCAGCTCGAATCGGTGATCAGGTCCTGCGATCTCGACAGCGAGTGCAGCCGACCGTAGAAATTGGGCAGGAAACTGGCGAGCGAACCGGACGACCGCGCCGTCTGCGAGGCGATGCTCTGGATGATGGCCATCAGGTTCTTCGACCGGTGGCTGACCTCGCGCAGCAGGCTTTTCAGCACCTTTTCGCGCCGGCGCTCTTCTGTCAGCTCCGTCACGGTCGTCAGGAGCGCGACCTCGTCGCCGTCGGGATAGGATTCGACAAAGAATTCGAAATAGCGTCCGTCCGCTCGTTCGGCATGCACGCGCTCGGCATTGCCGCTCTTGCAGACCCTGGCCTTGGCCAGGTTGAGACGGCCGGAGAGTTCGGCGCCGTAAATCTGCTCGTCTTGTGGTTCGCCCCCATCAGGCAACGTCCAGCTGTCGGGAAGATTGATGATGAAGACGTAACGTCGCTGCGCATCCTGCAGGGTCAGGCAAATGCCCGAGCGCAACAGTGCGGTGATCAGATGACGCCGAAGCTTGCGCGTATCCTGGTCTGGCCGTTCCCAGTTCCGCCTGGTCTCGTCTGTTGCTTTTCTACTCAACACAATTCTCCGCCAGCGATCCGGCCGCCTTTGTCGCGGCCGGACCGGTTTCGGATCGAATCCGTCTTATGTTCGCCTTATGAAGCTCGCCACCAGCGAGATGACCAGCAAGATCAGAAAGAGATAGAACAGAATCTGCGCTATTCCCGTCGCCGCCCCGGCGATACCCCCGAAACCGAGGACGCCGGCGATGATGGCGATCACGAGAAAGACCAGAGCATAATAGAGCATTGCCGTTCTCCTTTGGATATGTAGGGGAACAAACGGTCTCGCTCACATTATGTTCCGCTGAACGAGCTGAAATCATCGGGCGCCCGGCGTCCAGGCCGCGATTATGCGGCCGCTTCGGCATTCTCGTTGAAGAACAGCGCCTGGCTGATCAATGCCTTGAGCATCTGTGGGTTGAACGGCTTGGTCATCAGAAAGGCCGGTTCGGGCCGTTCGCCGGTCAGAAGGCGCTCGGGGAAGGCGGTGATGAAGATCACCGGCACGCTCGCCGTCTTCAAGATATCGTTGACCGCATCGATACCCGAGCTGCCGTCGGCGAGCTGGATGTCGGCGAGCACCATTTTCGGGGTCGTGCCGCGATAAAGCGCGACCGCTTCCTCATGCGTGCGCGCGATGCCCGTCACCGTGTGGCCGAGTTCTTCGACGATCTGCTCGATATCCATCGCGATCAGCGGTTCGTCCTCGATGATCATGATCTCCGTGGCCACCTGGCGCGAGATCTCGGTGGCCGCCGCCTCGAGCAGGGTACCGATCTCGCCTTTGTCGAGATCGAGGATTTCGGCCGTCTCGGACTGGCTGAACTCTTCGACCGCCACCAGCAGATAGGCCTGGCGCGCGAGAGGAGGAATCGCGGCCAGGTTGGACGCGGCGCGCTGTTCCCAGGCGAAAGGCGATTGCGGCGGCGCTATGTCAACCGTTGTGGAACCGAAAACGGTCGAAAAGAGTTTGTAGATGGCAACCCGGTCGCTCGAGGTGTCGGGAAAGGCCGATACATCCGCGATCAGGGCTTCAAGCACGGCCGCGACATAGGCGTCGCCGGAGGTCTGCGAACCCGTGACAGCGCGCGCATAACGCCGCAGCAGTGGCAGATGAGGGGCGATGCGGGTGGAAAGCGACATCGTGACGGGTCTCCCTTGTCATGACATTGGTTGGGCGTTCAAAGTGCTGGTCAACGCATCATGGATAAAAAAGTTCCCGGCAATGGAACTTTTTGTCGGCTTTTGCATTTTGGATCGTACCAGGGCTCGGGAAACCGTCGAAAATGAAGGAAAACAGGAAAATGCCGGCAATCGATCCAGCGCAAGCCGATTTTGCCGGATCGTCTGAAACGGGCGGTCGCATATCGTCGAAATTGCGTGAACTTTACGATTCCATCAAGGAGGAGGCGATCCCGGATCGGTTCCTCGATCTGCTTGAAAAGCTGGACGAGGTCGAAAAATCGGCCGCCGCCCCCAAAAGCGGAAAGGACCGCCCATGAGGTCCGCTTCTTCCCGCGAGGAGCCGGCGTTCAAACGCGAACTGTTGGCCTCGCTGCCCAATTTGCGTGCTTTCGCCGTTTCGCTCATCGGTCGGCACGACCGGGCCGATGATCTGGTGCAGGACACGATCATGAAAGCCTGGGCGAAACAGGACAGTTTCGAGCCCGGCACGAATTTGAAGGCTTGGCTGTTCACCATCCTGCGCAACGAGTTCTACAGCCAGATGCGCAAACGCGGTCGCGAGATCCAGGACAGTGACGGCATCTTCACCGAACGACTGTCGACCCATCCCGCGCAATACGGTTCGCTCGACCTGGCCGATTTCCGCAAGGCGCTGGGCGAACTGCCCGACGATCAGCGTGAAGCGATCATCCTGGTCGGCGCGTCCGGTTTTGCCTACGAGGAGGCGGCGGCGATCTGCGGCTGCGCGGTCGGCACGATCAAGAGCCGCGTCAGCCGGGCGCGCCAGCGCCTGCAGGAGCTGCTGGCGGTTTCGGGCGAAGCCGATTATGGGCCCGATCGCGATTCGGCCTCGATCGTCTCGCGCGCTTTCGCCGGCTAACCGGCCGTGGAGCGCCCGGCGTGCAGAATGGCCGTCACCGAGCGGGCGATCTCCTCGGAGGGAAACGGTTTTAAAACGACGGGCCATTCGCAAAATCCGTCTACGCCGTCGCGATCCCCCTCGGAGGTGGAGGTGAAGACCACCGCGCCGCCGGCCGAGCGCGCGGCCGCGACCAGGTTTCCGGTCGTCGCCGGATCATCCTGGACCTCGATCACGACAATATCGAAACGGCGCGTGCGCAGCAGGTCGTGGGCCGCTTCCGGTGTCGCCGTCTCCGCCTCACAGCCAAGTTCCTCGGACAGGATCTGCGCGGTGTCGAAGGCGATCAGATATTCCGAATCGATCACCAGGATGTCGGGTTTGTGGTCGGGCAAGGGATCTGTCCAGTCTGTGATGTCGGCCACGCCCCGATCGGAGGACGGCCGGTTTTTGACGGCTTCAAGTGCCTCTAGCGGGGCGCGCTGTCATTTAAATAAGACACGCCCCGTATCGGTGTCGGTGGCGGCGCCGATATGCGCGTAACGGGCGGAGTTCCATGGCAAGAAACGGCAAGCTGATCGCTCCGCGTACGAAATGTTCGGCCTGTCCGTTGCGCAGGCGCGATCAATTTCGCGACTTCGAGGCGGACGAACTCGATTTCGTGTCCACCTTCAAGACCGGGGAACTGACCGCCGATGCCGGTGCGTCCATCCTGGTGGAAGGCAGCCACAGCGCCCATTTGTTCACCGTTCTCGACGGGTGGGCCTTCCGCTACAAGATCCTCGATGACGGACGCCGCCAGATCCTGAACTTCATTCTGCCCGGCGATCTCGTCGGCCTGCAGGGCTCGCTGATGGGGGAAATGCAGCATTCGGTGGAGGCGCTGACGCCGCTGACCCTGTGCGTGTTCGAGCGCGCACGGCTGGGATCGTTGTTTTCAGGCTATCCCGATCTCGGCTTCGACCTGACATGGATCGCGGCGCGCGAGGAGCGTATTCTGGACGAACACCTGTTGAGCCTCGGCCGCCGGTCGGCGCTCGAACGGGCGGCCTATCTGCTGGCTTTCCTCAACCGGCGCGCGCGCCTCGCCGGCCTGTTCGACAATGGCCGCAAGAGGATGCTGCCGGTGTCCCAGCAGCATCTGGCCGACACGCTCGGCCTGTCGATCGTGCACACCAACAAGACCCTGCGCAAGATCGCCGCACGCGGCCTCGTGCGCTGGCTCGACCGCGGCTGCGTCGTCCTCGACGAGGACGGTCTGTGCAAGATCGCGGGCTGGGCCGATCCCGCCGTTGGCAGGCGCCCGTTCATCTGAGTCTGAAACGCGCACTCTGCCCAGACAGGCAAACGGCCCGGCGGCGACCGGAAAGTCACCGTCGGGCCGCCGCGATCGGCGCCGATCGCGAACGGACGTCAGCTTATCACAGCGTCGCGGCGCCTGTGTCTTCGCTCGAAACGGTCTTCACCCCGAGCCGCTGCAGCGCGAGCTCGATTTCGTGCAGATCGTCGTTCAGGCCGTCATCGGCGATCATATCGGCCTCGGACGCCGCGCGCTGCCTGTCGCGTGCTTCGCGGCGCAAGGCCTCCAGGCGTGAGACACGTTCGTCCCGGCTCAGCGTGTCGTCGGCCAAGATCTCGCGCAGTTCGGTTTGCATCGCTGTCTCGCTCATCATCCATCTTCCCGTCATCGACCGGCCCGGGCTCCGAAAGCCGCGGGCTCGGTTGGTTGTGCCGCCGCCGTCCGCGCCGGCTCAGTCGGCGACGATCGCCCGCAGCATCCAGACCGCCTTTTCGTGGAAGGTCAGGCGCTCAGTGAGCATGTCCTCCGTCACCACGTCGTCGGCGTCTCCTGCCTTGATCGCCGCCTTGCGCAATTCGCGCGCGGCCGCCTCGTGGTCCTTGATCAGATCCTTCATCATGCCGATCGCCGACATATGGTCGACCTCGTCCGAAGCGGGTGCGAAGCGCGCCGCCTTGCCAAGCCCGGCCGGCGCCAGGTGCCCGAGCGCCCGGATGCGCTCGGCAATGACGTCGGCGGCCGCAAACAGCGCGTTGTAGTGGTCCTCGGTCAGTTCGTGCAGCGGCTTGAACAGCGGCCCGACGACGTTCCAGTGGTAGAGATGGCTCTTGATGGTGAGCTGGTAGGTCGACGCCAGGATCGACGTCAATGCCTCGGCCATCTCGGCGCGATAGGCATCCTTAAGACCGGTTTCGACCTTTTCCTGCTGGGTCTTTGGTTTCAAAGCCGTGGCAAGCTGGGCCATGTTTGTCTCCCTTCATCAATGACGCAAACCGCGCGCGCGGCTTGCGGACAGGATGTTTCTGAACGTGCGGCGTCATGCGCCGGCAATGCCGGCGCGTCACGAGATGCGCGTCACGAGCGCCTGGCGGCGAGGGCGAGCAGAAAACCCGCGCCCGCCGCGAGGCCCAGAGCGCGCAACGGGCTGCGTTTCACGCTCGCCGTGAGCTTGCGTTCGAGAAGCGCGATGTCGGTGCGCAGCATGTTGACGGCTTCATGCGGCAGGGCCGCGACCGCGTTGCCCGTGCGAACCACGCTATTTTTCGCCGTACCGGCCTTGTGCGCTCCGAGCGCGCCGATCGTTGCGGCGAGTTCGGAAATGTCGGTTTTCAGCTGCGCGATCTGCGCCTCGATCTGGTCGGCCGAGGGCTGCGCGGAGCCGTTTCCGGTTCTGGTGGCGGCGCTTTTGGATTGTGCCATGTCGTGCCTCCTTTCGCTTGTGCAAACGCCCGATCGGCACGAATGTTCCGAATCCGGGAGCGCCGGTGGCGACGGGACGGGCGGCAGAGGGGTGCGAGGGCCCAGCCGCGGAAGCGCCGCTACGGCCCTTCGAAATCCCCGAGATCGATCTCGGCCTTCATGAACGTCACCGCATGACCGGCAATCAGCACCCGCTCGCCGTCGAGGGTGCAGGCGAGACGGCCGCCGCGCCGCGACGCCTGCCAGGCTGCAAGCCGCGCCTTGCCCAGTCGCTCGGCCCAGTAGGGCACCAGCGTCGCGTGGATCGAGCCGGTCACCGGGTCCTCGGGAATGCCGGCGCCGGGCGCGAAATAGCGCGACACGAAATCATCCGCGCTGCCCCTGGCGGTGATCGCCAGGCCCATCGGAAACAGGCGCGCGATCCGGGCGTGGTCGGGGATGAAGCCGCAGACTGCCGCCTCGTCCTCGAGCTCGACGAAAATATTCTCGAAATTTCGGAACTGCACCTTGGGCGCCCGGTCGAAGACCCCGTCAAGCACGTCCGGCAATCTCGCCAGCGGCTGCGGGTCGAAGCGCGGCAGGTCGAGACGGTAGCCGTCCTCGCCGCGCGTCACGCGCAAGGGTCCCGCCCGTGTCGAAAACGACAGCGGTCCGCTCGCCCGGTGCTGGCTGAAAAGCACATGCGCCGCAGCCAGCGTGGCATGCCCGCAAAAGTCGACCTCGTGCACCGGCGTGAACCAGCGCAGCTGCCAGTGCCCCGGTGCCTCGCCGGGGCAGGCGAAGGCCGTTTCGGCCAGATTGTTTTCTTCCGCGACCGCCTGCATGAGCGGGTCGGGCAGCCAGCGCTCCAGGATCAGCACCGCTGCCGGGTTGCCGGCGAACACGTGATCGGCGAAGGCGTCGACCTGATACATCAACATTGCCTGTGTCCTCCTTGCCGCAATCGAGCCATGCCATGTCCGGAGCCGGTCTTGTAGGCTCACACCGCCCGCGGCGTCGCGCCACACATGCCGTGAGCAACACCGCTGTCCTTAGCCGGCGGCCCGCCTGCAGATCATGATCAGCGACAGCGGATCGCCGCCATCGGCCCCGACCGGCTCGACGATCTCGCCCACGGCGAGACCGGCCGCGCCGAGTTCTGCGATCCAGGACGAAAGCGTGCGGAAATACCAGGGCATCATATCCCACGCCTCGCCGCCGAGAGCGGCGAAGGTCTCCGTTTGCCAGCCGTCGCGATAGCGCCCGCCGGGACGGCTTTGCCAGGGATGCAGGGTCTGGATGACGATCGCGCCCCCGGGCGCCAGCGCGCGCGTGAGCGCGGCAAGCAGCGGCGAGAGAGCCTGGCCGAAAAGCGCGAAATTACAGGCGATCAGGTCGACCGCGCCCGGCAGGCGCGCGGTCTCGGCAATGATCGCCTCATAGGAGAGATGAAGATAGGTCGAGCCGGGGTCGAGACGCCGCGCGGTCTCGACCAGATCGCGGCTTCCGTCGACGCCGACGACCCGGCAGCCCATGCGCTCGACGAGCGCGCGCGTCAGCCAGCCCTCGCCGCAGCCCAGATCGAGCACGTGTCGCGGCTGAAGCCGGGCGATCGTCTCCACGATCGCCTGGTCGGTGCCGGCCCGCCTGCTGGCGATCCGGTTTTCCGCGATCGCTTGCGCCCAGAGCCCGGCATTGCGCTGCCAGCTGGTCGCGATCTGCGTTTCCTGATCGTCCGTCATGGGCAAACCCCGGCGTCCCGTTTGCGTGGATAGGATGAAACCGGCCCCGTTGCGCACGGGCGTTCCGGCCGTACAGCCTATCGCAGCATCATCCAGACCGCCACCGCGGCCACAACGGTGGCGATCCAAAGGGGCACCGCCCGCGCGCTCGCTTCGCATATCGGCCAGGCATTGCGCGCAGACCAAACATAACGTGCCAGCCAAAGCATCTCCGCGGAAAGCCGCAACCTGCTAAGTCATTTGATGACCTTCCCGAGACATGGGTAACAAAACGTACCGGACATATGGGTAACAGTTTTGGCTTTGCCGGAGGTGTTGATGCCGTGGAGAGAAAGTTCGGTTATGGAGGAACGTCTTCGATTTGTTGCCCGCCTTCTGGAGGGCGAGAGCATGAGCGCCGTGTGCCGGTCTTTCGGGATATCCCGAAAGACCGGCTACAAAATCTTCGGCCGCTACAAGGCCGAGGGGCTGGAAGCTTTGTGCGACCGCTCGCGGCGGCCGGTGCGCTACGCCAACCAGCTGCCCGACCAGATCGAGCGGCTGATCGTCGAGTGCAAGCGCGACAAGCCGCACTGGGGCGCCAGGAAGATCAGGGAGCTTCTGGTCAGGAAGCTGGCCGGCGATGTGCGCATTCCGGCAAACAGCACGGTGCACGCGGTGCTCGACCGCCACGGCCTGGTCAAGCGCGCCCGGCAAAGGCGGCGCAACAAGGCTGCAGGCACGCCACTGTCGCAGGCCGCCCAGCCCAACGATCTGTGGTGCGCCGACTTCAAGGGCGAGTTCAAGCTCGGCAACCGGCGATACTGTTACCCCCTGACGGTCACCGACCAGGCCTCGCGCTACCTGCTTCTGGTCGAAGCCCTTGAATCGACCAGGCAGGATCCGGTCATCGAGGCCTTTGTCCGCCTCTTCAAGGAGCGCGGCCTGCCGATGGCTATCCGAAGCGACAACGGTGTGCCCTTCGCCTCCCCCAACGGGCTCTACAATTTGTCTAAGCTGTCGGTGTGGTGGCTCAGGCCGGGCATTGCGACCGAGCGCATCAGGCCGGGCCAGCCGCAGCAAAACGGCCGACACGAACGCATGCATCGCACCTTGAAGCAGGAGACCAGTCGGCCGCCGGGCATCAACGCCCTGCAGCAGCAGGACCGTTTCGATGCCTTCGTCAGCGAGTTCAACGAGGAAAGGCCGCATGAGGCCATCGACATGAGGGTTCCGGCCGAGGCCTACGCAGCCTCTTCAAGGCCCTATGACGGCCTGCCCGACCTGGACTACCCCTTCCACGACACGGACATCATGGTCACCGCATGCGGGCGTATTTGCATGCACAGAAAGAAAATCAATGTCTCGACCGTGCTCGCCGGTCACAGGCTCGGCATCAAGGAGGTCGACGACGGAATTTGGCTGTTGAGCTTCATGCACTATGATCTGGGATATATCGACCTGGAACAGAGGACCTTGCAAACCATCGACAACCCGTTCGGCTCGAGATTGTCACCCATGTCTTAGGTACAATCTGTTACCCATGTCTCCGGGTCGTACAAGTATGATTTGGTGGAGCCAAGGGGAGTCGAACCCCTGACCTCTTGAATGCCATTCAAGCGCTCTCCCAACTGAGCTATGGCCCCACACTCCGGCCGAAACCGGCGCCGTTTCCGGCGAAGAGGTCGTCGCACCGCTTGGGTCGGTGCGTAAGTGCTGGCGGCTTCTATCGCCGCCAGACGCGAAGATCAAGCCCGCATGGACGCGAACTGCGCGGGAATTTTTCGGCGATCAGGTTTCCTCGTCGTCCTCGCCGCCGACGCCGATGATGCCGGTGACATCGTCGTCGTCCTCATCCTCGCTGGCAAGGAAGGTATCGTCGTCGTCGTCGTCGCCCAGATCGACATCGTCGTCGTCATCGCCGTCGATATCGGGAAGATCGCTGCTCTTGCCGGTCTCCTCCTCCTCGACCTCTTCGAGCGAAACCACCTCGGCACCGGTCTCTTCCTCGCTCTCGGCTTCGGTTTCGACCTGCTCGACCTCTTCTTCTTCTTCCTCCTCCACGGCCGCGCCGGCCTCGAAATAGGACAGCGGATAGGTCGTTCCGGTATAGGGGGACACGATCGGGTCCTTGCCCAGATCGTAGAATTTGCGACCCGTCTCGGGGCAAATGCGTTTGGTGCCTAGTTCGGGTTTTGCCACGGCAGCGCCTCGTCGCGATGTGGCCCGTTCCGGCCGGCCATATCGCCTGACGCCTCGGAAACGGGCATTTCATTGCTGAAAAAGATCGGTCCCCATAAACACAGTTTGGCGTGCTGTCAAAGCCAAATGCGGCCTTTGCCTGCACGGACTTCGCGGGCCCGGCCCGGCGGGGATGACCGGCGTGGAAAGCCATGATAGGACACCGCCGCCCTTGCCGCCGGCACTTTGCCCGGCAATCGCGCTTCATACCCGCATCAGGATCGACACATGATGAACGCTCCCGCCACGCAGACGCCCACCACCGCCCGCCGCTCCGGCGCGCTTGCCGGGCGCGTGCGCGTACCGGGCGACAAGTCGATATCCCATCGCGCCTTGATGTTCGGCGGCCTGGCCTCCGGCGAGACGCGGGTTTCGGGCCTGCTGGAAGGCGAGGACGTGCTGCGCACCGGCGAGGCGATGACGGCGATGGGCGCGCGCATCGACCGCGACGGCGCCGACTGGGTGGTCACCGGCACCGGCAATGGCTGCCTGCTCGAGCCCGAGGGGCCGCTCGACTTCGGCAATGCCGGCACGGGCTCGCGGCTGACCATGGGCCTGGTCGGGTCCTACGACATGCCGGTGCGTTTCGTCGGCGACGCGTCGCTGTCGCAGCGGCCGATGGGCCGGGTGCTCGATCCGTTGCGGCAAATGGGCGTCCAGGTGCTGGAGGCGGCGGCCGGGGACCGCATGCCGCTCACCCTGCACGGGCCCAAACATGCCGCGCCGATCAGCTACCGCGTTCCGGTCGCCTCCGCCCAGGTCAAGTCGGCCGTGCTTCTGGCCGGGCTCAACGCCATGGGCGTGACGACGGTGATCGAGCCGGTGATGACCCGCGACCACACCGAAAAGATGCTCGCCGGCTTCGGCGCCGCGATCGAGGTCGAGACCGACGCCGACGGCACGCGCCATATCCGCGTGGAAGGCCGGGGCCGGCTTACCGGCCAGGTGATCGCGGTGCCGGGCGACCCGTCCTCGGCCGCCTTTCCGCTGGTGGCCGCGCTGGTGGTGCCGGGATCCGACATCACGATCGAAAACGTGCTCATGAACCCGACCCGCACCGGGCTGATCACGACGTTGATCGAGATGGGCGGCTCGATCGAGCTGACTGACCGGCGCATGGCCGGCGGCGAGGATGTCGCCGATCTGCGCGTGCGCGCTTCCGAGCTCAAGGGCGTCACGGTGCCGGCCGAGCGGGCGCCGTCGATGATCGATGAATATCCGGTGCTTGCCGTGGCCGCCGCCTTCGCCGAGGGCGAGACGCTGATGCAGGGGCTCGACGAATTGCGCGTGAAGGAAAGCGACCGGCTCGCCGCCGTCGCGCGCGGGCTGGAGGCCAATGGCGTCGACTGCACGGAGGGCGCCGACACGCTCGCGGTGCGCGGGCGCCCGGACGGCAAGGGGCTCGGCGGCGGCACGGTGGCAACCCATCTCGACCACCGCATCGCGATGAGTTTCCTCGTTCTCGGGCTGGCGAGCGAAAACCCGGTGGCGGTCGACGACCGGACGATGATCGCGACCAGCTTTCCCGAGTTCATGGACCTGATGACGGGGCTCGGCGCGGATTTCACGTGACGCAAAGGAGAGGCTGCGATGGGTGATCAAAAAGTCGCGATGATCGTCGCCGGCGGATCCGGCATGGGCGCGGCGGCGGCGCGCAAGCTCGCCGGGACCGGCTTTGCCGTGGCGGTGATGTCGTCGTCGGGCAAGGGCGAGGCGCTCGGCCGCGAATTGGGCGGGCTCGGCTTCACCGGCTCCAATCTGGAACCCGACGACCTCAAGCGCTTCGTCGACAGGACGATGGAACGCTACGGCCGCGTCGACGCGGTCATAAACGGCGCCGGCCACGGTCCCAAGGGCGACGTGCTGGCGATCTCCGACGAGGACTGGCATCGCGGCATGGAGTTTTATCTGCTCAACGTCGTGCGCGTCGCTCGTCTCGTCACGCCGCTGATGCAGGCGCAAAAGGGCGGCGCGATCGTCAATATCTCCACCTATGCCACTTTCGAGCCGGAGGCGGCGTTTCCCACCTCGGGCGTGTTCCGGGCCGGGCTTGCCGCCTTCACCAAGCTGTTTGCCGATCGCTACGCCGCCGACAATATCCGCATGAACAACGTGCTGCCGGGCTTCATCGATTCGCTGCCTGAAAAGGAAGACCGCCGCGCGCGCATTCCCGCCGGCCGCTACGGCACGGCCGAGGAAGTCGCGGAGCTGATCGCGTTTCTCGCCTCGGACAGGTCGTCCTATATCACCGGCCAGAACCTGCGCATCGACGGCGGCATCACCAGGTCGGTATGAGCAGCGCGTCCGCCCCGCTCGTCATCGCCATCGACGGTCCGGCCGCCTCCGGCAAGGGCACGCTGGCGCGCCGGCTGGCCGCGCATTACGGGCTGCGCCATCTCGATACCGGCCTGACCTATCGCGCCGTGGCGCAACGCATGCTGACCTACGGGCTGCCGCTCGACAACGTGTCGGCGGCCGAGACGGCGGCCAGGCAAATCGATCTGGCCCAACTCGACCGCGAAGCGCTGTCGACGCACGCCATCGGCGAGGCCGCTTCCAAGGTAGCAGTAATGGCAAGCGTGCGCGCCATCCTGGTCGAGGCCCAGCGCGCCTTCGCCGCAGCGCTGCCCGGCGCGGTGCTCGACGGGCGCGACATCGGCACTGTCGTGTGTCCCGACGCGGCGGTGAAGCTCTACGTCACCGCCTCCGCCGACGTGCGCGCGACAAGGCGCCTGCGCGAGATTCTCGATCGCGGCGGCGGCGCGGACTACGCCGCGATCCTCGCCGACATCGAGCGTCGCGACGCCCGCGACATGGGACGGGCCGATTCGCCGCTGCGGCCGGCGGACGATGCGCACTTGCTCGATACGTCCGAAATGGATATAGAAACCGCGTTCCAGACAGCAAAAGCGATCATCAACGACGCGATTGCCGGCCGGAACGGGAGCTGAAGCGAGGCGGCGCACTGCTCGTCCCCATTCGGGGAAGGCAGGCGGACCGCTTTTTTGCTTTCGATCCAAACATTGTCCGTCCGCGTCCCGATGCACCGGACCGCCGCCACAAGCGGCGATTTGCTCGCAAGAGCGGGGCGCGCCGACAGGCGAAACGCAACACGAACCGCCGGTGCCGCCCGCCAGACAGCCGGGCACCCAGGAGCTTCAATGTCACAATCCAATCCCACCCGCGACGATTTCGCGAGCCTTCTCGAAGAATCCTTCCAGGAAACCAATGCCGGCGAAGGCCAGGTCGTCAAGGGCATTGTCACGGCCATCGAGAAGGACATGGCCATCATCGATGTCGGCCTGAAGGTCGAAGGCCGCGTGCCGCTGAAGGAATTCGGCGCCAAGGCCAAGGACGGCCAGCTCAATGTCGGCGACACGGTCGAGGTCTATGTCGAGCGGATCGAAAACGCGCTCGGCGAAGCCATGCTCAGCCGCGACAAGGCGCGCCGCGAGGAAAGCTGGACGCGCCTGGAGGAGAAATTCTCCAAGGGCGAACGCGTCGAAGGCATCATCTTCAACCAGGTCAAGGGCGGCTTCACGGTCGATCTCGACGGCGCCGTCGCCTTCCTGCCGCGCAGCCAGGTCGACATCCGGCCGATCCGCGACGTCACCCCGCTGATGCACAATCCGCAGCCCTTCGAGATCCTGAAGATGGATCGCCGCCGCGGCAACATCGTCGTCTCGCGCCGCACCGTGCTCGAGGAGAGCCGTGCCGAGCAGCGTTCGGAGATCGTGCAGAATCTCGAGGAAGGCCAGGTCGTGGAAGGTGTTGTCAAGAACATCACCGATTACGGCGCCTTCGTCGATCTCGGCGGTATCGACGGCCTGCTGCATGTCACCGACATGGCGTGGCGCCGGGTCAACCACCCGACCGAGATCCTGTCGATCGGCCAGACGGTCAAGGTGCAGATCATCCGCATCAACCAGGAAACCCACCGCATCTCGCTGGGCATGAAGCAGCTCGAGGCGGATCCGTGGGAAGATATCGGCACCAAATATCCGCTCGGCAAGAAGATCACCGGCACCGTCACCAACATCACCGATTACGGCGCCTTCGTGGAGCTGGAGCCGGGGATCGAGGGCCTGATCCACGTCTCGGAGATGTCGTGGACCAAGAAGAACGTGCATCCGGGCAAGATCCTGTCGACCACGCAGCAGGTGGACGTCGTGGTGCTCGAGGTCGACCCGCAGAAGCGCCGCATTTCGCTCGGCCTCAAGCAGACCCTGGAAAATCCGTGGGATGCGTTTGCCAGCAGCCATCCGGTCGGCGCGATCGTCGAGGGCGAGGTCAAGAACAAGACCGAGTTCGGCCTGTTCATCGGCCTGGAAGGCGACGTCGACGGCATGGTGCACCTGTCGGATCTCGACTGGGTGCGTCCGGGCGAGCAGGTGATCGAGGAGTACAATCGCGGCGACATGGTCAAGGCGCAGGTGCTCGACGTCGATACCGACAAGGAGCGCATCTCGCTCGGCATCAAGCAGCTTTCGCGTGACGCCGTCGGCGATGCAGCCGCGTCCGGCGATCTGCGCAAGAACGCGATCGTCACCTGCGAGGTCACCGCGATCAAGGATGGCGGCATCGAGGTCAAGCTGGTCGATCACGACCTGGAGGCCTTCATCCGTCGCTCCGACCTGTCGCGCGACCGCGACGAGCAGCGCCCCGAGCGTTTCGCGGTCGGCCAGAAGGTCGATGGCCGCGTGACCATGTTCGACAAGAAGACGCGCAAGATCAACGTGTCGATCAAGGCGCTGGAAATCGCCGAGGAGAAGCAGGCGGTGGCCCAGTTCGGGTCGACCGATTCCGGCGCCTCGCTCGGCGACATTCTCGGCGCCGCGCTCAAGAAGCAGGGCGACAACTAGTCCCTGCCCGAGCAGGCTCGAAACCAGACCCCGCCGGAGCGATCCGGCGGGGTTTTTTCGTGCGCGATCCCGCGCGACGGGACGCCCGACTTTGCCCGGCCGGCGGCGAACCGCAAATATTCCACATTCGCGGGCCAGGATCGGGATTGGCCAAGGCCGGGGACGGATCGATACCGTTCGCGTTCGCCGGACTGTCGCGCAAAGCCGGGATAGTCGCTAGAACGATGGCCACGGCAACAGGTTTTCCAGACGCGCGGGTGGGTTATGTTTGGCAGGTTTCTGACGTTCCCGGTCTTTTCGATGGCCAAAGGCCTTCGCGCCATCGGGCTGGCGGCGGCATTGGGCGTGAGCACACTTGGCGCGGCGGGCGCGACCGACCCGCTGCTCGGCGTCAGGATCGAACAGGCGGTTGCCGGGGGCGATCTCGACCGGGCGATCGCGCTGCTTGCGGCGGCCCGCGCCGGGGAAACCGACCCACGAGCCATCCGCGACCTGCTTTCACGTCTGGCCGACCTGCAGGAGCTTAAGGGCGACCGAAGGGCGGCCGCGCAGGCCCGCGCGGACCTTGCCGCGCAGATCGGCGCCAGCGATGGACGGAGCGCCCCCGACCTGGTGCCCGTGCTGCAGGCGCTGGCCAACGATCAGCGCGCGCTGGGCGATCCTGCGGCCGCGATCGCGACGCTCGAGCGGGCGCTGGAGATCGCGCGCGAGGCGGCGCTGGACCAGGCGATCCCGCCCCTTCTGCGGGAACTCACAGCGATCGCCGAGGCGGCGGACGACGGCGCCGTCGCCGAGGCAGCCGAACGCGCGGTTGCCAGCCATGAGGAAAACATGCGCCGGCTCGAGGAAAGCAGCCGCGCCTTCGATCCCGACCCCGAAAAGGAATTCACCCGGGTCAAGATCTACTACGCCACGGACCGGGCGCGCTCGGGCAGCGTGGCGCCGAACGAATTTTACGGCGGGCAGCGCGGCGAGCTGGAACTGGGCACGGCGACGGTGAGCATTCCCGAGCAGCACCGCCCGGGCCAGATCGAGAAACCGTCCTGGTGGACCTTTCAGTTCCGCGAGGATCCGGAACGGCACGTGGTTTTGCAGTCAGTCAGCCCGGGTTCGCCCGACCGGGTGTTCGGCGAAATGCGCGAGCAGGCCGCCGCCTCCGGCTCGCAAGAAGCCTTCGTGTTCGTGCACGGTTTCAACGTGCCGTTCCACGAAGCGGCCAAACGCACCGCCCAGATGGCCTACGACATGAATTTCGACGGTCTGCCGGTGCTTTATTCCTGGCCCTCGCGCGGCTCGGTGATGAGCTATATCGCCGACACGGCGGTGGTGAACCTGTCGGGTCGGCGCCTGAGCCGCTTTCTGGAGGATCTGGTCGCCAAGTCGGGCGCGACGCGCATTCACCTGATCGCCCATTCGATGGGCAACCGCGCCATGACCGACGCACTGGAACTGTTCGCGCTGCGCTACCAGGGCCGGAACCCCGCCTTCGATCAGGTGCTGTTTACCGCACCCGATCTCGACGCCGGGCTGTTCGCCGAGATGATGAAGACCATCCGCCCGATCGCCAACCGCATCACGCTCTACGCCTCGAACAAGGATTGGGCGCTGGCGGTGTCGCGACAGCTGCACGGCGACGCGCCGCGCGCCGGCCAGGGCGGTCGCAGCATCCTGCACACGGCCGAGGTCGACAGTATCGACATGACGGGAATCGGCGAGGACATGCTCAAGCACAGCTACTATGCCAACAACCCCTCGGCGCTGACCGACATTCTGTCCCTGTTCTGGCGCGACGCGCCGCCGGACAAGCGTTGCGGCATGCAAAAGGCGAAAGGCGAGAACGGGTCCTACTGGATCTATTCGCCGGCCGCGTGCGGCGACGACAATGTGTT
This sequence comes from Nitratireductor sp., assembly GCA_039973095.1. Classification (GTDB taxonomy): domain Bacteria; phylum Pseudomonadota; class Alphaproteobacteria; order Rhizobiales; family Rhizobiaceae; genus Mangrovimarina. The sequence goes on along the minus strand of JBDWLQ010000016.1, from coordinate 250,258 downwards.
GTTGTCGACGCTGTCCTATCTGCGCCGCGGCAGCGTGGTCAGCATCAGGGACGCGCGGCTTTTCCTGAACCGCTTCATCATGCCGGCGACTGCCGACCCGGAGGAACGCTCGAAACTCGAAAAGGCGCTCGGCAAGCTGTTTGGAAGCTGACCCGCGCCGGCGGGGCAGCAGGCGCCAGACAGCCGGCTGGCCAAAACCGCTTCGCGCCGCGGTCAGATCCGCTTGACGGCGACGACCGCGTTGGTGCCGCCGAAGGCAAAGGCGTTGCTGATCGCCGCGCGCACGTCGCGCCGCCTGGCCTGGTTCGGCGTCACGTCGAGCGGGCAGTCGGGATCGGCCTCGCGATATCCGATGGTCGGCGGCACGATGCCCTCGCGCACCGCCATGACACAGGCGATCATTTCCAGCGCACCGGAAGCGCCGAGGCAATGCGCGTGCATCGACTTGGTCGAGGACACCGACAGACCGCGGGCATGATCGCCAAACACGGCCTCGATCGCCTCGGTCTCAATCTTGTCGTTGGCCTTGGTCGCCGTGCCGTGAGCGTTGACGTAGTCGACTTCGTCGACCGCAAGCCCGGCGTCGGCGAGGCAGGCCCGCATGGCGGCCGCCGGACCCGCGACGCCCGGCGCGACGATGTCGGAGGCGTCGGCCGACATGCCGACGCCGGCAAGCTCGGCCAGGATCGGGGCCCCGCGGCGGCGGGCATGGTCGTAGGTCTCCAGCACCGCCACGCCCGCGCCCTCGCCAAGCACCAGGCCGTCGCGATCTGCCGAAAACGGGCGGCAGGCCTGCTTGGCCAGGACGCGCAGCGATTCCCATGCCTTCATGACGCCGTAGACCAGCGGCGCGTCGGCGCCGCCGGCCACCATCACGTCGGCGCGCCCGGCCCGCAACTGGTCGAGAGCGGCGGCGAAGGCATGGTTGGAAGACGAGCAGGCCGAGGTCACGCCGAAGACCGGTCCGCGCAGGCCGTTCACCATGCTGACCTGGCCGGCGGCCGCGCCCGGCATGACGCGCGGCACGGTGAAGACGTTGGCGCGCTTCTTTCCCTCCAGAAAGACCGCGCGATAGCTTTCCTCGATCGCCTCCCAGCCGCATATGCCGGTCCCGATCACCGCGCCGATGCGATGCTCATTCTCGGGCGTGACCTCGATCCTGGCGTGGCGCAGGGCTTCGCGCGCGGCGATCGCCGCCAGCAGGCTGAAGCGGTCCATCGTGACAAGTTGGCGCCGCTCGAGCCCGTGGTCCGGCAATTCCGCGATCTCGCCGCCGATGGTCACTTTCAAATCATGCAGCGGGACCGTCGTCAGCGGGCCGATCCCCTGCCGGCCGGCAATCATCGACTGCCAGATCGCCCCGACGTCGGTGCCCAGCGCGCAAATGCCGCCCAGCCCCGTTATGACGATACGGTCGAGGTCCGACATGTCAGGACTTGGCTTCGATCAGGGCACGCACGGCCTTGACGACGTCGCCGACATTCTTGAGCCTGCTCCAGGCCTCCGAGGTGTTCATCTCCACCTCAATGTCGTATTTTTCCTCGATGTCGAAGATGATCTCGGTCAGTTCCAGGGAATGGATCCCGAGTTCCATCAACTCGGTTTCATCGGTGATCTCGGTCTTGTCGAGACCGGCATGGTCAGCGATCTTGTCAAGAATGTCGTCGGTCAGTTGATCGCTCATCGATCCTCGGATCCCTCTGCACGGCACATATGCGTACGCTGTCTTTGTGTGTTCTAGACGCTTACCCTTCCAGCTACAATAAGACGGCGGACGCTTTGCCCCGGCCTTGTGCAGGCCGCTCGACAATTGGCGAGCGTGGGTTAATGTCGGCCGGCGCGGAGCCGCGACAATGGACGTTGTGATGGACATGCCGGCCGATTGCCTGCCTCAGCGCGCCGACGGGCATGCGCGGCTTGTCGTTCAGCGCGCGGCCGCACGCACGCGCCTGCGCGATCTGCATCAGGCCGGCGCGGCCAAGATCCGCCTGCCGAGGCAAGACCGCGATCCGATGGAGGCGGTGCTGATCAACACGGCCGGCGGCCTGACCGGCGGCGACCGCCTCGCCTGGTCGATCGAGGCCGGCCCCGAAACGACGCTGTCGGTGACGAACCAGGCCTGCGAGAAAATCTATCGCACCAGCGGCGACGTCGCCCGGATCACCTGCACGATCCGGGCCGGCGCAGATAGCCGCATCGCGTGGCTGCCGCAGGAGACGATCCTGTTCGACCGCTCGGCGCTCACGCGACAAATCGATGTCGAGCTCGACATCGGCGCGCAAGGCCTGTTCGTGGAAGCGATCCTGTTCGGTCGCCTGGCGATGGGCGAGCGCATCGGCGACACGCTGGTGCGCGACCGCTGGCGCGTGCGCAGCCGGGGCCGCCTCGTTCATGCCGAGGATTTCGCGCTGGACGGTCCGGCCGCCAATCTCATCGCGCATCCCTGCGCGCTCGATGGCCGTCTGGCGATGGCGACGGTGCTCAAGGTGGGCGGCGCGCCCGAGCGGCTGCTTTCGACCGCGCGCGCGATCGTCGCCGAAGAGGGCGGCGTCAGTGCCTGGCAGGTAGCGGGAACTGGCAAGCTTCTTGCGAGGGTCCTTGCACGGGACGGCTACGCGCTCAGGAAACGGCTGGTCCCGCTGATCGCTTTGCTCAACGATGAGGCGGGTGTGCCCAAATCATGGTCAATCTGACGCACAAAACCGGGCGACGTGTTCGCTGTCACATCATCACCGGCGCCGGCGCGGCGCATGGAACTACGGCCGGAACCTGCTCCGGCCGGGAACGACGCCCATGCACCTGACGCCGCGGGAAAAGGACAAGCTGCTGATCGCCATGGCGGCCATGGTGGCGCGGCGGCGCCTGGAGCGCGGCGTCAAGCTCAACCATCCCGAGGCGATCGCGCTGATCAGCGATTTCGTCGTGGAGGGCGCGCGCGACGGCCGCCAGGTTGCCGAACTGATGGAAGCCGGCGCGCATGTCGTGACCCGCAACCAGGTGATGGAGGGCGTGGCCGAGATGATCCACGACGTCCAAGTCGAGGCAACCTTTCCCGACGGGGTCAAGCTGGTCACCGTGCACGAGCCGATCCGTGCGCCCGGGCCTGGGGAAGTGTCGACGAGCCCGCAAAAAGGACCGTCCCGATGAAGCGATCCGCCATCCCGATTACCGTGTCGATCCTCGCAGCCTCCGCAACACCGGCTCTTGCCCATCTCAGGCCGGACATTGATGGCGCCCTCGCCGCCGGCTTCGCGCACCCGTTTTCGGGCGCGGACCACGCGCTGGCGATGATCGCGACCGGAGTTTGGGCCGCTTCGCTCGGCGGACGGGCGCTCTGGCAATTGCCACTGGCTTTCGTCACCATCATGATCGCCGGCTTTTTGCTGGCGCGTACGGGTATCCCGTTGCCGTTCGTCGAACCCGCCATTCTGGCGTCCGTCATCGCGATCGGCCTGTTTGCCGCCCTGGCCCTGCCCGTTCCTGTTCGTGGCGCGGCGATCGTCGTCGGCCTGTTCGCGCTGTTTCACGGCCACGCGCACGGCACGGAATTGGGCAACGCCAGCGGCTACACCATAGGTTTTGTCGCGGCGACCGCGTTGCTTGTGGCAGCGGGCGGCGCGCTCGTGCGGGCAGGCGGCCGGCATCGCCACCATGCACGGCGCCTGATTGCACGCGGCGCCGGGGCCGCGACCGTGCTCGCCGGCGCGTGGCTGGCGCTCGCCTCATGATCCCCGGCCAGATCATCACCGCCGAAGGCGAGATCGAGCTCAACGCGGGCGCCCCGAGCCTGACGCTCAAGGTCGCAAACAGCGGCGACCGTCCGGTCCAGGTCGGCAGCCACTATCATTTCTTCGAGGCCAATGCCGGGCTGATATTCGACCGCGATGCCGCGCGCGGCATGCGCCTCGACATTCCCGCCGGCACCGCGGTGCGCTTCGAGCCGGGCCAGGAGCGCGACGTGACGCTGATCCCGTTCGCCGGCGCGCGGCGGGTCTACGGGTTTCGGCAGTTGGTGATGGGAAAACTGTGAGATGACAGGCCCGCCCGCCCTGCCCCCAACCGCGCCGCCTCTAGCGGGCGGGTTTGGCGGCGGCGAAGACGGTGGCCCCGTTCTGGTCGTCGAACTCGACCGCGAGCACGTCCCGGACCATTACCGACCGCGAATCGATCGCATGGTAAAGCATGGCGTTGCCTTCGATCTCGCGGCGCAGATCGGCGATCTCCTCGGCGTATTCCTCCAGCTTGCCGTCGATCTCGCCCGGCGCATTGTCGTTGGCCGCGTCGGGAAGAAAAATGATGTCGATGCGCTCGAGGTTGAACCGGTGGCGCACTTCCCTGGCGTTCGCAGCGGTGTTTTCGATCGCCTTGACGATGCGCTCCGGCGCAGCGGCGGCCTGCTGTTCCTCTTCCACGACATCCGAGCCGACAATGGTCTCGATCGCCTTCTTGCTGTCGAGACCCTGGGCGGCCAACGGCGTGACCGACATCGCGGCGGCAACAAGCAGCGCGCCGACGGCCAAATGAAATGCTCCGGCCTCACCGTCCATCGTCTCAAACATCGCCTCATCTCTCCTTACCGCTCATATCTGGCGCGCACGCGACCCGATGGCCCGAACGCGGCACGCGTCATTGTCGTTCCCAATCCGTCGAGAATGTGATGTCGAGCCGGCTGTTTCCCGATTTTCGTGTTTTGTGGCTCGATCCCGGCGGCATATCACCGGATTTCGCCACCCCGAGCGTGCGCCATTGCTGCACGCAGATGACGAACGCTCTCAGCAATGACTGCGCCGAACACGCCGACGATCCGTTCGCCTGTCCCGATATGCTGATCGCCTATAGTGCCGTTTTCGACGAGTACGGCCTGATCGTGCACGACGGCGGCGCCTCCACCGTTCTGATCGGCCACTGCCCCTGGTGCGGGACCAGACTGCCCCAAAGCCAGCGCGACCGCTGGTTCGACGCGCTCGAGGCGCTGGGGTTCGACGATCCGCTCGCCGACCCGATCCCCGCGCGTTATCGAAGCGCCGCCTGGCGACGGGACGAGGAAGGATAGGACGATGCCGGCAAGACTCTCGCGTTCCGCCTACGCGCAAATGTTCGGCCCCACGGTCGGCGACAGGATAAGGCTGGCCGACACGGAACTCTTCGTCGAGGTCGAGAAGGATTTCACCGTCTATGGCGAGGAGGTGAAGTTCGGCGGCGGCAAGGTGGTGCGCGACGGCATGGGCCAGAGCCAGGCAAGCCGCGCCCAGGGCGCGGTCGACACCGTCATCACCAATGCGGTGATCGTCGACGCGAGCGGCATCGTCAAGGCCGATATCGGGCTCAGAAACGGGCGTATCGCGGCGATCGGCAAGGCCGGCAATCCCGACACGCAGGCCGGCGTCGATATCGTCATCGGCCCGGGAACCGAGGCGATCGCGGGCGAAGGCCGGATCGTGACGGCGGGCGGCGTCGACGCCCATATCCACTTCATCTGCCCGCAGCAGATCGAGGAGGCGCTGATGGCGGGCGTGACGACCATGCTCGGCGGCGGCACCGGCCCTGCCCACGGCACGCTCGCCACCACCTGCACGCCGGGGCCCTGGCATATCGGCCGCATGATCCAGTCCTTCGACGCCTTCCCGATGAATATCGGCCTGGCGGCCAAGGGCAACGCATCCCTGCCCGCGGCGTTGCACGAAATGGTGCTGGGCGGCGCCTGCGCGCTGAAGCTGCACGAGGATTGGGGCACGACGCCGGCCGCCATCGACACCTGTCTGCAGGTGGCCGACGAGCACGATGTTCAGGTGATGATCCATACCGACACGCTGAACGAGTCCGGCTTCGTGGAAACCACGATCGACGCCTTCAAGGGGCGCACGATCCACGCCTACCATACCGAAGGCGCCGGTGGCGGCCATGCGCCCGACATCATCAAGATCTGCGGGCTCGCCAACGTGATCCCGTCTTCGACCAATCCGACCCGGCCCTACACCGTCAACACCATTGCCGAGCATCTCGACATGCTGATGGTGTGCCATCACCTGTCGCCGACGATTCCCGAAGACATTGCCTTCGCCGAAAGCCGCATCCGCAAGGAGACCATCGCTGCCGAGGACATCCTGCACGATCTCGGCGCGTTCTCGATCATCTCGTCGGACAGCCAGGCGATGGGCCGGGTCGGCGAGGTGCTGATCCGCACCTGGCAGACCGCCGACAAGATGAAACGCCAGCGCGGCCGGCTGGCCGAGGAAACCGGCGACAACGACAATCTGCGCGTGCGCCGCTACATCGCCAAATACACCATCAACCCGGCGATCGCGCAGGGCATGGCGGCCGAAATCGGCTCGGTGACGGCCGGCAAACGCGCCGATCTCGTGCTCTGGAATCCGGCTTTTTTCGGCGTCAAGCCGGAGATGGTGCTGGTTGGCGGCATGATCGCGGCCGCCCCGATGGGCGACCCCAACGCCTCGATCCCGACACCGCAGCCGGTGCATATGCGGCCGATGTTCGCCGCCTTCGGGCGCGCGCCGGCGGCTTCGTCGGTCACCTTCGTGTCGAAGGCAGCACTCGCGGCGGGGCTGAAGGACGCGCTCGGCGTCGACAAGGCGATGGTCGCCGTCGACAACACCCGCGGCGGGATCGGCAAGAAGGCGATGGTGCTCAACGACGCGACCCCCGATATCGAGGTCGACCCGGAAACCTACGACGTGCGCGCCGACGGCGAATTGCTGACCTGCGAACCGGCGCGCGTGCTGCCGATGGCACAGCGCTATTTTCTGTTTTAGACCGGTTTATGCCCCACGGCGCGACGTCAAAGGCGCCGGGAGGCGGCATGGTCGTTTCCGGCCAGCGCGCCGGCGCACTGTCTGGCAAATGCAGAAACCCGAAAGCGTCTCGGTCCAGCTCGGCCGACCGGGCGGGGCGATCGCGATCGCCTCGGATACGACGATGCCGCTCGCACGCCCGACTGGCTGCAACGGTTTGCCGCGCTGCGAAGGGCTTCACTTCGCCGGTGCAACATGGTCTATCCCCGAGAGTTTCCGGCCACCTCTCCTCCCGGCGGCCGGAAATCCCAAAACGTCCCGCGCGATGCCGCCTGGTTCTTCTCGGGCGCCGCCGGACATTGCTTGAAGGAGTTGCAGATGACCGTCAGAAAAGTTCCCGACGTTACCTTTCGTACCCGCGTGCGCGACGAGTCCATCGAGGGACCCAATCCGTTCCGCTGGCAGGACAAGACCAGCGCCAAGTATTTCGCCGGCAAACGGGTCGTCCTGTTCTCGCTGCCGGGCGCCTTCACGCCGACCTGCTCGACCTACCAGCTTCCCGATTTCGAGAAGCTTTATGACGAGTTCAAGGCCCTCGGCATCGACGCGATCTACTGCATCTCGGTCAACGACGCCTTCGTCATGAACGCCTGGGGCAAGGCGCAGGGGCTGAAGAATGTCGAGCTCATTCCCGACGGCTCGGGCGAATTCACGCGCAAGATGGGCATGCTGGTGGCCAAGGACAATCTCGGCTTCGGCATGCGCTCCTGGCGCTACGGCGCCGTCGTCAACGACGGCGTGGTGGAAAAGTGGTTCGAAGAGGAAGGGTTCTCCGACAATTGCGAGAGCGACCCCTACGGCGCGTCCTCGCCGCAGACCATTCTCGAGGCGCTGAAGACGGACAAGATGGCCGACGCGGCCTGACCCTTCGCGATCGTCGATCGAGCAAACCCCGGCCGCCCGCGCGCGCCGGGGTTTGTTTTTGCGCGAAAAATCCACGTCTTCCACGTCGCCTTCGTTGCCTTTGCCCTGATCCACCAGATATCGTGGATCTGGCGTCTGTTCGCTACGCCGGGTTAGGGCGAACATCCAAGACCAAGACGCGGGAAGGCCGCGGCGGAGGGCGACAAATCATGTACAAGGCCGTCGGATCGCGTGGATCGCGGGTCAGCCGCGTGTTGTGGATGCTGGAAGAACTCGGCCAGCCCTACGAATACGTCGAGATCAAGATCCGCTCGCCCGAAGCGTTTGCGCTCAACCCCTCCGGCAAGGTGCCGATGCTGATCGACGACGACACCGTGGTGACGGATTCGGCGGCGATCTGCTGCTATCTCGCCGAAAAACACGCCGACAAGGGCATGGGTCCGGAGCCGGGGCTGGCCGGTCGGGCCGAATTGGACAGCTGGATGTTCTTTCTGCAATCGGAGCTCGAGGCGCCGTTGTGGAACAAGCTGCGCCACCGTTTCCTGCTGCCGCAGGCGCTGCGCGCCGACGTCGGCCCGGCGACGGCGCATGATTTCGCCACCGAGGTCGCGGCGCTCGACCGGCGTCTTGCAGACCGCGACTACGCGCTCGGCGATCGATTTTCCGCCGCCGACGTGATGCTGGGCGATATCGGCGCCTGGGCACGCGGCGCAAAATTCGCGATCGGTTCCGAACGGGTCAACGCCTATCTGGACCGGGTGCTGGCGCGGCCGGCCCGTGCGCGCGCGCAGGCCGTCGGCGGCGGGTTCTGATGCTTCGGACAAGCCATTTCCGGCGCGCCGGCGACATCGCCGCCGACCCGACGCGGCCGGTTCCCTTCGACACGGCGGTGCTGGCGCATGACGAGCGCCATCTGCGCCGCAAGACGGTCGCGCTTGCCCGTGGCGACAGGCTGCTGGTCGACTTTGCCGAGACGGTCGTGCTGGAGGGCGGGGACGTGCTGGTGCTCGACGACGGCCGCCATGCCGAAATCGTCGCCGCCGAAGAAGAGCTCTACGACATCCGGGGCCACGACCGGCTGCATCTGAGCGAACTCGCCTGGCATATCGGCAACCGGCACCTGGCCGCCCAGATCGGGGAGGACAGGATCGTCATCCTGCGCGACCATGTCATCCGCGCGATGCTGGAAGGGCTGGGCGCGCAGGTGCGCGAGATCGCAGGACCGTTCAGCCCCCTGCGCGGCGCCTATGCGGGGCACCGCCATGCTCACGGTCCGGCCACGCCGGGCCCTGACGTAGAAGGCCATGGCTGAATGCCCTTTGCGGCAGCGCACGCAAGGCGGCTACGGCCATGCGCACGCCACAGGGAGACCCCGACACCATGACCCTTTTCGACCCCGACAATCGGAGCCGCTCCGAACGCCATCGCCGGCTCTACGCCGCCTACGAACTCGGTTATACGTGCGTCGACTTTTCGGCCGCGATGCTTTTCCTCGTCGGCTCGGTGCTGTTTTTCTATCCCTCCGTGGAGACCGTCGCGATCTGGTTCTTCGTCGTCGGATCGGCGTTTTTCGGCCTGAAACCGACGATCCGGCTCGTCCGCGAGCTCCATTATCTCAGGATCGGCGATCTCGACGATCTGGAAGCCGCGGCAAAGCGGTGACGCACGATCTGCTGCGGCTGTTGGCCTGGCTGTCGCCGAGCTTCCCGGTCGGGTCGTTCAGCTACAGCCATGGGCTCGAAAGCGCGGTCGAGGCGGGACAGGTCGGCGACAGGGACGGCTTGCGCGACTGGATCGACATGGTTCTGCGGCGGGGATCGGGCTGGAACGACGCGGTGGTGTTGTGCGACGCCTGGCGGCGGGCCGGGGATGGCGGCGACCTCGCCGAGCTCAACGCGCTCGCCGAGGCGCTGGCCGGCTCGAAGGAACGCCATCTGGAATCGACGCTGCAGGGCGCGGCCTTTCGCGACGCGGTGGCCGCCTGGTCCTGTCCCGCGCTCGACGCGCTGCCGGAGGGCTGCGTCTATTGCGTCGCCGTCGGTGCTGCGGCACGCGACCATGGCATCGCGTGTCAAGCAGCCGTCGCCGCCTTCCTGCAGGCCTTCGCCTCGAACCTGCTGCAGGCGGCGATCCGCCTCGGCGTCATCGGCCAGACCGCGGGCGTAGCGCTGCTTGCCGAACTGGAAGAGACCGTCACCGCCACCGCGCGCCGCGCCGCGACATCGAGCCTTGACGATCTCGGCTCGCTGACGATCATGGCGGAGGTCGCCGCGATGCGGCACGAAACGCTTTATTCAAGGCTGTTCCGCTCATGACACAACCGCATGGACCGCTGCGCGTGGGGATTGGAGGGCCGGTCGGCTCCGGCAAGACCACCCTGACGGAAAAACTGTGCAAGGCGCTGCGCGCGGAGTTCTCGATCGGCGTGGTCACCAACGACATCTACACCACCGAGGACGCGCAAATGCTGGCGCGCCTGCAGGCGATCGCCGAGGACCGGATCGTCGGGGTCGAGACCGGCGGCTGCCCGCACACCGCGATCCGCGAGGACGCCTCGATCAATCTGCAGGCGATCGCCGGCCTGAGCCGGAAGTTTCCCGATCTCGACATCGTCTTCATCGAATCGGGCGGCGACAATCTGGCCGCCACCTTTTCGCCGGATCTCGCCGATCTCACGCTTTACGTCATCTCCGTGTGCCAGGGCGGCGACATTCCGCGCAAGGGCGGTCCGGGCATCACGCGCTCGGACTATCTCGTCATCAACAAGGCCGATCTCGCGCCGCATGTGCATGTCGATCTGGGCGCGATGGAAGCCGACGCGGCGCGCATGCGCCGCGGCAGGCCGTACGGTTTCACCGATCTGTCGCGCGGCGACGGCGTCGCGGCGATTGTCGATTTCATCATCGAGGCCGGCGGCCTGCGCGGCGCGGCGGCAACGCCGGAGCCGGCACCGCGTCACGATCGGAACCACACAGGAGCCCCGTCATGAGCGTCATTGCAGCGCCTTCCCGCCAACGGCCGGGCGCCAATTTGCCCTTCGCGGAGGAACGGGCCGATCTGGCCGCCGCCTTGCGCTGGACGGCCCGGCTCGGCATGCACGAGGCGGTCGCGAACCATTTCTCGCTGGCGCTCGATCAGGCCGGCCGGCGCTTCCTGTTGAACCCAAACATGATGCATTTTTCCCGCATCAAGGCGAGCGACCTGATCGAACTCGACGCCTTGGACCCCGACACGATGAACCGCCCCGACGCGCCCGACCCGACGGCCTGGGGCCTGCATGGCGCGCTGCATCGCGACTGCCCCCATGCGCGCTGCGTGATGCATGTGCACTCCGTCCATGCGACCGTTCTCGCCTCTCTCGCCGACTCCACCCTGCCGCCGATCGACCAGACCTCGGCCATGTTTTTCGAGCGCGTGGTGGTGGACGAGCAGTATGGCGGACTTGCCTTCGCGGAGGAGGGCGCACGGTGCGCCGCGCTTCTCAGCGATCCCAGGGTCAAGGTGATGGTGATGGGCAATCACGGGGTGCTGGTGATCGGCGCCACGGTCGCGGAGACTTTCGACCGGCTCTATTATTTCGAACGCGCCTGCGAAACCTACGTCAAGGCGCTGTGGACCGGAAAGACGCTGCGTCGGCTGCCCGACACAGTGGCGCGCAAGGTGGCCGAGCAGATGGACGCCTATCCGGTCGCCGCCGCCCGACGCCATCTCGACGAGTTGAAGGCGATCCTCGACGAGGAAGGCTCGACCTACCGGAACTGAGCAGACCCGGCACCTGACAGCGGCGATCGACGCCGTTTCGGTCCAAGGCGGAACGCGGCTACGGGGTCGGCCTGGTCACGCGGCGCAGGGTCAAATTGATGCGCCCCGGCTGCTTCAGCAGGTCCGACGTGCCGGGATAGATACGGTCGACGCCGTGATAGCAAAGCCGTCCCTCGCCGCCGAGCACGACGAGGTCGCCGCTTTGCAGCCTGATCGAAACGGTGCCGCCGCCGCGTTTGGCGCCGCCGACCCGGAACAGGCAGGCATCGCCGAGCGAGATCGACAGCACGGGCGCGGCGAATTCCTTCTCGTCGCGGTCCTGATGCAGGCCCATCCTGGCGGCGGGCGCGTAGAAATTCACCAGGCAGGCCTCGGGCGGATGCGGGTAGGCGGAAAGAGCCTCCCAGATCGCGGTGAGCCGTGGCGGGATTGCCGGCCAGGGCCGGCCCGTTGTGGGATGGGTAGGCTGGTAGCGGTAACCGCCGTCGCGGTCGGTCACCCAACCGAGCGGGCCGCAATTGGTCATGCGCACGCTCAGCCGCTTGCCGGTTCGCGGCATTGCGGGCGTGTAGAGCGGCGCCTCGGCAACGACGGCGCGTATGTCCTCCACCAGCGCGGCCTGGGCGGCCGGCGTCAGATAGCTGGCGATGTGGCGCACCCCGGGCGGCAGTTCCGTCATGTCGACCTTCTCGGGTTCTCTCGAATGCAAAACGGCGGAACCCATGTTCCGCCGCTTCGTCTCTGGCAACCCGAAACCGGATCCGGCGGCTCAGCCCGCGGCCAGATCCGGAATCCGCAGGACCTGACCGGGATAGATCTTGTCGGGGTCCGACAACATCGGCCGGTTGGCCTCGAAGATCACCGTATACTTGGCGCCCTTGCCCTTGCCGTAATGCGCCTCGGCGATCTTCCACAGATTCTGGCCCTTCTCGACCGTGTGGAAAACCGGGGTCTTGGCCGGCGCGGCCGCGGCGACCAGCTCGGTCATGTCGACGCTGTCGAGCTTCAGCCCGGATTCCGGCGCGACCACCTTGAGTTCGCTCGCCTCGACCTTGGAGATGCCGAGCGTGTTGCCGACCGCGATCACCGCCTTTTCGAAGGCGGACTGGTCGGAAACCACGCCCTTCAGCACAACCTTGTCACCCTGAACCTCGACATCGACCTTGTCGGTGCCGAGCCTGTGGGAATCGAGTTCCTTTTTCACCGATCCGGCATCTGGCGCCTCGTCGTCGCCTCCGATGCCGATTTTCTTGCCGACGGATTTGACGAAGTCGAAAAGTCCCATGGCGCTACCGCTCCAGTGTGATGATCCTGCCGGAAATCTTGCATCTGGAGACGACAAAGGGAAGACCCCGGGCGTGTTTTGCGGCGCGTCCCCGCGATCGGGAGAGACAATGATGCCATTTTCCCGCCCCGCTCCTGTGAGCTTTGGCAAGGAAACCGTCAGCCGGCGTCGCCCTGCGCCTCCGGACGGGCGGCGCGGAAGGCCTCGAGCGCATCGCAGGCATCGGCGATGCGCGTGATGGTGGGATAGGCGTCGAGCGGACAGTCGAAACGCCTGGCGTTGTAGACCTGCGGCACGAGGAAGGCGTCGGCCAGTGTCGGCGTGTCGGCGAAGGCGAAGCGTCCGGCCAGCCCCGAGGCGACAAGCTGGGCTTCCAGCGCCTCGAAGCCGACGGCGATCCAGTGCCGGTACCAGTCGAGCCGGACGTCGTCGCCAAGCTGCAGCGGGCCGGTCAGATGGTTGAGGACGCGCAGATTGTTGAGCGGGTGAATGTCACAGGCGACCGCGGCCATCAGCGTGCGCACATAGGCGCGATGCACGGGCGTTTCGGGCAGCAGGGGCGGGTCTGGATATTTTTCCTCGAGATATTCGCAGATCGCGATCGATTGCGTGACGACGCTGCCGTCGTCCTCGAGCGCCGGCACCAGGCCTTGCGGATTGACGGCGCGATAGCTTGAAGAACGGTGTTCGCCGCCATTCCTGGCCAGATGGACAAAGGTCGGCTCGAAAGACAGCCCCTTGAGGGCAAGCGCGATCCGCACCCGGTAGGCGGCGGAGGAACGGAAATAGGTGTAGAGTTTCACAGCCGGACGATTCCGCGGGTAATTACAATCCGATCTGGGTCGGCCATTTCCACGCCAAGGTCAAGCCTTCGCGGCGGCCGCCATCCAGGCAAGGTTCACCCGGCGTCGATTTCCGCCTGCAGGGCGCTGATATGGCCGGCGGCGGCGCTGCTGGCGGCCTCCTCGATGGCGCGAAACCGTTTGACCACCGCCAGCCCGACCGCGGTCAGTTCGGCGCCGCCGCCGCGCTTGCCGCCGGTGCGGGCGGCGACCAGCGGCTTGCCGAAGATGCGGTTCATTTCCTCGACCAGATCCCAGGCGCGCTTGTAGGACATGGCCATGTCGCGCGCAGCGGCCGAGATCGAGCCGCTGGCGGCGATGTTTTCCAGGAGCGCGATCTTGCCCGGGCCGATGCGGCCTTCGGGGTCGAGGTCGATCCGCAAACTCAGGGTCGGCATGGGGGCCTCGCGAAACCGGCGTTCTCCCGGTCCTAATCCATGCTGCCGGGCGGGGCAATCCTTGGAGCCTGGCGGGCGGCGCTGTCCCTCAGCGGGTGCGAAACGTCGCCAGGCCGCCGCGATCGAAGCTGACCGACTTGACGACGGCAAAGACCGGGCGGCCCGGCGAGAGCTCGAGCAGGCGTTCGGACTGGCGGGTGATGCGCGCCACCAGCGTCTGGCCGCCGCAATCGATGAAGGCATCGACGGCGGCGCCGGCGCGCGGCTCCAGGGTCCGGATCGTGCCTTCGATGACGTTGAGCGCCGACAGGCCGCGCGGCCGCTCGGTCGCCACCATCACGTCGCGGGCGCGAATGCGGATCCTGACGCGCTTGCCGGGCTCGGCGTCGAGGCGCGGCAGACGCAGCGCGCCGGCGCCCGTGTCGATGACCGTCAGCTCGAACGTCTCGTCGTGGCTGGCTACTACGCCGTCGAGCACGGCGCCGCCTTCGCCCTGCTCGTCTTCCGGCAACAGGTCGAGGCGCTGCATGATGGCATCGGTGGGACCGGCCGCGCGCACCGCGCCGCCGGCCAGCACCACCATGTCGGTCGCCAGGCGCGACACTTCCGCCAGCGCGTGGCTGACATAGAGGATCGGCACCGCCGCCTCGTCGCGCAGCCGCTCGACATAGGGCAGGATTTCCGCCTTGCGCGCCTCGTCGAGCGCGGCCAGCGGCTCGTCCATCAGCAACAGCCGGGGGCTGGCCAGCAGCGCCCGGCCGATCGCCACGCGCTGTTTTTCGCCACCCGACAGCGCCTCGGGGCGGCGCGCCAGAAGTTGGCCGATGCCGAGCAGGTCGACGACATGGTCGAAGCGCGCATAGCGCTCGGCCGGCGGGATATGGCGCTCGCCGTAACGCAGGTTCTGGGCGACGCTCATATGCGGAAACAGCCGCGCATCCTGGAACACGTAGCCGATGCGGCGGCGATGGACAGGCAAGGCAACGCGACGCGCGGTATCGACAAGCACGCGCTCGTCGACCGCGACGCGGCCGCGATCGGGACGGATCAACCCGGCGACGATGTTGACCAGCGTCGTCTTGCCGGAACCTGACGGGCCGAACAGCGCCGTCAGGCGGCCGGCGCTCTCGAAGCGGCAATCGAGCGTGAAGGCGCCCTGGCGATGGGTGACGTCGAGCGAGAACATCAATCCGCTCCGGCGCCGCGCCCGGCGCGCCGGGCGAGGAACTCGGAGACGACCAGCGCCGCCATGGCGATCGCCACCGACACCGCGGTGAGCCGCAGCGCGCCGCCCTCGCCGCCCGGCACCTGCAGGAAGGTGTAGATCGCCGACGGCAGCGTCTGGGTTTCACCGGGAATGTTGGAGACGAAGGTGATGGTGGCGCCGAACTCGCCCATCGCCTTGGCGAAGGCGAGTACCGTTCCGGCAAGGATGCCCGGCAGGATCAGCGGCAGGGTCACGGTCAAAAACACCTGCAGCGGATTGGCGCCCAGCGTTCCGGCCGCCTGCTCGAGCCGCCGGTCGACGGATTCGATCGACAGGCGGATCGCCCTGACCATCAGCGGAAACCCCATTACGGCGGCGGCCAGCGCCGCGCCCGTCCAGCGAAAGGCGAAGACGATGCCGAACTGCTCGGCGAGGAAGGAACCGAACGGGCCCTGCCGCCCGAAGCCCAGCAGGAGCGCGTAACCGGTAACGACCGGCGGCAGGATCAGCGGCAGGTGCACCGCGCCGTTGAGCAGCGCCTTGCCCCAGAAGCGGCCGCGCGCCAGAAGCAGCGCCACAGCGATCCCGAAGGGCAGGCTGGCCGCCACCGCCCACAGCGCCACCTTGAGCGACAGGCGCACCGCCGTCCATTCCTGCGGGCCGAGGCCGAGCCAGTCCATCGTCAGCGCGGCGGCGTTCAGTTGGTCGTCGCGCCGGCGAGCGGCACGAAACCGTGCTCGGCGAAGATCGCCGAGGCCGCCGGCGACCGCAGGAAGGCGAGGAAGGCGCGCGCCGCGTCCTTGTCGACCCCGGCCATCATCGCGGCGGCGTAGACGATCGGCGGATGGGTCTCTGCCGGAAAAAGGTCGACCATGCGCACGTCGGCATCGGCGGCGGCATCGGTCTGGTAGACGATGCCGAGCGGCGCCTCGCCGGTCGAGACAAGGGCCAGCGCGGCGCGGACGTTTTCGGCCTGCGCGACGCGCGGCGCGACGGCATCCCAGGCTCCGAGCGACTGCAGCGCCGCCTTGCCGTAGCGACCGGCCGGCACCGCGTCGGTATTGGCCATGGCAAGGCGGCCGTCCTCGCCAAGGGCTGTGAGGAGGTCGAGGCCGGGCACAATGGCAAGCTCGGCCGTGCTGCCCTTCGGCGCGATCAGCACCAGCCGGTTCGACAACAGCTCCCGCTCGCTCGCCGAATCGGTCAGGCCACGCTCCGACAGATAATCCATCCAGTCGAGATTGGCCGACACGAACAGGTCGGCCGGCGCACCCTGCTCGATCTGGCGCGCCAGCGCCGAGCTGCCGGCATAGGAGACCGCCAGCGCCGCGCCGGTCTTCTCCTGCCAGGTCGCACCGATTTCGTCCAGGGCATCGCGCAGGCTGGCGGCGGCGAAGACCAGCACCCTGTCGCCGGCATGGACCGGCGCCGGGATCGTCGACAGACACGCAAGCGCCAGGACAAGCAAGGCCCGGACGGCGCCGGAAACGCGTGACGGATGCAGCATGAAAATCCTCCCCAGCTCGCCGGCACGATCGGAACGATCGCCGGTCGATCATGTTTCGATATATTTCATCGAATATAACGAAGTGGCCGTCAAGGGGGGTTGTAAGCGCGCGCTTGTCACGTAACGGGCTGGCGGACCCCGTTCGAAGACGGAAGTATCACCCACGACGCGGCGGGGCCGCCATCGTCTCAGCCGCCAGCGCCGTCTTCGAGATCGACATAACAGGCCGGCGTGAAACGCGGTGTGCACAGGCAATAGAATTCCAGGTCGTCCGGCCCATCATTGGCGATGCGCTGCGCCGCGCCGGCAGCAATCATCACCTGGTCGCCCGGGCCGAGCCGCTGGCGGCGTCCGTCGATCTCGACAGTGCCGCTGCCCTTGCGCACGATGTAGCGCTCCGCCACCCCGTCGAGCCGGTGAAGCTGGGTCGTCACGCCGGGCTCGACCCGGGCAAGCGCCAGCGAGGCGTCGGGCGATATTTCAGAGTTCAGCAATTCGGTGATGAAGCAGCGCTCGCCGGTGAAGACTTCCGGCTCCGACATTGCCGCGTTGTACCATTCCGGCCGCATGCGTCACCCTCGTCCCGTTGGCGCATCTGCGCGTTGTCTAGCACGTCTTTGACGATCCGCAATTTGCTCGTTGTGTCGGACTGCCTTCAGCGGCCTCAGCGCTTGCGAAGCCCGGCTGACAGCGGCCGACGAATACGGTCGGTTGAAGGCGACGGCGACCCCGGCTCTTGATCGGAGGTATCGCAAGGGCGTAGCACCACGCGACGAGACGGACCGAGGAGGATTGGATGATCAAGGACGCCGTGGAGCTGGTGATCCGCAACGCGATCGTCGTCACCGCCGACCAGGATCGGCGCGTGATTGCGGATGGCGGCGTGGCGGTGTCGCAAGGCCGCATCGTCGCCGTGGGCACGGCGGCCGAGCTGGCGCCATGGGAGGCCGGCGCGGCGCGGGTGCTCGACGCCTCCGGCATGATCCTGATGCCCGGCCTGATCAACACCCATTGCCATGCCGGCGACAGCCTGTTTCGCGGCCTGATCGAGGATCTGCCGCTGGAAGCCTGGCTGCAGACGGTGTGGAAGGCCGAGGGCGCGATCCTCAATGCCGAAACATCCTATCTGGGCACGGTGCTCGGCTTTGCCGAACAGCTCCTGACCGGGGTCACCACGGTGATGGACATGTTCTGGTATCCGCACGAAACGGTGCGCGCGGCACGCGCGCTCGGCATGCGGGTGTCGACCGGCGGCATCTTCTTCGACCCGCCCGGCGTCAACGGCCACACGCCGGAGCGACGGATTGCCGAAGCCGAGCGGTTCTTCGCCGATTTTTCCGGGGCCGACGACGTATTTGCGGCGGTGATGCCGCACGGCGCCTACACGGTTTCGCCCGATACGCTCAAACACGCGCGCCGCATTACCGACAGCCATGGCGGGCTCTATTCCATCCATGCCGCCGAGACCCGGGCCGAGCAGGCCGACATTCAGGCGCGTTACGGGCGCTCCGTCATCCGCCACCTCGACGCGCACGGGCTGCTCGACGCGCGCACGGTGCTCGCCCATTGCGTCCATCTCGACGACGAGGAGATCGCCATTCTGGCGCGCACCCGCGCCGTCGTCTCCCACAATCCGGTCTCCAACCTGAAGCTCGGCTCCGGCATTGCCCGCATTCCCGACATGCTGGCCGCCGGCGTGCGGGTGACGCTGGGCACCGACGGCGCGATCAGCGGCAACGATCTCGACATGTGGCTGGCGTTGCGGCTAGCGGCCATGCTGCACAAGGGCGCCAACGAAAAGGCCGATGCCGTCGCCACGCACCAGGCGCTCGACATGCTGACGCGCGACGCCGCCGACGCGCTCGGCGCGGGCGCGGCGATCGGAAGTCTGGAAACGGGCAAGCTCGCCGACATGGTGCTGGTCGACGCCAGCCGCGCCCACGCCGTGCCGATGTTCGACCCCGTCACCCATCTGGTCTATTCGGCCGGCAAGGCGGATGTGCGCCACGTCTTTCTGGCCGGCGAGCAGGTCGTGGCCGACAAACGGCTGACCCGCGTCGATCTCGACGAAACGCTGGCTGCGGTGCGGGCGCTGACCCCGGCGATCGCGGCGAGCATCGCCTGATAGGCCGCGGGCCGTCAGCCAGCCAAGATGGCGCCACCGCCGTCACCTTTCGGCACCGTGCCGGACAGCCTTTTGCAGCCGCCGAACCGCGGCGTGGCTACAAAAGAGCCCGCCTCGCACGCGGAGGCGGGCCCTGTCATAGCGAGAACGCCGGATCAGAAATCCATGCCGCCGGGCATGGCCGGCGCGGCAGGCTCCTTTTTCGGCCTATCGGCCACCATCGCCTCGGTGGTGACCAGCAGGCCGGCGACGGAGGCCGCATCCTGCAACGCGGTGCGCACCACCTTGACCGGGTCGATCACGCCCATCTTGAACATGTCGCCATATTCGCCGGTCTGGGCGTTCCAGCCATAGGAAAAGTCCGACTTCTCGCGCAGCTTGCCAACGATGATCGAGCCTTCCGCGCCGGCATTTTCGGCGATCTGGCGCACCGGCGTCTCGATCGCCCGACGGACGATGTCGATGCCGAAATTCTGGTCGGCATTGTCGCCGGAAAGCGCGTCGAGCGCCGATACCACCCGCAGCAGCGCGACCCCGCCGCCGGGCAGCACACCTTCCTCGACGGCCGCGCGGGTCGCGTGCATGGCGTCGTCGACGCGGTCCTTCTTCTCCTTGACCTCAACCTCGGTCGCACCGCCGACGCGAATGACGGCAACGCCGCCGGCGAGCTTGGCCAGACGCTCCTGCAGCTTCTCACGGTCGTAGTCCGAAGACGTCTCCTCGATCTGCTGCTTGATCTGGGCGACGCGGCCCTGAATGTCGTCCTTCCTGCCGGAACCGTCGACAACTGTGGTGTTTTCCTTTTCCACCACCACCTTCTTGGCGCGGCCGAGCATGTCGAGGGTCACGTTCTCGAGCTTGATGCCGAGATCTTCGGAGATCACCTGGCCGCCGGTGAGGATGGCGATATCCTCGAGCATCGCCTTGCGGCGATCGCCGAAGCCCGGCGCCTTGACGGCTGCGACCTTCAGGCCGCCGCGCAGCTTGTTGACCACCAGGGTCGCCAGCGCCTCGCCTTCCACGTCCTCGGCAATAATCAGCAGCGGCTTCGACGACTGCACCACCGATTCCAGCACCGGAAGCATGGCCTGCAGGTTGCCAAGCTTCTTTTCGTGCAAGAGGATATAGGGCTCCTCAAGCTCGACGCGCATCTTGTCCTGGTTGGTGACGAAGTAGGGCGAGAGATAGCCGCGGTCGAACTGCATGCCTTCGACGACTTCGAGCTCGGTCTCGGCGGTCTTGGCTTCCTCGACCGTGATCACGCCCTCGTTGCCGACCTTCTGCATCGCCTCGGCCAGGAACCTGCCGATCTCGCTGTCGCCATTGGCCGAGATGGTGCCGACCTGGGCGATCTCGTCATTGTTGCCGATCTTGCGGGCCTTGGTCTTCAACCCGGCGACCAAGGCGTCGACGGCCTTGTCGATGCCGCGCTTGAGGTCCATCGGGTTCATGCCGGCGGCCACCGCCTTGGCGCCCTCGCGCACGATCGATTGGGCCAGAACCGTCGCGGTGGTGGTGCCGTCGCCGGCGATGTCGTTGGTCTTGGAGGCGACTTCGCGCACCATCTGCGCGCCCATGTTCTCGAACTTGTCTTCAAGCTCGATTTCCTTGGCGACGGTGACGCCGTCCTTGGTGATGCGCGGCGCGCCGAACGACTTGTCGATGACGACGTTGCGGCCCTTGGGGCCGAGTGTCACCTTGACGGCATCGGCCAGAATATCGACGCCGCGCAGCATGCGTTCGCGCGCGTCGCGGGAAAACTTCACATCCTTGGCAGCCATTTCACGACTCCTTCAATAGTCTGATCTTCGACGCAACCGGTTCAGGCGGCCTTGCGGGCGGCCTGACCGGCCTCCAGCACGCCCATCACGTCGCTTTCCTTCATGATCAGGAGATCCTCGCCATCGAGCTTGATCTCCGTGCCGGACCACTTTCCGAACAGGATGCGGTCGCCGGCCTCGACGTCGAGCGGAACCAGTTTTCCGCTGTCGTCGCGCGCGCCGGGACCGACGGCGATCACCTCGCCTTCCTGCGGTTTTTCCCTGGCGGTGTCGGGGATGATGATGCCGCCTTTGGTCTTTTCATCGGCCTCCACGCGGCGGACCAGGATACGATCATGCAGGGGACGGAACGTCATGTGTTTTCCTCCATGGGACAAACAGATTTCGAGAGGTTCCTCAGCGGCGATTCTCTCGTATCGCCGTGGGAGCGACCCGGATCTCGGCATCGCCGGCGACGATTTGGTTGTCTGATTTTCCGCTTTCAAGAGCCCGCGGGAAAAAATTTGGCGCTCTTTCCCTCAGAGTGCTAAAGGCTTGCAGGAAAGCGGCAATTCACCAATATCCAGGCTCGGGCAGACCGGGCGCGATAGTCATGCGGCGTCGCGGCTTGCCGGTGACCGCCACGAGAAACCATCCGATGGACAGGACCATGACCGATACTTCTTCCGCACCCGTCGAACACCACGTCTTTGAGGCCGATGTCGCGCGTCTGCTCACGCTGATGGTGCATTCGGTCTATTCCGAGCGCGATGTGTTCCTGCGCGAGCTGATCTCCAACGCCGCCGATGCCTGCGAGAAGCTGCGCTACGAGGCGATTGCGGAACCGGCCCTGCTCGGCGACGACCCGCAGGCCCGCATCACGCTGGCGGCCGACCACGAAGGCGGCACGCTCAGCGTTGCCGACAACGGCATCGGCATGAGCCGGGACGATTTGGCCGAATCGCTGGGCACCATCGCCCGCTCCGGCACCAAGGCGTTCCTGGAGCGCGTCACGGCGCAAGGCGGCGACAAGGGTCTCGACGGCGACCGTCTGATCGGCCAGTTCGGCATCGGCTTCTACTCGGCCTTCATGGTCGCCGACAGGGTCGAGGTGTTCTCGCGCCGCGCCGGCTCCGACGAGGCCTGGCGCTGGTCGTCGGACGGCAGCGGCAGTTACGAGATCGCGCCGGCCGCCCTCGAAGAAGCGCCAGCACGCGGCACGCGTGTCGTGCTGACCCTCAAGGACGATGCCAAAAGCTTTGCCGAACGCGCCAAGCTGGAGCGGATCGTCAAGGCCCAGTCCGGTCACGTGCCGGTGCCGATCCTGATTGTGGAAAAGCCCGGCGCGGAGCCGGAAGCCATGACCGACGGCTCGGCGTTGTGGGCGAAGCCGAAAGCCGAAATCACGCCGGAGGACTATGCCGATTTCTATCGCGGCCTGTCGGGCCAGTATGACGAGCCCGCAATGACGGTGCATTTCCGCGCCGAGGGCCGGCACGAATATTCGGCGCTCGCCTTCGTGCCGGGCGCGCGGCCGTTCGACCTGTTCGATCCCGACCGCAAGGGCCGCGTCAAGCTCTACGTCAAGCGTGTCTTCATCACCGACGATGCCGAGCTCCTGCCGCGCTATCTGCGTTTCGTGCGCGGGCTGGTCGACACGGCCGACCTGCCGCTCAACGTTTCGCGCGAAATGATCCAGGAAAGCCCGATCCTGGCCGCGATCCGCAAGGGCCTGACCAACAGGGTCCTGACCGGGCTGGAAAAGCTGTCCGAAAGCGAGCCGGACACATTCGCCGCCGTGTGGCGCGATTTCGGCGGCGTCTTGAAGGAAGGCATCTACGAGGATTTCGAGCGCCAGGAGCAATTGCTCGGCCTTGCGCGGTTCCGCACCACCGAAGCAGGCGCCGAGTGGCGCTCGCTGAAGGACTATGTCGCGGCCATGAAGGATACCCAGCAGGCGATCTATTTCCTCGCCGGCGACGATCTGGACCGGCTCAGGACCTCGCCGCAGCTCGAGGGGTTCCTCGCCCGCGGGCTGGAGGTGCTGTTGCTTTCGGATCCGGTCGACAGTTTCTGGGCGGCCACCGCGCAGGGTTTTCAGGGCAAGCCGTTCCGCTCCGTCACCCAGGGCGCGGCGGACCTGGCCGACATCCCGCGTCTCGACGCCGACAAGGACCAGGACGCGGCGCCGGAGGCGGACGCCGCCACGGCGACGCTGATCGCCTTTGCCAAGACGGTGCTGGAGGACGCGGTCTGCGACGTGCGCGCCTCCGAGCGCCTGACCGAAAGCGCGGTCTGTCTGGTCGCTCCGGAAGGCGGACCGGACCGCCAGCTCGAGCGTATCCTCAAGGGCGCCGGCCAGGCCGGCGAGGCGGCCAAGCCGGTGCTGGAAATCAATCCGCGCCACGCGCTGGTGAAGGTTCTCGCGGCTGTGTCAGCCGACACGGCGCTGCGCGAGGACGCCGTCAGGCTGCTTTACGACGAGGCGCTGATTCTCGACGGCGAGCGGGTCGGCGACGCGCGCGGCTTTTCCGAACGATTGGCGCGCGTGCTGCAACAGGCGCTCGGCAGCGCCTAGGCTCGGCCGGGCGCCCGCTGTCTATGCGCCCTCGAAGCCGGTCAGAACGCCGACGGCGTTGACGCCGATCTCGGCAACCGCGTAGCCGCCCTCCATCACGAACAAGGTCGGCAGACCGAGCCCGGCGATGCGCGCGCCGATTTGGGGATAATCGCCGGAGGTCAGCCTGAAAGCGCTGATCGGGTCGTTTTCGAACGTGTCGACGCCGAGCGAGACGACCAGAATTTCGGGCGCGTAGGCGGCGACCTGAACGAGCGCGTCGTCGAGCGCGGCACTCCAGCCCTCCCAGCCGGTGCCGGCCGGCAGCGGGTAGTTGAGGTTGAAGCCCTCGCCCGGCCCCGCGCCGCGCTCGTCGCGATGGCCGAGGAAATGCGGATATTCGGTCAGCGGATCGCCGTGCAGATTGACCATTTGCACGTCGGCGCGGGCATAGAAGATCTCCTGTGTGCCGTTGCCGTGATGATAGTCGATGTCAAGGATGGTGACGCGCCCCGCGCCGCGGTCGCGGAACCATTGCGCGGCGACGGCGGCATTGTTGATGTAGCAATAACCGCCCATCGTGGCGGTTCCGGCGTGATGGCCGGGCGGTCGGCAAAGCGCGAAGGCGGCCCGCTCGCCCGCCTCGACAATCCCGGCCGCCGTCAGCGCGGTGTCGAACGAGGATTTGATCGCGTCCCAGCTTCCTTCCACGAAGGTCGCGCCGCCGTCGAAGGAATAATAACCAAGCAGCGCCTCGACCGTCTTCGGCGGCACGTCGGCGCGCAGGCCGCGCACCGGCCACACGAACGGCATCGCCGGCGTCTCGTGCCCGGCATCGCGCCACATCGGCCAGGCCCGCGGCAGGAAATCGACATAGGCGGCGGCGTGCACGCGCTTGGCGGCCTTGATGTCGTGCGGGGCGGGCTCAAGCACCGGCCCGAGCGCCACCGCCTCGATGCGCTCGCGGACATGCCTGGCGCGCATCGGGTTTTCGAAGCCGGGCACGATCGCGCCGCCGACGAGCTCGGTTTGGCCCGCATGGCCGGCATGGCGCGGCGAAAAGACGGTTTTCATGAGCCCTCCGCATACGGTTCCGGCACCGACGCCGAACGGCCGACTTGACCACGGGAGCCGGCGGGCGCGCAAGACCGGTCGGTCAGTGCGGCGCGGGCGCGGCGAAATGGCTGGCGGCCCCGGCAATCAGGCCGAGCGCCGTGGCGTCGATCTGATTGCCGCGCGGTCTCGATCAGCGGCCGATGCGCGAGATAAGCGGCAATGCTGACGGTCAGGGCGAAGGCCGGCCGGAGCGTACGCCGCACGCCGCCGGCCGCGCTCAGCTCGGATCCGCGCGGCGGCTATTGCGGCGCATGGGCGCGGCCACGCCGCCGACGTGGAGAGACGCGGCCTGTCCGCCCGCCCGCTCGGAGCTTGCAGGGGCATGAAGGGGTCTGAAACACCAGGTGCAGCGAACGGCGGCGCGCGGCGCGGCGCGATTGCAATGATCGCAGAACAACGTCCCGAAACGCATGGTCACGGTCGAACTCCTATGCGCGCGTCCTGCGCGCGCCCAGATGGTCATGTAGCTTGGCGTGGAGGACCCGGAACGGGCGCGATCGCGATCTTGGTCAGGCTGTCGCGAACCCGCTCCGGGCAAAGACAGGCGTCTTGCGGAGTGGCCCGGGCTGGAGTTGGCGGATTCGCGTGCACATGGGCTCTAGATGGCCACCAATTGGGGCAAATACAAGGACGCGCACAGCCGGTCGGTCCGGTTTGACTTTCCCGGCGGCGCGGCCGATGCTGGCTCCATCATGATTGGCATCGTCCTTCCAGCCGGGGTCTTCACCACCGCCTACCGGCTCTCACGCCGCTAGCCCTGGTTCGCCACGCGTCCAAGGCTCGCCAGGAGCATTCGCGACCGAACCAGGGTGATCTTCGCGCCCCTTAGGCCAGACCGCAGCGGCGGCGCCTCGGGCGCTCGATTTCCATACCATAGCTGTCCGTCCGTCGGGCCGCGATCTGTCCTTCGGACGGGCCGCATGGCGCGATGCGGACATGGGGTGTCGTGCAAAGGAACCGCACATGTCGAAGAAGAACCGCAAGGGCAACCGGGAAGCCAGAAAACCCAAGCAACCGAAACAGGCCAGCGCGGCCGCGTCCTCGGTGGCCGAATTGGGCAGGGCGCACCAGCCCGGCAGGAGGCAGGCCGGCAAGTAGCCGCCTCCGCCGCGGTCCGCGAGAACGCCGCGCGGACCGCGGGCGCCGGTGAGGCCGGTAGCATTTGCCGATCACCGCCCCCGTTGCGATATCGAGCGCGGCAAAGAATGAGGTCGCGCCGTTGCGGATATAGGTGGTCCCGCTTGGTGAGACAGTCTGGCGGCTTGGCTAAGGTGGATCGGGTTGGTCTTTACGGCGGAAAGACGGGGCATTCACATGGGATCGATGCAAGATTTGACGGCGGCCCCGATCGCGAGCTTCTCAACCGGCTGCTGACACCCTTCCGACAGCCAAAACCGAACATCCCGCCATCTTCAGGCCGAACCGCCTTTCATCCAACCCGCCCGCCCCCCGACACGTCACGGGTCATTTCATACCTTCGAATTGTCTCCAGAAAGCCTAATGTGAAGCCAATCTCGTCAACCCCGTTGAGCAAGCAATGCTTCTTGAAGGGGTCTATCTGGAAGCCAAACCTGACGCCGCCGTCCACGTGGACCGTCTGGGCCTCCAGATCGACATGAATGCAGGCATCGGGGCTGGCCCTCAGGTGAGCGAGGATCTGCCCGACCGTCTCGCCGCCAGTCTGGACTGGCAGGAGACCGTTCACGAGTGCGTTCTGATAAAAGATGTCCCCGAAACTTTCCGCGATCACCGCACGGAAGCCAAGATGCTGCAAAGCATATACCGCGCCTTCCCGCGACGATCCGCATCCAAAGTTCGAACCAGCGATCAGGATCATCGCGCCGGCGTAGTCTTTTGAATTGAGAGGTGTGACGCTGAGCGGCGAACCATCGGCGTCGAACCGCAGATCTCGGAAGCAATAATCGGCATACCCGTCTTCGGGTTTCGACGCGAGGAAGCGCGCCGGAAGAATCTGGTCAGTATCAACGTTCTCGAGGCCAAGCGGGAGGCCTTTTGCCTTGAGGTTGGTGAAGGGCGTCATTGCGCGGTCTCCGATATGTCCACCGGATGGCCAGTGACCGCTATCGTTGCCGCCATGGCAGGACTCACCAGGTGGGTGCGAACGCCAGCGCCCTGACGTCCGACGAAGTTTCGGTTCGACGTCGAAGCGCAGCGTTCACCCGGGCGACCCAGATCGCCGTTCATTCCCGAACACATCGAACACCCAGACAGGCGCCATTCGAATCCAGCTTCCAGGAATATCCGATGCAAACCTTCGCGTTCTGCCTGTGCTTTGACCCTCATCGACCCGGGAACGACGATAGATGGCATGACGACTTTCCGCCCGCCCACGGCACCCGCCGCCGCGCGCAGGTCCTCGATGCGACCGTTGGTGCAAGAACCTATGAAGACGCGATCGAACCTGATGTCCGTGACCGGCGTACCCGGCTCAAGCCCCATATAGTCCAGCGCCGCAATCTTGCTCTTGCGTCGAGACATCTCGGCGATCGACGCAGGATCGGGGATAACGCCGCCTACGCTGACGCCGTCCTCAGGGCTCGTTCCCCATGTAATCATCGGCTTCAGCGAAGCCGCGTCGATCTCGACTTCCCTATCGAACACTGCCGTGTCGCCAGTGCGCAGCGCCTTCCACTCGTCAAGCTGCGCCTGCCAACCCGCCTCGTCGCCGTCGAAAATGCGATCGCGCAGATAGTCGAATGTAAGCTGGTCCGGCGCAACCAGGCCAAAGCGGGCACCGGCCTCGATCGTCATGTTGCATAGCGTCAGTCTACCTTCGACACTCAGTGCCTCGATAGCCGGACCGGCATATTCGATCGCGTGGCCCGTTCCGCCAGCAGCACCTAGCCGCGCAATGACGGCCAGCGTGAGATCCTTTGCCGTAACGCACGGCTTGAGACGTCCGTTCACCACGACTCGCATCTGCCTGGGCTTCTTCTGCCATAACGCTTGAGTTGCCAGAACGTGTGCGACCTGCGATGCGCCTATGCCAAACGCCAGCGCTCCAATGGCACCGTGCGTAGCCGTATGACTGTCGCCGCAGACAATGGACATTCCGGGGCGGGTGAGGCCGAGTTCAGGGCCGATGACATGGACGATGCCCTGCGAGGGATGCGACAGATCGAGCAGATCAATCCCTGCTTCCCTCGCATTTGCGGAAAGATCGGCGATGATCTGGCGCCGCGAAGCCACATCGACGCGGGCAAGGTCTCGGGAGGTGGTAGGAGCATAGTGGTCAGTGATCGCGGTCGCCAGTTCGGGCCTGCGCACCTTTAGGCCACGACGGCGCAGCAAGGAAAACGCATTGCGTGAACCTTCGTGGAGCAGATGGCGGTCGATGAAAAGCAGCGTCCCGGCAAGTGGATGCTCCATCACCGCATGACGTGACCAGAGCTTGTCGAAAAGCGTCGTTGCCTGCATCGTGATCTTGCCTTGTGATGCATCAATGGGAAAAGGCGGAAGGGTAGCTGTCATGCGAGGGGCGTATCGAGCGCCCCGTTGATGCTGCGCCACTCGGCACCGGCGGCGAGGGCCGCGCCCTCCTTTATGCTGAGATCGCCCGGCGGCACGGGGTGGCGGCCGTTGGCCTTCGCGAGGTTCAGGACCTCGATCGATACGCCCATCACCGACTTCAACAGAATGCTGGGCAGGATCACGATTTTGTACCCCATCTCGGCCGCGTCCTTGAAACCGATATCGGGCGTCTTGCCGCGCCACACCACGTTGAGGAGACAGGGCACGTCGATGCGTTCGGGGATCGCGGCCATTTCGCCGAGGGTTTGGGGAGCTTCCACGAAGACGATGTCCGCACCGGCATCCGCGGCGCGCTTGCCTCGCTCGATCGCGACCTCGAAGCCTTCGACCGCGCGCGCATCGGTCCGCGCGATGATCAGCAGGTCGGCACTTTCTCGTGCCTTGCAGGCTGCCCGAATCTTGGCGATGTAATCGTCCGCTGGAACGATGGACTTGTTCTCGAAGTGGCCGCATTTCTTGGGAAACGTCTGATCCTCAATCTGGATCGCCGCCACGCCGGCTCGCTCATAGGCGCGGACCGCTCGGGCGGTATTGAGTTCGCTGCCAAAGCCCGAATCCGCATCCGCTATCAGCGGCACGTCAACCGACGCCGCCATGCGACCTGCCACAGTCACCATTTCCGTCATTGTGAGGAGACCGAAGTCCGGATATCCATGAGAGGCTGAAACGCCCGCTCCGGTCATGTATACCGCGTTGAACCCGGCTCTCTGGACGGCCCCTGCCGTCAAACAATCATAGGCCCCCGGCGCAAGTACGAACTCCTCGTTCGCTATCATTCGCTTCAGTGAAGTCATACCAACCCTTCCTCACACGTCAGAGCCCTAGGTAGGCGCGGATATCCTGTTCTCTGGAGGCCATGGCAGCCGTCGCGATCTCGTCGACGACCCGGCCGTTCTCCATGATGTAGTGGCGGTCGGCGAAAGCACGCGCGAAACGGTAGTTCTGCTCGACAAGCAAGATCGTATAGGAGCGGTCGCGCAAGGTTCGGATGATCGACCCGATCTCGTTAACGATGACAGGAGCGAGGCCCTCGGTAGGCTCGTCGAGCAGCAGGGTCTTGGCGCCGCTACGCAGAATGCGTGCAATCGCCAGCATCTGCTGTTCGCCGCCAGATAGTGTCGTGCCGCCACTGTCACGCCGCGCGCGCAAATTGGGAAATGTGGTGTAGAGTTCGTCGACTGAAAGCCCGCCCGGCGCCAGCACCGGCGGTAGAAGAAGATTTTCGTGTACCGATAGCGATGAGAATATTCCGCGATCCTCGGGGCAGTAAGCTAAACCGAGCCGGGCCGTATGACGCGGCGAAAGCCCGATCGCCTCCTTGCCGTTTATCGTGATCGATCCCGAACGGTTGGGTAATAGTCCGGCGATCGCCTTGAGCGTGGTCGACTTGCCCGCACCGTTGCGACCGAGCAGGCTGACGATCTCTCCGGGCTGGATATGAAGGTCGATGCCGTGCAGGACCTGGCTATCGCCATAACCTGCGACGACCTGTCTAAGTTGAAGAGCGAAACCCCGATCTCCAGCGGTCTCAGTCATAGCCTGCTCCGATATAGGCAGTTTGCACGTCCTTATTGGCCGATACTTCCTCGTAACTTCCCTCCGCGAGAACTTGCCCACGTGCCAGTACGGTGATGCTGTCGGAGATTTCTGCCACGACCGAGAGATTGTGCTCCACCATCAAAATGGTTCGGCCGGCACGCAATCGCGTGATCAATTCGGTCACTCGGCGAACGTCCTGTGGAGACATGCCCGCCATCGGTTCGTCGAGCAGCATCACACTGGGATCCATGGCCAGGGTCGTCGCGAGCTCCAGCGCCCGCTTGCGGCCATATGACAGGAAGCGGGCCTTCTCATGCCGATAGTCGGACAGCCCAACCAGTTCCAGCAGTTCGTCCGCCCGAACCATCAAGTCATGCATGCCAGCGTCAGAGCGCAGCATGGAATAGACACGCCTCATCTTGCTTTGCAGTGCGACGCAGACGTTCTGGCGCACCGTTAGATCCTCGAAAACCGCCGATATCTGGAATGAGCGTACAAGACCGGCGCGGGCAATGTCGGCCGGCCGCGTACGCGTCACGTCGCGTCCCTCGAGGAACACCTGCCCCCGGGTTGGGCTCAGAAATTTGGTAATCAGGTTGAAGCAGGTAGTCTTGCCCGCCCCATTCGGACCGATCAGCGCATGAATATCGCCACGCTGGACATTCAGATTGACACCGTCAACCGCTCTGAAGCCGCGGAACTCCATGGTCAGGTCACGCGTTTCGATCACGCTATCCTTGGCGTCGTTCCGTGGAAAATCGACTACGACTTGCGCGCTCACAGCGGCCGCCTCCACAATCTGGCGAGCAGTCCGACGATCCCTTCCCTGAAGGCCAGAACCGAGACCACAAAGATGAAACCCTGAATGAAAGTGACCCACTGGCCAAAACCGGCCAGATAATTCTGGCTCGTCACCAAAACCGCGGCGCCAACGACAGGGCCCAACACCGTTCCTACGCCGCCTATCAACGTCATGAGCAAGACCTCGCCGGAGGTTGTCAGGTGGACATCCACCAGCGTCGCGATCTGGAAAATGACGGCCTTCATCGCTCCGGCGAGACCGGATACCGCAGCCGAGATCGTAAAGACCGTGAGCTTGATCGCTCTGACGTTCAAGCCAAGGGAGGTTGCCCGGCTTTCGCTGTCACGCACGGCTCGCAATACCTGCCCGAAAGGGGAATAGGTCAGGCGGTAGGACGCCAGCAGAACCACCATGAACACGACCGACACGACAAAGTACAACGTCATGTCGTTGCGAAGGTCCGCATGGCCGAACAGGACTCCGCGCGGCACCCCCTGTATACCGTCCTCGGCACCACTATAGGGCGACTGGAAGACGATAAAATAGACCATCTGCGCCAAGCCGAGCGTGATCATCGTCAGGTAGATGCCGTGCCTGCGGATGGCCAGTAGCCCGAAAGCGGCCCCCACAAGCGTACTCGCGATAACGCCACACAAGACAACGAGTTCGGGTGGGAACCCCCACTTCACCGCTACGAACGCGGCAGTATACCCGCCCGCACCGAAAAATGCCGCATGGCCGAGAGACAGCAGTCCGCAATACCCCAGCAAAAGGTTGAAGCCGATCGCAAATATCGCGAAACACATCACCTTCATCAAAAACAGCGGATAGGCGAACGCCGGGAGAACGGCTACCAAGGCAGCCAGCGCCAGAAATATCCAGACAAAATGCGACCTGGATTCGTTCGTCTCCGGCCTAGTTGACCCGACCGTCGACACGTTTGTTGAATCGCCGATTTGAGTGGTATTCGACACGATCAGAACTTTCCAAAAAGGCCGGCGGGGCGCATCATGATCACTAGGATCATCACGAGAAAAATGACGACCGACGAGGCCTCCGGATAAAAAACCTTCGTCAGCCCCTCGATGATGCCGAGGGAGAAACCGCCCAGAATGGCGCCGAGAACCGACCCCATGCCCCCTATGACCACGACTGCGAATACGACGGTCAGAAGTTCGACACCCATCTGCGGGCTGACGGAATAGACTGGGGCGGCCAAGACGCCCGCAAGTGCGGCCAGTCCGGCGCCGGCTCCGAAGGTCAGGGCGATCAGGGCCTGGACGTTAATGCCGAAGGATTCGACCAATTGGGGATTTTCGGTCGTGGCACGCAGATATGAACCCAGCCGCGACTTCTCGATCGCGTACCAGACGCCAATACAGATCGCGAGAGAAAGGACAATGATCCAGGCGCGATATTTGGGCAGAAACACGAAGCCGAGGTTCCAGCCTCCCCTCAGCTCGCTCGGAATAGCGTAGGTCATTCCGGCGGACCCGTATATGCCCTGGAAAAAGGATTGCAGCATCAGGGCAACGCCGAAGGTCAACAGCAGACCGTAGATGTGATCGACCTGCTGCAGGCGCGCCAATAGCCCTCGCTCCAACACGACGCCGAGCGCGCCCACGATCAAAGGCGCAAGGATCAATGCCCACCAGTAGCCGATGCCTGCGTATTCAAGCAGCATCCACGCGAACATTCCGCCCAGCATGTATAAGGCGCCGTGCGCGAAATTCACGATGTTGAGAAGACCGAAAATGATAGCCAGCCCAAGGCTGAGAAGTGCATAGAACGATCCGTTGATCAGGCCAATCAACAACTGGCCGGCAAGCACTTGAACAGACATATTCGCCCTTTTGATCTCTCGTGATCACAGCCGCGGGGAGGCGAGTGGTCGCCCGCCCCCCTGTGGGCACTGTTTCCAGGACTACTTGACGAGGGCGCAGCCGCTTTCCGCCAATGGGCGATATGCGTTCTCGCCAGACACCGTTGCGACGAGGTCAACGACATCCCACTCGGAAGTCTTGGTCGCCTCCGGCCCCTTCGCACGCATCAGATACATGTCGTGCACCATGCGACCGTCCGCCCTGACCTTGCCGGACGGCGTAAAACCATCGGAGATATCCGTGTGGCGGAGCTTTTCCATGACAGCCTGCGCATCATCGGCCCTCAGCTCGTCAACCGCCGACAGGTAGGAACGTACCGCAGAATAGACGCCCGCCTGCGCCTGCGCCGGCACCACGTTTCGCTTTTCGCGAAAGTCTTCAGTCAGCTGTCGCGTCTTGTCGTTCAGATTCCAGTAGAACGCGTCGATATAATGCAGGCCCTGCGCATCTTCCGGTCCCAGCGCCAGGATGTCGGCCATGCTGATCGCTGGCCCGACAAGGCGCATCGTGTCACCTTCAATCCCGAATTCCCGCGCCTGTTTCACGGCGCGAACGAAGTCCGTTCCGGAATTGGCGAGAACGAGCACGTCAGCACCGGAGGCCTGAGCCTGCATGATGAAGGACGAATAATCGTTTGCTCCCGTTGGGTGCCAGACTTCGCCGACGACCTCACCCGAGGCCTTGGCGATCGCACCGCTCATGACCTCCACTATCGACCGCCCGAACGCGCTGTCGTTTCCGATGAAGAACCATTTCTTCCCGCCGGATTCGATGATCGCCTGAGCCATTGAGTGCCCAGTCGCGTAGGTATCATAGGTCCAATGGATGCCGTTAGGCGAACATGCGTCATTGGTAAGGCGATCGGTACCGGGACCGGAGAAGATAACGACGCGGTTCTTTTCCTTGACGATATCCTGCACTGCCAGCGCGACAGCGGAACTGGCCAAATCAACGATCAAATCGACACCGTCGACGTCGATCCACTGTCGAGCGAGGTTTACCGCAACGTCTGGCTTGTTCTGATGATCGGCATAAACCAGTTCGACCGGTACGTCGCCAATCTTGCCGCCAAATTCGGTTATTGCAAGTTCGGCACCGGTCACCGAACCGGGGCCTGTCTGATGCGAGAAAGGCCCGGACATATCCGTCAGGACACCAATCTTCACGACGTTGCCGGAGATGTCTGCAGATGCCGTGGTGGCAAGCGCCGTCGACAAAACTACGGCCGCAAGAAGAGTTCTCGGTCTCATTTTTTCCTCCCGTTTGAAGCTAGATAGATGAATACTCAGTCCGGCCTGGAACCCAGTCAGGCTAGTCCACCGTCGAGTACGAAATCGCTACCGGTCGCAAAGCCCGATTCGTCTGAACCCAGGTAGACAGCGAGATCCGCTACCTCCTCGGGCCGGCCAAGGCGTTTTGCCAGCCGCTGCTCGCCGAGCGCCGCAAGCGCCTGCGCCTGTCTCGCCGCCGGTAGGTTCGCCACGAATGCTCTCGGCATGGGCGTGTCGATCGCCCCGGGAAGGATGCTGTTGACCCGGATCGGCGCGAACTCGAGCGCGGCTACCTTGGAGAGAACCACCAGCCCCGCCTTCGTTCCCGAATAGGCGCTCATCCCGCTCGTCATGCGTATGGCCGCCGCGGACGACATGTTCACGATCGCGCCGTTTCCGTTCATCAGGGGCGCGAGTTCGCGCATTACCAGAAACGGCCCCCGCAGGTTGATCGCGTAGAGACGATCGAACTCCTCAATGCTCGTATCCTTCAGCGGTTTGCCAACCATCGCACCGGCGTTGTTTACGATCACGTCAAGCCGGCCATGCCGCCTGGCGACATGCGCGCGCAAGGCTTTGACTGACTCCTCGCAGGTGACGTCGAGTTCAACCCACTCCAATGCCAGAGCCGGGTCGAGAACCTGCGGCGTCACGAGATCTGCGCCGATGACGATTGCGCCTTCCTGCGTATAGCGGCGGCAAATGGACGAACCTATGCCGCCGCCGGCGCCTGTCACCAATGCGATCTTGCCTGCAAGTCTTCCCGAATTTGTGGGCGAGCCGCTCAATGTCGCAGCCCCGCCTGCTTGAGAAGAGGCATGACTCTCTCCGAAAAATACGTCAGCTCCGAGAGGTAATCCTTGAAGTAGAAAACGATGCCGTGAAGGCCACGGTTTGAGTAATCGATCAGCATGTCGACGATCTGCTCGGGCGTGCCGACAAGCGGACGGGTGCCGTAGCCCGCAACGAAACGCCTCATACGCTGATCGTATCCCTCGTTGAACGAGCCGCTTTGCACGCCAAGAGCGCTCAGCATGCTTCGCGCCGCCTCCCAATCGCCGTTGTCGAGAATGTCCTGGAAGGCTGCCTGCGCTTCCTGCTCCGTATCGCGACAGACCACGAGTGCCGAACACATCAGCGCGACGTCGCGGTTATACTTTTCGTCGGCTATGGTCTTGACGGCGAGAAGCTGGTCGATGTCCTCGGGCTTTGCCGGCGACCCGAAACATATGTCGACATTCCGCGCCGAAAAATCGACGCCGGCCGGAGAGGTCCCCGCATTCACGAGCACCGGTCCGGGACGCTGGATGGGTTTGGGTTCGGATTCGAGCCCTACAAGCTTCAGGTATTCACCTTCGAAGTCGAACCCACCGTCCTCGCTCCACAGGCGCTTGACCACGGACAGCCACTCGTCGCCGTATCGGTAACGGTCGTCGTGCTTGCGCAAGGCGACATTGAACATTGCCATTTCCTCGGCGAACCAGCCCATCACGACGTTCAGTCCGAACCGCCCCCGGGATACATGATCAATTGTCGCCGCCTGTTTCGCCGCCACTACAGGGTGGGTCAGGGCCACATGCGATGTGGCAAAACACATGATGTTTTCGGTAGCAGCGGCCATGGCAGCGGCCCACGTGTATACCTCGTAACTGCTTCCGTTGTGGTTGGACGAGCCTCCCTGCCCTTTGAAGCGGCCGATGGGCAGCGCGATCTCCATTCCTATCCGGTCGGCCAATTGGATGACGGACTTGTTGTAGTCCCAGCTCATCTGCCTGTCGGTCGGAAAGTTGGTGATGATGCTGCCGCCGCTGCAATTCAGCGCAAAAACGCCAAGCTTCAGTTTCTGGCTGTTGAACAGCGGGACGGTTTGCGCCCGATAGTCGCGCAATTGCTCTCTATTCACGACATTCTCCAGTTCTCTGCAGAAGGGTCAGCCGAAGCGAACGGTGTCGGCAGTCTCGACGACGGCGAACCGCCTCAGTACCGCAATGGATTCATCGTGTTCGACTGCGCCCGGCGCAGCGCACGCGTCTTCGACGACGACACATTCGTAATCCCTGTCATGAGCCTCGCGAATACAGGCTTGCACGACAGCCGGAGTGGAAACCCCGGACGCAACGATTCGTGCAATCTTCTTTGCACGCAGAATCACTTCCAGTTCAGTTCCGTAGAAGGGACTGACGCGGTGCTTGGTGATGAGGATGTCCTCCGGCCTGCGATCAAGGGCTGGGTGAATTTCGGTCCCGAAGCTTCCAAGCTTCATCAAACCCGCCTTGCGAAGCCCGGAGAACATCGGCGAGGTCTGGGAACATTCGCGATAGTCATCGGAAAAGCCGACCCGGACAAAAATCACCGGCGCGCCGGAGGCGCGCGCCCTAGCAATCACCTTGTTGGTATTTTCCAGAATCTGTCGGCTGCGCACGGCCTCGCCCAATGGCCCTTTGCCGCTGGCGCCCGCTACATGGACGAGATCGTTCTGCAAATCGAGAACAAGATATGCCGATGTCATTGCTGGTCTTTCCTTTTCGCAATCGACTCGGAAGAATCGATCGCTCCTCATGCTTCTTCGGATTGGATTCGAGCTGGCGGACGCTGGCCGGACCGGCCACTGATAGTCAGGTCCGTCATTCAGTAGAGCGAAGGACTTTTCCGGTGCGGAAAGAGGCGGCTTCGATGCGAGGAATAGAACCGCATCGGGAGGGTCTTCTGACCAGCCGCTGCGGCGGATTGTGAGCGAAGCCTTGGCGTTTTCGACGATACGTTCGCGATGCAGCCGTACCGCGCGCGGCCGTCGTGTCGACAATGCCCGGCGCGGCAGTGTTGGCCGTAACGCCAGACCCGCCACGCTTCAGTGCAAACGCTTGCGAAAAGCCCAGAATGCCAGCTTTGGCCGCCGATTGGCTCGCCTGCCCCGGATTCCCGAGACGCGCTGTGGAAAAAATCGAGACGATACGTCCCCTGCCGCGCGAGAATATTGGGGCTAAGGCAGCTCCTGTGCACGGAAACGCCCAGTTCAATGCGGGGTCGTTCAACGCATTCCAATCCTGCTTAAGCGTATTGGCGATGCGGCTGTCCGATGTGAAGCCGACATTGTTTGCCAGGGTTTTCGGCGCGCCGGCGGCACCCTCCAGCGCAGCGCAGACCAAGCCAACGTCCGGCGCCATGCCGACGACGCGAACCTCCAGCGCTACCGACTCTGCCTGCTCTACACGGAAGTCGGCAGCGGCCCCTGCGACACCAGGTGCAGCGAGAACCGTTGCGCCAGCCTGCGCGAGCCCTTGAGCAGCCCCCGTCGCCGGAGCGGCCTTCCCTTCTGTTCCGTGTTCCATTCTGTCTTTTTCTGCCCGTAAAGTGAAAGCGCGCTCATGCTGCAGGCGAAAAATGAGCTTGTCAATGGAAATCATTTCCATCATAAATGAAAATCAATTCCAGGAGTTTGACGACAATGCGGCCAAGACAGAAGGCAGTGAAAAGCGCCGGCCCCCTTCAGCCGAATCGCGAGGCGGCGGCCGAACCCCCGAAAGACAGCCAGAAAATCGAGGCGCTCGAGCGCGGCCTTATGCTGCTTCAGGCCTTTCGCAGGGGCGACCAGCATCTTGGGAATGCGGAGCTTGCTTCGCGCGTTCTGCTACCCAAGGCGACCGTCTCGCGCCTGGCATATACGCTGACCGCCGCGGGCTTCCTGGTCTTCGACCCCGTCACCCGTCGATACAGCCTCGGGCCGTCGGCCATTGCTGTGGGAAGCATCGCGCTGTCGAATACGAGCGTGAGGGAGATTGCGCGCCCCTACCTGGAAGAGCTTGCCGATCAGATGCATCTGAATGTCGGACTTGGGATGCAGGACCGGACGCAGATCATGTATATTGATGCCTTCGAAGGTAATCCGCTTATCGGGCTCCGGCTTTATTCCGGCACACGGTTGCCACTCGCGCAGACGTCCATGGGGCGCGCCATCCTTTTCGCATACAGCCCTCAGAAGCGGGCTGAGGTTCTCGACCAGCTCCGGGAGTCGCAAAGCCCCCGGGAGTGGGAACAGGCGCGCGTTGGGATCGAGAGTGCCTTTCGCGACCTGGAGGCGCATGGCTTTTGTTCCAGCGCCGGTGAATGGCGCCAGGAAATTCATGCCGTCGCGGCGCCGCTGCGCCTTCCTGACGGGCGCGTCTATGCGATCAACGCGGGTGGCCCGGCCTATCTCGTCCCGATCGAACGGCTCGACGGGATCGGCTCCCGGCTTCGTTCGATCGCCGAAGCGATCGAGCAAGCGATGGGAGGCGATACTCCCGCGCCAGACTCCCTGATCCAAGACCAGTAAATACGGAAAGCTAATGACCCAATCCTACGTCATTGGCGCAGCCATGACCCCGCTCGCCAAACATCTCACCTTGTTGGCAGAGGAATTGATGGCCCAATCATTACGGGCAGCGCAAGCGGATGCCGGGGGTCGAGAACCGCCGACTGGCGTCAACTTCTATCTTGCCGAGATCGAGAACGCCGCCATAACCCGTAGCGCGGTGGTCGATTGTGCAGTGCTCGGCCGGCTCGATCCCGGATTCGGTAGGGCGCTGTTTCTCCTGGCCGCGTTGCAGTCACACGACACGCTTGATGTAGGCGGCCTGCGGGCGCGCCTGGATACGCAACTGACCCGCTCCAAACTGCCCGAACTCCTGAAAACACGACGGGCAGTGCCACGCGACAAGAGCGGGAAAATCCGCGAACGCGTCTTGCGTCAATGCTCCTCGGCCAATCGAACCAACAGACTCTAGGATAGTGACGTGACGGTGGACACGGCCAACCAACCGGAGTTTCTCGAGGGATTGAGGCGATGCGTTCGCGAGCGGCTTGCTCCTCTCGAAGCGGTCGTCGCCGAGCAGGACATGGTTAGAGAGGACATTATCGCCGAGATGCGAGAAATGGGCCATTTCGGTCTGACCGTGCCAGAGGACGATGGCGGTCCCGGTCGGACTGTCTCGAAAGAGATTGAGCTGGTCTGTGAATTGACTTGGGCATCGCTGGCATTCCGGTCGGCTACGGTCGACGTCTATTCTGAAGAGGCATTCGTTCCCGCGAAAAACATAATCGGCGGGCAGCCCGGACGTGGATTCGCCACCGCAATGAAGGCCCTCGACGGGGGCCGTATTGCGGTGGCCGCAGCATGCATCGGCCAGGCACGCAGAAACCTGAATATGGCCGTGAACTACGCGGAGACCCGCGAGCAGTTCGGGCACAGGATTTCGCAGTTTCAGCTCATGCACGCGATGCTGGCGCAATGAACGCCCCGGCTCCTCGCTCCCAAACCCGTGTTGTCGCGCCTGCAACGCGCGGGGCGGTGCCGTTTCGCGGACAGCGTCCTGCCCCCCTCGGCGCAGACGTGCTTTGCATCGGCCACCCGGACGCGCCGTCGGATATCCTTGCGCGTGGCAAATCGTACCGCGTATTCGATCGCAAGGACGAGGCAAACCGGAAGCCCGCGATAGAATCGGTTTCGCACGCAGAGATCCTGTTTCTGGGTGTTCGCCTTGGAGCGACGGAACGGTCCGGCCGCGGTCCGGATGCCCCGTACGCCAAAGCGACAAGGCTTAGCTACGCCGGCTCTTCGCCAAACGCCCCTGTCGACGTCGTCGGTGATTTCGGGGACAGCGCATTCTACGCCGCGCGCGGCGCCACCGAACCGCAGTTCTGGTTCCTGTTCGCCCGCAAACTTGGACTGGTCAGCGAGCTGTGTCGGTCCAACGACCATCGGTCAGAAGTTCAACAGCCTTGGAAGAGACGTTTCGGACGCGTCCGACAGAAGAATGGTTTGCGCTGCGCCTGCCCTGTCCGTCCTAAGGCCAAATCGTCCTATTCCGCGTATCTTGCCGCACGCGAAACACCGATCACCAGAGACAATCTCTTTCCAGCCTTCCGCGTCGTCGCCCCGTTATTCACGGACCCCGCTGCCATTCAGGGCGTACCAGCTCGTCCAGCTACCGTCGGACGGCAACTCTCCAAACTCGGGACCAAACAATCGCACGCACTCGCCTCGCCAAAGGGCAGGACATAGGAGCCAATGTCATGAGTCACCAAATTGCGTCATCGTCTGCAGCACAAGGGGTTGCTCCTATGAATGCTCTCTACCCGATGCGGATCGTCGGATTCAGCGGCAATACGCACCGCCCTTCCAAAACGCACGCATTGGTGGGTTCGCTTCTCCAATCTGTCGCAGAGATCATCCCCATCCAAACGCAGCATTATGACGTGCTCGATTTTGGAGAGAGCCTGGGGGCGGCCTTCAGCCGGGAACAACTGTCCGAGCAGGCGGTTGCGGCTCTCGAAGACATCGAGACGGCTGACGGTTTGGTGTTGGCATCGCCAACCTACAAGGGCTCCTATTCCGGTCTCTTCAAGCATGTCATTGACCTGCTGGCGCCAGAGGCACTGATGAATAAGCCTGTAATCGTTGGCGCGACCGGCGGCGGGCTTCGCCACGCATTGATCGTAGAGCATCAACTCCGCCCTCTGATGGGCTTCTTCAACGCCCGAACGGTCGCAACATCCGTCTATGCGAGTGACGGAGAGTTTGAACAAGGCATTCCGCAAGCTGCCGCTCTCAAGGACCGGATTGCCATGGCAGCTCAGGGTCTCGCGGGAGTATTGTCGAGCAGACAATAGGCGTTCATTTGGAATGAGCGAAATTATGGTCGGCGAACGTGGTGTAATTTTACCGGCACGTTCGGTGTAATCCCTGGCGGCGAACGTGGTGTATGGTCGAGGAGGAGTGTGGCGACTTCAACCACCGACCACGGCGACCCCGATAACCAAGACCAATATGGAGCTGTCCGAGCTTGTGCAAAAGCACGATCAAGGAGAACCCCTCCACAGCCTTGCCGAGACCGGTCCTCAGCTGATCATGGCGGCCGAGGTCGACGGCCTTTGAGGTCAGACCCGCGGAGTAGGCGGCCTAAGATTGCGCCCGCGAGACAACCGCGCCGGCGCCAGGAACAGCATGCGAACACCGAGGATCAGAGGAATGGCAATGCGGCCACCGGCCCAGATGAAGATGCGGCGCATGTCGGTTCAATCCGGCAGAGTCAGTTCTGGCGCGGACGGAATGGCTCCAGCACCTCGACATCCACCGTTTTGATGCGCGCAAAGCGTTCGGTGACATCGTTCTTGACGGTCCAGCTATGGCGTGTTTTTGCGACAAGCTCGGTCCCGTCCGGAGCGATGCCGATCCAGTCGAAGTCCGTGGACACGCGATAGGTCTTGTCGACCTCTTTCTCCTCGACCGCGAAATTGCTGATGACGTGTGTACCGGCCGCCACTTGCGACCCTGAACCGGCCAGCCAGGCCTTGAACCCGTCAAAATCGGCAATCACGCCGCTGGAGAAGTTCAGGGAGAATTCGTCAGCCAGGATTTCGCGAACCGGTTCCGGATTGCGCGCCGGGTCTTCGATCAGGGCCAGCCAGAAATGGACGAGGCTAAGCATCCGGTTCTTGGCATAGGCATCCTCAAACGTCTCGACAGTCGTCTCGCTGTTTTGCTGGATCAGCACTGTCGACAGAAGCGGCAGCACGGTCTCGCCCGGCACGAGGTCGACCCTATAGGTCAGGTCGGCCTGTCTGACTGCGTCATCGGGCAGCAGGCCCTTGTTCTGATAGGTGATCTGAGCGGAGAGCGTCATGGCTCCACCGTCACCATGGGTGATCTCGATCGACTTGACAGAATGGGCGTTTTGCCACGTATCCGGCAGCTGCGCGACGCGCGCCTCATACTCGGCATGGCCGTTTGCGGTGCCAAGGCCCGACGCAACGGTCACGTCGTGTGTCAGGATATCGATCGCGTTCGCAACGCCGCCGGCGGGACGTTCGTAGAATTGGTACCAGCGGTAATATTGCGCCATCGCAGCATGCTCACGGAAGCCCAGCCTGATCTCGTCTTGCGTCATCTGTGCAATTCCCTGTGTCACCGATCCAAAGAGAAGGCCCAGCGACAGCATTGTTCGTGAAAGGCGCATACTGGATCTCTTGGCTCGCCTAAAATGAATGATTGCTCATTTATAGATCAAGCTTCGATGGCACGCCAGCACAGTTCGAAAATTTCTTCGGCATGCGCCCTATCGGGTGTCTTGCCGCTCATGGCAGCGCTGCGACCCAGATGAAGGGCCGGGGCCGCCAAGACGGTCACGATCGCTTGCGTATCGAGATCACGCACGGTTCCGTCCGCAATGGCCTCTTCGATGAAGGCCCGCGTCTGCCGCGCCATCTCGGTCACGACCGCTTTTTCCTGATCGGTCAGGATCATGTCGTTGACGACGACTTCCGCGAACAGGAACGACTGGGGGTGCTGATGGGCGTACTCGAGAACAGCAAACCACAAAGCCCGCACTCTCGACCTTGATCCGGCGACCTGCGAGGCGGCCTCGACCATGGCATTGTGCAGTTCTTCCTTGATCGCCACATAGGCCGCGCGAAGGAGATGGTCCTTGTTCTCATAGTAGCGATAGACGGTGCCGACAGCCAAACCCGCGCGTTTGGCAATCGTGTTGACCGATGCCGCAGAAGAACCGCACTCGACCACCTCTGCGATGGTCGCCCGTCGAATGTCGCCCAGCTTATCGCCGGTTTTTCGTTTTGCCATGAGCCGATCCCAACCCGACGCGAAACACCTAGCAAATCGCCTTTG
Source organism: Nitratireductor sp. (assembly GCA_039973095.1). Classification (GTDB taxonomy): domain Bacteria; phylum Pseudomonadota; class Alphaproteobacteria; order Rhizobiales; family Rhizobiaceae; genus Mangrovimarina. The sequence goes on along the minus strand of JBDWLQ010000016.1, from coordinate 208,317 downwards.
GCGATGCGAGCCGCTCACCTGGCTCACTTTGTTAGTCATCTTGAAGTGTAATCCGTATCCTCGACCCGAAGAGTCGCGGGAGAAGTGGGATTGGCAGGTCGGGTGGCGTATTCTGTTGTTTTGAGCGCGGCGGAGCGGGCCTTTCCGGAGGCTCAGGTCCGGCGCCGGAAGGCAGCGCGACCGCTTTCGGATCATGGCCGGATGATCCTTACCCTGTGCAGAGGGGTTCCAAAGCAAGGAAGTCGCCGAACGGCCCGGCGTGCATGACTGCACCGTCCGGCTGGACGCTGGCGCTTCGTGACGAGCCGGGTCGAGGGGCTCACCGATGAGCACCGCCCCGGCCGCCCGTGAACGGTTTCGGGCGCGCAGGTGGCCGCGGTAATCGAGCGAACGCTGAACACGACACCGAAGGATGCCACCCGCTGGTCGATCCGGAGCATGGCGGCCGGCACAGGCTTATCGCATACCACCATCCGCCGGATCTGGACGGCGCTCGGCCTGCAACCGCACCGCAGCGGGACTTTCAAACTGTCGACCGATCCCCTGTTCATCGACAAGGCGCAGGACAGTATCGGCCTTTATTTGTCGCCGCCGAACCGGGCTATTGTCTCGTGTGTCGACGAGAAATCGCAAATTCAGACGCTGGATCGTGAGCAGTCGGTGCTGCCGAGCGTCGCGGAGCGGAGAACCCACACCTATATCCGCAACGGCGCGACCTCATTCTTTGCCGCGCTCGATATCGCAACAGGGGTGGTGATCGGCAAATGCTACCGGACTCACCGGCGCACACGGTCTGCGAGGACGCGGCCGCGCTGGCCCGTTTCGGTTGCTTGGGTTCTCTGGCTTCCCGGTTGCCCTTGCGGGTCTTCTTCGACATGCGCGGTTCCTTTGCACGACACCCCATGTCCGCATCGCGCCGTGCGACCCGTCCGATGGACGGACAGCTTTAGATGATGCCGCGCTCCGGCAACGGTTTTCCGTCCGCGAGGCGCTGCCATCCGAACCGCGTCAGGTCGATCGTCTCGTAGCCGCCTTTGACGATCAGTTCGGCGATCGCCCGCCCGCAGCCCGGCGCGTGCATCAGCCCGTGCCCGGAAAAGCCGGCCGCCATGTGAAAATTGCCCAGACCGTCGGCGCCGGGGCCGATGATGGCATTGCCGTCGAAATCGTTCTGGTCATAGAGCCCCGGCAGGGTGGCCTTGCATTTCGTCCGCTCGAATTTCGGAAAGCGGTGCGCCAGAGCCGGCCACACGACATGCTCGAAATAGCCGTGGTCGGCCTCGAAATTATAGCCGCGCGGTTCCTCGAGCGTCGGCACGCCCCCGGAGTAACCCCTGCCCTCCGGCCGGAAGGCAAGCCGTTCGGGGTCCTTGAGATAGGGCAGCGCCTCGATCTCGTCCTCGCATTCGAAATAGTGCTCGAACCGGCGCAGGGGTTCGATCGGCACCGTAAAATCCAGCATGGCGCAGATATCCTTGGCCCACGCGCCCGCGGCATTGACGAAATGGTCGGCCTTGATGCGCGAGCCCTTGTCGGTCAGCGCCGCCGTCACCGTCGCCGCCCGGCGCTCCATTCCCGTCACCGTCTCGGCCAGAAAAACCGCGCCCAGCGCCTGCGCCTTCTTGCGCAAGCCCATGAGCACCGCATACGGATCGAGCCAGCCGTCGTCGGGCGACAGCACGGCCGCGCCCAGATCCCCGACATACATCGACGGAAAGCGCGCCTTGATCTCATCGGGCTCCAGCCAGACCACATTGCAGCCGAGGCCGAGCTCGATATCGTAATTGGCCTTGAGCACGTCGATTTCGGCCGGCGGCACGATGAAGATATATCCCTGCTTCTTGAAGCCGATCTCGGCCGGGCCGTTCCCGGTCGCCATCGTCTCGGGGAAGTTTTCGTAAAACGGGATCGAGTAGTTCGAAAGCGCGATGTTTTCAGGCAGGCAAAACAGCCGCCGCACACCTCCCGAAGCACGCGGCGTCGATGCCTGTCCATAACCCGGGTCGCGCTCGATCACCGTGACGTCGAGCGTGGGTAAGAGCGTCTTCAAAAAATAGGAAGCGGCCGCGCCGATCGCTCCGCCGCCGATGATTGCAACGTCCGTTTTCATCACATTTGTCTCGACAGTTTCGATTTCTTCCCTTCGCGGCGCCAGGCCGGCTACTCGCGCACGACCATGACCGAACATGTCGCGTGTCGCACAACCCTGGCCGCATTGGATCCGAGCAGATAGTCGCCGAGCTCGGGGCGGTGCGAGGCCATCACGATCAGATCCGCGTTCACCGTCTCGGCCATTGACCGGATCTGATCGTAGATCGCGCCATGGGCCACGATGTGGTGCACCTGCAGGCCTTCAAGGCCGGCCTGCCCGGTATAGTCGTGCAAACGCGCCCGCGCCGCCTCGGTCAGCCTTTTCGAAAAATCCTTCGGAAAAAAGGTCGAGGCAAAACTGTCCAGCGGAGCAACGACGTTCAACACATGCAGCACGGCGTCGCAATCGAGAGCGATCCGCCGAGCCGATTTCATGGCCTTGTCGTTGACGCGTGGATAGTCGAGGTCGACCGGGACGAGGATATTGTCAAACATGGTGCAACGCCTTGCGTTTGTTTCGCCGCACCATTTGCAGGAGCACGATCAGCCCGAGCACGGCATAGGCGGGGCCGTAGAACCATTCTTTCGCCACGCGGGCGGACGGGCGCTCCACCTCAAGCACCTTCCAGCCGAAATCGACGCCCCATTGCTGCGCGGGACTGTTGAAGTCGACATTGTCGACATAGACCCCGTCATCGCCGATGCGCATCTCCATGCCTGTCGCCTCACGCAGGCGATCCCGGCCGGATGCCCCGGCCCGGCCGAGCGGAATCGCGATCACGCGCTGGATCATGTCGCCGCTGAAATTCTCACCCTCCATCAGCAGACGCAGCTGGGCGTCGTCTGCGGCGTCGGCGACGATCTCGTGGATCGAGGCCGGCTCGGCCGGCTGGAAGGGCGGCTGCACCAGGTCCAGCCAGAAGCCCGGCCGCAGAAGCGACAGGGCGACCACCAGCAGCACGGCGCTCTCCCAAAGCCGGCTCTTGACGAGAAAATAACCCTGGGTGGCCGCGCCGAACGCGCACATGGCGATCGTCGACGAGACGATGACCAGCACGGCGCCCCACCAGCTTGTGATATTCATCAACAGCAATTGCGGGTTGAAGACGAAGATGAACGGCAGGATGGCGGTGCGAAGACTGTAGTAGAAGGCCTGCACGCTGGTCTTCATCGGGTCCGAACGGGCCACGGCCGCGCCGGCGAAACTGTCGACGGCCACGGGCGGCGTGGTGCCGGACATCAAGCCGAAATAGAAGACGAACAGATGCACCGCAAACAGCGGGATCACCACCCCGTTCTGGGCGGCGAGCGTGACCAGGGGCTGGGCCATGACGCTGGCGACCACGATATAGTTTGCCGTCGTCGGCAGCCCCATGCCCAGAACCACGCACATTATGGCCGTGAACAGCAGCATGATCATGACGTTGCCGCCGGAAACCGCGTTGATGATTTCCGTCATCAACAGGCCGAGGCCGGTCAGCGAGACGACCCCGACGATGATGCCGGCCGCGCCCATCGCCACCGCGATGCCCACCATGTTGCGCGATCCCGAAATTAGACCCTCGACGAGGTCGGCCCCGCCTTCCCGCAGGCACGGGCCCAGCGCGCCGCTTTTCCGGCCGCGGAAATAGGCCGTGATTGGCTTTTGCGTCAGCATGATCGCCACCATCACGACAATCGCCCAGGAGACGGCGAGCCCCGGCGACAGGCGCTCGACCATCAAGCACCACACCAAAACTCCGATCGGCAGCACGAAGTGCAGCCCCGCCATCAGCGTCGGTTTCAGGTCGGGGATCGTCACCAGCGGCGCGTTCGGATCGTCGATCTCCAACTGCGGATATCCGGACGCGACCTTGAGCAGCCAGACGTAAAGCGCGGCCATCACCAGGCCGGCGACGGGCGTGGCGTAGTCGCCGGCGACACGTTCAATCCCGTTGGCGGTCACGTAAACCAGCCCGGCGACCAGCGCCACCAGGCCGAACCCGAACAGGAAGTTCCAGATCTGGCGCAGCAGCGAGCTTTCGCGGACCCTGGCCAGCACCGGCATGTTGGCCTTCACCGCCTCGAGATGCACGATGTAGAACAGGCCGATATAGCTGACGATCGCGGGCACGAACGCGTGCACGACGACCTCGTAATAGGTGATGCCGACGAACTCGGTCATCAAAAACGCTGCCGCCCCCATCACCGGCGGCATGATCTGCCCGTTGATCGACGCCGAGACCTCGATGGCGCCGGCCTTTTCGCGCGAAAAGCCGATCCGTTTCATCAGGGGAATGGTGAAGGTGCCGGTGGTGACGACATTGGCGATGGCCGAGCCGGAGATCAGCCCGGTGAGGCCGGACGAGACGATGGCCGCCTTCGCCGGCCCGCCGCGCAAATGGCCGAGCATCGAGAAGGCCAGCTTGATGAAGAAATTGCCGGCGCCGCCCTTGTCGAGCAGGGCGCCGAACAGGACGAACAGAAAGATGAAACTGTTCGACACCCCGAGCGGCAGACCGAAGACGCCCTCGGTCGTCAGCCACATGTGATCCACATAGCGGTTCAGGGAAAACCCGCGATGCGAGATCAGGTCGGGAAGCAGCGGCCCCAGGAAAACATAGACCGAAAACACCGCGGCCACGATGACCAGCGACAGGCCGAGCACGCGGCGGGTAACCTCCAGCACCAGGAGAATGCCGAGTATCGATACGGTCGTTTCGGCGGTGGTGCGCACACCGCCGGCATTTTGGACCACGTCGCGGTAAAAGAGCAGAATGTAGAGGCAGCATCCGGCCGCGAGCGCGGCCAGAAGCCAGTCATGCGCGGGAATTCTGGTCCGCGGCGAGTAGCGAAAGGCGGGAAAGGTCAGAAATCCCAGAAAAAGCGCGAAAGCCAGATGCAGCGCCCGTTGCTGGCTGTCGTCGATCAGGCCGATCCCGGTGACGAAGGGCAGTGGAGAGGCCACGTAAAGCTGATAGAGCGGCCACAATAGCGCGACCACGAACAGGATCGCGCGCGCGGTTCCGGACGGGTCGCGCGCACCGGTATCGTTTTCCGCAATCAGGTCGTCAAGGTCGCCCTGCTGGGTCTTCGAGCTCATCCGATGCCTCCCGCGCTGACGAGAACGGGTGCCACTGAGAGCACCCGTTCGTCTTCTTCCTGGTCTGCCGCTCTTGCTATTTCAGCAGGCCGACTTCGCGGAAATATCGTTCGGCGCCCGGGTGGTAGGGGACCGCGCGGCCATTTGCGACCGCGCCGTCACGGCTCACATGGGCATAGAGCGTCGACTGGGCCTTGAAGTCTTCGAAATTGTCGAACACCGCCTTGACCAGATTGTAGACGACCTCCTCGTCGGTATCGGCCGTCGCAATCAGGGTCGCAGTGAGCCCCCAGGTCGTCACCTCCTTGTCCTGGCCCTTATAGGTGCCCGCCGGGATCACGGATTTCGAGAAATAGGGCAGTTCCTCGATCATCGCCGCGATCGTATCGTCGTACCAGTTGATGACCGTGGTGTCGCAGGTGTTTGTCGCCTCGGTGATCGACGAGGCCGTTATGCCGGTGGTGTAGAAAAAGGCGTCGATCTTGCCGTCGCACAGCGCCTGTGCCTGTTCGCGCGACGTCAGCCGCGTGGCCTGGCCGAAATAGGAATCCGGATCGGTGCCGTAGCGCGCCAGCGCCGCGACCATGCTCGCCTCCTGACCGGAGCCGGCATTGCCGATATTGACGATCTTGTCTTTCAGGTCGGAGAAATTTTCCAACTCCATATCCGCCCGTCCGACGAGATGGGACGTATCGATATGCAGAGAAAACAAGAAGCGCAGATCCTCGTTCGCGCCATTGGCGTCGAAAACGGAAGAGCCGTTATAGGCATGGTATTGCCAGTCCGACTGGACGATGGCGACATTCAGGTCGCCTGCCGCCATCGAACGCAGATTGGCCACCGATCCGCCCGTGGATTCGACCGTGCAGCGAATATTGTGGCCCTGCGCCTCACGGCTCTTGTTGAGCACGTTGCAGATGAAACCGCCGGTGGGATAATAGCCGCCGCCGATACCGGCCGTGCCGATATTGACGAACTGGCGTTCCTGCGCGGCCGCTGCAGAGGCCGTGAGCGCTGCTACGCCGGCAGCAAGTGCGATCTTAAAAACTGTATTCATCTGGCTTCCTCTTGCCGATTGCTTGATCCGGTTTGCATTTTTTCAGGCACCTCTTCTCAAGAAGGCCGCGACTTCTTTCTTGGTCGCCTCGATATGCGCGCGCAGCGCCGCGACGGCGGCGTCCACATCGCCGGCCATGCAGGCGCAGAGTATGTCCTGGTGCTCGCGCATCGGCCGCTCGAGGCCGGTGGCCTCGGTGACGAGCAGCCGCAAATACTGGCCCAGCTTCTGCTGGAGATCGTCGATCATCGCCAGCAATTGCCGATTGCCGCATGGCTCGTAGAGCATTTGATGGAACTGCACGTTGAGCCGGCTCCACTCGCTCACCTCGACCTTTTGCGCGTAGTCCCGCAGCAGCGCCTGCGTCTCGCGAAAGTCAGAGGGGATCATGTTGGGCACCGCCAGTTCCAGCGCCCGGCATTCAAGCGCGATGCGGATGTCGAGAAGCTGGAGGATCTCCGTTTCGGTGTAGAAGCGGACGGTGGCCCCCTTGTTCTTCTCGAACACGACCAGGTTCTCGACTTCCAGGCGGCGCAAGGCCTCGCGCACGGGAATCTTGCTGACGCCATGGTTGCGCGCGATTTCGTCCTGGCGCAGCGGCGTGGCCGGAGGCAGCCGACCGGAAAGGATCCGCGCCTTGATGTCCGCGTAAATCGGATCCGCGGCGCTGGTCGCGCGCTTGGTTCCGGCCTGTGGGTGGGTTGCGTCTGCCATTTCGGATTTGATCCTTGCAAATCGTATACTATTTTGTCAATGGAGAATACGAACGCCGGCGCAAAGATCGTCCCGCGCGTCCCGAATTGCACAGCAGGAGCCGTCAGCCATGTCCTCGCCCACAACGATCGTGATCGGAACCGGCATTATCGGCATTGCGACGGCCTATTATCTCGCCCGGTCCCGGAACCAGCCGAAGATCGTGCTGGTGGACCGGGATCAGCCGATGGCGTTCACATCGGCCCAATCGGGCGAGAACTATCGCAATTGGTGGCCGCACCCCGCAATGGTGGCCTTCACCAATCGCAGCATCGACCTGATGGAAGACATCGCCCGCGACAGCGACAACCGGATCAACATGAACAGGCGCGGCTACGCCCTGGCCACGCGCGGCAGCGACATCGACGCGATCGTCGCGCAATTGAACGACGGGCTCGGCGACGAAGCCGGCCGCCTGCTGCGCTATCACACCAAGGACGCCGCCCCGACCTACGCATCGTTCGACAAGCCCGACTGGCAAGGCGTTCCCGACGGCGTCGACATCCTGCAGAACCGCGCGCTCATTCGCGACCGCTTCCCGAGCTACGACCGGCAGGTCGAGACCGTAATTCACATCCGCCGCGGCGGCGACATCAGCGGCCAGCAGCTCGGCATGTATATGCTCGACTATTTGCGCGAGGCCGGCGCCAAGCGCCTGCTCGGCGAAGTGCGCGACATCGCGGCTGGACATGGGTTCCGCGTTGAGGTCGCGACGCCGGACGGTGTCCGGCATATCGAGGCCGACAGGATCGTGAACGCCGCCGGTCCGTTCGCCGACAGGATCGCCGCCATGCTGGGCGTGGACCTGCCCGTCCACAGCACGTTCCAGCAAAAGATCGCGTTCGAAGACCATCTGGGCGCCGTGCCGCGCACGCTTCCCTTCTCGATCGATCTCGATCCCCAAACGATCGACTGGTCCGAAGAAGAACGGGCGATGCTGCTGGAGGATCCGGACTTTGCCTGGCTGGCGCAGCCCATGCCGGGCGCGATCCATTGCCGCCCCGACGGCGGCGATGGCGGCACATGGATCAAGCTCGGCTGGGCCTATAACGAGACCCCGGCCCCGGTCACCTGGGAACAGCAGCGGCACGACAATTTTCCCGAAATCGTGCTGCGTGGCGCGGCGCGCCTGTCTCCGGCGCTCAAGGCCTATTATGGCCGCCTGCCGCGCAGCATGCATCATTATGGCGGCTGGTACACCATGACCGGCGAGAACTGGCCGCTGATCGGCCCGATGGGGCCGGACGGCGCGTTCATGAACTGCGCCTTGTCGGGATACGGGACGATGGCGGCTTGCGCGGCCGGCGAGCTCTGCGCCGCCTGGATGGCCGGCAGCGCGCTCCCCGACTATGCGGACGGCTTTTCCCTGCGCCGATATCAGGACCCGGCGCTGTTGTCCGCCCTGCGCGCCGCCAACAAAGGGGTGCTGTGACGGCACGGACGCGCACCGGCGTGCGAGCGCCGGCACAATTCCCCCGCCGCGGGCGGAGAGTATTCAGCCAGGAGGGGACTGTCAGGAATTCTGTGCGTGAGGCGATGATGGAAAGGAGGATCATCGCATGGCAATCGACAAGGAACTTCCGGACCGGCTTCTGGCCGATCGCCTTCGAGTGAGGTCTTCGCCAAGGACGGCCTCGTCGCCGACCGGAAGAAGGCGCTATCGGAACGCATTGTGAACGCTGAATTGGACGAGCACCTCGACGACGAACGAGGGGCCGGTGACGACGCCACTCGCCGCAACGGCCCATCGACGAAGTCGGTTCCGACCGGCACGTCGAAAATGGATCTTTCCATCCCGCGCGACCGCAGCGCTACGTTCGACCCGAAGCTGACTGCCGAATACCAGCGCCGGCCAAAGCCGGTCAACGACGCCGCTTCTTTCGCCACGCGTCGTCAAATGCGAGCAACGGCAGGATCCAAGCAACGCGCCGCGGCTTTCCGGCCCGCGCGCCTGCGCGCCCCTCAAATATCGAGATTGGCGACCGAGAGCGCGTTGTCCTGGATGAATTCGCGGCGCGGCTCGACCTCGTCGCCCATCAGCCGGGCGAAAAGCGCGTCGGCGTCGGTGGCGTCGGCGACCTTGACCTGCAGCAGCGAGCGCGCCTCGGGATCGAGCGTCGTTTCCCACAATTGTTCGGCGTTCATTTCGCCCAGGCCCTTGTAGCGCTGCATGGTCAGACCCTTGCGGCCGACCGCGAACACGCCGTCGAGCAGCTTGAGCGGGCCGGAGATGATTTCGCCCACATCCTTGCGGCGCAGCACCGGCTGGGTGCCGTAGACCTCCTCGAGGCGGCCGGCATAGCGGTGCAGCGCGCGCGCGTCGGCCGAGCCGATCAGCGCCATGTCGAGATGGACGACATCCTTGACGCCGCGCACGGTGCGCTCGAAGATGAAGCCGCCCGGCCCCTCGTTCGAGGTCGCCATGCGCCCTTCCCAGCCGCGCTCGGTTTCTTCCGAAATCAGGTCGAGCCGCTCGGCGATGCGGTCGGCCATTTCGTTGGCGCGGCCGAGATCGATCATGACTTCCGGACTGAGCGCGCCGGCGATCGCCGCCTGCTCGACCACGGCGCGGTCGTAGCGCGTATGCAGACCGTTGATCAGCGTGCGCACCGCCAGCGCGTCGTCGATCGCCGCGCGCAGATCGGGGCCGGCCCTGACCTCGCCGCTGGCGAGCTCCAGCGCGCAATCCTCCAGGCCGCCCTCGATCAGATATTCCTCAAAGGCCTGCTCGTCCTTGAGGTACTGCACGCTCTTGCCGCGCGTCACCTTGTAGAGCGGCGGCTGCGCGATATAGAGGTGGCCGCGCTCGATCAGCTCCGGCATCTGGCGGAAGAAGAAGGTCAACAGCAGGGTGCGGATATGGGCGCCGTCGACGTCGGCGTCCGTCATGATGATGATCTTGTGGTAACGCAGCTTCTCGGGATTGAACTCGTCCTTGCCGATCCCGGTGCCGAGCGCGGTGATCAGCGTGCCGATCATGTCCGACGACAGCATCCGGTCGAAGCGCGCGCGCTCGACGTTGAGGATCTTGCCGCGCAGGGGCAGAATCGCCTGGTTCTGGCGCGACCGGCCGCCCTTGGCCGAGCCGCCGGCCGAATCGCCCTCGACGATGAACAGTTCCGACTTCGCCGGATCGCGTTCCTGGCAGTCGGCGAGCTTGCCAGGCAGCGAGGTGATGTCGAGCGCGCCCTTGCGGCGCGTCAGCTCGCGCGCCCTGCGCGCGGCCTCGCGCGCGGCGGCAGCCTCGACCACCTTGCTGATCAGGATCTTGGCTTCCGCCGGATGTTCCTCGAACCAGGTGCTCAGCGCCTCGTTGACGAGGCTCTCGACCACCGGCCGCACTTCCGAGGACACCAGCTTGTCCTTGGTCTGGGACGAAAATTTCGGATCGGGCACCTTGACCGACAGGACCGCGGTCAGCCCCTCGCGGCTGTCGTCGCCGGTAAGCGAGACCTTCTCCTTCTTGGCGATCCCGGTTGCTTCGGCGTAGCTGGTGACCTGGCGCGTCAGCGCGCCGCGAAAACCGGCCATATGCGTGCCGCCGTCGCGCTGGGGGATGTTGTTGGTGAAGCACAGCACGTTCTCGTGATAGCTGTCGTTCCACCACATCGCCACTTCGACGGTGATGTCGTCGCGCTCGGCACGGATCGAGATCGGAGCGGGAATGAGCGATTTGCGCGCCCGGTCGAGATAACGCACGAATTCCTCGAGCCCGCCATCGTAGAGCAGTTCGTTGCTGACCACGTCGGCATGGCGCCGGTCGGTCAGGACGATGCGCACACCCGAATTCAGGAAGGCAAGCTCGCGCAGCCGATGCTCGAGCGTGGCGTAGTCGAACTCGGTCATGGTGAAGGTTTCGGGCGAGGGCAGGAAGGTGACCTCCGTGCCCGTTTCGGCGCCGGCATCGCCGGTCACCGCCAGCGGCGCGTCGGCCACGCCATGGGTGAAGCTCATCTCGTTGATCTTGCCGTTACGGCTGATCTTGAGCTTCAGCGAGGTCGACAGTGCGTTGACGACCGAAACGCCGACCCCGTGCAGACCGCCGGACACCTTGTAGGAGTTCTGGTCGAACTTGCCGCCGGCGTGGAGCTGGGTCATGATCACTTCGGCGGCGGAAATGCCTTCGCCGTGGTGAATATCAGTGGGGATGCCGCGGCCATTGTCGGTCACGGTGCACGAGCCGTCCGGATTGAGCGTCACCGTCACCAGATCGGCATGGCCGGCCAATGCCTCGTCGATCGCGTTGTCGACCACTTCGTAGACCATGTGGTGCAGGCCGGAGCCGTCATCGGTGTCGCCGATATACATGCCGGGCCGCTTGCGCACGGCGTCGAGGCCCTTGAGGACCTTGATCGATTCCGCGCCATATTCGGGCGTGCCGCCGGGCTGATTTTCGGACGAGTCGCTCATGAAATACCGTTGTTCTTTTGCCGCTGGAAAGACGCGCTTCCGCCACCCCGAATCACGCGCCGCTGGACTGGTGAGATATAGGGGTTCCGGGCCGAAAAACCAAATCCGGCGCCGTGATTCGGGCCGGTGAGCGGCGTATCGGCCGGCGAAGGATTTAGTCCAGTTATCTCAAGGGGTAATCTGGCGCGCCGGCTCCCGGCCGGCCCCGGCCTCGCCAGGCGGAGACCGGTCCGCCCCGGCAGACGAAAAGGGCCCGCGCCGCATGGCGGCACGGGCCCGTGTTTGCGATGGTCGCGCCCGTTTACTGCGGCACGATCATGCGCATGTCGTCGCGACGCTCGGCATAGGCCGCCTCCTCATAGGCCGGCTGGGCTTCCAGCTCTTCCTGGGTGAAGGCGGTGTAGAGATAGCGGTTGCCCTCGCCGTCGATCAGGAACTCGAGATTGTCCATGCCGATGGCGACTTCCTTCTCGCCAATCCCGAGGAACCCGCCGACATCGACGATGATCGCGTCGACATTGCCGTCCTGCGACAGCACGACGTCGCCGATCTCGCCGATATGGTCGTCATCGACGCCGTAGACCGTGGTGCCGATCAGCTCCTCGGCCCTGATCTGGTCGCTGGCAAGCGGCTGCAGGCCGGAACGGTCGATCGCCGCGGTCTCTGTGCGGTCAGCCGCCTTGGCCGGATCCTCGAGCGGCGAAGCGGCCGTGTCCTGGTTCTCGGTGACCCGATCCTCGGTCTTGGCCGTCCCGTCCTTCGGCGCCATGGCCATGTCCTGGTCGGCCGGAGCCTCCGCCGTCTTGTCCTCGACGGGCATCGCCTCGGCGGGTTCGGCGGTTTCGGCCGTGGCCAGATCGTCGGCGGTGGCGGGCTTGGTTTCCGTCACATCGGCATCGGCCGGAACCGGCTGATAGGCCATCCGGTCGAATTCGGGCTGCGCTTTCAGCGCCTCGGCGGTCGTGTCGACCACCAGCCAGCGATCGCCATCGCGCTCGGCCCATTTCACGAGGTCGTATTCGATCGCCACGTGCTTTTCGCCCAGGCCGAGAAAGCCGCCGACGCCGATCACCACGGCCTGGATATTGCCGTCTGCGTCGAAGACGATGTCGTTCACGTCGCCGATATTCTCGGCGTCGTCGCCGGCGCCGTTATAGACCGCCTCGCCGATAATGTTGCTGGCGAGCTGGCCGTCTGCCTTGACGACCATGGGAACCTCGGCGGTCTGCGCGGCCGGGTCCGCGGGGACGGTGGTGCTGGTCTGGGCAATTGCGCCGCTCGATACCAGCAAGGCAAGCGCGGATGTCGCCATAAGCTTGCGGATCATGATAAAACCTCCTTGTGCATCATTCGTATGCACGGCCGCGCCCTTTCCGATCGTGGCAGAGAGGCAGGGGCGCGGCCGCTCGACAGGCATTAAACGCGGCATGTCCGCACTTGTTCCCGCAAGCGGACGATCCAAGACTTATTCGTCGGAGTTTGCGCGCGATCCCGCCACCGGCCCGCCGCATGGCGCGGCCGCGCACGGAACCCGGCATGCCGGGCGGCGCTAGCGCGGCGCGCGCTTGGCCAGAATGCGCTGCAAGGTGCGGCGGTGCATGTTGAGCCGGCGCGCGGTTTCGGAGACATTGCGGTCGCACATCTCGTAGACCCGCTGGATATGTTCCCAGCGCACCCGGTCGGCCGACATCGGATTTTCCGGCGGGGCGACTTTTTCACCCGTCGTGCTCGTCAGGGCCGCATAGACGTCGTCTGCGTCGGCCGGCTTGGCGAGATAGTCGATCGCACCAAGCTTGACCGCCGTCACCGCGGTGGCGATGTTGCCATAGCCGGTGAGAATGACGGCGCGCGCCTCCGCGCGTTTTTCACGGATCGCCGATACCACGTCGAGGCCGTTGCCGTCGCCGAGCCGCATGTCGACCACCGCATAGGCAGGCGGCGCCGCCCTTGCCTTGGCCAGCGCTTCCTCGACGCTTTCCGCCGTCTCGACGATGAAACCCCGCAATTCCATGGCCCGCGCCAGGCGGGTCAGGAACGGGCGGTCGTCGTCGACGATGAGCAGCGAGCGATCCTCGCCGAGCGTGTCTTGATTTTCGGTGGTCATGAATTCGCTTCCGAACGCTGTCTGGCCCCTATTTATTCAAAAAAGCCGCCAAGTCCAATTTCGTCGGCTCAGCCGATCGCATGTTCGCTGATCGGATCGCGCAGGAACAGCTCGCGCGGCCAGCTCACCCGGGCGATGGCGCCCTGCCCGGGGCCCGTGGCATTGCCGAAGGAAACCGTGGCGCCGGAGCGCTCGAGCAGGGTTTTGGCGATGAACAGACCAAGCCCCAATCCGCCGCCGCCCTCGTCCTGTCGGCCCGAGCGCGTGGTCATGTAGGGTTCGCCGATACGGTCGATCACTTCGGGAGGAAATCCCGGCCCGTCGTCGGTGACCTCGATCGAGACCTGGGCCGTGTCCCAGCTCCAGCGCACGGTGACGCTTTCGCGCGCGAAGTCGACGGCGTTTTCGACCAGATTGCCGAGCCCGTAAATGACGCCGGGATTGCGCCGCCCCGCCGGCTCGCGGCCCTCGAGCGTGCCCGGTTCGAGGCGGATGTCGATGCCGAAATCGCGATGCGGGGCGATCACGTCCTCAATCATCGCCGTCAGCGTCATCCGCGCCATATGTTCCTCGCCCTGCGAGGACAGGCTGGTCAATCGCCGCAGGATCTCCTTGCACCGCTCGCTCTGCGACCTGAGCAGCGTGACGTCCTCGCGAAAGCGCGGGTCGCTCTCCAGGGCCCGCTCCATTTCGCGCGCCACCAGGGCGATGGTGGCAAGCGGTGTGCCGAGCTCGTGCGCGGCGGCTGCCGCCAGACCGTCGAGGGCCGACAGATGCTGCTCGCGCTGCAAGACCAGCTCGGTGGCGGCGAGCGCGGTGGCGAGCTGGCGCGCCTCCTCGGCCACCCGCCAGGCATAGATCGCGGTAAAGGCGGTCGTCGACAGGATCGCCATCCACATGCCGATCACATAGAGGAACGGCATCGCCAGATTGCTGCCGCCATACCAGGGCAGCGGCAGGTGGAAACTCACCAAAATCGAGGCGGCGGCCGCCACCACCAGGCCGAGCACGGCGGTCAGCACCAGCGGCAGTGAGGTCGCCGACACGATCACCGGAACCGCCATCAGGATCGCGAACGGGTTGGTCAGGCCGCCGGTCAGGTAGAGCAGTCCGGCGAGTTGCAGGACGTCGAGGAACAACACGCCGAAGGCGGCGGCCGGCTTCAGCCTGTGGGTAGCGGGGTAACGGAAGGCCAGAAACAGATTCACCCAGGCCGAACAGGCAATCAGCGCGAAGCAAAGCCCGACCGGCAGCGGAAACATGAACCAGTAGGCCACGACCAGCACGGCCGCGCTCTGGCCGATGATGGCGAGCCAGCGCAGGCGAATGAGCGTGTTGAGCCGCAATTGCCGGCTTTGCTGGTGGTCGGGCGCGCGAAGATCCTGCAGCATCGCCTTCCTATAGGCCGGACGGCCGGGCGCGCCAAAGGGAATCTGTCGTCTGGCCGGACGCCATTTTCCTGCCCGCCGCAATCCGGCGCGGCCATGCCGGTTCAGCGGCCGCGCGGCTTGGCGCGCGCCGTCGGCGTGGCCCGCAGCGGCTCCTCCGGCCAGGGATGTTTGGGATAGCGCCCGCGCATGGCCGCGCGCACCTCGGCCCACGAGCCGCGCCAGAAGCCGGGCAGGTCGCGCGTGGTCTGGATCGGGCGCTGCGCCGGCGACAGCAATTCGAGCGTCAGCGGCACGGTGCCCGCCGCGATGGCGGGGTGGCGGTCGAGGCCGAACAATTCCTGCACGCGCACCGCAAGTACCGGCGCGTCGTCGCGATAGTCGATCGGGATATGGTTGCCGGACGGCGCGTCGAAATGGGTCGGCGCCAGCGCCGCCACCCGCCTCTGGTCTTCGTGGCCGACCCGCGCCAGCAGGGCTTCGGCCAGCGTGGAGTCTGAAATGTCGGCGATCGCCGCGCTGCCGGTCAGAAACGGTGCCAGCCAGTCCTGGACAGTATCGCGCAGCGCCGCATCGTCCATCGCCGGCCATGGCTCGCCGAGCCCGCGCCGCAGCCAGGCGAGCCTGCGCCTGAGGCCGGTCGACTTCCTGCCCCAGCGCAGGATGGCGACGCCGTGGGCGCTGACGGCGTCGAGGATCGCACGGTCGGCGTCGACACCGGTTGGCGGCGGCAGCGGGCGCTCGGCCAGCGTGATCGCCCCCAGGCGGCTTTTTTCGCGCGCCCGCACGGTGCCGCTGTCGCTGTCGAATCCGGTTTCCGTTCCGGTTTCGATACGGCCGGCAAGCACGGCGCGCAGTTCATCCTCCTCGACCGCCGCGGCGGCGACGATGCGGGCGTTGCGCGCCTTGCCCTGCAGGTCGGCGACGACCAGAAAATCATGTCCGGCCAGCGGATCGGCCGGGTCGATCTCGCCACCCCGCCCATTGGCCAGGACGTAACGGCCCGGTCCGCCGCGCGCCATCGCCACCCGGTCGGGCCAGGCATGCAACAGCAGTCTGCCCGCGCCGGCTGCTGCTGCGTTCGCGCCCGTGCGAAGACCGGCGCCCGCCGCCGTGGCGAGCCGCTTGGCCAGCGCTCGCGCGTTGCCGGCCCGGGCGCCGCGATCGCGGCGAAACCGCGCGAGCCGGGCGTCGAGGTCGATCTGCTGGCCGCCAAGGCCGCGTTCGGTCAAAAGCACGGCCAGTTCCGCGGCCTGGACGGCCGCCCCGTCCCGCGCCGCCCTGGCGACCATGTGGGCGAGGCGCGCCGGCAGGGCGAGACGCCGCATCGCCACGCCGTCGGCGGTCAGGCGGCCGGTTTCGTCGATGGCGTCGAGGTCGCGCAATAGCGCGCGCGCCGCGGCGAGCGCGGCGGCGGGCGGCGGATCGAGGAAGGCGAGGCTTGTCGGGTCGACGACCCCGAAGGCGGCGCAGTCGAGCACCAGGCCGGTGAGGTCCGCCGCCGCGATTTCCGGCGGCGTGAAGGCGGGCAGCGACGCGGTCTGTTCGGCGCGCCAGAGCCGGACCGCGACGCCCGGCGCCGTGCGTCCTGCGCGTCCCGCGCGCTGCTCGGCCGAGGCGCGCGACACGCGCACGGTTTCGAGCCGGGTCAGCCCTGTCGCCGGCTCGAATTTCGGCAGGCGCTGATAGCCTGAATCGATCACCACCCGAACGCCGTCGATGGTGATCGAGGTTTCCGCGATCGCGGTGGCCAGCACGATCTTGCGGCGGCCATCGGGCGCCGGGCGGATCGCCGCGTCCTGGGCCTTGCCGTCCATGGCGCCGAAAAGCGCGATCAGATCCGCATTCGCCGGCAGCCGGCCGGCAAGCCGTTCGGCGGTGCGCTCGATTTCGCGCTGGCCCGGCAGGAAGGCGAGGATGCCGCCGTCCTCCTCGGCAAGCGCCGCGCGCACGGCGGCCGCCACGGCATCCTCGAGCGTTTCGCCGCCGGGGCGCTCGCGGTGGCGGATGTCGACCGGAAAGCTTCGGCCATGGCTTTCGATCACCGGCGCGTCGCCAAGCAGCCGGGCGACCCGCGCGCCGTCGAGGGTTGCCGACATCACCACCAGCCGCAGATCCGGCCGCAACCCCTGCTTGACGTCGAGCGCCAGCGCCAGGCCGAAATCGCCGTCGAGCGAGCGCTCGTGGAACTCGTCGAAAACGACACACGCAATACCGGCAAGTTCCGGATCGTCGAGGATCATGCGCGCCAGCACGCCTTCGGTGACGACGAGAATGCGGGTGGCCGCCGAGATTTTTCTGTCCATGCGCATGGCGTAGCCGACCGTCGCGCCGACCGCCTCGTCGAGGAGGGCGGCCATGCGCCGCGCGGCGGCGCGCGCGGCCAGCCGGCGCGGTTCCAGGATCAGGATCGTGCCGTCGCCGCGCCAGTCCTCGCCCAGAAGCGCGAGCGGCACCAGCGTGGTCTTGCCGGCGCCCGGCGGCGCGACCAGGACGGCGTTTCCCGGTCCCGCGAGCGCGGCGCGCAGGTCGGGCAGGATCCGGGTGACGGGAAGGTCGGGCAGGGTCATGGCGGGTTCAACCGATACGTTTGGACCGGGCCGGGTCGGCATATCAGCGCCGGCATCGCGCTGGCAATGCGCAAAGGAGCCGGCCTGGGCGCGCGCGGCTGGCAGCGCGTCATCAGCCGGCTTGATCCCGGCGCCGCGGACGCCTAGTTTTTCGTCGGCGGCGTAAAAACGCCGTCGACGTTCTCAGGGCGGGGTGAAAGTCCCCACCGGCGGTAAGGGGGTCTCCCCCAAGCCCGCGAGCGCCGGAGCGGTCACAGGCCGGTCCGGGTCAGCAGATTCGGTGCGAATCCGAAGCCGACGGTCACAGTCCGGATGGAAGAGAACGGGTCAGATAACCGAACGCGTCCTTTGGCTCGTCGCCCAAAGCCGCGCGCGGTGTCCGATCCCGCATCCCTGAGGTTTCTGGGTCAATGCGAAAGGATCGGACCATATGAGCCAGACCGCCTCGATCGAAACCACACCGGCCGCGCTGCGCGGCGCCGCGATCATGGTGGCGGCCGGCCTCGCCTTTGCCGGCCTCAACATAGCGCTGCAATGGGCAAGCGTGAACGCCGGCGCCTCCGCACCGGCGATCGCGTTCTGGCAATACGCCATCGCGCTGGCGCTCGCCGCGCCCCTGGTCTGGCGCGGCGGCGTGCATATCCTGCACACCCGCCACGTTCTCCTGCATCTGGCGCGGGTGCTTCTGGCCGCGGCAGGCGTCCAGCTCTGGGTCTACGGCCTGTCCGTCGTGCCGATCTGGCAGGCGATCGCGCTTGCCATGACCTCGCCGTTCTTCGTCATGGCGGGCGCGGGCCTGGTTCTGCGCGAGCGGGTCGATTTCGCCCGCATCGCCGCCACGGTGGCCGGCTTCGCCGGCGCCATGATCATCGTCGCGCCCTGGTCGGAGCGCTTTAGCTATCACGCCGTCCTGCCGGTGCTGGCGGCGGCGTGCTGGGCCGGCACGTCGCTGATCACCAAATATCTGACACGGCTGGAGCCGACCGCCGGCATCACCGTCTATCTGCTTTTGCTGTTGACGCCGATCAATGCCGCGATCTGGCTCGGCTCGGGTTTCGAGATCCCGCCACAGGCCGCCTGGGGCGCGTTGCTTGCCGCCGGCGCCCTGACCGGGCTCGCGCAATATCTATTGGCCTGGGCCTATGCCAGCGCCGACGCCGCCTATCTGCAGCCGTTCGACGATCTGAAGCTGCCGTTCAACATCGTCGCCGGCTGGCTGGTGTTCGGTGCTGCGCCGACGCCGGGCTTCTGGCCGGGCGCGGCGCTGATCGTTGCGGCCTCGCTCTATCTGATGCGGCGCGAACGAACCGGCGCCGGCTGAGCCCGGCATCGTTGAGTGCCGTGCGCCGGGCTTGATCCCCGGCCGGGATGCTGCATCTTGATCGCGAAACGGGAGACAGGCGATGGTTCACGTATCACGGAGCGTTTTCATCCAGCCGGAGCGGGCGGCATGAGCGGCCAGTCCGCCTCGGTGTTCGATCCCTTGTGGCGGCGGCTGGCGATCATCGCCGTTTGCGCCGGCTGGACGGTGCTGGAATGGCTGAACGGCCAGACCGCCTGGGCGCTGCTTGCCACCGCGGCCACCGTCTACGGGGCCTGGAGCCTGCTGATCGCCTGGACTTCGCCGGCGGAGGAGCCTGTCGCTTCGGGCGAGCGACGCGGGAAAGGCGAGTAGCCGCCCGACCCGGTATGGGCGGGCATTGCCGGCAAATAAGACCGCCCCCTCAGGCCATCACCGACAATTCCACCCTGTCGGCGGCGAATCGCGTTTCGGCGAACTGGATCGGCCGGTCCTCTGTGTCGACATTGACGGCGATCGCGACCAGAACGATCGCGCCCGGCGACAGGCGCAGATCGTCGAGGTCGCCGTCGTCGGCGTGGCGGGCCGACACCAGCGTCGATCTGCGGAAATAGTCGGCGACGCCGTAGCGCTGGAACGCCAGCGTGACCGAGCCGAGTTCGCGATAGGTTTCCGCGAAGCCGCCGAAGCGATCGGCATCGAACCAGCTCGTCGCGCGCGAGACCGGGCGGCCGTCGGCTTCCGAAACCGTGTCCATGCGAATCACCGGCGCGGCGGGCGCCAGGCCGAGCGCCTCGGCCGTGCGCTGGTCGGCCGCCTCCTCGCAATGGTCGAGCAGGTGGCCGCGCCGGTCGCGGGCCTGGTCGCGCAATCCTTCGGAAAACCGGGTGCGGGCGCCGATCGGATAGGTCAGGCGCCGGCGCTGCTCGACGAACGTGCCACGCCCCTGCTCGGCCCGCAAAACGCCTTCTTCGACCAGCGCGGCGATCGCGCCGCGCACAGTGTGGCGGTTGACGCCGAAATGCGCGGCGAGGGCTGTTTCCGGCGGCAGTCGCCCGTTTGCGCCGAGCCTGCCCTGGACGAGGTCGCGCCGGATCTGATCGGCGATCTGCCGCCACAGCGAAATGCCGCTGCGTCGTTCCATCGTCCTGTCGGGGTTTTTCATCGCCGTTTCGCCCTGTCACGCCAACGTCATGGACACACGCTAGAACACGGTATAATTTGTATGATTGTCTATATCAATAGACGAATATTCACAGCAATGGTCGGATCGGATGAAAACGCAGGACAGGCAGGACGAGGCAAGCCAACCGGCGCGTCGGGAGGCCATGGCCGTGATCGCGCGCGCCGACGGCGATGCGCTGCGGCGGCTGTGGGCCGAAGCCGGCTTCGAGGAGCTGGCCGAACTGGTGCGTGGCCCCGAAACCGGGCTGGTGATGCTGCGCGGGCGCATGGGCGGCGGCGGCGCGGCCTTCAATCTCGGCGAGGCGACGGTGACGCGCGCCACCGTGCGGCTGGCGACCGGCGAGGTCGGCCATGCCTACGCGCTCGGTCGCGATCGCGACAAGGTGCGGATCGCGGCCACGGTCGACGCGCTGTGGCAGCGTCCGCAAAGCCGCGACCGGGTCGAAGACAGGATTGTCGCGCCGCTGCGTGCGGCCGGCGCGGCCGCCGACGACGAGCGCCGGCGCGAGACGGCGGCCACCAAGGTCGACTTTTTCACCATGGTGCGCGGAGAGGATTGATGGAATTTTCCACTCGTTCGATTGATGGCGGTTTCGCCGAGCCGGTGATCGCCGCGCAAGGCGTGTTCCGCGCCCTGATGGAGGCCATGGCCCGGCCGGGCACCGTCCACGCCCTGCCGCCGCTGGCCGCCCCGCCCGCGCCGCTGACGGCCGCGGCCGGCGCCGTCGCGTTGACCTTGTGCGATCACGACACGCCGGTCTGGCTCGACCCCGAACTGCAGGGCTCGGCCGAAATCCGCGACTGGATCGGCTTCCACACCGGCGCGCCGTTCGCGTTCACGCCGGCGGAGGCCCATTTCGCCCTCGTCTCACGCCCCGGCGAGCTGATCGCGCTGGAAAATTTCACCCAGGGCTCGCAGGACTATCCGGACCGCTCGGCGACGATAATCCTGCAGCTCGACACGCTTGCGGCGGGCGCGCCGCTGATGCTGGAAGGGCCGGGCATCGAGACCCGCGCGCGGCTGGCGCCGGCGCCGCTGCCGCGCCATCTGGCGACGCAATGGCGGCAAAACAACGGGCGTTTCCCGCGCGGCGTCGACCTCGTCCTGACCGCGCCCGGCGCGATCGCCTGCCTGCCGCGCACCACCCGCATCGTCGAAACGGAGGGCTAGAAGCCATGTATGTTGCCGTGAAGGGCGGCGAGGCCGCCATCGACAACGCGCACCGCCTGCTCGCCGACCGGCGCCGCGGCGACCGCGACGTGCCGGCGCTCGGCCTCGACCAGATCGTCGAACAGCTCGCGCTCGCCGTCGACCGGGTGATGGCCGAAGGCTCGCTTTACGACCGGGAACTCGCTGCGCTCGCCATCCGTCAGGCGCGGGGCGACATGATCGAGGCGATCTTTTTGGTGCGCGCCTACCGCACCACCCTGCCGCGGTTCGGTTATGCGAGGCCGGCCGATACCGGTGCGATGCTGATCGAGCGCCGGGTGTCGGCCACCTACAAGGACCTGCCCGGCGGCCAGCTTCTCGGCCCGACCTTCGATTACACCCACCGCTTGCTCGATCCCGAACTGGCCGGCGACGCGCCGGTCGCCGCGCCGGCGACGCGCGAGGCGGACTCGCAGGCCATGCCGCGCGTGTCGGAAATCCTTGCCCGCGAGGGATTGATCGAGGGTGACGGCGCGCTGGCCGACGACCGCGAGCCCGGCGACATCACCCGCGAGCCGCCGGAATTTCCGATGGAGCGCGATCTGCGCCTGCAGTCGCTGGCGCGCGGCGACGAGGGTTTCCTGCTGGCGCTCGCCTATTCGACCCAGCGCGGTTATGCCCGCTCGCATCCCTTCGTCGGCGAGATCAGGATCGGCGCGCTCGACATCGAGCTCGACGTGCCCGAGCTTCCGTTTCCGGTGCCGCTCGGCCGCATCCAGATCACCGAATGCCAGATGGTCAACCAGTTCAAGGGCTCGGCCAAGGTGCCGCCGCAATTCACCCGCGGCTACGGCCTGGTCTACGGCCAGTCGGAGCGCAAGGCGATGGCGATGGCGCTGTGCGACCGGGCGTTGCGCGCCGGCGAGTTCGGCGAAGACGTTACCGCCCCGGCCCAGGACGAGGAATTCGTGCTCGCCCATGCCGACAACGTCCAGGCGACCGGTTTCGTCGAGCATCTGAAGTTGCCGCATTATGTCGACTTCCAGGCCGATCTCGACCTGGTTCGGCGTATGCGCGCCGAAGCCGAGGCGCGAATGGCCGTCACCGACGAGGCGACGGGAAAGGCAGCCGAATGAGCCGGCTAGTTGTCCTGGTCGGGCGTCCTGCGGCCCAGCGCGCGCGCCCGGTAGCCGCGATAAATCAGATAGGCGGTCAGCACCAGCGCCAGAATGATCGGCAGGATGAGAAGGTCCATGTCGGTCTCCTTTCGAAGGAAACGCCTCATGTCCGATAATGTTGCAGCGTCGCTTGCCGAAGCGCCGTCCTACAATTTCGCCTATCTGGACGAGCAGACCAAGCGCATGATCCGGCGCGCGATCCTCAAGGGCATCGCCATTCCCGGCTACCAGGTGCCGTTCGCCAGCCGCGAGATGCCGATGCCGTATGGCTGGGGCACGGGCGGCGTGCAGGTGACGGCGTCGGTGATCGGTCCCGACGACGTTTTGAAGGTCATCGACCAGGGTGCCGACGACACCACCAATGCGGTGTCGATCCGCGCCTTCTTCCAGAAGGTGGCGCGCGTCGCGGTGACGACGGAAACGGCGCGCGCGACCATCATCCAGACCCGCCACCGCATTCCCGAGCATCCGCTGGCCGAGGGCCAGGTGCTGGTCTACCAGGTACCGATCCCCGAGCCGTTGCGCTTTCTCGAGCCGCGCGAGACCGAGACCCGCAAGATGCACGCGCTCGAGGAATACGGCCTCATGCATGTCAAGCTCTACGAGGACATCGCCCGGCACGGCCATATCGCCACCACCTACGCCTATCCGGTCAAGGTCGAGGGACGCTACGTGATGGACCCCTCGCCGACACCGAAATTCGACAATCCGAAGATGCACCGCTCGCCGGCCCTGCAATTGTTCGGCGCCGGGCGCGAGAAGCGCATCTACGCCATTCCGCCCTATTGCGACGTGGTCAGCCTCGATTTCGAGGATCATCCTTTCAAGGTGCAGGAGTTCGACAAGCCCTGTGCGCTGTGCGCGGCCGAAAACGTCTATCTCGACGAGGTGATCCTGGACGATCGCGGCGGCCACATGTTCGTCTGCTCCGACACCGATTTTTGCGAAAAGCGGCGCGCGGCCGGCCATGTCGGCGAAATGACCGAGGCCGCCGAATGACCCGCCCGTATTCCGTTGCGAAAGGTGAAGCCATGACCGGCCAGAGCGTGTCCGACGAGCCCCTGCTGCGTGTCGCGGGCCTGTCCAAATCCTATGGCGCGCGCGTCGGCTGCGACGACGTCTCGTTCGATCTGTGGCCGGGCGAGGTTCTGGCCGTGGTCGGCGAATCGGGCTCGGGCAAGACCACGTTGCTCAACTGCGTATCGACCCGGCTGTTGCCGACTTCCGGCGCGGTCAGCTATCGCATGCGCGACGACAGCTGGCGCGAGCTCTATCGCATGGGCGAGGCCGAGCGCCGCTTCCTGATGCGCACCGATTGGGGTTTCGTCCACCAGAACCCGGCCGACGGGCTGAGGATGACGGTCTCGGCCGGCGCCAATGTCGGAGAACGCCTAATGGCGATCGGCGACCGCCACTACGGCAATATCCGCGCCACCGCCGTCGACTGGCTGGGCCGCGTCGAAATCGCCGAGGACCGCGTCGACGACCAGCCGCGCGCCTTTTCCGGCGGCATGCGCCAGCGCCTGCAGATTGCCCGCAACCTCGTCACCCATCCGCGGCTGATCTTCATGGACGAACCGACCGGCGGGCTCGACGTGTCGGTGCAGGCGCGCCTGCTCGACCTTGTGCGCGGCCTGGTCAGCGAGCTCGGCCTGGCCGCGATCGTGGTCACGCACGACCTCGCCGTCGCCCGGCTGCTGTCGCATCGCATGATGGTGATGAAGGACGGCCACGTCGTCGAGCACGGCCTGACCGACCGGGTGCTCGACGACCCGCAAGCGCCCTACACCCAGCTTCTCGTCTCCTCGATCCTGCAGGTGTGAGGACATGAACGCGAACCGAGCGGGCCAAGATCCGGGCACGACCGTGCGAAAGGGAGAAAACCGAATGGCAACGCCGCTTGTCGTTTCCGAGCTCTGCAAAAGCTTCACCATGCATCTGCGCGACGGTATCCGCCTGCCGGTGGTCGACAAGGCGCGCTTTGCGCTCCAGGCCGGCGAATGCGCCGTGCTCGGCGGGCCGTCCGGTGCCGGCAAGAGCTCGATCCTGAAAATGCTCTACGGCAACTACGCCGTCGATTCCGGCCAGATCATCATCGATCATCACGGCACGCTGACAGATATGGCCGCCGCCAGCCCCCGCGACGTGCTGGCGATCCGTCGCGACACGCTCGGTTATGTCAGCCAGTTCCTGCGCGTGGTGCCGCGCGTGTCGGCGCTCGACATCGTCGCCGAGCCGCTTCTGGCGCGCGGCCGCGACAGGGCGGAGGCTCTGGCGCGCAGCCGCGATCTGTTGAGCCGGCTCAATTTGCCGGAAAGATTGTGGGACCTGCCGCCGGCGACCTTCTCCGGCGGCGAGCAGCAGCGCGTCAACATCGCGCGCGGTTTCATCACCCGCCATCCGATCCTCTTGCTCGACGAGCCGACCGCCTCGCTCGACGCCACCAACCGCGCCGTGGTGATCGACATGATCGCCGAGAAAAAGGCGGCCGGCGTCGCCCTGCTCGGCATTTTTCACGATCAGGACGTGCGCGAGGCCGTCGCCGACCAGATCATCGACGTGACCGATTTCGCCCCCGCAAAGGCCGCCTGATGCCGAAACTTTCAGAAAACCCGTTCGTCCATCCGACCGCCGAGGCAAGTGGCTCGACGCTCGGCCGCTATACCGAAATCGCCGAGCGGACCCGCTTCCAGGATTCGGTCCTGGGCGACTATTCCTACGTTATGCAGGATTGCGGCGTGTGGTGCGCCGATATCGGCAAGTTCGCCAATATCGCGGCCGCCGTGCGCATCAACGCCACCAACCATCCGACCTGGCGGCCGACGCTGCACCATTTCACCTATCGCGCGTCCGACTATTGGGAGGATGCCGAGCACGAGGAGGCGTTTTTCGACTGGCGCCGCCAGAACAAGGTCACCATCGGTCACGACACCTGGTTCGGCCACGGCTCGACCGTCCTGCCCGGCGTCAGCATCGGCGACGGCGCCGTCATCGGGGCCGGCGCCGTGGTGTCCAAGGATGTCGCGCCCTACATGATCGTCGGCGGCGTTCCGGCCAAACCGATCCGCGAGCGTTTCGACCGCGCCACCGCGGCGCGGTTTCAGGAACTGGCCTGGTGGGACTGGGATCACCGGCGCCTGCGCGGCGCGCTCGACGATTTCCGCACGCTCGACGCCGCCGCCTTCCTCGAAAAACACGGGGCCTGATCCGAAGCCGGCCCGGGCCCGTTTGCCCCCGCGCGGCGCGCGCGGGCCGGACGGAATTTCTCCGCGTCGACCCGCCAGCCGCGCGAGGCCGCCTCACCGCAAGGGCGGCCGATCGCGCGCGCATGTCTTCACGCTGCGACGATGACGACGCCGGACCGCCAGCCCCTGCATGGCCAACCGGCCGCCAAGCGATTGGCGCGGCGGGTCCGTCATGTCGCGGTGCGGCGTTACAGAACTGTCATCCTCCTGACATTCCACTTTCACGCGGCTTCGGTAGCGCAGTTCCCAGGACAGGCGAACGCCGCCCCGCGGGAAAACGAGCATGCTGAAAATCCAGAAGGTCACGCGACGCTTCGGCGAAAAGACCGCAGTCGACAATGTCGACGTGGAGATCGCCGACGGTCAGATGGTCGGCATCATCGGTCGCTCCGGGGCGGGAAAGTCGACCTTGCTGCGCATGATCAATCGGCTGATCGACCCATCCGAGGGGACGATCTCATTCGCCGATCGCCAGGTCTCCGCCCTGCGCGGGGCCGCCTTGCGCACCTGGCAGCGCGACTGCGCGATGATCTTCCAGCAGTTCAATCTCGTGCCCAGGCTCGACGTGCTGACCAACGTGCTGCTCGGCCGGCTCAATCACCGGTCCACGCTGCTCAACCTGGCCGGCTC
Source organism: Nitratireductor sp. (assembly GCA_039973095.1). Taxonomy (GTDB): domain Bacteria; phylum Pseudomonadota; class Alphaproteobacteria; order Rhizobiales; family Rhizobiaceae; genus Mangrovimarina. Next base: position 182,174 of record JBDWLQ010000016.1, on the reverse strand, counting down.
CTTTTCGCGCCAGGAGCGCGTGCGCGCCATCATGGCGCTCGAACGTCTCGGCATCGCGGAAACGGCGCTGCAGCGCGCCGGGACGCTGTCGGGAGGCCAGCAGCAGCGCGTTGCGATCGCACGCGCCTTGATGCAGGAACCCAGGGTGATCCTGGCCGACGAGCCGATCGCCTCGCTGGATCCGCTGAACGCCAAGATCGTCATGGACGCGCTCGCCGACATCAACGCGCGCGAAGGCATTACCGTCATCACCAATCTGCACACGCTCGATACTGCCCGGAACTATTGCGCGCGGGTGATCGGAATGGCCGCCGGCCGGGTCGTGTTCGACGGCCCGGCTGACGCGCTGACGGCCTCGACGGTGCGCGCCATATACGGCGCCGAAGGCGACGACGCCGAATTTTCCGAGGACATCACCTCGACCAGCCTCACGCCGCACCGCGTCAAGATCACCGAATCCGCCAGCGCCATTGCACCCGCCTTCGCGGGCTGATGGACGGGATCGTCGCGCCCGGCGTCACGGGCGCTCGCAAGTCAGTCAACAAGACCCAACCACACTGCAACGAACAGGAGGCATTCATGTTCAAGAAGGCTCTATTGGGCGCGGTCGCGCTCGGCGCCCTGATGGGCGGCCAGGCCCAGGCCGAAGACCTCAAGGAATTCCGCATCGGCATCATTGGAGGCGAGAACGAGGCCGATCGCCTACGCAATTTCCAGTGTCTGGCCGACGCGCTTCCCGAGTTGCTCGGCGTGGAAAAAGTGTCGCTGTTTCCCGCCGCCGACTATGACGGCGTGATCCAGGGCCTGCTCGGCGGCACGCTCGACTATGCCGAGCTGGGCGCCTCGGGTTATGCCAAGGTGTTTCTGGAAGACGAGAACGCGGTCGAGCCGATCCTGACCACGGTCCAGACCGACGGATCGACGGGGTATTACGCGGTGATGGTCGCCCGCAAGGATTCCGGCATCACCAAGCTGGACGAGATGAAGGGCAAGAAGCTCGGTTTCGCCGATCCCGATTCCACGTCCGGTTTTCTGGTGCCCTCCGTGACGCTGCCGGCCGATATCGGCATGTCCGTCGGCGAATTCTTCGCCGAAACCGGTTTCGGCGGCGGCCACGAGAACCTGGTTCTCGAAGTGGTCAAGGGCACCTTCGACGCCGGCACGACCTGGGCCTCGGGCGTCGGCGATTTCTCCGACGGCTACAGCTCCGGCAATCTGCGCAAGATGGTCGACAAGGGCATCCTCGACATGGACGACCTGGTCGAATTGTGGAAATCGCCGCTGATCCCGAACGGTCCGATCGTCGTGCGGTCCTCGATGGACGCCGACATGAAGACCAAGTTCAAGGACTTCATGATGGCGCTGCCCGAAACCGACGCCGAATGTTTCTCGGCCATCCAGGGCGGGGAATACAAAAGTTTCACCGAAGTGACGCCGGCCTTCTACGAAGCCATCATCGCGGCGCGCAGGGCCAAGATCGGCTCGTAGGCCATTTTTGTCCCGCCATGCGGCGCGTCGATTTGCGCGCCGCATGGCTGCCTCTGTTCACGGGCGGTTTGATGAGTACCACCGAGCTGGATACGCGGCTGTCGGAACGCGGGCTTTCCGTCGAGCGCCACTGGCGCGAGCTCGCCTCGCGGCGGCGCCTCCATACCGTCCTCGGTCTGGGCCTGCTTCTTGCCGCCATGGCCGGTTCGCTCTGGTTCGCCAACGAGACCAACGCCGGCAAGTTCTTCGACCGGCTGCCTCATTTCTTCGATTTCGTCGGCATGCTGATTCCGCGCGACGGCTGGGAAGTCTGGCGCGCGCTGTTTGACCTGCCTTCGCCCTATGACGACGGCAGCCTGAAGTTCAACTATGCTGAGGGACGCGTCTATCTGACCGAGACGCTCTACATGCCGGAATATGTCTACAAGATGATCGAGACGCTGAACATCGCGCTCGTGGCGACGTTGATCGGCTTCGGTCTCGGTTTCGTTCTGTGTTTTCTGGCCGCGCGCAATCTGACGGCGAATCGCTGGCTGCGATTCTTCGTGCGCCGCTTCATGGAGATTTTGCGCGCGTTCCCCGAAATCGTGATCGCCGGCTTCTTCCTGGCCATTTTTTCGCTCGGCGTGGTTCCTGCCATCATCGCCGTTTCCATCCACACTATCGGCGCGCTCGGCAAGATGTTCTTCGAAGTCGTCGAAAACGCCGACATGCGCCCCGAGGAAGGCTTGCGCGCCTCCGGCGGCAATTGGATCGAACGGGTCTGGTTCGCGATCGTGCCGCAGGTCATGCCCAACTTCCTGAGCTACGCCCTGCTGCGCTTCGAGATCAATGTGCGCGCCTCCACCATTATCGGCGCGGTCGGCGGCGGCGGCATCGGCGAGGCGTTGCGGCTGTCGATCAGCCGCGGGCACGAGGCCAAGACGCTGGCGATCATTCTTCTCCTTTTTACCACCATCGTTGCCGTCGACCAGCTTTCCGCCTGGCTGCGCAAGCGGCTCGTCGGCGCGCAGGCGTTTGAATTCGGACGGGGAGGCTAGATCGATGAGCGCACTCGACACCGCCGCGATCAACGCCGTTGTCGCCCGCCACCCGGCGGTTTTCTCCCGCTCGCTTACCGGGCGCCTGACCGGCTGGTTGGTCGCCGCCGGCACAATGGCCTATCTCGTCTTCGCCTGGTGGCTGTTTTCGATCGGCGCGGTCGTCGCCAACGGCAACTGGTCGATCGCCGGCAGCTATCTCGCCGACTGGGTCTCCTACGAGGTCAGGCCGAACATCGCGTTTTCGCAAAACCATCTCGAGATCTCCTATCCGCGGTTTTCACCGCTGGGTGCGAACCCGGACCCCGACTGGGTCGAGATCGAAAAGGCCGTGGTGGACAAAAGGCTCGCCGGCACAACCGGCATGTCAGGCGGCGGTGTGAAGAGTTCGTCCGGCAGCTTTCTCGGCACGGTCGGCGGCAAACCGGCGCCGACCGGCGATACCGCGACCGGCGGCGCGGCGCGCGACGTCGTCCCCGCCGAGATCGTGCGCGAGGAAGCGGCGGTGCGCGCGCTGGTGAGGATCGGCGGCGCGCGCATCGACATCGCGCCTGGAAAGGTCGTCGTCGCGCGCGGCGCCGACATGCTGATCGCCGACATCGAGCCGGATCGGGCCGTCACGGTTCGCGGCGTCCTGCCGGGCTGGGCCAGCCAGCGCGGCCCCGGCGACAAGATCGTGGTTTCGCTCGGCTTTCCCGGCCGCGTCGAGATCGAGAACGACGAGGTCAAGATAAGGCATCGCTTCTGGGGCTGGGAAAACTTCTTTTTCGACACGCGCTCGCCCTTCTGGGGCAAATCCTTCGGCGCGGTGGCGGCCTTGCTGGTTTCCGGCGAGCGCGTCGACCCGCAAATGTCGAACACGGCGCGGGCCTGGACCGATTTCTTGCATAACGCCGAATGGCAGCATGGCGACGTCTGGCTGAAACTGCTCCAGACCATCGTCATGGCCTTTGTCGGCACGGTATTCGCGTCGCTGCTTGCCTTTCCGCTTGCCTTCATGGCCGCCCGCAACATCACCCCGAACCGGCTCGTCAATCAGCTGCTCAAGCGCCTGTTCGATTTCCTGCGTTCGGTCGATATGCTGATCTGGGCCCTGTTTTTCACCCGCGCCTTCGGACCGGGGCCGCTGGCGGGCATGTCGGCCATCTTCTTCACCGACACCGGCACCTTCGGCAAGCTCTACTCCGAGGCGCTGGAAAACATCGACGACAAGCAGCGCGAGGGCGTGCGGTCGGTCGGGGCCGCCCCGGCGCTGGTCCAGCGTTTCGGCGTGGTGCCGCAGGTCCTGCCGGTGTTTCTGAGCCAGTCGCTCTATTTCTGGGAATCGAACACCCGTTCGGCCACCATTATCGGCGCGGTCGGCGCCGGCGGCATCGGCCTGAAGCTGTGGGAAGCGATGCGCACCAATCAGGACTGGGAAAACGTCGCCTATATGGTGCTGCTGATCCTGATCGTGGTGTTTGTGTTCGACGCGATCTCGAGCTTCCTGCGCCAGCGCCTCATCCAGCCGGCGGGCGCCCGCTGACATGCGCGCCGGCCGGTTCCGGAGCCCCTGCGCCGAAACGGCCTGTATCGGGGCCTGAGCCAGGCTGATAGTATTCGATGATCGGGGCAGGGCCGCGCAGCGCCAATTGAGACCGGCGCGCTGGCCGCTGTCGCCGGGGGCGAATTTTCGTCAAACTGTCACGCAAATCACCTAATGGATCGCGCCTGGCAAGGATTGATGCATGCGTTACGCTGTTTATTTCACGCCGCCGCAGGACGCGGCGCTGACCCGCGCGGCGTCGTCCTGGCTCGGACGTGACGCCTTTTCCGGCGCGCCGGTCGCGCCCGCCCGCGCCGGCGATCTGTCGGCGGCCGAATTGGCCTTTCACACCGCCTCGGCGCGGCGTTACGGTTTCCACGCCACGCTGAAGGCGCCGTTCACGCTCGCTCCCGGCAAAACCGAGGCCGCACTTGTCGACGCCGTTGCCGCCTTTGCCGGCGAATGCGCGCCGGTGCGGTTGCCGCGTCTGGTCGCGCGCCAGCTCGACGGGTTCTTCGCCCTCGTGCCGGCCGAACGTCACCCGCCGCTCGACGCGCTGGCCGGCGCCGTGGTGCGCGCCTTCGAGCCGTTCCGAGCGCCGTTGGCCGACGGGGATATAGCCAGGCGCAATCCGGCCGCCATGACGCCGGCTGAGGTCAGGAACCTGCACCAGTGGGGATATCCCTATGTGTTTGAGGAATTCCGCTTTCACATGACGCTGACCGGCCGGGCCACGGGACGGGAGGCCGAGCGCCTGGCGTCGGGGATCGACGCCCATTTTGCGCCGTTTTTGTCCGCGCCCCTCGAAATTGCCTCTATTGCGCTGTTTGTCGAACCCGAACCCGGTGCGCCCTTCACCGTGCGCGCCTTCCATCCAATGGGCCGTCACGACCAGAGAAAGACCGCCTGAAATGAGTGCCGAAACCATTTTCTCCAATGCCCGTATCGTGCTGGCCGACGAGATCGTCCATGGCGCGGTGGCGATACGCGACGGCAAGATCGCCGACATCCGAGCCGGCGGCGCGACGCACGGCGAGGATTTTGGCGGCGATTATCTCATCCCCGGGCTGGTCGAGCTTCACACCGACCATCTCGAGGGTCACTACGCGCCGCGGCCCAAGGTGCGCTGGAACCCGCTCGCCGCCGTGCTGGCGCATGACGCCCAGGTTGCGACCTCCGGCATCACCACGGTCTTCGATGCGTTGCGCATCGGTCTCGACGAGGATTCCGACATCGCCGCCAAGGACATGCGCAAGCTGGCCGACGCGATCGAGGACGGCGTGCGCGGCGACCGGCTGCGCGCCGACCATTTCATCCATCTGCGCTGCGAGGTCTCCTCGGACGATTGCGTCGACAGTTTTGGGCTTTACGACGGCGACGACCGCGTGCGGCTGGTGTCGCTGATGGACCACGCGCCGGGCCAGCGCCAGTTCGTCGACCTGGAGACCTACGCCAATTATTACAAACGCAAGCTCAACCTGTCCGACGAGGCGTTCCGCGCATTCTGCGAAAAACGCATAGAGCAGTCGCAGCGCAATTCGCATCGGCAGCGCGAGGCGATCGCCGCCGCCTGCCGCGACCGCGGCATCGTGCTTGCCAGCCACGACGACGCCACCGAGGCCCATGTCGGCGAAGCCGTCGAGCAGGGCATCCGCGTTGCCGAGTTTCCGACCACGATGACAGCGGCCGCCGCGTCGAAAAAAGCCGGAATGGGTGTCTTGATGGGCGCGCCCAACGTGGTGCGCGGCGGCTCGCATTCGGGCAATGTCTCGGCGCGCGAGTTGGCCGAGAACGACTGCCTCGACATCCTGTCGTCCGATTACATCCCGTTCAGCCTGATCCAGTCGGCCTTTTTCCTTGGCGAGGTCGTCGACGGCATCTCGCTGCCGCGCGCCGTCGCCATGGTGTCGAAAAATCCGGCCGACGCCACCGGTCTGACCGACCGCGGCGAGATCGCCGTCGGCAAACGCGCCGATCTGGTGCGCGTGCGCGTCGACGAGCACATTCCCGTCGTCCGCTCGGTGTGGCGCGAAGGCCGCCGCGTGGCATGACCGACGCCTCGACCGTACTTCGTGCCCGTCTCGATCCGCGCGCGCGCCAAGGCGCCTTCGTTGCCGTGGTCGGGCCGAGCGGCGCCGGCAAGGACACGCTGATGTCTTATGCGCGCGGCCGTTTGTCCGGCGAGGACGGGCATGCGGTCCATTTCGTACGTCGGGTGATCACCCGTGCGCCGGACGGGGGCACGGAAGATCATGATGCCCTGTCGGTACAGGCGTTTCTGGAGGCCAAGGCCAATGGCGCCTTCGCCTTGTCCTGGGTCGCCCATGGCCTGCATTACGGCCTGCCGGCCGTCGTCGACGACAGGATCGCCGCCGGCGCCACCGTCGTTGCCAATCTGTCGCGAACCGCAATCCCCGCGCTGAGGGCACGCTATCGCAACGTCGCCGTCGCCTTCGTCACCGCCGCGCCGGCGATCCGGGCCGCCAGGCTGGCGGCGCGTGGCCGCGAGACGCGCGAAGAGATTCTGGCGCGCCTGTCGCGCGCGGCGGCCGGCGAGGACGAAATTCCCGCGCCGGTGACCGTCATTCAAAACGACGACACGCTCGAGGCCGGCGGCGCAGCACTTGTGGCGGCGATCCGCATGGCCGGCGAGTTGGCGCGGGCGCCGCTGGATCTGTAGCCGCCATTTGCGGTCGCGCGGCGGCGCCGGCCTTTGCCGTTTCTCAACCGTCGAGACGCAGGACGTGATTGTCCCAGACGAGATCGACATGCTCCGGCTTGCCGTTTGCCGGGCGGATGGCGCCGGTGCCGGCGGTGGCGAAAAACCCGCCCGCCTGCGCGGCGAGCCCGCACACTTCCTCGAGGCGCTCCCGCCCCACGAGCTCTCCGCTGGCGGCATCGAACGTCGCCAGCAGATTGCCGCGTGGCGAGGTGACGGCGACGCTGTCGGCGGTCGGGTTGCAGGCGACCGAGCCGACATAATTGCCGAACCCCGCCCAGGCCTCGCCTGGAAGATCGAGCAGCCTGATCGCATCGCCCGGCCTGGCGAGGCCGACCAGCGGCGGCACGTCGCCGCGCGGGCCCTCATACTGGCAGCCGAACCAGCACCGCCCGCTACCGTCGACCGCCATGTGGCGGATTGAAAGCTGGTACAGATCGGCGGCAAGGCGATGGGTTTCGACCAGCGTGCCGTGAATCCGGTCGAGGAAGACCAGCGAAGGCCGCATGGTCGCCAGATTGAGCTTGGCGCGGCCGAAATCGGGATGGGTCTCGATGCCGCCATTGGCGACCGCCAGCGTGCGCCCGTCCGGCATCAGGAGCAGTTCGTGCGGATCCATGCCGTGCGTGTCGAATTCGCCGACGCGACGGAAGCCGTCGGTCGCATCGTAGACGCCGATCAGACCGCGCGCGGCCTCGAAATCGTTCTCGGTCGCGTAAAGAAGCCTTCCGTCCGGGGAAAAGACGCCATGGCCGAAAAAATGCCGCCCGGGCGCGGCCTGGAGGGTCACCGGTTCGGCGCGACGATTAAGATCGAAGACCACGGCGAAGTAACCCGGCCGCCGCGCAAAGGCGACTGCGCGCCGTGCGGCCCTGTCGCAGGCGATGTCGTGGCCGCGGTCGGGCAAGGCGACGCGCGCGCGGATGGCGCCGTCGCGGGCAATGAGCGCGACGCCGAACCGGCCGTCGCGGTCCTTGTAAGCCGCCGCGAAGGCGGCCTCTCGCCCCGGCCCGGCAAGCGCACGCGGCGCGCCGATCCAGGCCAGGAGCCCGGTCCCGGCCGCCGCCAGCAGGGCGCGGCGGTTGAGCAGGGCCGCCATCAGTCGCCGTCGAGCGAGGAAAACCCGGCCGTCAGCCCGTAGGCGGCGGTCAGATGCTCGCCAACGAGTTGCGACAGGCTGGAGGAAACGACGCGCACGAAGGCGAGCTTCTCGCGGGCTTGCGGGTCGGCCAGCGTATCGGCGATGCGCGCCGGCAGGGCCGAGAGGGCGTCGTCGGCCTGCGCGAACTCGAACCGGATCGAGGCGGCGATCCAGCGATCCTCTTTTGCCAGATGATCGGCGAAACCGGCCTTGTCGAACAGATCTCGAAGCCCGTCGAGATTGGCCTTGACGGTCGCGATCGTCAGCCCGGCGCGCCACAGCAGCGCCCGCTTCGGCCGGTCCTTGTCGGGCGTCTCGCCCAAAAACCCGTTCAGGCGCACCGCGCGCAGCTGTTCCAGGCCGTGGATCAGCATGTCGGTGACCTCGCCCACCGCCTCGCTCTCATCGCGAAACAGCGGGTTGCCGGGGCCAGGCGCGGCGAGGTGGCCGGCAATGCCGTCATCCCCGGCCCAGGCGGTGCTGATCCGGGCGGCGATTTTTGCCAGGTTCGTGCCGATCGCCGCGCCGTAGCGGCAGCGAAACGCGTCGGCCTCGGCAAGCGTTGCGGCGCCGGTTCCGAAAAGCACGTACTCAAGCGCGCCGAGCCCCTGCACGGCCACGCTCTTTTGCGCCAGCGTGGCGGCGTCGGTCGCCGTGTCGTCTTCGCTCGCCAGGATCGCCTGGACCTGTTTGAGGCCGGTACCGCGCCGGTCGGGCCAGAACAGGATGCGCTCCAGCCGGTTTTGCGCCCGCACCGGGCCGAAGCCGACCATTTCGATCGTTGCCCAGGCGAGCGCGGTGTCTCGAAAGGCCGCGCGAGCCGTTTCCAGTTGCGCCGGGCCGGGGGCCTCGCACAGCGCGCGCACGTCTTTTTCCAGCGTTTCGGACGCCGCCCGAAAGCGCGCGTAGCCGGGGCGGATCACCGCGTCGGTCGCCGCGCGGGTGATCGCGGCCGCCGGCGCGGGCGCGGCGCGGCCCTCGGCCGGCTGGGACAGGCCGAGACAGAGCGCGAGGGCGAGAAGGCGCATCATCACAGCGATTCCAGAAACCGGATCAACGCGGCGCGGTCGTCGGCGTCAAGGGCGGCAAAACCGTCGCGGGCGGTTTCGCCCTCGCCGCCATGCCACAGGATCGCCTCGGTCAGGTTGCGGGCGCGCCCGTCATGCAAAAAGAAGGTGTGGCCGTTGACGGTCTCCGTCAGCCCGATCCCCCACAGCGGCGGGGTGCGCCATTCGCCGCCGCGCGCGTCGCCGACGACCTGCCAGTCCGCCATGCGCGGCCCCATGTCGTGCAGCAGGAAGTCCGAATAGGGCCAGATCAGCTGGAAGGCGTGCGCCTTGTTGGGCGCGTCGCGCCGGGTGACGAATTTCGGCCGGTGGCAGGCGGCGCAGCCGAGGTCGTAGAAGATCCGCTTGCCTTTCAGCACCTGCGGGTCGTCGACGTCGCGGCGGGCCGGCACGGCGAGGCTCTGCGCATAAAACGTCACCAGGTCGAGCACCGGATCGGGCGCCTCGCTGTCGCCGAGGCGCGGCTGGACGCCGGTCGCCGCGGCCAGGCAGTCGGCCTGGCTCGGGGTGCAATCGCCCCAATGGTTGGGCAGGTCGGGCGAGGAAATGCCGATATCGCCGGCAAACGCTTCCGCCGACTGGCGGCGGATCGAGTGTGTCTGCGCCTTCCAGCCGAAGCGGCCGAGCACCAGCGCGCCGCTTGCCGGGTCGCGCACGATATTGGGTTTTCCCGAAATCCCGTCGCCGTCGGCATCGTCGGGATCGGCAAGCCCGAGAATGTCGGCCGGGTGGATCTGCTCGATCAGGCCGAGGCCGATCATCGGCGGCGTCACCCGCGGCGACAAGGTGGTGCCGACATCCATCGGCCCGTAGGCCAGATCGCTGACCGCGTAGTCGGGCCGGCGCATCGCGACCTCGGCGCCGTCGGCAAGCGTGACGGTGAACTCCTCATAGGTGACGACCATGCGGCCCTCACCCTTCAGGCCCGGCACGGCCAGATCCTGAAGCTGGCCGCCATAGACCGGATCGGGCAGGTTGAGCAGGGTCTTGTCCTTCAAGAGCGCCTGCTCGTCGGGCGTGCGCGGCGCACGCGACAGGCGCAGGAACATCGAGGTCGCGTCGCGGTCGCCCTCCGGCGGATGGCCGCGCCCGTCTTTCAGATGACAGCTCTGGCAGGCGCGGGCGTTGAACAGCGGCCCGAGACCGTCGGAGGCCTGGGTGGAGGAGGGCGAGGACACCCACACTTTGCGAAACAGCGCGTTGCCGAGCTTGAACGTGCCCTCTTCCTCGAAGCTGAGATTGGCCGAGGGGTGGGAAAACGCGTCCTGATTGACGCGCTTGCGCGAGGTCGCAGCCCCGCCGGGCAGCGCCTCGTATGTCTCGGCCGCGGAAAAATCCGTCGTCGGGCGGGTGACGGCCTCGACGCGCTCGCGGTCGGCCGCCGTCAGGTCGTCGCGGCTCGTGGGCAGGGCGGTTTCGTCGGCCGCGAGGCCCGGCAGAACCAGAGCGCCGAGCGCGGCGCCAACAAGCGCCGGGCGGACTGGACGCATGCGACGGGACGGAAGGGTCAGCGGCCGCATGCGCCCATGATCCTATTCCTCCTTGTCGGCGGACGCCGCGTTGAGCAGGCCATAATTCTTCTCGCCGATCGTGTTCAGCAGTTCGAGCTGGGTTTCGAGGAAGTCGATATGGCCCTCCTCGTCGGCAAGCAGTTCCTCAAACAGCGCCATCGACACGTAGTCGCCGTGCTCGTGGCAGATGTCGCGCGACGTCTTGTAGGAACTGCGCGCCTCGTGTTCGCCTTCCAGATCGGCTTCCAGCACTTCCCGGACGTTCTGGCCGATCTTGAGCGGCGCCACCGACTGCAGGTTGGGATGGCCCTCGAGGAAAATGATGCGTTCCACCAGCTTGTCGGCGTGGTGCATTTCCTCGATCGATTCCTCGCGCTCCTTCTGCGCGAGCTTGGCGTAACCCCAATCCTGGAGAAGCCGGTAGTGCAGCCAATACTGGTTGACTGCGCCGAGTTCCAGAAACAGCGCCTCGTTAAGCCGCTCGATGACTTGTTTTTCGCCCTTCATGGCGCCTGCTCCCAAATTGACCACGTAGTCCGCGGACGCGGTCGAGATGTGAAAGTATATCCGGCTCGGCCGCGGCCGAACGGGCGTGATACGCCTCGGTGACCCGGATGATCGTTTCCACCACATTTGGAAAACAGCCGCAACAGCGGCCGCGTTTGGCCATGGCGTGATAGACTTTCGCCGGCACGATCAGCTGCCAGGGATCGGCGTCCAGCAGGCCGGTGATCGTGTCCTCGATTTCCCTCTGCGTGATCAGATTGCAGTGACAAACCAGCATGGTCGTTCATCCAAGGCTCGCGGCGCGATGGCCGCTGGCTTATTCTAGCACATTCGGCGTCCCGTGCCGCTCACTGAAACACCGCCTCGGGTGCGTCGAGACTGTCGGAGCCCTCGAACCCGATCGCGTCGAGTTCGAGCCCGGCGACGACCCGTTCGATGGAGCGTGTCTGGTCGATCAGCGCATCGATCGCCGCCTGCACGAGGGCGTTGCCGGCCATGTTTCCGTCACCGATCATCTGGTCGTAGGCCTCGCCGGCCTCCGCCTTTGCCGCGATCGCCTGCATGGCGGCGACGGTGGCGTCGAGCTTGGCCGTCAGCTCCGCGTCCAGGGCCGCATCGCTCTCGCGCACCAGCGCCGACAGCGACGGGCCGTCGACCACCGAACCGTCGACCCGCGCGTAGCGGCCGGCATAGACGTTGCGAATGCCGACGGCGTCGTAAAGATGCGAGATGTGGGTGTTGTCGGAAAAGCAGTCATGCTCCTCCTCGGGGTCGTGCAACAGCAGTCCGAGCTTCATGCGCTCGCCGGCCAGCTCGCCGTAGGACAACGAACCGATCCCGGTCAGCATCGCAGCCAGCCCGGCTTCCGCCGAGCCTTCGGCCAGCGCCCGGCGCGCCGCGCCGTCCCCGGCCCAGTTGGCGACCATTTCCTCCAGGTCGGAAACCAGCAGATCGGCGGCGGCGGCCAGATAAAGCGCCCGGCGCTCGCAATTGCCGCCGGTGCAGTTTTGCGGGTCGTAATCGGTGTGGGCGCGCGCGCCGGCGCCCGGCCCGGTGCCGTTCAGATCCTGCCCCCACAGCAGGAACTCGATCGCGTGATAGCCGGTGGCGACATTGGCCTCGATCTCGCCGGCCTCGTGCAGCGTGTCGGCCAGAAATCTTGGCGTGATGTCGGACGCGTCGACCTCACTGCCATTGATCATCAAGGTCGTGTTGGCAATCACGTTGGCGGTGTAGAGCCCGTTATCGTCGGACTCCACGCCGTAGCCGGCATCGACGTAATCGATCAGCCCCTCATCGAGCGGCCAGGCGTTTACGCGGCCTTCCCAGGCGTCGACGATCGGGTTGCCGAACCGGTAGGCTTCGCTTTGCTGGTAGGGAATGCGGGCTGCCCGCCAGGCCGCTTTCGCCGCCGCCATGGTTTCGGCCGAGGGCGCGGCAATCAGCGCGTCGACGGCGTCGTCGAGGCGCATGGCGGTCGACAGCGCGTCCTCGTAGGTGGCGTGCGCGATGTCGGCATAGGTGTTCAGCACGGCGCGTGCGTCGGTTGCGGCCATGGCCCGGCCCGTCAGGGCCGTTGCAATCAGCGCCGTCGTGGCGGCTACGGTGAAAAAAACGTTCGGCAAGTCTCTGTCCTTCGGCTCGAACCGCAGCGCAAGACCGCATGGGGCCGGTTGGAGCCTGGCTGTCGGAGACGGGCGGCCCGGGCGACAACAGCGCACTGGCCATCGCGGCGGGTCCGATCCTCTCCAAACGGCCGGGTTCAAGGCCCGACAGTCGAAAGTCGCTTCAGCTTTCGGGCGAAGACATGACTCGCCGAAATCTGGATGTCAAACGGATTTTCGGGAAAAGGAATGAAAAATCAATAGTTTAGAACAATTCTAAACTGACTTGACAGTGACAGTCATGTTTTTCCGTCACAGCGTGCCGGTCGATCCGCGTGCTCACGCGGCGTCCGGCGCGGCCACCAGCAGCGCCAGCGTGTCGGCGATCAGCGCGGCCTGTTCCTCGCCTTCGATCTCGACCACGTTGTGGCATTTCATCAGGTAGCGGCGCTCGCCCTTGCTTTCGAACGAGATCAGCCTGGAGCGCATGCGTATGTTCGCGCCGGCCCGTACCGGCGCCAGGAAGCGCACCCTGTCGAGCCCGTAATTGACCGCCGCCACCGTGCCGTCCGGCGCGGCGCCGATCTCGTAGCTCATCGCCGCGACCAGCGAGAGCGTCAGATAACCATGCGCGACCGGCGCCTTGTACGGGCTTTCGCGCCGCGCCCGCTCGACATCGATATGGATCCACTGCCGGTCGCGCGTCGTCTCGGCAAACTGGTCGATCATGGATTGATCAACACAAATCCACGACGACACGCCGAGCTCGGCGCCGGCCATGCGCGCCAGGTCCTCGAAGCCTGGCTTTTGTCCCGCCATCACGCCCCTGTCCTCATGGCTGATCTTTTCCTCCGTCATACCGGTTCGGTGCAGCCGGCCGGCCCGTCCGCGGCAAGGCCGGCGGGACCGAGGGCCGCGATGCTGTCGAGGCCGCACAGCGCCAGCGTCAGGTCGAGCTCGGCCAGCATGTTGCCGATCACCTCGCGAACCCCGCTCTCGCCGGCAAGCGCCAGGCCGTAGACATAGGGCCGGCCCAAAAACACCGCCCGCGCGCCGAGCGCGAGCGCCTTGGCGATGTCGGCGCCGGTGCGGATGCCCGAATCGAGCAGCACCGGCAGGTCTCCCGCCGCCGCCACCACGCCGGGCAGGGCGTCGAGCGTTGCCGTCTCGCCATCGACCTGCCGGCCGCCATGATTGGACACCACGATGCCGTCGACGCCGTGTTCGCGCGCCAGCCTGGCATCGTCGGCGTGGCGAATGCCTTTCAGGATGATCGGCAGGCTGGTCATGGCGCGCAGGCGCGCAATGTCGGTCCAGTTAAGGTCGGGCCGGGAATAGGTCGCGGTGAAATAGGCGGCGGCGGCGCGCATTCTGGCCATGGAAAGCCCGAACTCGCGCCCCTTGCGGTGCAGGCCGTAGGCGGTGGCGAGCAGTTTCGCGCCGCGCGGCCGGATGCCTGTCTCGGGCGGTCTGGCCGGGATTTTTGAGCGGAAGACGGGATCGGACAGATATTGCGCCAGTCCCATGCCGCGCAAAAACGGCAGGTAGCCGAGATCGAGATCGCGAGGCCGCCAGCCCAGAAGCGTGGTGTCGAGCGTGACCACGATCGCCTCGCAGCCGGCTTTCTCTGCGCGGGCCAGCAGCGAGCGCACAACATCGTCGTCGCGCGACCAGTAGAGCTGGAACCATCGCGGCGCGGTCCCCATCGCCGCGGCGCAGTCCTCCATCGCGACCGAGGCCTGGTTGGAAAACACCATGCCGATCTCCTCGGCCGCGGCCGCGCGCGCCACGGCGAGATCGGCATGGCGGTGAACGAGCTCCAGAACGCCGATCGGCGCCAGAAGCAGCGGCGCGCGGTGGCGGCGCCCGAAGAGATCGACGCCAAGGTCGCGCGCCGAGACGTCGCGCAGCACGCGGGGCACGAAACGATGGCGCCCGAACGCGGCGCGGTTGGCCGCCATCGAGGCCTCGAGGCCGGCGCCGCCGATCACATAGGCGGCGGCTTCCGGCGTCATCGCGCTTGCGGCCCGCGCCTCCAGCCGCGCCGCCGAAACCGGAACGGTCGGGCGCGCGCCGCCGGCGCCGGTTACGTAGACCTCCATCTGGCGCCGACGCCCGGGAGCCGCAGCGCCGGTGTCTTGCGTCATGAACCTTTGCGCGCCGGCGCCGCCGCGCTCATGTCCGCGACCCGCTGTCGTTGCGCATGTCGGCCATCGCCTCGCGAATCCGCTCGCGCAGGATCTCGACCGACTCGCTGGAGGATTTGCGCATCACCTCGCCGATCTCGCTGGCATTGCGGACGGCGGTCTCGAAGGAGCGCCGGGCGAAATCGGCCTGTTTGGCAAGCAGGTCCTGCGGGTTTCCCGGGCCCTGGAAGCTGCGCGCCATCTCGCTGGCCTCGCGCAGTGTCTCCTCCAGCGCGGCGCGCTGCTTGCCGAAGACGTCGCCGGCGCCGGCGGCTGCCGTTCTGGTCGCCTTTTCGAACGCTTCGAGGTTCTTGCGATGGTGCTCGATCACCCGTTCGATATCCATGTTCGGCATTTTCAGGTCTTCGCCGAATTTGGCGAACAGATCGATGATCGAATCCGAGTGCGGTTTCTTCGCCATGAATTCCTCCCATCTCCAACAGGGCGACGGCGTTTCCGTCGGTTTCAGCTTAGGCAATGTGCCCGCGCCGTCAATTGCCGAACGCCAGCACCTGGCCGAGATGCAGCAACAGGCCGGCCAGGCCGCCGACGATCATGCCGTTGAAACGGATATATTGCAGGTCGCGGCCGATATTGAGCTCGACCAGCCGTGTCAGCTGGGCCAGGTCCCAGCGCTTGACCTGGTCGGCGATGAAGGCCGAAACGCCGCTTTTCTGCGTCTCGACGAAACCCGCCAGCATGGTGACGAACCCCTGGTTCATGTCGGCGCGGATGGCGTCGTCCTGGGCGAGCTGGCGCCCGATATCGGTCAAAAGCCGGGTCAGATGCCGGCGGGTGGCGGAATCGTCCGCGCCGGCATCCGCAAGCAGGAAGCGGCGCAGGCCGGCCCACAGATCGGCGACAAGGTTGCGCAATTCAGGCCGCGCCAGCACTTCGCACTTCAGCCGCTCCGCCTGGGCGGCATAGGCCGGCGAGGTGGCGAGCTGGGCGACGAAATCGGCGGCGAAACGGTCGAATTCGTGCCGCAGCTTGTGGTCGGGGTCGGCGCGGACCTCGTCGAGCAGCGTTCCGGCGGCGGCGACGATCTTGTGCAGCAGATAGGCGTCGGCGCGGAAATAGCGGGCCAGCGTCGGCAGTTCGGCGCGGATCTTGTCGCGCAGCGCGGCGAGCGCGGCCTCGTCGTTCAGGAACCGGCCGAGCGCGGTGATCAGTTCGTCGAACAGTTTCTGATGACGCCGGTCGGCGACGAAGGCCGACAGCAGCCCGGCGGCCAGCGGCGCGAATTCGACCGCTTCGATCCGTTCGCGCGCCCGCCTGGCGAGAAAACGCGGCAGGCCGGAACCTTCCAGCGCGTCCAGGGTCTGCGGCACCATGCGGGTCATGAACCGCGCCAGCCCGTCCGCCCGTCCGCGATCGGCGAGCCAGTCGGCCACATGCGCGGCGAAGTCGACAGCGCCGAGCTTGGCGCGCACCGGCGCCGGCGCCAAAAAATTCGCCTCGATGAAGCCGCCGAGATTGTCGGCGATG
This sequence comes from Nitratireductor sp., assembly GCA_039973095.1. Taxonomy (GTDB): domain Bacteria; phylum Pseudomonadota; class Alphaproteobacteria; order Rhizobiales; family Rhizobiaceae; genus Mangrovimarina. Next base: position 165,898 of record JBDWLQ010000016.1, on the reverse strand, counting down.
CGGGTCTGGTTGGCCGGAATGATGGCGGTGTGGGGGATCGGCAGGCCGAGCGGACGGCGAAACAGCGCCACGACGGCATACCAGTCGGCAATGCCGCCGATCGCGGCCGCTTCCGCGAAGGCGGCAAGCCAGACCAGACCCGGCGCATGCGGCTCCAAAAGGCGCGCGCCGACAAAAAGCGCGATGCACATCAACAGCGTCAGTGTCGCCGCGCGCTTGATCCTTTTCAGCGCGCGTTCCTTTTCGGCGTCCCGGTCCGGCGCAGCGGCGGGGACGGGGTGGGAAGAGCAGGTCTCGGCCATCGACGATCCTTCGGCGAGCATGAGCGGCTTTATCCATATCGGTCTGCGCCGCCCGCATTGCCACCGCCGCCGGGACCGAAGACGGGTCTAACGGCGGAACCATATTGCAATGCACAAATAATGTTGCAGTGCACAATAGTCCTCCCTATATGCCTGTCATGCCCCGGGCCTGAGGGACGGGGCGCCCATGGCTTTTGCAAAGAATGGAGACAGAAATGACCCGCAAGACCAACACGACCCAGACCACCGCCTATTTCGACCAGTTCCGCCAGGCTTTCGACGGGCTTTACGGCAAGATGGACGTTCCGGCCGCCGCGCGCGATTTCGCCCAGCGCGGTGCGGTTTCGGCCAGGGAGCACGCCGAGCAGGCGCATCTTGGCGCCCGCGATGCCGTCGCCTCGGCCGAGAAGCTGACCGAGACCTTTGTCGGCCACTCCGCCAACGCCGCCCGCGACGTCGTCGAGGCCGGTTTCGCCAATCTCCAGCACGCGCTGACCACGGCCGAGAAACTGGCCGGCGCCAAGAGCGTCGGCGAGACCCTGGAAATCCAGGCCGAGTTCCTGCGCGAAAACGCCAGGGCCAATGTCGAGCGTGTCCGCGCCGCCGGCGAGGCTGCCGGCAAGGCGGCTTCCGACAGTGCCGCCGAGCTTCGCGCCGGCATTGCCAAGGTCGCCGCCTGAGATGCGAAGGCCGCGGCCCTGACGGGCCGCATTCGGCTCCGCGACGGACCGGCCCCGCTGCGCCGGCACGGCCGGTCCGCCAAAAAGATCCGACATCTTCGGCGGAGCCCTGTCCTCGTCGTCATGCCTGCCACCGGCAAGGATGCGCTTGGCCGGGGCCAGGCAGAGAATTTGCCGGTGCGGCGCGCGCCGCTCTGCCTGACGGTCCACTGGCGGGCGGGCCGGCGCGCCAGGCTCCGTGCGGGTTTTGGGTCACGGCAAGCCACGCGCCGATCACGCCACCGGCCCGCCGCGACAAAATCCCCGCCGTGACGCGCCGATATCCGATTGACACGGCTCGGCCGCCCGCATAAACGGGGCCGCACACCTGCCCAGGTGGCGGAATTGGTAGACGCGCACGGTTCAGGTCCGTGTGCCGCAAGGCGTGGAGGTTCGAGTCCTCTCCTGGGCACCAGCGTTCCTGCGCATAACGGCCGCTTCCGCTGGATGGACAATGTCTTCATCGAGCGGCTGTGGCGCAGCCTCAATTATGAGTGCGTCTTCCTCGGCGTCTTCGAGACCGGCGGCGAGGCCGGCAATGGCGCCGGCTCCTGGATCGACTACGACGACGAGCGACGTCCGCACTCGACCTTTGGCGGCAGGACGCCCGACGAGGTCTATGCCGCGGCGGAAATGACGGAGCAATTGGCGGCGCAAAATCCAACCCGATCCACCTTAGCCCAGCCGCCAGACTGTCTCACCAGGCGCGACCACTCCAGACCGCGCAGTTGCCCGGCTTCCCGCAAAAGGCGTGCAGCTGCGTATGGCGACGTGGAGCCTCTCTGGTCACACATACCGCTTTTCCATGCGTCTACGGCCATAGTCCAATAGCGCGAAAAAGACCCAGCCAAGTAACGACAGCAGTATCACCATAGCGATCACTGCGGCCGCGTCGGCGTTCTCCTGGCCGTTGGCGAGCAGGAATCCAATCCCCTTATTGGCGCCCATCAGTTCGCCGACAACGGCGGCGGTCATAGCAAGCGTCGTGGCGACGGTGGCACCCGCGAACAGTGTCGGGATCGCCGCGGGCAGTTCGATATGGCGAAAGCGCTGCCATGCGGTCAAGCGCAATACACCGGCCAGATCGGCGTACGACTTGTTCATGTAGACAATGCCGGAAAGCATTGCGGTCATGACCGGGAAGAATGTGACGATGGCGACCAGAACGATTTTCGGCGCCGCGCCAAGGCCGAGCCAGAGCAGCAGCAGCGGAGCGATCGCGATCTTGGGCGTCGTCTGCAAGAGCAGGATGAGCGGCGTGGAGAGGCGAAGCAGAACCGGCGAGCGCGAGAACAGAATAGCCGAGACGATACCGACGGCAGCGCCCAGAAGGAAACCACCGACGATTTCCGTCAACGTGACGTAGATGTGCCAGGCGAGCGCGGAGCGCTGAAAGTGGAAAACCAGGCTTTGAAAGACCGGCCAGGGGCCAGGCAGCAGATAGGCTGGAATGGCGAACAGCGGGACCGCCGCGCCCCAGAGCGCGACGATTCCGAACAGTCCGATGAGGTTTCGTTTCAGCACCAGGCTACTCGATCGATGAGGGGTCGACCACGAAGTCCGCTGCCTTCGGCGCGGCGTCGATCACCTTGTATTCGGCCAGAATGTCTGCGTTCATCTGCCATGCATCGAAGTCGGCAGCGCCCAGGCCCTTTTCCTTGGTCAGCGGGCTCTGCCAGACAGAGACGACGAACGTGTTTTCGAACGCGGTGGTGAGGGTGCCCATCTGGTCCGCCCAGGTCGGCGTGTATTTGTCCATGGAAATCTGGAGCGCCTCCTTTACATGACCATCGATGACCCACTCGTAGGATTTGGTTACGGCCGTTGTGAAGCGCTTTACCAGGTCCGGTTCTTCAGCCAGCTTGGCCGCGCTGGTGACGACTACGTTGCCGAAGGAAGGCAGGAAATCATTCGACAGGATCATGGTGACGTCGAACCCAGCCGCCTCAAGAGCGTATTTTCTGAGCTCGGAAAAAACGATGGCGTCGACATCGTCGCTCTGCAGCGTCTGCACTATGGCGCCGGAAGCGACAACCTCGACGGTGATGTCATCGATTGAAAGTCCCGCCTTGGCGAGACCGACCTGCAGTTGGAGATAGTTCGGGCTTCCCAGCGACGTAACCGCGACCTTCTTGCCCTTCAGATCGGCATAGGTCCGGATTCCGCTTTGCTTCTTGGCGAGAAGGGCGCCGATGCCGCGCTGGTAGGTGGTGTGAACCACCTTGATAGGAAGGCCATTGGCCGCGGCAGCCACAACGGCGTCACCATTCGGGAACCCGAAGTCGACATTGCCGGCGGCGATATTGGTCAGGATGTCGGAAGCGCCTGCGTAAAGGAATTCGACCTCGATATTCTGGTCCGCGAAAAACCCGTTTTCGACACCAGCGTATAGCGGTGCGTAGAACGGCACCACATTGCCGTCGATCTGGAAGACGACCTTGTCCTGCGCGCCGGCAGCCGAGGCGCCTAGAAGGGGAACCACAAGGCCAATTGCAGCAGCGAGTTTCCTTAGCTTGTCATGCATATTCCTATTCCTTCTCCTTCGGGGTTTCTGATTGAGCCCGGATCAGCGCGTCTCCCGCGATGTGCAAAAGATTGCGTTGCGTGGGCTCGTAGTCGACGAGCCAATCATCGGTGGCACGGTTGCCGTGAACGCCGAGAAGGCATGCCGCCTTCAGGCCGATTCTCTGGCTCACGGAAAGAATGACCTGGCTTTCCATGTCGACGCCGACGGCGCCGCGTTTGCGGAAGCTCCCCAGGTAACTGGTCTCAAGGGCGGCTGCGGCTGCAAAAGGACGATCCTGGCCGAGATAGTAGCTGTCGCTCGTCGCCACCTTGCCGGGCCGAACCACAAGCCCCTTGGCTCGCGCGGTGTCGAGGAGGGCGGCGCACAGGCCGGGATCGGAACTGAGTTCGTCAGCAGCGGCTGTCGAATAGAGCGGCGCGACCCCAGACATGCCGATTGCCTTGTCCGCAACCACATACGAACCGGTCGGAATGTCGTCGACCAGAGCCGACATGCCTCCGATGCGGATGACACGCCTTGCGCCAAGCATCGCGAGCTCAACAAGTGCAATTTCGGTGGAAGGCCCGCCAATACCGCTGGAGCAGATGGTAAGCGGGTGATCGTTGTAGCGCCCGCTCACAACCGCGAATTCACGACGGCGTCCGAAATCGGTCACGCTGTCGAGCATGGTCGCCAGAAGCGCCACGCGATCGGGATCGCCCGGAACGAGCACGTCCGCGCAGACATCGCCCGGTCCGCATGGCAGATGCGGCGGACGACCGTCCGTGAACGGATGCAGCGCGGTGGGGACGGTTCTACGGTTCATCGGGAGTGTTCCACGACAGGAACCGGGCTTCGGTCTCATTAAGGACGGCATGCATCGCCATGCCGATGAGCGCGGTCAGCAACACGGCGCCAAAGAGCATCGGTGTTTTGTAGGTCGCTGTTGCGAAGGTCATCATGTAGCCGAGACCCTGCGCACCAGACATCCACTCGGCCAGGATCGCCCCGACGAGAGCCTGGATCGCGCCAATTTTCACGCCGACGAATATGCCGGGAAGCGACGCCGGCAGATCGATGTTCACCAGGCGCTGAAGCGGCGAAAGATGAAGAAGGTCAGCCAGGTCGTGCAGCCTGCTGTCGATCGCCCGCAGGCCCGCGAGCGCGCCGGCGAAGACTGGGAAGAAGACGAGGCTGACGATAAGGACGATCTTGGCCGTCAGCCCGAGCCCGAACCAGATGATGATGAGCGGCGCCAGGGCGATCTTCGGGGCCGTCTGCAGAACGACCAGCGGACCCTCGAGGACCTCGGCGAGACCGGAAATCTTGAACAGCAGATAGGCAAGCGCGACCCCGAGGACCGCCCCGATGACCAGGCCGAGCACGATGTTTTTAACCGTGAAGGCAACATGCGGTAGGAGCTGCCCGTCCTGCAGGAGATCCCAAAGCGTCGCGACGACCGATTGCGGGGAAGGCAGCAGATAGTGCGGCATGGCCATCGGGCCGCTCGCATACCACCAGGCAAAAGCCAGGAGCAGAAGCGCGGCGGCGTATTCGAGGCTCGCCCGGAGACGGCCGTTCATGCGGTCATCTCCCGCATCATGTTGCGGAGTTCCGAAACAAGATCCAGATATTCCGCGGACCGCCTCGTATGCTCGTCCCGCGGCAGCGGCAGGTCGACCTCGATGGTCTTTTTCAGGCGGCCGGGACGCGGGCTCATGACCATCACCTTGGTGCCGAGATATGCCGCTTCATCGACCGAGTGGGTCACAAGAAGAATGGTCTTTCCGGTCTGCTGCCAGATCCGGCTTAGCTCGTCATTCAGCGTTTCCCTGGTCAGTAGATCAACGGCGGAAAACGGCTCGTCCATCAACAGAATAGGCGGATCGTCGGCCAGGGCGCGGGCAATAGCGGCCCGCTGTTTCATCCCGCCCGAAAGCTGCCTGGGCAGGGCGTTTTCAAACCCCTCCAGGCCGATAAGCTTGATGAGCTCGCGGACCTTCTCGTCGCTCTGGCTGCGCGGGACGCCCGACGTATCCAGCGGAAAGCGGATGTTTTCTGCAACCGTCTTCCAGGGCAGCAGAACGGCATCCTGGAACACAAATCCAACCGGGCGTTTGAGATCGGCGGTCCCGAGAGCGATATTGCCGGATGTCGGCTCTTCCAGGCCGGCAATGATGCGCAGCAAGGTGGATTTGCCACAGCCTGAGGGCCCGATAATCGACACCAGTTCGCCTTCGGCAATTTCGAGGCTGAAAGGCTCCAGCGCAACAACAGTGCCTTCCTTGCCGCCAAAGGTCTTTGCGATTTGCTGGACCGTGATCACTTCGGGCCTTTCGGGCGTCAATCAAAAGCGTGGCCTGGGACACTGGCGTAGCTGCAGCGTGACACAAGGCTACGTCCGCGCAATTATCGATGTCAAGAAAAATCCCAATATTGAGATTTTCATACATTGATGCGCAATATTGGGATTGGTTTGCAGGTTGCAGGTGGGTCGGTTCAGACTTTGGGTTCGGCTGACCGACGCAGCGAAACTTGCCACGGATCCATCGCCGACACCTCCTGCGAGCACCCTCGTTTCCATGAATTGAGATTCATTTCACCGATACGAATGTGCGCATCTGTTTTCTACAACTTGTGAATTTGTGTGGACAGTCATACTTCTGAGAAAAAAGCCTCTGTGAGAACAATGACGTCGCAATACGAAACCGCACTGCATGTTGGCGAGCGCCTGCGCTCATTTCGCCTCGGCAAAGGCCTTCTTCCGGAAGACGTGGCATCGGGAACCGGCCTGTCGCGAGCGGCGATCTACAGATATGAGGCGGGCCAGCCAATCCGGGTGGATGCGCTTGGGAAAATTGCTGATTTCCTCGACATTTCCGTGGCCTCGCTCTTCGGGGTCGGATCGGAGTTCATTTCAACGGCAGCGGGCTTCTATGAGCGCGTGCGTCAGCTTGAGGGTATGGCGGACCAGATCAGCGTCCTGTTCGGGCCGATTTCGTATCTGCTGACAACGGAGAGCTTCGATGCGCTTCTGCCGGAGATTCTGATGGAAAGCGTGCCTGAGCTCGCGGTCAATCGCCAGAATCTAGGAAGCCAGATCGATGAGATCATCGAGCTGTTGCTGGCCCGCAAGGCGGGTTACCTCAGCCGCCGCCCCAACATCGTCAGTCTCGTGTCGGCGGCCGAGCTGGAACAGGTGCTGCGGCTCGGATTTGTCGGCCGGCACGGCATCAACGGCGCCGAGCTGAAGAGACGGCGCGCAGCGGCTTTGACCGAGATTGAAAACATCCTTCGGCTGCTTACCGAACAGCCCATGGGAGTGCAGATCGGCCTTGTCGAGGATTCGCTGCCCGGCGCAAGTTTCCAGATCCTGCGAACGGGCTCCGCGGCGCAGGTTGCGGTAAGCCCCTTCCGGCTCGGTCTTTATGCCAACATTCGCGTCGGCGTTGCCACCATCACGGCAGCACAGGATTCGGTGAAGCTGCATCAGGAAGTCACGGCGCAACTCTGGCAGAACAGCCTGAAGGGAAATGAAGCGGCTGACCGGGTGCGCTCCATCCTGGCGAAATCGGCCGACGAAATCAGGGCTTGAAGCTTCACAGGATTTTTCGGCTGCTTCACGTCCTGATCGCGTATTTCTTGATCATAGCTTCCAGATAGGACGCCGCTTCGCCGCCTTTCAGTGCCTCTCCCCATAAGCGTTCTGCGATGCCTTCATGAAGGTCCATCGCTTCGGGGGCCGAGGTGATGAGCGCCACGCCCAACCGGATATTCGGCTGCTCGCCAAGGCGAAAAGGGCTGATTGCCAGCATCGACCTGTCCGCCTGACGGAATATCTGGAAGCTGGTTGCCGGCACCGGCTCGCGAACAATGCCGATCTGAATTCCGATCGGCTGGCTCCGCAGCATGGAAAGGATGAATTCGGCCTCCGCACGTGCGTGCCTGCGGCGGAAATCGACGATATCGGCAGGCAGGTCGAGGCGGCCGATCAGGCCATGCAGGAGAAACCGCTCCAGATCGGCCGATGCGATAAGGCTGACGATCAGCGGCCGGTTCGCGTTGAATGCCTTTTTCCGGGCCCGAAGTATCTCCAGCAGCCCGTCGACTGCTTTGGCCGACGTGCCTTCGGCCTCGATTCCCTCGGGCACGGATTCACGCAGCACCTCCCGCAGAACGGCATCGTAATTGTCCGAGGTCAGCAGATACGAGACCGGACTGAACAGCCCGATGATCTGCTGACAGTGCTCCTCGAGCTGCCGCATGCGCTCGAAGAAGGCGATCGCCGTGCTGACATACTCGACACCGACGCCCATGAGGCTGGCCAGCGAAACGCCAAGTTCGTCGGCGATACTAGTGAGCATATCGATCTTGCGAATCTCGCCCTTTTCCGCACGATAGAGAGCAGCGCGAGAAATGCCGAGCTTTCCAGCCAACTCGTCCGGCGTAAGTTCCTTGCCAAGGCGATAAGCGCGCAATCGGGCTCCAATGTCCTTGAAACGAACAGAATCCCCGAACGGTTCTTTCATCCGAAACGACCTCAGCTGCATTGATCACCGTTATCGAACCGCATTTGGCCGATTGTCAAATTCGATTCCCGAAAATATGCCTGAAGCTTATTAAATAGACAAATTGCCGGTTTGTCTCATTTTTGAGAAAATGATTGACAGGCTTTCCGGTGGTCCATACGCTCCAACATGCAGCAATCCAATAAGCAGACGAGAGGTGGAACCCGTGAAACAATTGCTTCGCAGCCTGGCCCTTTCTTCGGTCATCATTGCAACGAGCGCGGTCGGCGCCCGGGCGGCGGACTTCGTCGCCAAGATCGGCCATCTGGAATCGACCCAGCAGTCGCGCCATATCCATCTTGAAAAGGTGGCTGCGCTGGTTGCGGAACGCACCAACGGCGCCGTCGAGTTTCAGATATTCCCGCAGGGCCAGCTTGGCCAGCAGCGTGAAATGACCGAGGGCGTTCAGCTCGGCACGCTGGAGGCAACCGTTGCTCCCGCGGCATTCCTGGGCGGCTTCAACCCAGCCATCTCCATTCTCGACATCCCCTTCCTCCTCCCGGAGGACGACACGAAGGCGCAGGACCTGAGGGCCGGAGCATTCGGACAGGCGCTTTGCGACTCGTTCGATAGTCGCGGCGTCGAATGCCTGATGCTCTGGCCCAACGGCAAAAAGAACTTCACATCCAACAAGCCGCTGACCGGCATGGGCGACTTCGCCGGCCAGACGTTCCGTGTGATGGATTCCAACATTCTGATCGAGCAATACAAATCTCTCGGCGCATCGGCTATCGCGCTGCCCTTCGGCGAGCTTTACACCTCGCTGCAAACCGGCGTTGTCGACGCGCAGGAGAACCCGCTCGACACCATCCGCGCGATGAAGTTCTACGAAGTGCAGAAATATCTGGTTGTTTCCAACCACGGCGCGATGGAAGACGTGATCCTCTTCAACCCGGCTTTCTGGCAAAGCCTGCCGGCCGAGCATCAAACAGTGATCACCGACGCTTTTGCCGAGGTCATCCCCGATCTGATCGCTCATAAGGCCGCGGCGGTGGCCGCCTCGTTGGATGAGATCAAGGCAGCGGGCCTCGATGTGCGTGAACTCACCGCCGAGGAGAAGGTCTCCTTCCGCGAGACCATGTATCCGGCGACGCGCGCTGCATATGTGGAGCGCGCTGGCGACGAGGGCGCCACGCTGATCGACCTTTACGAAAAGGAATACGCGGCGACCAAATAGGGTTGCGCTGTCGCGGCGCGCGGGCGGCCGGCAGAATGGCCGCTTGCGCGCCTCGTCATTTGGTTCGGGAAAAGGGGGAGAATAGTGCAACGTTCGCTGTCGGTATTGCGCCTGGTGGAACGCTCGCTGCTTGTCGCGTTGTTTCTCGCGATGGTCGGCCTCTACTTCACCAATGTCGTCGTGCGCGCCTCCGGCTCCAGCCTAGCATCCGAGCTGGCCTGGATCGAAGAGGCGGTTCGCTTGATGAACGTCTACCTGGTTTTCCTGGCCTTGGGCCTCGCGCTTGAATATGGACGGCACGTCGCCGTTGATTCCTGGCGCGCCAGCATCGCCCGCGCGCTCGGCCTGCCGCTGCGCAGAATTCTCGACGCGGTCGGCTTCGTCTTCGCGCTCTACCTGGCCTGGCTGGGTTTGAAGATGACAGGCTTCGTGTTCGGCACCGGCCAGCGCAGCCCCACTCTTGGCCTGCCGATGGGCTGGCTCTACGTGGCGCCGACGATTGGTTTCGCGCTTCTGGCGCTGCGCTATCTGCTTAGCCTGACGGGCATGATCGGTCGCTACCCGCGGACAGAAGCGAGCGACGCATGATCCTCCTATTCACAGTCATTGCCACGGCCGTACTGATGCTCGTGTGCGGATTCGAGATGTTCCTCGTTCTCGGCGTTCCGGCGATCATGACCAAGCAGTTCTTCTACGGCTCGTTGCCCGACCCCGTTATCGTCCAGAAAGTCGTCGGCGGCATCAATCACTCGACATTGCTGGCGATCCCTTTCTTCATTCTCGCGGCGGAGTTGATGGGCGATGGCCAGATTGCCCGCCGCCTCACCGGATTGGTGCAGTCGCTGGTCGGCCACCGCAAGGGCGGCATCGGCTATACTGTGATCGGCGGTTCGATGGCTTTCGGCTCGGTCTCCGGCTCGGCGCCTGCGACCGTGGCGGCCATGGGGCGCATGGTCTATCCCGAAATGCGCGCCGCCGGCTTCCGTGACAGGTTCTCGCTGGGTCTCATCGCTTCGAGCGCCGAGACCGCGCTGCTGGTCCCGCCTTCGATTACGCTCATCATTTATGGCTGGATGACCGGCGCGTCGGTAGCACGGCTGTTCGTTGCCGGCATTGCGGCAGGCCTGGTGCTTGGTCTGGTTTTCGCCGTTTTGGTGGCCGTCGAGGCGCGACGCAGCGGCGTGAGCGCCGGCCCCCGGACCAGCTGGTCCGAGCGCGTCGCCGCGATCCGCCATGCCGGCTGGGCGCTCGGCATGCCGCTGATCATCCTGGGAGGCATCTACACCGGCTTCTTCACCCCCACGGAAGCAGCGGCCGCGAGCGTCGTTTACGCGATTCTCGTCGAAGGCGCGGTCTTCAGGTCTCTCACCTTCAAGAAGCTTTTCGAGATCACCGAACGTGCGGCGATTTCGACCGCCATCATCTTCATTCTGCTCGCTCTGGGTGGCCTGCTCTCCTACTTCATCACCCTCGCACAGGTGCCGAACCAGATCCTGGCCTTCCTGACCGCGGTTGAAGCCGGCCCGGTGATCTTCCTGCTCGTCGTCAACGTCGCCTTTCTCATCGCAGGCATGTTCATCGATCCCAATTCGGCCCTGCTGATCCTGGTGCCGCCTCTCTACCCGGTAGCGACCGCATTCGGCATCGATCCGATCCATTTCGGCATGATCGTGACGCTGAACATTTCGGTCGGCATGATCACGCCGCCCTTCGGGCTCGACCTGTTCGTGACCTCGTCCACGCTTGGCAAACCGGTAATGACCATTATTTCCGGGATCTGGCCCTTCGTGATCGCAAACCTCCTGGCGCTGGCGGTAATCACATATGTACCGCCGATCTCGACCTTCCTGCCAAACCTGGTGTTCGGCTGATGGGCAAGGTCTTGGCTCCTCCTCTCTCGGGCGCCCGCATGCCCGCCACCGATGTTTTCGAGCGCGACCTCGCCGTGGTCTCGAACGATCCGGCCAACGGCGAGTACATGCGGCTTGCGCTCAGGGCCCCCGCCGAACTGCTAAGGCGTTGCCGCGCCGGCCAGTTCTTCCATCTGCTTTGCCCGCTGATCGGCGGCGAAACGCCATATCTGCGCCGGCCCATGAGCATCTACGGATTCTTCCCCGAACGGGGCGAACTGCACTTCCTTTACAAGGTGGCGGGCGCCGGCACGCGCGCGCTTTTCAATCTCGGCCCGGGCGATGCGCTCAATGTGCTTGGTCCGCTTGGCGTGGGCTTCCGCATCGAGGACGACTGGCATCATCTGCTGCTCGTCGCGCGCGGCGTTGGGCTGGCGACGCTGGCGCCTTTGGCGCTTGAGGCCCGCAACCGCGGTCGCCGGCTGACAGCGATCTGCAGCGCCAGACACGCCGACGTCCTGATGTCGATCGACTATTTCCGCGACATGGGCGCCGACATCGTAACCGTGACCGATGCCGAACGTACCTCTTCCATGGAACATGTGGAGGGCGTCATCGAGGCGCTCATCCAGAAGTCGGGTGTCGATGCCTTCTACACCTGCGGGTCGAACCGCATGCTCATGCTCCTACAAAAACTCGGCAAGCGGCACGGCATACCGGGGGAGATCGCACTTGAGCAGCAAATGGCCTGCGGGCTGGGTATGTGCCACTGCTGCGTACGCCCCTTCATGCAGGATGGACAGCGCGTTCAGCTGCGCGTCTGCCGCGAAGGTCCTGTCTTTGACATTCAGGAGGCGATGCCATGGTAGACATGTCAGTCGACATCGCCGGCCTGCGGCTCAAAAACCCGGTCATGCCCGCCTCCGGGACCTTCTCCGAGGAACTGGCCGAGGTCTTTGACATCGAGTGCCTGGGTGCTCATGTCACGAAAACGATCACCCGCGACCTGCGCAGCGGCAACCCGACGCCGCGCGTCTGCGAGGTCGATGGCTCGATGCTGAACTCGATAGGCATCCCGAGCAAGGGCGTTCGCTATTTCATCGAAAACACAGCACCGTTCTACAGCGCCTACGATACGCCGCTGGTCGTCAGCATATCCGGCAACACCGCCGACGAATTCGAAGCGCTTTGCGCCGAGGTTTCAATCGACGGTGTCGCCGCAATCGAAGTGAATGTCTCCTGTCCGAACATCGAGGAAGACGGCAAGGCGTTCGCCATCAGGCCGTCCTCGACCTATGAGGTGATGAGCAGGCTTCGCAAGGCAACGCGCCTGCCGCTGTGGGCGAAGCTCACTCCCAATACCGGCGAGACGCCCGAGGTTGCGCGCGCGGCCGAGGAAGGCGGCGCGGACGCTCTCGTCGTTGCCAACACCCTTCTGGCGATGGCGATCGACACCCGCACCCGCCGCCCCAAGCTCGGTAATCTCATGGGCGGGCTCTCCGGTCCCTCATTGAAACCGATCGCGCTTCGCATGGCGTATCAATGCGCGAGGGCAACACGCATCCCTGTTATCGGCTGCGGAGGCATTTCCACCGCCGACGACGTGCTTGAGTTCCTGATAGCGGGGGCGTCTGCCGTGCAAGTCGGCACGGCCACTTTCATCAATCCGACCGCGATGGTGTCCATCATAGCCGAACTGGAGCGGCGGCTCGCACTCGAAGGCATTGCCTCGGTTCGCGAAATCATCGGCACCGTGATAGACGACGAGCAGAAGTCGGGCATCGTCTTCATGGAAGCGGCGCCATGACCCTGCCCCGGCCCCTGCCGCGGGACACCGGCGCCGCCGACATCCGCATCGCCGGCACGCTTTTCGACGAGATTGCCGCGCGCACGGCCGACGTCGAGGGTGTCAGCCGCCCGGCATTCTCGGACATTGAAACAAAGACCCTTGCCCTACTGGTCGACTTCGCCCGGGCGCACGGATTGGAAGCCTGGCACGACGCGGGCGGCAACGCGAACTTCTGCCTGCCTGGGTTCCGCGATGCCGATCGGTTCACCATCGTGGGCTCGCACGTCGATAGCGTTCCATTCGGCGGAAATTTTGATGGCCTGGCCGGTGTCGTGGCCGGCCTGGTCTGTCTCGTTCGTGCTTCAGCCAAGGGAGCGGCAAGGATCAAACCGCTGCATGTCCTGGCGATGCGCGGCGAGGAAAGCGCCTGGTTCGGCCCTTGCTACATTGGCTCCAAGGCACTTACCGGCAGGCTGACCGCGTACGAGCTTGCCGCGCGCCACAAAGGCGATGGCCGTTCGCTGGACGAGCACATGGCCGAAATCGGCGTTTCGATGGACAACGTCCGGGCTGGCGAGCCGCTAATCGATCTGTCGAGGATCGAAGCCTATCTCGAGCTTCACATCGAACAAGGGCCGCTGCTGATCGGCAAGAACATACCGGCCGCGATCGTGTCGGGCATACGCGGCAATATTCGCCATCGTTCGATACGCTGCCTGGGAGAAGCCGGCCACTCCGGCGCAGTGCCGCGCGCGTTCCGGCGCGACCCGGTGCTTGCCATGGCAGATCTTCTGGTCAGGCTCGATGAGAGCTGGTCGACCATTCTGCAAAAGGGTGATGACCTTGTGCTGACAAGCGGCGTCGTCGGCACCGACCCGCACCGCCACGCGATGTCTCGCATTCCGGACGAGGTCATGTTCAGTCTGGACATCCGCAGCCAAAGCGCCGCGACGCTGGAGAGAATGCGCGCACTCATCGCCGCCGAAATGCGGCAGGTCGAGCGGGATCGCAAAGTACGCTTCGTGCTTGACGAGGAACTCTATTCGCAGCCGGCCCTGTGCGATCCATCGCTTGTCGCCGGGCTGAAAGCGGCGATGGAGAGAACCGGACAGGCGCCCTTTGTCATGCCGAGTGGCGGCGGCCACGATGCTGCGGTATTCGGCGCCGCTGGCGTTCCCTCCGCGATGGTGTTCGTGCGCAACCAGAACGGCTCGCATAACCCGAAGGAAGCGATGAACCTGCGTGATTTCATTGCAGCCGTCGACATTCTCGACGCGTTCATCAAGGCGCCGGCATGACCTCGATCGCCATACGCCGCCCGAACGACTGCCATCTGCATTTGCGCGATGGTGCGATGCTGGAGGCGGTGCTGCCTTACAGCTCGGCCAATTTTGCCCGCGCCATCATCATGCCAAATCTGGCGCCGCCGGTGGTAACGGTGACGGATGCGCTGGCCTATCGCCAGCGGATCATGGCCGCACTGCCCGAAGGCCACGACTTCACGCCCCTGATGACGCTCTATCTGACCGAGAGGACCGATCCGGCCGATGTCGCCGCAGGTTTCGCGGACGGGGTGATCACCGCGGTGAAGCTCTACCCCGCGGGAGCCACCACCAATTCGCAGTCCGGGGTGCGCGACATCACAAAGGCGATGCCGGTCCTGGAGAAGATGGCCGAGATCGGCATGCCGCTCTGCGTCCATGGCGAAGTGACCGATCCCGAGGTCGACATCTTCGACCGCGAGGCGGTGTTCATCGAGCGTGTGCTCGATCCCATCCGCAGGCACCTGCCGGGCCTGCATGTGGTGATGGAGCATGTGACGACCTCGAACGGCGTCGACTATGTCCGCAGCCAGGACAAGAGCCTGGCGGCGACCATCACCACGCATCACCTCATCATCAACCGGAACGCGATCCTCGTCGGTGGTATCAGGCCGCATTATTACTGCCTGCCCGTAGCCAAGCGCGAAAGTCATCGGCTGGCGCTGCGTGAGGCGGCCACCTCGGGCGATGCCCGGTTCTTCCTCGGCACCGACTCCGCCCCGCACCTCGACCCGCTGAAGGAAAACGCCTGCGGCTGCGCCGGCATCTTCACCGCGATCCACACCATGCCGCTTCTTGCGCATGTGTTCGAGGCGCAAGGCGCACTCGACAAGCTCGAGGCCTTCGCCTCGCTCAACGGTCCCGCCTTCTACCGCCTGCCGCCCAACGACACCCGCATGACGCTGACGAGACACGACGCACCCGTCACCTTCCCGGCAAAGATCGACACCGCCGAGGGAGCCGTCACCGTCTTCGACCCAGGTTTCGACGTGCATTGGGATATGCACGCGGAACCTGCCTAGGCCAGATCGAACTGGCGCCCGCCGATCCCGACCAACCATCAGTAAACGCGCATGTTTTCAAACACATTTCCGGATAGGGAGCTGATATGCGAAACCGTCGCAAAGATGCTCCTGGGGATCAACGCCGTCCATTTCGGGGCCGGCCGGCCCTTCCCCTTCACCGCCGGTCTGGCGAGCCCGGTCCATATCGATTGCCGCAAGCTGATGTCCTATCCGCGTCTTCGGTCCGCCCTGATGGATGTCGCCGCGTCCACCATTGCCAGGCGGGCCGGCTTCGAGCAGTTCGACGCGGCGGCGGGTGGCGAGACGGCGGGCGTTCCGTTTGGGCCTGGCTGTCGGACAGGCCTGGTCTGCCGATGCTCTGCGTACGCAAGAAGCCCAGGCGCTTTGGCCGCGGCACGCAGGGCGAGGGATCGCGCAGGGATGGCGCGCGGGTTATGCTTGTTGAGGATCCGACCACCGATGGCGGGCCGAAGATCGAATTCGCGACCGCGATCACCCGCAGCGGAGCCATGGTCGCCAAGACATTGGCAGTGGTCTACGACGACATTTTCCCCGACACGCCGCGGCGTCTCGCAGCGGCCGGCTGCGACTACACTATCTTGCAACTTGGTGGGACATAATAAAGGTCTGCAAGAACGAAAACCGGCTTCCCTCGGGAACAATCGCCGAGGTGGAGAACTTCCTGAACGATCCGGTTTCGTGGTCCGCCGGTCATGGCGGCAAATCGGAACTGCCACGCTAACACCAAGGAGTATGTGATGTTTGAATCGCTGATAAAAGACCTGAACGAGGCGGGTGGCA
This sequence comes from Nitratireductor sp., assembly GCA_039973095.1. Classification (GTDB taxonomy): domain Bacteria; phylum Pseudomonadota; class Alphaproteobacteria; order Rhizobiales; family Rhizobiaceae; genus Mangrovimarina. The sequence continues at coordinate 149,839 of JBDWLQ010000016.1, read as the reverse complement.
GCGTACGCGCCTATGACGCTTGCGGCCGTGCGGCGAGGGCGCGCATAACCGGCGAGCCCCGGAACGCCGCCGCCCTGCTTCTGATTTCCTATGCAACGCAGCGCTTCGTGGAAGCCTACGATGATCAGCCGCTGACCGTGAAGGAAGCCGCCGAAGAACTCGACGAGATCACACAAATCGTTCGCCTTCTGGATGCTGCATTCTCGGGCGGATCCGAGAAAGCGAAGCTGGATGCGCTCAACGATGTGGCGGGCAGGCTTGCACCCACATGACAAGCAGACCGCGCGGCAACGCCTGCCGCAATCGAATGCCTGAGAGCCCGATGCCTGCCCTATGTGGACCGCTCGACCAGCGTCGGTTCCAGACCAGGCCAGGCAGCGTGGTCGATCGGATATTCATCGCCTGAGTCGTTTATCCTCCGCGGCCGAAAGTCGGCTTCAAGAAAAACTGCAAACATGCGCGAACGGCTGAGAAGCCGGCACCAAGCAGTCGACGGGCTGACCTGCTTCCCGTTTGTCCGCGCCTATACGTTCGCCCCGTTCACGTCGTGGTCCGATCTGGACCGGTTTGCAGATTCGTTCGGGGTGAACCCTTTGGGGCTGGTGTGTGGGCGGTTCGCATTGTAGTCGATCCTCCCGTCTTCGATGCTGTCTCGGGCGTGTCGATAGCCGGTGAAGAGCCGCTCGTTGAGACATTCGTCGCGCAGGCGCGCGCGCCGCCTCGCTGGACCCTGCCGGTGCTCGTATTCGACGCCGCGCGGCGAAAGACCGGGCCTCGTCGATCGGGCCCAGCCGGCAAAACGTCTCATGCCGGGCGCACGCCCGATCGCAGGCAGAATTTGCCGTGATTGTGCTGGGGAGATGGAGGCGCGTATTCCGTTATCTTGGGCGCTTGCGGCTCCGTTGTGGTCGTTCGGTCTACCACCGTCGTCACCCGAAACTTGCCGTCGGGACAGCGCCGGATTTTCGGCGTGCGGGGCCCAGAGCTGCTGGGCCGTTAACCACTATTGAACGAAGGAAATAAACCTCTATTTGCGCCGTACGCGTTCTTGTTTACGGCCCAGTGTGGTCATTGATTAGCATTTCATATTGAGATTATCCCAAAAAACCTGCCGTTCATGTATTCGTGAAAAACTACTTTATTCATTGAGAAATCGAACTTCCGGCAGCGGGTCCTTATCAAGTTCTGATTTCAATTTCTCCACCTCAACGCTGTTATCCAACAACATTTTCGAGAGGCGATGCACCCCTTTGCGAACACTAGGCAATTCCGCCATTGAAGGAACCTCCAAATTTTTTTGGTCATAACGATACTCCTTGAGTACGTCTGACAGAGCGCGTGAAAGACGTTCAACGTCATTGCCGTTCAACTGGCGATTTTCCACCATGTCACCCAACAGATTTAGAGTGGAGCTCAGACCCGGTTGCGTCCGCTGTTCACAAGCGTGAAGTAGAAGCTCTTTGATTTCGCGGGGGATCTTGGCCTTTGGCGAAGGATTTTTGATAAACTGCCTCATCGCGATGTAGGCTGGATATACGCGCATCGGGTCGCGGCTAGCGATTGCAGAGCGAATTTGTGCAAAGGCCCGAGGCTGGTAACTCGGCCGTAGCCGCGCCACCTGAAATGCTGTTGCGGCCAAGGATGGGATGTGTGGCAATTTCTCCGGGGCCTTCAATTGGTCGACGGTTTCTTCCGGCAGGTCTTCAGCCTTCAGACGAGGTAGCAAATTCCGCGCCAAGACCTCGCCAATCTCGCGTCCCGTGGCCTGGTTGCGCCCATTATCTACCGACAGAGCCCGAGATAGTGGACCTCTCTCCTTTGTCGCGGTGGGCTGCCATGCAAGACAGCTCTTTACACAAGAAACCAACTTCTCTTTTGGAACAACGGTCTCAGTTCTCTCCAAACCCGCGCGAAGGTTCATTAATATTTCGTCCCCGATTTGACCGCTCGCTACTCCGCCGACAATTCTCTCGAGAAACAACTTTTCCGCGCGCGCTTTGCCGGGTAGTTCAAGAAATATCCATGGATGCAATTGCGTATCGCAGGGCCATCCGCTTTCAGCACGACGCGCCCAAATCGCGGAATCAAGTACCGCGGCCTGGTTCTCGGTCAGCTTGCCTGCACAATAAAGGGTATGAAGGCGCCTCAGAGCTCTGCCCCGGTCCAACTCTGACCCTTCTTCTACTAAATAGATCAGTGAATCGATCCGGGCGCTGCTGAGCGGAGAAACACTGAAGTCGCGCGCATCTTCCTTCGAGAAGTCGTCAAAGAGTTCCGGCCAATCGCGTTCAATTCCGTGCGCTCCAGCCTCACCTGGCGTTTTCAAGTGTAAGGCCAAATCCATGGCTTTTTGGCGTTCATCAGCCCTCAACGCTTCAACAGCACCTTCCAAAACCGCACCACAGGCTGAGTAGCTTCCCCACCAAAGCATCGACGACTCAAGCAGTTTGATTGCCCACTGAAAGATCTCCAAGGCCTGTGTCGATGGCGCGCGGACGACCACCCTTGCCAAGAGCTCCAGGAGAAACACGAGATAGTTCTCGGCCCCACGGCGATCGTGCAATATAGCGAGCCTATCGACGCGTCTCGGGATCACTGAAAGAAAATGCTCGACGGCAACATCACTTAGTTGCGCGACTCGCATGCGAGGCATGATCCAAGCGAGTATCTTCTTTTCTGACCCACGATACCGAGCGAAAAATGTTAGGAGATCACCTTCGTCATAGTCTGTGATCGCCCGATAGGCTGTCTCTAGGCGCGTGGAGAACACATTGAAATTCGCAATATGTTCTGGGGCACCTGTCCGTTCGACTAATTCGAGAAGTCCATAGAATGGACACTCATCGTCACCGGTAATGCGCACGATGCCGCCTGGGCTATATCGACCAGATTTGAACGAAAGCTTCCATTGCTCTGCTTCCTTGCGATTTCGGTCAATTCTTTCCGACGCGAGCCTCTCCAGGCGTGAAATCGTATCCCAAGGGTCAGCTTTCGCCGCAATGTAGCGCATACGCGTTTCATCACTTTCATCCTCAGGAAATGACGGTAGATCGTCGTTCAATGCAGAGGAGGATACTCGATGGAAAAGGGCCGCCCATCCCTCCAAGGAAATCAGCCAAGCGGATTTCGGATCCGACAGAAGCTTCCGACGAATGCTGAGAAGTGCAGCCTGATACGTTTCAGCCGCTTCCCGGTGCCGAAACAGTGTTGCCAGCAGCCCCGCGCGCCGCATCATCCAGATCGGCTCGTCGCTTTTGAGTGCAACTGCTGCTTTCAGAACTGCATCGTCATCCCAAGTTAGAAGGCCGCGTTGCCCTGTTTCGTATGCGTGGTGTAGAGCTGCGTTGTCGCCTCCGATTGCCTCCAACCTGGCCATCCATAGCGTCCATTCGCCCCACTTTTGATAACGACGCCATTCCGCGGCAATCGAGGCGCAAAGTTCGATTCTTTCTGCTTTTGCTAAGCTTTGTTTTGCACTTTCGAAATGGGTGTCGGCGTCTTGCATATCCTGAAGGTTAAGCCATATCCCAGCGGTTCGGTGGCGCCAAATCCGCTCTTGAGCGAAGCGCAAATGAGCCTCCGCAGGCTCCTCCGCTTTCCGCACCGTCGGTAAACCGTAGCGAAGCTGGTGAGTTTCCCGAGAGGGGCCAATTATCCAACCCGGATACGTGCTTCTGTCCTTGGCCCATGCCCTCACAACTTCTGAACGGGTCGGTCTATTCTCTTCCTCGGCAACAGAAGATTGAGAAAATTTATCGGAACCAATGCTCCAAGCATAAGGTGAAGGTGGCTTTGAAGCCAACAACGCCGCAAAGAAAAGTTCGAGTGCCTTCTCGTGCTGCTCGTTGCGGTGCAAGCCTGAAACGAGCGGTGCAAGATCAATGGGAGTTACGTTTCGCCCTTCGAGGAGCGCCCTCGAGACCGGTGATAGCTTGAATACTCCAACGAGTCGGATCCGGCGAGCCGAGACGCTGAGGGTGTCGCGAACCCATCCGCTCCAGGCCAAGAAGTTGGGGTCAATGCCAGAAAATCCGACAAGGCAAAGGTCATGTTCAAGCATGACCTGTTGAGCGAGGTTCACAAATGGTGCAAAGCGCACCGGGTAAGTTCGGTAATCATCTTCTGTAAAAATGAAGGGCTTGTGGGATGGCAATGAGCCATGCAGCTTTACGATCCGAGGCTGAGCTCGATGCGCAATGTCTTGGATAGTCCGCACACAGCTATAGATTCTGTCTGGCGTTTGAGGTCTTGTGCGTTCGAGCAATGTGTCCCAATTGGTCGTGAGTACGTCTCGCCATGGAAGCTCCAGCAGCTGCTTGTGGAGTGGACCGGGCTCCCATTGGTCATCTGGAATCAGACGGCGGATCAATTGATCCAACCCATTGTCGCCGTGCAGCGTTTGATACTCCTGAGCTAACCTCAAGGCATCCGGCGTCTGCCCTTGGTCGTACCCCAAAGCGGCTGCCATTTCCGTTTTGAAATCGCCCCAAAGTGGCGGAGCTGAGCTGTTTGTTTCGCGGGTGCAAACCCGACTGAAGCCTGCGCCGACCATGACAGCGGCTTCGTGCTGCCAAAGTGCACGGGCAAACGCCTCAAACGCCGGAAAGTCAGGAAGTTGACGAAAACAATTCAGTATCGACGGTGCCGCATCATTGTTCAATACATAGTCCATGTGTGTCTATAAGGTTTTGAAACGTCGAAGGTAGCACCAGAGCAAGATACGTCCAGACAGCGAAGATATAATAGCGAATGTCTGAACACATTGCACGATGAAGGTGAACCGCAAACGCAGCGAAAGTCCACACTGCAGAGGTTTGAGATCGCATCAGAACGATCAACTCCGGCGCATTGCCGTCGAAGTTTGGCGGCCACGTCAATGACGGCTTTCCCAACTTCCGCGCACAATAGCCGCCAGTCCGCTTCCCACCCCAACGCCGACCTTCGCGTTTGAAACAGGCTCAATGTTCCCTTGAACCTCTAGTCACTGGAGAGCCTAAAGCCCTTCTGACCCTACCCCCAGAAGGCCGTTTCATGACTGCTTCCGGCCAACGCCCCACGACCATCCGGGCGTGATCGCGGCGCCGGCGGCGCCGATCTTTCCGCCTTCCTGCGTGTCGGGCCGAGCGCGCCGGGTTCGGCGGTACGGTCCCGCTCGGAACGATGTGGCGATACAGGCCCGCGTCCGGCGCTGGCTGTGGCCTCAGGCCAGCCGGTAGCGGTGCACGTCCTCGTCCTTTGCGTCGCGCACCAGCCTGCCCTGCCGCTTCATGCGGTTGACGTGGGCGTGGACCTCGCTGAAGGCGAAACCCATCTGGTGCGGGTCGAGCGCGCGGGGGAACACGAAGGGCAGCAGATCGGCCACCGAGCGCGGCTTCGCGCTGCAGGCCTCGGCGATCGCCGCGCAGCGCTCGTCATGATGGGCGGCCAGCTCGCGGCAGCGCTGGTGCAGCCCGACAAAGGGAAGCTGGTGGCCGGGCAGCACCAGCGCGTCGGCCGGGATCGTCGCGCGCAGCGCGGCGAGCGAGCGCAGGTAGAGCCCGAGCGGGTCCCCCTCCGGTTCGACCGCCCACACGCCGATATTGGGCGAGATCCTGGCCAGCACCTGGTCGGCGGCCAAGAACACGTTGCCGTCGCGCCAGTAGAGCATCAACTGCTCCGGCGCGTGGCCGTCGCCGGCCAGCACCTCGAAATCGCGCCCGCCGAGCGTCAGCGTGTCGCCGGCCACCAGCCGCGAAAAAACCGGCGGCAGCGGCGCGACCATGCGCAGATAATTGTGGCCCTGGGTGCTGACCAGGCGCGCCGCGTCGTCCGCCATGCCGTGGCGGCGGTAATGGTCGCGATAGGGCGCGGCATCGAGCGCGCCCGGACTGAGCGAGATGTTGAGACAGCCGAGATAGGCCGAGTGGCTGGTCAGAAGCGGCAGGTCGAACCGGTCGCACAGCCAGCCGGCCAGCCCGATATGGTCGGGATGATAATGGCTGACGATCAGCCGCGTCAGGCGCCGGCCGGCCAACGGCCCGGCGACCAGAGCCCGCCAGATTTCGCGGGTCTTCCCGTTGGCGATGCCGGTGTCGAGCACGGCCCAGCCGTCGCCGTCCTCGATCAGGTAGATGTTGACGTGGTCGAGGCGGAAGGGCAGCGGGATGCGCGCCCACAAAATGCCGGGCGCGACCTCGCTGACCGTGCCGGTCTCGGGCGTGTCGGGAAACGGAAAGCGCAGTTCCCGCAGCCCGGCGGGCAAAACCGTCGTCGTCGTCATCTGCCGTTCTCCTTGGCTCGCGGACCCGTTCGCGGGCTCGACCTAACCCACATCCGGCGGCCTCACAAGCGCGATGGGCCAGGCCGGATCGGGCCTGACCGCTGAGCCGGATGACAGTCGGAGGGAAACCGCCCGCCGGCTGCGAAGGAGGGCGTCGGATCGTCCCGCGCGGCGGCATGGCGCCTATAGCTTGCGCAGCGCCACCTCCTCGACCAGATGGTCGGCGCCCTTGCGCAGGATCAGGTCGGCGCGCGGCCTGGTCGGCACGATATTCTCGCGCAGGTTCTTCAGGTTGATATTGGCCCACAGGTTTTCGCCGATGGCGCGCGCGGCGTCCTCGGAAAGCTGCGAATAGCGGTGGAAGAAGGATTGCGGGTTGCGGAAGGCGGTCTCGCGCAGGCGCATGAAACGGTCGATATACCAAGTGTGGATCAGGTCTTCGTCGGCGTCGATATAGATCGAGAAATCGAAGAAATCCGACACCACCGGCACCGCGCGCCCGTCCGGGGGCAGGTCGCGGGTCTGCAAGACGTTGATGCCCTCGAAGATCAGGATGTCGGGCCGGTCGATCAGCACATATTCGCCGGGCACCACGTCATAGGTCAGGTGGGAATAGACCGGGGCGCGCACGTCCGGCTCGCCGGACTTGATCGCCGACAGGAACCGCAACAGCTGGCCGACATCGTAGCTTTGCGGAAAGCCCTTGCGGTCCATGATGTTCTCGCCGCGCAGCACCTCGTTGGGGTACAAAAACCCGTCGGTGGTGACGAGGTCGACCTTGGGGCTCGACGGCCAGCGCCCCAGAAGTTCCTGGAGAATGCGCGCCGTCGTCGACTTGCCGACCGCGACCGAACCGGCGATGCCGATGATGAAGGGCGTCTTGACCACGTCGCCGGTATTGAAGAACACCTTGCGCTGGTGAAACAAAAGCTGGCTCGCCTCGACATGGGCCGACAAGAGCCGCGACAGCGACAGGTAGATGCGGCGGACCTCGTCGAGATCGACCGGGTCGTTGAGCGAGCTCAGCCGGCGAACCTCGTCCTCGGTCAGGGTGAGCGGGGTGTCGGCGCGAAAGCCTGCCCAGCGCGCCGCGCTGAAGAAGCGGTAGGGCGAATATTTCAGGTCCGGAGCAAGCTGGTCCATCACCTTCCCTTTCGCGCCCGCCTCACTCCTTGCGCGCCGCCTTCTCGGCAATGCCGGAGCGCGCCGTACGGCGCTCGAGTTCGGCCAGCACATCGGCAACCGGCACATCGGCGAGTGCCAGCACCACCAGCCAATGATAGACAAGATCGGCGCTTTCAGAAACCAGCCCGTCGCGATCGCCGCGCACCGCCGCGATCACCGTTTCCACGGCTTCCTCGCCGAGCTTCTGCGCGGCCTTGTCGGTGCCGCTTGCAAACAGTTTCGCCGTCCACGACTGCGGATCGCCGGAGCGACCGCGCTCGGCGATGATCTTTTCCAGATCGGTCAGGGAAAATCCGCTCATGGCCGTGCTCCGGCCGGCGCCGCCGGGTCGAGGCGCACGGCGATGCCGGCCGCTTCCATATGGTGCTTGGCCTCGGCGATGGAATGGGTGCCGAAATGAAAGATCGAGGCGGCGAGCACGGCGGCGGCGTGACCGTCGCGGACGCCCTCGACCAGATGGTCGAGCGTGCCGACGCCCCCCGACGCGATCACCGGCACGCGCACGGCGTCGGCGACCGCCCGCGTCAACGCCAAATCGTAGCCGGCCTTGGTGCCGTCGCGATCCATCGAGGTCAGCAGGATCTCGCCGGCGCCGCGTTCGACCATTTTTTGTGCGAACCCGATCGCCTCGATGCCGGTCTTCTCGCGGCCACCATGGGTAAAGATCTCCCAGCGCGCGGCCTCGCCCGGCGCCGACACCTTCTTGGCGTCGATCGCCACGACGATGCACTGGTTGCCGAACTTGTCGGCCGCCTCGGCGACGAAATCGGGATTTTTGACCGCCGCCGTGTTGATCGACACCTTGTCGGCGCCGGCCAGCAGCAGCTTGCGGATATCGGCGACCGCGCGCACGCCGCCGCCGACGGTCAGCGGCATGAAGCACTGCTCGGCCGTGCGCGCCACCACGTCGAAAATCGTCTCGCGATTGTCCGACGAGGCGGTGATGTCGAGAAAGCACAATTCGTCGGCGCCGGCCGCGTCATAGGCCTTGGCGGCCTCGACTGGGTCGCCGGCATCGATCAGGTCGACGAAATTGACGCCCTTGACGACGCGGCCGTCCTTGACGTCGAGACAGGGGATAACGCGGGCTTTCAGGGTCATGCCGGGTCCTCGAACAGCCCGGCCGGAGGTTTGGCGCCGCCGAGCACGGCCAGCGCCTCGGCAGGGTCGATGCGCCCGTCATAAAGCGCGCGGCCGGAAATCGCGCCTTCGAGCCGCTTCGCGTCGGGCATGGTCATGCGCACGATATCGGCGATCGAGGCGAGCCCGCCCGAGGCGATGACGGGGATCGAGACCGCGTTGGCCAGATCGATGGTCGCCTCCCAGTTGATGCCCGAAAGCACGCCGTCGCGGTCGATGTCGGTATAGATGATCGCGGCCACGCCGGCGCCCTCGAAACGCTCGGCCAGCTCGATCACGCCGAGCTTGGAGGCCTCGGCCCAGCCTTCCACGGCGACCTTGCCGCCCTTGGCGTCGATGCCGACCGCGATCTTGCCGGGAAAAAGCCGGCAGGCCTCTTTGACCAGATCGGGATCGCGCACCGCCACCGTGCCCAAAATGACGCGCGCCAGCCCCTTGTCGAGCCAGGCCTCGATATCGGCGAGCGTGCGGATGCCGCCGCCGAGCTGGACCGGGTTGCGCGTCGCCTTGAGGATCGCCTCCACGGCGGCGCCGTTGACGCTCTCGCCGGCGAAGGCGCCGTTCAGGTCGACGACATGCAGCCAGTCGAAGCCCTGTGCCTCGAAGGCCTTGGCCTGGGCGGCCGGATCGGCGTTATAGACCGTGGCGGTCGCCATGTCGCCGAGCTTCAGGCGCACGCACTGGCCGTCCTTGAGGTCGATGGCGGGAAACAGGATCATGCCTCGGCTCCCGCCCTGTTTGCGGCCGTTGCGATCCAACACGCTTTGCGGCTCATGGCCTCCACCTCAGGAAATTGGCGATCAGGGCCAGGCCGAGCGCCTGGCTCTTTTCGGGATGGAACTGGGTGCCGGCAAGGTTGTCGCGGCCGACCGCCGCCGTGATCCGGCCGCCATAGTCGGTGACGGCGACCAGTTCCTCGGCCAGCCGCGTCTGCAGATGATAGGAATGGACGAAATAGGCGTGCAGCCCGCTTTCTCCGGTCGCAATGCCCTCAAACAGCGGGTGCGGCCGCCCGAGCGCGATCGTGTTCCAGCCGATCTGGGGAACTTTCAAGGCGGGCTCGGCGGGCTCGATGCGGACCACGTCGCCGGCGATCCAGCCGAAACCCTTCGTCGTCGTCTTTTCCAGGCCGCGCTGCGCCATCAGCTGCATGCCGACGCAGATGCCCAGGAAGGGCCGGCCCCTGGCAATCGCGGCCTCGTCGATCGCCTCGACCATGCCGGGCACGGCATCGAGGCCGGCGCGACAATCGGCATAGGCGCCCACGCCCGGCAGCACGACGCGGTCGGCCGTGCGCACCCGTTCGGCATTTGATGTCAGCTCGATCTCGGCGGCGATGCCGGCCTGGCGCGCGGCGCGCTCGAAGGCCTTGACGGCCGAGCGCAGATTGCCGGAGCCGTAATCGATGATGGCGACACGCATTGTCAGCCTCGCGCGGGATAGTCGAGCAGGCCGAGCGCGGGTTCGCCGGAAACGCCCGGCCTCACCGTGCGGGACGGCTCGGCGCGCTGGACAATCCGCTCGGGTTCCGCAGCGTCGCCGCGTTCGGCGAAATAGCGCGACTCGGCGTCCTCGAGCGTGTCGGCCTCCACGACGCCCCATTCGCGCCAGCCGCGACGGGTTGCCGCCCAGACCCGCAGCGTCGCACCTTCGATGCCGACATAAAGCGCCAGAATGAGCGACAGGAACGGCGCGACCACGCCCAGACCGGCGAATTCGACCAGCAGCGCCAGTCCGATCGAGGCGGCCAGGAAAAGCAACGCCTCGATCCACAGCCGGTGCCACAAAAGCCAGAAGAAGGGCAGCAGAAGGCCGAGCCAGGCAAAACCGTCGCGGACGAATCTCATGTCGGCGGCGGGACGGTCACCGGAAGGCTCCAGAACGACGAAACTGGCCATAAGCGGATTCCTAGCCAAGCGTGCCTTTGGTCGAGGGCACGGCGTCGCGTTGACGCGGATCGGCTTCGAGCGCGACACGCAGAACCCGCGCGACGGCCTTGAAGCAGGTTTCGGCGACATGATGGTTGTTGGCGCCGTAAAGCGTCGTCACATGCAGCGTGATGCCGGCATTCTGGGCGAGCGCCTGGAAGAACTCGCGCACCAGCTCGGTATCGAACGTGCCGATCTTGGGCGCCGAAAAAGGCACGTTCCAGACCAGGAACGGCCGGCCCGATATGTCGACGGCGGCCCGCGTCAGCGTTTCGTCCATGGCGAGATCGAGCGAGGCGTAGCGGGTGATGCCGCGCCGCTCGCCGAGCGCGCGGGCGATGGCCTGCCCGATGGCGATGCCGGTATCCTCGACCGTGTGGTGGTCGTCGATGTGCAGGTCGCCCTTCGTCCTGATCGTCATGTCGATCAGCGAATGGCGCGACAGCTGCTCGAGCATATGGTCGAAGAAGCCGACGCCGGTTACGATGTCGTGTTTGCCGCCGCCGTCGAGATCGACGGCCACCTCGATGGCGGTCTCGTTGGTCTTGCGGCTGATCGTTGCGGTGCGACCGGTGCTGGCGTCCATCTCGCTTGTCCTGAAAGTAGCGTGGCGCTGCCTTCTAACAGTGGCGCGCGGGGAATGCCAGTTCGCCGGAGCATGCAGACCATTGTCCGGTGCAGATTTGCAATCCGGCCCGCGCTGCATAAATAAGGCGCTGTCGAAACGCCGCGCCTCGGTCACGTGTCATTGGAGCCATTCATGTCAGAAGCACCCGCAATGCATGCGACCACAATCGTTACCGTGCGCAAGGGCGGCACCGTGGTGATCGCCGGCGATGGCCAGGTCTCGATGGGGCAGACGGTCATGAAGGGCAATGCCCGCAAGGTCCGGCGCCTGGGCAAGGGCAACGTGATCGCCGGTTTCGCCGGCGCGACCGCCGACGCCTTCACCTTGCTCGAACGGCTCGAGACCAAGCTCGAACAATATCCCGACCAGTTGACGCGGGCCTGTGTGGAACTGGCCAAGGACTGGCGCACCGACCGCTATCTGCGTCGGCTCGAGGCGATGATGCTGGTCGCCGACAAGAGCGTGACCCTGGCGCTTACCGGCACCGGCGACGTGCTGGAACCCGAGCACGGGGTGATGGCGATCGGCTCCGGCGGCAATTACGCGCTGGCCGCCGCGCGCGCGCTCGCCGACACCGACAAGTCGGCCGAAGAGATCGCCCGCGCCGCGATGGAGATCGCGGCCGACATTTGCGTCTACACGAACCGCAACGTCGTGATCGAAACACTCGATGCCGATTGACACGCAGAACATCTCCTTCCGGCCGGTGACGCCGGACGACTACCCCGTGCTGCGGACCTGGCTCGACAGCCCGCATCTGCGCCGCTGGTGGGGCGAGCCGGAGGTGGAACTCGGCTACATCCGCGACATGGTGGAAGGCCGCGACACGACACACCCTTTCATCATCCTGCTCGATGGTGCGCCGGTCGGCTATATCCAGTATTGGCATGTCGGCCACCACCAGAACGAGGACTGGATCGCGGACCACCCCTGGCTGGCGGAATTCCTTCCTGAAACGGTCGGGGTGGATATTTCCATCGGCGAGGAAAACATGCTGTCAAAAGGGATCGGCTCGGCGGCGCTCTGCGCATTCACCCGGATGCTGCGCGAACAAGGCCACACCACGATCATTATCGATCCCGATCCGAATAATCGCCGCGCCATACGCGCCTATGAAAAAGCCGGCTATCGGCCGATCCCGCATCTTGCCGGGCGCACCGGCGACTGCCTCTTGATGCAGCACGGCGAAAACACAAAAGAGATCCCGTCATGACCACATTTTCCCCTCGCGAGATCGTTTCCGAGCTCGACCGCTACATTATCGGCCAGAAGGACGCCAAGCGCGCCGTGGCGATCGCGCTGCGCAACCGCTGGCGGCGCCAGCAGCTCGAAGGCCAGATGCGCGAGGAGGTGATGCCGAAAAATATCTTGATGATCGGCCCGACCGGCGTCGGCAAGACCGAGATCTCGCGCCGGCTGGCGCGGCTCGCCGGCGCGCCCTTCATCAAGGTGGAAGCGACCAAATTCACCGAGGTCGGTTATGTCGGCCGCGACGTCGAACAGATCATCCGCGACCTGGTCGAGGTGGCGATGGGCCTGGTGCGCGACAAGATGCGCGAGGACGTCAAGGCGCGCGCGCATATCAATGCCGAGGAGCGGGTGCTGGAGGCGCTGGTGGGCAAGAATGCCAGCCCGGCGACCCGCGACAGCTTTCGCAAGAAGCTGAGAAGCGGCGAGCTCGACGACAAGGAGATCGAGGTCGAGGTCGCCGACACGTCCGGCCCGTCCCTGGAGATCCCCGGCATGCCGGGCGCCAATATCGGCGTGCTCAACATCAACGACATGCTGTCGAAGGCGATGGGCGGGCGTACCAAGACACGCAAGACCACGGTCAAGGACTCCTACGCCCATCTCATCAACGACGAATCCGACAAGCTGCTCGACCAGGACGAGGTGGTGAGCCGGGCGCTGTCGATCACGGAAAATGACGGGATCGTCTTCCTCGACGAGATCGACAAGATCGCCACGCGCGACAGCGGCGTTGGGGCCGGCGTGTCCCGCGAGGGCGTGCAGCGCGACCTGCTGCCGCTGGTCGAGGGCACCACGGTCGCCACCAAATACGGGTCGGTCAAGACCGACCATATTCTGTTCATCGCCTCGGGCGCCTTCCACGTCTCGAAGCCGTCGGACCTGCTGCCGGAGCTGCAGGGCCGGCTGCCGATCCGCGTCGAACTGCGGGCGCTGGAGAAGGAGGATTTCCGGCGCATCCTGACCGAAACCGAGGCGAGCCTGATCAAGCAATATGTCGCGCTCATGCAGACGGAGGGCGTGACGCTCGACTTCACCGACGACGCCATCGATTCGCTGGCCGGCATCGCCGTCGATCTCAACGCCTCGGTGGAAAATATCGGCGCGCGCCGGCTGCAGACGGTGATGGAACGCGTGCTCGACGATATCTCCTTCGAGGCGCCCGACCGGTCGGGATCGTCGCTGACGATCGATGCCGACTATGTCGCCAGGTATGTCGGCGATCTGGCCAAGAACACAGATTTGTCCCGATTCATTCTTTAGGAAGTGGCAAGGATGTCGAAGCGGTGTTTCCGTTTCGACGGCCCAAAGGGCAACAAGTCACCCTTGGCGCTATCGACTCGGGGCCGCGCGTTTCCTACCGTGGCGGTTCAAAAACGAACGGCTCTGGGACATATGGCAAGGCAGTTTTTTTGGATCCTGATCCTGGCGGCAGGCCTGATCGCGCCCCCCGCGCAGGCGGCAACGCCGGTGCCCGTCGGCAACCGGCACGTCGAGCAACCCGACATCCCGTTCGGTTCGGGATCGCGCACACGCGCGCTCAAGACCACGTTCGAGGCCAAATACCGCAAGGTCTACGCACTGCTGAAACGCGACGACACGCTACGGACCAAGATCGTCGAGGCCGCCTCCGCCTACCGCATCGATCCGATGCATATCGTCGGCGCCATCGTCGGCGAACATACCTACAATGTCGATGCGTATGACCGGCTGCAGACCTATTACGTCAAGGCGGTATCCTACCTGACGACGCGGTTTTCCTTTGCCTATGACGGCGAGGATGTCGACGTCTTCATCAAGCGGCCGCAATTCGCCGCCTGCGATGCCGAAACCGGCAGTTACGCGGTGTGGACTTGTCGCGAAAAGGTCTGGAACACCCAGTTCCGCGGCAGCGTCGTCGACGGCAAGGGATTTCCGAACAACCGCTTCAGCGCGGTGTTCTTCCAGCCCTTCTATGCGGGCCAGACGTTCGGGATCGGCCAGCTCAACCCGCTGACGGCCCTGCAGATGAGCGACACGGTGCACCGGGTTTCCGGATTGCCCAAGCTCGATCATCGCTATCCGCAGCAGGTCTACCGCACCATCATGGACCCGGACCTTACCCTGCCCTATGTCGCGGCGACGCTGAAAACCGCGATCGACGCCTATGCCGAGATCGCCGGGTTCGACATTTCCAACAATCCCGGCATCACCGCGACGCTCTACAATGTCGGCAATCCGCGCGAACGGGCACAGGCGCTGCGCCGGGAAAACGCCGAACGCGCGGCAAAGGGCGAGGAGAAGCGGCTGCCGGAGGAAAACTATTATGGCTGGCTGGTCAACGACAGGCTGAGCGAACTCAAGGTGCTGTTTGCGGCCGATTGATTACCGGACGAGCGGACGAGACGGGCGCCCGTCGCCGCATGGCGGGAAAAATCAGTCGAAGCGCTTCGAGCGCCGTCCCACCGCCCGGATGCGCTCGATCAGCGCGGCGATGTCGTCCTCGTCGAGCCGGGCGATATCGGTCGCCAGCAGATTGGCGAGGCGGGTCGCGGCGGGCGAAAGACCGGACGTGTCGATCACCACCCGGGGCCGAGACTGTTCGGCGATCCGGCGCAATTCCTCCGCATCGTCCCAGATAATGTTGAAATAGCCGAGCACCTTTTGCAGGAACGTCCAGCTCGGCACGCCGCGATGGCCGCGCTCCAGCGCCGACAGATAGGCCGGGCTGACGCCGAGCGCCTGCGCCATCTCCTTCTGGGTCACGCCCTTGTCGCGGCGCATGGCGCGCATTTTTTCACCAAACGGCGTCATCAGCGCGCTCCATCACCGGCCCGACGCAGACGGATATAAAGCGCGCCATGGCCGCCATGATGGCGCGCGGCGGGTTCGAACCCGCCGACGATGGCGCGGAAGGAGGGGGTCGCCAGCCAGCCGGGGACGGCGCGGCGCAGGACGCCTTCGCTGCCGAACGAGGCTCCCTTGCCGGTGATGACCAGTACGTGGCGGATGCCGGCGGCATGGGCGCGCATCAGGAAGGACAAAAGCAGCCCGTGCGCCTGGCTCTGCGTCAGACCGTGCAGATCGACGCTGGCCTCGAGCGCGACGCGGCCCTTGGCCAGTTTCTGCCGGGTCGGCCGGTCGATGCCGCCGGCCGCCTGCTGCGCGGGCTTGGCCTGCTGCCGCGGCGCGGTCGCGACCGACGCCCGGCGTGTGCCCGCGCCCGCCTGGTCTTTTTGCGGCGCCGCGTCAGCCGGCGCCGCGATCTCGGCCGGCGGCGCATGGCGGCCCTTGAGCGGCGTGGCGGTGCGGGCGACCCGTTCCCACAAGATCCGGTCCTGCTCGGTCAGGCCCTTTGTCGCCCGGTTTCTCATGCGCCGGCCCCGTCGGCCAGAACACGCGGAACGAGCACGAAAAAATCGGCCTCGTGCCGGATCACGCCGGCGATGTCGCCGGCAGCCGCGCCGGAGCCGGCAAACAGATCGCCGCGGGCGGCGCCGGTAATGGCGGAGCCGGTGTCCTGGGCGATCATCAGCCGCGAAAACGGCGCCGCGCCGAACGCCGCGAGATCCGGCGCATGAACGTAAACCGGGGTGCCGAACGTGTGCAGCAGGCGGTCGACCGCAAGCGAGCGACCGGGCGTCAGCGGCACCTTGGCCGCAGCGACCGGGCCAAGCGCGGAATCGTCGACCGGCGCGTCCTTAAAGAAGATAAAGGAGCGATTCTGCCACAAAATCTCGGATTTTCGCTGCGGATTTTCGCAAAACCAGGCCCGAATCGTCTGCATTGTGACGTTTTCGCGCGCCAATTCGCCGATTTCGGCCAGAATTCCGCCGGGTCCCGTGAAGCGATGTCCACTCTTGGCGGCATAGGTCACACGCTTGACCGCGCCGTTGGGCATGCGCAGCCGCGCCGCGCCCTGGACATGGATGAAAAACACGTCGACGGGGTCCGCCAGCCAGGCGATCTCCAGGCCCCGGCCCGACAGCGCGCCGGCCTCGATCGCGGCGCGGTCGAAATATTCGCCAATGCGACCGTCCGGATAGCGGCGGGCGAAGGCGAAATACGGGTCGAGGCCGGGGGGACGGTTGGCGTCGTCGACCGCCACCAGATCGTCCGGGTGCGAAAGAAGCGGATATCTGAAGGCGGGCGAGGCCTGCGGCGCGGCGTCGACTTCGGGTTCGTAGTATCCGGTAACGAAACCGCGCGCGCGGTCGTCCGGTACGACGCGAAAGGCGGCGAAATGGGTTTCGAAGAAGGTTCGTGCCGCGCGGCCGTCGCGCGGCGGGGCGGCGCAGGCGGCGGCATGGGCGGGCGCGAAGGCGGCGGCTTCTATGCCGAGGCTGCCGGTACGATAGGTCCGTGTTGCCGCCTTCTTAGCGCTGCGCCGATAGGCCGCGAACGCGGCCCGGCTATCGTCGGCGTCCCAGCCGGGCACATCGTCGAACCCGACGCGCCGCAGAAGGGGAGACAAGGACACGGGCCGACCACGCCGGCAATCAGTCTTCGGCTTCCGTGGCCACCAATTTCCAGTTCGGATCGCGCGAGCGCGTGTCGCGGGCGAAGGTCCACACATCCTTGACCTCGGCAACCGTTTCGGGATCGCCGTCGATCACCTCGCCGGCGCCGTCGCGCGTCGCCGAAATCAGCTCGCTGACGATGCGCAGGGTGAGATGCGCCTCCGTTCCCTTCATCTCGGCCGAAACGATATCGACCTTGTCGATGCCGACGAAGGAGGACTGGATCTTTTCCGACCGTTTCTCGCGCTCGGAGATCGCGGCGACGAACCCGTCATAGACCTCGCGCGACAGGAGGTTTTTCAGTGTCTTGCGGTCGCCGTCGGCATAGGCCATGACGATCATCTCGTAGGCGAGCTTGGCGCCCTCGGTGAAGCCGCGCGGATCGAAGGAGGGATCGGCGTCGTGGATGGCGCGCAGCCCCTTGTTGAGTTCCGTGCCCGGCGCGGCATATTTGTCGATCGCCGCATAGGGCGTTTCCTGGTCGCCCTCGCCGGTTGATTTGCGTCGCGGCAACGACACCACATTGTCCTGCGGCTTGTCGGCGTCGGTCTCGCGCGTGCGCTTGGCCGTATAGGGATCGAAGGGCGGTTTTTCGTTTCCCGTCCGGCGCCCCAGAACGTTGCGCAACTGGAGAAAGATCACCACCGCGGCGACGACGAAAAACAGTGTTCCGATATCCAGAAATTCCATCGTATCCGCCGAACCGCCTCAAAAATCGTCGTCGTTATTGTTAACCGTCAGTCCCAGCTTGGTGGAACCGGACCCTGACGATTGCATATAGAACGCGACGGTCAATCATTCAAATCCGACCGTAGCATGACTATGTTGGGAACGTGCAGGTCGCATCATCGTTTTGCGAGCCATTTTATCACAACAGTCCCATCCGCGGACAAGCGAAGTGATTAGTGTGAGATTTCCAACCCTTTTTGCGGTATTTCTGGTCGTTCCGCTGCTTGAAATCGCGGCTTTTGTCGCGATTGGCGGGCGGATCGGCGTTTTCGCGACCCTGGCGATCGTGGTTCTGACCGCTTTGATCGGCTCCGTGCTGCTGCGGATCCAGGGGTTTGGACTGCTGCGTCGCATCCAGGCGGAAACGGATGCCGGGCGCGTGCCGCAGCGCGAGCTGGTCCACGGCGCGATGATTCTGTTCGCCGGGCTGCTGCTGCTGCTGCCGGGTTTCGTCACCGACGCATGCGGCTTCGCGCTGTTCGTGCCGGCGTTGCGCGACGCGGTCTGGTCGCTGGTGAAGTCACGACTGAAAGTGCATTTCAATGTCGGAGGAAGGCCCGAACCGGACTTCACCCCCCGCGACGAAACGGTCATCGATCTCGACGAGAAGGATTTTTCCCGCTCCGGTCCGGCGGACTCGCCCTGGAAAGGGCCGAAACGCGACGAATAGGGCGATCGGCGACGCCGGAGACCGGCGATTGCGCTTGCGCGCTTGTTTCAGACAGCCGCCCATGATAGCGAACGCGCAAATTTTCGGGCCGCGATGCGGCCTCCAGGCAAGGGCATGATCGAATGGCTGACGAGAAGTCGAAAGAAGCGGCCGGCACCGCCGCAACAACCGGGAACGGCAACGGCGCGCAGCCGTCGCTCAACGTTCTGGCGCAATATGTCAAGGACCTGTCCTTCGAAAGCCCCGGCGCGCCGAACTCGCTGCGCGGGCGCGACCAGGCTCCGAACATCAATATCAATGTCAATGTCAACGCCAACTCGATCTCGGAAAACGAGTACGACGTCAATTTGATGCTGACGGCCAAGGCCAGCCATCAGGACTCGGTGCTGTTTAACGTCGAACTCGCCTATGGCGGCGTGTTCCGGGTCGCCGGGTTCCCCAAGGAGCACGTGCTGCCGGTGCTTTTCATCGAATGCCCGCGGCTGCTTTTCCCGTTCGCGCGCCAGATCATCGCGGACGCGACCCGCAATGGCGGCTTCCCGCCGCTGATGCTCGACCCGATCGACTTCGCGCAGATCTTCCAGAAAAAGGTCGCCGAGGATCAGGCCAAGGCCAAAGCCCAGGCAAGCTGACCGGCAAGACCCGTCGCGCCCGCCGCGCGGCCGGGTCCGGTCCACCCACCAGAATCGAGCCCACTCAGTCGGGTGTCTTTTCGTCTTGCCGAATGTCGATCCGCGACCAGATCGCGTTTTCTCCGAGCGTTTCGACCATTTTCGCGTGGGCTGCGCGCGCCGAGGCCGTGAGACGCGACGGCAGGGCGCGCGCGCGCGGCCTGATCGCGATCATGTCGATGTCGCGCCCGGTTTCCTCGGTGTCGGAGCCGCGCACTTCCAGCCCGAGCGCGGCCTGCTTGCCGCCCACCAGCTCGATATAGACTTCGGCCAGCAACTCCGAATCGAGCAAGGCGCCATGCTTGGTGCGGCGGCTATTGTCGATACCGTAGCGCCGGCACAGGGCGTCGAGGGAATTCGGCCCCATGGGATGCTTGCGCCGCGCGATCGCCAGCGTATCGATTACGCGGTTCGGATCCACCGCATCGATGCTTAAGCGGGCAAACTCCTGATTGATGAAGCCCATGTCGAAGCCGGCATTGTGCGCCACCAGCTTGCCGTCGCCCACAAAAGCAAGAAAATCCTCGGCGATCTCGGAGAAAACCGGCTTTCCTTCCAGATCGGCCAAGCTGATGCCGTGCACGGCCTGCGCATCGGGATGAATGGCCCGGTTTTCGGGATGGATATAGACGTGAAAGACCTGGCCGGAGGGAAACCGGTTGACCAGTTCGACCGCCCCGATCTCGATCACGCGGTCTTCGCGGGCGTCGAGGCCGGTGGTTTCGGTATCAAAAATGATCTCGCGCATCGCCGCCTCGAATTCCGATTCGATGGCCAGACTAGACCATGATGGCCCACGGCTGAATCACCTTCGCTCCACGGCGGCGGTTTCACCACAGGCTTCAAGGCCATGCCGGCGCGCCGGCGGCGTCACTTCGACGATGCGTCCGTTTTCCCGGTCAGGACAGCGATGATCTCTCCGACCCGGCGACGGGCATGGTCCATGCCCTGCCCGGTATCGAGCACGAAATCGGCGCGGCGGCGCTTTTCGGCATCCGGCACCTGCTTGTCGAGGATGTTTTGCAGGCGCTCGGGCGTCATGCCCGGCCGGGCGAGCACCCGCTCGCGCTGCACCTCTTCGGGCGCGGTCACGACCAGAACGCGATCAACCCTTTGTTCGCCGCCGGTCTCGTAAAGAAGCGGAATGTCGAGCACGACCAGCGGCGTGCCCTTTTTCCTGTGCGCGGCGAGGAATTCGAGTTCGGCGGCGCGCACCAGCGGATGGACGATCGCCTCCAGCGCCTTGAGCGCTTCGGGCCTGCCCAGGACCTGCTCGGCCAGCCGCGCGCGATCGACCCTGCCGGCAACGATGGCGTCGGGAAACCGTTCGCCGACCAGCGGAACCGCCTTTCCTTCGTAAAGCGCGTGAACCGCGGCATCGGCATCGTGGACCGGCACGCCATAGTCTGAAAAGAACCGCGCCGTGGTCGATTTGCCCATGCCGATCGAACCGGTGAGGCCGAGAACGATCATTTGTTTTTCTCCATATCGGCAACGACAAGCGCGCGCAGCGCGTCGGTCACCTGCGGCCGCACCCCGAACCAGGCTTCGAAACCGGGCACGGCCTGATGCAACAGCATGCCGAGCCCGTCGACGGTCACGCAGCCGCGCGCCGCGGCCTGCGCGAGCAACGGCGTGACCAGCGGCACATAAACGATGTCGGTCACGATCGTGCGGTCGCCGAGCCGGTCAAGATCGAACGCGTGGCCGGGCGCACCGTCCATGCCGAGCGAGGTCGTGTTGACCAGGAGGTCGCAATGCGCAAGCAGGCCGCCCAGGCTCTCCAGGGGGGCAACATCGACGCCGGCGCCGAAACGCGCGGCGAGGACCTGCGCCCTCTCAACCGTGCGGTTGACGATGGCGATGTGCCGATAGCCGGCGATTTGCAGGGCGTGAATCACCGCCCGTGCCGCGCCGCCGGCGCCCAGCACGACGGCACGCTCGCCCTCGCGCCAGCCCGGCGCGCCCTGATCGAGGTTCGCGGCAAAACCCGACCAATCGGTGTTGGCGGCATGAAGCCTGCCGTTTTCAAACCACAGCGTATTGGCCGCGCCGATCCTTTCGGCAGCGGCGTCGCGACGCTCGGCCAGCGCGACCGCGCGCTGCTTGTGCGGAATGGTGACGTTGCCGCCGGCCCAGCCCGCCTCCTGCAGCCCGCGGACGAAATCGTCGAAACCGGCCGGTTCGACCGCAACGGCGTCGTAGCTGCCATCGATATCGTGTTCGGCCAGCCAGTATCGATGGATCAACGGCGAGCGCGAATGCGCGACCGGCCAGCCGCAGACGAAGGCGCGCCGCGCCCGCTCAGCCATCGATGGCGCCCAGGTCGCGCAGCGCGGCCAGGAGCGGCAGCAGCGGCAGGCCGACAATGGCGAAAAAGTCGCCCTCGATGCGCTCGAAAAGCTGAATGCCCTCGCCCTCGACCTGATAGGCGCCGACGCTGGTCAGCGCGGCGTCGCCGACGCGGGCGAGATGCCGGCCGACGAAGTCGGGCTCCAGCGCGCGCACCGTCATGTGCGCGACGGAGACGTGCCGCCACAGGGTCTCGCCGCCGCGAACGAGCGCCGCGGCGCTGTTGAGCTGATGGGTCTTGCCTGACAGCTGCAACAGCCGGCGCCGCGCCTCGGCCATGTCGGCCGGCTTGTGCAGCAGTTCGCCGTCGAGCGACAATGTCTGATCGGCGCCGATGATCAGCGCCTCCGGCCTTTTTTCGCTGACGGCGCCTGCCTTGGCTTCGGCGAGCACCATGGCGACATCCTCGGCCGTGGCACCGCTGCCGCGCAGGGGGGCCTCTACGGCGCGCTCATCGATCCCGGCCGCCTGCGCCTCGACCTGTACGCCAGCATCGGCGAGCATTTTGAGCCTGAACGGGCTCTGCGAGGCGAGAACGAGCGGCGGTCGGGTCTGAATCTTGGTCATGATCGGCTCGCTAGCGGCTTCTGCCGCGCAGCGCAAGAATGGCGGCGGCGGTCTCTTCGATCGAACGACGGCTGACGTCGATCATCGGCCAGCCGTTGCGGGTGCAGATCTGGCGTGCATAGGTCAGTTCCTGAACGATATGAGCCCGGTCGGTGTATGCGCCGGCGTCGAAATCGGCCGTGGCGCCCAGAATACGATGGTGGCGCACCTGCGAGATGCGTTCGGCCGAGGCGACCAGGCCGACGATCAGCGGCTTTTTGGCCCGCGACAGCGCTTCGGGCACCGGCACGCCCGGCACGATCGGCACATTGGCGGTCTTGATGCCGCGATTGGCCAGATAGATGCTGGTCGGTGTCTTGGAGGTGCGCGAAATGCCGACCAGGACGATGTCGGCCTCCTCGATGTCGGCGGGCAGCTGGCCGTCATCGTGATCCATGGTGAAATTCAGCGCGTCGATGCGTCGGAAATAATCGGCATCGAGCGCGTGCTGGGCGCCGACCCGTCGGCCGGCCGGCGCGCCGAGATAGGACTGGAACACGGTCAGTACCGGCTCGAGCACCGACACGCAGGGCAGACCCATCGCCGCGCAGCGTTCGTCGATGGTGCGCGCCAGCGTCTCGTCGACGACGGTATAAAGAACGATGCCCGGTTCGGCGTCGATCTCGTCCAATACGGCCTGGAGCTGCCGTTCGGTCCTTATCAGCGGATAGATGTGCTCGACGGCGCGGGCGTCCTTGTATTGGGCCGCCGCCGCCCGGCCGGCGGCAAGCAGGGTCTCGCCGGTCGCATCGGATATCAGATGGAGATGGAAAAAGCTCTGAGGTCTGTTCACAGGGGCACGGCGGTCCTGTTGGCAAATGTGGATAAGCCCGACCCAGGGACCGGCCGGGGCGAAGCGACTGTATCAGATGCCGAGTCTTCCACAATCCAGGGTGATCTGGACAAGATTCCGGCGCTGTTGAGAACTCGGTGGGGCGCGCGCGCCGTCCACGGGGCCTTGAATTCGGGAAAGATTCGTCTCTTTTTCAACATATTGAAATTCAATCGCAATTTTTGATACTCCCCGTTATCAACATGCCGGGACGCACAAATCCGTTCTGTCGATGCGGCTGGGTTGCGCCGCGACAATCTGGGGACTGGCGCCAATCCCCGTTTTCGACAGAGTCATAGAAGAACAAGAAGTTCCCTTCTCAAATCTCTTTCTTTAATTAAGTCCGCAACTGGAAGGATTCCGCATGGGCAGTGACCGAAGGCTGATTCGCGTCCTGAAAGGCGAAAGCCTCTCTCCGCCACCGCTCTGGATGATGCGGCAGGCCGGACGGTATCTGCCGGAATACAGGCAGGTCAGGAAGAAGGCGGGGAGCTTTCTCGATCTGTGCTACAATCCCGAACTGGCGGTGGAAGTGACCATGCAGCCGATCAGGCGGTTTGGTTTTGACGCGTCGATCCTGTTTTCCGACATTCTGGTCGTACCGCATGCGCTCGGCCGCGATCTGCGCTTCGAGGAAGGCAAAGGGCCGCTGATGACGCCGATCGAAGCGGCCGAGATCGGCGATCTCGATCCAAGCGATTTTCACCAAAGGCTGGCGCCGGTCTACGAAACCGTGTCGCGTCTGCGGCAGACTTTGCCGGCCGAAACCGCGCTGATCGGCTTTTGCGGCGCGCCATGGACGGTCGCGACCTATATGATCGCCGGGCACGGGACGCCCGACCAGGCGCCGGCGCGGCTGTTCGCCTACACGGAACCGGAAGCCATGGACCGGCTGATCGGGGTTTTGACCGAGATATCGGCCGCCTATCTGCTGCGTCAGATCGAGGCCGGCGCCGATACGGTGCAGATCTTCGATTCCTGGGCCGGGGTGCTCGGCGAGGAAGAGTTTACCCGGTTCTGCGTGAAGCCGGTGGCGCAAATGGTGGCGACGATCAAGGAGCGGCATCCCGACATTCCGGTGATCGGCTTTCCCAAAGGCGCCGGCAGCCGTTTCGACAATTATCGCGCGGCAACCGGTGTCGACGGGCTGGGGCTCGACTGGACCGTGCCGCTTTCCCAGGCGCGTCGCCTGCAGGCCGGGGGCGCCGTGCAGGGCAATCTCGATCCGTTGCGGCTGGTGGCGGGCGGAGACGCGCTCGGCAAAGGGGTCGATCGGATCCTCGAGCACCTGTCCGACGGGCCGCTGATCTTCAATCTCGGACATGGCATCACCCCGCAAACACCGATCGCGCATGTCGAAGCGATGATCGCGCGGGTTCGGAGCAAGGCATGAACTCGGACGGGACATCGGCGGCAGGACCGAGCCCGCTCGTCAGGGCAATCGGCGGGCTGATCGTGCTGGCGCTCGCGGTGCTGGCGCTGCTGGCTTTCGACCTGTCTGGATATTATCTCTGGATCAAGGCCGTCCATGTCATCGCGGTGATCTCGTGGATGGCCGGGATGCTCTATCTGCCGCGCCTGTTCGTCTATCATTGCCAGGCAGAGCCGGGCTCGGCGCAGTCTGAAACCTTCAAGGTGATGGAACGCCGGCTTTTGCGGGCGATCATCAATCCGGCGATGACGGTGAGCTGGGCGCTGGGGCTGTGGCTCGCCTGGCAGGGATTCGGGTTTTCCGGTGGCTGGCTGCACGCAAAGATTGCACTGGTTCTTGCGATGTCGGGTGCGCATGGCTATTTCTCGGCATCGGTGCGCCGTTTCGCCGAAGACCGCAATCAGCGGCCGGCGCGGTTCTGGCGCCTGATGAACGAAGTTCCCACGGTGCTGATGATCGCGATCGTGATCCTGGTGATCGTCAAGCCGTTCTGATCCAAAACCGACCTTGCGCTTTCGATCCGGAAGGACTATGGAATTCTTCCCTCCTTACAGCGCAGCCGCATAGAATTCGTACTCTGCCGCGGGCATTCGCCGTTTCCGCTGTTTTCCCCTCCGCCTTCGAGCACACAATATGCAAGAAATGAAACTCCAAGACCTCAAGAGCAAGAAGCCTACCGACCTGATCGCCTTTGCGGAGTCGCTGGAGGTCGAAAACGCCAGCGTCATGCGCAAGCAGGAGCTGATGTTCGCGATCCTGAAGAAGCTGGCGGCGCAGGATGTCGAGATCATCGGCGAAGGCGTGGTGGAGGTCTTGCAGGACGGGTTCGGCTTCCTGCGCTCGGCCAATGCCAACTATCTGCCGGGTCCGGACGATATCTACATTTCGCCCTCGCAGATCCGGCGGTTTTCGCTGAAGACCGGCGATACGGTCGAGGGACCGATCCGCAGCCCGAAGGAAGGCGAGCGCTATTTCGCGCTGCTCAAGGTCAGCACGATCAATTTCGAGGATCCTGAAAAGATCCGTCACAAGATTCATTTCGACAATCTGACGCCGCTTTACCCCAATGAGCGGCTGCGCATGGAAATCGACAATCCGACGACCAAGGACAGCTCGTCGCGGGTCATCGATCTGGTGGCGCCGCTCGGCAAGGGCCAGCGCGCGCTGATCGTGGCCCAGCCGCGCACCGGCAAGACGGTGCTTCTGCAGAATATCGCCCACTCGATCACCACCAATCATCCCGAGTGTTTCTTGATCGTGCTGCTGATCGACGAGCGGCCGGAAGAAGTGACCGACATGCAGCGCTCGGTGAACGGCGAGGTGGTGTCCTCGACCTTCGACGAACCGGCCGCACGCCACGTCCAGGTTGCGGAAATCGTGATCGAGAAAGCCAAGCGCCTTGTCGAGCACGGCCGCGACGTGGTGATCCTGCTCGATTCGATCACCCGGCTCGGACGCGCCTACAACACCGTCGTGCCGTCTTCCGGCAAGGTGCTGACCGGCGGTGTCGACGCCAACGCCCTGCAGCGGCCGAAGCGGTTTTTCGGCGCGGCGCGCAATATCGAGGAAGGCGGGTCGCTGACCATCATCGCCACGGCGCTGATCGATACCGGCAGCCGGATGGACGAGGTCATCTTCGAGGAATTCAAGGGCACCGGCAATTCGGAAATCGTGCTCGACCGCAAGGTGGCCGACAAGCGCATCTTCCCGGCGATCGACATTCTGAAATCGGGTACGCGCAAGGAGGATCTGCTGATCCCGCGCCAGGATCTGCAGAAGATCTTCGTGCTGCGCCGGATCCTGTCGCCGATGGGAACCACGGACGCGATCGAATTCCTGATCGACAAGCTCAAACAGACCAAGAGCAACGCCGACTTCTTCGATTCGATGAACACGTGAGTCAAGGCCGGTCGATGAGCCGGCTATGATTCGCCATCTTCTCGATAAGTGGTTGTTTTTCCGTAAGTTTCGATAGACTTTGCCGGGAGCGTCGCGCTCTGGGTCAAGGGCGGGACACGGCTTTCAAAAACTTGGCGTCCCGGCACGTTCTTATGGCGCGTCGCGGCGTACCGTTTCGGCCAGCCGGGCTTCGAGTTGGCCGGTTGCCTTGATCGGTGGCAGGCAGGTCTGCCCCAGGCACAGATAGGCGGCCGCACCGCTATCGATCACCGTGCCGTCCGGCAAGGCGGCGCCGAGATCGCCGGATGCAGGGGCGATGACATCGACCCGCCGCGGATCGGGATATCGATTCGCAACCGAAAGGAACCCGGACCCGGTTCCGCCGGTCATGACCAGCTTTCGCGGCTCGAATGCCGTCGCGGCCGCGACGACGATGCCGGCCTGGCCGAAACGCTGCAGGGCGGCGCGGCCGAGAGCGGCGCGCGCGGTGGCCATCGCGCGCAGCGTCAGATCGACATCCCCGATTGCCGCGGCAAGCCGGAAGAGGGCCTCGACGATCTGCGAGGTGGCGGACGGGACGGCGTCATCGGCGTCGCCGCGGATGCGAAACGGCACGTCGGCGCTGTCGCGCGCGGTCAGGTAATGGGCCGAATTGCCGTCGCCGTACCAGTCTTCCAGCGTCGCCGCCCACATAAGCGCCTGATCGAGCGGATCGCGATCGCCCGAGGCCTCGGCCAGCGCGATCGCGGCGTTGATCATCGCGGCATAGTCGCTGGACATGGCGGGAAACAGCCGGTCCGCGCCGAGAATGCTGTGCGGCAGGCGCCCGCCATCGCTCGATTCGACAACGAAACGAAAGCTGTCGGCCGCGATATCGATCCAGTCGCCGCGGTCGAAATAGCGACCCGCTTCGGCGAGCGCGCGGATCATGAGGCCGTTCCAGTCGACCAGAACCTTGTCGTCGCGTCCGGGCCGAACGCGTTCAGCGCGCGCGTCGCGCAATGTGGCGAGCAAGGCCGCAAGGCGCCGGTCATCGACGGCTGTGCCGCCATCCGGCGAAGCGGCCCTGAACAAGACGGGGTCGCCGTGCCAATGCGGGGCGGTGCCGAGCTTGAAATGACGGAAGAACCAGCCGGAATCATCGTCCAGGACGGATTCGATTCGGTTCCGTGTCCATGTGTAGAACAGTCCCTCTTCGCCGGCGCTGTCGGCGTCGAGGCTGGAGGCGAAGGCACCGCCATCGAGCTGCATCTCACGGACCAGCCATGCGACCGTGTTTTCGATTCGGTCCCGAAACATGTCGTCGCCGGTCTCGGCGTGCGCCCACAGGCACTGGCGGATCATCAACGCGTTGTCGTAGAGCATCTTTTCGAAATGCGGCACCAGCCAGTCGCCATCGGTCGAATAGCGGCACAGACCGCCGCCGACATGGTCGTAAATGCCGCCGTTGAGCATGCCGCGGAGGCTGGTCAGGAACGCGTCGCGATAGCGTTGCTCGCCGTAGTCGAGCCAGGCGTGCCAGAGCGCGTTCATGAACGGCGCGTTGGGGAATTTCGGCGCGCCGCGCAGGCCGCCGAGCGTGGAGTCGGTCATATCAGCGATCGATCCGGCCAGATCGGCGAGCGGCGCGGTGGCGTCCTGGCTGGCTTCGACAACGGGGGCGAGACTGCGGGCGACATGGGCAGAGAGCGCCTCGGCGTTTTGTTCGATCTCCGCCTTCTTGTCGGTCCAGGCGGCATGGACGGCATTCAGGACGGCGGTAAAGGCCGGCCGGCCGTGCTGGTTCTCATTCGGGAAATAGGTGCCGCCCCAGAACGGGCGGGCATCGGGCGTGAGAAACATGGTCAGCGGCCAGCCGCCCTGTTCGCCGGTCGCCGTCAGCGCGGCCATGAAGATCTGGTCGATGTCGGGTCTCTCTTCGCGATCGACCTTGATGTTTACATAGAGGCGGTTCATGACGGCGGCGGTTTCGGCGTCTTCGAAGGATTCATGCGCCATGACGTGGCACCAGTGGCAGGCGGCGTATCCAACCGAAAGCAGGATCGGCCGGTCGAGCGCCTTGGCCTCGGCCAGCGCTGCGCTCGACCAGGCGCGCCAATGAACGGGATTGTCGGCATGCTGGCGCAGATAGGGGCTGCTTTCGGCGGACAGAAGGTTCTCGGCCGGGAGAGTCATGTCGGATTTCCTCACGATGCGGGCAAAGGGTAGGGCTGACGGGTTGCAGGGGCAAACGCTTTTCCATGATACGATTTTCGCCCTGTCGAGCGGCGGACTGCCGGCCGGCGTGGCCGTGGTGCGGCTGTCGGGACCGCAGGCGCGCGAGACTCTGCGCGGCCTGATCGGATCGCTGCCGACGCCGCGCGCGATGCGATTTGCGCGCCTGCGCGATCAGGCCGGCATAGCGATCGATACTGGGCTGGCGGTGTTTTTTCCGGGGCCGGCAAGTTTTACCGGCGAGGACTGCGCCGAGTTGCATATCCATGGCGGGCGGGCCGTCGTGGGCAGGCTGCTTGCCGTGTTGTCGGCGATGCCGGGTCTCAGGCAGGCCGATGCGGGCGAATTCACCCGAAGGGCGCTCGCGCACGGCAAGATCGACCTTCCCGGCGCCGAAGCGCTCGCCGATCTGATCGATGCCGAGACGGAGGCGCAGCGCCGTTTTGCGCTTGAAAACGCCGACGGACGGCACCAAGCGCTTTATGCGGACTGGCGCGACCGGATCCTTGCGGCGCGGGCCCTGATCGAAGCCGAACTCGATTTCGCCGATGAGGACGACGTTCCGGGCGCGATGTCCGATCGCGTGTGGCCGGAGATGGCGGCGCTGGCCGAGGAGATCGCCGCGCATGTGGCGGGTTATCGCCAGGCGGAGATCATTCGCGACGGGTTCAAGGTCGCGATCATCGGGGCGCCAAATGCCGGGAAATCGAGCCTGCTCAATGCGTTGGCGCAGCGGGACGTGGCGATCGTCTCCGACGAGCCGGGCACGACGCGCGATCTGGTCAGCGTTGAGCTCGATCTTGATGGGATGAAGGTGCGGGTGACCGATACGGCGGGTATTCGCGAGGCGGTCGGGGCGGTGGAACGGGAAGGAATCCGGCGCAGCCGCGCGGCCGCGGATGAAGCCGACTGCGTTATTGTGTTGATCGATGCCGGCGCGCCGGGCGCGGTGCCGGGGGCGGTTCCGGATGACGCGTTGCGGGTGGCGAGCAAGATCGATCTTGTCGAACCGGGCGCGCGCGCGGCGGTGGAGGCGGATTTGCGACTTTCGGTGCGCACGGGCGAAGGCCTGGTCGACCTGCTGGACCGGCTGAGCGCCGCGGCGCGTGCCGGCGTTGCCCGACACGGATCACTGGTCCCGTTTACAGCGCGCCAGGCCGAAGAACTGACGCGCGGGTCGACTGCCTTGCGTGCGGCGGCAAACGCTAAGGCGGGGCTGGAGGTTCAGGCAGAAGAACTGCGAATCGCGGCACGCGCGCTCGGCCGGGTCGTGGGCACGATGGACGTCGAGGAGATTTTGGGCGCAATCTTTTCGCGCTTCTGCATCGGAAAGTGATTCACGTGAAACACGGGGCTTGCGGACAACCAGGCCCGACCGGGTGATTCACGTGAAACAACCGAACACGACCGCCTCGAACCGTTTCACGTGAAACATCGTATCGGTGTTTTCTTGACAAGACAGATGTCGCGGCGCATCTGTCCGGTCCGATTTCGGAGACGACGATGGCACCGACATATGATGTAGTGGTGATCGGCGGCGGTCATGCCGGCTGCGAGGCGGCGGCGGCCGCGGCGCGCGCCGGCGCGCGCACGGCGCTGCTGACGCTGGCGCGGGACAAGATCGGCGTGATGTCGTGCAATCCCGCCATTGGCGGGCTTGGCAAGGGCCATCTCGTGCGCGAGATCGATGCGCTGGACGGGCTGATGGGCCGGGTCGCCGACAAGGCCGGGATCCAGTTTCGTCTGCTCAACCGCCGCAAAGGGCCGGCTGTACGCGGGCCGCGCGCCCAGGCCGACCGCACGCTTTATCGGCTGGCGATGCAGGACGCGCTTGCGTTGCAGACCGGGCTCGACATCGTCGAGGGCGAGGCGGTCGGGTTCGAACGGGCGGATGGCCGGATCGGCGGCATCACGCTGGCTTCGGGAGAACGGATCGCCTGTGGGGCCGTGGTCCTGACCACCGGAACGTTTCTCGGTGGCCTGATCCATATCGGCGAGCGCCGCATTCCGGCCGGGCGGATGAACGAAAAGGCCAGTTATGGCCTGTCTCAGGCCTTGCGACAGGCCGGGCTGGCGCTCGGCCGGCTGAAAACCGGGACGCCGCCGCGGCTCGACGGCCGCACGATCGACTGGGCCCGGTTGGACATGCAGCCCGGAGACGACGAGCCGGTGCCGTTTTCCTTTCTGACCGGCTTGATCACGCAGCGGCAGATCGAATGCGGCGTTACCCGCACGACGGATGAAACCCACGCTGTGATTCGCGCCAATCTGCATCGCTCGGCGATGTATTCGGGCCAGATCGACAGCGTCGGACCGCGTTATTGCCCGTCGATCGAGGACAAGATCGTCAAATTCGGCGATCGCGACGGCCATCAGGTTTTTCTGGAGCCGGAGGGCCTTGACGACCCGACAGTCTATCCGAACGGGATCTCGACCTCGCTGCCGGAAGATGCGCAACAGGCCCTGGTGCGCACGATCCCCGGGCTGGAGAAGGCTGGGATCGTGCAACCGGGCTACGCGATCGAGTACGACCATGTCGATCCGCACGAATTGCGGGCGTCGTTGGAGACCCGGAAGATACCGGGCCTTTTCCTTGCCGGGCAGATCAACGGGACGACTGGGTACGAGGAAGCGGCGGCGCAGGGGCTGGTGGCCGGGCTGAACGCGGCGCGTTTGGTGGCCGGCCTGACGGCGGCGACGTTCGGGCGCGGCGAATCCTATATCGGGGTGATGATCGACGACCTGACCATGCGCGGGGTGCTGGAGCCCTATCGCATGTTCACCTCGCGGGCTGAATTCCGCCTGACGCTGCGGGCCGACAATGCCGACCAGCGGCTGACGCCGAAGGCGATGGCGCTCGGTATTGCCGGACCCGAGCGTGTGGCTGCTTACACCACCAAATCGGAGGCGCTCGCGCGCTCGCGCTCGGCATGCCTCGACGTCTCTTTGACACCACCGCAGGCCGCGCGGGCCGGGATCGCGATCAATCAGGACGGCGTGCGTCGGTCAGCCTACGATCTGCTCTCTTATCCGGGCCAGTCGATCCAGGCCCTGGCGCGGATCTGGCCCGAACTGGCGGAGATCGAGCCGGCGATTGCCGAGACCCTGGAAACGGAGGCGCGCTACGCGGTTTATCTCGAGCGCCAAGCAAGCGATATCGCACTGATGAAGCGCGAGGCGCAACTGGCGATCCCCGACGGGCTCGACTATGGCGCGATTGCCGGGTTGTCGAACGAACTGCGCCAGAAGCTGGAGAAAAGCCGGCCCGAATCGGTGGCCGAGGCCTATCGGGTCGAGGGGATGACGCCGGCCGCGATCGCGCTGATCATCGCGCAGGTTCGGGCGGGCGCGCCGCGCGCGGGGCGGTCGGCGGCGTGAGCGAGGACGACTATCAGGCTCTGTGTCGCGTCGCCGGGCCCGTTTCACGTGAAACATTCGAGCGGCTGCGCCAGTTCGAAACGATTTTCGGCAAATGGGCGCGGCGCATCAATCTCGTGGCGCCGTCGACCCTCGACAGTCTCTGGCGGCGGCATATTCTCGACAGCGCCCAGCTCCTCGCCATTGCCCCCGAGGCCCGAGACTGGGCCGATCTCGGCTCAGGCGGCGGCTTTCCAGGCGCCGTGATTGCGATTCTCGTTCATGACCGCGCCGACGCGGCGGTAAGACTGGTCGAAAGCAACCGGAAAAAGGCGGCCTTCTTGCAAAACGCCTTGTCCGGGCTGGCGCCGCGGGCGGAAATCCTCGCACGTCGGATCGAGGATGTGGTTGAATGCTCCCCGGCGCCGGAGATCGTGACGGCGCGCGCGCTGGCGCCGCTGCCGCAGCTTCTGGCGCTCACGGAGCCGTGGCTGGCGGCCGGAACGCGGGCCCTGTTTCACAAAGGCCGCGATAGCGGTGAAGAAATCAAACTAGCGCATGACACCTGGAATCTCGATCTGGTACAACACCGCAGTTCTGTCGATGACGACAGTGTGGTCCTCGAGATCAGCAAGGCCACGCGGACGTAACGGCGCGCGGCACAGGGATTGCGGACAGACATGAACAGCGCGACACGCATCATCACCATCGCCAATCAAAAGGGCGGCGTGGGCAAGACGACCACGGCGATCAATCTGGCGACCGCCTTGGCGGCGATCGGCGAAAACGTGCTGATCGTCGATCTCGACCCGCAGGGCAATGCCAGCACCGGGCTCGGCATCGATCGCCGCGACAGAACCCTGTCGTCCTACGACGTCCTGGTCGGCGAGGCCTCCATCGCCGAGGCTGCGATGCAGACCGCGGTGCCGCAATTGTCGATCGTTCCCTCGACGCTCGACCTGCTCGGGGTCGAGATGGAGATTTCCGGCCTGCCGGATCGCGCCCTGCGGCTGCGCAACGCGCTGCGGCCGATGCCCGAGGGCGAAAACCGGTATTCCTACGTGCTGGTCGATTGCCCGCCATCGCTCAACCTTCTGACGATCAACGCGATGGCGGCCGCCGATTCGGTGCTGGTGCCGCTGCAATGCGAATTTTTCGCCCTGGAGGGGCTGAGCCAGCTGTTGGAAACCGTCGAACAGGTGCGCGCCGGGATCAATCCCGGCCTGACGATCCAGGGGATCGTGCTGACGATGTTCGACGGGCGCAACAATCTCGCCAATCAGGTGGTCGACGATGTGCGCGCCTATATGGGCGAGGCGGTTTATCAAACGGTGATCCCGCGCAATGTGCGGGTGTCGGAAGCCCCCTCGCATGGCAAGCCGGCGATTCTCTACGATCTCAAATGCACGGGCAGCCAGGCCTATCTGCAGCTTGCGTCGGAGGTGATCCGGCGCGAGCGGCGCTTGCGGGCCGCATAGACCGATTCAGATGCGAAACGATGTCGGGACGACAGTGAGATGACCGAGGAACAATCGCGGCGCCGGCTCGGGCGGGGTCTCGCCGCACTGATCGGTGACATGGACAAGCCGGCGCCGGCGCAGGACACGCCGCCGGCGGACCGGGATCTGCCGATCGAATTCCTGCTCGCCAATCCGCGCAATCCGCGCCGCCAGTTCCTGGAAGAAGAGCTTGGCGACCTGTCGCAGTCGATCCGCGAACACGGCATCGTGCAGCCGATCGTCGTGCGTCCGGCCGCCGACGGCCGATTCGAGATCATCGCCGGCGAGCGTCGGTGGCGGGCGGCGCAACGCGCCAACCTTGCCAAGGTGCCGGTGATTGTCCGCGACGTGGACGACCGGGTGGCGCTGGAACTGGCGATCATCGAAAACGTTCAGCGCGCCGACCTCAACCCGGTCGAGGAGGCAGCCGGATACCAGCAGCTCGTCGACGAGCATCAATACACCCAGGCCGACCTGGCGCGCATCATCGGCAAGAGCCGCAGCCATGTCGCCAACACGCTGCGGCTGCTGAAGCTGCCGCCGGTGATCCGCGACATGCTAGTCGACGGGTCGCTTTCGGCCGGTCATGGCCGTACGCTGGTTACCGCCGAGGATCCGGCGGGGCTGGCCAAAAAGATCGTCGAGGAAGGCCTGTCGGTGCGCCAGGCGGAACTGCTCGCCCAGACGCCGCGGGCGCCGGAGACCAAGAGCGCCAAAGGCGAGCGGACAACGCCGCAGAAAGACGCCGATACGCAGGCGCTCGAAAAGCTCCTGTCGGACGAGACCGGGCTTTCGGTCTCGATCCACCATCGCGATAGCGGCGGCCAGATCCGGATCGACTATAAAACGCTGGAACAGCTCGACGAAGTGTGCCGGCGGCTGCAAAGCCATTGACGGGCCGGTCCCGTTCCGGACCTGCCGGATAACAGATTGTTTTCGTTTGCTGTTTTGGCTCTTTCGACGATCGATGGGCGCCATGGCTATGCCGGTGGCCGATTCCGGGGACCGGACGCCCGAAGAGTTTATTAGCCGGCTTTTATGGCCAATGGCGTCAAGCGGTCATCATCCCTATGGCGATCGCTGTTGCGCGTTGCGGGCGCGCGCCTGCGCATGGACGGCGAGCGCCAGCAGCGCCTGGCAGGTCAGATCGGCGGCGAGTTCGGCGCGTATGCGGGTCTGCAGCACGGTTGCCTGCAGCCGATCGAGCGCCTGGCCGATCGACGGCGCGCTCCATTGCCTGAGCGCGGTTTCCACCAGGGCGCGGCGGGAAAAGAATACCGGCGGCCTGGCGCGCGCGACGGCCGCCGATGCGCTTTGGCCGTTGGCCTCCATTTCGTGCTTGAGCATCGACAGAAGCTGAAACTGGCGCATGGCCGACGACAGAAGCAGGAAGGGCGGAGCGCCGCCGGCGAGATAGCGCCGCATGCGCGTATCGAGCGCGGCGACCCTGCCGGCCATCGCGCAGTCGACGATGTCGTCGGCTGACAGCGCCGAGACGTCGCCGGTCGAGGCCAGCACGTCGGCGAGCGCGACGGTCTTGTTGCCCTGACAATAAAGCACGAGTTTTTCGAGTTCGCCGCGACTGGCCAGCCGGTCGCCGCCGAGGGCGGCGCGGAGCGCGGATTTGGCGTCGGGATCGATCGACAGACCGCCCCGGCCCAGTTCGCCCTCGATCAGGGCGTCGATCGAGCGCGCCTCGTCGGGGTAACATGGCAGCGCCATCGCCCGGTCCGTCGTTTCGACCAGCTTGCGCAGCGGCGCCGTCTTCTTCAATTCGCCGGCTTCGACAAGGATCGTCAGATCGTCCGGGGGCGACGCCAGCATCTCCTTGAGCGCGTCGGCGAGGAATTTCTGCGCGCCCGCATTGCGAATCCACAACAGACGGTGGCCGCCGAACAGCGGCCGGGCCGCGATCTCGTCGAACAGGCGGCCGGAATCGGCGTCCTTGTCGGCGAGATCGAATTTCACCACCGCGAACGGGTCGGCCATCGGCAGGCCGGTCTTTTCGGCGAAGCCACGGGCGCGTTCCGACACCATGCCCCGGTCCGGCCCGTAAACCAGGACAACCCGCGTTTTCGGGTCGGGCTTCGACAGCCAGCCGCCGACCTCGTGTGCCTTCTTCTGCGCCATCGCCTGCGGCTAGCACAAAGCCAGGGCGCTCGCCATGGCGAAATCCGGCCGTGATGCGCGTGGAAGCGCTAGGAACGTCGCCCAAACACGCGACGCGACATGTTTCTCAAGCCCAGCGACGATCTTCCGCATTTCCGCCGGCATCGTCCGGATCTCGCTGGCGCGTCCGCACCAAGGCTGCCCCAGCCCGAACGGGGTGTATTGGCTATTCCAATCCCCAATCTCTCTTGTAGATTGCAGCTGGTCTAATTGTGGGATGAGGGGTCGATGTGAGATCCAAATGGCTGAGTGGCTCCGTGGCGGCACCATGTTCGGCACGCAGGGCGCGGGCTTGATCGCGCAGTGAACCTGTTCAATCCGAAAACGCTTGCCCGTCATCTCGAAAATCCCGGCGAGGTTCCGTCCGACCATCTGGAGCGCCTTCAGCGCTGGGCCGGGTTGATCAAATCGGGGCGCATATTCGATTACAAGGAAATCGAGCTGCACGCCGAGTTCAAGGCCCATGTCGTGGAAGCGGTGCTGGGCTATAAGGGGCCGGTCGAGGACGAAGCCTTCACCGTGGCTTCCGAAAAGGCCATCCTGCGCGGCGCCGTCGATCTGGCGCTCGGTCATTTCTCCAAGCAGAAATCGCAGATTATCGCACCTTTCGAACTGAAGGGCGCAAAAACGGTCGATCTCGACGCGATCATGCCCGGGCGCGCCAAAAGCCCGGTTCAGCAGGCCTGGGAATAAGCCACCGGCGCGCCGGGCGTGAAATGGGTGCTGGTTTCCAACTATCTGGAAATCCGACTCTACGGCTTCGGCGCGGGGACACAGGCCTATGAACGGTTCGACCTGCCGAAGCTGACCGTGCCTGCCGAGTATGCCCGCTTCAGGCTTCTTCTTGCGGCGGAAAACCTTCTCTCCGGCAAGACCATGGCGCTCCTCAGGGAGAGCCGCCGCGAAGACAAGGACATCACCGACGCGCTTTACGCCGACTACAAGACGCTGCGCGGCACGCTGATTTTCGCCATTCGCCAGCAATTGCCCGGGCTCGATCCGCTCAAGGCGATCGCCGCGGCGCAGACCGTGCTCGACCGCGTTCTTTTCACCGCCTTTGCCGAGGATACGGGCCTTTTGCCGGCGCGCATTCTGGAAAAGGCGTTCGAGCATGCGGACCCGTTCAATCCACGCCCCGTCTGGGACAATTTCAAGGGCCTGTTCGCAGCCATCGACACCGGCAATTCCAGGCTCGACGTGCCGCCCTATAATGGCGGGCTGTTCGCACCTGATCCGGTGGTCGACCAGTTGCAGCTCCCGGATGCGGTCTGCGAAGGGTTCAAGAATCTCGGCGCCTACGATTTCGCGTCCGAAGTCTCGGTCACGGTGCTCGGCCATATTTTCGAACAATCCATCTCCGATGTGGAGCGCCTTCAGGCTGAAGCGCGTGGCGATGATGTGGAACCGGAAAAAAAGTCCGGCACCAGCGGACGGCGCAAGCGCGACGGCGTGGTCTATACGCCCGACTATGTGGCGCGCTTCATCGTCGACCAGACAGTGGGCGCGCATCTTTCCGCGCTGTTTGGTGAAACGCTGCGCGACCACGCCCCGAAGGGAAGCGACCCGGAATATTACGAATCCATCAAATGGCGGTCCACCAGGGCGGAGCTCAGGTTCTGGGAAGCCTATCGCGACCGACTGAAGGCGCTGCGCATTGTCGACCCCGCCTGCGGCTCGGGCGTCTTTCTCGTCACCGCCTTCGATTTCATGAAGGCCGAGATGACGCGGGTCAACGACAAGATCGCCGCGCCGAAAGGCGACAAGGCCGGGATGCATCTGGGCGATCTGTTCGACCCGGACAGCGAGATTTTGACCAACAATCTGTTCGGCGTGGACGTGAATGCCGAGAGCATCGAGATCGCCAAGCTCTCCTTGTGGATCAAGACGGCGCGGCGCGGCAAGACACTCGACAGTCTCGACCGCAATCTGCGCGTCGGCGACAGCCTGATCGAGGATTCTAACTTCGCCTATCTGGCGCATGGTTTCACCTGGAAGGAGGCGTTTGCGGACGTGTTTGCCGAAGGCGGCTTCGACATCGTTTTGGGTAATCCGCCTTATGTGCGCATGGAGCTCTTGAAAGCGCTCAAACCCTATCTGGAGAAACGCTTCGAGGTGGTGTCCGACCGGGCCGATCTCTACGCATATTTTTTCGAACAGGGGCTGAAGCTTCTGAAACCCGGCGGGCGGCTCGGCTACATTTCCTCCTCCACCTTCTTCAAGACCGGCTCGGGCAAACCCCTGCGCGATTTCCTGCGCCGCGAGGCGACGCTGGAGACCGTGGTCGATTTCGGCGATCTGCAGATTTTCGAGGGGGTGACCACCTATCCGGCGATTTTGACCCTGCGCCGGGAGCCGCCGGCCAAAAACCACGAAATCCGCTTCTGGAACGTGACGGACCTGCCCGACTCGAATTTTCGCGCCACCTTCGCCAAGCTTTCGGAAACCTACCCGCAGGCCGGCCTGAGCTCCGGCTCCTGGGAACTCGAAAACCCGGCGCTGAAGGTGCTGCGCGACAAGATCCGCACGGGAAGACCGACCTTGAAGGAGATCTATGGATCACCGTGCCGCGGCGTCGTGACCGGCCTGAACGAGGCCTTCGTGATCGACACGCCGACCAAGGCGCGGCTGTGCGCCGAGGACCCGAAATCGGCCGAGCTTTTGAAGCCGTTGCTCAAAGGGAATGAGTTAAGCCGGTGGTGTGTAAAGTCACGGGGAAACTGGATAATCTATATTCCGAAAAATAGGGTCACGATATCGAACTATCCTGCCATCCGAGATTGGCTTCATGGCTTCCGCCCGAAACTTGAACGCCGAGCCACCCAGCAGGAATGGTACGAATTGCAACAGGCACAAGAAGCATACATCCCTGCATTTGAAAAGACAAAAATTTCTTACATCGAGGTTTGTAACAAAGGTCCATTCAGCTTTGAGAAAAATGGATTTTATCAAGAAGCAACCACCTTCTTTATATCTAGTTCTGATATTTCCCTCTTGGCGTTGCTAAATTCCAATGTTGCGTGGTTTTTCTTTACAGGTACTACCACGGTCTTTCGAGGCGGGTACTTTCGAATGAAGAACCGGTTTGTGGAACTTTTGCCGATTCCGAATTGGTGTGACGCAGCGAAGGGACAACTCACCTCCCACGCCCAAGCTTGCCAGTGCGCGGCCGAGGCGCGCTATCGTCTGGAGCAAGGGCTGGCGCGGCGGCTGCCGGACCTGGCGCCGGCGGGGACGGAGCCGAGACTTTCCAACCGGCTGAAGGAATGGTGGCTGTTGCCCGACTTCGCCGCCTTCCGCGCCGAGGTGAAAAAATGCTTCAAGGCCGATATCCCGCTTTCCGAACGCTCGGACTGGGAGGACTGGATCGCCCGCGACGGCGCCGAGATCGCCCGGCTGTCGGCCGAAATCGCGGCCCATGAAAAAGAGATCAACGAGATCGTCTACCGGCTATTCGACCTGACGCCGGACGACATCGCGCTTCTGGAGGCGAATCTATGAGCCGGAGCTTCGTGATCGAGGAGGCCGGTTTTCCGGACCTGCCGCAACTGATGCTGGCCACTGTGGAGGCGCTGAAGGCGCTTGGCGGTTCAGCTTCCATCGATGAGCTCGACCAAGCGGTGGTCGAGCGCGAGGGCGTGAGCGAGGAGGAACAGGCCTTCACGATGCCCAACGATACGCGGCCCAAGCTGAAATATTACCTGGCCTGGGCGCGCACATATCTAAAACGTGGCGGGGCGCTCAATAATTCAGCACGCGGGGTCTGGGCGCTGACGGAGTTTGGCGAGAAGATCGTCACGCGCGAGCAGACCGTCGCGATCCACAGTCTGGTGAATGAGGAAGAGCGGCAACGTGCCCGCGAGAAGCGCAAGCGCCAGAAGGAAAAACGCGAGGCTTCCGATCCCGCAGGCAGTACGAAGGGGCCGATGGTTGAAGAAAACGGCGTGCTCGAAGACTGGAAGGCGGCTCTTCTGGAGACGTTGCGGTCCATCGATCCTGCGGCGTTCGAGCGGCTTTCGCAGCGCCTCCTGCGGGAAGCGGGTTTTGTAAAGGTCGAGGTGCGCGGACAAACGGGCGATGGCGGCATCGACGGCGTCGGCGTGCTGCGCGTCAATCTGGTCTCTTTTCAGATCTATTTCCAGTGCAAGCGCTGGAAAGGCAGTGTTGGCGCCAAGGAAATCCGCGATTTTCGCGGAGCCTTGCAGGGGCGGGCGGACAAGGGCCTTTTCATCACCACCGGCACCTTCACCAGCCAGGCTTCCGAAGAAGCGACCCGCGACGGGGCGATCGCCATCGACCTGATCGACGGCGACAGGCTTTGCGAGCTCTTGAAGCAGTACGAGCTTGGTCTTGCCACCCGTCTGATCGAGCAGGTGGAAATCGACAGGGAATGGTTTGCGGGAATCTGAGTCTGGGTGGCCGGCGTGGGCGCGAGGTGCGGGCCGCAACGATTTCTTGCCTCCCGCCAGGGCGCACATAGCAAAAAGGCCCGGATACCCGAGCCCTAAGCTATTCAAATCTAAGGAAATTTTGGAGCGGGTGAAGCGATTCGAACGCTCGACCCCAACCTTGGCAAGGTTGTGCTCTACCCCTGAGCTACACCCGCTCGCGCGGCGTCTCGCCGCAAGCCGCGCCTATATGGCGGAAACGCCATGCGAATGCAACAGGGAATTTGGGGCAGTCGACGATGTTGTGCGCGAGCCTCGCCGGGCGCCGAACCAGCAAGGCTGCCGGCACCCATTCGACCGCCGCGGCGGGCGGCGTCCTGACCGGCATGACGGCAAGAACGGGCTTGCGGCGCGACGCATCCGGCTCGGGCCGTTACATGGCCGGCGGACTTGTCCTGCCTGCCCGGTTTGTCCTAGTCATGGCCGCACATGACCGGAAGCGAAGTGAAATCATGGCCGCAAAAACCCGTGCCGAGCTGTTGGCGTTTCTCGATGAGCTCGCCGTTGAGGCGACGACCATCGACCACCCGCCGCTCTACACGGTGGCGCAGTCGCAGGCCCTGCGCGGCACGATCGACGGCGGGCACACCAAAAACCTTTTCTTGAAGGACAAGAAGGGCGCGTATTTCCTGGTCACGGTCGAGGAGGACGCGACGGTCGATCTGAAAACCATCCATCGCGTGATCGGCGCATCCGGCCGGGTGTCGTTCGGCAGCGCCGATGCGCTGATGCGGCTGCTCGGCGTGGAACCCGGATCGGTGACGGTTTTCGGGCTCATCAACGATGTCGACCATCAGGTGAAGCTGGTGCTCGACGCCGGGCTGATGCGCCACGATTTCGTCAATTGTCATCCGCTGACCAACGACGCCACGACCCGGATTGCAAAAGACGACCTTTTGCGCTTTCTCGACGCGATCGCCCACCCGCCGGCGATCTTGAACGTGACCGGCCAATAGCCACATAATCGGCAACGAAGCGAACCGAAAGACACGAGGATGAGCGTGAAGGACAACCCGTTTGCCGCATCGCAGGGCGACTACGCCACCGAGATCTCGTTCGGAGCGCCGAATGCGGGCGCAGGCCCGGCCGGCGACCTGATCCGCGACACGACCACGGCCGAATTTACCAAGGATGTCATCCAGGAATCGCGCAACCAGCCGGTTCTGGTGGATTTCTGGGCGCCCTGGTGCGGCCCGTGCAAGCAATTGACGCCGGTGCTGGAAAAGGCGGTCCGCGCCGCGGGCGGCACGGTCAAGCTGGTCAAGATGAATATCGACGACCATCCGGCGATTGCCGGCCAGCTCGGCGTGCAGTCGATCCCGGCGGTGATCGCGTTTCGCGACGGCCAGCCGGTCGACGGGTTCATGGGCGCGGTGCCCGAGAGCCAGGTGCAGGATTTCATTCAGCGCCTGGGCGGCGACCCGAAACAGTCGGGGCTGGAGGCGGCCCTGGAACAGGCCGCGGCCGCAATACAGGCGGGCGACGACGAGCTGGCGGCGCAAATCTACAGCGCCGTGCTGGCCGAGGAGGCCGGACATCCGGCCGCGATCGCCGGCCTGGCCCGTCTCAGCCTCGATCGGGGCGATCTCGACGGGGCGCGGGCGCTGCTGGAGCAGGTTGCCCCGGACAGCGACACGGCAGAGATTGCCGGCGTGCGCGCCCGCCTGTCGCTGGCCGAGGAGACCAGCGCGCTGGGCGACCCGCAGGAGCTGCTGCGCCGGCTGGAGAAAGATGCCGACGATCACGACGCCCGTTTCGACCTCGCCCTGATCCAGAACGCTTCCGGCGCGCGCGAGGAGGCGGCCGACAGCCTGCTTCATATCGTGCGCCGCAACCGCGAATGGCGCGACGATGGCGCGCGCGCGCAATTGCTGACCTTCTTCGAAGCCTGGGGCCCGACCGACGAGGCGACCCTGTCGGCGCGGCGCAAACTGTCGGCATTGTTGTTTTCCTGAGCGCGATTGCGCGGTTCGCCCCGCCAGCCGTGACGCGTCGGGCGGGGCATGTCGCATCCCAGGCATGGCGGGCAGGGATTTCTGCCCTATGTTGGGTGGCGTCAGACTTGTCAGGGAGACAACCGATTGCAGGCGGGAAACGCGCATTATCTCAAGCTTGAAGACCTGCCGAGCACGGCGCCGGTGTTTCCGCTCACCGCGGCGTTGCTGCTGCCGGGCGGACGTTTGCCGCTGAACATCTTCGAGCCGCGCTATCTGCAGATGGTGGACGCGGTGCTGGGCGGCGAACGCGTGATCGGCATGATCCAGCCGCGGCTGGACGGCGCGGTGCGCAGCGACGGCGAGCCCGAGCTGTGCCAGGTGGGCTGTCTCGGCCGGATCACCTCGTTTGCGGAGACCGGCGACGGGCGCTATCTGGTGTCGCTGCAGGGCGTGGCGCGGTTTCGCGTTTTGCAGGAGGTTGCCGGGTCCGCGCCGTTCCGCACCTGTCATATCGCGCCCTTTGGCGGCGACCTTGACGAGACTGCCGGGACCGAGGAGGTCGACCGCACGGCGTTGCTGAAGACTTTTAAGGCCTATCTCGACGCGAACGGACTCGACGCGGACTGGGAGAGCGTCAGCCGGGCGGAAAACGCGACGCTGGTGAATGCGCTGTCGATGATGTCGCCTTACGGGGCAAGCGAAAAACAGGCGCTGCTGGAAGCGCCCGATTTGAAGACGCGGGCGGAAACGCTGGTTGCGATCACCGAAA
Organism: Nitratireductor sp.; assembly: GCA_039973095.1. Taxonomy (GTDB): domain Bacteria; phylum Pseudomonadota; class Alphaproteobacteria; order Rhizobiales; family Rhizobiaceae; genus Mangrovimarina. The sequence continues at coordinate 107,371 of JBDWLQ010000016.1, read as the reverse complement.
TACTTCTGGCCCGCAATGACGATGACGCCGGCACGGGGCTGCAATGACGATGGCGGGCGAGGACGGAAAGCGGATCGGATCACGGCACTCGACGGTGACCATCGACCGCAAGCTTCTCGAGCTTCTGGCCTGTCCCCTGACGAAGGGGCCGCTGACCTTCGACGCCGAGCGCTGCGAACTGGTCTCCAAGGCCGCCGCGCTCGCCTATCCGGTGCGCGACGGCATTCCGATCATGCTGCCGTCGGAAGCGCGCCGGATCGGGGAGGATGGCACGAGGCCGCCCTCCAGGCGGAAATAGGCATGGCCGAAGCCGCGCGTGGCGGCAAGACGACGGCGCGGCTGTCCTGTGGTTTGGCCCACTTCAGTGGAAATTGCGGCCTTTTGGCATCACCTTGCCGGTCTGTTCGGCCAGTTCCCTGTCGGTGACGACGGCGGCCGGCGGATCGGGAACCGGGGCGCCACCCGGCAGCGGCAGGGACTGCGCGGCGGGCGCGGCGTCGGCCATAAGCGCACCCAGCCACGGCGTCAGGTCCTCCAGGGTTTCGGCCACGACGTGAATGACGCCCGAGGCCGATTGCAGCCGCCCGCGCACCCGCATCAACCGGGCGCCGAGCACGACCGGGCGGTAGCGCTCGAAGACCCTTGGCCAGACGATGATATTGGCGATCGCGCCCTCGTCCTCCAGGGTGATGAAGATGACATTGCCCTTGCCCGGGCGCTGGCGCACCAAGGCGAGGCCAGCCACGCTCACGCGGCGGCCGTCCGCCACGGTGGAAAGACGGATGGCGGGCAGGCCGCCCTCGGCCTCAAGGCGCGCGCGCAGGAACTGGAGCGGATGCCCCTTCAAAGACAGGCTTAGGGTGCGGTAGTCGTGGACGATATGCTGGCCGGGCGGCATCGGCGGCAGCGCGATGTCGGGCTCCCGGTCGCGCAGCTGCGTATCGGGACGATCGAACAGCGGCAGGCGCTCGGCCGCGCTTTTGTCGTCGAGTGCTTTGGCCGCCCATAGCGCGTCGCGGCGGTCGAGGCCGAGCGAACCGAAGGCGTCGGCCTCGGCCAGCCGGGCGATCACGCCGGCCGGCAGGCCGGATCGCAGCCAGAGATCGCGCACGGAATCGTAACCCGCGCCGCGCTTTTCCACCAGTTGCCGCATCGCCGCCTCGGCAAGGCCCTTGACGCGGCTGAAGCCGAGCCGCACCGCGTGGCGGCTCTTGACGACGCCGGCCATTTCCGCGTGCCGGTTGGCGATGCGCGTGGGGTCGAAGGGCGATTCCTCCAGCGTTGACTCCCAGTCGGAGGCGTTGATGTCGACGGGGCGGATCTCGATGCCATGTTCGCGCGCGTCGCGCACCAGCTGGGCCGGGGCGTAAAACCCCATCGGCTGTGAATTCAGGATCGCGGCGCAAAAGACGTCCGGGTAGAAGGTCTTGAACCAGCACGAGGCATAGACAAGCAGCGCGAAGGAGGCGGCGTGGCTTTCGGGAAAACCGTAATCGCCGAAGCCCTCGATCTGTTTGAAGCAACGCTCGGCGAAGTCCTGCCGGTATCCCCGGCTGACCATGCCCGCAATCAGCTTGTCCCGGTAATCGTGGATGGTGCCGTTGCGCCGGAAGGTGGCCATGGCGCGGCGCAGCTGATCGGCCTCGCTGGGCGAAAAGCCGCCGGCGTCGATGGCGATCTTCATCGCCTGTTCCTGAAACAGCGGCACGCCGAGCGTTCTTTCCAGGATGTGGCGTATCTGCGGACTCGGATAGTCGACCGGCTCCTTGCCCTCGCGGCGGCGCAGATAGGGATGCACCATGTCGCCCTGGATCGGACCAGGGCGCACGATCGCCACCTCGATCACCAGATCGTAGAACTCGCGCGGCTTGAGCCGCGGCAGCATCGACATCTGGGCACGGCTTTCGATCTGGAATACGCCGAGCGTGTCGGCCCGGCAGATCATGTCGTAGACGCGCGTATCCTCCTTTGGCAGCGTCGCCAGCGTCAGCTTGCGGCCGAACCCGTCGCGTCGGCGATAATGGTCCTCGAGCAGATCGAAGGCGCGGCGCAGGCACGACAACATGCCGAGCGCCAGAACGTCGACCTTGATCAGCCCGACGGCGTCGAGGTCGTCCTTGTCCCATTCGACCATCTTGCGTTCCTCCATCGCCGTCTTGACGATCGGCACGATCTCGTCGAGCCGGTCGCGGGTGATGACAAAACCGCCGACATGCTGGGAGAGGTGGCGCGGAAACCCGATGATCTCATTGGCGCGCTGCATGACATGGCGCGTCGTCGGATCGGCTTCGGCGAGGCCGCCGGCCCTTGCCTCGCGCGCGCCGAGCTCGGAGGACGACCAGCCCCAGATCGAGCCGGAAAGGGCGGACTGCACATCGTCGGACAGGCCCATCGCCCTGGCGACCTCGCGCATCGCCGAACGGCCGCGATAGGTCACGACCGAGGCGGCGAGCGCGGTGCGCGTGTGGCTGTATTTCCGGTAGATATAGGCGATGACCTCGTCGCGCCGCTCATGTTCGAAATCGACGTCGATGTCGGGCGGTTCGTCGCGCTCGGTGGAGATGAAGCGCTCGAAAAGACCGTTCGTCATCAGCACGGGATCGACCTCGGTGATGCCGAGGCAGAAGCAGATGACGGAATTGGCCGCCGAGCCCCGGCCCTGGCACAAAATGCCCTTTTCGGTACGCGCGTGGGCGACGATGTCGTGCACGGTGAGAAAATAGCGCGCGTAATCCTTCTGCGCGACGATCTCCAGTTCATGGCGGATCTTGTCCGCCACTCCGTCGGGGAGACCTTGCGGGTAGCGGTCGCGCGCGCCCTGCCAGGTCAGGCTTTCCAGTTCGGCCTGGGGATCGACGCCGGCTGCCGTGGTCTCGTCGGGATAGTTGTGGCTCAGCTCGCCGAGCGAGAAGGCGAGGCTTGCGGCGAAATTGACGGTTTCGGCGAGCGCTTCGGGAAAACCGCGGAACAGCCGCGCCATTTCCGCCGCCGGTTTCAAATGGCGCTCGGCATGGGCGGCGAGCGCGAAGCCTGCCTCCGCCACGGTCGTGTTGAGGCGGATCGCCGTCAGCACGTCCTGGAGCGGCCGCCGGTCGGGGACGTGATACAGCACGTCGTTGATGGCCATCAGCGGCACGCCGGCCGCCGCCGCCATCGCCGCTGCCTGCGCGATGCGAAACCGGTCATTGCCGCCATAGGCCGGCGCGACGGCGAGCCGGACGGCGGTGCCGAACCGGTCGCGCAGACGGCGCAGGAGTTCGAGTTCGTCCGCCTCGCCGCCGGCGAGCCTTGGTATCAGGGCGAGCGAGATGCGCTCGCCCCAGCCAAGCAAATCGTCGCGATAGATGCGCGGCGCCCCCTTTTCGCTTTCGGCGCGCATGTTGGCCTCGCTGAGCAGGCGGCACAGATGGCCCCAGCCGCGGCGGTCCTGCGGATAGGCGAGTACGTCCGGCGTCGCGTCGGCGAACACCAGCCGGCAGCCGGGATGGTAGGCAAGCCTACCCGGCGCGGCCGAGCCCGACAGCCTGATATGTTTCGACTGGCTCCAGGCGCGCACGACGCCGGCCACCGTGTTGCGGTCGGCAAGCCCGATGGCGTCATGGCCGAGATGCTTCGCCGTCACCACCAGTTCCTCCGGCTTCGAGGCGCCGCGCAGGAAGGAGAAATTCGATTGCACGGCGAATTCGGCATAGGCCGGGGCGGTGGATTTCATGCAAAAACCCCGTGCATGAACCAGCGCGGCATGGGCTCGGCGGCACCGTAAAAACCCTGTCGGAAAAGCCAGTAGCGGCGCCCGTCATCGTCCTCGACGCGGAAATAGTCGCGGGTGGGCATGTCTTGCGGATCGCGCCACCATTCCGCCGCGATCCGCTCGGGCCCCTCGGAGCGGGCGATGCGATGGACGACGCGGCGCCAGCGGAACCGCAGCGGCGGCCCTTCGGGCACCTCGGCGGCGACCACCTCGACCGGCTCGGGGCGCGAAAAAAGGCGGATCGGCCGTTCCGCCATTTGCGCCATCCCGGCCAGGTCGAGGCCGGGTCCGTCCAATCGCGGACGGGCGGGCGACCCGGCGGGCACGCGCGCGGCGGCAACGAAGGCGGCGGCGCGTTCGGGACGGTGGCTTTCGACGAGAACCGGCCGCAGCAGCGCCGTTTCGCCGAGCCGGGCGCGGACCCGGTCGGCAAAAAGCGCCAGATCCTCCCCGGCCGCCATGCTCGCGCCGGCAAGGTCGGTCTGCTCGAGCGCGAAGGGCGCGGCCTTCAAGACCGAAAGCCGGACCAGCTCGAAGCCGCAGCCGGCGTCGAGCCGGTCCTCGAACGCGGCGAGCCTTTCGCGGAACAGGCGTTCGATCAGGGCCGGATCGCGCAGCGGCCGCGAGGCGCCGACGGCGAGACGCTGCATGGCGCCGTCGACCCGGAACAGGGCAAGCTGCAGGACATGGGCGCCCTCCCCGCGCCGTTCGAGCTCGGCGCGCAGCGATGTGGCGAGCAAGCCGACGAGCCGCTCGATATCGTCGGCCAGCACGACCGGCTCGGCCAGGTGGCGCTCGACCGACAGCGGCGGCACGGGCAGGCGCGGCGTGATCGCTTCCTCGGTCCGGCCCAGTGCCTGGTCGAGCCGGGCCAGAAGCGCGGCGCCGAAACGGCGCGCCAGCGGCGCGCGCGGCGCGGCCATGATCGCGCCCGCCGTCTTCAGCCCGACGCTTTCCAGGCCGGCGCGGACGGCCGGCGCGATGCGCAGCGCGGCGAGCGGAAGCGGCGCCAGGGTTTCGGCCTCCTCACCCGGCAGGATGATCGCCGGGCTCAGGAACCGCGCCGCCGCCCAGGCGATGCCGGGGCTGGCGCCGAGCCCGGCGCGGGCGTCGAACCCCTGATGGAAAAGCCGGGACAGAATGTCGTCCATCATGCGTTTTTCATTGCCGAAAAGATGGGCGCAGCCGGTAATGTCGAGAAACAGCCCGTCGCTTCCCTCCAGGGCGACGAGCGGCGTGTAGCGGTCGCACCAGTCGGCAAGACTTTCCAGCAGGCGGCGGTCGGCCTGGGGCTGGTCGTCGACGATCTCGACATCGGGATGCATGGCGCGCGCGTCGGCGATGCCGATGCCGGGTTTCAGGCCAAGCGCCTCAGCGCGCTCGTCGAGCGCGGCGATGCGCTGGGCGTTGTTCTCGCGATGGCTGACCAGGAGCGGCGGACGCCGCGACGGCGGGCCGCAACGCCACGACCGCCCCTCGCGCTGCCGAAGAATCCGGTCGGTGGCCAGATGCGGGAACCAGAGCGCCAGAATTCTCTGGCCGGATTTCGCGGAAGCTGGATTCATCGGGGTTCCACTCCAGAACGAGCCGTCCGGCCGGGGCGGCGCGGCTTTTGGTGACGGTGACGGCGAAGGCGGGATGGCCGATCGAGGCCGCCACAGGACCGGACACGGTCGAGCGCGGGGCGGCGGGAGCGGGCGCGACCGCGATCCTGATCGGGGCGGCCGTCGGTTCGGCGGTTCCGGCCTCGCGGATCAGGAAAACCGGCCGGCCCGCCTCCTGGGCCCGGCGGTGCAGGCGCCGGGTGGCGGTCAGATCGAGGCGTGCCGGATTGCCGCGCAGTTCCAGCACGATCGCGGCGAAAGCCCGCTGGCGGGCGGCCTGCTCGGCGATCCACAGCGCGTCCCTGGCCTCGTTCGGCGCGCACAGGAAGAGATCGCCGGCCGGCAGACCGCAAAACCGGCGCAGGCCGGGCGCGTAGGGAAACCCGGCCTCGCGAAAAATCTCCGCCGTGCCGATCCAGCACAAAGCATTATCCCGCTCCATTGGTGCGGCCCTGCGCAACAGGCCGGTTAGACACAGGGCAAATCCCGCCACCGCGCCGGCGTCGCGGGTCTGCCGGCCATGGATCTCGACCAGGGCGGCGCGCGGCAGGCCGCTGCCCAGGGCGGTATCGAAGCTTGAAGCACCGGTCGGCAAAAAGGCGGACCCGAAACGGGTTTCCCGTCTCGCGGCGGGGCCGTGACGCAGCACAAGGCCATCGTCGTTACCGGACCCTGCCAGCCTTTCGGGCAGGACACCTTCGATCCTCGCGATTTCCCGACGCAAAGCGACAACAGTCTCCCGCGCCATGGCGGGCTTGGCCATGACAGTCGCTCCAAAACCATCTTGTTCCTGTTATGTTCTTATGGATTCCAGAGCCCGCCCCAAGAGTCAAGCAGGGCCGATAAGAATTTATTCCGCACCGGCGCACAGATCGGGAAATCCCGCATCCGCAAATCCCGCGCCACGGGGCCCCTCGCAAGGCCGGAAACAAAAGGCTATATGGCGGCCAAAGGACAAAAACATGGCCCGCATCTACCAGACCCGCGCCTGGCACGATCAACTCTCCCCGTCGGTCGACGAGATGGAAATCCTGGCGCTGGAAGCCTATGCGCATCTGCCGGCGGACTTTCGCGCGCTGACCGGCGAGATCGTCATTCAGATCGCCGAGTTTCCGACCGAGGAGATCATGGACGATCTGTCGCTGGAAACCCCGTTCGACCTGCTCGGCCTGTTCGAGGGCCGCGGCATCGCCGAGCGCTGGAACCCGGCCACCGGCGAAGGCCCGAACCGCATCACGCTCTACCGGCGCGCCATTCTCGACTATTGGGCCGAGAACGAGGAAACGCTGGGCGACATCGTCACCCATGTGCTGATCCACGAGCTCGGCCACCATTTCGGCCTGTCCGACGAGGACATGGAAAAGATCGAGGAAAGCGTGGCGTGACGCGGCCACAATCCCGACCGTCGGCGCGGCTATTGGTGATCGATCCCGGCGGCCGTGTGCTTTTGTTCCGCTTCGTCTATCGTGACGGTCCGCGGGCCGGTTTCAGCTTCTGGGCCACACCCGGCGGCGCGCTTGAACCCGGCGAGAGTTTCCAGGCGGCGGCGCGACGGGAGCTGTTCGAAGAAACCGGGCTCGACCTGGCCATCGGTCCACAAGTCCATGCCCGCACCAACCGGTTCGATCTGCCCGACGGCATGCCGGTCGTGGCCGAGGAGCGCTTTTTCCTGGTGCGGGTCGCCGAAAAGCGGATCGCCGGCAACAATCCCGACGCGCGCGAGCGCGAGATGATCGCGGACCGGCACTGGTGGAGCGCGGCCACGCTTTCCCGGACCGCCGAAACGATCTTCCCGGAAGAGCTCGCCGAGCTGATGCCGCGGCTGCTCGCTCAATACTCCCCGAGCTTGATGCCGGGCTCGTAATCGAGGCCGTCGACCTCCTTCACCACCGCCTGGCCGCAGCGCATCGTTCCGCTGGCGGCGTCGAAGGCGTAGGCGGGCGAGCCGTGCAGCCGCCAGCCCTTGTTCAGCGCCGCCGTAACCTTGTGGCAGAAGGCGGCGTCGTCCGGCCCGGTGAGATAACGATAGAGTTTCATGCGGTTTCCTCTCCGGTCCGCCGGCCCGCCTTGGCCAGCAGCCGTCTGGCCTGGTCGAGATGCAGCCGCTCGGTCATGCGGCCGTCGACCGACAGCACGCCCTTGTTTTCGTTGCCCGGCGCGGCAAAGGCGGCGACGATCCGTTCGGCCTGAGCGATTTCTTCCGCCGAGGGCGAAAAGGCGATCTCGGCCGGCCCGATCTGGGCCGGATGGATCAGCGTCTTGCCGTCGAAACCCATCGCCGCGCCCTGACGGCATTCGCGCGCCAGAGCGTCGAGATCGCGAAAATCGTTGCTGACCCCGTCGAGCGCGGCAAGGCCGCCCGCGCGCGCGGCGAGCACGATCTGCTGCAGCCAGGCGAGCAGCCATTGCCGGTCGGCGGTCATGGCCACGCCGGTTTCCTTGACGAGGTCGTTGGTGCCGGCGACCAGACAGGCAAGCCGGGCACCGCGGTCGCGGCCGAGCTCGGCGATGGCGCCGAGATTGAGGATCGCGCGCGGCGTTTCCACCATCGCCCACAATGCCAGGTCGGGCGCGGCCTCGGCCCGGTCGAGACGGTCATTGGCCTCCAGCACGTCGCGCGGCGTCTCGACCTTCGGCAACAGGATCGCGTCCGGCCGGCAGGCGCGCGCGGCCTCCAGGTCGTCGGCGCCCCATGCGCTGGCGAGCGCGTTGATCCGCACCGCGACCGGGCGACCGTCGCGCGCGCGGCCGGCGAAAAACCGCACCATGCGTTCGCGCGCGGTCGTCTTTTCCTCCGGCGCGACGGCGTCCTCCAGGTCGACGATCACCGCGTCGCAGGCAAGCCCGGCAACCTTGGCGAGCGCCTTGTCGTTGGCGGCCGGAACATAAAGGACGGAGCGAAGCGGCGGCGGCGTGGCTGTGTGCATGGCTCCTTCATGACGCCGGGACGGCCGGCTTGCAAGTGGGCCCGGAATCTGTCTGATGCGGGACGGCGCGCCATCAGGCGGCGTACCGGGTGCAAGCCGGGGAGGACAGGGTGAAGACCTACGACATCGTCATCATTGGCGGCGCGATCGTCGGCAGCGCGATCGCCTGGTATCTGCGCGAGGAAGGGTTTTCGGGGTCGATCGCACTCGTCGAGCGCGATCCGCAGTTCGCCACCGCCGCGACCACCCTGTCCTGCGCCTCGATCCGCCAGCAATTCTCGAGCCCCGAAAATATCCGCCTGTCGCGTTTCACCCTCGAGCTGTTCCGCCGGCTGACGGAAGTGTTCGGGCCACAGGCCGATATCGGCCTGCGCGAAAAAGGCTACCTGATCCTGGCTTCGGAGGCCGGTCGGCCGATCCTGGCCGCCAACCATGCGGTGCAACGGGCCGAGGGCGGCGACATCCTGCTTGAGGACGCGGCCGCCCTGAAGCGGCGTTTCACCTGGTTGTCGACCGAGGGCATCGCGGCGGGCGCTTATGGGCAGACGGGCGAAGGCTGGTTCGATGCGCATGCGCTGTTGATGCTGTTTCGCAAGGCATTGCGCGGGCGTGCGATCGATTTCCTGTTCGCTTCGGCGGCCGGGCTGGAGCGCACCGGCAACCGGGTCGAAACCGTTGCGCTCGACACGGGCGAACGGATCGGCGCTGGCGTGGTCATCAACGCGGCCGGGCCCAATGCCGGCGCGGTCGCGGCGATGGCCGGGCTGGCGCTGCCGGTCGAGCCGCGCAAGCGCACGGTGTTCGTGTTCGAGGCGCGCGAACGTTTCGACGACATGCCGCTGATCGTCGATCCCTGCGGTATATATGTCCGGCCAGAAGGCTCGGTCTTCATCACCGGCGGCGCCGAGGACGCGGCCAATGACGGACCTGCCGATCCGGCCGATTTCGATCCCGACTGGACGCTGTTCGAGGCGGCGATCTGGCCGGCGCTCGCCACCCGCATTCCCGCCTTCGAGGCGATCAAGCTGCAGCGCGCCTGGGCCGGGCACTACGACTACAACACGCTCGACCAGAACGCCGTCATCGGCCCGCATCCCGAGGTCGGTAATTTCGTGTTCGCCAACGGCTTTTCCGGCCATGGCCTGCAGCAGGCGCCGGCCGTCGGCAAGGCGCTGGCGGAACTTCTGGTGCATGGCGGCTACCGCACGGTCGATTGTTCCGCCTTCGGCTATGAACGCATAGCCGCCGGCCGGCCGTTCCGCGAACTCAACGTGATCTGACGGTCCGGTCGCGGTCCAGCGCTCCAGTTCCGGTGCGCGGCATGCTGCATATTGACGCGGCCGGTCCGCATGCCTATCTGAGCGGCTCGCAAGGGCCGGAAGCCCCTGCCGCCCGCGGCGCAAGCCATGGTGAAGCTTCCGACGATCTTATCGTTTCCCTGTCGATGTGGCGGCCGAAACGGCAATGCGGGCTCCCGTGAGCAGAATGCCGCTCGCAAAGCGATAGGAGTGAACGGTGATGACATCATCCACCGACTACAAGACCCATGCCAAGCGGTTACGCGCGGCGCTGGCGGCGGACGGCATCGCCGTCTCGCACGGCAAGGCGCTCGAGCTCGTCGCCCGCCAGAACGGCGCGCGCGACTGGAACACGCTTGCCGCCACCGCGTCCGCGCCGGCCAGCGCTGCCGCCGGCGCCCCCTTCGCCGTCGGCGACCGGGTCGAGGGCGATTTCAACGGCAAGCCCGCGCAGGGGCGGGTCTTCGGACTTTCGGAGACCATCAAGCCGGGCCTGTGGCGCGCCACCATCGCGTTCGACCCGCCGGTCGACGTGGTGACGTCGGAGCTGTTCTCCTCGGAGCGGCGGCGCATCACCATGATCGTCGGCGGGGACGGCCGCTCGCGCCGGTTGACCGGCACGGAGACCGGCGTCATGGCGCTGCGCCGCGCGGCGCAGGCCTAACATAGAGCAGACGGGGCGGCGGGACCGTTCGGTCCCGCCGTTGCGTCGCGGCCGCCCTTTGATTTGCGCGCGCGATCCGTATAAAGCGGAGCCGACAGAATTTCCGAACAACCGACAGGCCTGCGGAATGGACAAGTTCACCACCTTAACCGGCGTTGCAGCCCCCTTGCCGATCGTCAATGTCGACACCGACATGATCATCCCCAAGGACTATCTCAAGACGATCAAGCGCACCGGTCTCGGCACCGGACTTTTCGCGGAGATGCGCTACAATGAGGACGGGTCGGAAAATCCGGATTTCGTGCTCAACAAGCCGGCCTACCGCAAGGCGCAGATCCTCGTGGCGGGCGATAATTTCGGCTGCGGGTCGAGCCGCGAGCACGCGCCCTGGGCATTGCTGGATTTCGGCATTCGTTGCGTGATCTCGACCTCGTTCGCCGATATTTTCTACAACAACTGCTTCAAGAACGGCATCTTGCCGATCAAGGTCAGCCAGGACGATCTCGACAAGCTGATGGACGATGCCAGCCGCGGCGCCAACGCGACCGTCACCGTCGATCTCGAGGCCAAGGAGATCCGTGGCCCCGACGGCGGCGCGATCGCCTTCGATCTCGACGAATTCCGGCGTCATTGTCTGCTCAACGGCCTCGACGATATCGGCCTGACCATGAAGAAGGCGCCGGCGATCGCCACCTACGAGGAAAAAGCCGCCGTCGTCCGTCCCTGGGCCTGATCGGCGACGCCGGTTTCATCATGCGCCCTTTCGTGCCCCGGCGGCTGGAACCGGTTGTCTTCGGGCTGCTGTTGTCGGGCCTGATGTCGTTTCTCGTGTCGGGCCTGTCGACCGCGATCGCGCGCGGCGTCGACGCGGCGTTCCTTTTTTTCTGGCTTTCGGCCTGGCTGCCGTCCTGGGCGCTGGCCTTTCCCGCCGTGCTGGTGGTGGCCCCGGTCGTGCGCCGCATCGTCGGGCGCATCGTGATCTGACCGGTCGCGCCCGGCCGGCGCGTAAAAAATACCGAACCGGACGCCGAGACGGTTTCACGCCATGCGATTTTGCCGCTACTCTGCGTCGCAGACCGGCCGGGCTTTCCATTCGCGCTCCGGCCCAAAGGCTCCGGAGCAACCATGTCGATTGTCTCACGCATCCTGATTTCCGTTTTTGGCGCACTTCTGGCCACCGGCGCGGCACGGGCCGAGGCGGAGGAGGTGCAGCGCTATTCGTTCCAGGGCGGGGAACTGACGATCGCCCGCCAGGATTACGAGCGCGTGCTGGCTTACGAGGGACGCGCGTTGCATCGCGCCTATTTCATCGGCTTCGACCGGATCGTCACCGTGCGCGACGTCGAGGTCGCGCTGTTGACGGCCGGCAATGGCGGCAATGCCTGCGGCCCCTACACGATTATGCTGTGGAAGCCTGAGAACGGCGACGTCAAGACCGAGATCGTCGGCGAGGAGTGCGGCGCGCCGCCGCCGGCGGTGACGGACGAATATATCTATTTCATCCCCTATCTGAGGCCCGGCGAACAGACCGTGGTCCGCTCCTGGGGTCCCGACGAGGGGTTCGAGACGGCGGGTGTGCTGTCCTACGCGCCACAACAAGGCACCGACTGGTCGAGTTTCGATCCCGAAACGGTCAGCCATCCGGTCGAGCTTTTCCGCAATGCCAGCCTCTACGAGACGGCGCAGGCGCTGCTCGGGGACGAGCTGTTTTCAGTCGCGGCCGGGCTTGGCACCGCGAGCGCACCCGAAATCACCGATGACGGTGTTTTGACGGCGCGCGGCTGCGTGCCGCATGCCTGCGGATCGCAGGACACGTTCGTGGCCGTGGACGCCAAGAACCGCGCCCTGTATTTCGCCCAGCAACAGGCTGAACCGGCGCCGCGCTTCTGGCCGGCGCGCGATCAGTGGCCGGCCGCGATCGCCGATCTGGTGCCGGACGATCTGTGAGTGTCGATCGAGCCGATATCCGGCCGGGTCGCGGCCGATGAGCATGGACGATCATTTCTGTCCCGGTTGCGGAAAGGTCCAGCGGGCCTTCGCGCGCTATCCCTGGTATTTCTGCCGGGACTGCCTGGCGACGGCCGAGGACGGATCCGGCCGGCGCCTCGTCTTCGGCAATGCGTCTTTGTCCGGTGGCCTGGTCTGGGGTTTCGCCGACGATCGGTCCCGCTACGACGCCCGCGCGATCCTGGTGATATGTCTTATCCGCAAACGCCGGGTCGTGGTGCACGAGGCGCGGTTCGGCGGCGTGGTGGCCGAACCCTTCAACAGCGCCGTGCTGGCGCCCAGCGACGCGAAAAATCATGTCGACCTTTCCAGGTCGCAGCACGACCCGGCGGTGCTGGAGCGGCTGAAGCAAGCGGAAGGCAAGACATGACGAGACGCCTGATTTCCACCGGTTCCCCCTTCGAGAAGACCGCCGGCTATTCGCGCGCGGTCGTCCAGGGCGACTGGTGCTTCGTGTCCGGCACGACCGGCTACGATTATGCCACCATGACGATGCCGGAGACGATCGAGGCGCAGACGCGCAACTGCCTCGCCACGATCGCTGCCGCGCTGGCCGAAGCCGGCTTCGACCTCGCCGACGTGGTGCGGGCGCATTATTACGTGACCGACCGCGCTTTCGTGCCGACGGTGTTTCCGATCCTCGGGGAAATTTTCGGCGCAATAAGGCCGGCGGCGACGATGATCGTGTGTCAGCTCAACGAGCCGGAGATGAAAATCGAGATCGAGGTGACGGCCCTGCGGCGCGGCGCGGCGGGCTGATCCGCCGGCCGCCCAGGCCTGGACCTGGCCCTGGCGCGCCCGCCCGGGTGCGACTTGCGCAATCGGCGTCTGGCGTCTAGCTAGTGTCGCGACTTCGCAATCGACCTCGTTTCCACCACACATGGCGGCGGATTTCCGCCTTTTTGAAAGGGTTTTCCATGGTGACGCGCAATCTCCTGCTTCTTCCCGGCGACGGTATCGGCCCCGAGGCGATGGCGGAGGTGCGCAAGCTGATTGCGGTGCTGAACGACAGCCAGTCGGCCGGTTTCACGGTCGAGGAAGGGCTGGTCGGCGGCGCGGCCTACGACGCGCACGGCCAGGCGATCTCGGATGAGGATATGCAAAAGGCCCTCAACGCCGACGCGGTGCTGTTCGGCGCGGTCGGGGGACCCAAATGGGACGGCGTCGCCTACGAGGCGCGGCCGGAGGCCGGCCTGCTGCGGCTCAGGAAGGAGATGGAGCTGTTTGCCAATCTGCGCCCGGCGATCTGCTATCCGGCGCTGGCCGCCTCGTCGTCGCTCAAGCAGGAGGTCGTCGAGGGACTCGATATCCTGATCGTGCGCGAGCTGACCGGCGGCGTTTATTTCGGCGAACCCAAGGAGATCATCGATCTCGGCAACGGCCAGAAGCGCGGCATCGACACCCAGGTCTACGACACGTTCGAGATCGAGCGCATTTCCGGCGTCGCGTTCGAGCTGGCGCGCACCCGCGCCAATAAGGTGTGCTCGATGGAAAAGCACAACGTGATGAAGTCCGGCGTGCTGTGGAAGGAGGTCGTGGCGGCGACCCACAAGGCGAATTACGCCGATGTCGAGCTGACCCATATGCTGGCCGATGCCGGCGGCATGCAGCTGGTGCGCTGGCCCAAGCAGTTCGACGTGATCGTCACCGACAATCTGTTTGGCGACATGCTGTCCGACGTCGCGGCGATGCTGACGGGATCGCTCGGCATGCTGCCGTCGGCCTCCCTCGGCGCGCCCGATCCCATGTCCGGCGCCCGCAAGGCGCTGTACGAGCCGGTGCACGGCTCCGCGCCCGACATTGCCGGCAAGGGGCTCGCCAACCCGATCGCGATGATCGCCTCGTTCGCGATGTGCCTGCGCTACTCCTTCAACATGGTCGCCGAGGCGGACCGGCTCGAGGCGGCGATCGCCGGCGTGCTCGAGGACGGGATGCGCACCGCCGACATCATGTCGGACGGTATGACCCAGCTCTCGACTGCGGAGATGGGCGACGCGATCACGGCGAAATATCTGGCCCTGTCGGCCTGAGTTCGTTCGTTTGCCGATGCGGGGCCGTCACCCACCAGGGGGCGGCCCCCATTTGTTTTCGGATTTCTGCGACGGGATCAGCGCGAAGACGAGGATGATCAGATTGCCCACCGTGGGCACGAAACCGAGCAGGATGAACCATCCTGACAGGCCGATATCGTGCAGCCGGCGGATCGTGACCGCGATCGAGGGCAGCGCCAGCGCCAGCACCAGAATGCCGGTCAGGCCGAGCGCCAGCACCGGTTCCTCGCGATCGAGATTGCCGGCCACGCCGTCGGCGATCAGCCCGGCAAAGATCGCAACAACCATCACGATGAACACGAACAGGAAAAATCCCCAGAATTCCCGGCGCGGCGCGCGTGCCCCCAGCCTGGCATAGGAGATCGTGACGCAATCGAGGAAAAGCCCGAAAAGCGAGCGCCGGCCGCGCGGTTTGTTTCCGGCAAGCCGGGTCGGCGCGATGGTGGAAGGCTCGTCCCTGGGCCCGGCGGCATTTTCCGTCCGGCTGCCGACAGCCATGACGTCGCGGGCACGATTGCCCTCGGTCAGGAATTCGACCTTGGCGCCTTTGCCCGGCGCGGCCGCGGCAACGAGGTCCGGGCTGGCGAAATGATAGCGGTTGCCGTCATCGCCGTCGATGAAGCCGATGCCGCGTTGGTCATCGAAATAGAGAACTTCGCCGCGCATGCCGCCCTTCCGGGTTTGACCTCATCCATCGGCTAGGTTTCCGCGCCGGAGGCGGGAAGTCAACGGCCGGGCCATCGCGCAGCAAAGGCGATGACCCGGATTGCGCACGATCGGCGGTTGGCGGACCAGGCAATTGACTCTTCAAGCAGAACCGCTAGAAGCGATGCGTTTCGTGGAGCAGGCCATGCGCGCCGGTGTTTTTGCAGATTCTCGTCGTCATTCGCCCGGATCACTCTCCGGCGACGACATGCGCGCACGCTGCACCACCCGTAAAACCCGAGCCAAAACGACCGCCAAAACGGTCTGATTTTCTCGGCCTTACTCCCCCTCTCCCCGGGTCCGGCCGGGGAAAGCCGCCTGCGCCGCCGGCGGACCTTCCAGCAAAAGGGGAGTGACAGGAGATGACCGAAATGGGTTTCAAGATTGCAGTCGCCGGCGCTACCGGCAATGTCGGCCGCGAAATGCTCAATATTCTCGAGGAGCGCGGCTTTCCGGCCGACGAGGTCGTGCCGCTCGCCTCGCGGCGTTCCCTCGGGACCGAGGTGTCCTACGGCGATCGCACGCTGAAGGTAAAGGTGCTCGACACCTACGATTTTTCCGACACCGATATCTGCCTGATGTCGGCCGGTGGCGGCGTGTCGAAGGAATGGTCGCCGCGTATCGGCAAGCAGGGCTGCGTGGTGATCGACAACTCGTCGGCCTGGCGTTACGACGCCGACGTGCCGCTGATCGTGCCGGAGGTGAACGCCGACGCGATCGAAGGCTTCACCAAGAAGAACATCATCGCCAATCCCAATTGCTCGACCGCCCAGCTTGTCGTCGCGCTGAAGCCGCTGCACGATGCGGCCACCATCCGCCGTGTGGTCGTCGCCACCTACCAGTCGGTTTCGGGCGCGGGCAAGGAAGGCATGGACGAGCTCTTCGAGCAGACGCGCGCCGTCTTCGTCGCCGACCCGATCGAGGCCAAGAAGTTCACCAAGCGCATCGCCTTTAACGTCATTCCGCATATCGACGTGTTCATGGAGGACGGTTCCACCAAGGAAGAATGGAAGATGGTGGCCGAAACCAAGAAGATGCTCGATGCGAAGATCAAGCTGACGGCGACCTGCGTGCGCGTGCCGGTGTTCATCGGCCATTCCGAGGCGGTCAATATCGAGTTCGAAAAGCCGATCACCGCCGATGAGGCGCGCGAGATCCTGCGCGAGGCGCCGGGTTGCCTGGTGGTCGACAAGCACGAGGATGGCGGCTACGTCACGCCGCTGGAATCGGCCGGCGAGGACGCGACCTATATTTCGCGCATCCGCGAGGATTCGACCTTGGACAACGGCCTCAATCTGTGGGTCGTCTCCGACAATCTGCGCAAGGGCGCAGCACTCAACACCGTGCAAATCGCCGAAATCCTGGTGACGCGCGGCCTGATCACGCCGAAGAAGCAGGCGGCGTAGTTCGTCGTCGCGCAGCCGCCCTTTTCGCCCGCCCCGCTGGGCGGATGAGAAGGGCGGCGGTCGCGATAAAAAATTCCCTTTGCCGGCAAAATTGCGTGGAAACGCCCATGATCCGGCTTTGATCGCCTGGCCTATGCCTGCCCGCGATTCCAGCTCCGGCCGCGATCGCCGATCAATTCGTGCCCGTTCTCGGTAACGGCGACCGTATCTTCCAGCTTGATGAAACCGCGGCGCGGATGAAGCATGGTGGTTTCGACCGAAATCACCATGCCGGCTTCGAGCGGGTTGTCGGCGTCGACGCCGTCATAGGCGACGGGGTGGTTGGTCATCAGGAACGGCGCCTCGTGGCTGATCAGGCCCATGCCGTGGGCGAAAAAGTCGTTGCAGGCGGCATTGGGCAGCGATTTCAGCGTCTCTTCGGCGTGGGCGATCATCTCCGCTCCGGTCGCGCCCGCCCGGATCCTCGAAAACGCCGCCTGCTGGACGGCGTCGACCTCCGCCAGCAGGTCCTGCAGTTCGGAATCCGGGTCGCCGAGAATACCCATGCGGCACAGATCGCCGATATAACCGCGATAATTGCCACCCGAATCGAGCGACAGCACCTCGCCCGACTGCCAGCTTTGCGACGAGACGGCGCGGTTGTGGCTCGAACCGATGGTGATCAGGCAATATTCGAACTGGAGACCACGTTCGGTCTCCTCGCGGCGCAGCGCATCGACCAGTTCGGCCTTGCCGGCGCCTTCGCCATGGCCGGAAAACACCGCCAGCATGGAATCGGTAATCAGTTCGGACGCCGTGCGCAACAGGTCGAGTTCGGCCGCGGTCTTGACCGCGCGCAGACGCTCCAGCGTGCCCGTCGCGTCGACGAAACTCGCATCCTCGAGCCCGGCGGTCAGCGCCAGCCAGGCGTCGGAGGGGAGGAAGGACGGTTCGATGCCAATCCGCGCCCCGTGGCGGCCGATCGCCTTGATCTGGGCAATCGCCTCATGCGCGGCATCGACGCTGCCCCAGCAGGTCGTCTTGACCGTGGGCGTCCAGAACGGGTTCACCTGCTGTTCCATGCCCTCCATCTTATTGCCGACATAGGCGGCGCGGTCGGGCCGGCCCTTTTCGTAGACGAGGACCGGCAGGTAACGGCTGTGGCCGATCGCGTCCATGGCGTGGAAGAAGATGTAGCGATAGCCGCCGAGCAGATATTGGACATTGTGCTTGGAGGTCGCCACAAGCACGTCGATGCCGGCTTCCTCCATCAGGCGATCGAGCCGCGCGCGATCGAATGGCGTGTCGGCCTCCCCGGCCGCGGTCGATTGACGATTCACCGTGTGCTCCTCCGCCTACGGGTTTTGCCCGAACGATCTCAGGCAAACTGGTCGGACCAGATTGCCTTATCGACCCGGTTCCGGTCCAGCGGAAAATTGCCGCACCCCGCTGGCACCAACTCGAACGAAGGCGAGTCGCAGGTCGCTGACGCGCGGCATCGTATCGTCAAAACGAAAACGGCGGGCCAGAGGCCCGCCGTCCAATTATTCGTTTCGGAACGGAAACGATTAGGACACTGCTTCCTCGGCCGGCGCTTCGGCGGCTTCGGATACCGCGGCCTTTTCTTCCTCGAGCTTGGCGGCGAGCTCTTCCTCGGCCTGCTTGATCAGCGCCAGGCGTTCCTGGGCCTTCTTGCCCGGCTCGGCCTTCTTGGGATTGGAGCGCGCCGGGCGCTTGGCAAGACCAGCCTGGTCGAGGAAGCGCAGCACGCGGTCGGTCGGCTTGGCGCCCTGGGCCATCCAGTGCTTGACACGCTCCTCGTCGATCTTGACGCGCTCGGCATCCTTGGGCAGCGTCGGGTTCCACGAACCGATCGCCTCGATGAAGCGGCCGTCGCGCGGGCTGCGCACGTCGGCGACGACGACGTGATAGTAGGGGCGCTTTTTCGAGCCCGCCCGGGCCAGTCTGATCTTCAGTGCCATTTTTGTCTCCTAGGGTCTCACTGATCGGTAATATCGGGTTCAGCCGTCCGTGCCGGCATGGGGAGCATCCCCGGCGCCGTTTTCACGAGCGATCATTTCGTGGTGCCGGATCACCTCGCGGATGATGAAATTGAGGAATTTCTCCGCGAAATCCGGGTCGAGATGGGCGTCGGCGGCAAGCTGGCGCAGCCGCGCGATCTGGCGCTCCTCGCGCGCGGGGTCGGCCGGCGGCAAATCGTGCGTGGCCTTCAAATGGCCGACCGCCTTGGTGCACCGGAAACGTTCGGCAAGCATATGCACGAGCGCGGCGTCGATATTGTCGATCGAGGCCCGGTAGCCGGCCAGGATCTCGCGCGCCTTCTGGGTGTCCGACGTTTCCGCCAATGCCGTTCCTCCGTTCATTTCTTTCTCGGCAGGCCGGGCAGGCCCGTGCCCAGTCCCGGCAGCTTCGCTCCGCCGGGCAGGCCGGGCAGACCACCGCCGCCAAGCCTGGGCATGCCGCCGCCGAGGCCCGCCGCCTCGGCCTGTTTTTGCAATTGCTCGAGCTGCTTGGGATCCATTTTCGACAGGTCCGGCATGCCGCCCATGCCGCCAAGGCCCATCTTCTGGGCCATGCCGCCCATCAGGCCGCGCATGGCGCCGCCGCCCTTGCCCTTGCCGCCCATGGCTTTCATCATGTCGGCCATCTGGCGATGCATCTTCAAGAGCTTGTTGATCTCGGCGGCGCTGGTTCCCGATCCTGACGCGATGCGCTTCTTGCGGCTGTGCTTGAGGATGTCGGGATTGGCCCGTTCCTTCTTCGTCATCGAGGAAATGATGGCGAGCTGGCGGCCGAACATCTTGTCGTCGAGGCCGGCTGCCGCGATCTGGTCCTTCATTTTGCCCATGCCGGGCATCATGCCCATGATGCCGCCCATGCCGCCCATCTTCTGCATCTGACGCAGCTGGTCGGCGAGGTCGTTCAGATCGAACTTGCCCGACTGCATCTTCTTGGCCATCGCGGCGGCCTGTTCCGCGTCGATGGTTTCGGCAGCCTTTTCGACGAGGGAGACGATGTCGCCCATGCCGAGAATGCGGTCGGCGATGCGCTTGGGATGAAACTCCTCCAGCGCGTCCATCTTCTCGCCGGTGCCGATCAGCTTGACCGGCTTGCCGGTGACGGCGCGCATCGACAGCGCGGCGCCGCCGCGTCCGTCGCCATCCATGCGGGTAAGCACCAGCCCGGTGACGCCGACCCGCTCGTCGAAGGAGCGCGCCAGGTTGACGGCGTCCTGGCCAGTAAGCGAATCGGCGACGAGCAGGATCTCGTGCGGGTCCGACACCTTGCGGATGTCGGCCATCTCGATCATCAGCGGCTCGTCGATATGGGTGCGGCCGGCCGTATCGAGGATGACGACGTCGTGGCCGCCGAGCCTGCCGGCCTGGACGGCGCGCTTGGCGATGTCGACCGGCGACTGGCCGGCCACGACGGGCAGGGTGGCGATGCCGGTCTGCTCGCCGATCTGGCGCAACTGTTCCTGCGCGGCCGGGCGGCGGGTGTCGAGCGAGGCCATCAGGACCTTCTTGCCCTGACGCTCGGCAAGCCGCTTGGCGATCTTGCCGGAGGTCGTCGTCTTGCCCGAGCCCTGCAGGCCGACCATCATGATGACAACCGGCGCCGGCGCATTGAGGTCGATCACCTCGCCGTCCGAGCCGAGCATGGCGACCAGCTCATCGTGGACGATCTTGACGACCATCTGGCCGGGCTTGATCGATTTCAGGACTTCTGCGCCGACGGCCTTTTCGCGTACGCGATCGGTGAAGGAGCGCACGACCTCGAGCGCGACGTCGGCCTCGATGAGGGCCCGGCGCACTTCGCGCAGCGCCGCGGACACGTCGGCTTCCGACAGCGCGCCGCGCCCGGTCAGCCCGTTCAGGATCGATCCAAGGCGTTCCTGCAGCGATTCAAACATCGTCCGTCCTTTGTCTCCGACTGTTCTCAGTCAGAGGTAGTATGTCCGCCGCGTTCGACCAACCGACAAAGCCAAAAAGCACCCGGGGGCGCATCGCGCTGCCGGGTGTTGGCCTCCGGGATCGCTTTATACCTTCAAGAAGGGTCCCGGTCGGCTGCTCGGAGTGGTCACTCGTCGCGGAATTCGAGCCGGATAGACAGGATTTGGCCGCGAAAGTCAAGCAAAAGCACGCCAGATGCGCGCTCGAGCGCCGGACAACCCGTCGGGCCGCTCGCCGCCGCCGCGTCGACGATCATCCCTTCGAAGTCGGACATAGCCGCAACCCACCGTTAACCGGCCCAAGAATAGACTTGTTTGGAAACTAGCTCCATACTTTTGGCGCGATCTGCGTGCCTGGCCAGGCGGGGTTTACCTGGTGGCCGTGGCGGGCGCGTCGTGACCGGTGCAGGCAGCGGGAGAACGGAATGACAATCAGGTCCAAGGGCATGGTGATGGCGGCGGTTTTGGCCGTCGCGACTTTGGCTGGAAGCGGTGCGGGCTGGGCGGCCCAATGCGGCAACAATGCGGGCGGGTTCGAGACCTGGAAGCAGCAGATGACGGCCGAAGCCCGCGCCAAGGGTATCGGCCAGCGCGGCCTCAAGGCGCTGCAGCAGACGCGCTATGCGACAGCGACCATACGCGCCGACCGGGGACAGAAAAGCTTCAAATATTCGCTGAAGAAATTCATGCAGGTGCGCGGCGCCAGCACGATCGCCAGCAAGGGCAAGCGGCTGAAGAAACAGCACGCCAAGCTGTTCGCCAATCTGGAGCGGCGCTACGGCGTGCCGCCCGGCCCGTTGATCGCGATCTGGGGCATGGAGACCGGCTTCGGCAGCTTCATGGGCAACTCGAACCTTTTGTCTGCGACGGCCACGCTCGCCTATGACTGCCGGCGCTCGGAGTTCTTCACCGGCCATCTGATCGCCGCGCTGACGCTGGTCGATCGCGGCGTGGTTTCCAGCTCCAGCGTCGGCGCCAAGCATGGCGAGCTCGGCCAGACGCAGTTCCTGCCGGGCAGCATCCTGCGCTACGGCGCCGATGGCGACGGCAATGGCCGCCTCGACCTGGTGCGCTCGCGCGCCGACGCGTTGGCCTCGACGGCAAATTTCCTGCGCGCGCATGGCTGGCGTCCCGGCGCGGGCTATCAGCCCGGCCAGCCTAATTTCCGTGCCATCAAGGGCTGGAACGCGGCGAGCGTCTACCAGCAGGCGATCGCGATCATCGGCGCGCAGATCGACGGCTGACCGACGCAAGGGGGCGGGCGGGATCTTTCCGCCGCGCCCCGTCTTCGGGTCGAGGACTATTGCTCGTCATAGGTGACGAGCAGGTCCTTGGCGTCGATCTGGTCGCCGGCGGCGACCAGCACCTCGGCGATCACGCCGTCGCGCTCGGCATGCAGCGCGGTTTCCATCTTCATCGCCTCGATCGACAACAACACGTCGCCGGCCTTGATCTCCTGGCCGGCCGCGACCGCCAGCGTCGACACCACGCCCGGCATCGGCGCGGCGACATGGTTGTCGTTGCCGGGATCGGCCTTGCGCCGCGTCTTGCCGTTGGCAGCGCCATGCGCACGGTCCGGCACCTTGACCCGGCGTGGCTGGCCGTTGAGCTCGAAGAAGACGGTGACCATGCCCTTGTCGTTGGTCTCGCCGATCGCCAGGCAGCGCACGACCAGCGTCTTGCCGCGCTCGATCTCGACGAAAATCTCGTCCTCGGGCTGCATGCCGTAAAAATAGGTCGGCGTCGGCAGCACGCTGACGGGGCCGTAATCGTCCGTGACGGCGGCGAAGTCGGAAAACACTTTCGGATACATCAGCCATGACGCGAACTCGAACTCGCTGGCTTCGCGGCCAAGCTGGTCTTCCAGTTCCCGGCGCTTCGCGGGCAGGTCGGCCTGTTCAAGCAGCGCGCCCGGCCGCGCGGTGACCGGTTTTTCCCCTTTCAATACCTTGGCCTGCAGGGCGGCGGGCCAGCCGCTCGGGGGCTGGCCGAGATCGCCGCGCAGCATGGAGACGACCGAGTCGGGAAAGGCGATGTCGCGGGCTGGGTCCTCGACCTCGGCAACCGTCATGTCCTGGCTGACCATCATCAGCGCCATGTCGCCGACCACTTTCGACGACGGCGTCACCTTGACGATGTCGCCGAACATCAAATTGACGTCGTGATAGGCCTGCGCGACCTCGTGCCAGCGCGTCTCCAGCCCCAGCGAGCGGGCCTGCTCCTTCAGATTGGTGAACTGGCCGCCGGGCATTTCGTGCAGATAGACTTCGGAGGCGGGCCCTTTCAGGTCGCTTTCGAACGCGGCGTACTGGTTGCGAACCGCTTCCCAGTAGAAGGAGATGCGCCGGATCCATTCGGGATCGAGGCCGGGATCGCGCTCGGAGCTCTTGAGCGCCTCGACGATCGAGCCGAGACAGGGCTGCGAGGTGTTGCCCGACAGCGCATCCATGGCGGCGTCGACGGCGTCGACGCCGGTCTCCACGGCGGCGAGCACGGTGGCCGCCGCGATGCCGGACGTGTCGTGGGTGTGGAAATGGATCGGCAGGTCCGTCGCCTCGCGCAGCGCCTTGAACAGCACCCGGGCGGCGTTCGGCTTCAGCAGGCCGGCCATGTCCTTGACGGCGATGATATGCGCGCCCGCGGCTTCCAGCTCCCGGGCCAGGCCGACATAATATTTCAGGTCGTATTTGGCGCGGTCGGGATCGAGAATGTCGCCGGTATAGCAGATCGCGGCCTCGCATAATTTGCCTTCGGCGCCGACCGCGTCCATGGCCACACGCATGTTCTCGACCCAGTTCAGGCAGTCGAAAACGCGGAACAGGTCGATCCCGCCGGCAGCGGCCTGTTTGACGAAATGCCTGACGACATTGTCGGGATAATTGGTGTAGCCGACGCCGTTGGCGCCCCTGAGCAGCATCTGCAAGAGCAGGTTCGGCGCGCCTTTGCGCACCAGGTCGAGCCGCTCCCACGGGTCTTCGGTCAGAAAGCGCATGGCGACGTCGAACGTGGCGCCGCCCCAGCATTCGAGCGACAGCAATTGCGGCAGGGCGCGGGCATAGGCACCGGCCACACGGGCGATGTCGTGGGTGCGCATACGGGTCGCCAGCAGCGATTGATGGCCGTCGCGCATGGTCGTGTCGGTGACAAGCACGCGGGTCTGGTCGCGCATCCAGCGCCCGAATTTCTCCGGCCCGAGCCGATCGAAATGCTGCTTGGCGCCGTCGGGCACGTCGCCGCCGACATAAGGCAGGACCGGCGCGGCGGCTTCCGCCGACGGTCGCGGCCGGCCGCGCGTTTCGGGGTGGCCGTTGACCGACACGTCGGCGATGTAGTTGAGCAGCTTGGTCGCCCGGTCGCGTCGCTTGACCTGATCGAAAAGCTCGGGCGTGGTGTCGATGAAACGGGTCGTATAGGAATTGTCGCGAAAGCTCGGATGGGCGACGATCGCCTCCAGGAAGGTGAGATTGGTCGCGACGCCGCGAATGCGGAATTCGCGCAGGGCTCGGTCCATGCGCGCGATCGCCTCCTGCGGCGTCGGCGCCCAGGCGGTCACCTTCTCAAGCAGCGGATCGTAGAAGCGGGTGATGACCGCGCCGGAATAGGCGGTGCCGCCGTCGAGCCGGATGCCGAAACCGGTGGCGCCGCGATAGGCGGTGATGCGACCGTAGTCGGGAATGAAGTTCTGCTCGGGATCCTCGGTGGTGATCCGGCACTGCATGGCGTGGCCGTTGAGGCGAATCTGGTCCTGCGCCGGCACGCCGGAGGCCGGCGTACCGATCGCGGCGCCGTCGAGGATGTGGACCTGGGCTTTGACGATGTCGATGCCCGTCACCTCCTCGGTGACGGTGTGCTCGACCTGAATGCGCGGGTTGACCTCGATGAAATAGAACGCGCCGGTATCGGCATCCATCAGGAATTCGACGGTTCCCGCGCCAATATAGTCGGTGGCCCGCGCGATCCTGAGCGCGTGGTCGGCCAGTTCCTGGCGTTGCGCGGCGTCGAGATAGGGCGCGGGCGCGCGCTCCACGACCTTCTGGTTGCGCCGCTGGATCGAACAGTCGCGCTCGAACAGATGCACGACATTGCCATGCGTGTCGCCCAGCACCTGGACCTCGACATGGCGGGCGCGCTCGACCAGCTTTTCCAGATAGACCTCGTCCTTGCCGAAGGCGGCGCGGGCCTCGCGTTTGGCCTCCGTCACCTCGCGGGCGAGATCCCCGGGCGCGCGGATGGCGCGCATGCCGCGTCCGCCGCCACCCCACGAGGCCTTGAGCATGACCGGATAGCCGATCGCCTCGGCCATTCTGGCGACTTCGTCCATGTCGTCGGGCAAGGGTTCTGTGGCGGGCACGACCGGCACGCCGACCTCGACGGCCAGATTGCGCGCGGCGACCTTGTTGCCAAGCCGGCGCATGGTTTCGGGTTTCGGGCCGATGAAGATGATGCCGTTTGCGGCACAGGCCTCGGCGAATTCCGGACTTTCCGACAACAGGCCGTAGCCGGGATGGATGGCGTCCGCGCCCGACAGCCGGGCCACGCGAATGACCTCGTCGATCGACAGGTAGCTTTCGATCGGGCCGAGATCCTTGGCCAGATGGGGGCCGCGGCCGACCTGGTAGGATTCATCGGCCTTGAAGCGGTGCAGGGAATATTTGTCCTCCTCGGCCCAGATCGCGACGGTGCGCAGACCGAGTTCGTTGGCGGCGCGAAAGACACGAATCGCGATTTCGGACCGGTTGGCGACGAGGATCTTGGATATCGGCAATGCGGGAACCCCTATTTTCGAAGCGGCAGAAGGTCGCGCCATCCATAACGGGAAAATGCTGCAGTGCAAATAACCGACGTCGCGCCGGCGCCGCGGAGACGGCCCCCGGCAGCACCGCAGCTTGGTCTTGACCGTATTGCCGGTCGGTGGCCTCGTCCGGTGCAGCTTACCGCGCCGTCGCCCGACAGATCCTGCCCCGCTGCCCGCCGCCGGGGCCTCACCACGCCCGAGACCGCCAAAGACAACGGACCCCGCCGAGAATAGGCGGGGTCCGTCAGCGATCCGGTCTTCCTCAAGGGGGCCGGTCAAGACAATTCGAAGAAAATCAGTCGGCCGGTCCGGTCTCGACCGGTGCGCCATCCTGCGCCTCCAGCGGCGGAATTTCCGCGCGCGGCTGCCCGGTCTCGGTGCCGGGCGCGCTGGTGGTGGTGTCGTCGACGCGTTCGGCCGCCGGCGCATTGCCGATCGTGTCGGCGGTCTGCGGATCGGCACCGCCGCCGACAAGGCTGAAGGCCACGATAGCGAGCAGGACCACGACGACGGCGATGGTTGCCGCCATCAGGCCGCGCGGACCGGGGTTGATTTCGCGCTGCAGGCGCGGATCGTAAGGCTGGGAAGGATCGGCGATATCGCGGTCGATGCCGGCAGGGCCAACAGGATCGATTTCGGGACGTCTGCCTGGAGCGTTCATGATACACCTCCTTCGTGCAATGCTCCGCAGACAACGAAACCCGAGGCGAGCGGTTTCATCACGAAGAGGCGCACTTGATCACAGATTGTGAAGGCGGTTCAGCGGATTGTCGAAAAGCGGCGCCTTTGGGATGCACAATGGCGGCGCCTGCGCGAGATCGTTAGACTTAAAGGCCGGTCACCCTTCGCGACCGCGGCCGGCAGCTTGCCCGCGCAGTTCCGCCAACGGAATTCCGGCAGGTCGCCGGCGGGTTTATTCGGCCATGTCCGGTGAGGCGGCCTTTGTCGCCGGTTTCTCGATCGCGGCGGTCCTGGCGTCCTCGTCGACCGTTGTCATCGGCGCCTTCTTGTCCTCGATGCTGGCGACAGTCATCTTCCCGGCGCTGGCGGACTCGTGATCGCCGTGCATCTGGCAGGCCTGGGCGGCGGCTGTCGACAGGCCCAGCGCAACCGCAAGGAGGAGGGCGGTTTTCATGCGAAAGTCTCCCTGATCGTCGGATCGGACGGTCGGATGTTACCAAGACGGGGCAACGACGCCAAATCACGCTTTTGGTGATCGGTCGCCGCCGGCCATGGTCCGGCCCGCGGCCTCGGTGAACGGCGCTTTCGCGGGTACTCTCAGGGAATAGGCGTCACGCGGTAGCCGCGGGCGCGCAGCAGCGCGACGAGCCCCTTTTCGCCCGGCAGGTGAAGCGCGCCGACGGCGATGAAGGCGCTGCCCGCCTCGAGAAAGGCGGCGGCGTTGTCGGCCATGGTGCGGTTGCGCGTGGTGATCATCGCTTCCTCGAAGGCGGCATAACCGGTTTCGGCGCCCTCGTCGTCTGCGGCCGGAAGCACGATCTTGAACAGCGGCCAGATCATGTCGATGCGTTCCTGCTCGTAGAGCTGGATCATGGTTTCGAAGATGTCGTCCATGCGCGGACCGAGTTTAAGGGTCTCGATCAGGCCCTGGACATGAAACTCCATCGGCAGGGACGCCATCGCGTCGAGCTGGCCGACCAGGGTTTCAAGCCCGCCGAGCGTCTTGCCGTCCTCTTCGGCGCGCCTGGCGAGCTTGATGTCGAGGAACGGCGCACCGGCAGCCTTGCGGGCCATCTCGCAGGCCGGCAGGGCGATCGCGGAGGCAAGCATCCAGGGTTTCATCTTCTGAATGCTGACCGGCGGGATGCCGCGCTTTTCCAGCGCCGCGCGGACGTCGTTTTCCTCGTCGTCGCTCATGAAGGAGAAGATCGTCTTGTCGTCCGTGAACATCATCAGATCCGGACGCTCCATCATCGCCGTCATCGCCGTTGCCTGGTCGACCACCTCGGTGGTCTCGATGACGATGGTGGACGCGCTGTCGAAGGCGCCGTCGGCGGCAGGCGTGAGCTCGATCACGCGCGGATCGGTCAGGTGCATGGTGCCAAAGAGAAAGGAGGGCGCCGCGCCCTCCTTTTCGACCTTCCAGAGCAGATTCCGGCCGTTCGGCGTTCGGCGTGCCTGCGCCTCCAACCGCTCGAGCGCGGCGGGATCGTCCCTGGCCAGTTTTTCGAGAAGGTCCTGCCCGGTGCATACCGTCTCCTGTGCATCGGCACGGGTCACGGCAAGCGCGGTCACGAGAAGGAAGGACAGCAAGAACAGGATATTCACGGCCGCAATCAGCTTCAGCGACAGTCCCGCTATGCGTTCGGCAATGGCAATCGAAGGGGTCATGGGCAGAAGCCTAGCGGCAAAAAGCGGCAAAACCGTTAAGGCAGAGCCACAAATATGCGGGGTTTGCGCCCCGTTCAGGCGCGCGGGTGCGCCTTGCCGTAGACTTCGAGCAGGCGTTCGGTGTCGACATCCGTATAGATCTGGGTGGTCGACAGGCTGGCATGGCCGAGCAGTTCCTGAATGGTGCGCAGATCTCCGCCGCGACCGAGAAGATGCGTGGCGAAGGAATGGCGCAGCGCGTGCGGGGTCGCGTCGTCGGGCAGGTCGAGCGCGGTGCGCATTCGGCGCATGGCGCGCTGGACGATCGCGGCGGCCAACGGACCGCCGCGCACGCCGCGAAACAGCGGCCGGTCGTCATCGAGACCGTAGGGGCAGAGCCGGCGATAGGTTGCGACCGCCTCGGCGACCACGGGCAGCACCGGGACGAGCCGCTGCTTGCCGCCCTTGCCGGTGATGCGCAGGCTGGCCGGAGGCGGCGTGCCGAAATCGCCGCCGGTCAGTCCGAGCGCTTCGGAGATACGCAGGCCGCAGCCGTAGAGAAGCGCCATCACCGCGGCGTCGCGCGCCGCGATCCAGGGCTCCTCCGCGAGCTGCGCATCCGCCGTCGTCAGCCGGCGGGCCTCGTCGGCTCTCAGCGGTCGGGGCAGCGAGCGCGGCTGTTTCGGCGCCCTGAGCGCGCCGGCGCCGGCGGCGCTGACCAGGCCGCGCCGTTCCAGATGCCTGAGCAGCGATCGGATGCCGGCCAGGCCGCGGCCGAGGGAGCGCGCGCCCACGCCCTCGCGGCGACGCCAGGCAAGGAAGGCGCGCAGGTCGGCCGGGCGCAGATCGGCGATGTCGGCAAGGCCGGGCGCGCCGCCGCAATGGCCGGTGAGGAATTGCAGGAACTGGCGCGTGTCGCGCTCATAGGCTTCCAGCGTCAGCGGCGCGAGCCGTTTTTCGTTTCTGAGCGCGCCCAGCCACTCGGCGCGGGCGGCGATAAGGTCGGGCCGGGCGATGACGAGATAGGCTGTCATGTGTTCGAAGCGCGTTCCATTTGGGCACAGAGTGTCACCCGCCCGGGTTAGCGCGAGGTGAAGCCGATGCGAATTGAATTGCCGGGCGTCAGCCGATAGGGAAGGAAACAGGCCGCCGGCGACGGCGCGGCCTTCTCGAACGGTTTTGGAACAGGCGCGATGGCAAGACCCGAAACACCAGTGCAGTTGGCCGTGATCGGCGCGGCGCAGGGCATCAAGGGCGCGGTGCGGGTCAAGACCTTCACCGGCGACCCGATGGCGCTCGCCGAGTACGGCCCGCTTTACGACGAGACCGGCCGGCGCTTCGATATTCTCGACCTGCGCCCGCACAAGGCGATGCTGGTGGCGCGCTTCAAGGGGATTTCCGACCGCTCGGCGGCCGAGGCGCTCAACGGCACGGCGCTGTTCGTGGATCGCGGCGCACTGCCCGACGACCTCGAGGAGGAGGAATTCTATCACGCCGACCTGGTCGGTCTCGACGCGGTCGATCGGGAGGGCGCGACGGTCGGTACGGTCAAGGCGGTGCTCAATTTCGGCGGCGGCGACATACTCGACATCACCCGGCCCGGCGGCGGCAGCGTGCTGGTGCCGTTCACCAAGGCGGCGGTGCCGTCGGTCGATCTCGGCGGGCGGGCCGTGGTGCTCGACCGGATCGCGGCCGGGCTCGACGACACCGGCGCGGCCGGGGACGCGCCTGACAGCCGGACCGGGCGGCCGCGCGGGCCGAAAGCTTCGGGGGGCAATCGGTGATGTTTCGGGCCACGGTTCTCACGCTCTATCCGGAGATGTTTCCCGGCACGCTCGGCCTGTCGCTGGGGGGCAAGGCGCTCGAGCGCGGCGACTGGGCGCTGGAGGCGGTGCAGATCCGCGATTTCGCCAGCGACCGCCACCGCACGATCGACGACACGCCGGCCGGCGGCGGCGCCGGCATGGTGATGCGCGCCGACATTCTGGCCAAGGCGATCGACGCGGTTGCGCCGCCGGACGATACGCGACCGAAACTGTTGATGAGCCCGCGCGGCCGGCCGCTGACCCAGCAGCGGGTGCGCGCGCTGGCCGCCGGTCCCGGCGCGGTGATCCTGTGCGGGCGCTTCGAGGGCGTCGACCAGCGCATCATCGAGGCGCGCGGCCTGGAGGAGGTGTCGATCGGCGACTATATTCTGTCGGGCGGCGAGCCGGCGGCGCTGGTGCTGCTCGACGCGGTGGTGCGGCTGTTGCCCGGGGTGATGGGCAACGCGGCCTCCGGCACGGAGGAAAGTTTCGAGAACGGCCTGCTCGAACATCCCCATTATACGCGCCCGCAGGATTTCGAGGGCCGGCCGATCCCGGAGGTGCTGATATCAGGTAACCACGCCAGGATCGCCGCCTGGCGGCGTGGCGAGGCCGAACGGCTGACGCGCGAGCGCCGGCCGGACCTTAAGCCGGGGCCTCAGCCGGTGAGGAAATAATAGCCGGCCAGGAACAGGCCGACCGCAATGACGAAGGCGCGCACGCTCCATAGAGGCACGCGTCTGGCCGCCCAGACGCCGCCGTAGCCGCCCAGCGCCACGCCGGGCACCATGAAGGCGACCTCGAGCCAGGAGACCACGCCGCCGGAGACGAAAACCACGATCGCCACGATGGCGATAATGATCGACAGCATGTTTTTCAACGCGTTGAGGCGGTGGTAGTCGCCGTTTTCGGTCAGGCCGAGCGTGGCAAGCATCATGATGCCCATGCCGGCGCCAAAAAAGCCGCCATAGATCGCGGTGACGAACTGGACCAGCCAGCCTTTCAGCGAACCGGTTCGCGCGGACGTAGCATCACCGCGCGGTTTCGGTTTCAGCCACGGCCCGGCGGCAAACAGCGCCGTGGCAGCGATCAGCAGCCAGGGCACCAGGGCGCGGAAGGAGGGGTTATCGAGCGACAAAAGGATCAGCGCGCCCGCCAGGCCGCCAACGGCCGAAACGGCGCAGAAGATCAGCGCGCCGCGCCACATTTGGCGGATGTCGCTCCAATAGGCCAGCGTTGAGGTGACGTAACCTGGAAACTGGGCGATCGAGGAAGTGGCGTTGGCCGAGATCGGCGCGACGCCGGCAAGCGTCAGCGCGCCGAAAGTCAGGAAGGTGCCGCCGCCGGCGACGGCGTTGATGGCGCCGGACAGGACACCGGCCAGGAAGAGCAGAAGGGCGGAGAAGATATCCACGATGCGGCTCGGGAAGGTTGGCGTGCGATCGAGGAGTGGTAGGCGCTGGCGCCCCACGAGGCAAGGGTCGTACCGGCCAGGCACCGGCGATCCGCGTTGCCGGGGCGATCCGGCGAGAAAACGCGGTTCGGCAGGTGACAAACCGGCACGAAGCGTGTATGAGCCCGCCGACCGGAGGAACCATCTTCCGGACCCGTCAACAAGAACGGTGAATTCGCCCCTGCCGCCGCGCCTTTCGGCGCGAAAGCATTGCCGCCCGGTCACAGGACTGCGGGGCAAGCGTCGGGCGCTCTGGCTGTCGAGAACAAAGAAGAGGTTTGAGACGATGGACATCATCCGTCAGCTCGAGGCCGAGCAGGCCGCGAAGATCGAAGAAAAGCGCACGCTCCCCGAATTCGAGCCCGGCGATACCGTGCGCGTCCAGGTGCGCGTCACCGAGGGTACCCGCACCCGCGTGCAGGCCTATGAGGGCGTGTGCATCGCGCGTTCGGGATCGGGTTTCCAGGAAAACTTCACCGTCCGCAAGATCTCCTATGGCGAAGGCGTGGAGCGCGTGTTCCCGGTCTATTCGCCGATGGTCGAGGGCGTCGAGATCGTGCGTCGCGGCAAGGTGCGCCGCGCCAAGCTCTATTATCTGCGCGACCGTCGCGGCAAGTCGGCCCGCATCACCGAAAACACCAGCGTGCGCGCACGCAAGCTGAACGAAAACGACCGCCAGGCCATGCTGGCCGAAAAGGCGCGGATCGAGGCCGAGAAGGTCGCCGCCGCGCAGGCGCTGGCCGCCGAGAAGGCCGCCGCCGAAGCTGCTGAAAAGAGCGGCGGCGAATAGACCTGGGTCGGATCCCAATCGAAAAGGCGGCCTCGGGCCGCCTTTTTTGTTTGTGTCGGCCGATCGGTTGTTTGCGGCCGTGACGCGGCGCGGCTATTGCGCGGCGAGCGCCTTTTCAATCGCGGGGATGAGATCGCCGGTCAGGCTTTGCGGGCTGAGCGGGCCGACATGTTTGAAGCGGATGGTGCCGTCCCGTCCGACCACGAAGGTTTCGGGAACGCCGTAGACGCCCCAGTTGATCGCCGTGCGGCCGGTGCCGTCGGCGCCCACGGCGGCGTAGGGATTGCCGAGTTCGCCGAGGAAGCGCCGCGCGTTCTCGGCTTCGTCCTTGTAATTCAGCCCGGCGACGGTGATCCGCTCGTCGCGGGAGAGCTGCATCAGCAGCGGATGCTCCTGGCGGCAGGGCGCACACCAGGACGCCCACACATTGACCACCGTGACGCGGCCGGGAAAATCCTTGCTCGACAGGCCGGGCATGTCGGTTCCCTCGATCGGCGGCAGGTCGGTCTCGGGCGCCGGCGCGCCGATCAGCGCGGAGGGGATGGCGGCGCCGTCGCGGCCCGACAGGAGCTGGAGCAGAAAAAGCCCCGCCAGCGCGACGAAGAGGGCGAGCGGCACGAACACCATCCAGCGTCGGCTGTTGCGCGGCGGCGTGACGGAACCGGTGCTCATGAAGATGCGTCCTTGGTCTTGGCGTCGGAACGACGGCGCACGCCTTGTGCTTCCAGGGCGGCCAGTTCGGCCTTGCGGGCGCGCTGGTCGAACAGCGTCCAGGCGACCAGACCGCCGATCGCAAGCGCGGACAACCCGTAGGCGGCGGCGACGTAAAACGCATGGGTCATGGCGTGCCCGCCTGCTTGCGGTCGGCGCGGCGCGCGCTGATGCGGCGCATGGCGATAACCCGGCGGCGCCAGATCTCGACGCGCATGGCCATCAGATGCAGGGTGAAGAACAGCAGGGTGAAGCCGGCCGCGCACACCAGCAGCGGCCACAGCAGGCTGGCATGGATTGTCGGCCCGTCGAGGCGGAAGACTGAAGCCGGCTGGTGCAGCGTGTTCCACCAATCGACCGAAAATTTGATGATCGGGATGTTGATGGCGCCGACAAGCGTGACGATGGCGGCGGCGCGCGCCGAGCGCGCCGGATCGTCGAGCGCGCGGGTGAGCGCGATCAGGCCGAGATACATCAAAAACAACACGAAGACGGAGGTCAGGCGCGCGTCCCAGACCCACCAGGTGCCCCACATCGGCTTGCCCCAGATCGAGCCGGTCAAAAGCGCCAACGCGGTGAAGACGGCACCGATCGGCGCGGCGGCCTTCAAGGCGACGTCGGCCAGCGGATGGCGCCACACAAGCGTGCCGAGCGCGGAAATGGCCATCACCGAATAACACATCATGGCCAACCAGGCGAAAGGCACGTGGATATACATAATCCTGACCGTGCTGCCCTGCTGGTAGTCCTGTGGCGCGGTGAAGCCCAGATAGAGCCCGATCGCGATGACGAGCGCGGCCAGGCCGGCCAACCATGGAATGACCGCGCCGGCAAAGGCGAGAAAACGCGTCGGATTGGCCAGATCCATCCAGCGCGAGGAAGAAATCGCGGTTTGGCTCATGGTCCTGTCAATACCTCCACTCGCGAGCCTCTGCAATCGACGGCGATCAAGGCGGCGTGATGGCGCAGAGCGGAATTGCCGTTAGTGCGGGCCGCTGCGCGCTTTTTCGGCGATCCCTTCCAAGATCGCCATCGCCTCCCCAGCGCGGTCGGCCGGCACGAGAAGATGGTCGTGAAAATAGGCCGAAACCGGGTTTACGCCGATACCCGCGGCAGCCAAGGGCGGCAACAGCGCGGCCAGAAAGCCGACCGCCTCGAGTGCGGAATGGATCTCCAGCGTGATCATTTTGCAGGCAAAAACCGGATCGAGGCCACAGTCGAGCGCCTGCCGGCGCGGCACGACCAGCGTCGTGCCCTCGACCTCCTCGAAACGCAGAACCGGCTCGAGGCCGGCCGGTTCGGGTTTTCCCGGTGCGATCGTCACGTAGGCGAGAGGCAGGTCGTGCAGCCTGGGAGCCATGGTGGCGAGCAGCATTTGAAGGTTGGTTTCGCCCGGCATGGCGCGTCAATCCGTCGCCCATCGCAAAGCGGTGGCGGCCGCAACCGGCCCGATCACCGCGAAAAACAGCGTCAGCGCCAGCATGAGCAGGAAAGGCGGCAGAAACGGGTCGGGGTCGGCGACGGCGGCATAGCTGGCCGAAACGCCGAAGATCAGGACGGGGATCATCAGCGGCAGAACGAGCACTGAAACCAGCAATCCGCCGCGCGGCAGGCTGATGGCGACGGCCGCGCCGGTCGCGCCGATGAAGGCGATCGCCGGTGTGCCGAAGAGCAGCGTCAGCGTTGCCGCGCCTATGCCTGCGGGCGACATGTTCATGAACAGGCCGAGCAAAGGCGCAGCGACCACCAGCGGCAGGATGCTCGCCGTCCAGTGAGCCAGGCATTTGACGAACACGGCCAGGGCAAGCATTTGCCGGTCGCGGTTGAGCACCATCAGATCGAGCGCGCCGTCGTCGCGGTCGGCCTGAAACAGGCGGTCGAGCCCGAGCAGGCCGGCAAGCAGCGCGCCGATCCACAGGATCGCCGGACCGATGCGGGCAAGCAGGTTCAGATCCGGGCCGACGCCGAAAGGAATGACGGCGACCACGGCGAGAAAGAACAGGATGCCGACCAGCGCGCCGCCGCCGGCACGGATGCCGAGCCTGAGATCGCGACGGAAGAGCGCTAGCATTGCGCGCCTCCCCCGTGTGCCGGAAAAACGAAGTGCTGCATCCGGGCTACGCGCCCCCCATCCGCAGTTGCTGCGCCTTTTCCAAGGCGAGCGGCAGGTGAGTGGCGGCGACGATCATGCCGCCATCCTCGCAATGGGCGGCCATCAGGTCGGCGAACTGTGCCTCGGAGGCATGGTCGAGACCGGCCGTCGGCTCGTCGAGCAGCCAGACCGGGCGATAGGCCACCAACAGGCGGGCGATCGCGATACGTCGGCGCTGGCCGGTCGACAGGTAGCCGAACGGCAGGTGTCCGATATCGGCGAGGCCGACCATGTCGAGCGCATCGGAGAGCGGCAGATGCGCCTCGCCGAGGAAGTCGCGCCAGAAGGCAAGGTTCTCGGTGACCGTCAGCGCCGTCTTCATCGCGTTCTGGTGGCCGAGATAATGACATGCCGAGGCGATATCCGACCATTTGTCGCCGCCGCCTTCCAGCGCCAGTCGGCCCGCCGCCAGCGGCAGCAGGCCGGCCACGGTGCGCAGCAGCGTCGACTTGCCGATGCCGTTCGGCCCCGTGACGACCAGGGCCCCACCGATCTCCAGCGTGAACCCGATGCCGGAAAAGACGGTTTCGCCGCCGCGTTCTCCGGCAAGGTTGTCGGCGACCAGACGCATTCCACCCCTGCCATTCCCTCCGGCGCCCGGCCGGCTATGCGGTGCGGCAAAATTCCCCGCACCCAGACTGGAAACCTGTTTAGAAAGTCTCTAAGAGATCGGCAACCGTGCCAGCGGTCGGCATGGTAACCAATTTGCGCCGAACCGGCGTCCGCCGCCTTGAACGGACGTGACGCCTGGGAGCGGACAGCGGAAATGGCCGTACCCGCACCTTTGCGCAGCATGCCACAGGAGTCCGTTCCCGCTTTGGCCGAACAGACCAGGATGGGATCGCACGTGTCAAAATCTCTCGACAGCTTCAATTGCCGCCGCACGCTCAAGGTCGGCGACAAGGACTATGTCTATTTCAGCCTGACCGAGGCCGAGAAAAACGGACTGGACGGAATCTCGCGCCTGCCCTTCTCGATGAAGGTGCTTCTGGAAAACTTGCTGCGCAACGAGGACGGGCGTTCCGTCACCAAGGCCGACATCGTGGCCATAAAGTCCTGGCTGGACGACAAGGGCACGGCCGGTCATGAGATCGCCTATCGCCCGGCGCGCGTGCTGATGCAGGATTTCACCGGCGTGCCGGCAGTCGTCGACCTTGCCGCGATGCGCGATGGCATCAAGGCGCTGGGCGGCGACGCGCAGAAGATCAATCCGCTGGTGCCGGTCGATCTCGTCATCGACCATTCGGTGATCGTTGACGAGTTCGGCAATCCGAACGCCTTCGCGCGCAATGTCGAGCTGGAATATCAACGCAACGGCGAGCGCTATCGCTTCCTGAAATGGGGCCAGCAGGCGTTCGAGAATTTCCGCGTCGTGCCGCCTGGCACCGGCATCTGCCATCAGGTCAATCTCGAATATCTCGGCCAGACCGTGTGGACGAAGGACGAGAACGGCGAGACGGTCGCCTATCCCGATACCTGCGTGGGCACGGATTCGCACACCACGATGATCAACGGCCTGGGCGTGCTCGGCTGGGGCGTTGGCGGCATCGAGGCCGAGGCGGCCATGCTCGGCCAGCCGATCTCCATGCTGCTGCCGGAAGTCGTCGGCTTCAAGCTGACCGGTAAGCTGAAGGAAGGCGTGACGGCCACCGACCTGGTGCTGACCGTCGTGCAGATGCTGCGCAAGAAGGGCGTGGTCGGCAAGTTCGTCGAGTTCTTCGGCGACGGCCTCGACGATCTCACCCTCGCCGATGCGGCCACCATCGGCAATATGGGCCCCGAATATGGCGCGACCTGCGGCTTCTTCCCGGTCGATTCGGAAACGCTGAACTATCTCAACGTGTCCGGCCGGACCAAGGAGCGCATCGCGCTGGTCGAAGCCTACAGCAAGGCGCAGGGCATGTTCCGCGAGACCGGCAGCGCGGACCCGGTCTTCACCGACACGCTGGAGCTCGACCTCGGCGCGGTCGTGCCGTCCATGGCCGGGCCGAAGCGCCCGGAAGGCCGCATTCCTCTCGAGGGCATCGCCGCCGGCTTCGAGGAGGTGCTCGTTTCGGAATACAAGAAGGACGCTTCCGAGAAGGACAAGCGCTGGCAGGTCGAGGGCCAGGACTACGATCTCGGCCATGGCGACGTGGCGATCGCGGCGATCACGTCGTGCACCAACACCTCGAACCCGTCGGTGCTGATCGGCGCCGGCCTTCTGGCCCGCAACGCCAACCGGCTCGGCCTCAAGCAGAAGCCGTGGGTCAAGACGTCGCTGGCGCCCGGCAGCCAGGTGGTGGCCGAATATCTGGAAAAATCCGGTCTGCAGACCGAACTCGACAAGATCGGTTTCAACCTGGTCGGTTTCGGCTGCACGACCTGTATCGGCAATTCGGGCCCGCTGCCCGGCCCGGTCTCCAAGACCATCAACGACAAGGGCCTGATCGCGGCCGGCGTGCTGTCGGGCAACCGCAATTTCGAAGGCCGGATCTCTCCGGACGTGCAGGCCAACTATCTGGCCTCGCCGCCGCTGGTGGTCGCCTATGCGCTCGCCGGTTCCGTCACCATCGACCTGACCAAGGAGCCGATCGGGCAGGACAAGGACGGCAAGGATGTGTTCCTGAAGGATATCTGGCCTTCCAACCAGGAGATCCAGAGCTTCATCCAGAAGCACGTCACGCGCGACCTGTTCGAGAAGAAATATGCCGAGGTCTTTGCCGGCGACGAAAACTGGCGCGCGGTCGAGGCACCGCAGTCGGAAACCTATGTCTGGGACGACAACTCGACCTATGTGCAGAACCCGCCCTATTTCGCCGGCATGTCGAAGACGGTCAGCGATATCAGCGACATCAAGGGCGCGCGCGTGCTCGGTCTGTTCGGCGACAAGATCACCACCGACCACATCTCGCCCGCCGGCTCCATCAAGGCCCAGTCCCCGGCCGGCAAATATCTGATGGATAACGGCGTCGATGTGATGGATTTCAACCAGTACGGCACCCGGCGCGGCAATCACGAAGTGATGATGCGCGGCACGTTCGCCAATATCCGCATCCGCAACTTCATGCTGGGCGAGAACGGCCGCGAGGGCGGCTATACGATCCACTATCCCTCCAAGGAGGAGATGTCGATCTACGACGCGGCGATGCGCTACAAGCAGGAAGGCGTGCCGCTGGTGATCTTTGCCGGCGTCGAATACGGCAACGGGTCGTCGCGCGACTGGGCGGCCAAGGGCACCAACCTGCTCGGTGTGCGCGCGGTGATCGCCCAGTCCTTCGAGCGTATCCACCGTTCGAACCTGGTCGGGATGGGCGTGATCCCGTTCGTACTCGAGGACGGCGTCTCCTGGGCCTCGCTCGGCCTGAAGGGCGACGAGACCGTCACGATCGAGGGACTGGAGACGATCAAGCCGCGCCAGAAGGTGACCGCCAAGGTGAGCTATGCCGACGGTTCGCGGAAGGACGTGCCGATCCTGTGCCGGATCGATACGCTCGACGAGCTCGACTACTTCAAGAACGGCGGCATCCTGCAATATGTGCTGCGGGATCTGGCGGCCTGACGTCGTCGAAGCCGACCAAAACAGAACGCCTCCCCTGCCCCGCGCCGGGGAGGCGTTTTCACAAGCGGTCAGACGAGGACGCTCCCATGAAGGTAAGACGGATCGTCGCCAATATCGCCACGCCGGACGTTGGCGCCGCCGGCCGGTTCTACCGCGACGCGCTGGGTCTCGATCTTGTGATGGATCACGGCTGGATCGCGACCTATGGCGCGCCGCAGGAGGCGCGCGTGCAGGTGAGCTTCGCATCCGAAGGCGGTTCCGGCACGCCGGTGCCCGATCTGTCGATCGAGGTCGACGACGTCGAGGCCGCGCTTGAGCGATTGACCGCTGCCGGGTTTGAGCCCGAATACGGACCGGTCGACGAGCCCTGGGGCGTGCGGCGGTTTTATGTGCGCGACCCGTTCGGACGCCTCGTCAACATCCTGGCCCACCACTGAGGGCGGCTGACCGGACGCCGGCGTCAGCGCCGGTTGCCGGCAAAACGCGTCGTCGCCGCCAGAAGCACGCCCAGCATCAGACCGTTAAGCGTGTGCCACAGGAAATGCGTGCCGATCGGCAGGGCCGAACATATATCGGGATCGATGGCGCGGAACGTCGCCGAGACGACGAATAGCATCGCCGCGGCGAGATTGTAGCGACCGGCGGGGTGGCCGCGGGCGACAAGCAAGGCACCGAAGAACACGAGCGCCAGCAAGGCCGGCAGGTAACCCAGCGTACCGTTGGTGGCCGCGTTCAACTGGTCGGGCACCAGCCAGGTGACGAGGCCGGCCACGGCGTAGAACGCCACCAATGCGAACAACGACGATGCCAGCGGCAGGCGCAGGAAGCGGCGCAGATTATAGAGCGTGTAGGCGAGCACGAAAGTGGCGATCGGAACGATGTCGGCCCAGATGGTGAGGCGGTTGGCGAAGCTGTGAAACAGGCCAGAGCCGATGCCGATCGCGATGACCCACCAGCACAGGACGGTCGCGAAGCGGCCGGCGTTGCGGCGGCGCGCCTCGCGCAGGCCCCAAAGGCCGGCCGCGACGAATGCGAGATTGGTCAGCGCGTTCAGCGGTTCGGCCCACAATTCCGGCCCGGTGCGTTCGCAATAGATGTCGATCGGATCGAAAAACGTGTTGTTCATGCCCCAACCTTCAGGTGGTATCGGCGGCGACAAAGGGTCACCGCAACGTGACTTCCTGTTGAACCTTCCGCCGGCCTAGTCTTCACCAGTTGGGTAGTCGCGCATTGGCGCCGACGCAAGACGATCGGATAGCGCAGATGAATCTCTATCGCGGGTTGAGGCTGGCGTTCGCCGCCGCCGCGCTTTTCGGCACGGCCGTGGCGGCCGGCGGCGGGGAACAGGCGCGGCCGCGTGGCGTCGTCGAGCTCTTCACGAGCCAGGGCTGCAACTCCTGCCCCAAGGCCGACGCCTATCTCGGCGAACTGGCGCGCAGCGGCGACGTGGTCGCGCTGGCCTACCATGTCGACTACTGGGACTATCTCGGCTGGCGCGACACCATGGCGACGGCGGAGAATACCGGGAGGCAAAGCGAATATGCGCGCGCTCTCGGCGAACGGTCGGTCTATACGCCTCAGGCGGTCGTCAACGGCCGGGTCCATATGAACGGCGCCAGTCGAGACAAGGTCGAGGAGGCGCTCGGCGCGCTCAAGGATGCCGGCAAGGGGCTGACGGTCGACCTGACCCTGTCCGAGGGGGTCGAAAGCGTGATCATCGAGGCGGGCGCCGCGCCCGGAGCCGCGCGCAAGGCAAACCTGCTTCTAGTGTTTTTCGATCCGGTCACGCCGGTCGAAATCAAGCGCGGCGAAAACGCCGGCAAGACGGTCACCTACTGGAACGCCGTCTCGGGCATCCAGTCGGTCGGCATGTGGAGCGGGCGGGAAATCCGCGTCGAGATTCCGGCGAGCGAACTCAAGAAACGCGGCGCGGCGGGCTGCGCGGTGCTGTTGCAGTCGCTCGACGACGACGGCAATCCCGGCGCGATCCTCGGCGCGGCGATCCTCGACATGCCGCAGGGCTGAGGTCGACCTGCCGGCCGCGCAGCCTGGCGGCCGCAATCAGCAAGCGCCCACATACTCAAGCGTCCACATATTGGAGGGATTGCCGCCTGAGGTTGGTTCGGCCCAGCGAGGACACCGTGGGCGGGGGGCTTGGGGTTACAGTGTCAGCGCCAGACCGAACCGTCTCAGGCAACGAGTGGATGTTCGCCATCTATTGGGGCTGGAAACGGGATAATTCGCGGCAGGAATGTGGCGGCCAATCACCAATTCCGACATCGTGTTCCCGAACGTGACCGAGGGCCGTTCCCCAACGACCGCGCGTCGGCCGGCCGGCTGAAGCAAGTGCTTGATGATGCGCGCTTTTGGCCGAAAGCTTGCAATTCGCTGACGAAAGGGCGACCCTTTTGTGGCGAAACTGTCATGGAAGGAAATCGCCCATGGTCACACGCGCCGAGTCCGCGGAGGATACGGACGGTTCCGCTATCCTGATCCCGCTTCACGAGGCGAGGCGGGATCAAAAAAGGGAAGGCCCCGTCACTTTCGAGCGACGCGAACTCGACCAGATCCTGAGGCTGTACGGCCGCATGGTCGCGGCCAATGAATGGCGTGACTACGCGATCGACCACCTCCCCGACCGGGCGGTGTTCTCCGTCTTCCGGCGCACCAGCGAGGTGCCGCTTTTCCAGATCGTCAAAAATCCGAAACTGGCGCGCAAGCAGGGCGCCTATTCGGTTGTCGCCGCAACCGGGCTGATCATGAAACGCGGCCACGAGTTGACGCGCGTGCTCGGCGTTTTCGACAAGCGGCTCAGCCTGGTGGAAGGCTGAGGCCTCATTTCAGACTGAATGGCATCGGGGCCGGTTCACAGCCCGTCGCGGAAATTGCGCTCGGGCAGGGAGGCCGGATCGGGCGGCGCGTCGGCGCCGTCATTCAGCGCCCGCTGCATGAAAATGGTGTCGAGCCAGCGGCCATGCTTGAAGCCGGAGCCTTGGAGCTGTCCGGCATGGCGGAAGCCGAGCGTCTCGTGCAGTCTCACCGAGCCGAGATTGCAGGCGCCGTCGCCGATCACGGCCGCCATCTGGCGAAAGCCGCGTGCCGTCGTTTCCTCGATCAGGCGGGTAAGCAGCAGGCGGCCGAGCCCGCGCCCTTGCGCTGACGGGGCGAGATAGATCGAATCCTCGACCATGAAACGGTAGGCGCGACGCGGGCGGAACGGCCCGACATAGGCGTAGCCGACGACGATGCCGTCGCCGGTTCGGGCGACGAGATAGGGGTATCCGGGTTCGCTCAAGGCCTTGAAGCGAGCCGCCATGTCCGCTTCGCCGGGCGGTTCGAGCTCGTAGCTCGCCGTGCCGTTTACCACCGCGTCGGCGTAGATCGCGGTAATGGCCGGGATGTCGGAGACGGTGGCGGGTGTGATGGCGATGTCGGGCATGGATCACGCTGTCGAATGAAGAGCCCGAAACTCAAGCAGACCAGCGGGCAAAAGAAAAGGGCGGCCGCCGGGCCGCCCTCGTCGTTCCCATGCCTGTCCGGCCGGGCTATTCGCGATTGCCCAGGAAGTGGAGCAGGAACATGAACAGGTTGATGAAGTCGAGATAAAGCCGCAGCGCGCCCATGATCGACTTGCGGCCGGCCACCTCGGCGCCATCGCCCTCGTAGTACATTTCCTTGATCTGCTGGGTGTCGTAGGCGGTCAGGCCTGCGAAGATCAGCACGCCGATCACCGAGATGGCGAACTGCAGCGCGGAAGAACCCAGGAAGATGTTGACGACCATGGCGATGATCAGACCGAACAGGCCCATCACCAGGAACGAACCCATCGCCGACAGATCGCGCCTGGTCGTATACCCGTAAAGCGACAGCCCGCCGAAGGCGGTGGCGGTGATGAAGAAGGTGCGCACGATACTGGTCCCGGTATAGACCAGGAAGATCGTTGACAGCGACATGCCGACAAGGCCGGCATAGAGCCAGAACGTCGTCTGCGCCGCTGGAACGCTCATTTTGTTGATCCTGAAGGACAGGAAGAACACCATCGCCAACGGCGCCAGGATCACGACCCAGCGAAAGGCCGAGGCGTAAACGAGTTGCCCGAAGGCGGTAAGCTGGCCGTCGACGACGGCGAAGTTGAAGGTGCCCCATGCGGCGAGCCCGGTGATCGCAAGGCCGAGCGCCATCAGGTTGTACACCTTCAGCATGTAGGCGCGCAGCCCCTCGTCTATGTCCGCGCCGGCGCGGGCGGGCGCCGATGCGACACGCGCATTATAGTTGCGAAGGTCAGCCATGTTTTCCTCTTAACTGCTCATGTCTCGTCCGGTGTCGGGCAGGACCGTATGGCCATACGCCCAGGCGCCGCTGGCGAGACTCCAGCATGCCTGTGGGGAATATGATTATTCTTTAGGCCAAGAACAAGCCCTGTTCGCCGCGCCCGGCCGTCGCACAGGCCCGGTTTTCGAACTTTCGGCGCCTGTCGGGCGACACGGTTGACCAAAGGTTAGCGCCGCGTGCCGGTAGCTACAGGTTGCGCAACACCGGCGCGGCCTTGTGGCCGAGCACCCGCCAGGTCCCGATCAGGCCGAACCCGACGGTCAGCACCAGCGCGATCAGGATGGTCGACAGTGCGATCTCGGGCATGAATGTGGCGGGCAGTCCCATGATCTGCGACAGCACATACCAGGCTGCCGCACCCCCGGCAGCAAGCGCGAAGGCCGCCGTCGACAGGCCGATCAACCCATATTCGAGCGAAAAGGCGGTCATCAATGTCCGGCGGGTGGCGCCGAGCGTCTTCAACACCACGGCGTCGTGGATGCGCGCGCGGTTGCCGGCGGCGAGCGCGCCCGAAAGCACCAGCACCGAGGCGATCAGCGCAACGGCGGCCGCGCCCCGGATCGCGGTGGCGAGCTGACCGACCAGCCGGTTGACGATGTCGAGCGCGTCCTTGACCCGCACGGTGGTGACGGTCGGAAAGGCGCGGGTGACGGCGTTGAGAATACGCGCTTCGTCCTGCGAGCTGGTATCGGGGATTGTCAGCGTGGCCAGCCACGCGTGCGGTGCGCCGGCAAACGTGTTGGGCGAAAACACCATGACGAAGTTGATCGCCAGCGATTCCCATTCGACACTGCGGAAATTGGCGATCCTGGCGGTGATGTTGCGGCCGAGCACGTTGACCGTGATGGTGTCGCCGAGTTTGAGGCCGAGCTCGCGGCCTTCTTCCTCCGCGAAAGACACCAGCGGCTCGCCGGCATGGTCGGGCGCCCACCAGTCGCCTTCGGCGAGCGTCGAGTTCTCGGGAATGTTCCTGGCATAGGTGATGCCGCGATCGCCGCGCAGGACCCAGCGACCTTCCGGCGGCATCTCGATCTGCTGCACGTCGACACCGTTGAATTCCATGATGCGGCCGCGCAGCATCGGCACGCGGACCAGCTTGCCGTCGCCGGCCTGTGTCCGCACCAGTTCGGCGAAGGCGTCGACCTCGGTGTTCTGGATGTCGACGAAGAAGAAATTCGGCGCCCTTTCGGGGAGATTGCCGGCGATCTGACGGCGCAGATTGCCGTCGATCAGCGCCAGCGCGACCAAAAGCGTGAGGCCGAGGCCGAGTGCCAGCACGACCGATGGTGTCAGGGCGCCTGGACGGTGGATGTTGCCGATGGCCAGCCGAAGCGCGGTCGAGCGCACGCGCGGGCTGCGTCGGGCGAGCGCCTGTACCAGCATCCCGACGAGGCGCAGGACGATGAAGGTGACGATCGTGGCGCCGACGAACAAGGCGGCGAGGAGGCGGTCGGTCGAATACCACACGGCCAGTCCCGCCAGAAAGGCGCTGATCGTCAGGGTGGCGGCCAGATAGGCCGGAGCGGGCAGACCGCGCGCCTCGAACCCCATTTCGCGAAACAGGGCGGTGGCCGGAACGGCGCGGGCGCGC
This sequence comes from Nitratireductor sp., assembly GCA_039973095.1. Taxonomy (GTDB): domain Bacteria; phylum Pseudomonadota; class Alphaproteobacteria; order Rhizobiales; family Rhizobiaceae; genus Mangrovimarina. The sequence goes on along the minus strand of JBDWLQ010000016.1, from coordinate 63,505 downwards.
CCAAGCGGCAGCAGCGCGAAGGCAAGCGTGACCAACAGGCCGAACAGCGCCGCGATCGCAAGTGCGCCGGGATAGACCGCCGCTTCGGTGGGAACCGGCAGCACGGTGGCAAGCGCCGCCCCGGCGAAGAACGGCACCGCCACCGCGATGACCAGTCCGGCGGCGATGCCGAGCGCGGCGATGATCATGATCTGCACGAGATAGACGGAAAAGACCAGACCGCTCGAGGCGCCGAGGCTTTTCAGCGTCGCGATCACGCCGCGCTTGCCGTCGAGATAGGCGCGCACCGCATTGGCCACGCCGACCCCGCCCACCACCAGCGCGGTGAGGCCGACCAGCGTCAGGAACTGCGAAAAGCGGGTGATGTTGGACGACAGCGCCGGCGCGGCGTTGGCCCGCGAACGGATGCTCCAGCCGGCTTCGGGAAAGGCCTCGCGCGCCTGTTCGGCAAGCGCCTGGATGTCGGCCTCGTCGGTCGCCGCGGGCAGGCGCAGCTTGTAGGCATGCTCGACCAGGCTGCCGGGCTGCATCAGTCCCGAGGCCCGCAGGCCGTCGAGCGAGATCATCAGCCGCGGCGCGAAGCCGAAGCCGTCGGAAACCAGGTCGGGTTCGGTTTCGATCACCGCGCGCAGCTCGAATTCGGTGTTGCCGAGCTTCAGCCGCGCGCCCGGCTCAAGCGCCAGCCGCTCGAACAGGAGCGCCGGCGCGGCGGCGCCATGGATACCGTCGCGGGCGGAAAACAGCGCCTCGTGGTCAAGTTGCGGACTGGTTTCCAGCGCGCCGTAGAGCGGGTAGAGACCGTCGACCGCCTTGACCTCGACCAGCGTCTGGTCGGAGCCGTCGGGCAGGCGTGCCATCGAGCGCATCTTGGCGCTGGCGGCAACGGCGCCATGGCTATCGAGGAAAGCGCGTTCTGGTTGCGATGCGACCCGATGCACCAGCTCGAAACGGATGTCGCCGCCCAAAAGTACCTGCCCCTCATTGGCTACGCCCGTAGTGATGGCGCGCGCCAGCGAGTTGACGCCGCCGATCGCGGCAACGCCGAGCGCGATGCAGGCGAGAAAGATCATGAAACCGGACAGACCGCCGCGCATTTCGCGCAACGAAAAGCGGGTGGCGAGGCGCAGCGTGCGGACAAGGCTCATCGACGCGGCCTCAGGCCGGGACGGCGTGCGCGGGCGCCGGCTCGATGCGGCCGGAGCGCATGGCGATCTGCCTGTCGCAGCGTTCGGCGAGCGTGGGATCGTGGGTGACAAGCAGCAGGGTCATGCCGCGTTCGGCGGCCTCCGCGAACAAGAGATCGGCGATCTGGCGGCCGGTCGCCTGGTCGAGATTGCCCGTCGGCTCGTCGGCGATCAGGATCTTGGGATGTGGCGCCAGCGCGCGGGCGATCGCGACGCGCTGCTGCTCGCCGCCGGACAATTCGCCCGGATAATGGGTGACGCGATCCTTCAGCCCGACCGCTTCGAGTTCCGCCGCGGCGCGGGCGAACGGGTCGTCATGGCCGGCAAGCTCGAGCGGCACGGCGACGTTTTCGAGCGCCGTCATGTTGGGAATGAGATGGAAGGACTGGAAGACGATGCCGATATTGCGGCCGCGAAAGGCGGCGATCTCGTCCTCGCTGCGGCCCACCAGCGGCTCGCCGGCGATCGTGACGGCGCCCGCATCGACGCTTTCGAGCCCGGCGATAACCATCAAAAGGGTCGACTTTCCCGACCCCGACGGTCCGACGATGCCGGCGCGCTCACCGGCGGCGATTTCGAGGTCGACGCCCTTGAGCACATGAACGGATGACGCGCCGCGCCCCAGCGTGAGCTGCACGTTCTTCAGTTCGATAACCGCTTTGGTCACGGAAAAACCATCCTATATGGTGAAGCGACAAGGCGAAATCCCCACGCGCGCCCGACAGGTCGCGTCAGGCACATATGGGAAATACGGCATGGGTTTCAAAGGAACCTTACGCGGGTTCATGTTCGGTGGATTGGCCCTGCTTGTCCAGCTTGGCGTCGCGGCGGCGTCCACGACCATCGTCGGGTTGGGCGACAGTCTGATGGCGGGCTATCAGCTCGCACCGGGGGAATCCTTCCCAGAACGGCTCGAAGCCGCGCTTCGCGCGCGAGGGCACGACGTCGCCGTGACGAATGCCGGGGTTTCCGGCGACACGACCAGCGGTGGGCTGGCGCGGCTCGACTGGTCGGTGCCCGACGACACGGACCTGGTCATTCTCGAGCTCGGGGCAAACGATATGCTGCGCGGCCTGCCGCCGGCCACCACCGAGGACAATCTCGACACGATGATTGCCCGCCTCAAGGATCGCGGCGTCGTGGTCGTGCTGGCCGGCATGCTGGCCGCGCCCAATCTGGGCGCGGACTTCGCCGATGCGTTCAACGCGATCTTTCCCCGTCTGGCCGAAAAACACGATATCGCGCTGATTCCGTTCTTCATGGACGGGGTTGCAGCCAAGGGCGGGCTGCTTCTGGCGGACGGCATGCACCCCAACGCCGAAGGCGTGGAGCGGATGGTGGAAACGGCCCTGCCGGTGGTCGAGGAGAGGCTCGGCGCGCTGAAGCCCGGCGGCGCCGATCACGACTGACGCGAAATAGGCCGTACCCCGCCCCGCGGGCTTGCCGGCGCGGCAAAACGATGATTCGCTGAGGTTAGAAGAGCGATTCGAGGAGGTAGCCATGCCGCGACTTTTCACCGCCCTCGAGATACCCCGCGATGCGAGCCTGTCGCTCTCCCTGCTGCGCGGCGGCCTGCCCGGCGCGCGCTGGATCGACGTCGAAAACTACCATATCACCCTGCGGTTCATCGGCGACGTGCCCGGCCGCGTGGCGGACGATATCGTCAACGGCCTCGACCGGGTGCGGCGGCCGGGATTCCAGATCAACCTATCAGGGGTGGGAACGTTCGGATCGAAGAAGCCGCATGCGCTGTGGGCCGGGGTGGCGCCATCGCCCGAACTTTTCGCGCTGCAGTCGGAGATCGATCGCATATGCCTGCGCCACGGGGCAGCGCCCGATCCGCGCAAGTTTACCCCGCACGTGACGCTGGCGCGGCTGCGCAACGCGGCCCCGCATGAACTCGCGGCCTATCTTTCGGGACGCGGGAACTTCGCCACCGCACCGTTCAGGGTCGCCCGTTTCGTGCTGATGTCGTCGCGTGATTCGGTCGGCGGCGGCCCCTACCTGGTGGAAGAGGCCTGGCCCCTGTCCGGCTCGTCCCAGGGGGCCGCGAGCTTTTCGGCCAGCGCCTCGGATGCCGTGCGGAGCATGCGGTAGACCGTTTCGAAACCGTCGGCGCCGCCGTAATAGGGATCGGGCACGTCGCGCGCCTCGCCGAGCGCGAAGTCCATCAAAAGATGGATCCGGTCGTGCCGGTTGCTGGCAGCGCGCGCCTTCAGTTCCGTCTGGTTGGCGCGGTCCATGGCAAGCACCAGGTCGAAGCGCGCGAAATCCCCGTCCGCGACCTTGCGCGCGCGCTGACCCGTCAGGTCGATACCGTGCCCGGCGGCGATCTCGACCGAGCGCGGATCGGGCGGCGATCCGACATGCCAGCCGCCCGTGCCGGCCGAATCGATCAGAAAACCCCCGGCCGCGCCACGAGTTTGCAGCACATGCCGGAAAACGCCCTCGGCAAGCGGCGAGCGGCAGATATTGCCAAGACAGACGAACAGGACGGCATGGCGGGGCTGCGAAGTCATGACATGTGCGTTATCATGAAAACCGGCGGCCGGCAGAATGGGAGTTGGCGATGAAGCGCGAAAAACTCGACGATGCGGCCGTGGCCGAGGCGCTCGCCGGACTGGACGGCTGGCAACGGGCCGCGGATCGGGCGGCGATCACCAAACGCTTCGTGTTCGGGAATTTCAGCGAGGCATTCGGCTTCATGGCGCGGGTCGCGCTGGCGGCGGAAAAGATGGACCACCATCCCGACTGGTCGAATGTCTACAAGACGGTCGATATCGCGCTGTCGACGCACGATGCGGGCGGGCTGACGGCGCTCGACGTGGCGCTTGCCAAGGCGATCGAGGCCTGCGCGGGCAAACGGGAGCGCTCCTCGTGAGGTGGAGCGGCAGGATGGATCAGGGACGTGGCGCCAAACCAAGCCGACGACGTTGCCGGCGTTGAGCCGGGAAACGGTCTGAAATCACTGTCTTGCAGGCGTTTCGGCCGGTTTCCGGATAGCGGCCGGACTTGCACGGGCGCGCAGCCGGCACCACATTTGCGGTCATGGACAAGATGATGGACAATGAGCGCCTCGCCGAAGTGCTGGGTCCTGTAAGCGAAGCCGAAAACGGCAGGCGCAGGCAGCGTGTGCGCGACAATCTGCGCCGGACCGCGCGACGCGCGGCCCGTCAGATACCGTTCATGGACGAGGTGATCGCGGCCTATTATTGCGCGCTCGACGACAAGACACCGACGCGCGTGCGCGGGGTGCTTCTGGCCGCGCTTGCCTATTTCGTGCTGCCGCTCGACACGATCCCCGATTTCCTGGTCGGGTTCGGCTTTACCGACGATGTCGCCGTGCTGACGGCCGCGCTGACGGCGATTCGCGGCCACATCACGCCGGCCCATCGCAAGGCGGCGCGGGAGTTTCTCGACGAACAGGACTGACCGGCCCGACTGTCAGCCGTCGGCGTCGACCTTCGGATCTGCTTCGAGCGCCCGGCGCAGCCGCGCGAAAGCAAGGCGGATGCGCGACTTCACCGTGCCGAGCGGAAGCCGGGCGTGGTCGGCGATCTGGCTGTGGGTGAGCCCGTTGAAGAATGCCAGCCTGATCAATTCGGCCTGTTCGTTGGGCAGCTCGGCCAAAGCGAGGCGGACCCGCTCGTCGCGCTGGCGCGCGTCGAGCCCGTCATCTGGCGCCTCGGCGGGGTCGGGCCAGAAGAACGGGTCGTGCGGATCGATCAGGTGGGACCGGTCGCGGCGAAACCCGTCGATGCGGCGGTTGCGGGCGACACGGAAAAGCCAGGTCGCCAGCGAGGATTTGACCGGATCGAAGAGATGCGCCTTGTGCCACATCACCGCCATCACTTCCTGAGTCAGGTCCTCGGCGGCGCCGGCCTCCATGCCCTGCTTTTGCAGAAATCCATTGATGCGCGGGGCGAAATGATCGAACAACGTCGCGAAGGCGTTTCGATCGCGGCTGGCCGCCACGCGCGCCATCAGGCGGGCATGTTGTGACTGCGGGGCAGGTTGATTGTTGCGCAATCGGCTCCCCATTCACGCCTTTCGGGCGATAACCGCCCGGTAACGACCCTACGAGCGCGGCTGCTGCGGCGCAATACGGCCTTGGGCGTGTCCTGCGTGTGCGGGTCCGGGGGCGCCCACGCCTGACAAACTGTTGCCGTTTTCCTGCGCTCTTTGCCTCAATCAAGGTGTTTCGGCGCAAAATATCCCGTGAGCGCGGTTGGGCCGGAACTGGCGGAAGCGGACGCATTCTCCTCGGTCGGATTCACCTTTTGGTAACTCCGATTAACTAAAATTAAGGCGAGTGCGGCCCGGAAAGGGCACCCGGCAACGGGTTGAACAGGCCAAACACAGGAAAATGGTATCGACATGCGTGCACTGATTTCGTTCCTCGCGGGCGCCGCCGCCATTTTGGTGGTCGCAGGTCCGGCCGGAGCGCAGACCGCGACGAAGGTTGGACAGCACAACGCTTGGGGGACTTATTCCTACCAGTCAGGAAGCGGAAAGGTCTGTTATGTGCTGTCCGTGCCGACCGACAAGCAGCCCGCCTCGCTGGATCACGGAGACATCTTCTTTTTCGTGAGCCAGAAGCCGGGGCAGAACATCGCCTACGAACCGCAGTTCATCGCGTCCTACAATTTCAAGGAAAACTCAAAAGTCCTGGTGAAGGTGGGCGACCGCTCGTTCTCGCTGTTTACCAAAGGCAAGTCGGCCTGGCTGGAAAATGCCGCGGAAGAGCCGCAACTGGTGGCCGCCATGAAAGCGGGTGCCGAAATGTCGGTGAAGGCGGTGTCCGGCCGCGGCAACGACACCAATTACGCCTTTTCGCTGCGGGGAATCACCGCCGCGTTGCAGTCCATCTCAAGCTGCAAATAGGGTTGCGGGCAAAAGGCGTCCGGTCGTGGGACCGCGCGGGCTTGGCCGGCGCGGATTGGCCCGCGGGTCGCAGGCTCAGGCGGCGTTCCTGCGCAAATGGGCCATGCCGGCCAGGATCAGACCGGCGATCTCGGCCACGCGGGCGGGCGAATCCGTGTCATAAAACCGCATGATCTGGCCGGGATCGCGGAAGCGCGCGGTCATCGCCTCGACCAGGTTTGCCGCTTCGCCCGGTTCGCGACCGCCGAGCAGCCCGTCTTCGCCGCAGCGCTGCATGATCGCCTCGAGCTGGGCGTGCATGCGGTTCAAATGGCGCTCGACGATCGAGACATTGGCCATGCCGAGCGCCAGATAGGCCCGGAACAGCTCCGGGTCGTCGGCGTAGCGTGTGCGCTTCAATTCGTACTGGCGCAGGATGAAGCGCACCAACTGCTCGGCCGGGGGCTGGCGGGAGGCGGCGATGTCGGCGAGTTCGCGCTCGATCTCCGCGAACCAGCGTTCGCCGACCGCCTCGAGCAGATCACGCTTGCTGTGAAAGAAGCGGTAGGCGTTCGATTGCGACATGCCGCATTCGGCGGCGATATCCGACACGGTGAGCTTTTTCGGCCCATGGGCTTTGATGTGGCGCTCGGTCGCCTCAAGGAGTTTTTTCCGCACGGCGGCGATGTCGGTTTTCGGTCTCGGCAAATATCAGATCCATCCGCGGGTCCGGCGCCGGCAGCTGCAAACGGCCTCGCCGAAGACCGACTGGACCCGCAGCCGTCGACGGCGGATTTTGTCAGAAGTCGCTGACGAGGGCCGAAGCGGCCGCGAGCGCGCAAGTGATCGGCGCGTTGACCTTGATTGCAAGGCCGAACGGCGCCAGCGCCAGACCGAGATACATCGGAATTTGGCAAATGGAATAAAATCCGTCGGTTATCAGCCTATTTGACCGTTGAAAGATGTGGATAGCCGTCCCGGGATGAGGAAACCGCCGCGTGCGCATAAGAACCAAAACCAGTTTGAAAACAATCGCCAGGATTCCAGGAAACCCGGCATTGCGGTCGCGCCGAATCTGCCGTGTCGCAATCATGACCGGAAAACGGACTGGCAGCTATCAGCCATTTCCCCTCGGCTCACCGCCGATGGCAAAGACCGCTGGAGCGTAATTGAAGACTTTCGTGATAGAAAATGGTTCTTATCAAGTTTCCTGCGCTCGCAGCGCTCCAGTCGCAAGGCGGATGACGCGGGCGCGCGGTTCTGATAAAGCCGCTGAAACTGGAAACCGGCATAAGCCGACCATATTTTGACGCCCATGGCCCTGACGATCGATCTGACCTCCGTCGAGACGCGCAACGCTCTCGCCGCCGAACGCGCGAAATCGGACACACCGACCCTGGTCGGCCTGACCCGGGAGGAGCTTGCCGCCACCCTGGTGGAGAGCGGGCTCGTGCCCGAGCGACAAGCCAGGATGCGCGCGCAGCAGCTCTGGCACTGGCTTTATGTGCGCGGCGTGTCCGATTTCGACGAAATGTCCAATATTTCGCGCGACCTGCGTGAGGCGCTCGGTCGCCATTTCACCGTGGCGCGGCCGGAAATCGTCGAGGAGCAGATCTCGGCCGACGGCACCCGCAAATGGCTGTTTCGCTTTCCGCCGCGCGGCGCGGGACGCCCTGTCGAGGTCGAAACCGTTTATATTCCCGAGCAGGGCCGCGGCACGTTGTGTATTTCCTCGCAGGTCGGCTGCACGCTGACCTGCTCGTTCTGCCACACCGGTACACAGAAACTGGTGCGCAACCTGACGGCCGAAGAGATCCTGTCGCAGCTTCTGACCGCGCGCGACCGGCTCGGCGATTTTCCCCAGCGGGAAACGCCGATGGGGGCGATCGTGCCGGCGGAAGGGCGCAAGATTTCCAACATCGTCATGATGGGCATGGGCGAGCCGCTTTACAATTTCGACCACGTGAAGAAGGCGCTTCTGATCGCCTCGGACGGTGACGGGCTTTCCCTGTCGAAACGCCGCATCACCTTGTCGACCTCCGGCGTGGTGCCTGAAATCTACCGCACCGGCGAGGAAATCGGCGTCATGCTGGCGATCTCGCTGCACGCGGTGCGCGACGATCTGCGCGACATGCTGGTGCCGATCAACAAGAAATATCCGCTGAAGGCGCTTCTGGAAGCCTGCCGGAACTATCCGGGCCTTTCCAACGCCAGGCGGATCACTTTCGAATATGTCATGCTGCGCGACGTCAACGATTCGCTGGCCGACGCAAAGGAGCTGGTGCGGCTGCTCAGGGGCATTCCGGCCAAGATCAACCTGATCCCGTTCAATCCCTGGCCCGGCTCCAATTATCAGTGTTCGGACTGGGAAACGATCGAAACCTTCGCCGACTATGTCAATCAGGCCGGCTACGCCTCCCCGATCCGCACGCCGCGCGGGCGTGATATCCTGGCGGCCTGCGGACAGCTCAAATCGGAATCCGAACGGATGAAGAAATCCGAACGGCTGGCGCTCGAGGCAATGATGATTGCCGGGCACGGCGAGGCTTGATCCGCATTCTTGTCCTGCTGGTCCGCTTCGCGGTTATCATCGTCGCTTATGCGGCCGCTGCGCTGGCGGCGAGCGGTTTCCTGCATGCGATCCTGCTCGGAAGGGCCCAGGCCGAGCTCGGGCAGGGTCCCGGCGATTTGGGCGCCTGGTTGTTCTCGGTCCTGTTCGTGGCGCTGCTGGCCTCGTACTACGCCTTCATTCCCGCAATCGCGGCCATATTGTTCGGCGAATTTTCGCGCCGTCGGGAATGGCTCTATTACGCGGTCTGCGGCGGCGTGATCGCGGCCGCGGTGTCGGCGCTGCTGGATGGCGGCGCCACGGCTGAAGCCGGGTCCCTGATCGACAGGCCGATCCTGTCCCTGCTGGGGGCCGGCATTGCCGGGGGTATCGTCTATTGGGCCCTTTGCGGCCGAAGCGCCGGCCGCTGGCGCGACCGGGCCGAATTCAACGCGCCTGAGCGGTCAGGATCTTGATCGCGAAGGCGGAAAACACGCCCGCGAACAGATAGTCGATCACCCGAGTCACCCGCGGACTTTTCCTCAAGAGCCCGGCAAAGCCGTCGGCCGCCAGCACCATCGGAATGGTCAGCGGCAAGGATAGCGGGATGAACATCAGGCCGAGAAAGAACAGTTTTCCCGACGCGTGCGGGTCGGACACCGAGACGAATTGCGGCAGGAAGGTCATGAAGAACAAAATGATCTTCGGATTGAGCAGGTTGATCCCCAGCCCCGTCGCCCAGTTGCGGTAAAGCGAGCGCGATTTGCCGGCGCGGGTCTCCGGCGAAAAGGCCGAGCCGTTGCGGATCGCCTGCCAGGCAAGCCAGACCAGATAGCCGGCCCCGACGATCTTCAGCGCCAGGAAGGCCTGGGGCGAGGCGACGATCAGCGCCGAGAGCCCAAGCGCGACCATGCAGGTGTGGATGACGATGCCGGTCATGGCGCCCACCATGCATGCGAGCCCCGCCGCGCGTCCCTCCGACAGGGCGCGACCCACGAACAGGGTCATGTCGGGTCCCGGGGTGATCGCGATGATGAAGGTCGCGACGGCAAATTGCAGCAGGACGGAAAATTCGGGCACGAACATCGAAACCTGGCACCGGACCATTGTTGCAGTGTCGAGGCTTCGCTTTACAGCATGGACGGCACTGCGAAAAGCTCGCCGCCGAGCCATTTCCGCCAGAATGCATGCCAAGGCGAAGGTCCAAGCTGACAGCGTTTGCCGATGACGCTTCGCAGAAATTCGAACCGAGCCGGATCATTCAGATACAAGTGTTTGATTCTAAGTAATATTCTCAAAATTCCAAATTTTGCTGCAGTGCAAATATGATCAAGAATGCAAAAGATATAAATTCAATATAGAATTTATGGTTTGATTGCGAACAATATGAGAAATAAAACTTTCGTATTAGAAGCGACTGCAGCAAGATCCTGGAAAATCACCGGATTGCACAAATGTTCGTATAGATTATTCTTGATGTGCTGAAAAATGCTACACGCATATCAGGGAGGAAAAAATGACGACCGATAAAATTTCGCGGCGACACTTTCTGAAAAACAGCTCGATCGCCGGGGCCGGCGCGGTGGCGACGACCACGCTGGCGACGCCGGCGGTTCTCGCGCAGGCCCCGATCACGTTGAAAATGCAGTCGTCCTGGCCGTCCTCGGACGTCTTCCAGGAAATGGCGCAGCAATATGTCGAACGCGTCGAGGAGATGGCCGGTGGTCGGCTGAAAATCGACCTGTTGCCGGCCGGCGCCGTCGTCGGCGCCTTCCAGGTGCAGGACGCCTGTCACGACGGCATCATCGATGTCGCGCACACGGTTCCGGTGTACTGGTACGGCAAGAACAAGGCCGCGTCGCTCTTCGGCACCGGCCCCGTGTTCGGCGCCAATGCGACCGAGATGATCGCGTGGATGTATCACGGCGGCGGCAACGAGCTTTACCGCGAACTGACCCAGGACGTTCTGGGCCTCAACATTGTCGGCTTCTTCGCCTTCGGCATGCCGGCGCAGCCCTTCGGGTGGTTCAAGGACGAAATCACCAGCGCCGACCAGGTCGCAGGCCTTAAATACCGCACGGTCGGCTTGGCGGCCGACCTGTTCCAGGCGATGGGAGCGGCGGTGGCCCAGCTTCCGGGCGGCGAGATCGTGCCGGCGATGGAGCGGGGTGTGATCGATGCGTTCGAGTTCAACAACCCGACCTCCGACAGCCGCTTCGGGGCGCAGGACGTGGCCAAGAACTACATGCTGGCGTCCTATCACCAAGCCTCCGAATCGTTCGAGTTCATCTTCAACAAGGACAAATATGAAAGCCTGCCGCCCGATCTGCAGGCGATCCTGAAATACGGCGTGGAGGCCGTGCATCTGGCCAATACGGCGCTGGCGCTCCATCAATATTCGACCGATCTGGAAAAGCTGCAGACGGAGGCCGGCGTCAACGTCAAGCGCACGCCCGACGACGTCCTGAAGACCCAGCTCGACGCCTGGGACGAGATCCTGCCGCCACTGATGGAGGATCCGTTCTTCGCCAAGGTGGTGGAAAGCCAGAAGGAATGGTGCGAGCGGGTGGTGTTCTACAGCCTGCAGAACGCACCGGACTATCGTCTGGCCTATCAGCACTATTATCCGGGCAAGCTCTGATCGTCTCGCAGGGCCCGGCCAGGGCCGATCTGCGTCCGGCTCCGGAGGCGCGGTATAGTCGCAAGCGGCGGGTTTCGGACTCGAGACCCGCCGTGCGCCGCGCGCACTCCGGACGACGACCGGCCCTGGCGTGGCGGGATGCAGCCGATAGGCGGCCGCGTCCCCCGCTCACGGCTTGCGGTTGAGCCTGGTCAAGACAATGCGGGGCTAAGGGTGATGCGAAGCTATATAAGGTTTGCCGACAAATTGTCGGCCTGGTTCGGCAAGGTGTTCGCGTGGTGCGTGCTCGTGATGACCCTGGGGGTCGGTTACGAGGTTTTCGTGCGATACGCGCTCAACGCGCCGACGCCGTGGGCGTTCGACCTGTCCTATATGATGTACGGCACGATGTTCATGATGGCGGGCGCCTATACCTTGTCCCGCGACGGTCATGTGCGCGGCGACTTCGTCTACAGGCTCTGGAAACCGGCGACGCAGGCCAAGGTCGAGCTCATCCTGTATTTGCTGTTTTTCTTTCCCGGCGTGCTGGCGCTGGTCATTTCCGGCTGGAAATACGCCGGACGCTCCTGGCGCTATTTCGAAGTCTCCAGCATGAGCCCGGCCAACGTGCCGATCTTCCAGTTCAAATCGGTGATCATCGCAGCCGGCATCCTGCTGGTCTTCCAGGGCGTGGCCCAGGTTTTCCGTTGCGTGCTCACGATCCGCACCGGCGCGTGGCCGCTTCCCGAAGAAGACGTCGAGGAGCTCGAGACGAGGCTGCAGAAGGCCGGCCGCTCGGTGCTGGCGCACGGCTCCGAAGCGATCGACATCGTCACCCCGAAGGAAAGGCGTCCATGACCGATCCGCAAATCGCGATCCTGATGCTGGGCCTGTTCATCTTCGTCATCATGCTCGGCTTCCCGATCGCCTTCACCCTGATGGCGATGGGTATCGGCTTCGGCTATTACGCCTATTTCGACGCGGAGCGCATGCGCACTCTGTTCGACAATCGCATCTTCGATCTGTTCGTCAACCAGACCTATTCGGTGATGGCCAACGACGTACTGACAGCGATCCCGCTATTTTTGTTCATGGGCTATATCGTCGAGCGGGCCAATATCGTCGATCGGCTGTTCGAGACGCTGAGCGTCGCGAGCCGCCGGTTGCCAGGGTCGATGGCGGTCGCGGCGCTGATCACCTGCGCGCTGTTCGCCACCGCCACGGGCATCGTCGGCGCCGTCGTGACGCTGATGGGGCTGCTTGCCTTTCCGGCCATGCTCAGGGCGCGCTACGACGAGCGTTTCGCGTCAGGCGTGATCTGCGCCGGCGGGACGCTCGGCATCCTGATCCCGCCCTCGATCATGCTGATCGTCTACGCCGCGGCCTCGGGCGTGTCTATCGTACGGCTTTATGCCGGCGCGCTGCTGCCGGGCTTCCTGCTGGCCGGCATGTATCTGATCTATATCGTCGGCCGCGCCACGCTGCAGCCGTCGCTCGCCCCGCGCCCGGAAGAGCCAGACGAACCGATCCCGACGACACGGCTGGTCGTGATGTTGCTGACATCCTTCTTTCCGCTGGCGATCCTCATCCTGTCGGTGCTTGGCGCGATCCTGTTCGGTCTGGCCACACCCTCGGAGGCGGCGGCGATCGGGGCGATCGGCGGGCTCGTTCTGGCCGCCGCCTATCGCGCACTGACCTGGGACAGGCTGCGCGAGTCGGTCTATCTGACGGTGCGCACGACCGCCATGGTGTGCTGGCTGTTCGTCGGCTCGTGGACCTTCGCTTCGGTGTTTTCCTATCTCGGGGGGGAACAGGTGGTACGCGAGTTCGTCATCGGCATGGACCTGACGCCGCTTCAGTTCCTGATCCTGGCCCAGATCATCATTTTTCTGCTCGGGTGGCCGCTGGAATGGTCCGAGATCATCATCATCTTCGTGCCGATCTTCCTGCCGTTATTGCCGTTGTTCGACATCGATCCGTTGTTCTTCGGCATCCTGATCGCGCTGAATCTGCAGACGTCCTTCCTGACACCGCCAATGGCGATGTCAGCCTATTATCTCAAGGGCATCGCGCCGCCGCATGTGCGCCTGACGCAGATCTTCGCCGGCTCGCTGCCTTATGTCTTCATGGTGTTCATCACCATGGTCGTGCTTTATGTGCTGCCCGATATCGTGCATGCGCTGCCAAAACTGTTCTACGGGCGGTGACGATGGCCAAGCGCGGGTTCGGCCGCGGAACGAGGAGGCTCCATCATGCTCGTTGATCGCATATTCGCCCTGCTCGCCTATGCGCTTCTGGCCGGGTTTCTCGGTATCATCGCCATCAAGGTCCACCGGATCGATCTCTATGTCGCTTGCCTGGTTGGCCTCGGACTGGCCGGTTACGACATGTGGCGTTCGCTGTTTCGAGGCGACAGATAGCCGGAGGCGACCGGCTGGAGCAGTTGTCAGTCGGCCGCGCGGAGGTCCGGCGGAACCTGCAGCGCGTAACCGCCGCCGTCCCAGAACCAGACGAATTCGTCGTCTTCGCCCGGCGGCAGGGTCACCAGATTGGGCCAGCCGTCGATCGCCGCGTCAGCGTCCCAATGAAGCGCCACGCCCTCGCTGTTGAAAACCTCGCGCCAGTCCGTCATGGCGTCCGAGCGGGCGTGTACGGTCACGTTGCAACCGGTGTCGCCGAAATAGGAGCTCGCCCCGCACAGGCTGGCGACCAAAAGCGCGCGCTGCGCATCGAGATCAACACGCCGCGCCTGGATCTGTGGGGCAAAACCGGCGGCGGCGCGGAAACGCGCGATCTCGTCGGCAAGCAGCTTCGTTGCAATGTCGACGGCCTCGCCGGTCTGTTCGAGCGTGATCGCCTCATAGGCCGACATGTCGCGCGGCGAGCATTCCGGCGCGACCGCTTCGATGGCCTTGCGCGAGCCGCGCAGCGACAGGCGCGCCTGCACGACAGTCGGGCCTTCCCCGACCTCGACCGACATTTCGCCGCCGCTCTTCAGCGGATCGAGCAGTTCGCGCGGCACCTTGAGCGCGACGCCTCTCCCGCTGGAGACGCGTTCAAGTTCGAAATCGGACCGGTCGATCCGCAACCGGGCGGTGTCGGGCAGGGCCGGGGTGTCGGTGTCGGCGGCGACGCGAAGGAGCAGCGTCCAGCGCTGTTGGCGGCAGTCGAGCTGCACGGCCTCGACGCGGCGGGCGGCAACAGGCGGGGGGGCGTATGCGATGGCGCCGAAAGGTGCGACCGTCCAGCGTTCGGCGGCCGATACCGGGCCGGCAAGACCAAGCAGGGCCGACAGCCCTGCCCCCGCGATCGCGAGGCCGCCAATCCGGCCGCGGAGCAGCCAATGCCGCGTGGCGCGCGTATGAGCTGGTGGCAAAGGTTTTGTCCCGCTTCCCGATTCGAACCCCGCGCAAGATTAACCGATCGCGAAACCGGCGCAAACCGGGCCTCGACGGCTGCGTCGCGTAGCCGTTTCAGCAGACCAAGGGTGCCGCAACCGAAGGCGAGGCGACAGCCTTGCCCGGCCGCGCTTTCCTGATAAAAGGGCAGCGACTTCAAGGGGCGCATCCGGCCTTGCCGTCCGGCGCCGGCAATTTGAAAGACGAGAAATCCCATGAGCAAGTGGAAAGACGTCAAGAAGGTCGTGCTCGCCTATTCCGGCGGCCTCGACACCTCCATCATCCTGAAATGGCTGCAGACCGAGCTCGGCGCGGAGGTGGTGACCTTCACCGCCGATCTCGGCCAGGGTGGCGAATTGGAGCCGGCGCGCCAGAAGGCCGAGATGCTGGGGATCAGACAGATCTATGTCGAGGACGTGCGCGAAGAGTTCGTTTCGGATTTCGTCTTTCCGATGTTCCGGGCCAATGCGCTCTACGAGGGGGTCTACCTGCTCGGCACCTCGATCGCCCGGCCGCTGATCTCCAAACGGCTGGTCGAGATCGCCGAGGAGACCGGCGCGGACGCGATCGCGCATGGCGCGACCGGCAAGGGCAACGATCAGGTGCGCTTCGAGTTGTCGGCCTACGCGCTCAATCCCGACATCAAGGTGATCGCGCCGTGGCGCGACTGGGAGTTCAAGTCGCGCACGGCGCTGCTGGATTTCGCCCAGGCGCACCAGATCCCGATCGCCAAGGACAAGCAGGGCGAGGCGCCGTTCTCGGTCGACGCCAATCTTCTGCACTCCTCCTCGGAGGGAAAGGTGCTGGAAGACCCGTGGTCGGAGGCGCCCGAATATGTCTATCAGCGTACCATCTCGCCGATGGAGGCGCCCGATACGGCGACCGAGGTTACGATCTCTTTCGTCAAGGGCGATCCGGTCGCCATCGACGGCAAGGCGATGTCGCCGGCCGCGATCCTGACCGCGCTCAACGATCTCGGCCGCGACAACGGCATCGGCCGCATCGACCTGGTGGAAAACCGCTTCGTCGGCATGAAATCGCGCGGCGTCTACGAAACGCCGGGCGGCACGATCCTGCTTGCGGCGCACCGGGCGATGGAATCGCTGACGCTCGATCGCGACGCGGCGCATCTAAAGGACGAGTTGATGCCGCGTTACGCCGAGCTGATCTATAACGGTTTCTGGTTCTCGCCGGAGCGCGAGATGCTGCAGGCGCTGATCGACAGCAGCCAGGACGATGTTGAGGGCGAGGTGCGGCTGAAGCTGTACAAGGGCAATGTCATCGTTGCCGGCCGGCGCTCGCCGAAATCGCTTTATTCCGAAGCGCTCGTCACCTTCGAGGACGATCGCGGCGCCTACGACCAGAAGGATGCCGAAGGCTTCATCCGGCTCAATGCGCTGCGTTTGCGCACGCTGGCGGCGCGCGACCGGCAACGGTAGCGCAGAGCGCGCGGCGCGGCGATCATCGCGCCGTGCCGCCCTGGCCGGCTCTGGCGCAACCATTGGCGGGCCGTGTCGGTTGACGTCTTTCTAAATCGATTTAGAAGACATGGCGCAACAGGAGAGCGGGCGGTGCGGGCAACCGGAACGTCATCCACGGAGCTGAAGCGCGGGCGCTGGGCCGTCGCCGCGATCTTCCTGGTCAACGGGTTTCTGGTCGGGTCCTGGGCGCCGCAGATACCGGTCACGCTCGACCGCCTGCAGATCAGCGAATTCACGCTCGGCCTTCTGATCCTGGGTTTCGGCGCCGGCGCGCTGATCGCCATGCCCACGGCCGGCTATCTGATCGCCCGGCATGGCTCTACGCCGGTGCTGCGCGTGCTGGCGCTTGCCTGCTCGTTCGGCCTCTTAGGCGTGGCGCTGGCGCCGGGTCTTGCCAGCGTAACGCTGGCGCTGGTGGCGTTCGGGGCGCTGATCGGCGGCACCGATGTGTCGATGAACGCCAACGCGGTGGCGGTTGAGCGCCGGCTCGGCCGCGCCATCATGTCGTCCTCGCACGGCTTCTGGAGCCTTGGCGGTTTCGTCGGCGGCGGGCTCGGCGGGTTCGCCATCGTCGCGCTCGGTCATGTCGGCCATGCGCTTGTCGTGACCGCGATCGCGCTTCTGGCCACGCTGGTCGCCACGCGGCATTTGTCGGGCGAGGCCTCGCCGGAGGTGGCGTCCGGCAGGCGTTTTTCCCTGCCGCGCAATCCGCTCGTCTATCTGGTCGGCCTGATCGCGTTGTTTTCCATGGTGCCCGAGGGCGCGGTTCTCGACTGGGCAGCGCTTTATCTGCGCCAGGAACGCGGCGCGGACCTCGCCACGGCCGGGCTCGCCTTTGCCGGGTTTTCGGGAACGATGGCGCTGATGCGCTTTGCCGGCGACGCGGTGCGCGACTGGCTCGGCGCGGTGACGACCTTGCGGGTTTCCGGCCTGGTCGCCGCCGCCGGCATGATGGTGGCGGCCTGGTCGTCCGATCCGGCGCTGGCGATCAGCGCCTTTGCCGTGTCCGGGCTGGGTATCGCCAATATGGTGCCGATCGCCTTTTCCGCCGCCGGCAACCAGGACGACATCTCCGCCGGCGCCGGGCTGAGCACGGTGACGAGCATGGGTTATGCCGGGCTGCTGGTGGCGCCGTCGGTGATCGGTTTCATCGGCGAGCACACCGGTTTCGCGCCGATTTTCGCGGTGCTGTCGGGACTGCTGGTGCTCGTTGTGGTGATGGCGGGCTTGGCCAGAAAAGCCGAATTCGCGCGCGGCGGACCGTCTCACTCGGCCGCATAGCGCTTGAGCCCTTCATGCAGAAAATCGGCGACCCGGCGGATGCGCGGGCTCGTGCGCACGTCGCGATGCATGGCGAGCCACATCGGCAATACCGGCAGCCGCATTCCGGGCAGCAACGCCTCGACACCGTCGTCGCGGTCGATTAGCGGCCGTTGAAAGAACCCGACGCCGTTGCCGGCGCGGATCGCCTGCCAGTAGACGATCTGGCTGTCGCAGCGGAAGCGGAAGGCGTGACGGTCGGCCTCGACGCCGAAACGGGCAAAACCCTCGATGATGCTGGCGTCGCGGTCGAAACCGACAAGGTCGTGGGCGACGAGATCGTCGGGTTGTCGCGGCCGGCCGCGACGCTCGAGATAGGTGGTGGCGGCGCAGGCAAGCAGCGGGATGTCAGCGATCTTGCGCGTGACAAGATCGAGCTGGGCGGGTTTGACCATGCGGATCGCGATATCGGCGTCGCGGCGTAGCAGGTTTTCGACCTGATTGGAGGCGACGATCTCGATCTCGATGCCAGGCTCCTCGACCGCCAGCGCAGCGGTAAGCGTCGGCAGGGCGTAGGCGGCCATCACCTCGCTGGCGGCAATCCGCACCGTTCCCGAAACCTGCTCGCTCGCCCCCAGCGCGAGCCGTGAAAAGGCCGCGGCCTGCTCGCGTATGGCGCGGGCCCGGTCGAGGAGCGCCGCGCCGTCCTCGCTCAGCACATAACCGCCGCGGCCGCGCCGGAACAAGGTCACGCCAAGCGCCCGTTCCAGCTCCGCCACGTGCCGGCCAAGCGTGGGCTGGCTGGACCGCAGGCTGCGCGCGGCCGCAGACAGGCTGCCGGCCTCGGCCACCGCCACGAAACTCTTGATCAGATTCCAGTCGAGATCGTCGGCCATCCGGGACCGTTTCTATTCATTCATGAATATCTAGAATGCAAGGGACTGCAATTTCAATTCAATAAGGAATAATGCATCTTGCTCCCGACAGAGCAAGGGAGCTTCACATGCAGACGATTGTCATTCTCGGCGCGGCGGGACGTATCGGCGATGCGGCCGCGCGCGCTTTCCTGGACGCTGGTTGGCGGGTCAAGGGCGTGGCGCGGGGTGCCAAGGGGGCGGCGCTGGCGCCCGGCGTCGAAGCCGTGCAGGCGAACGCCTTCGATCGCGAGGCGCTGGCGGCTGCCTGCCTTGGCGCCGACATTGTCCTCAACGCGCTCAACCCGGCCTATACGGAGTGGGAGGAAAAAGTGTTGCCGATGGCCGAAAACGTCATCTTTGCCGCGGAACGCGCCGGGGCGACGCACATGGTGCCCGGCAATGTCTATAATTTCGGCTACGAAATCGGGCTCGAAACGACGGAGGACGCGCCCCAGGTCGCCTCCACGCCGAAGGCGCGCATCCGCATCGCCATGGAAGAGCTGTTCGCGGCGCGGGCGCGCGAGCGCGGCGTGCGCACGATCGTGCTGCGCGCCGGCGATTTTTACGGCGGACAGAAGCCTGAAAGCTGGCTCGACATCTTCATCCTCGCCAAGCTGCGCAAGAATATCTTCACCTGGCCGGGCCCGACGGATGTGCCGCATGCTTTTGCTTACCTGCCGGATCTGGCGCGCGCCTTTGTCATGGTGGCGGAAAACCGCGGCGGTCTGGCGACCTTCGAGCGCTTTCATCTGGCCGGCCATACGCTGACCGGCGCCCAGTTCAAGGCGGCGACGGAACAGGCGCTGGGACGTCCGCTGACGCGACGCGGCGTGCCGTGGACGCTGGTGCGCGCCGGCGGCCTCTTCGTGCCGCTTTTGCGCGAGGTGGCGGCGATGTCCTATCTGTGGCGCACGGCGCATTCGCTCGACGGCGGACGGTTCGCCCGGCTGATCGGGCCGGAGCCGACAACCGAGCCGGCCACGGCGATCGGCCAGGCGATCGCCGATCTCGGCCTCGATGCCCCGCGGCGGCGGGCCGCCTGAGCCGCACGGCGGTCGGCCAGCCCGGTCAGATCCTACCGAGCAGGGCCAGGATCAGGATCACGAGCAGGATCGCGCCGACGAGCCCGGACGGGCCGTAACCCCAGGCGCGCGAATGCGGCCAGGCGGGAACCGCGCCGATCAGGATCAGGATCAGGATGATGATGAGAATGGTGCCGAGCGTCATGATGCTCCCTCCGATGCGTGGCTAACACACATCAATGCGCGAAGGGCGCTACGGTTCCCGAGCGCTCGAGGAGAACGGGAGCTTGATCGCCGTCCCGGCCTGCTATTCCGCCGCCTTGGGATAGCCCGATGTCAGGTCGACGTCGGGTTTTCCGGCCGTCGGCTCGGCCTCCTTCCTTGCGCCGCGCCGGCGGAAGAGGCGATTGAGGAAAGCCGAGACCTTGGAATCGTTGCTGCGGGTGAAGATCATCAGCAGCGACGGGGTGACCACCAGCGTCAGCACGGTGGAAAAGGCGAGGCCGAAGACGATCGAGCTCGACAGCGCGATCCACCATTGCGTCGACGGCGCGCCGTAGGTGGTTTCGTGGTTCATCAGTTCCAGATTGACACCGAAGGCGATCGGCAAAACGCCGAGGATCGCCGTCACCGCGGTCAGCACGACCGGCCGGGCGCGCTCGCGGCAGGTCTGCAGCACGGCATCGAGTTTGTCCCAGCCCTCGTGGCGCAGGCGGTCGTAGGTGTCGATCAAAACGATGTTGTTGTTCACCACGACGCCGGCCAGCGCGATGATGCCGATGCCGGTCATGACCACGCCGAAAGGCTGGCCCATGATCAAGAGCCCGAGCAAGACGCCAATGGTCGACATCACCACTGCCGACAGAACCAGGCCGACAGACATGAACTTGTTGAGCAAGGCGAGCAGGACCACGAAAATCAGGAAGATCGCGGCGCCGAACGCCTTCGACAGGAACTCGCCCGCTGCCTTCTGCTCCTCGTCCTCGCCCGCGAGC
This sequence comes from Nitratireductor sp., assembly GCA_039973095.1. Lineage (GTDB taxonomy): Bacteria > Pseudomonadota > Alphaproteobacteria > Rhizobiales > Rhizobiaceae > Mangrovimarina. The sequence continues at coordinate 43,217 of JBDWLQ010000016.1, read as the reverse complement.
TTCCAGCGGATGCCGCTGGCGTCGAGATTCATCGCCTCGAGATTGGCGATTACCTTCTGACGCACGGCGTCGGCCTGAACGCCCTCGCGGATGCCGGCGTCGACGGTGACGGTGCGCACGCCATCGATGCGGGTCAGAATGCCGGTGCGCAGTGCCGGCTCGCGGCTGACGAAGTTCGAGATCGGCACCGAGCCTTGTGCCGTCTCCACCCGCAACTGGTCGAGCGTGGCGAGCGTGCGCCGGTCCTCCGGCAGCCTCAGGCGGATATCGACGGCATCGTCGGCGCCCGCCGGACGATAATCCGACAGTTTCAGTCCGGTGGTGACGAGCTGGACCACCGTGCCGACCGCGCCCGGGCCGATGCCGTACTGGGCGGCCTTGGTGCGGTCGACCTGGATCTCCCAATCGATGCCGGGCGGTGGCAGGCCGTCGCCGATGTCGATTACATCGGGAATGGTGGCGAGCATGGCCGCCGTCTTGCCGGCGACCTCGTCCAGCCCGGACGGGTCGTTGGCGGAGAGCTGGACCTGGATCGCCTTGCCGGTCGGCGGGCCGGCGTCGGGCACCGACACTTCGATCTCGGCGCCGGGGATGCCGGTCATGGCGACGCGCAGATCTTCCAGGATGGCGCTTGCCGGCTTGCGCTCGCGCCAGTCGAGAAATTCGTACTGGATGACGCCGACGACATCCTCGTCGATTTCGGCGCCGCCGCCGCGCACGCTGCCGACACGCGTGTAAACGGTCTCGATGCCGGGCCAGCCGAGAATGCGCTCTTCCGCCTGGCGCACCAGAGCGTCCTGCTCTTCCAGCGAGAGGTTGCCGCGCGCATGGACGTAGAGCAGGCCGTATTCCGGCTCGACATTGGGGAAGAATTCGACACCCTTGCCATAGGTGGCGTAGGCATATGGCACGGCGACCAGGGCCGCGAGCGAGGCAAAGGTGACGATGAAAGGGTGGCGTACGGCGCGCCGTACGAAACGCATGTACCAGCCGTCGCGATGCTCTTCCTCGATCACCGGCTTTGCAAACAGCGCGCCGAGCGCGGGCGTGAAGACCAGGGCGTAGATCAACGACGACGATAGCGTGACAATCAGTGTGATCGGCATGTATTTCATGAACTCGCCGACGATGCCGGGCCAGAACAGGAGCGGCGAGAAGGCGGCCACGCGCGTCGCCGTCGCCGCCACGACCGGGCCGGCCATGCGTTTGGCGGCAAGCGAAAAGGCCTCGGCCTTGGGCATGCCTTCTGTCATGCGCCGCTCGGCGAATTCGGTCACGATGATGGCGTCGTCGACCAGCATGCCGACGGCCAGGATCAGCGAGAACAGCACGACGATATTGACCGTATAGCCGGCCAGCGACAGCCACATGATGCCCATCAGGAAGGAGGCCGGGATGGCCAAGCCGATCAGCATCGAGGCGCGCCCCGACAGCGCGTACAATATGACCACGAAAACCAGGATGACGGCGGTCAGGACGCTGTTTTCGAGGTCGCCGAGAAGCTGGCGGATGACGGTCGACTTGTCCTGGCTGAAGGACACCGTCGCGCCCTCGGGCAGGATCTCCTGGAACTGGGTGGCGACCGCCTTCACCTTGTCGACGGTCTCGACCAGATTGGCGCCGGTGCGCTTGGACACCTCGATCGCGATCGCGGGGCGTCCGTCGAGCCGGGTGATCGTCTCGGCGTCCTTGAAGGTGGAGCGGATGGTGGCGAGATCGCGGGCGCGCACAACCGCATCGCTGTCGGCGACGATCGGCAAATTGGCGACGTCCTCCACCGTCTCGATCAGAGACGGAACCTTGACGGCGTAGCGGCCTTCATCGCCCTGCAGCGCGCCGGCGGCGACGAGCGAATTGTTGGCGTTGACGGCGGCGACCAGTTGGTCGAGCCGCAACCCGTAGGACGACAGCTTGACCGGATCGATAATGACCTCGACCAGATCGTCGCGCGCACCGCGCAAGGCCGCGTCGAGCACGCCGGTAACTTCCTCGATGCGGTCGCGCAGCTCGCGCGCCGCGGCCGTCAGCGCGCGCTCGGGCACATCGCCCGACAAGGTGACGACGAGGACGGGGAATTCCGAGATATTGACCTCGTTGACGCTCGGTTCGTCGACGCCCTGCGGCAGGTCCTGCTCGGCGTCTGAAACCTTGTTGCGCACGTCGTCGAGCGCCTTGTCGAGGTCGGCGCCGGCCTGGAACTCGACCACGACGTTGCCGCCGCCCTGATAGGCGCTCGACCGCATTTCCTTGATGCCGCTGATCGATTTCAGCCGCGTCTCGACCGGTCGCAAGAGCAGGCGTTCGGCATCCTCCGGCGAGATGCCCTGATAGGTCATGCTCACATAGATGATCGGAATCTGGATGTCCGGCTCGGCTTCCTTGGGAATGGCCTGATAGGCCATCGTGCCCGCCACCAGGAAGAACAGCAGGATCGAAATCGTCAGTCGCGCATTGCGGATGGCGTAGTCGACGATACCCATCACGCCGCCGTCAGTTGACCGGGCCGGCCAGCTGGCCGACCAGGCGTTTGACCGTTTCGGCATCGGCTTCCACGGCGTTGACCGCGTCGCCCGTCTTCACCAGATCCTGGCCGGCGACGATGATGCGCGCGTCGTCGGGTATGCCGCCCAGCACGAGACCCTGGGGGGTGTCGTCGATCAGGTCGATCGGCACGAAATCGACGAGGTCCTGCGGCGTCACGATGCGCACGCCGAGATCGCCGGTTTCCGACAATGTGACGACGGAGCGCGGCAGGAAGACCGATTGCACCATGTCGGCGCGCAGGCTGATCTCGGCGGTCATGCCGGCCGGTATCTCCAGCCGTGGATTGGCGATCGCGATCTCGACGCGAAAGGTGCGCGTCTGCGGCGCGGCCTCGCGGCTGATATAGCGAAGCGTGCCTTCCAGGCTCGTGCCGTCCACCAGCCGCACCGTGGCGGTGTTGCCGATCTCGAGTTCGGCGAGGTCGTGCTCGCTGACCTGGCCGACGGCAAGGATCGGATCGAGGCTGAGAACGGTCGCGATCTCCGCGCCCTGCAGGATGGCGCTGCCCTTTTCGACGGCGACGCGGTCGACAAGGCCGGCGAAGGGGGCACGTACCTCGTTGCGGGCAAGCTCGGCGTCGGCAGCTTCCAGCTGCGAACGGGCCTGCGCCAGCGCCGTTTGCGCGCCATCGAGGCGAAGCTTCGCCATATTGCCGGATTTGGCCAGCCGCTCGGCGGCTTTGGCTTCAGCCTCGCGCTGGGCAAGCATTGCCTTGGCCATGTCCACGGCGGCGACCTTGCCTTCCGCGTCGAGGCGCATGATCAGATCGCCCGCATCGACAGGGCTGCCCTTTGCGACCGGCAGTTCCGAGACGATGCCACCGACGCGGGCGGCGAGCCTGGTGTGCTTGTTGGCTTCCGTCGTCCCGGAGACGCGAATTGTGCGGGAATGCATGGTGCGCGGCGGCACGACCACGGCGACGGTGCGCAGCGGCGTCTCGATTGCAACCTTGTCGTCCTCGACCGGCGGGGTATCGGATCCGGGGATCGCGCTGCCGACGGAACTGAACTCGCCGGTCAGAATCCAGCCAGCCGTCGCTGCAAGCACGATAACGGCTGCCAGCTTATGGAGTTTGATTCTCGGCATGCGTGGTTCCCGCGCAAACGTTCCGCCATTGACGCGCCGGACGTCGGGGCGCTGGGCTCATGTGGTCTTTGAAGCGGCCGGATTCAATCGGCGATGGGTATCCACCTTCTCCCGGCGGCGGTTGTGTACCGCAATTGTTCCAGCGAAAAAAGACACTTTTGACGATAGGTTCGACCAATTGCGGTGATGACCGGTCAATCGGCCGGACAGGGCGCGCCGGCCTCGGCCCAGCGTTCTATGGTACTGAACGTGGCTTCGGCCGATCCAGGCGCTGGCTCGCGGCCCGGCCCCGGGGCCCAGCCCCAGCCGACCAGCGGGTCGTCGCGGACATGGGCCGCAATGTCCTCGAGCGTGCGTGCGCCATTGCGCTCGGGATCCTTGATCTGGGCGCAGATCTCGGCCGAGGATTTTTGCCACCACGCCATCTCCGCCGGTGCGAGATGCCATAAAGGCGCGCCGGGCGGTCCATGCAACTTGCTGGAATTGCTTGAGAAATGACACGAGGTACAGCGCAGGGAGGCGTTGCCGAAGCCGGAGCCGTCCTCGCCTCTCGTAATGTTGAAGGCGTGGAGGCGGGTGGCGCCGTAATGCGGACCGGACCAGCGCGGATAGGCATCCTCGACATGGCAATTGGCGCAGCGCGGATGCGACAGGACGGCGACGATCCTGTCCCATTCGGCCAGGCCCTTTTCGCGATCGACGGCGATCGCATCGTCGTCGACGGCCGGCGCATCCTGCGCGTGGACGGGGCTTGCCGCCAGCATCGCGATGACAGCTGCTGTCAGCAATCTCGCCAAAACGGTCATGCGAAATCGACCTCACGGCTGAGCGGCAGCGAGCGAATGCGCTTGCCGGTCAGGGCAAAGACGGCGTTGGCGAGCGCCGGCACGGCGGGCGGCGTGCCGATTTCGCCGACGCCGCCCATCTTGTGGTAGTTCTGCAGGATCGCCACCTCGAAAGCCGGACACTGGTGGATGCGCATGGCGTCGTAGTCGTGGAAATTCGACTGCTCGGCCATGCCGTCGGCGAAGGTGATTTCCTGGCCGATGGCCGAGGACAGGCCGAAGATCGCGCCCGACGTCAATTGCGCCTCGATGATGCCGGGATCGAGCGCGGTGCCGACATCGGCGACGATCCAGACCTTTTCGATGCGGATACCGGCGTCGGTTTCCGCGACCTCGACGACTTCCGCGACCCAGCTTCCGAAGGAAAGCGTAAAGGCGAAGCCTTTGGCGCGGCCGGCGGGAAGGGTTTCGCCCCAGTTGGAGAGCGCGGCCGCCTTCTCGACCACTTTGACGGCGGCTGGATGGTCGGCCATCAGCGTCAGCCGCATCGCGACCGGGTCGAGGCCGCCTGCGGCCGCCAGCTCGTCGAGGAAGGATTCGTGGAAATAGCCGTTGAAGGAATTGCCGACCGAACGCCAGAAACCGACCGGCACGCCGGTGTCGGCCTTGACCGCCGCCACCCGATAATCGGGGATGGTGTAGGGCTGATCGAACGCGCCTTCGGCGATCGTCTTGTCGGGTCCCAAGGGCGAGAGCGAGGGGAAGGTGCGCCGCAAGGTGCTGGCGATCGTCGAGGGCGAGGCGATCCTCATGTCGACCGCTTCAGGCAGGCCGTCGGCTCCGAGGCGGGCGCGGAAACGCCCTATCGCCGCCGGGCGGTAGGTGTCGTGACGGATGTCCTCCTCGCGCGTCCAGATGACCTTGACCGGCCGGCCGTCGGTTTCCCTGGCGAGCAGGGCGGCGAACATGGAATAGTCCATCTCGCCGCGCCGGCCGAAGCCACCGCCCATGAAGGTGGTGTGGACGCGGGTGTCTTCGGTGTCGACGCCGGCCACGTCGGCGCAGAGCTGGCGGGTAAGGGTCGGCATCTGGTTGGGCGACCAGACCTCCAGCAGGCCGTCCTTCAGCCGCGCGGTCGCGTTCATCGGCTCCATGCAGGCGTGGGCCAGGAAGGGCACCTCATATTCGGCCTCCACGACCTTGTCGCGCGGCGCGTCGGCAAACGCGGTGTCGACATCTCCGTCGTCACGCAGCGCATCGCCGCTCCCCGTTTCGAGCGCCCGGCGCAGAAAGGCCGACATTGCGGCGCTGTCTTGCGGATAGTCGGCTTCGCCCCACTCGACCTCGATCGCCTCGGCAGCGCGGAAGGCGGCCCAGGTGTTCTCGGCGATGATGCCGAAGCCGTGGCCGTAGGTGGTGTCGATCGGCACGATCTTGACGACACCGGGCATTTTTTCGGCCTTGGAAAGATCGGCCTTGACCGGCTCGACCCAGAAGCGCGGGCTCATCCTGACGGTGGCGTAGAGCATGTCGGGCAGGCTGACATCGACGCCGAAGATCGGCGCGCCGGTCACCTTGGCGTGCATGTCGGTGCGCCGTTGCGCCTTGCCGAGCAGGCGCCATTCGGCCGGCTGCTTGAGGCGTATATCGGAGGGCGGGTCCAGGCGCGAGGCATCGGCAGCAACCTCGCCATAGGTCAGTGTGCGGCCCGATGCCTCGTGGGTGATCGTGGCGTTCGCGGTGGCAAGCGCGCCGATTTCAACGTCCAGCCTGAGGGCGGCGGCGGCAAGCAACATCTGCCGGGCGGCGGCGCCGGCGGCGCGCATCTTGTCGAAACCGTCGCGCACCGACGACGAGCCTCCGGTGCCCTGGAGGCCGAGAAACTTGCCGAAGGCGCCCATGCCGCCGCGCATCAGTTCGGCGACCACGCCTTCCTCGAAAAACGGAAACGGTCCGCCCTCGGCCAGCATCTCGGAATTGTAATAGGCATAGGAGGCCGGGCCGTGCTCGACGGTGACGGCATCGAGATCGACGTCGAGTTCCTCCGCCACCAGGGCGGCGAGCGTCGTGGCCACGCCCTGGCCCATCTCGGCGCGCGGTGCGATCACCGTGATGGCGTTGTCGGCGCCGATCATCACATAGGGATTGAACGTCGCCTCCCCCTCGGCGAGTTCGTCCTCGAGCGGGTTGGGGTAGGGGCGGCGATAGATATAATAGCCGACGGCGACACCGCCGGCGACGGCGGCGGCGCCGATCAGGAAGGTGCGCCGGGCGATCTTTCCGAGAGAGGCCATGGCTCAGGCTCCCGTTCTGGCTTTTTCGGCCGCCGCGCGTTTGATGGCGGCGCGGATGCGCGGATAGGTGCCGCACCGGCACAGATTGCCGGCCATCGCGTTGTCGATGTCTTCGTCGGTGGGTTCTGGAATCTCTTGCAGTAGCGCATGCGCGCTCATGATCTGCCCGGCCTGGCAATAGCCGCATTGCGGTACCTGTTCATCGAGCCAGGCCTGCTGCACGAGGGAAAGTCCGTCCGCTCCCGCCAGCCCCTCGATCGTTACGACATCGCCGTCCACCAAACCGACCGGCAGTGCGCAGGATCGCACCGGCGTGCCGTCGACAAGCACGGTGCAGGCGCCGCAGGCGGCGATGCCGCAGCCGAATTTGGGACCGGTGATGCCGGCAAGGTCGCGCAACGCCCACAGCAGCGGCATGTCCGGGTCGGCGTCGAATTCGATCGGGTTTCCGTTGACGGTGAGGCGCATGGGGATACCCTTCGTTGTCATCCAGTGCCTTTCGAGCCTCGCCGAGGCGAGGTTGTCGATGGACATCCTGACACTTTCTGTTATTTTGTCAACCAACTTGAGTGCAGGGGCTTTTGAGCGTTGCCGTGAAGCAGGATATGAAGACCGTCGGGCCGGGCGCCGACGAGGCACGTCGTGAGCGTATCGTCGAGGGGGCGATCAGGGTGTTTCTCGCCTACGGTTTCCAGCGCACCACCATGGACGACATTGCGCGCGCGGCGGAGTTGTCGCGGCCGGCGCTTTATCTCGATTTCAAGAACAAAGCCGATATCTACCGGGCGATCGCGGCGCGCAAATTCGCCGAATCGACAGGCGCGCTGGAGCGGGCGCTGACCGGCGACGGCGATATCGAGGCCAGGCTGATGGACGGGCTGGACAAGAGCCTGTTTTCGATGATGCGGATGCTTTTCGACGCACCGCACGGTGCGGAAATCCTCGATGTCAAGAACAGTCTGGCAGCCGAGGAAATGGCCGCATGGCGCGATCGCTTCCTCGCCGTTGTCGCGGCAGCGCTCGCCACCGAGGCGACCGCGCGTTCCGTCGATCTCGGCGCGCGCGGCTTCTCGCCCGACACGCTGGCCGCGCTCGTTCTCGACGGGATCGAGGGCATGAAGGCGCGCGCGGCGGGGCCGGAGGAATGGGAGCCGGCGGCGCGCCGGCTGGTGCGGCTGGTCGGCCTCGCCCTTCAGCCCTGACCGCGCATGGTCGCCGGTTTCGGCCGCCCGGCCAGGAATTCGCGCACCCGCCGGCCGAGCGCGTGTGGGCGCCCATGCGGCCCCTTGTCGAGTTCCTCCTCGATCGGCAGAGTCTGGCGCACGCCGACGGCGTCGAAGTTCTCGTCCAGCCAGTCCTGCGCAGCGGAGCGGCCGAGATCGCGCAGATATTCCAGGAACGCCCATTCGGCATTGACCTTGGAGGCCGCCGTCAGGCCTTTCAGCGCCTCGTCGGCGTCGATGCGGTGCATGCGGATGTCGCGATAGTCGCCATGGCCGAGCTTGCCGGTGGCGATCAGCTTCTTGACGAAAGCGATCGCGCGGAACTCGCTCAACAGCGCGGCATTGAAAGTGATCTCGTCGATCCGGTTCTGGATTTCGGTCGCGGTGACGGGCGTGGTGTCGCGGGTGACCGGATTGATCTGAACAAGAAGCAGGTCTTCGACCCGATTCGTCTCGAAGAAGGGATAAAGGGCCGGATTGCCGCCGTAGCCGCCGTCCCAGTAGGGCGTGCCGTCGATGGTCACCGCCTGAAACATCTGCGGCAGGCAGGCCGAGGCCATGACCACGTCGAGCGACAGGTCTGCGGTGGAAAAGACCTTCAGCTTGCCGGTATGGACATTGGTGGCGGAGACGAAGAGCTGGATCGCATCGCAGGCGCGCACGCGCTCGAAATCGATTTCGTGTTCGACCACATCGCGCAGCGGATTGATGTTGAGCGGGTTGGCGGCATAGGGCGAGAGGGTGCGCGACATGGCTTCGAACCAGAGATAGCCGGGCGTGTTTTCCACTGACCAATTGCCGAGCGCCACGTCCCAGGGCATGCGCTGGACAGGGCTGAAGCGGCCCTTGCGGGCGACCGAGCGCCAGAAGTCGTGCAGTTTGGCGCGCGCGCCGTCGGCACCGCCCCGGACCCAGCCGTCGGCGAGCGCGACGGCGTTCATCGCGCCCGCGCTGGTGCCGGAGATCGCGGCGATGTCGAGCCGGCCGTCCTCGAGCAGGCAATCGAGCACGCCCCAGCTGAAGGCGCCGTGCGAGCCGCCGCCCTGAAGCGCGACATTGACCGACTTGCGATCCGCCCCGTTGCCTTTTCCAGTCATCGGTCCGTCTCCCGTCGTCGCCAGCGTACGGCCGGGCTCACGCGGCCGTCCAACCGCCGTCGACCGAAATATGCGTGCCGGTGATCTGGGCGGCGGCGTCGGAAGCAAGGAAGGCGGCGGTCGCGGCAACCTGCTCGACCGTGGCGAATTCCTTGGTCGGCTGTCTGTCGAGCATGACCTCGCGCACGACGGTCTCGCGGTCCATGGCGTGCGCCTTCATCTGGTCGGGAATCTGCGCCTCGACCAGCGGGGTCAGCACATAGCCGGGGCAGATCGCGTTGCAGGTGATCCTGTGCGTGGCGAGTTCGAGCGCCACCGTCTTGGTCAGGCCCATGATCCCGTGCTTGGCCGACACATAGGCCGATTTGAAGGGCGAGGCGACGAGGCCGTGCGCGGAAGCGATGTTGACGATGCGGCCTGTCCCGGCCTCCTTCATCAGCGGTACGGCGGCGGCGATGGTGTGGAAGGCCGACGACAGGTTGATGGCGATGATCGCGTCCCATTTTTCCGGCGCGAACTCCTCGACCGGGGCGACATGCTGGATGCCGGCATTGTTGACGAGCACGTCGACCGTGCCGAAACGCTCGGCGGCGGCCGCAACCAGCGCCCGGCAACGGCCGGGTTTCGACATGTCGGCCTGGATGTAAACCACCGCGCCCGGGTGTTTTTGCGACAGTTCGGCGGCGAGCGCGTGATCCTGGCCGTCGTCGGTGTAGGAATTCAGCACCACGTTGAAGCCGTCTGCGGCAAACCGTTCGGCGATGGCGAGGCCGATGCCCGACGTGGACCCGGTGACGAGGGCGGTCTTGCGCTGGCTCATGGGTCGAATCTCCTTGCGTGTTCGATTGACTTCGTTGTCTTGCGCGTCATGCTGCGATGCATTAGCAAACTTTGTGCAATGCACAAATGGCAAGCTCCCGGCGGTATTTCCAGTCGCCAGGCATCACGATTTTCGTGATAAGGATCATCGGCCGGCGCGGTTGACATCGCTACGCCGCTTCGCCAACTCGACAATAACGGTAATTCCACACGGGAGCCCGGCCATGACCGGCTATCTTTCCGCCCCACTGCCGCGCCGCCGATCGGTCGGCGTAACGGTCGGGTCCGTCCTGGTCGGCGGCGAAGCGCCGGTCGTGGTCCAGTCGATGACCAATACCGACACGGCTGACATCGACGCTACCGTCGCGCAGGTGGCCGCGCTGCATCGCGCCGGCTCGGAGCTGGTGCGCATCACCGTCGACCGCGACGAAAGCGCCGCGGCGGTCCCGAAAATCCGCGATCGCCTCGCGCGCCTCGGCATCGAAGTGCCCCTGATCGGCGATTTCCATTATATCGGCCACAAGCTGCTCGCCGATCATCCGGGCTGCGCCGAGGCGCTGGCAAAATACCGCATCAATCCCGGCAATGTCGGGTTCAGGGAAAAGCGGGATCGCCAGTTCGCCGATATCGTCGAATTGGCGATCCGGCACGACAAGCCGGTGCGGATCGGCGTCAATTGGGGCTCGCTCGACCAGGAGCTGCTCACCAGGCTGATGGACGAGAACCAGGACGCCGGTTCGCCGCGGACGGCGGCCGAAGTCACGCGCGAGGCGATCGTGCAGTCGGCGCTGTTGTCGGCCGCGCTCGCCGAGGAGATCGGGCTCGGGCGCGACCGGATCATCCTGTCGGCCAAGGTGAGCCAGGTCCAGGATCTCGTCGCCGTCTACGCGGAGCTGGCGCGGCGCTCGGACCACGCGCTGCATCTGGGCCTGACCGAGGCGGGCATGGGCACCAAGGGGGTGGTGGCCTCGTCGGCGGCCATGGGTCTGCTCCTGCAGCAGGGGATCGGCGACACGATCCGCATTTCGCTCACACCCGAGCCCGGCGGCGACCGGACGCGCGAGGTGCAGGTGGCGCAGGAACTCCTGCAGACCATGGGCTTCAGACAGTTCGTGCCGGTGGTGGCGGCCTGTCCCGGATGCGGGCGCACGACGTCGACCGTGTTTCAGGAGCTGGCCCAGAAGATCGAAGGCGATCTGCGTCGCAACATGCCGGTCTGGCGCGCCAAATATCCCGGCGTGGAAGAGCTGAAGGTGGCGGTGATGGGATGTATCGTCAACGGACCGGGCGAATCCAAACATGCCGATATCGGCATCTCGCTGCCGGGCACGGGCGAGATGCCGGCGGCGCCTGTCTTCATCGACGGCCGCAAGGCGGCGACCCTGCGCGGCCCGGCGATCGCGGCCGAATTCGAACAGATGGTCGCCGACTATGTCGAGCGCCGGTTCGGTCGTGCCGGCGCCGACGCGGCCGAATAGGGCGGCGCCGGCCCGGGACGCGGAAAGCGTCCCGCCCCGTCAGGCGGTGCGGGCCATGTCGCCGCCGCGCAGCCAGGTCTCGATCTTGATCGAGAGCTTATTCGGCGACACCGGCTTGGACAGATAATCGTCCATGCCGGCGTCCATGCACTTGTCGCGGTCGCCCTTCAGCGCATGGGCGGTGATGCCGATGATCGGCGTGTGCTCGCCCGTTCCCGCTTCGGCCTTCCGGATCGTTCTGGTCGCCTCCAGTCCGTTCATCTCCGGCATCGACACGTCCATCAGGACGATCCGGGGACGTAGGGACCGGTGCATCTCGACCGCCATGCGGCCGTTGGAGGCGATGCGGTAGGACAGGTCGAGACCGTCGAGAATCTGCCGGAAAACCAGCTGGTTCACTTCGTTGTCCTCGGCCACCAGCACGTCGAGATCCGGGGATTTGCGCAGCGAAGCCGCCGAAATGCGTCGCTCTGCCGCCCGACGGGGGGCGGTGCGCTGGCCGGGCGGCGGCACAGCCGGTTTTTCTTCAGGCGCCGTCATGGCCGCCCGAGCGGCTTGCAGCATCGTCACGATTGCTTCCAGCAGCGCGGATGAGCGGGCGGGCTTGGGCAATTGCGCGCGGATTCCGCATTCGGCGGCAAGCCGGCCGACATCGGACTGATCGACCGAGGTCAAAAGCAGGATCGGGATCGCGGCGGTGGCGGGGTCGGCGGTGATCGCGCGGGCCGTCTCGACGCCGTTCATACCCGGCATCTGGTAGTCGAGCACCACGCAGTCGACCCGGGCGCCGAGTTCCGACGCGCGTTTCAAGAACGCGAGCCCGGTTTCGCCGTTCTCGACGGCCGCGCACTCGAAGCCCCAACTGCGCATCTGTTCGGACAGAATGTCCCGATTGATCGGATTGTCGTCGACGATCAGGATTCGAGCGCCCGATACGTCGAAAGGCACGGGTCTGTCGCCGGTGTCGGTCTCGTCGACCGGCAACCTGACGGTGAACCAGAAGGCCGAGCCCTTGCCGAGCACGCTGTCGGCCGAGATTCGGCCGTCCATCAGCTCGACAAGGCGCGAGGCGATCGCAAGTCCGAGGCCGGTGCCTTCATGCCTGCGCGTGGAGGAAGCGTCGACCTGGGCAAACTTGTCGAAGACACTGGCAAGCTTGGCTTCGGGAATGCCGATGCCGGTGTCCTCCACGTGTACGGTGACGGTAGCGATGCCCTTGTCGACCGTGCCCGAGACGTCGATCAGCACGTGACCCTTTTCGGTGAATTTCACCGCATTGCCAACGAGGTTGGTGATGATCTGCCGGAAACGGCCGACATCGCCGGTGACGGAGGACGGCAGATTCGGATCGACCCGCACGATCAGCTCGAGATCCTTTTCGGCGACGCGGGCCGACACCAGCGTGGCGACATCCTCGATCGCCTCGCCGAGGCGAAAGGGCGCGGGATCGAGCTCGAGCTGGCCTGCGTCGATCTTGGAAAAATCGAGGATGTCGTTGATGATCGTCAGCAGCGCGCTGCCCGACTTCAAGATGACATCGACGAACATCGCCTGGCGCTTGTCGAGTTCCGAGCGTGACAGGAGTTCCGCCATGCCGAGCACGCCGTTCATCGGCGTACGGATCTCGTGGCTCATATTGGCCAGGAACTCGGACTTGGCCCGGTCGGCCGATTCTGCCCGCTCGAGCGCGGCCTCGATCGATTCGTGGGCTTCGCGCAGGTTTTCGTGGCTGGTGGCGACCTTTTGCATCATCGGATCAAGGATACGAAGGCCGACCAGCGCGCTTGCCAGAACGATCGTGAGTCCGACCAGCACCATGAACCACTGCAAGGTGGTGTAGCTGTAGGCCATGTCCTCGCTCAGATCGTCCTGGATAAGCGCCAGATGCGGCTTGATGGTGCGGTTGGCCAATTGCTGCAGCTCGCGGAAGACGCGTTGCGCGCTCGGCGTGGTGTAGTCGGCGAAAATCTCCAGGCGGTTGGCCAGCGTCAGCACCTGACGGATTTCGGTTTTCAACGACATGCCGCTGTCGCTGTCATCCCAGACCTGACGCACGGCCAACGGAGCCCGAAGGCCCGAAATCGCGTCAAAAACGGTGTTGATGTGTTCCAGCGGCGCCTGGGCCGCACCGCCGCCTTCCTCAATGGCGATGCGCCGGCTTTCGAGCATTCGGCGCTCGGCGCCGGACGATGTCTCCAACGTGTCGTAGGCGCGTTCCAACCGCTTGAGGGCCGCCGCCAGTTCGGCATGAACGGCGTTGACGTCGGCCGGTCCGGCCGCTCCGAGCGGCGCTGGCCCGGCGACCGGCGCCATGGGTGCGGTCGTAGCGTTTCGCACTTGCGATTGCAGACTGGCGCTCAAATGTTCCAGTCGCAGCGACTGGTAGATAACGTCGCTGGTGGCTTCGGCCATATAGCCGATGACCGCGCCGAATTTGACGTCGATCTTGGCGTTTTCGAGCTTCCACAAGATGAAGCCGGTCCCGACGGCGACTGCCAGGACGAAACTGATCAGAACCGTATAGAGGCGCCCGCGCATATAGGCGCGCGTAAACTTTGAGGACATCGACACGTCCACCCCGCACTCAGACAGATGGCTCAAATTGAATGCGCTAAATTAAATTCAGCTTAACGCTGTGCCGGAGGGGCGCTGCAACCTCGGGTGGGCGCGCCGTGCCCGGGTCGTTGACCTGGGCCGATAATCCGGCCTGTCCGCCAGCCCTGCGTTTGTCCGCGACCCAGGATCTGCCCGGCGTTATGTCAGGACGTGCGCGTGGCGACGAAGCGCGCGGCCGCCGTCAGCATCCGGGCGTCGGCGCCGAACGGCTCCAGCAGCGTTTCGGCCTGCACGATCAGGCCGTCGAGCTGGCGTCGCGCCCAGGCCGGTCCGTTGAGCCCGACAAGCGTCGCCTTGCCGGCGCCGGCGTCCTTGCCGGCGGCCTTGCCGAGGGTCGCCACGTCGGAGGTCAGGTCGAGCAGGTCGTCGGCGAGCTGGAAGGCGAGACCGACAGCCGCGCCGAATTCGGACAGGCGCTCCCGATCGGCCGCGCTCGCGCCGGCGACGACGGCGCCGGCCTCGCAGGCGTAACGCAGCAGCGCCCCCGTCTTCATGGCCTGCAGCGTGATGACCCCCGTTTCGTCGGGCGGGGCCGCGGCGGCGGCCAGGTCGAGCATCTGTCCGCCGACCATGCCGCCGATGCCGGCGGCGCGCGCCAGGCCCCGTACCAGGGTCAGGCGTGTCGTGTCGGCGAGCTCGAAATCGCCGCCGGTCAGGATATCGAAGGCTGTCGTCAAAAGCGCGTCGCCGGCCAGGATGGCGGTCGCTTCGTCATAGGCGCGGTGCACGGTCGGCTGGCCGCGTCGCAGATCGTCGTCGTCCATCGCCGGCAGGTCGTCATGAATCAATGAATAGCAATGCACGCATTCAAGCGCTGCGGCGACATGGACCGCCGCGTCGGATGCGCCGCCAAACAGCGCCGCGCTCTCCAAGACCAGAAAGGGGCGCAGGCGCTTGCCGCCATTGAGCACGCCGTGCCGGATCGCGGCCATGAGCCGGGGCGGCCGCGCGATCTCGCCGGCGCGCGTGCGATCGTCGAAAAGCCCGCGCAGCACCGATTCGACGGTTTCGGCGCGCATGGCGAGGCTCTGTTCGAACAGGGCGGAAAGCTCGGTCGTCATGAGGGTGCGATGGCGACAATTTCGCCTGCGGTCAAGTCCATCGGCCGCGGCAATCCGCAGGGGCGCCCGCGTTCCATGGATGGTAGCGCCGATTTATGTGCGCTAGACAACGTTGATCCGGCCCGGTGTGCGGGCAAGCGGCCGCTGGCGGAGGAGCGCATGGCACGGCGCAAACGGCGCAAATCGAGATGGACGACATGGCTGCGGCGCATGGTCGCCGCCTGTGTTGTGGTCGCCCTGCTGCCGCTGGCGCTGTCGCTGCTTTATGTCTGGCCGGCAATCCATCCGGTTTCGACGCTGATGGTCCGGGATCTGGTGACGGGCACCGCCTATCAGCGGCGCTGGGTGCCGATCGAGGAAATCGCGCCGGTGCTTATCCACTCGGTGATGATGTCGGAGGACGGACAGTTCTGCTCGCATCGCGGCATCGACTGGGGCGAACTCAACGTGGTCATCGACGACGCCCTGTCGGGAGAGCCGACGCGCGGGGCGTCCACGATCCCCATGCAGACGGTGAAGAACCTGTTTTTGTGGCACGGCCGGTCGTTGCTGAGAAAGGCGATCGAGGCGCCGCTGGCGCTGATTTTCGACGCCATCGTGCCCAAGAAGCGCATCATGGAGATCTATCTCAACATCGTCGAATGGGCGCCGGGCGTCTATGGCGCCGAGGCGGCCGCCCAACATCATTTCAACCGCTCGGCCGCCAAGCTGACGCGCCGCCAATCGGCCTTACTCGCGGTGACGCTACCCAATCCGGCCGAGCGGAACCCGGCCAAACCCGGCAAGGGGCTGGCCCGGCTCGCCTCCATTATCGAAAAGCGCGCGGCGGGCGCCGGCGACTATGTCGGGTGCGTGCGCTAGGCCTGGGCCGGATCGCGGCAGCGGGCACGAAAAAAAGTGAAGGGCTCGACTGGTCAAAGGCCGTGGCAGCGTGTATAGGCACCCAACTTTCCAGATGTCGACCTGTCGAGATACGGTCCTTTCCTGAAGGGCGCGACAGGCATTGATTTGAGTGATGGAGCAGGTCCATGGCTGTACCGAAACGAAAAACTTCGCCGTCGAAGCGCGGCATGCGCCGCGCGGCCGACGCGCTCAAGGCGCCGACCTATGTCGAGGATCGCAATTCCGGTGAATTGCGGCGCCCGCATCATATCGACCTGAAGACCGGCATGTATCGCGGCCGTCAGGTGCTGGAGCCCAAGGAAAGCTGAGGCTTTTCTTTCGCACCGCATATCGAAGACCGGCTCCGGCCGGTCTTTTCGCGTTTATGCGGGTGCAGGGGGGTAACGCGGCGGCACCACCGTCTTGACGTGGCGCGCTTCTTGGTGAAACCAGGAGTTCCTTGCCGCAACGGAGCCGCGCCATGCTGGGCATCGTCCCCCTGCTGATCATTCCCTTCATTCTCTACAATCTCGGCCTTGCCGGCATGTTCGGCGGCGGCGCCGATCCCTGGGCGCAGGAAATATTCTCGCTCGCCATGATGTCGGGCGGGGTCTTCGTCATGAGCCTCGGCGACCTGATGATCGTGATCGGGCTGGTGTTCTTGTTCCTGGAGATCATGAAGTCGACCCGCACCTCGAACGCGTCGGTGGTCGACCATCTGTTGTCCACCTTCGTCTTCGTCGCCTTTCTGGTCGAGTTTCTGCTGGTGCGCGGCGCCGCGCACTCGGTGTTCTTCATCCTGATGGTGATCACGCTGGTCGACCTGATCGCCGGGTTTTCGGTGTCGATCCGTTCAGCCGGCCGCGACGTCAGCTTTCACTAGCGGCACGCCGGCCAATCGGCGTGCGTTTGTCACACACGGCATGCGTCGCTGTGTCAGCGAACACAGAGGACCGGGACGGCCTCGACCATTACCGGGCAATCGCGCCGCTTTGGAGATGCCTCGCGTCATAGGCGAAGACGATTTCCGGATCCGGCCTGGCCGCGTGCTCGTCCCGGTCGGGACATTCGGCCAGCGACATGAGATGACGGATCACATTGAGGCGTGCGCGTTTCTTGTTATCGGCCCGCACCACATACCAGGGCGTGATCTCGTTGTGGGTACGCTCGAACATCTCGTCGCGGGCGGCGCTGTAATCGTCCCAGTGCTTGATCGCGACTTTGTCGATCGGACTGATCTTCCACTGCTTGAGTGGATCGACGCGACGGTCCCTGAGCCGGCGCTTCTGCTCCTTTTTTGAGATATCCAGGTAATATTTGAACAGCTGGACGCCGTCATCCACCAGCATGTGCTCGAAGGGCAGTACGGATTTCAGGAAATCCTGAACCTGGTCGTCGCTGCAATAGCCCATGACGCGCTCGACGCCGGCGCGATTGTACCAGCTGCGGTTCATCAGCACCATTTCCTGGGTTGACGGCAAATGCGGCACGTAGCGCTGGAAGTACCAGGAATGGCGGTCTCGGTCGGACGGCTTGCCGAGCGCAACGACCCGGGTTTCCCGCGGGCTTAGATGCTGGGTGATGCGCTTGATGACGCCGTCCTTGCCTGCTGCATCGCGACCCTCGAACAAGATGAGGATCTGAAGGTCGTTCTTGATCAGATGTCGCTGCAGCTTGACCAGTTCGACCTGAAGCCGTCTCAGGGTCTCCTTGTAGCGGCCGGCGTCGGGATTTTCGTTTTTCCTGGCTTTCTCGCTCATCCGTCAAACCCCTTGCTGTGTCGCTGCGCCGCGTCTCTCAGCCTGACTTGACGACGATGTCGTGCAAGATATCGCCGGCATGCGCCATGTGGTCGGACGCGTTGGAGAGGTGCCGGTAGACCTCGCGACGCTTCAACGCTTCCAAGACGAAGGACAGTCCCTGGACGACCGCGCCGCACGCCACCCGATCCATCGGTTCCAGCAAAAGCCCGAGGTCTTCTCCCGGTTCCTTGCACCGTTCCGCCAGGTCTCGCGCATATTGTTGCGGATCGAACAGTTCGGCGATGGCCCTGCGATAGGCCTTTTCGGCCCGGCGTTCGGCCTTTCGGACGGCGTCGGCGTCGCGTTCCGCCTCGGAGGGGCCCGATTTCAACTTGCCGAATCCCGATTGCAGCGCCGTCGCGCCCTGGTGCAGGAACCGCGCCATCTCGAGCATGCGCGCGTCCGGTTCGACCTCGAGGATCTCCATCTCGCGCACCGTGGTCTTGGCGTAGTTGAGCCCGTCGTCGATGGCCGTGATCGCCCGGTGGATATCCTCGCGGTCGAACGGGGTCGAAAAGGAGCGATGAAGCAAGTCGATGTTTCGTGCCTTGAGTTTGTCGCCTTCGTGCTCGAGCCGGCGCACTTCTCTCGCCCTGACCTCGTCCCCGGTTTCCATGAAGGCGACGAGCTCGGCGGTTGCGCGCACGGCGAGAGCTGACTGGTCATCGAGCAGACCGTAAAAATCTGGCATGCGGGGAAATATCGCGTTCAAAAGCCGTGAAAATCGCGATGTCGATGTGGCGGGCTTCGCATTTGCTTCATTTTCCATCATATTTTGCCTCTCCAGGCCATGCGCGGCTCGATTTTTCTAAAAATTTCGCGCGAAAAGCTGGATCAGGACGTAGAATCCGATCGATATGGCGGCTGCCCCCGGCATGGTGATAAGCCAAGTGCCGACGATGTGCTGGGCCGTGCCCCAGCGTACGGATTTCGGCCGTTCGGAGGCGCCGATGCCCATGATGGCGGTGCTGACCACCTGCGTGGTCGATACCGGCCCGCCGATGGCGGAGGCGGCCAGGATCACGCCGCTCGACGCCAGCTGGGCATCGAGCGCATGGATCGGCCGCACCTTGTAGATGCCGAAACCCAGCGTGCGCGCGATCCGCCATCCTCCCGCGAGCGTGCCCAGCGCGATCGCCGTCGCGCTGACCAGGATAACCCACAAAGGCACTTGGAATTCGGCATTGACGCCGCCGAGCACCAGCAGCATGGCGATCATGCCCATGCCTTTTTGCGCGTCGTTGGTGCCGTGGGAAAAGGCCAGCGCGGCCGTGGTCAGCCATTGAATGCCGCGAAGATACCGGTTGGCGCCAGGGCGTGCGCCGCGCAAGGCGAAACTCATGATCCGATGGGTCACCCAGCCAAGGAGGAAGCCGAGGACCGGCGAGGCGAGGAGGGCGCCCAAAACCTTGGTGACACCGGTGAGTTGCCCGCGCGCCATGGCGGAAAACCCCCAGACGACGTAGCCCGGCCCGGCCGCGACAACGACGGCGCCGACGAGACCGCCCACGAGTGCCTGCGACGACGATGCCGGCAGGCCGAACCACCAGGTGACCAGGTTCCACGCGACGGCGCCTGCAAGCCCCGCAAGCACGACCGTCAGCGAGGCGGCGGTCTCCAGGTCGGTCACGTCGACGAAATTGCCGATGGTGTTGGCGACGGCCGTGCCGCCGAGGAGGGGGCCGAGAAAGGTGAACGCGGAGACGAGTATCGCCGCCTGGATCGGCGTTGTGGCCCGCGACGCCACGATTGTCGCCAGCATGTTCGCGGCATCCTGCAAGCCGTTCGTATAGTCGTACACGAGCACGATAAGCACGCCGACGATCATCAGGGCCACGACCGCGCTCATCGATCGGCGAGCGGTTTCGCGCGAGCCAGGAATGCTGTGCCTCGACCGGCCATCTTCACGCCCTCATCCGTCATGCCAGAACGGTTCGGTGCGCAGGAAGCCCGTCATGGTTTCGACCAGGCGTTCCTTGGCCGCGATCGCGGCATGGCGATGCCAGCCGACCGTCAGGCCGCCTGCGTGAACCCAGGCCGGAGGCGTTTGACCGCCGCCGGAGAGAGCCAGTTCGCGCAGGAGCGTGTCCGCAGCCGCGACATCGTTCAGATACCCGAGCCCGTCCTGGAGGCCGGCAAGATGCCTGCGATAGGCCTTCACCTGCTTTTTCGAATAGAGACTCTCGAAAAAGTCCACCGCATAGCGCAGCTTCTTGACCGCGAGGCGCAGTTCGTGAAGCGCGGCGCCGGATAGGTTCGCGATATCCCGCCCCCGCCTTCGCACGCTCCGGTCCCGCTTCTGCAGCAGTTGCACGCAATGGGCGCCGATCGGATCGAGAAGGCGGGTCGTGCGTTCCGTAACCGGCTGGTCGCGCCAGGCCTGGCCGGAGAGCCAGGCGCTGAGGTGCAGCAGGAACTCGGTGTACCTCTCCGTTCCGATGGCATCGCGCGCGCGCCGGCGGCTGCGCCGCCTTGCCTGCTCGACGGCCGCCGTCAGGGCGTGGAAACCACACTCCTCGCCGTAAAGCCGCGCCACGGGCGCCAGGAATTCATCGCTGAAGACATCCCATGCACGCGCCTCTGACAGTTCGCCCGTCAGCCACTTCGCTTCGCGGGCGCCCCAGCCGTACTGATCCTCCGGAAGGGTAGATTTAAAAAGCCTCAGCGCGGCGCGCAGCCGCCTCAGCGCAACACGCATCTGGTGTACGCCCTCGGTGTCGTCGGTGGCCAGAGTGGCGGCTTCGTTGGCCTGCAGATGATCGAGGCAGTTCTGAACCAGCTCGGTCAGGACCTGCTCGACGGTCGCATCCTTGGCGAGTTTGACCTTGACATATTTGCGCGGTCGAGGCCCGTCCCCGGTCAAAAGCGCGTAGCCGCGCGAGGCTTTGCTCGGCGCCGCAAGCCGAAAGGGGATCGTCTTGCCGATTTCGGAGGCGAGTTCGAATATCCGTTCGGGGGCGCCGGTTTCGAGCTCCAACTCGAATTCGCCGATCGGTTCGGAGGCGTCGCCTGCCAGGATGTCGCCGACGTCGATATCGATCGAGGCCGTGCTGCCGTCTTCGAATTTGAGGGTTCGCGAGCGGCGCAGAACGTCCGTGCGAAAGACGGGCTGCAAATGCTCGATTCCGACGCGCTTTATCCGGCGCCGAAGGGCCTTGTTCTCGATAACCGAAATAGCGGGGGCCTGGCTCGGGACCGGGCCCTCCCACTCCGTCCGCACCAGAATGCCACCCAGTTTCTTGTGCGCCTGCTTGACGCACTGCACATAGGCGCGCCCGACCTTACGCACCCGCAGCGACAGACCCAGCCGACGCAGCGCATAATTTGGCGTGTCGAAATAGACGGTCACGAGCTTTCTCGTTTTCGTCCGCCCGACCGTGCGTCGCTCGATTGCCGGAAGGGTCTCGACCCGGTCGAGATACTCGGATCGGATCGCCCCTTTCAATTCGATCTCGCGATTCACCGACATGGAGCGCTCGCCATCGTCAACTTGGTCGGGTCTCTGCGCCCCCGTCACGCGGCAGCGACGAGAAACGGCGGGCGTCGTCTTCAAGGCGGGATCGGGCCTGCGCGCGGTCTATCAGCGCGAGGGTTTTTCGAAGCTCGACCGCTTCCAGGCAATGGCCTTGTCCGCGTCTTTCGAGCCTTTCCAGCTTCTCCATGAAGATCGGCGCGTAGATCGTGATGATTTGGCGATTTGTGCGTTCATCCTGGAGTGTTTGCATCTGGCAGCCTCCGTGTCTTGCTCCGGTTTGTCGGTTTGCACGGCGGATCTTCGGCAGCGGCCTCGCCATTCGCGGCCGCCCGAAATCGTCCCGCCTCGGTTAAGGAGACGGCCTCGCGGACATTTTGTTACAGTTTAGCGTCCGGCGCGGATTTGCCCGGAGGCGCGCCACTATCGAGCGAAGGCGGGGACCATGGCACGAGACCGCTGAACCCTACCGTCGCTGGCCCGTCGTCGAGGCGGTCGCCACGCTCGCTGCGCCGGCTTTCGAGTGGTCGGCGACCAGATTTCTCAGCCGCCATCCGCGACGAGGCCGGCGCCCTCGATGCCGGCGACCGCGGCGGCTTCGTCATTGTCGGACGTGTCGCCCGAAACGCCCACCGCGCCGACGAGACGGCCGGCCGCGTCGCGCATGAGGACGCCGCCGGGCACCGGGACGAGGCGCCCGCCGGCGACATCGGATACCGCGGCCATGAAATGCGGACGCGCGCGCGCCATGGCGTCGATGCCGCGCGATCCCATGCCGAGCGCAAGCGCGCCATAGGCTTTGCCGAACGCGATCTGGAAGCGCATCAGCGAGGACAGGTCCTGGCGCTGGAAGGCGACGAGATGCCCGCCGGCATCGAGCACGGTTACGGCGAGCGGTTTCAGGCCGATCTCCGCTCCCTTGGCAAAGGCGGTTTCGATGATGGTGTTGGCGGTTTCGAGTTTCAGGTCGCTCAAGGGTCTCTCCCGTTTCTATGTGGTGACAGCTGTATTGGACCCGCTGCCGGTTCTGTACGGCGCGTTCTGTCGAAATAGTTTCACCAATCGGGAGGGTGTCGTGTCAGGTGCGCGTTTTTCGGCGGGAATTCGTCTGGTTGGTGCGCTCGTCCGCGGTCGTTGAAGACGGCACTGCCACCGAAGCTGGGCGCCTGCTACCGTGAAACCGCACATGGCGGACCTCGAACCGTGGATTTCGTGATCGCCGTTGAACCGATCGGGTGGTTCAGCCCTTGTCCATCGCATCGATCTTGCGCTGCATGGCGGCGATCTGCTCCTTCAGGTCGCGCAGATCGTCGGGCGCATCCCCGGACGCGGCCGGCGCCTGTTCGGGTTTATCGGCCGTGTCCGGGGATGCGGTCGCGGGAAAAGGCGTGAACATGCGCATCGCGTTCTGGAAAATTTCCATGTTGCGGCGGGTCTGTTCCTCGATCGCCTTCATCGGCGTCGACATGCCCATCATGTCCATGGGAGCCTGGCCGATGGCATCCTTCATCTGTTCGCGGAACCGCTCCTGCTCCTTGGCGAAGGCGAACATCGACTGCTCCAGAAAACTGGGCACGATCATCTGCATCTGGTCGCCGTAAAACGAGATCAATTGCCGCAGAAAGGAAACGGGCAGCATGTTCTGCCCGTCCTTGTTTTCCAGTTCGAAAATGATCTGCGTCAGCACGGGATGGGTGATGTCTTCGCCGGACTTGGCGTCCTGTACGGTGAAGTCCTCGCCGCGCTTGACCATTTCGGCCAGGTCCTCAAGCGTCACATAGGTGGATGTGCCGGTATTGTAGAGGCGGCGGTTGGCGTATTTCTTGATGATCACCGGATCGTCCTTGCCAGGCACGCGAACCTCCCAGATTGCCGAAACGATACTTCGTCCGCGGTTGCGACATGTCGCATATTTCACGATATGCGCAAAGCCGCATCAATGAAAAGCGATTTGTGCGCTGCAGGAAACAGCGCCCGGCCGCTCCGGGCTTGCGGGGCGGAGAGGCGCTCTGCCGCGCATTTCGAATTTGACTCGCGCCATGCTACGGGCAACAAAGTTGCCAGATGCCCGCACACAGGGAGACCAGGATGTCCGCTTCGCCCTCCATCGTCATCGCCAGCGCCGCGCGCACCGCGGTTGGTTCCTTCAACGGCGCGTTCGCCACCACGCCCGCGCATGATCTCGGCGCGGTCGTGCTCAAGGAAGTGCTGGCGCGGGCCGGTGTCGAGCCGGCCGAGGTCGACGAGGTGATCCTGGGGCAGGTGCTTACGGCCGGACAGGGCCAGAACCCGGCGCGCCAGGCCTCGATGGCGGCCGGCATGCCCAAGGAAACCAGCGCCTGGGGGCTGAACCAGGTCTGTGGATCGGGCCTGCGGGCGATCGCGGTCGGCATGCAGCAGATCGCCAGCGGCGATGCCCGGATCATCGTGGCGGGCGGCCAGGAATCGATGTCGCTGTCGCCGCATTGCCAGCATCTGCGCGCCGGCGTGAAGATGGGCGACTACGCCATGATCGACACCATGATCAAGGACGGGTTGTGGGATGCCTTCAACGGCTATCACATGGGCGTGACGGCGGAGAACGTGGCGCGCCAGTTCCAGATTTCCCGCGACGACCAGGACCAGTTCGCGCTCGCCTCGCAAAACAAGGCGGAAGCCGCCCAGAAGGCCGGCAGGTTCAAGGACGAGATCGTGGCCGTGACGATCAAGACGCGCAAGGGCGACATCGTGGTCGACGCCGACGAATATATCCGCCACGGCGCCACCATCGAGGCCATGCAGAAGCTGCGGCCGGCCTTCGACAAGGAGGGGTCCGTGACGGCGGCGAACGCGTCGGGGATCAATGACGGCGCGGCCGCGGCGCTGTTGATGAGCGAGGACGAGGCGGCCCGTCGCGGCGTCAAGCCTTTGGCGCGCATCGTGTCGTGGGCGACCGCCGGCGTCGATCCCAAGGTGATGGGCACGGGGCCGATCCCGGCCTCGCGCAAGGCGCTGGAACGGGCCGGCTGGAAAGCGGGGGATCTCGATCTGATCGAGGCCAACGAGGCCTTCGCCGCGCAGGCCTGCGCGGTCAACAAGGAAATGGGCTGGAACCCGGAGATCGTGAACGTCAATGGCGGCGCGATCGCGATCGGCCATCCGATCGGCGCCTCCGGCGCGCGCATCTTCAATACGCTGGTGCACGAGATGCAGCGGCGCGGTGCGAAGAAGGGCCTTGCCACCTTGTGCATCGGCGGCGGCATGGGGGTCGCCATGTGCGTGGAAGCGATGAACTGAGCAAACCAAGGGAACAAGGAGGGCGCGCGGGACCGGCGGGACAAGAGCGAAGCGGCTTCCACCCGCACTTCGCCAGCCGCCGCAGGCCGCAAGCCTCTCCGCAGACAGGGAGGAAGACCACATGGCCAGAACGGCGATCGTCACCGGAGGAACGCGCGGCATCGGGGCGGCAATCGCCGTCGCGCTCAAGGATGCCGGCTGCAAGGTTGCGGCCAACTATGCCGGCAATGACGAGGCGGCACAGAACTTCAACGCCGAGACCGGCATTCCGGTCTACAAATGGTCGGTGGCCGATTACGACGCCTGCGCCGGCGGCATCGCTCAGGTCGAGGCCGATCTCGGCCCGGTCGACATCCTGGTCAACAATGCCGGCATCACCCGCGATGCGCCGTTCCACAAGATGACCAGGGAGCAGTGGGCCGATGTCATCAACACCAATCTCAATGGTGTTTTCAACATGACCCACCCGGTCTGGAACGGTATGCGCGAGCGCAAGTTTGGCCGGGTCATCACCATCTCCTCCATAAACGGCCAGAAGGGACAGTTCGCCCAGGCCAACTATTCCGCGTCCAAGGCGGGCGATCTCGGCTTCACCAAGGCGCTGGCCCAGGAAGGCGCGCGCAACGGCATTACCGTCAACGCGATCTGCCCCGGCTATATCGGGACCGACATGGTCATGGCCGTGCCGGAGAAGGTACGCGAGGCGATCATCGCCCAGATTCCGGTCGGCCGCCTCGGCGAGGCGGACGAGATCGCGCGCTGCGTGGTCTTCCTCGCCTCAGACGATGCCGGCTTCATCACCGGCTCGACGATCACGGCCAATGGCGGGCAGTATTTTAGCTGAAGAATGAACGGCGCTGCCGCGGCGTCTTCACAAGAGCCGCTTGATGGCCTTGCGCGTGCGCCGGTCGAAGGCGGCCTGACTGGCGCGGTGGGCCTTATTGTGTCGCGCGATCAGGGCCTGAGCCGTTTGCCGCAACCTCCAGCAGTTCTCGGCCGGCTTGAGACCAGCGATCTGGCGCGCCATGCGTCGTGCATGGCGCTTGGCGATGCGCACATGCTGCATTTCATGCGCTGTGATCGCGCGCTCGAAACGGGCGGCAAGCCGTCTGACCGAGCGCGGGGCGTCCTTGGCCCCGTTCCAGCGCGGCAGGCGCAATACGATCCGCAGGCCGACCGTGGCCTTGTCGACCCGGCAGCCCCTGGCGTGCGGCGTGAATGTATAGCGCGGGTCAAAATCGATGAAGCCGATGCCATAGGCTGAGCCGGCGCGGGGCGCATTGCGCCGCACCGATGCAACCAGTTCGGCGCGGGATTGGCCGCTGATGGCGTAATAACGCCGGGTGATCCGGGTTTCGTCGCCCGCCCAGCCCGCGCTCGGCGCGATGGCGCCGAGCAGCAAAGCCGCCGCAAACAGCCATCGCGGCGCTGTCCCGGCTACTGCCGTTTCAAGATGATGCCCGCGCATGTCCGGCTCCACCCCGGGTCCGTCCCGCAGCCGTTTGGCCGATAGGCCGCATCCTGCACCGGCCGCGTCCCGAGGCCAAGTCTGATGGCACCGGTATGCGCAACACCGGCAGGGCGGCTGAATCACGATCTGGTGTCCGGCGGTCGGGTCGACACCATATGGGGGCAGGGAACAAAACCTGAATCAGCATGTGTGAGCGATTCGTAGCCGATTCGTTCCAGTCTCGTTCCAATTGCGGCGGACACCGTGTCGAGTGCGCCGACGATTGTGTTCGGAGACGAAAGCACCTATGTCTTCGTGGCGAAATCCGCCCTCACTTCGCCCACCGTGCATGGCGCCGGAACAATCGGACGGCGACAAAAGGGCATTGGCGCGAAGGGCCTGATTGCCATTTCATGAATATCCAGCCGAAACAGCATGGTCCGCTGATTGTGTCCGGGCGCGACGTGACCGCCATTCTCGGACCGACCAATACCGGCAAGACCCATCTCGCCATCGAACGGATGGTCGCACACGAATCCGGCGTGATCGGCCTGCCATTGCGGCTTCTGGCGCGCGAGGTCTATGGGCGTGTCGCCGAGAAGGTCGGCGCCGACAATGTCGCGCTGATTACCGGCGAGGAGAAGATCCAGCCGCCCGGCGCGCGTTTCTCGGTCTGTACGGTGGAGGCGATGCCGCGCGACACCGACGCCGCCTTCGTGGCGATCGACGAGGTGCAGCTCGCCGGCGATCTGGAGCGTGGCCATATCTTCACCGACCGTATCCTGCATCTTCGCGGCCGGCAGGAAACGCTGCTGCTCGGCGCGGCCACAATGCGCGGCATTCTGGAAAAGCTGCTCAAGGGCCTGTCGGTGGTAACCCGGCCGCGCATGTCGCATCTTGCCTATTCGGGCTCCAAGAAGATCACGCGGCTGCCGCCGCGCACGGCAATCGTCGCCTTTTCCGCCGACGAGGTCTACGCGATCGCCGAGCTGATCCGCCGTCAGCGCGGCGGCGCGGCGGTGGTGCTTGGCGCGCTCAGCCCGCGCACGCGCAATGCCCAGGTCGCGCTCTACCAGTCGGGCGATGTCGACTATCTGGTCGCCACCGATGCAATCGGCATGGGGCTCAATCTCGATGTCGACCATGTCGCCTTCGCGCAGAACCGCAAATTCGACGGCTACCAGTACCGCCAGCTCACCGCCGCGGAGCTTGGCCAGATCGCCGGCCGCGCCGGCCGTCACATGCGCGACGGTACGTTCGGGGTCACCGGCCAGGTCGATCCGTTCGACGACGACCTCGTCGAAAAGATCGAGGCGCACGATTTCGAGCCGGTCCGGGTGCTGCAATGGCGCACCGCCGAGTTCGAGTTTTCCAGTCTCGACGCGTTGCGCCGGTCGATCGAGACCACGGCGCCGGTCGAAGGGCTGACCCGGGCGCCGCCGGCGGTCGATCAGCAGGCGCTGGAGACGGTGATCCGCGATGCCGCCATCCGCGACCTGGCCACGACGCGCGAGCGGGTCGCGGCCTTGTGGGATGTGTGCGCGTTGCCGGACTATCGCCGGATCGCGCCGGCCCAGCACGCCGATCTGATCGGCGCCATCTATAGTGATATCGTGCGCCGCGGTCATGTCGACGAAAGCTACATGGCCGAGCAGGTGCGCCGGGCCGATACGACCCAGGGCGAGATCGACGCGCTGTCGCAGCGGATCGCGCAGATCCGTACCTGGACCTTCGTTTCCCACCGTCCTGGCTGGCTTGCCGATCCGGCACACTGGCAGGAAAAAACGCGTGAGATCGAGGATCGGCTGTCCGATGCGTTACATGAGCGGTTGACGAAACGCTTCGTTGACCGCAGGACTTCCGTGCTTATGAAGCGGCTGAGAGAAAACACGATGCTTGACGCTGAAATCAATCCGTCCGGACAGGTCCTTGTCGAGGGCCATCATGTCGGCGAATTGCAGGGATTCCGCTTTACCGCCGACCAGTCGGCCGGCGGCGAGGACGCGCGCGCGGTGAAGGCGGCCGCGCAAAAGGCGCTGGCGCAGGAATTCGAGGCCCGTGCCGAGCGTTTCG
The DNA here is from genome assembly GCA_039973095.1 of Nitratireductor sp. Lineage (GTDB taxonomy): Bacteria > Pseudomonadota > Alphaproteobacteria > Rhizobiales > Rhizobiaceae > Mangrovimarina. Next base: position 15,259 of record JBDWLQ010000016.1, on the reverse strand, counting down.
CCGCGACCGGCAACGGCGACCTTGCGCTCGGGTCCGACGGCGTCGTGCGCTGGATCGGCGCGCCGGTGGCCACGCTGGTGGCCGGCGAGGATATTCTGCGACCGCGCGCGGTGCTTCTGGCCGACGAGCAGGTGACCGGCCCGGCGCGCGACAAGATCGCTGCGCGCATCGAGCGTTTCGTCGCCTTCCAGATCGCCAGCCTGCTCAAGCCGCTGGTCGATCTGCGCGACGCCGAACAGCTTTCCGGCATCGCCCGCGGCATTGCCTTCCGCCTGGTTGAAAGCCTCGGCGTGATCGCCCGCCGCGAGGTAGCCGACGAGGTACGCGGGCTCGATCAGGAGGCGCGTGGCGCCCTTCGGCGGCTTGGCGTGCGCTTCGGCGCCTATCACATCTTCGTGCCAGCGCTGCTGAAGCCCGGCCCGGCCGGGCTGGTGACGCTGCTGTGGGCGCTGCCGAACGACGGCAAGGACAAGCCCGGTTTCGGCGATGTCGTCAACGGGCTCGCCACCGGCCGGACGTCGCTGGTCATCGAGCCGGGCTTCGAAAAGGAATTCTATCGCCTTGCGGGCTTTCGCCGACTCGGACGGCGGGCGGTGCGCATCGACATTCTCGAGCGGCTGGCCGATCTGATCCGCCCCGCGCTGGCATGGCGGCCGGGTACGGGCTCGCGCCCCGACGGGGGCTTCGACGGCAATGGCTTTTTGGTCACGCCGGCGATGATGTCGATCCTCGGCGCGACCGCGGAGGACATGGACGAGATTCTCAAGGGCCTTGGCTATCGCGGCGAGCCCAAGCCGGCCGAAGAGGTGAAAGCGCGGATCGACGCGCTCGATGCCGAAGCCGCAGCGAAGGCTTCCGCCGCAGCCCAGGCCGCCGCCGGGGCAACGGACGAGGGAGAGCCGGCTCCTGCTTCGGGCACGGGCACAACGGAAGCCGGCGCCGAAGCCGGTGACGGCCGGACGGAAACGGCAACGGAAGGCGCCGCGCCGCAGGCGGACCCGCTCAGCGCAAACGACACGGATCCCGCGGCTGGCGTCGAAACGCCGATGACCGCGGATGACGGCGCGGCGGAGGCCGAAGCGCCCGTTGCCGCGCCGGAGGCGTCGGAAACCACTGCCGACGAAACGCCGGCGGTGGCCGGGCATGATCCGGCAGAGAAGCAGTCTTCCGATCGTGTCGCGCCGGGCGAGGGGCAGACCGCAGCGGCCGTCGAAGCCGTCGACCAGACGAGCGCCGGGGACGGCGGCGCGGCACAGACGGAGGCGGACGCCGGGACGGGCGAACCGAAACTGGTGACGCTGTGGCGCCCCGGCCGCACGGGCGGCAACCGGAACCGCTCCGGCCGCGACGGTGCAGCGCGCAAACATCGTCACGCGGCGGGCGAGGGAGACGGCAGACAGCGCTTCAACAAGCATGCCAAAGGCGACCAGGCCCAGGGCGGGCGCGCCAAGAGCGGTGGCGATGGCGACGGGGCCGGCAAACCAGGCCGCAAGGGCGGCGGCAATCGGCGCGGAGGCGGCAAGGACAAGCCGCATTTCACGCCCCGGCGCGACGACAAACGGGATCGCGTCGATCCCGATTCTCCGTTTGCCAAGCTGGCCGCGCTCAAGGAGCAGCTCAAGAAGTAGACCATGGCCGGGCCCGAGCGCCAACGCATCGACAAATGGCTGTTCTACGCCCGCGTGGCCAAGTCGCGTTCCCTGGCGGCCAGACTGGTGCAGGCGGGCGGTGTCAGGGTCAATCGCGAAAAGATCATCCAGGCCGCCTACCAGGTGCGCGCCGACGATGTGCTGACCATTGCGCGTGCCCGCGACATTCTGGTCTACCGCATCCTCGACACCGGCATGCGGCGCGGCCCGGCCACGGAAGCGCGCGCGCTGTACGAGGACCTGTCGCCGAAGCCGGTGGCGAGCGAGAAGCCCGTCGTGGCCGGTCTCCGCGACGCCGGCGCAGGCCGCCCGACCAAGAAGGAACGCCGCGCGATGGACAAATGGCGCGGCGAACCCTAACGCCCCAGCGGTCGGCGCAAAACCATTCCGCGCAGTCCCGGATTGACGACAAGGCGCCTCTTGCACGGCTATTGCAAAGGCGCTACCTCACCGGCAAACGTTGCAGGCCGCATGCTCCCGGAGTGCCTTCATGACCTATGTCGTCATCGACAATTGCATCAAGTGCAAATACATGGACTGTATCGAGGTCTGTCCGGTCGATTGCTTTTACGAAGGCGAGAACATGCTCGTCATCCATCCCGACGAGTGCATCGACTGTGGCGTGTGCGAACCTGAATGCCCCGCCGACGCGATCAAGCCGGACACCGAGCCGGGCCTTGATTCATGGCTGAAGGTCAATGCCGACTACGCCGAGAAATGGCCGAACATTACCGCCAAGAAGGAGCCGCCGGCCGACGGCAAGGACTTCGACGGCGTCGACAATAAATTCGAGAAGTATTTTTCTCCGGAGCCCGGAGAGGGCGATTAGGCATCCGTCAGCCGGGCCGACAAATTTGCCGACTGAACGTTTCGCGACCTTAAGCATAAGGCCGCGAAGGCGTTCGCTGTTGCGGCAAGTTGTTGATTCTTTCGCATAATTGTGATAGAAGTGATCATCCTATAGGCGTTACCTCGTCTTTTGATGGCGCAAAAACCTTAATCATCGAAAGGTGCTTACAGTTTCCGGTCCGAGGCGACTTGGCCAGGTTCACCGCCTGCGCGCCGGTCGCTGCCCGTTTGCCGGAAACAGTTCGTTTTGCGTCCCTGCCAGGGTTTCGGACGGCATTTCGTCGTTCGGGACAGGAATCCGGCACAAAAGCCGGAGCCGCAAACAAGGAGTTTAGGGCGTATGGCATCCCAGCAGAAGAAAAGCGCAAGCCGCCAGGGCTTCAAGACCGCGGAATTCATCGTCTACCCCGCGCACGGCGTGGGACAGATTGTCGCGATCGAGGAGCAGGAGGTTGCCGGACACAAGCTGGAACTGTTCGTGATCGACTTTCAGAAGGACAAGATGCGGCTGAAAGTGCCGGTCGCCAAGGCGACCTCCGTGGGCATGCGCAAACTCGCTGAAACCGATTATGTCGAACGTGCGCTGAAGGTCGTGCAGGGCCGCGCCCGCGTCAAGCGCACCATGTGGTCGCGCCGCGCGCAGGAATACGACGCCAAGATCAATTCGGGCGATCTGATCTCGATTTCGGAAGTGGTGCGCGACCTTTATCGTGCCGAGAACCAGCCGGAACAGTCCTATTCGGAACGCCAGCTCTACGAGGCCGCGCTTGACCGCATGGCGCGCGAAATCGCCGCCGTCAACAAGATGTCGGAGACGGAGTCGGTCCGCCTGATCGAGGCCAATCTGGCCAAGGGTCCGCGTCGCGGCGCCAAGGCCGACAATGAAGATTCCGAGCAGGAAGAAGCCGCGTAAGCTCTCTTCCGTCAGCATTTGCGAGAAAGCCCGGTCGACTTCCGACCGGGCTTTTTTATTGCGCCAGATTGCCGGCGCTTGCCGATCTTCGCCCCGAGGGGCATGTCGAAGACGGTCGTGCAAGACCGGATCGGTCTCGAGACGCAGCCAGCGGCGGCCGAGTTGGTGTCAATCATCCGGTGGATAATGCCGCAGCGGTATCGCTGGGAGACCGCACGCCACGGTGGCAATCAGTCCGGGACGCGCCACAAACCGGCACCGTCGCCCCGATGAAAAAACCCCGCCGAAGATCGGCGGGGTTTTTCGAGCCTCTGGGCCCGGGACGCGCCCGGGCCTTCGGTTGGACAGGATCCTGGCCGATGCCGGGATCAGAGATAGTCGTACTTGCCGTCCTTCCACTCGTAGAAGACGTAGCCGGGCAGCGTCACGTCGCCGGTCTCGTTGAACTCCAGCTCACCAAGGACGGTATTGAACTTGCCGTCGTTGAGCGCCTTGACCACCGGTTCGAAATCGGTCGAGCCGCCCGTCTTGACCGCGTCGGCCCAGGCCTGGATCGCGGCGTAGGTGTAAAGCACATAACCTTCCGGCTCGATGCCCTTGGCGCGGAACTTCTCGACCAGCGGAGCTGCGTCGGGGTTCTTGCGCGGATCCGGCGAGAAGGTCATCAGCGTGCCCTCACCGGCGTCGCCGGTAATGGCCCAATACTCGTCGGTGACGAGCGCGTCGCCGGAAACCAGGATGGTGTCCATGCCCTGTTCGCGCATCTGGCGCGCCATCAGGCCAGCTTCGGTGTGATAGCCGCCGACATAAAGCACGCCGACGCCTTCCTGCTTCAGCTTCGAGACCAGCGCGGTGTAGTCCTTTTCACCGGCGGTGTAGGCCTCGTAGAGGGCCGGCTTGCCGCCCGCCTTCTCGTAGGCCGACATGGTGGCGTCCGCGAGACCCTTGCCATAGGCGGTCTTGTCGTGGACGAAGGCAACCTTCTTGTCGGCGAAGTTTTCGGCCAGATAGGCGCCGGCGACATCGCCCTGCTGATCGTCGCGGCCGCAGACGCGGAACACGCCTTCGCCCGGACGCTCGTCGGTGAATTTCGGATTGGTCGAGGCCGGCGAAATCTGCACGATGCCCTCATCGGCATAGACCGACGAGGCCGGGATCGACGACCCCGAGCAGAAATGCCCGGCCACGAAGACAACGCCCGAGCCGGCAAACTGGTTGGCGACAGCCACGGCCTGCTTGGGATCGCATGCGTCGTCGCCGATCTCCAGCTTCAGCATTTCGCCATTGACGCCACCGGCGGCGTTGATGTCTTCCACGGCCTGTTCGGCGCCGGCCTTCATCTGTGCGCCGAAAGACGCGTACTGTCCGGTCATCGGGCCGGCTGTCGCGATTACGATGTCCGCATACGCTGCGGTCGACATTGCGAAGGTCAGCGCAACGCTCGCCAATAATGCCTTTTTCATGGTGACTCCCTTAAACACCTGACAATTGGAAAAACCGGCGGCGATGGTGTTTTTTCTCCGGTCCGGTTGCATGCGGGGTTCCCTTCCCGCCTCTCGACATAAAAGCCCAATTTCGCGGGGAAATAAAGGCTTTCTGCCGCGCCTGGTCGGCGGTTTGACCGCCATGTCCCGGCTTCACCGCTGCTTCCATCCGAACGGGCCGGAGCGCAGAAAGGCGAAACTGTATTGTGTCGACATCTGATAGGCGCGGGTGATGCGCATGCCGGCAAAGGCGATCGCCAGAAGTACGATCAGGTCGACGACGAAATATTGCAGGGACAGCAGGGTCCCGTTGAACAGGGCGAAATGGATGAACCGTGTCGCCGCCGTCAAAAGCAGGACATAAAAGGCAAGCTGCGCCTTCGGCAGCCAGCTGCGCGCAGCGGCGCGTCCGGTCAGAAAGGCCGCGGCGCCCGCTAGCAGCACGGTGACGAACAGGAACTCCCAAAACGTCACTTCCCAAAGCAGCGAATTCTCGTTTTCCATAGCGCGTTCCAAGCCTCCGCAGCGATCGAGAGTAGGGCGGTTTCGCTCCGCGAAAACGAGAACGCCGCCCTCTCGCCTGGTTTTCGTTACCGTTTCGGAACGAGACGCGGCTTCCGTCTTCTCCGAACCGTCCGGGCAGGGATGCCGACTGGATAAGCCGGCGGCATTGCCCGTGATTATGCCGACGTTGCGACCGGCTCCGATATCCGTATGGCGCCCGTCGGCGAAACATGCGGGTTTGCGTGCCGGAACATTAGTGCCGCCCGCCTTCGAGATAGGCGGCGCGAACCTCCTCGCGCTTGAGCAGATCCGTGCCCGACCCGCTCATGGTGATCTTGCCGTTGACCATGACATAGCCGCGATGCGCCAGCTTGAGCGCGTGAAAGGCATTCTGCTCGACCAGGAAGACGGTGAGACCGTCGCGCTTGTTAAGCTCGCCGATCACCTCGAATATCTGCTTGACGATCAGCGGGGCGAGGCCGAGCGAGGGCTCGTCCAGCAGAAGCAGCTTCGGCCGACCCATCAGCGCCCGGGCGATCGCCAGCATCTGCTGTTCGCCGCCCGACAAGGTGCCGCCACGCTGCGAGGCGCGTTCCTTGAGACGAGGGAACAAGGTGAAGATGCGTTCCAGGTCGCCGTCGAAATGTTCGTCGTCGACGAGCAGCGCGCCCATCTGGAGATTTTCCATCACCGTCATGCGCGGGAAAATCCGCCGGCCCTCGGGCGACTGGGCGATGCCACGGCGCATGATCTCGTGGGTGGGAGCCTGGGTAATGTCGTCGCCGTCATAGACGATCTCGCCGGTGCGCGCCTGCGGACTGCCGCAAATCGTCATCATCAGCGTCGACTTGCCGGCTCCGTTGGCGCCGATCAGCGTGACGATCTCGCCGGCAAACACATCAACGTCGACACCGCGCAAGGCGATGATCTTGCCGTAATAGGTTTCGACATTGCGGATGCGCAACAGGGGTTGCCCGGCCTCACTCATGGCTTGCCTCCCTTGCTGCCCGCACGGGGTTTTCGCGCCTTGCTTGTGGGGACTTCGCCTTTGTCGACACGTTTGGAAAAGGCGGTTGCGCGGCCCTTGGCCAGCGTCTTGGCCTGTTTTACCCATTCCTCGCGCTGGATGCGGCCGGGAAAGGCGAGCCAGGCGCCGACCCAGTCGACCTGTGGCGCCTTCCAGGCCGCGATCTGGGAAAAGTGCCAGATGCCGAGCGCGTTGAGCTTCTTTTCATTGGCCGGGCCGATACCCTTGATGCGGGTGAGATTGTCGGCGCCGTCCGGACCGGGTTTCCTGGTGCCGTGCGGTTGGCGGCCTGGAAAATCGGCGGCGTTCTTGATCTTGATTTCGCTGGCAGCCGGCGCCTCCGCCTTTTTGGCGGCCGGCTTGCCGGCGCTCGCCTTGGCGGACGGCCGTGTCCTTTTTGGCTTGGCTTTGGGCTTTTCGGCCGCGGCCAGTTCCTCGGCCTCCTCGACCACTTCTTCCAAATCGTGCCGGATCTCCGGCACGTCGATCTCGGCCTCGTCGTCGACGCCCAGATAGGCGGCGATGACACGCGGATCGCTTTTGACATGCAGCGCGTCGCCGTCCGAGATCTTCACGCCATAGTCGAGAACGATGACATGGTCGGAAATCTCCATCACCACGCCCATGTCGTGCTCGATCAGCAGGATCGAGGTCCCGTGGGTCTCGCGGATGAATTTGAGAAGCTCGTTGAGTTCGTGCGATTCGCGCGGATTAAGACCGGCGGCGGGTTCGTCGAGGCACAAAAGCAGCGGTTCGGTGCACATCGCGCGGGCGATTTCCAGCCGGCGCTGGGCGCCATAGGGCAGGTCGGCGGCCGGGTCGTCGGCGCGGTCGGTCAGATGCACCTGCTCCAGCCAGTATCTGGCCTTTTCGATCGCCTGCTTTTCCGCCTTCTTGTAGCCGGGAACGCCCACAATGCCGCCAATGGTAAAAAGCGAGGCGATCATCAGCGGGTTGTGCTGGGCCACCAGCAGGTTTTCCAGCGCGGTCATGCCACCGAAGAGGCGGATGTTCTGGAAGGTGCGGGCGACTTTGGCGCGCTGCGAGATCTCGAAGTCGGGCATGCGCTCGAGCAGGTAGACGCTGCCCTGCTGCGATTCCTTGTAACGCCGGTCGGAGCGCGTGACCTCCTCGATCGCGCTGGCCTGCAGTCCGGCGCCGTGCCGCATCGCGGTGCGGCCCTCGGTGGGTTTGTAGAAACCGGTGACGCAGTTGAACACCGTCGTCTTGCCGGCGCCGTTGGGGCCGATCAGCGCGGTGATGTCGCCGCGGCCGACATTGAAGGACAGATCGTTGATCGCAACCAGGCCGCCGAAGCGCATGGTCAGATGTTCGACGGACAGGATCGGGGTCTGGTCCCAGCTCGCCAAGCCAGCGCCGCCGTTTTCGTTTTGCACCACGGAACCCATCAGTGACCTTCACCCTGTGCGACCATGTCGGCGCCGATGCGCTTCTTTTCCTTCAGTACCGCCGTCGGCTCACGGGTGGTGATGAGGCCGCGCGGCCGCCACACCATGATCAGCACCATGGCAAGGCCGAAGATCAGCATGCGGTACTGGGTCGGGTCGAATCCGTCGCCGAAGACGTGTTGCAGAAAGCCGAGATTGCGCAGCATCTCGATGCCGCCGATCATGACGATGGAGGCGATGACGACGCCGATCTGCGATCCGAGGCCGCCAAGCACGACGATGGCGAGGATGATCGCCGATTCCAGAAAGGTGAAGCTCTCCGGGGAAATGAAGCCCTGGCGGGTGGCGAAAAAGGAGCCGGCGAAGCCGCCGAACATGGCTCCGATCGAGAAAGCCGTCAGCTTGGTGTTGGTGGTGTTGATGCCGAGCGAGCGGCAGGCGATCTCGTCCTCGCGCAGGGCTTCCCAGGCGCGTCCGACGGGCAGCCTGCGCAGCCGGATGGTGACCAGGTTGGTTACGATCGCCAGCACGAAGATGATGTAATAGAGATAGATGAAGCGGTGGATGCTGTCGTAGGGAATACCGAAGAAATCGGCGAACCCGCCCTCGCCGCGCGAAAATTCGAGACCGAGAAGTGTCGGCCGCGGAATGCCGGAAATGCCGTCGGGGCCGTTGGTGAAATCATACCAGTTGAGTAGCACGACGCGGATGATCTCGCCGAAGGCGAGCGTGACGATGGCGAGATAGTCGCCGCGCAGGCGAAGCACCGGAAAGCCCAGGATCACGCCCCAGAAGGCGGCCAGAAGACCGGCCAGCGGCAGGGCCATCCAGAAGCCGAAACCGAAATTCTGAGCCAGCAGGGCGAAGGAATAGGCGCCGACCGCATAAAAGGCGACATAACCCAAATCCAGCAGCCCGGCGAGGCCGACGACGATGTTCAGACCCCAGCCGAGCATGATGTAGGTCATGATCAGAATGGCGAGATCGATATATTGCCGGTCCTTGTTGGGGAAGAAATAGGTGAAGAAGAACGGCAGCACGATCGCGAACACCAGCAGGCCCCGGGCGAGCCATTTGCCGAGGCCGGCGAAGCTGCTTCCGGCTCCCGAAAACAGGTCCGAAAAACGGGTGGTGACGGGCCTCGATGTCTTGAACACGAACAGGTTGAGCAGCAGGCGGCCGGCGAACACGATCGCCACGGCGGAAAACAGCAGGCCCCAGCGAAAGCTCAGCGCAAGCCCGCCCGGCGCGATGTCGGTGCGCACGCCGAGAAAGAAGAAACCGAGCGCGAAGACCATGAGGGCTGCAATCGCGGCATCGCGCAGTGATTTGGCGAGGCGGTCGTCGTTTCTGGCGGACGCGAGCGGCGCGGTACGGGCCGCCATCAGACCTTCTCCACTTCCGGCTTGCCGAGCAGGCCCGAAGGCATGAAGATCAGCACGATGGCGAGGATCGAGAAGGCGGCGACGTCCTTGTATTCGACCGTGAAGTAGCCGGACCAGAAGACCTCGATCAGCCCGATCGCCAGGCCGCCGAGCATGGCGCCGGGCAGCGAGCCGATACCCCCGAGCACGGCGGCGGTGAACGCCTTAACCCCGGCCAGAAAGCCGATATAAAAATCGATCACTCCGTATAGCAGCAGAAACATCAGGCCGGCGACGGCCGCCAGCGCGGCGCCCATGACGAAGGTCAACGAGATGGTGCGATCGACATTGACGCCAAGCAGCGCCGCCATCTTGCGATCCTGTTCGCAGGCCCGCTGGGCGCGCCCCAGCGAGGTGCGCGAGATCAAGAGCGTGAAGCCGATCATCAGGACCAGCGTCGTGAAGATGATGATCATCTGCATGTAGGAAAGCTGGACGAGGATGGTGCCGTTTTCGGTCGATCCCTCCATCAGCGTAATACCGCCCTGAATCTGCGGTGGCAGCGGCTTGACGCGCGCGCCCTGGGTGACCTGGACGAAATTCTGCAGCACGATCGACATGCCGATGGCGGTGATCAGCGGGGCGAGCCGGAACGAGCCGCGCAACGGCCGGTAGGCGAACCGCTCGACCGTCCAGCCCCAGGCGGACGTGAACAGCATGGCGATGATCAGCACGATCAGCAGAACCACCGGCAGAAAGACGAAGCCGAACACCGATGTCAGGATCAAAAACGTCGCCAGGGCGATGAAGGATCCGACCATGAAGATATCGCCATGGGCGAAATTGATCATGCCGATGATCCCGTAGACCATCGTATAGCCGATCGCGATCAGGCCGTAGATTGATCCGAGAGTCAGCCCATTAATGAGCTGCTGAACGAAATATTCGAGCATGCCTGCGGCTCCCCCCGCGGAATGTCGCCAGGACCGGCGCACCCCTTATTGTATTTCCCCTAGTCGTAGCCCTTCAAAACGGGATTGCAACGACAAAATTGCGCGCCGCAGCCGCACCGAAGTCCCCGCCCGTCCCTTTTTTCGAGGGGTTCGGGCGCTTGGACCAGCGCGGAAGCTAGCACTGGGCCAGCGCAATGTCCTTGCCTAATATTCCCGTTTTGCGGGTAGTTTTGGTTAAGTCTTGCATAAACCTACGGACATTTGCGCGTTTCGTGCATGGCTTTGAGGCGCTTCATTTCGGCTGAAGTGGCCCGTACAGGCCGCTTAACGCACGACGAATCCATGCGCGAACGGGTCGCGATCATCGATGAAGATGGTGTTGTAGCCGGTCATGCGCGCCCAGCCGCCGACCGAGGGAATGATGGCGGGCTGAGCGGCGAGCGTGGTCTCGTCTTCGACGCGGCCGCGGAACAGCGAGCCGATGATCGATTGATGCACGAAATCGTCGCCGGGCCGCAGTCTGCCCCGGGCGGCGAGTTGCGCCATGCGCGCCGAGGTACCGGTGCCGCAGGGAGAGCGGTCGATGGCCTTGTCGCCGTAAAAGACCGCGTTGCGGGCATCGGCGCCGTCGACGGTCGGCGCGCCGGTCCACAAAATATGCGACAGGCCGTTGATCGAGGGGTCTTGCGGGTGTTCGAACCGGTGCGCCTGGTTCAGCCGCTCGCGCAGAACGGGGCTCCAGGCGATCAACTGGTTGGCGGAAAAATCGGCCATGTCGCGATAGTTTCGCTGCGGATCGACGATGGCGTAGAAATTGCCGCCATAGGCGACGTCGACGGTCAGCGGCCCCAGCTCCGGGCAGTCGACGGCGAGATCGCGCGCATGCAGATACGAGGCGACGTTGGTGATGCGCACTTCCTCGACGCGGCCGTCCCTTTCCTCATAGGTGGCGACAACGCGTCCCGCCGGCGTGTCGAGACGCAACACGCCCGGCGTCTCGGGGCGCACCAGCCCGTTTTCGATCGCGAAGGTGACGGTGCCGATGGTGCCGTGGCCGCACATGGGCAGGCAGCCCGAGGTCTCGATGAAAAGAATGCCGATGTCGCAATCCTCGCGTGTCGGCGGGTAGAGGATCGAGCCGGACATCATGTCGTGGCCGCGTGGTTCGAACATCAGCCCGGTCCGGATCCAGTCGAACTCGGCCAGGAAATGCGCCCGCCTTTCCATCATGGTCGCGCCGTTGAGAAGCGGGCCGCCGCCGGCAACGAGCCGCACCGGATTGCCGCATGTATGTCCGTCGATGCAGTGGAAGGAATGGCGGGCCATGGTCGCGCTTTCGTCTAGAACCGCTGTGGGCTGAAGGGAGCAAGATCGATCGTCGGGGTCACTCTGGAAACCAGATCGCGGATCAGGCACCCGGTCGCCGCGGCCTGGGTAAGGCCGAGATGGCCGTGGCCGAAAGCATAATAGACGTTTTCTGCATTACGCGCCCGTCCGATGACAGGCAGCGAGTCGGGCAGGGAAGGGCGGTAGCCCATCCATTCGCGGCCGCCGCCGGTTTGAAGCGCGGGCATGAAACGACGGGCTTTTTCAAGCATCGCCCGGGCGCGGCGGTAGTCGGGCGGCCGCTTCAGTCCGCCGAGTTCGACCGCGCCGCCGACACGGATTCCGGTTTCAAGCGGAGTGACGACAAAGCCGTGCGCGGAAAAAATGAGCTGGCGCCTGAGATCGAAGGCGTCGGCCGGCAGGGTGGTGTTGTAGCCACGCTCGGTTTCGAGCGGCACGACGTCGCCGAAGGCGCGGGTAAGGCGATGCGACCAGGCACCGGCGGCGACAACCAGGTCGCGCGCCAACAGGGTGCGCCCCTCGCGCAGCTGGATCGCAACGTGTTTTTCGGCCGGGGTCACGACCACCACCTCGCCGCGCGTCCAGATGGCGCCATCGGCTTCGGCCTTGCGCCAGATCGCCTTGCCGAGATGCTGGGGATCAGACACCGTCTTCCAGCCCGGGACGAAGGTGGCGCGGGAAAATTGCGGCGCCAGGCCAGGCTGCAGCGCCTCGATCCCGGCACGGTCGAGATGGCGAAACGCGATGTTGAAGCGCTCGCGCGCCGCCCAACCGCCGAGCGAGGCCTGAAATTCGGCGTCGCTTTGGTAAAGCTCGAGCGAACCGTCCTCGCGCAGCATCGATTCGGTACCGGTCCGGGCCATGAGCGCGGCCCATTCCGTCTCGGCCAGGCGCATCATCGCCGCCTGCGCGGCGAGCGCATTGCCGTAGCGCGCGGGACGCGAGGCAGCGAGAAAGCGCAAAAGCCACGGTACGAGTCGCGGCGCATAAGCGGGGGGAACCGATAGCGGGCCGAGCGGGTCGGCAAGCCATTTGGGCAGGTTGCGGATCATGCCCTTCTGGGCGAGCGGCAAAACGTCGGAAAAGGCGAGCGCGCCGGCATTGCCGGCACTGGTCTCCTCGCAGATGCCGGTGCGGTCGATAATCAGCGGCCTGCGGCCGGCCGCGGCCAGGGCCGCCGCTGCGCAAATGCCGATTATGCCGCCGCCAATCACGGCGACATCGACCGGGTTTTGCCACGCAGCAGCCATCGGAGCGGGCGCCAGGCCGGTCAGAGGGCCGGGATATCGGGCCGGACGGCGATCGCGTCGCGGACGATTTTCTCGACCTCGGCACGGCGGGCGCCGGCAAGCGGCTGCCGCGGCATGCGCACGCGGTCGTTGGAGTCGATCGCCAGCGCCTCGGCCAGTTTGAGGTTCTGGACCAGATAGGTCGAGACGTCGAGGTCGGCCAGCGGACGCAGCCAGCGATAGATCGCCAGCGCCTCGTCGCGGCGGCCCTGCCTCATCAGCTGGTAGATCGCCACCGACTCGCGCGGGAAGGCGACGACGATGCCGGCGACCCATCCGACGGCGCCGACGGCGAGCGCCTCGAAGACCAGGTTGTCGACGCCGGTGAACAGGTCGAACCGGTCGCCGAATGCGTTGATGATCTCGGTCGAACGGCGGATGTCGTCGGAGGATTCCTTGACGGCGACAAAACGCTCATCTTCTGCCAGTTCCTGCATGACCGGTACCGTGACGTCGACGCGATAGGCGACCCGGTTGGAATAGATCATCACCGGTAGATCGCCGGCGGCGGCGACCGCCTTAAGCGCGTCGGCGGTCTCGCGCGGGTCGGTGTGGTAGATCGGGCTCGGCACCACCATCAGGCCGTCGGCACCTGCCTTGGCGGCGGCCCTGGCGGTGGCGCAGGCCTCGCGGGTGCCGGGCTCGTTGACGGTCAAAAGGACGGGTTTGCCTGCGGCGGCCGTGCGAGCGGTCGCCAACACTTCGAGCTTTTCGGCCATGGACAGCATCGGGCCCTCGCCCAGCGATCCGGCAACGATCAGCCCGTCGCAGCCGGCGTCCATCTGCAGGCCGAAGCAGCGTTCCATTTCGGCATGATCGAGGCGGTCATCCTCGGTGAATTTGGTTGTGACCGCGGGATAGACGCCTGCCCACATTTTTCTGACTCCTGATCTGATATATCTAAGATATATCTGCGGCCGCCTCGATTTGTCAAGCGGCGGCGCATGGCTATATATCAACAATATATCAAGGAGAGACCGGGTGAAGGACACAAAACCTGCCGCACCGGCCGCAGCGCGCGCCTATCACGCGCTCGAGCGGATGGTGGTGACGCTGGAGCTGGCGCCTGCCAGCGTGACGACCGAGGGCGGGCTGATCGAGCAGGTCGGTCTCGGACGCACCCCTGTGCGCGAGGCAATCCAGCGGCTCGCCTGGGAGGGGCTGCTCGAAATCCGCCCGCGGGCGGGCATCGCGATCGCCCCGCTTCACGCCGGCGACTGGCGCAAGGTGATCGATGCGCGGCGCGGCGTGGAGATCGTGCTGGCCCGCGAGGCGGCGCGTAATGTCGCCAATACCGCCAGCGAAGCGTTTCGCGCGGCCGCCATGGCGATGCAACGCGCGGTGATCTCCGGCAATGTGATCTTCTTTCTCGAGGCGGACAAGGCGCTCGACGAGGCGATGGCGCTGGCGGCGGAAAACCCGTTCGCCTCGCGCCTGGCGGCGCCGCTGCAGACGCATAGTCGCCGCTTCTGGTTTCGCTACAAGAGCGATACCGGCCTGACCGAGGCGGCCGAGCACCATGTCGGCCTGATCCGCGCCATTCTCAATCGCGACGAGGCGGGCGCGGCTGCCGAGGCCGGGCGCCTGATGGATCTTTTGCGCGCCCATGCCGGCGCGGCGGCGCGGCGTTAAGGCCGTTCTGCTTTTCACGGAATCGCAGACCGGCTCTAACTTATTGTTTTGACGCTTTTTTGAGCGGCGAACCGGCTTCCACTTCGCCTGGAAACGCTCTAGGTCACATACCCATAAAGGGGATTCCTAAGAGGATGCGGTTGTGATTCCCTTCCTGCTATTGGCCGGAGGTGAACATGGCACGTTTTGATCTGACGGATTTCGAGTGGTCGGTGATCCAGCCGCTGCTGCCGACGAAGGTGCGCGGGGTGCCGCGCGCGGATGACCGCAAGGTTCTGAACGGCATCTTCTGGCGGCTGCGCACGGGAGCGCCCTGGGCCGACATTCCGGCGCGCTACGGTCCGCACACGACCTGCGTCAATCGCTTCAACCGATGGCGTAAGGCGGGGCATTGGGCGCGAATTCTTGAAGCTGTGTCAGAGGCTTACGACGGCGACGTGCAGATGATCGACTCGTCCTCGATCCGGGTGCACCAGCACGCCGCCAACGGCCAAAAAAAGACGAACGATCCCGTTGCATGGGTCGCTCGCGCGGCGGCCTGACGACCAAGATACACGCGCTCGGTGACGCCGAGGGACGGCCGATCCGCCTCAAGCTGACCGAGGGCCAGGCGCACGACGGACGCTCGGCCGCCGACATGTTCGAAACGCTGGAGGCCGGGCACACCCTGCTCGCAGACCGCGCCGGGCCTCCAGCGTTTCGAACGGTGCGGAGGGAAACGCCGAAGGCAGCGGCCACCTCGGCGGCCTTCTGTCCCGCGAGGACACGGGCCACGATCTGCTCTCGACTATAGACGGTCAGGCGGGCACCTTGGTGCGGGTTGTTCATCCTTCGGGATC
>JBDWLQ010000015.1:0-103421 GCA_039973095.1 Nitratireductor sp. | reverse complement strand
AAGATCGTCGACTGGTACATGGACGGCAAGATCGAGATCGACCCGATGATCACCCACACGCTCACCCTCGACGAGATCAACACAGGCTTCGATCTCATGCACAAGGGCGAAAGCATCAGAAGCGTCGTCGTGTTCTGAGCCAAAGAAGCCGCAAGCCCCCATCCCGGCCAGAACCCGCCGGCGGCGTTACGCAACCGCGTGCCAAAACGCCCCGGCGGGCCTGTTTCGGCTCAGGTGCCCGCCCTCGCCCGGCCTCAGCGCTCGCGTTCGGCCTCAAGCAGATATTCCTTCATTTTCTGGGCGACGGGCGACAGGGCGCGCTGTCGGTGCTGAAGCACCGAGACGTCGCGGCTGATCGCCGGCTCGACCAGCTCCATCACCTTGACGTCGACCAGCGGCGCGAGCTGACGGGCGTTTTCCGGCAACACGGACACGCCCAGCCCGGCCGCGATCATGCTGATCGCGGTGGTTGAAAACCGCACCTCGTAGGATGGGCGGATATCCGGCGCCACGCGCAGCAATGCCCGGTCGACGAGATCGCGCAGCGGGTTTTCCTTCGCCAGCGCAATCAGCGCCTCGCCGGACAGATCCGACCAGCGCACGTTCTTCTGGCGCGCGAAACGGTGGTCGGCCCGGCACACCAGCATCAGCCGGTCGCGCATCATGTGGGTGGATTCCACCTCCGGGTCCTCGTCGGCGACCGTCCCGATGGCGAGATCGACCTCGTTGCGCTTCAAGGCCGGACGGATCTCCTCCTCCGGCATGTCGCGCACCTGCACGCTGATATCGGGATAGCGCCGGTTGAACCGGGCGATCACCGGCGGCAGGAAGGTGGCGGCCAAAACGATCGCCGAGGCGACGAGCACCCGTCCGCGCCGCAGCGAGGCCAGTTCGTGCACGCTGTCGACCGCGATCTCGAGGTCCTCCAGCACCTTGCGGGCCTGGGGAAAGAACTCGCGCCCCGCCCCCGTCAGGCTGACCATGCGGGTATGGCGGTCGAACAGCCTCTGCCTGAGCTCGGTCTCCAGCTCCTTGATCAGGATGCTGATCGCCGACTGGGTCAGGTTCAGCCGGCCGGCGGCAAGGTTGAAGCGGCCAAGCTCCGCCACGGCGACGAAGGCCTGGATCTGGCGAAGCGTTACATTCACACGGCGGGTTCCGTCCTGCTGGGTCCGATGGCCGTCGCGGCCATCTCCATCCGGCAGGGTGACGCTATCGCGATTGATTTTCAATCCGACAATATTCGCGAAATTGTTTCGAATTTTGAATGAGAGTGCCGCGTGCGCCCCTTCATTGGACCCGCGCCGCTGCCAGTTGAGCCGCTTCCTGCCTGTCGCCGGCCATCAGCAGACCCATTTCCTCGATACGGTTCCGGTCGGGCGGCAACTCGCCGACCAACTCGCCATGAAACATCACCAGGATGCGGTCGCAAATTGCGAACAACTCCTCCAGTTCGGTCGAGATCAAAAGGATCGCCCGGCCCGCCTCGCGCTGTTTGAGCACCTCCTGCATCACCAGCTCCATGGCGCCGATATCGATGCCGCGGGTGAGCTGGTTGATCAGCAGGAAATCGGGATCGCGGGCAAGCTCGCGCGCCACAACCAGCTTTTGCTGGTTGCCGCCGGACAGGTTCTGGATCAGATCGAACTCGCCGGACGCCTTGACCCGGAACCGGCGGATCAGGTCGCGTGTGTGCTCGGCGATCGTCCCGAATTTCAACAGCCCGTGCCTGGCGAAGGGCGGCCTGTTGTAGCGTTGCAGCAGAACGTTTTCCGTCAGCGCCAGAGGCAAGACGATCCCCATCTTGTGGCGATCCTCGGGAACATGCCCGATCGGCCGCCGATTGACCTCGCCCGGTCGCAGCCGGCTGATCTCCTCGCCATTGAGCGAGATCGTGCCGGATGTCACCGGCAGCAGGCCGGTCATGGCAAGCGCCAGTTCGCTCTGCCCGTTGCCGGACACCCCGGCAATGCCGACGATCTCGCCTTCGCGGACCTCGAGCGAGACGTTGCGCACCGCCGGCAGACCGATCTCGTTGTCGCAACTCAGCCCGTCGACGGAAAGCACGGTTCGGCCCGGCGTCCGGTTCGTGCGCGGCAGCTCCATCAGCACGTCGCGGCCGACCATCATGCGCGCCAGTTCGCGCGGATTGGTATCGGCGGCCCGTGTCGTGAACACCACCTTGGCGTCGCGCATCACACTGACCCGGTCGCTGACCGTCATCACCTCGTCGAGCTTGTGCGAGATGAAGATCACCGTCTTGCCGTCCTTCACGAGGTCGCGCAACAGCACCAGCAAGCGGTCGGTCTCCTGCGGCGTCAACACCGCGGTCGGCTCGTCGAGTATCAGGAGATCGATGCCGTGAAACAGCACTTTGAGGATCTCCACCCGCTGCTGTTCGCCGACCGAGAGGTCCTGGATCAGCGCGTCGGGACGCACGTCGAGCCCGTAGCGCTCGGACAGTTCGCGGATCCGCGCGTAGACGGCGCGCATGTCGGTGATCACCCGCGCCGGCATGCCCTGGCCGAGCACGTAATTTTCCGCCACCGTCAGGTTGGGCACCAGCATGAAATGCTGATGCACCATGCCGATGCCATGCCGGATCGCCTCGCGCGGCGAGCCCAGCCGCAATGGCGCGCCCTTGTAGACGATCTGGCCTTCGTTGGGAGACAGGACCCCGCACAGGATGTTCATCAACACGCTCTTGCCGGCGCCGTTCTCGCCGAGCAGGGAATGAATCTCGTTTTCTTCCACCTCGAGCGTGACGCCGCCGCTGGCGACAAGATCGCCAAAGCGTTTGTGGATATTGTCCATGCGAAGGAAGGGTTGTGTGTTCATCGGTCCCGCCTCAGGCTTTGTTGTAGGGAACGCCGAGCATCTTCGGCGTGTCTGCCTTGTTGCGCACCATCACCAGCGCGACGATGGTCATCACGTAAGGCAGGGCTTGCAGGGCCTGATAGGGAATGTTGAGAGCCGGCTGCGCCTGAAGCTGGAGCTGGAGCGCATAGAACAGGCCGAACAGCATCGCGACGAAGAACGCACCCACCGGCGACCAGCGCGCGAACACGACCACCGCCAGCGCGATGAAGCCGCGGCCGGAGGTGATGTTTTCGACGAACTGGTTGGAATGGCCAAGGGTCAAGAACGCGCCGCCGAGACCGGCAAGTCCGGTGCCGATCATGACAGCGCCGTAGCGATAGGCGGCAACGCTGCGTCCGACCACGTCGACCGCCTTGGGATGCTCGCCGACGGCGCGCAGGGTCAGGCCGAACGATGTTTTGTACAACACCACCACCGCAAGCAGCACCACCAGCACCGTGCTGTAGACGATCGCGTTGTGACGAAAGAACGCCTCGCCGAAGAACGGCAGGTCGCTGAGGCCGGGAATGTTGAGCGGCTGCGCGATCTCCACCCCGCGGCCGGTGCCGACGAAATAGGTGCGGAACAAGAAGGCGGTCAGCCCCATGCCGAGCAGGTTTATCGCCGCGCCGACCACGATCTGGTCGGCCTTGATGGTGATGGTGAAAAACGCAAACAGCAGCCCGACGACCATGCAGGCGGCGATCGCCGAGGCTAGCCCGAGCGGCAGGCTGCCATAGGTGAACATGGTGGCGAAGCCGACGAAGGCCCCGACCAGCATCACACCCTCCAGCCCGATATTGAGCACGCCGGCGCGTTCCGAAAACACCTCGCCGATCGCGGCGAAGATCAGCGGAGTCGCCAGGCGCCAGGTGGCGCCGATCGTGGTGGCGATGAAACCGAGTGTCGCGACGTCTTCCATGATGAACCTACTGCGAACGGGAGGCGGAACGGAACCGGTAGACGCCGAAGGCGACGACCGAGAGAATGACCATGCCCTGGATCACCGACACCAGAACCTGCGGCACCTGGGCGGTGATCTGCATCAACTCGGACCCGGAACGCAGTATGGCAAACAGCCCGCCGGAAAAAATCGCCCCGATCGGATTGTTGTTGGCCAGAAGCGCGACCGCGATGCCCTCGAAGCCGTAACCGGGCGAAATGTTCTGGTAGAGCCGGCGGGTGACGCCCGCGACCTCGAACGCGCCGGCCAGCCCGGCCATGCCGCCGCTGATGCAGATCGCGATCATGATGTTGCGGCCGACATTGATGCCCGCATAGCGCGCCGCGTTGGCGTTGATGCCCACCACGCGCACGGCATAGCCGGCGCTGCTGCGGAACAGGAAGATATAGAAGGCGATGGCCAGCGCGACGGCGACCAGGATGCCGATATGCAGCCGCGTCGGCGGCAGGATGCGCGGCATCCACGCCTCCTTCAACAGCCGCGCCGACTGCGGATAGGCCGAGGCGGCGTCGCGCAGCGGGCCGGTGACCAGATAGCTGGTTCCGATCAGCGCGATATAGTTGAGCATGATCGTGGTCACGATCTCGCTGGCGCGGAAATAGACCTTGAGCAAGCCGGCGATCCCCGCCCAGGCCGCGCCGGCAAGCGCGCCGGCAACCATGATCAGCGGCACGTAGATCCAGGGCGTCAGGCCCTCGAAGGCAACGCCGACGATCGTCGCCGCGACCGCGCCGGCATAAAGCTGGCCCTCCGCGCCGATGTTCCAGATGCTGCAGCGAAACGCCACGCAAAGCCCGACGCCGATCAGGATCAGCGGGATCGATTTCAGCAGGATCTCGGCGATCGAGCGTGTGTCCTGCAACACGCCGACGATCATGACCGTAAACACGTCCCAGCCGTTGAAGCCGTTGAGACTCAGCAGGACGCCACCGAAAGTGAGCGCAACCAGAACCGCCGCGGCTGGCAGTGCGATCGCCTGGGCGATCCGAACCAACATGCTCATGGCATTTCTCATAAGATCGGTATCCGCGGCGCCTGGCCGCTCGTTTTCGATGTTTGCCATGATCCTGTCGTCGTTCGAAAAACTCGCGAAAGCGCGGTACCGGGCGCAAGAATCGCGCCCCGTCCGTGCAGGTGGTGGCTATTCGGCGCGGGTAGCGATTTCGCCGGCGATTATGGCGTTCTTGACCTGCTCCACCTTGCGGCGGATCGCCTCCGGCACCGGGCGGGCGGAGTGGTCGTTGTAGGAGAACGTCATCACGTCGGTGTCCTTGAGACCGAAAACGATATTGCCGGAGGCCTCGAACTCGCCGTCCTTGATCTGCGAGACGATGCGCACGATGCCCTGGCCGTAATCGGCGACATAGACGCCGAGCGTGTTTTCAGGCGCCGCCTCGGTATAGTCGGAATAGACGCTGAAGGTCTGGACGTCCGGCCCCGCCTCGCGCGCCGCCTGCACGACGCCGAGACCGGCCGCGTTGGCGTTGGGCACGACGATGTTGGCGCCCCGCGCGATCATCCCGACCGCGGCCTCCTTGGCCGCGGTCGAATCGGTGAAGCTGCCGACATAGACCTGCCAGATCGGATAGTCCGGATCGACGCTGCGCGCGCCGTTGACGAAACCCTCGAAGGACTGCGTGATCGGCGGGATTTCGAGCCCGCCGACCAGTCCCGCCGAGGTGCCGGTCATGGCCGCGATCACGCCCATGAGATAAAACGGTTCGCTGGAATCGGTGTTGAGACCGATCACGTTGCCGTCGAAGACGTGGCTCGACGAAATCAGGAAAACCGTATCGGGAAAGTCTGCCGCCACCGTCAGCGCGGCGTCCTGAAACTGGAAACCATGCCCCAGCACCACGTCGTAGCCCTGGCTGGCATAGTTGCGGAACGCGTTTTCGAACGCCGACGGATTTTCGTGCAGCTCGACATAGCTGACATCGGCGTCGAGTTCCCTTTCGACGCGCAAGAGCGCGTCGTAGGCGATCCGGTTCCAGCCCTCCTCGGCGACGCTGCCCGGAACGAGCAGGCCCATCTTGAAGCTTTCCGCAAGCGCGGGTCCAGCAGTGCCGGCCAGGGCCGCGCCGGCCAAGGCCGCCAGACAGACCCTCCTCGATAATTTCATGACGCTCTCTCCCTCATCATGATGTGAAAGGGCGCGGCAGCCTCCGCCGCCGCCAAGAGGCGCGTTCCCCGCGCCCCATCATTCGTGATGCCTGTCATGGCGGCGTCCTGCCAGGAAGCCGGTACCGGCTTCCCGGCAGGCCTCAGCGCGCGCGCGTCTTGATCTCGCCGGCTGCGATCTTCGCCCTCACCTCTTCAACGGTGGCGCGAATGTCGGCCGGAACCGGGTTCTTGACGTCATCGCGGAAGGTGAACTTCATCACCTCGGGATCCTTGAGGCCGAACTCGACGTTGCCGCTCGGCACGTCACCCTCTTGGATCATCCGCGCCACCTTCACCACGCCCTGGGCGTAGTCGGCGACGTAAAGGCCCAGAATATGATCGGGGGCGACTTCGGTGAAATCACTGAAGATGCTGAACGTCCCGACATTCTTGCCTGCTTCCGCGATCGCCTGGTAGCCGCCGATCGTGGCGCCCGACGCATTCGGCACCAGGAAGTCGACGCCTTGCGCGATCATGCTGAGCGCGGCTTCCTTGGTGGCCGTGGTGTCGGAGAAATTGCCGATATAGGCCTCGCTGATCGGGAACTCGGGATCGACGCTTCGGGCACCATTCTTGAAGCCCTCGAAGGCCTGCTGAATCGGCGGGATTTCCATGCCGCCCACGAGGCCGGCCTTCTTGCCCATCTTCGCCGCGACCAAGCCCATCAGGTAGAAGGGCTGGCTGGTATCGGTGTTGAGACCGATCACGTTGCCTTCGTAGATATGGCTCGAAGAGATCAGAAAGACGGTGTCGGGATAGTCCGGCGCCACATCGAGGGCGGAATCCTGGAACTCGAAACCATGCCCCAGAATGATGTCGTAGCCCTGGCTGGCATAATCGCGAAACGCCTTTTCGAAAGAGGCCGGATTCTGCTGCAGCTCGACATAGCTGACCTGCGCGCCCAGTTCCTTCTCCACGCCTTTCAGCGCGTTGTAGCCGATGCGGTTCCAGCCCTCCTCCGAGACACTGCCCGGCACCAGCAGTCCCATCTTCAGCGTATCGGCCCAGGCTGCCGTCGGCAACGACATGGTGACCGCGGCCGCGACGGCCATGCCCGCAATATAGCTGCGTCTAGTAATAGTCATGATGCTCCTCCCAGATTTCTTTCATCATGCGTCCCGGCTCCAGTCGGATGCCGGTCAGCCGCTTCCCGCCGGTTGGCGGTGCTCGTCTCCCGCGACCGGCCTGGAGGCCGTCTCGAAAACGGGTTTACCCTTGGCGATCACCGTCATCGCGTCGGCGCCGCCGGCAACCAACGTGTCGACATCGGCGCAATCGGTGACCAACAGATCGGCGAACGCCCCCTCCCGGAGGCCGTAATCCGCCCCCAAACCCATCAAACGGGCCGGGATATCGGTCATCATCGAATAGACGGTCTTCAGTTCGTCACCGCGCAAATGGCCGGCAAGCAGCGTCCAGCGGCCGATTTCCAGCATGTCGCCGGCACCGGTCGGCACGAACGGGTCCTGGATATTGTCCGACGCGGTCGCGATCGGGACGCCGGCGCGCACAAGCTCGGCCACGCGCGTCAGCCCCCTCGGCGGCAGCATGTCCGCGTCGCGCCCCTGCAGATAGAGATTGGCCGCCGGCAATGTGACGACGCCGAGGTCAAGCTCGAGGATCTCGTCGCGGACGCGCTCGAAGGCGTCGCGCGGCATCGCGCTCAACACCGAGACATGGCTCAGCACCGTGCGGCCCTCGAGCCCGAATTTGCGCACCCGGTCGAAGACCGCGTCAAACAGCGGCCGCTGCGGGTTGAGATGTTCGTCGAGATGCAGATCGACCGGTTTGCCGTGACGGGCAGCCGCGCCGAACAGGATGTCCATGTAGCGATAGGGATCCTCGGCCACGGCCGGGGTGCCGCCGACCACATCCGCCTTCTCTACGGCCGCGTCGATATTGGCTTCAAGCCATTCAAGATCCTGCCCGGGATGCGGGGTCATGAACGCCACCAGCTGCAGCGTCAACCGGTCCGCCCAGCCGCCGCGTAGCGCCGAGAGCGCCTCGATCCCGTTGAAACCGGCATCCTTGTCGACATTGATGTGGCTACGGATCGCGGTCGTCCCGCGCGACAGGCAGCGCGCCATGGTGCGCTCGGCGCGACGGGTTATGTCGTCAGGCGGCGCGTTGCGGGCATATTTGGCAAACGCCTCGCGCGCGCCCTGCAGAGTGCCCGACGGGTTCGGCGTAAACCGCAACACACCGGTTTTGTCGAGATGCTGATGAGAGTCGACGAGGCCGCTCGTCACCAACTTGCCGGAGATATCCACGATATCGGCGCCAGGTTCGGCCAGCCCCTCGCCAATCCGTGCGATGCGCCCATCCGCGCCGACCAGGATATCGACTTCGCCTATGTCGTGAGCAGTCGTGACGACACGCCCGCCCCGCAACACATAGGCGCGGCCGGCTTGAGGATAACGCGCACTGCCGTTTGCCAGCATCCAGAACTCCCTTTCCTGGCTTTCACCATCGACGGAAACGATATCGCCCGGCCCATTGATTAGGCAAATTCATTATCCAGATAAATTCTTTCGAACTGTGAATGAATTGCCGCCAGGCCCGCGGCCACGGCCGGCCGCACGAATACTGAAAGGCGACACAGAGAGAAAACCAACTTCCAAGCAAAATCAAACACCCCCCCCTCCAAAAGATGATTTTTATGACAAACCATTTCTCACAACTCCACCTATCTATTTTTGTTTACGATACTTTATATCTATAGATACTTGAAATAGCCGAATGATTTTGGAAAGACAGATCGATATCCACACGCCATTAATTTAACATATTGATATTAATTATGTTTTTTGCTGAATGATTTTTTGTTGACAATCTGTACTTATAGAATAAATTGTCGACAATTGGAACGGAGATCGCATGTTGGAATCCCCCTTTCGAATCAAGCCTGGCCACAGCGCCGCGACCCCGGGCGCATCCATGAGCGGACCGGAAGCCGAAGAACGTGTCGTGAGCGCCGTGGTCGAAGCGATCCTTGGCCATCGGATTGCGCCGGGCACGCGGCTGATCGAACGCGAACTCGCCAACTATGCCGGCGCCAGCCGCTCCGCCATCCGTAATGGATTGCTTACGCTTGCCCATGCCGGTCTTGTCGAGCTCAGCCCCAACAAGGGCGCGACAATCGCAATGTGTTCGCCTGAGGAGGCACGGCAGATTTTTGAGGCGCGAATCGTGATCGAGGCGGCGGTGCTCGACATTCTCGCCCGCGCGCTCGACGATGCCGGGCGCGCCAAACTTGCCGCCTTCATCGACGAAGAACACGCCGCCTACGAGGCCGGGCGCATGGAAGAGGCCCGGCACCTGTCGCGGCGTTTTCATCTGCTTGTCGCCGAGCTCTCCGGCAATGACGTCCTGACCGGTTTCGTGCGCGATCTCATCAATCGCCAACCGTTGCTGTCGTGGACGCGCGAGGCGCGTAAGTCGCGTTTTTGCGGCAACGAGGCACACCAGCGGATCGCCGACGCGCTGGCGCGCGGCGACGGCGCGGAGGCGGCCCGCCTCAACACCGAGCATCTGCGCGAGCTCGAGCTCGAACTTCGCACCGACCGCGACAGCGCCTTGAAGGTGGTCGGCGCAGAAGACGTTGACGAGGACCCGCGGCCCCGGCCCGCGTGACCGCGCCGCCCAAAAAATCACTAGAGAACAAATGCCTGAAGGGATGGAACCGAGATGAGACGCTTTGAATATTACCAGCCGGAAACCCTCGAGGAAGCGTCCGCGCTCATGGCAGAACTCGGCTCCGAGGCCAGCATCATCGCTGGCGGCACCGACCTTCTGGTCGAGATCAAGGAGGAGTTGCGCAAGCCGGTCCATGTCGTCGACATCAAGAAGCTTCCCGGCCTGCAGGACTATTCCTACGACGCCAAGACCGGCCTGCGCTTCGGCGCCCTTGTCACGGCGCGCGAACTGGAAATCTGGGCGCCGGTGATCGAGCACTATCCCAATCTGCGCACGGCCGTCAGTGCTCTTGGCTCGATCCAGGTCCGCAACCGCGCCACGGTGGTCGGCAATGTCTGCCGCGCCTCGCCGTCGGCCGACACCATTCCGCCGCTGATTGCCGACGGTGCTTCACTGTCCGTCTACAATCAGGGCAGCGAGCGGCAGATTGCGATCGAGGATCTGTTCACCGGACCGGGCCGCACCGTCCTGGTGCCCGGCGACATCGTCACCGGCATCTCGGTGCCGCCATCGCGCCCGCAAAGCGGCCGGGCCTATATCAAGCACGGCCGTCGCAAGGCGATGGAGCTCGCCACCGTCGGCGTTGCCGTCAGTCTCGAGCGCGACGGCGACACCTGCACCGAAATCCGCATCGCGCTTGGCGCGGTCGCCCCCACACCGATCCGCGCCCGCAACGCCGAGGCGCTTCTGCGCGGCCGCGCCATCGACCCGGCCGCCTTCGCCGCGATCGCCGATGCCGCGATGGCGGAGTCCACACCGATCAGCAATGTGCGCGCCAGCGCCGCCTATCGCCGCGACATGGTCGGCGTCTTGACCCGGCGCGCCATTGGCCAGGCCATGGGAGAAGTTTGATGACCCGTATCGTCACAATGACCGTCAACGGAGAGGAGCACGAGTTGCCCTCGCCCGCCAACCGCACCCTGCTCGACGTGCTGCGCGCCGAAGGCGGCTTGACCGGCACCAAGAAGGGCTGCGACGTCGGCGATTGCGGCGCCTGCACCGTCATTATGAACGGCAAGCCCGTCAATGCATGCCTGGTGCTGGCTGTCGAGGCCGAGGGCGCCGACATCCTCACCATCGAGGGCCTGCAGCATGGGCCCGACAGGCCGCATCTGCTGCAGGAAAAGTTCATGGAACACGGCGGCGCACAGTGCGGTTTCTGCACACCCGGCATCGTCATGATGGCCAAGGCCCTGCTTGACGAGAACCCCGCCCCCAGCGAGGACGAGATCCGCTTCGCGCTGGCCGGCAACATCTGCCGCTGCACCGGTTACACCAAGATCATCGAGGCCGTTCAGGATGCGGCTGAGGAATTGAACAAAGCGAGGGCGCAATGACCATTCACGACCTACCCGTCGCGACCAAGCAGACCTTCTCGGTCGTCGGCAAGAGCGTCAAGCGCTCCGACACGCTGGAAAAGGTCACCGGCACGGCTGTCTATGCCGGCGACATCATTCTGCCCGGCATGCTGCACGGCAAGATCAAGCGCTGCGACATCGCCCATGCCCGCATCAAGTCGATCGACACGTCCAAGGCGCTGGCGCTCAAGGGCGTCAAGGCCGTACTCACCCACGAGAACGTGCCGCGCGTCCTGCACTACGGCTCGCCGCATCCGCGCTCGGCCTCCGTCACCAAGGATCAGTACATCCTCGACGATCGCGTTCGCTACTGGGGCGAGGGCGTGGCGGCGGTCGCGGCCGTCACCGAAGAAATCGCCGAAGAAGCGCTTGGGCTGATCGAGGTCGAATACGAGCCGCTGCCGGCCGTCTTCACCGTCGAGGACGCCTTGAAGCCCGACGCGCCAGCGATCCACGACAACGGCCTGGACGAAAACAACGTGCTGCCGCCGGTGATCGTGGAACGCGGCGACATCGACCAGGGCTTCGCCGAGGCCGACCTGATCGTGGAGGGGGAATACGATCTCGGCCGCCCGACCGCCGCCTACATGGAGCCCAATATCTGCGTCACCCAGTGGGACGGCAACGGCAAGCTCACCATCTGGAGTTCGACCCAGACTGCCTTCATGGTGCGCGGCGCGCTGGCCGAGGTGCTCGGCATCCCGCTGAACAAGGTCCGCGTCGTGGTCGACCACATGGGCGGCGGGTTCGGCGCCAAGCAGGACCTGTTCCAGCACGAATTCCTGTCGGCCTTGCTCGCCCGCGAGACCGCGCGTCCGGTCCGCATGGAGTTCACCCGCAAGGAGACCTTTTTCGGCGGCCGGTCGCGTCATCCCGGCAAGATCTGGCTCAAGCAGGGGTTCACCAAGGACGGCCGCATCACCGCGCGCCAGGCGCGTGTGGTCTTCAATTCCGGCGCCTATGGCTCGCACAGCCCGGGCGTGACCAATGTCGGCACGGCAGCGATGACCTCGCTCTACCGTTGCGACAATATTCATCTGGAAGGCCGCGCCATCTACACCAACACGCCGATCGCCGGCGCCTTTCGCGGCTACGGCGTGGTCCAGACTTACTTCGCCATCGACCTGCAGGTTGACGAGGCGGCTGAGAAGCTCGGCTTCGATCCGGCCGAGTTCAAGCTGAAGAACGCGGTCCGCGAAGGCGACATCGCGCCGTCCAACCATCCCATCGTCGGCCACGGCCTGGAGGATTGCATCCGCCGCGGCATGGCCGAAAGCGACTGGTACACGGTGCGCAAGGCCCCGAAGGGCGACGGCGTCAAGCGTCGCGGCTGGGGCATCGGCTGCGAAATGCACGGTTCCAGCGCCTATCCCGGCATCAAGGAACAGGGCAACGCCATCGTAAAAATGAACGAGGACGGCACGGTCACGCTCCTGACCGGCACGGCCGGCCTCGGCACCGGCGCCCACACCGCGCTGTCGCAGATCGTCGCCGAGGAGCTCGGCGTGCCCTTCGAGGACATCGCCGTCGTCCAGGGCGACACCGACGTGGTGCCCTGGGACATCGGCGCCTTCGCCAGCCACACCACCTATATGGGTGGCCGCGCCGCCCAGATCGCGGCCGCCGACGTGCGCCGCCAGGTGCTGGCCCACGCGGCGCCGATGCTCGAGGCCGCCCCCGAGGATCTGACGATCGTCGACGGCGTCATCATGCGCACCGACGGCTCCAACCGCTCGATCCCGCTCAGTGAGGCGGTCGCTCCGCAGCGCGGCATGCCGGCGATCCAGCTTGTCGGCGTCGGCACCTATACGCCGACCAAATCCTACTCCTTCGGCGCCCACTTCGTGGAGGTCGAGGTCGACACCGAGACCGGCGAGGTCGCCGTCCTCCAGGTGATCCCGGTGCACGAGATCGGCAAGGTCATCCATCCGGTCGCCGCCGCCGGCCAGATCGAGGGCGGCATCCAGCAGGGCATCGGCCACACGCTGAGCGAGGACTACGTGATCGACCTGACCAACGGCCGCTCGCTCAATCCGAGCTTCGTCGACTACAAGATGCCCCTGTCGATGGACATGCCCCCGATCCGCACGATCATCCTGGAAACCGCACCCGATCCGGGCGGCCCCTGGGGCGCCAAGGGTGTCGGCGAAGACCCGATCATCGCCATCGGGCCCGCCATCGCCAACGCCATCCACGACGCGATTGGCATACGTTTCCGCCACTACCCGATCACGCCGGAAAACGTCCTCGACGCCCTGCGCGCGAAAATGAAGGAGGCATGACCATGCCCAACGTTCAGACCACGGGCGGCGACAAGGTTCCCGTCACCATCCTCACCGGCTTCCTCGGCGCCGGCAAGACGACGCTGCTCAACTACATCCTGACCGAGCGCCACGGCCACCGCATCGCCGTGATCGAGAACGAGTTCGGCGAGATCGACGTCGATTCCGATCTGGTGATCGCCTCGGAGGAGGAGATTTTCCAGATGCAGAACGGCTGCATCTGCTGCTTCGTCGACGTGCGCAACGACCTCGTCGAGGTGCTGCAGAAGCTGCTTGCCCGCAAGGACAAGTTCGACCACATCCTGGTCGAGACCAGCGGACTGGCCGACCCCACCCCGGTCGCCACCAGCTTCTTCATCGACAACGAGGTCGCCGGCCAGGTCGAGCTCGACGCCATCGTGACCATGGTCGACGCCAAGCACATCGCCCAGCATGTCGACGATCCGCTTCTGGACGGGCGCGACAACCAGGCGGTCGACCAGATCGTCGCCGCCGACCGGATCGTCATCAACAAGGTCGATCTGGTCGACGATGCCGCCGTCGGCGCGCTGGAAACCAATCTGCGCAAGCTCAACGAGACCGCCGACATCTTGAAGGCCAGCTATGGCAAGGTCGACCTGTCGAACATTCTCGGCATCAGCGGCTTCCAGCCTTCCTATGTCGCCGAACGCGCCAAGCTCCTGAATCTCGACGACCACGATCACCACCACCATCATACGCACGACCAGACGGTGGGATCGGAATCGTTCACCTTCGACAGGCCCTTCGACCGCGCCAGGCTGGAGGCGGCCCTGTCGGCCTATCTCCAGGAAAACGGCGACGCGATTTTCCGCACCAAGGGCATTCTGGCGATCGAGGACGACGACCGCTTCTTCGTTCTCCAGGCCGTCCACAAGCTGATGGATTTTCGCCCCGACCACGCCTGGGGCAAGGACCGCCCCTATTCCAAGCTGGTCTTCATCGGCCGCGACATCGACTGCGCCGAGATCGAAAAAATGCTCGAAACCTGTCTCGCCTGAGACGTCCCATTCTCCCAGGACACCCCACCTGTCGCCGGCCTTCGCGCCGGCGATTTTTTTGCCTGTTCCGTTCGCGGGGCAAAGGTCAAAACGATCGCCCGCCTGTCGTCGGGAGAAACGGGCATGTCGAAAAAATCGGAAAGTTGAAGCGCCTGCGACCGCCGAACGCACCGATGACGGGCTACCCGGTCACGGACTGTCTGGCCGGCCCTTCAACCCGTCCCAGCGCCGCACGAGGCCGGCATCGATGTCGAACAGGTCGAGCACGCGCCCGACAGTATGGTTGACCATATCGTCGAGCGTTTGCGGCTTGGCGTAAAATGCCGGCACCGGCGGGCAGATGATCGCGCCGGCCTCCGTCGCCTGCGCCATCGAACGGATATGGCCCGAATGCAACGGCGTCTCGCGCAGCATCAAGACCAGCTTGCGGCGTTCCTTGAGTGTCACGTCGGCGGCCCGCGCCAACAGGCTGGAGGTCACGCCGGACGCGATTTCCGCCAGCGTCTTGACCGAACACGGCGCGACGATCATGCCGAGCGTGCGAAACGAGCCGCTGGAGCAGGCTGCGCCGATATCCTTGTTGGAATGCACCACGGCCGCCAGTTTTTCGACCTCGGCGATCGTGCTGTCGGTTTCCATCGCCAGCGTGATCCGCGCCGCGTTCGACACGATCAGATGGGTCTCGATGTCGAGCGCGCGCAGGATCTCCAGAAGGCGAATGCCGTAGATCGCGCCGGAGGCGCCGCTGATGCCGACGATCAGCCGCTTGCGGGAGGGATCTGCCGGCTTCACGGGACGCGCGCCCTCAGCCGCCGGCGGTGCCGAGCCGTTCGAGCACGGCACGGGCGCGGGCGAAAGCCGCATCGTCGATCCTGGCCAGCGTGCCGTGGAAATCGGCGCCGCGCGTGGCGTCGAGGCCCATGCGCGAGGTGGTGCCGATGCCCGACGCCGACGGGTCGAGCGCGTTGCCGGGAAGCCCTTCGATGATGACGACGTCGCGGTGGGGCTGGAAATGGGTCGAGAGCGCCCAAAGCACGTCGCTGTCGCGGGTGACGTCGACATCGGCGTCGACGGCAATCACCGTCTTGAGATAGGCGTCCCAGCCGAGCAGGCCGAGCATGACCTGCCGCGCCTCCCCGGGCCGCATCTGGTTGAGCGCCACATAGGCGTGGAAATGCGTGCCCGAGGCCGGGTAGTGCACGGCCGTCACGCTGGGGAAACGCTGCTTCAGCTTTTCCACCATCTCGGCCTCGCGCGGCACGCGCCCGAGATTGAGATGTTCGGCCGAATTGCCGCCGGCCACCGAAACCAGCATCGCGTCGCGCCGGCGCATCACGGTTTCGACCCGGAACAGATTGTTGGTCGAGCGGTCCGACGAATAGCCGGTGAATTCGCCGAACGGCCCTTCCTCGACATGGGCTTCCGGCTCGATCACGCCTTCCAGCACGATCTCCGCGAAGGCAGGCACGCGGATGCCGTGCTTGGGCGTGCGCACCACTTTGAGCGGTTCGCCAAGCAGCCCTCCGGCCACGTCGCGCTCGTCGGCGCCGAAGGCAAGCCGGGCCGAGGCCGCGATCATGAACAGCGGATGCGCGCCGATCACCATGGCGACCGGCATCGGCTGGCCGCGCTCCTTGGCCATGTTCAGCAGCCGCCACAAATGGCCGCGCGAATGCAGGCTGGTCGCCAGTTCGTTCTTCGAATGGATCATGGCCCGGTGGTAGCTCAGATTGCCGCCGCCGGTCTGGGGATGCTCGGCGATGATGACGCCGCTGGTGATGTATTTTGCGCGGTCGGTGGCGAAGTGCTTCAGCATCGGCAGCGACTCAAGGTCGATGTCGCCGTCCTCGACCAGTTCCGTCACCGGGCCGCTCTTAAGTTCGACCGGCGCGACCTCGCGGCGCGAGCGCGCCTGATAGGCCTCGTGTAGCCTGCTTTCCTCAACGCCGAACAGATGCGCGATGCGCTCGCGCGAGCCGAAAATGTTGGAAACGACCTCGGCGCCGATATTGCCGACCTTGCGGAAATGCAGCACTGGCGCGCGGTTTTGCGCCGCGAGCGCCCAGATAGCCGCGGTGATGTCCTGGTCATCGGAGACCGGCTCGCCGATCGTCAGGATATCGTGCGGACGGGCCGCGCGATAATCGGCCAGGAAACGACGAATGTCCTGCGTGTCGTGGGGGGCCGGCTTGTCCATCTGGGTACTCTTCGATCTTTGCTTGGGCGCGGTATGGGCGGCGACCCGGCCAGGCCGGGTCGCCAGCGGGCATCAGGCGGGAACAGCCTGGCCCGCGCCGCGCGTGACGCCTGCATAGGTGTCCGTCAGGCGCGCCTTCGCCTCGTCCATGGTACGGGGCGGAGGGGTGGGGTCGATGCCGACCAGCTTGGCGATGTTGTTGCCGAGATAACCTTCCAGGTCGTCTTCAGAAAGGCCGAGCCCCTGCGGCGGCTCGTGGCACAGAACTTCCAGTTCGCGCAGCCACATGCCCGGCTCGTTGGGCGGCGAATCGGTGCCGAACACGATCTTGTCCTTGGGCAGTTCCTTGGCGAACTCCACGATGCGCGACTGGAAGCACCAGCCGGACTCGCAGTAGACGTTGGGCGTATCCATCGCCATCCAGAAGGATTCGAAGGAATAGTTGCCGCCGGTCTGGATGCCGAAATGGCCGATGATGAAGTTGACCATCGGGAACTCGCGGATGATCGGGTAGAACATCGTCGGGATCGTGTAGGGCCCGTCACCGGTGTGGATCAGCACGACGACGCCGAGCTCGGCGCATTTCTTCATCGCCGGCCGCAGCCATTCCAGCGCCCGGTCGGGCCGGTAGCCGTGCATGTTGGCGTGCAGCTTCAGCATCTTGAAGCCGTATTCCTTGACGTGGAATTCCAGCTCCGCGGCGCCGTTCTCCGGGCCCCAGCGCGGGTTGTAGTTGAAGTTGCCGATGAAGCGGTCGGGATATTTCTGGCACAGCTCGGCGATGTAGGCCATGTAGTCGCGAATGCCTTCGCGGCCCATGCGATTGCCGTCGCGATAGCCGGTATTGCCGGGCGGCGGCTGGATGAAGCCCATGTCGATGCGGCGCGGCTTGCCGTTGATCCAGTACGGACCGTCCATCAGTTTGAGCATTCGCTCGCCATTGAACGGTGTTCCCGTGTGCCGCCAGGCCTCGTCGACCAGATTGGTCGGGTGCAGGTGGGTGTCGATAATCATGATGATCTCCGGAATTTTTCGAGAGCGATCGCCAAACGGCTTCAGGCCGTTGCGAGTGTGGGCGTTTCGCCCTTCAGGCGTGCTTTCGCCTCTTCGACGGTGCGCGGCGGCGGCGTCGGGTCGAGACCGATCATACGCGCGATGTTGTTGCCGAAATAATCTTCCAGCGTGTCCTCGTCGAGGTTCAGGCCCTGCGGCGGCTCGTGACACAGAACCTCAAGCAGCCTCAGCCACATGCCCGGCTCGTTGGGCGGCGTATCGGTGCCGAACAGGATTTTTTCCTTCGGCAGTTCCTTGGCGAACTCGACGATGCGCGACTGCAGGCACCAGCCCGATTCGGCGTAGACATTGGGGGCGTCCAACGCCATCTGGAACGGTTCGAAGCAGTAGACGCCGCCGGTCTGCACGCCGAAATGGCCAAGGATGAAATTGACCTCGGGGAATTCGCGGATGATCGGATAGAATTCGGTCGGGATCGAATACGGTCCGTCGCCGGTATGCACTTTCACCAGAAGGCCGAGCTCGGCGCATTTCCGCATCGCCGGGCGCAGCCAGTCGAGCGCCCGGTCGGGCCGGTAGGCGTGCATGTTGGCCTGGAGCTGCACCATCTTGAAGCCGTATTCCTTGGCGTGGTGCTCGATCTCCTCGGCGCCGTTCTGGGTGCCGTAGCGCGGATTGTAGACAAAGCAGCCGAGAAAGCGGTCGGGATATTTTTGAACCAGCTCGACCGTGTAGGCCATGTAGTCGCGGATCGCGTCCTTGCCGGTCAGGTCGCCATGGCCGTCGGTGTAGATCGTGTTGCCCTGCGGCGGCTGGATGAAGGCCTTGTCGATGCGGCGCGGTTTGCCGTTCACCCAGAACGGACCGTCCATCATCTTCAGCAGGCGCTCGCCGGTAAACGGATCGCCATCGTGCCGCCATGCCAGGTCGACCAGTTTGGTGGGGTAGCAGCTAATGTCGATTATCATCGATTGTCTCCAAAATTGGCAATGTCCCGCCAACACGGAGCCCGTGCGCGGCGAAACCACCGCACCCGACAACAATCCTGCCGCAATCTCTGTCAGCTCTCACCGTCGGGCGCAGATCAAGTGATCTCTTGCCAGCAATTCCCGACCGGATTTTTCGCGCCATACGCGACCGAAATTCGGTGTTTTGCTTCTACTGACAATGACGGGACCATACCCTATCCGAGCTTTCTCGAAAAGCAAAAAAAACCAAAAAGATCAAATATCTTATATAGTTAAGACAGAATTCCGGCACATGGGCGTCGTTGCCTGCGGCCTCGTCCGCAAGCCCCGCCGCGATCCGGCGTGCGTATATCATCCGCGCCGCCAACAACACGCAATGCGTGTGGTTGAAGCGCCCCCTTTTCCGCTTGGTTTTTCTAACCGATCGGCGGCGTGTCGGCCCGCGCCTCGGCGATCTTTTCCCTCAATTCATGCACGATATCGTTGAACTCGGACGTGTAGGTCAGGTCGATCGGCCGCGGCCGCTCGAAACCGATTTCGCGCTCCAGCACGACCCGACCGGGGCGCGCGCTCATGACGAAGACACGGTCGGCCAGATAGACGGCCTCGCGCAGATCGTGCGTCACCAGCACCACGGTGAATTTTTTCCTCTGATGCAGGTCGCGGATCACGCCCCACAATTCCTCGCGCGTGAAGGCGTCGAGCGCGCCGAACGGTTCGTCGAGCATCAACAGGCCCGGCTCGTGGATCAGCGCCCGGCACAGATTCGCCCGCTGCTGCATGCCGCCCGAGAGCTGCCAGGGATATTTCGAACCGAAACCGCCGAGGCCGACCAGTTCGAGCATGGCTTCGGCGCGCGCGACATACTCGGCCTTGTGCTTGCGCAGCCTCTGGGCATGCGGCGATACGATCTCCAGCGGCAGCATGATGTTGTCGAGCGTGCGCCGCCAAGGCAGCAGCGAAGGGTTCTGGAATGCCATCCCCACGATGTCGAGCGGCCCCGTGACCGGCTTGCCGTCAACGGCGATTCGGCCCTTTTGCGGGATCACCAGACCGGTCGTCAGCTTCATCAGGGTCGACTTGCCGCAGCCGGACGGCCCGACGACGGCGGCGAATTCGCCCTTGCGCACCGACATGGTCAGGTCCTCGACGGCGGTCACGCCCTCGTCGCCGCCATAAGACAGCGTCACATCGGAGATCTCGACGAAATCTGTTGCGGCCTGACCGGCGCGCGACGGATCCACTGCAGCCAGCTTGGCCGTCGCGTCATTGGATTGGTACAGCGAGCTTTCGGTGTGCAGCAAGGTCACGGCGCCTGTCTCCTGTCTTGGGTGGTCCGCGAAACGGCGGCCCGGTGTCTCGGGTTCAATGGTTCTGCGAACGATGGGCCCAGCCGGTGAAACGTTGCTCGATCAGCGCGGTGATCGCGTAGAGCAGGATGCCCAGCACCGACAAAACCAGCAGCGCGGCGAACACGATCGGCACCTGGAAGGCGGCCTGGGCGTCGAGCATCAGCTTGCCCAGCCCCTTCGACGCGCCGGAGGTTTCGGCCACTACCGCGCCGATGAAGGCAAGCGTGATCGCCACCTTGAGCGAGCCAAAGAAATGCGGCAGCGAGCGCGGAATGCCGACCTTGGTCATCACCACAAGTTTCTTGGCGCCAAGCGCGCGCAAGACGTCCTCGAGCTCCGGTTCGACCGTGGCGAGCCCGGTCGCCACGTTGACCACGATCGGAAAGAACGAGATCAGGAACGCGGTCAGGATCGCCGGAACGGTGCCGAGCCCGAACCACAGGATCAGAATCGGCACGACGGCCACTTTCGGGATCGAGTTGAACGCGATCAGCGCCGGATAGACCGCCGAATAGACGGCGCGGTGCCAGCCCACGGCGACGCCCAGAAGCAGGCCGATGACGATCGCCAGTGCGAAGCCGAGCAGCGTCGTCCACAAGGTCACGATCATGTTGTCGAAGATGACGGCCCGGAACTCCCACAGCGCGGCGAGCGTCGCCGAGGCCGTCGGCAGGATCGATTCGGGGACGTTGAACAGCCTGCAGCCGACTTCCCATACCAGGAACAGGCCGAGCGTGAACAGCACCGGCGAGCCGATGTTCTCCGCATGCCAGACCCAGTCCGGGCCGCTGCGCGCGGCCTTAGCCGGAGGCGAGACGATATCGGTTTGTGCCATCTTATCCACCTATCTGTGTCGCACCGGTCGCAAGGGCGCTGCAACGAGCGCCCTCGCGCAGGGTTGCTTCAAGCCTATTGGATCATCCGCTCATTCTTCGCCGGCAGAAAATCGCCGGTATAGATGTCGGACGCCTGCGGCTTGTTGGTGAACGAAAAGGTTTCCTCGAGCTGGTCGATCGAGCGCGACAGCCGTCCCGCATCGACGTGGCCGAAACCGTTCTCGCGCACGTCGTCAGTGAAATAACACTCCTCGGCGACCAGCTTCAGCCGCTCGAGTTCGATGTCGCGCTTGGCGATCGGGTTGTGCTTCATGACGCTGTCCATCGCGCCTTCGGGATCGTTGATGGCGTCCCGGAAGCCGCGGATTGTGGCGCGCACGAATCCGGCCACCGCCTCGGGATGCTCGGCCATGAAGGACGGGCTCGCCATCACCGCACTGCCGAACAGGTCGACACCGTACTCGCTCATCATCATGCCGACGATCTGGTCGTCGGGCACGCCGGCGGCCTTGACCGCGAGCTTGTTGGAGATGAAGGCCGTCACCGCGTCGACCTGGCCTTGCGCCAAAAGGGTCTCACGCACCGGAAAGCCGACATTCTCGACCGTGACCGTCGACGTGTCGATGTCATTCAGCTTGGCGAAGATCGGCCAGTGCGAATAGGCCGCGTCCGCCGCAGGCGCGCCGAGAATCTTGCCCTCCAGGTCCTTCGGCTCAGCGATGCCGTTCTTCTTGATCGTCAGGATCGAAAAGGGCGGGATGTTGTAGGTCACCAGGACCGCCTTGATCGGCACGGCGTCGGCTGCGTCGCGATATTTGATCAGCGCGTTGAGATCCATCTGACCGATATCGTAGGACCCCGAGGCGATCCGGTTGATGCCGTCAACGCTTCCAGTTCCCGGATCGATCGAGACGTCCAGCCCCTCGTCCTTGTAATATCCCTTGTCGAGCGCGACCAGATAGGGCGCGACATGGCCCTCGAAACGCCATTCATGAATAAACCGGACTTTGGTCAGCTCCTCCGCGGCAGCGGGCAGCGTCGCCATCGCCATAACCATCGCACCGAGTACGTAAACCAGTTTGCGCATCGTCTCCTCCCAAAGACCGGCCGGTAACGACCGGTCGAATTCGCGCCAACACCAAACCCATGTCCGAAGGACTGCTCCAACGGTCACCGAACATGG
Organism: Nitratireductor sp.; assembly: GCA_039973095.1. GTDB lineage: Bacteria > Pseudomonadota > Alphaproteobacteria > Rhizobiales > Rhizobiaceae > Mangrovimarina. The sequence goes on along the minus strand of JBDWLQ010000015.1, from coordinate 81,530 downwards.
TCGCCGGGGGCCGAAAGCCCCTATTGTCTACAACGAGTCGGGAAGAACCAGTTTCGTAAAGCGCAACCCATCTCGTTGGCGTTCCAACAAGTGAGCAATTATCTCCCCCGCCCTTCAGGCGGCCGGGATTAAGTGCGCTTCTACTCACGCGGCGAGGTTCAAGCTACATCAAGCCGCCACGCACTGTCAAAGTGAAACTCTTGCTAGCCAAACCGATGCAATCGCTTTGATTGCAATGACTTGCGCATATACAGCCCTTACGCGAACACCGCGCGGGGAAAGTAGAACGCGACCACCCAGTTCGGTGCGTCGACGATCTCGCTGATGCGCAGGTCGCCGCAGACCGAGCACAGCATGTAGGCGTCGACGGGGGCAAGGCCGTGCTCACGGACGATCAGGTCGATCATGCCGGCAAGCGCCGCCCGCGCCCCTTGGTAAAGGTCCGGGCCCACACCGGTCGTCGCCTCGTAGCCCGCCCCGTCGAGATGACGCGTCACCGGACCCGGCGTGGTAAAGCGCGGCGCCGAAAGCCCCGCCTGCTTGACCAGATCGAGCGTCAGGGCGACCGTCATCGGGCTTTCGATCGCGGTGCCGCACACCTCGCCATCGCCCTGGGCGGCATGGGTGTCGCCGATCGAAAACAGCGCGCCCGCCACCTCGACCGGCAAATAGAGCGTCGTGCCGGCGGCGAGGTCGCGAATATCGAGATTGCCGCCCACACGGCGCGGCGGCACCACCGAATGCTGCCCGGGCGCTGCCGGTGCGACCCCGATCGTGCCGGCAAACGGCTTCAGCGGCACACGCGCATTGGCGCCGAACAGGGTCGGCTCGCGCGCCGTCACGTCGTAGCGCCACAGATGCAGCGCGGGATCGGGGAACTGGTCGGCAAGCAGGCCGAACCCCGGAATATTGGCAGTCCAGCCGAAGCCCGACGGCTCGAAAGCCTCGATCGTCACCTTGAGCGCGTCGCCCGGTTCGGCTCCCTCGACGAACACCGGTCCGGTGACCGGGTTGATCGTTTCTGATGCTAGCGTCGCGATGTCGGCGACCGTGCTTTGCGGTGTGAAATGGCCGCCCGAGGCGTCAAGGCATTCGAAGGTCAGCCGCGCGCCGGGCTCCACATGCATGACCGGCGCGATCGCGTTGTCCCAGCCGAAATGATGCCGGGCGCGATGGATGGTGTGGTCGGCACGTGTGCACATGGCGCGTCTCCAAACTGGCCGGGATCGCGGCACGCCGCCTGCCGCGCTCCTGGTCTCGTCACGCAGAATGGCCGTTTGGCGCGGACGGTTCCACCCGCCCCGGAGATTTTCCCGCCCCTGGTTGGCGCCAACGGTCCGGCTCGGCTATTCGCCAACCGCCTCGCGCGCGATCTCCTCAAGCAGGGTGTTGACCTGATCGCGGCCGCCGCCCTCCGGCAAACGCCGGAAGCCGACGCGCACGGTTCCAGGCTCTGCCTCGGTCTCGTAGGCGAACACCACATAGGGGCAATAGGCGATATTGGCGACATCCTCCTCCATCGCGCGGCGCGAGATGACGGCCGAGCAGAACTGGAAGAACTCGGCATTTTTGTAGAGCGCCTTCTGCGCTCCGACATCGGCGGCCGTGCGCTGCAGCATCTCGCCGATGAAACCGCGATAGTCGACGACATAACCGCGATTGACGATCGCGTCGCCAAGGTCGAAGGCGACATCGGCGAACGGCGTATCGGTCTCGTAGACGGTGACGTCGTCGGCCGCGACGGCCGGCAAGGCCGGAGTAAGCGAGACGAGAACAAGCGCGGCGACCCGCGAAAGACGTTTCATTGTATGGCTCCTTTGCTGCGCCATTGTCGCGCGCTTCGCCGCGCCTGTCCATTCACATAGAAATTCTTGAATACTTTACTCCGTTCCTTGGCGCAGCGATTGACGAGATTGTCGGACCGTGAAATCATTCGAAAAATTGAATATATTGCCGGGAGGCCCGCTCATGCCCACACGTCGCGCCGTTCTGACCGGTGTCGCAACCGCCGCCGCCGTCGCACTCGCCAGGCCTGCACTTGCCGCCACTGCGCTCGCGGCCGGAGACAGCGAGATCATGGTCGTCAGCGACGGTCACATGAACCTGCCGTTGAGCTCCGTCTTTCCCGACATATCGGTCGAGGAGCGCACCGCCCTTCTCGCCGAAGGCGGCATGCCGACCACCGACTACAAGCCGGACTGCAACGTCACCCTGCTGCGCGCCGGCGACCGGCTGGCGCTTTTTGATGCCGGGGCCGGGCCGAATTTCCTGCCGACCACGGGCGAGCTTCTCGCCGGGCTGGAGGAGGCCGGCGTGGACCCTGCCGAGGTCACCGACCTCATCTTCACCCACGCGCATCCCGATCATTTGTGGGGCGTTCTCGACGATTTCGACGATCTCGCCTTCCCCGAGGCCACACCCCGGATGGCGCGCGCGGAATGGGATTTCTGGCGTGCCGACGACACGCTGGCTACGATGCCGGAGGACCGTAAGAGCTTCGTTGTCGGCGCGCGGAACCGGATGGCCGCGCTGGAGGACCGCATCGCCCTGTTCGAACCGGGCGAGGAAGTGTTCCCGGGCGTCGAGGCCATCGACACCGCCGGCCACACGCCCGGCCATGTCGCCTTCATGATCCATGGCGGCGACCGGCCGGTGCTGGTTGCCGGCGACGCGCTGACCAACGCGGTCTCCTTCCTGCGCCCCGCGCTGCATTCCGGCAGCGATCAGGACCGCGAACAGGCCGCGCAGACCCGCCTGCGCCTGCTCGATCGGATGGCCGCCGAGCGGGCGCGGTTGATCGCCTTCCATCTGCCGTATCCCGGCATGGGCACGGTCGAGCGCAAGGGTGAGGCCTATCGCTTCGCGCCGCTTGGCTGAGCCTATCGCGCGGGCGCGTCGTCCATGCGCCGGAACGCCGCCAGCACCGATCCCTCGATCAGATAGGCGAGGCCCAGCCGCGCGCCGGCCATGATCGCCACGATCACGACGGGCGCCGAAAGCGCCATTGCCGACAGGGCGGTGATGCCCTGGCCGACCGTGCAGCCGAGCGCGAACACGCCGCCGGTGCCCATCAGGAAGCCGCCGGCGAAATGCCGTCCCAGTTCGCGCGCATCGTCGCAAGCCTCCCAGCGCACATCGTGGCTGCGCCACGCGCACAGGCCGGCGCCGACCACAACGCCGATCACCAGGCCAACGCCATAGTCCGGCCCGATGCCGGTGAACAGGATCGCCTGCAGAATCGTATCGGCCACCGGCACGACGAACGAGCCGGCCTCGATCTGCACGGGAAAGAAGGAGTGGCGTGCGGCGAGCGTCGTCGCCGCCCAGCCGAACGCGATCACCGCGCCGACCGTCAGGCTGGCGCCGATCGCCAGCCGGGCGCGGCGATAGGCGCGGTCGCGGAACACCCACCAGATCAGGCCGCCGGCGATCAGCGCCGCCACGGCCGCGTGAAGGTCGAGCCCCGTCACGGCACTGGCGATCGCCCCCATCGACTGGCCGCCGACGAAGGACAAGTCGATCGCCAGTTCGTCGACCAGTTCGACACGGGCCAGTGCCGACAGACCGCGCTGCGCGGCCATCGCCGACAGGCCGAGCACCATCAGCACGACCAGCGAGCGCAGGCTGCCGCCGCCGAGCCGCACCAGCGCGCCGAAGCCGCAAGTGCCCACCAGCGCCATGCCGAACCCGAAGGCGAGCCCGCCGATGACCGCGCCGGTCAGGCCGACAAGCGGCATCAGATAGAAACTGCGCCCGGGATCGGCGAGGCCGACCGCAACAAGCGTCTGGGTCAGCACCAGCGCGACGGCGGCGGCGAGCGCCCAACTGCGCACGCCGTGACTGTCGCCCGCATACCAGTGGCGTTCGAGCGCCGACATGGCGCAAAAATGTACGCGCCGCGCGACGAAGCCGAGCAAGGTGCCGGCGACAAGCCCCGCCAGCGGCAGGAAAAACGGCGATCCGACGATATTTTGCACCTGCGTCTCCTCCCTGGGACCGCCGTCTTCGCCGGACGCTCCCCAAGCCGCAGGCTGCCTTGCGTCAGGGTTTCCGGATTTTCGGCTCTCCCTGCCGGACCGGGGCGCAAAACAGCCCGTAAAGGGTCTCGATCACCGAGGCGACCTCCGCGCTGGCGATCGAATAATAGATGACCCGTCCTTCACGACGTGTGTTGACCAGGCGGTCGAAGCGCAGGCGTGCAAGCTGCTGCGACACCGCCGCCTGCGGCATGTCCATGATGTTTTCCAGTTCCGAGACCGATTTCTCGCCCTCCGCCAGGAGGCACAGGATCAACAGCCGGCTTTCATGCGACAGCGCTTTCAGCAACTCGCTGGCCTTGCGCGCCTGGTCGAGCAGCGCCTGGAAATCTTCCGGCTGCTGGTCGGGATCGAGTTTCGGAAGGGTCATTCGTCTACGGTCTCGTCAAGCTTGGCGATCAAATCGCCGAGAAGATACCAGAAAAATTCATCGCCCGGATAGCCGCGTATGCGGCCGAGTTCGCGCCCGCCCTCGACCAGGACGAAGGTTGGCGTAAAGCGTTCGCGCGCGACGAAGTCGAGATCGGCCGGCCAGGACCGGGTGATGTCGACCCGGCGCAGCGGCGCCCTGCGGCCTTCCTGCGTCTTGGCATAGGCCGGCGCGATTTCCTCGTTGAAGCGCGCGCACCACGGGCAGCCGGGCTGTTCGAGCATGATCAGTTCGGCCGCTACGACAGGCCAGGCCAGCCCGGCGAAGACCCAGAAAACCAGGCAGAAAGCAAGCCGGCGCATGCAAAGTCCTTTCGTCGATTGCAATATATATAAATTTTCGCATATCTTCCAGGGGAATTGTCGCCAACCCGGCGACTCGGACAGCCGCAAGGCCGCATTACCGCAAGGAACGAACGCGATGCTGGACATAAGCCTCGGAGGCGCCCTTCTGGCGGGACTGCTGTCCTTCGTCTCGCCTTGCGTGCTGCCGATCGTTCCGCCCTATCTGGCCTGGCTCGCCGGGCTGAGTTTCGAGGAACTGCGCAGCGACGCCGTCGCCGCCGGCGCGCGCCGGCGCATCGTCGCGGCCGCCCTCGCCTTCGTGCTCGGCTTTACCACAGTCTTCGTCGCGCTCGGCGCGACCGCCAGCGTGATCGGCAACACGATCGCCCAGTATTTCGACATATTGTCGGTGATCGCCGGCGTCATCATCATCGTCATGGGACTGCATTTTCTCGGCGTATTCCGTATCGCCCTGCTCTACCGCGAGGCGCGCGTGCAAGTGGACAGGAAGCCGGCCGGCATCGTCGGCGCCTACATCATGGGCCTGGCCTTCGCCTTTGGCTGGACACCCTGCGTCGGTCCCGTGCTCGCCGCCATCCTGTTTGTCGCCGGGTCCGAGGGCACCGCCGCCCGCGGCGCCCTTTTGCTGGCCGTCTATTCGGTGGGTATCGGCATTCCCTTCCTGCTGGCGGCGGCCTTTGCCGGCCGCTTCCTCGGCTGGGCTGGGCGTTTTCGCCGGCACATGCGCAAGATCGAGATGGCCATGGGCGGCCTGCTGGTGGTCACCGGCATTCTGTTCATGACCGGCCAGATGGCGACCATCTCCTACTGGCTGCTCGAAACCTTTCCCATTTTCCAGACCATCGGCTAGGAGCCTTGTCATGATCCGTTCGCTGCTGTTGACCGCCCTCGTCACCCTCGTCGGGGCGTTCTCCGCCGCCGCCGCCGAAATCGGCGATGACGGGCTGCACAAACAGCCCTGGTTCTCGCTGACCTTTCGCGACGTCGCCGAGGACATCGAGACGGCGCGGCAGGACGGCAAGCGTCTCGCCATCGTCTTCGAACAGCGCGGCTGCATCTATTGCGCCAAGATGCACGAGGACCTTTTGAGCGACCCGGAGGTGCGCGACTACATCAAGGCGCATTTCAACGTCGTGCAGTACAACATGTTCGGCGACGAGGAGGTCACCGACCTCGACGGCGAGGTGCTGACCGAAAAGACCGCCGCGCGCAAATGGGGCTACGTCTTCACCCCGACGATCGTCTTCTTGCCGCAGGCGGCGCCGGATGGCACGATCGTCAGCGAGGCGGCGGTCGCCACCATGCCCGGCGCCTTTGGCAAATGGACCTTTCTGCACATGTTCGAATGGGTGTTCGAAAAGGGCTATGAAGGCGACGAGCATTTCCAGAAATACCACGCGCGCAAGCTCGACGAGCTTCGCGCCGCCGGCCGCCTGGAGGCGGACTGAGGGGCGGCTCGCGGAAACACATGCAAATAATCATATTTTTTCATTGAAGATTCGGATCGACATGGCTAGCGTGTCGCGGGAAAGAATATCCGCCAAGCAACGAGCGGGAATACGGGAGGAGACCGGCTGATGATTCGTGCGACAGCAATTGTGACGGCGGTCCTGGCGGTCACGGCCGCCGGTGCCTTGGCGGATGAGACCGCTCCCCAGGATGTCAAATTCGAGGATCTCGCCGTTGCCGCGTCGCTGACCGGCAAGCCAGGCGACCCGGCCGTGGGACGGGACATTTTCAAGGACCGCAAGCTCGGCAACTGTCTTGCGTGCCACACCAATGCCGACATGCAAAAAGAGCTGTTCCACGGCACGGTCGGTCCGGCCGTGGACGGCGCCGGCGACCGCTGGGAGCCGGCCCAGTTGCGCGCCATCATCACCGACGCCAAACAGGTTTTCGGCGAGCAGACCGTCATGCCGGGCTTTTATTCGCTCGCCGTCGGCAAAGACGTCCGCGAGGATCTCGTCGGCAAGACCATCCTGACGGCGCAACAGATCGAGGATGTCGTGGCCTATGTCGCCACGCTGAAGGAATAGCGCAAGCGCGAGGAGAACGAGTGATGACCATCAACAGACGCCAGGCGTTGGGTCTTACGGCGGGAGCGATCGCTTTTGCCGCCGCCGGCCTGCCCGGCCGCCCCGCCTGGGCAAGCCCCGAGGAAACCCAAAAGCGCATCGCCGAATTCACCGGCGGTAAGACGCCCGAAACCGGCCGGCTGACGCTGACGGCGCCCGAAATTGCCGAAAACGGCAACACGGTTCCGGTCTCCATCGAGGTCGAAAGCGCCATGGAGGGCGACGACGTCGTCGAGCAGGTCATGATCCTGGCCGAAGGCAACCCCAATCCCGACGTGGCGGTCTTCAATTTCTCCGAAGCCAGCGGCGTCGCCGCGGCGACGACGCGCATGCGTCTGGCCAAGACGCAGAACGTGATCGCCGTGGCGAAGATGAAGGACGGCTCGACCTTCATCGACCAGAAGGAAGTCAAGGTGACGATTGGCGGCTGCGGCGGCTGATCAGAGAGGAAACGACAACATGGCCACACCCAAACCGCGCGTGAAGCTCCCCAAGACCGCCTCGGCGGGGGAGATCATCACCATCAAGACATTGATCAGCCACCAGATGGAATCGGGCCAGCGTAAGGATAAGAACGGCGACCCGATCCCGCGCCAGATCATCAACAAGTTCAGTTGTGAATTCAACGGAACGCCGGTGTTTTCCTGCGACATCGACCCGGCGATCTCGGCCAATCCCTATTTCGAGTTCAATGCCAAGGTGGCCGAGAGCGGAACCTTCAAGTTCACCTGGGTCGACGACGACGGCTCGGTCTACGAGCACGAGGCCAGCATCGAGGTCAAATAGGACGGCCGGGCAATAGGGATCCGCCGTGGGAATGGGTCCCGGCCCGCAGCCGCAAGGGTACGAATGGGAGGAAGGCCGTGAGGAATAGATACGCAACTGTCGGGCTTGGCGCGCTCCTGGCTTTCGCGACGGCTTTGCCGGCCGCGGCCGAGCCGGTCGACGACGAACTGGTTATCGACGGACAGACCATGACGGTGCGCACCGCCGCGCCCGAGGGCCATCCTTTCGACGAGCTCTTGTCCGGCTGGCTGTTCCGCGAAGCCGAAACGCGCGAACTGGAAGCCGATTCGTTCCAGAACCCGGGCATGCTTTACGTCGATCGCGGCGCCGACATCTGGAACACGGTCGACGGCACGATGGGCAAGTCGTGCGCGTCGTGCCACGACGACGCCGCCGACACCATGAAGGGCGTCGGCGCCAACTATCCCAAATGGGACGCCGACGCCAAGCGGCCGATCAATATCGAACTGCAGATCGACAAGTGCCGGGTGGAGAACATGGGGGCCGAGGCCTACAAGTTCGACGCGCCCGACCAGAAGGCGCTGACGACCTATATCAAGCACCAGTCGCTCGGCACGCCGGTCGCCGTCGATCTGAGCCAGGGCGACCTGCAGAGCTGGTGGGATCGCGGCAAGGAGATGTATTACACCCGCACCGGCCAGTTGAACTTCGCCTGCGCGTCCTGCCATGAGGCCAATTCCGGCCAGTATATCCGCGCCGATCATCTCAGCCAGGGCCAGGCGAACGGTTTTCCGACCTACCGGTTGAAACAAGCCAACATGGTGTCGCTGCACAACCGTTTCCGCGGCTGCATCCGCGACACCAGGGCGGAATTTCCGAAAGCCTTTTCCGACGAGTTGATGGCGCTGGAAGTCTATGTCACCTGGCGCGGAACCGGCCTGTCGGTCGAAACGCCGGCCGTACGCCAATAGCGCCGGCGTAACCGGGCGCGGCGCAGAGCGTCGTGCGTCAAAGCCAATGCCAAATGCACGCCGCTCCGTCCGTCGCCGCGCGGACGCAGGTTCCGTTGGGGCAAAAACATGATTTCAAGACGCGAATTCCTCATGGCGACGGCGGCTCTGTCGGCCGTGGCCGGTCCGGGCCTTGTCGGGCGCTGGTCGCGGGCCGCCGCGCAGCAGACACTCACCGAAGATGCGCTACTCGACTTCGAGGCGCACGGCAACGTCACGCTGGTGCACCTGACCGACATCCATGCCCAGCTTCGCCCGGTCTATTTCCGCGAGCCGTCCGAGAATATCGGCGTCGGCGCGGTTGCCGGCCTGCCGCCGCATGTCACCGGCGCCGACTTCCTCAAGCTCTACGACATCGACCCGGGCAGCCCGCATGCCTATGCGCTGACGTCGGAGGATTTTTCCGCGCTCGCCCGCACCTATGGCCGCATGGGCGGGCTCGACCGTATCGCCACCATCGTCAAGCGCATCCGCGCCGAGCGCGGCGACAACATGCTGCTCCTGGACGGCGGCGACACCTGGCAGGGCAGCTACACCGCGCTGAAGACCAGCGGCCAGGACATGGTCGAGGCCATGAACGCGCTGGCGCCCGACGCCATGACCGGCCACTGGGAATTCACCTATGGCGCCGAGCGGGTCACCGAGATCATCGGTTCCCTGCCCTTTCCCTTCCTCGGCGGCAACATCTACGACGCGGAATGGAACGAGCCGGCTTTCGAGGCCTACAAGATGTTCGAACGCGGCGGCGTCAACATCGCCGTGCTCGGCCAGGCCTTTCCCTATACGCCGATCGCCAATCCGCGCTGGATGTTCCCGAACTGGTCGTTCGGCATCCGCGAGGAGGACGTCGCGGCCAATGTCGCCGCCGCGCGCGCCGCCGGCGCCGATCTTGTGGTGCTTTTGTCGCATAACGGCTTCGACGTCGACCGCGCGCTCGCCGCGCGCGTTTCGGGTATCGACATCATCCTGACCGGCCACACCCACGACGCCCTGCCCGAGCCGGTCAAGGTCGGCTCGACGCTGCTGATCGCCAGCGGTTCGCACGGCAAGTTCGTCACCCGGCTCGATCTCGACGTGCGCGACGGCGCGCTCAAGGGCTTCCGTCACCGGCTGATCCCGGTCTTTTCCGACGTGATCGCGCCCGACGCGGAGATGGACGGCCTCATCACGCGGCTGCGGGCACCGTTCGAGGACGAGTTGAGGCGCGAGCTGGCGACCACCGAAACGCTGCTTTACCGGCGCGGCAATTTCAACGGCACGTTCGACGATCTGATCTGCCAGGCGCTGCTCGACGTGCGCGAGGCCGACATCGCGCTCTCGCCCGGTTTTCGCTGGGGCACCTCGGTGCTGCCGGGCGAAAAGATCACCGTCGAAGACCTGCACAATGCCTGCGCCATGACCTATCCCGCCGCCTATCGCTCGACGATGAGCGGCGAGACCATCCACGCCATCCTGGAGGACGTGGCCGACAATCTGTTCAACGCCGATCCCTATTATCAGCAGGGCGGCGACATGGTGCGTGTCGGCGGCATGGCCTACACGATCGATCCCGGCGCGACGATGGGCAACCGCATCACCGACATGACGCTGGTCGAGACCGGCGCGGCCGTCGAGCCGGGGCGCGACTATGTCGTGGCCGGCTGGGCCTCCGTGAACGAGGCCACCGAAGGCCCGCCGATCTGGGAGGTGGTCGAGGACTATCTCGCCGGCAACCCGGTCGTGGAGCTGAAGGAAAACCGGCTCGTCACGCTGAAAAACTGACCACGGAGACAGGGCGGCGATGGACAGATGAGTTGCGGCTTGATATATATTAAAATTCATATGTGTATATAGATACCCGGCCGGACGGAACCGAACCATGCCTGATCAGCCATCGAGACGCGGTTTTTTGCAAGGCGGCCTGGCCGCCGGCGCGGCACTCGCCACCGCGACGACCGCCGCGCGCGCGGCCGACGATCCCGCCATCACCGAAATCCAGGACTGGAACCGTTATGCCGGACCGGGCGTCGACGCCGAGCCCTACGGCGTGCCCTCGCCCTACGAGGCCCATGTGGTGCGCCGCAACGTGCCGTGGCTGACGGCCGATCCGATTTCCTCGGTCAACTTCACGCCGCTGCACGAGCTCGACGGCATCATCACGCCCAACGGCCTGTGCTTCGAGCGCCACCACGCCGGCATCGCCGAGATCGACCCCGCGCAGCATCGGCTGATGATCAACGGCATGGTCGACACGCCGCTGGTCTTCACCATGGCCGATTTGATGCGTTTTCCGCGCGAAAACCACGTCTATTTCCTCGAATGCGCCGCCAATTCCGGCATGGAATGGCGCGGCGCGCAGCTCAATGGCTGCCAGTTCACGCACGGCATGGTGCATTGCGTGATGTATACCGGCGTCAAGCTGCGCCACCTGCTGGAGGAAGCCGGCATCCGCGCGGGCGCGGCCTGGGTCATGCCCGAGGGCGCGGACGCCTCGGCGATGTCGCGCTCATTGCCGCTCGAAAAGGCGCTCGACGATTGCCTGGTCGCCTTCAAGATGAACGGCGAGGCGTTGCGGCCCGGCCAGGGCTATCCGCTGCGGCTGGTCGTGCCCGGCTGGGAAGGCAATCTTTGGGTGAAATGGCTGCGCCGCATCGAGATCGGCGACAAGCCGTGGCAGCTGCGCGAGGAGACCTCGAAATATACCGACCTGCTCGCCAACGGCAAAGCCAGGCGCTTCACCTGGGAGATGGACGTCAAATCCGTCATCACCAATCCGAGCCCGCAGGCGCCGGTTACCCACGGCCGCGGCCGGCTGGTTCTGGCCGGGCTTGCCTGGTCGGGCGGCGGGCGCGTCAGCCGGGTCGACGTCTCGATCGACGGCGGCCGCAACTGGACGACGGCGCGTCTCGACGGGCCGAGCCTGCCCAAGGCGCTGCACCGGTTCTACCATGCGTTCGACTGGGACGGTTCCGAGCTCTTCCTGCAGTCGCGCGCCATCGACGAAAACGGCTTCGTGCAGCCGACCAAGAACGACCTGCGCGCCGCGCGCGGGGAAAATTCCATCTACCACAATAACGGCATCCAGACCTGGCATGTGGCAAAAGACGGAGTGGTCGAGAATGTCGAGATTTCCTAGGCTCGCCGCCGCGCTTGCCCTGTCGCTGCTGCCGGCGGCGGCCCTGGCCGAAGGCGACGTTGACGCCGGCGAAAAGGTCTTTGCCAAGTGCAAGGCCTGTCACGCCGTCGGCGATGGCGCCAAGAACAGGGTCGGACCGCAACTGAACGACGTGTTCGGCCGTATCGCCGGCACGGCTGACGGGTTCCGCTATTCGCCCGCCATGGTAAAGGCCGGCGAGGACGGGCTGGTCTGGAGCGAGGAGACGCTGGCGGCCTATCTCACCGCCCCGCGCGCCTTCATCAAGGGCAACCGGATGGCCTTCGCCGGTCTGAAGAAGGAAGCCGAGATCGACGACATCCTCGCCTATCTGGCGACATTTTCGCAATCGGGCGACGACGACGCGGCATCCGCCGAACCGGCGCCGGCCGATACGCCCGATACACCGAACGAGGAAACCGCAATCGCCGAAGCCGAACCCAAAGCCGACGAGCCCGAGGAGGCCGTGGTGGAGGCGGAAGCTGCGGCCGAGCCGCCCGCCCATGGCGTCTTCCATCTCGGCCGGCCCGCCACTGAGGCGGAGATCGCGGCCTGGGACATCGACATCCGTCCCGACGGCGCCGGCCTGCCGGTCGGCAGTGGCACGGTTCTGGAAGGCGAGACGGTCTATACCGAGCAATGCGCGGTCTGCCACGGCGATTTCGGCGAGGCGATCGGGCGCTGGCCGGTGCTGGCCGGCGGCTACGACACGCTGACGCGCGAGCGCCCGGTTAAGACGATCGGCTCCTACTGGCCCTATCTGTCGACGGTCTACGACTATGTGCGCCGCGCCATGCCGTTCGGCAACGCCCGCTCGCTGTCCGACGACGACGTCTACGCCCTGACCGCCTATGTGCTATATCTGAACGACATCGTCACCGACGAGGCGTTCGAGCTGAACCAGGACAATCTGGCCACGATCCGGCTGCCGAACGAGGACGGCTTCATCGCCGACGACCGGCATGAGGAACCGCATTATGCGGCCGGGGTCGAGCCCTGCATGCGCGACTGCAAGCCGGGCAAGGCCGAGATCGTCCAGCACGCCGCCGTGCTCGACGTGACGCCCGAAGGCGATGGCGACGAGGACGGCACCGGCGGCGGCATCGACTGACCGCGGTCCGGGCCGCCTTTGATGACGCAACGCGGGAGCGACGACGTGCCGAACAGGGCCCGAAAAACGCCACGACGCGCAGCCTCGCGTCTGTCGACCGGCGCCATCGCCCTGTTCCTGTGCGTGCCCGCCGTGGCGAGCGAAACCGGCCCGCCACCGCCATCGGCCGAAGACCTGCTGCGGGCCGAACATCTGGAGACCGAAATTCTGTCTCTCGACGGCGACGCCGCTTTCGGCGAATATCTCGGCGGCGAATGCGTGACTTGCCACCAGTCATCCGGCGCCGGCGGAACCATACCGCCGATCGCCGGCCTGCCGGTCGATCACACGGTGCGGGCGCTGGTGGAATACAAGCTCGGCCTGCGCGCCAACGAGGTCATGCGGTTGATGACGGCGCGGCTGGAGGCCGACGAAATCGCCGCCCTTGCCGCCTATTTCGCCGAGCTGTCGCCGTAGAGCGTTTTGAGGCGAAGGGGATGCCGGTTCGCCGTTCGGAAACGCGTTGAAACGAGAAGGTGAAGCCGGCCTGCGATTTGATGACAAGCAGAACGGCACTTGGATTTGGAGCACGACGCACAAGAACGTCTTTCGCTTGAAAACCGGTACTCGGGAGGATGCCATGACCGGATTGACGAGAAGGCAATTTACAACACTGGTCGGCGCCGGCGCGGCCAGCCTCGCAGCGCCCACATATCTGCGCGCCCAGGGCAAGCCGCGCGTGGTCGTGATCGGCGGCGGCGCGGGCGGCGCGACAGCGGCGAAATATATCGCCAAGGATTCCAACGGCGCGATCGACGTCACCCTGGTGGAGGACAGCGACAGTTTCACCACCTGCTTCTTCTCCAACCTCTATCTGGGCGGCTTGCGCGACTTCCAGTCGATCACCCACAGCTACGACCAGCTGGTCTCGGCCTACGGCATCACCAAGGTGACGGGCCGGGCGAGCGCCGTCGACCGCGCCGCGAAGACCGTGACCATGGCGGACGGCGCCACGCTTGCCTATGACCGGCTTATCCTGTCGCCCGGCATCGACATGATCTGGGATTCCGTGCCCGGCTATTCCCAGGCCCACGCCGAGATCGCCCCGCATGCCTGGCAGGCCGGCCCGCAGACCGAGCTTTTGAAAGCCAGGCTCGACGCCGTCGCCGACGGCGAGACGATCGTCATGGTCGCCCCGCCCAACCCCTATCGTTGTCCGCCCGGACCTTACGAGCGCGTCTCGATGATGGCGCATGTGCTCAAAGCCAAGGGTTACACCGGCGCCAAGATCGTCGTCATCGACCCGAAGGCGAAATTCTCCAAACAGGGCCTGTTCCAGGCCGGCTGGGAAAAACACTATCCCGGCATGGTCGAGTGGTACGGGCCCGACATCCATGGCGGCATCAAGAACGTCGACGCCGGCGCCGGCACGGTCGAGACCGATTTCGACACCTTCAAGGGCGCGCTCTTAAACGTCATCCCGGCGCAGAAGGCCGGCGCCATCGCCGACGGCTTCGCCGATGACAGCGGCTTCTGCCCGATCGACGCCGCCTCGATGCGCTCGACGATGGACGAGGCGGTGTTCGTGATCGGCGATGCCTCGATCGCCGGCGACATGCCCAAATCCGGCTTCTCGGCCAACAGCCAGGCCAAGATCGCGGCCATGAATGCCCGCGGCGACCTGACGGATTCCAAGGTCTTTCCGGCGAAATATTCCAACACCTGCTGGTCGCTGATCGAGACCGACGACGGCGTCAAGGTCGGCGCCCAGTACGAGCCCAGGGACGGCAAGATCACCTCGGTGGTGAGTTTCATCAGCCAGACCGGCGAGGACGCCGCGCTGCGCAAGGCCACCTACGAGGAATCGCTTGGCTGGTATTCCGGCATCGTCGCCGACATGTTCGGCTGAGCAATCGCCGTTTGCCGGATCAAGATCGGCCCCGCGCCGCGGACGTCCGGGATGGCGGACCAGTCGACGCCATCCCGCCTCGGGGCCGTTGCGCCGCCTACAGGTCTATTCGGCCGGCAGCGCGTGCGGACGCGACGCCATGGCAGCCGCCGCCGGGCGCGCGTCGATCAGCCTGTCGGCCGCCGCCGCGCCGCCGATCATGGCGGCAAGACCGAGCAGCGACGACAGCGCCAGCACCGCGCCGCCGGTGAAGCCGGCGCCGATGGTGCAGCCGACCGCCAGAATGCCGCCGAAGCCCATCAGCACCGCGCCAAGCGTATAGCGCAGGATCGAGGGCGTTCCAGGTTCGGAAAAGCCGGCGATCCGGAAATCGCGGAACAGCAGCGCGGCCGCGAAGGCGCCGGCGAGCGTGCCGACCAGCACGCCCTGGTCGAGACCGGGTCCGTCGCTGCCGGCTGCCGCCAGCCCGCCCGTCGTGGCGAGCGGGCGGATATAGGACAGGCTCTCGGCCTGGATCGGGTCGAACACCTGCAGCGACAGCGTGTAGGTGAACCACCAGCCGGCGACCACCGACAGGCCGACGCCGATCCCGCCGACGACCCGCCACGGCGACGGCCGCGCCTTCACCGCCAGCAGCAGCGCCGCAATCGCCAGCGCCGCGCCGATGACGACACCGGCCTGCTGGCCGAGACCGGCATGGGCGAGAACGTCGTTGCCGCCAAGCTGCGCCGTGTTCCACAGGCCGCCGATTGCGTCGCGCGCCGGCACCAGCACGCCGCTATAGGTGGCCAGCCCCACCACCGCGATCACCACGGATGTGTAGAGGGCGCGCAGATTGCCCGAGGCCGAAAGCACGATCAGCCGCGATACGCAGCCGCGCGCCAGCACCATGCCGACGCCGAACAGGGCGCCGCCGATCAGCGCGCCCGACAGGCTCTGCGCGGTGGAAAAGAAACGTGTTTCCAGGACGTCGAGCCGGCCGCTTGCCAGCAGATATTGCACGCCCAGAATGGCCGTCGCGAAACCGGCCGCCCACACCGCGAGCGCCTTCAGGTCGCGGCCCCGCGTCAGGTCGAGCACGGCCGAACGGGTACAAAAGGCGCTGCGTTGGGCGAAGACGCCGAAAAGCGCGCCGATCAGCGCGCCGCCGGCGATCGCGGTTCCGCGCTCGCCCAGTTGATCGATCAGGGGAACGAAATCCATGGCTCAAGGCTCCGGATGACACTGGCCGCAAAATAGGCCATCCGGGGCGGATTGGCAGGAAACCGTCCTCTCACCGGAACCGGGCTTGCGGAACGGTTTTGCGCGGTTTTGCCGGCAAGCGGCATTTCATTCCACTTGCCGGATCGCGCAAGAGCGGCCGTTCAGCCCAGCACCTCGGCAACGGCCTCGGCCGTCTTGGAGACGATCTCGTCGGCCTCGGCCCGCGTCAGGCAGAGCGGCGGCGCGAAGCCAAGAATGTCGCCCTGCGGCATGGCGCGTGCGATCACCCCGCGCTTCAAAAGCGCGGCCGAAACGGCCGGCCCGACCTTCTTGGACGGATCGAAGAAGGTCCGCTTGTCCTTGTCGTCCATGAACTCGACGGCGGCCAGCATGCCCTCGCCGCGCACCTCGCCGACGTGACTATGGTCAGCAAGCGCGTCGCTCATCGCCGCGTTGAAATAGGCGCCGGTTTCGGCGGCGTTTTCGACCAGGCCGAGACTGTCGATCAGCTTCAGATTGGCAACACCGGCCGCCGCCCCGATCGGGTGCGCGGAATAGGTCCAGCCATGGCCGATCGGACCGTTCTCGTCGGTCCCCTGTTCAAGCACCGTCCACACCCGGTCGCCGATGATCGAGCCCGACAGCGGCGCGTAGGCCGAGGTCAGCCCCTTGGCGATGGTGACGATGTCGGGCTTCATGCCGTAATGGTCGGAGCCCATCATCGTGCCCAACCGGCCGAACCCGGTCACCACCTCGTCGGCGATCAGCAAGATGTCGTGTTTTTCCAGCACCGCCTGGATCGCCTGCCAATAACCTTGCGGCGGCGGCACGATGCCGCCGGTGCCAAGCACCGGCTCGCCGATGAAGGCCGCGATCGTGTCGGCGCCCTCGCGCGCGATCAGCGCTTCGAGCTCGGCCACGCAATGGGTGACGAAGTCGGCCTCGCTCATCGCTGCGTCGGGCCGGCGGAAATAGTACGGCGCCTCGGTGTGCAGGATGCGGTCGAGCGGCAGATCGAACTTCTTGTGGAAGAGCTCCAGCCCGGTCAGCGACCCGGTCACCAGCCCCGAGCCGTGATAGCCGCGCCAGCGCGAGATGATCTTCTTCTTTTCCGGCCGGCCGAGAATGTTGTTGTAGTACCAGGTAAGCTTGACATTGGTCTCGTTGGCGTCGGAGCCGCCAAGGCCGAAATAGACCTTCGACATGCCCTGCGGCGCGCGCTCCAGCACCATTTTGGCAAGCGTGATCGAGGCTTCGGTGCCGTGCCCGACATAGGCGTGGTAATAGGCGAGTTCCTTGGCCTGTTCGGCGATCGCCTCGGCGATTTCCGGCCGCCCATAGCCGACATTGACGCAATATAGGCCGGCGAAGGCGTCAAGCAGCCTGTTGCCGTCGCGGTCCTCGATGAACACGCCCTTGCCGCTGGAAACGATGCGGTTCGGCGTTTCGCCGCGCGCGTGCTGGGCGAGATGGGTGGAGGGATGGAAGAAATTCTCCCGGTCCCACTGGTCGAGCAGATCGTTTCTGAGCATGGTTTTCTCCTATGTCACGATCGGGCCGAAATCCGTTGTGGTCAGGATATCGGCGCCGTTTTCGGTCAACAGCACGGGGTTCGACACGAAATAGTCGCCCCGGCCGGTTCCCATCAGCCAGGAGAGTATGTGGAAACTCATCCCGGCCTTGATTTCCATATCGCTGTCGGCGCGCAGCCCGGTCACGCGGTTGCCGCCGGTCCACGATGGCGGCACGCCGATGCCGACAGCGTAACCGCAATGATGACGGCGATAATGCGAAAGCCCGGCCGCGTCCACCACGTCCTGCCAGGCGCGGTAGACCGCGCCCGCCGTCCGTCCCGGTCTGAGCGCGGCCAGAACCGCGTCGAAGCCCGCCTTTGCCGTCTCCGCCATCGCCGCGTCGTCGGCTTCGATCCCGCCGACATGGACCAGCCGGCCGATCGGCGCATGATAGCGCGCCACGCAGCCCGACAGTTCCAGAAACACCGGCTCGCCGGCCGGGTAGCGCCCGTCGCCCCAGGTCGCATGCTCCTCGCCGAGCCGCGCGCCGGGCCGGATGAAGGGACCGAAGCCCGGCGTGTCGCCGCCGGCGCGGATCATCGCCGCGTGGCATTCCGCGGCCACCTCGCGTTCGTTTGCCCCGGCGCCGATCGCCACCATCGCCGCCGCCATCGCCACGTCGGTCACCCGGGCGGCCTGGCGCAACAACGCCTGCTCGGCCGGCGACTTGACCAGCCGCATGGCATCCACCAGCCCGGTCACATCGTGCCAGTCGACATCCGCCAGCCCCGCACTGAGCGCCCGGCCGAAGCCGAAGCTCAGCCCCCCCGACCAGTGTTCGAGCCCCAGCCGCGCCGGGGCGGCGAACCGGCCGCGCAGGATCCGGACCGCCAGATCGGCCGCCGTCTCGGTGTCGGCATGCCCCTCGAAACGGGCATTGCGCACATAGGTCTCGATCGAAACCCGTTCCATCGCCCGCGTCACCAGCACCAACTCGCCATCGGCCGGCACGATCAGGATATGCGGGGCGAAATAACCCCAATGATCGAGACCGGTGAGGTAGAAGATGTTTTCCGGCGTGGAGATCAGCGCCGCGTCGAGGGTGAGCCCTGCCAGCGCCTCGCGCAGCCGCGCCACACGCCCGGCCAGTTCCGCGTCGGAAAACGGGTTGCGGTGCATCGGTGCCTCAATCGGTTTCCCGGCAGATATATTTGATCTCGGCATAGGCTTCCATGCCGTGGCGCGAGCCCTCGCGCCCGAGGCCGGCCTGCTTGACGCCGCCGAACGGCACCGGCGCGCCGGTGATCTTGGTGCGGTTGACCGCCACCATGCCGAATTCGAGCGCTCGCGCCAGGCGCGCCGCGCGCCCGGTATCGCCGGTGTGCAGATAGGCCACCAGCCCGGTCTCGGTGGCGTTGGCCCTGGCCAGAACCTCGTCCTCGGCGTCGAACGGGGCGAACCCGGCCACCGGACCGAACGTTTCCTCGCGAAAGATCAGCGCGTCGTCGCCGACATCGGCAAGCACGGTCGGCGCAAAGAAATTCTCGCCCGCCGGATGCGGTTCGCCGCCGGTCACCAGCCGCGCGCCGCGCGCCAGCGCGTCGGCCACGTGCTCGCGCTGCTTGGCGACCGCGCGGGCATTGATCAGCGGCCCGATATCGGGATCGGCAAGGCCCGGCCCCACCGTCAGGCGGGCCACGCGTTCGGCAAAGGCCGCCACGAAGCGCGCATAGATCGGCCGTTCGACATAAAAGCGGTTGGCGGCCAGGCAGTCCTGTCCCGAGGTGGCGAACTTGGCCGCGACGGCGCGCTCCACCGCCCGCTCGAAATCGCAATCGGCAAAGGCGATGAAGGGCGCATGCCCGCCGAGTTCCATCACCAGGCGCTTCACCGTCGGCGCCGATTGCGCATAGAGCAGCCGGCCGATCTCGGTCGAGCCGGTGAAGGAAACGACACGCACCAGCCGCGAGGCCGTCATCGCGCCGACCACCTCGGCCGCGCGTCCGGTCAGGACGTTGAAGACGCCGGCCGGCAGCCCGGCCCGTTCGGCCAGCTCGGCCAGCGCCAGCGCCGAAAACGGCGTCTCGGACGACGGATGAGCCACCACGGTGCAGCCGGCGGCGAGCGCGGCGGCCGCCTTGCGCGTCAGCATGGCGGCGGGAAAATTCCACGGCGTCACAAGCGCCGCCACACCGGCAGGCTGGCGGATCACCGTCATCTCGGCCCCGGGAAGATGCGAGGTCACGCTTTCCACGTTGAGCCGTTTCGCCTCCTCGGCATAGAACTCGATGAAGGAGGCGGCGTAGTCGATCTCGCCCAGCGCTTCCGACAGCGGCTTTCCCTGCTCCTCCACCATCAGCCGGGCGAGATCCTCGCGCGCCGCGCAGACCAGTTCGAACCAGCGCCGCAACACGATGGCGCGCTCCTGCGGCAATTTCGCCGACCAGGAACCGAAAGCACGATGCGCGGCCGCGATCGCCGTCTCGACATCGCCTGCCGACAGTGCCGGCACCGCGCCGATCCTGCGACCGTCGGCGGGGTCGGTAACGTCGATCGCCGTGCCCGACGCCCCGGCGACCCACGCGCCGTCGACATAGGCGAACTCGCGGAAGAGCCGCGGGTCACGCAGCGCGGACAGGGATGTCTTTTCCAGCTTGGCGACCGCGTTCATGGCAGGGCTCCTCCGTTCCGGTTGCGCCTGAAGTGTCGACCGGCGGCCGGCGAAGTTTTTCTTGAAGTCCCCGCCCCGCGCAGACGGTTTTTCCGTTTTGCCCGCCCTGGGAGCGCTCATTCGTCTTCCGGGGCCGGCGGCACCAGCGCGGCGAAGGGCAGCCGCGCCGAAAGCTTGACCGGCTTGGTCACGACATAGGTGAAATAGCGCGCCAGCCCGACCTGGCTTTCCAGCAACTCGTCGACGAGGCGCTGATAGGCGTCGATGTCGCGCGCGATCACCTGCAAGATGTAGTCGAAACCGCCGCCCACCGCCCAGCAGGCCACGATCTCGTCGTGACGGGCAACCGCGCGCTCGAAAATCTGGAAATGTTCGGCCCGGTGTCCTTCCAGTTCGGCCGCCATGAAGATCACGACATGCGGCGCGATCTTCTTCAGCGCCACTTCGGCCCGGTAACCGGTGATGATGCCGGCGTTTTCGAGCCGCTTCAGCCGCTCCCAGCAGGGCGCCGCGGTCAGGTTGACGCGCCGGGCGAGCTCGGATTTCGAGATCCGCCCTTCCTCGCGCAGAATGGCGAGGATCTTCATGTCGCGGTCGTCGAGTTTCAACATGCGCGCGCCATTCAGGTCGAAATCACCGTGCCCGCGCCGCCGGCGCGCGCCGCCGCCAGCGCCACGCTGGCGATCGCGGTATCCTGCGCGCCGGTGCCGGTCAGGTCGCACACCGTCACCTGCGCTTCACTCACCCGGCCGGGCCTGGCGCCGGTGACGATGTCGCCCAGTTCCGCCGGCGTGCCGCCGCGCCAAAGCCCGGCCGCGATCGCGGCGCGCAACTCGCCAAGCCGCTCGCACTGGCTCACCCGGTCGGCGACATAGAGCCCGGCCTCGACCAGCACGCGCGGCTCGATCTCGTTCTTGCCGCCCTGGTCGGAGCCCATCGCCGTCACGTGCAGGCCCGGATGCAGCCAGTCGGCCAGGAAGATAGGCTCCTCGGCCGGCGTCGTAGTCACCACGAGCTGCGATTGCGCGGCCAATTCGGCCGGATCGGCGATGGCGCTGGCCTCGATGCCGAGTGCGGCCGAAATGTCGGCCGCGCAGGCCGCGGCCTTGGCGCCGTCGCGCGCCCACACGAGCACACGCCGAAACGGACGCACCAGGTGAGCGGCCTGGATCTGCAGCCGCGCCTGGACGCCGGCGCCGTAGACGCCGGCGGTCGCCACCGTCGCCGGCGCCAGATGCCGGGCCGCGACCGCGCCTGCGGCCGCCGTGCGCACATCGGTCAGATAGCCATTGTCCAAAAGCACGGCCTCGACCAGCCCGGTCTTCGCCGAAAACAGCACCATAAGACCGTTCAGGCTCGGCAGACCGAGCGCGGGATTGTCGAAGAAACCGGGGCTGACCTTGATCGCAAAGCTCTCGAAGCCCGGAATATAGGCGGTCTTGACGTCGACCTCGCCATTGGCGTCGGGGAACGCCATCGACAGAACCGGCGGCATCACCACCTCGCCCGAGGCGAGCGCGGCGAAAGCCCGCTCGACCGTGTCGACGACGGCGAGATCAAGCCGCACCGCCGCGCGCAGCTCGTTTTCGGTCAGGATGGTGATGTCATGCGGCATAAGGCGCTCCCGTGATGCGATAGTCGCCAAGCGTCACATCGGCACCGCGCATGATGGCGCTGAAAACCGCCATGTCGACATTGCGGCCGGTGATGATGGTGGCGACCGGGCCGGCGAGATCGCCCAGCCTTCCGGCGATGAGGGCGGCGGCGCCAACCGCGCTCGCGCCCTCGCACACCAGCCGATCCTCGAAATAATGCGTCTGCAAGGCGCGGTAGATCTCCTCCTCCGTCACCAGGATCACATCGTCGAGATGATCGCGGCAAAGCCGGAACGACAGCTTGTTGTCGAGCCCGATGCCGCCGCCGAGCGAATCGGCCAGGCTCGCCACCTCCTCGACTTCGACCGGACGCCCCGCCGCCAGCGAGGCGTGCATGGCAGCCCCCCGGTCCATCGATATGCCCACCACCCGCACCGACGGCTTGATCGTCTTGGCCGCCAGCGCCACCCCGCCGGCGAGCCCGCCGCCCGACAGCGGCACCAAAAGCGTCGCGATATCGGGGCGGCGCTCCAAAATTTCCAGCCCGATCGTACCCTGGCCGGCGATCACATGCGGGTCGTCGAACGGCGAAATCTCCGTCAGTCCCTCCTCCGCGCACAGGCGCAGGCTTTCCGCCAGCGCCTCGTCCTGGCTCCGGCCGACGATGCGCACCTCCGCGCCCAGCGCCTTGATGCCGTCGATCTTGGTCTGCGGCACCAGCGAGGACATGCAGATCACCGCCCTGATGCCGCGCGCCCGCGCCGCGAAAGCCACCCCGCGCCCGTGATTGCCGGTCGAACAGCAGGTCACGCCGCGCGTCGCGTCCTCCAGCTTGAAGACGGCGTTGACCGCGCCGCGCAGCTTGAAGGCGCCGACGGGCTGTGTCGTTTCCAGCTTGAGCAGGAATTCGCCGCCGGCCCGCGCACTGAGATGCGCAGACGGCACCAGCGGCGTGTCGCTCGCGATACCGGCGATGGTGCGCCGGGCCTCGAAAATGTCGGAAAGGGTCAGGGAAGTCATGCCAGGATCGATCGCAACAGAAAAGACAAAGCGGCTGTCGAACAGAACCCTGCCCGCTACCCCGCCTCCAGCACGGCGCTCAGGAACTGGCGCGTGCGGTCGCTGTCGGGGTCGTTGAACAGCTTGTCGGGCGGTCCCTGCTCGGCGATCTTGCCGCCGTAGAAGAAGCAGACCCGGTCGGAGAATTCACGGGCAAAACCCATCTGGTGGGTGACCATCAGCATGGTGAGATCGTGCTCGGCGCCGAGATTTCGGATGACGTTGAGCACCTCGCCGACGAGCTCTGGGTCGAGGGCGGAGGTCACCTCGTCGAACAGCATCACCTTCGGCCGCATCGCCAGTGCCCGGGCGATCGCCACGCGCTGTTTCTGGCCACCCGACATCTGGATCGGGAAATGTCCCTTCTTGTCGCCGAGACCGACCATGTCGAGCAGTTCGGATGCGCGGCTCTCGGCTTCGTCCCGCGGCAGACCGAGCACGGAAACCGGAGCCTCCATGCAGTTCTGCAGCGCGGTCATGTGTGGAAACAGATTGAAGTGCTGGAACACCATGCCGATCTTGCCGCGCACGCGCCGCAAATGGCGCTCGCTGGCCTTCACCAGCGTGCCGTTCCTGTCCATATGGGTCAGCGGCTCGCCGTCGACCCAGATCACGCCGTCATTGATGCGCTCGAGCGTCATCAGCATTCTGAGTACGGTGGTCTTGCCGGAACCCGACGGCCCGATGATCGAGACTTTCTCGTTGCGCTCGATGTCGAGATTGAGCTGATCGAGCACGGTCAGCGCCCCATAGCGCTTGGTGACGTTTTCGAAACGGACCATCGGATCGCTCATGACGGGCTCCTACTGCAGATGGTAGCGGCGGTTGAGCCACAGGCTGATCATCTGGACGATCACCGAGGCGACAAGGCTGAACAGCAGGTAAAGCGCGCCCGCCATGGTGATCGCCTCGATATAGCGATAATTCTCGGCGCCGAAATTCTTGGCCTGCTGCAGCATTTCCAGGATCGCGATCGCCGCCAGGATCGGCGTGTCCTTGAACATGCCGATGAAATAATTGCCGAGGCTGGGCACGATCGGCGGGATCGCCTGCGGCAGGATGATCACCCGCCAGGCCCGCGCCATCGACAGGTTGAGCGCGGTGCAGGCCTCCCACTGGCCGCCGTCGACATTCTCGATGCCGGCCCGGTAGCATTCCGAGCAATAGGCGGCGTAGTGGATGCCGAGCACGCCGATGCCGGCCGTCCAGGCCGGAATGACGATGCCGAATTGCGGTCCGACGAAATAGACGAAGAAAATCTGCAAAAGCAGCGGCGTCGAGCGGATGAACTCGATGATCTCGGCCATCGTGCCGGAAATGATCCGGTTTTGCGACTGCCGGATCAGCGCGAAGACCAGGCCCAGCACCAGCGCGATCGCAAAGCCGATAAAGGTCGCCTGCACGGTGACGATCGCGCCCTGCAACAGATAGGGCATCGCCTCCCAGACATACTCCCAGTCCCAGATACTCATGCCACCGCCTCTCGGATGAAGCCCCGCGAGAAGCGGCGCTCCAGCCAGCGCACCAGCGGTGTGATGATGGCCCGGGCGATGAGGTAATACCCGAACAGCGCGACGGCGAAGAACAAGAGGTAATTGCCGGTGGCGTCGGCGGCGAGTTTCGAGGCGGTGGTCAGTTCGGTGATGGTGATGAAAAAGATCAGCGACGTGCCCTTCAGCAATTCGATCAGGAGATTGCCCCAGGGCGGCAGCATGCCGCGGATCGCCTGCGGCACGATGATGCGCCGCATCATGGTCAGTCGCGGAAAGTTGAGCGCCGTCGAGGCCTCGTACTGGCCGCGATCGACGCTCTGGATCGCCGCGCGCACCAGCTCCGCGCCATACCCCGAAACGTTCATGCCGACACCGACGATGGCCACGGTCCACGGCGACAGCGACAGACCGAAGATCGGCAGCACGAAGAACCACCAGTAGAGCTGCACCAGCATCGAGGTGCCGCGGAAGAATTCGATATAGGCCACGGCCAGCCAGCGCAGCGGCGCCAGCGTCGACACGCGCACCAGCCCGACGGCCAGTCCGAGCACGATGGCCACGATCGAGGCGCCGGTGGTGACGAAGAGCGTGACCGCCGCGCCCTTGAACAGGGCTGCGACGCTGAAACCGAGGGCGAACTCGTTCATAAAGCCGATTCCCATTTCGCGTCCTCCGGCTCAGGGGCCGGAAGACGCCTCGGGTTCAAATCGGATACGACACGCCAAACGTGCCGTCTCAGCCCTTACAGAGCTCCGCCGTCGGGGTTCCGTCGGGCAGGTTGGCCTTGGAATAACCGTAAGGCTCGACCGACTTCATCATCTCCTCGGAACCGATATAGTCCTTGAGCGCGGCGTTGAAGGCGTCGACCTCCTCCTGCTGGTTGGGCAGGAAGGCCAGACCGGGGTAACCGTCGATGACCGGCGGGGTGAACGGGTCGGCAAGCTCGACCGCCTCGTCCTTGTCGGCGAATTCCTTCATGGTGAAGTAGGTGCCGCTGCCGGCCGCCGCCCGTCCGGCCTTGACCGCCTGCAGGATCTCGGCCGGGCCGGCGACCTGCATGATCTTGTCGTCGGCGATACCGACATTCTTGGCGTTCTTGACGGTGTTGTAGCCGGCGCCGGTGACGAACATCAGCTCCTTGTCACGCACGTCGTCGAAGGAGTGCAGATCCTCGGGATTGCCCTTGGGCACGAGAAGCGCATCGGCAAAAGTGCCCAGCGGTTCGGTGAACAGCGCGTTGCGGCAGCGCTCCGGCAGAATATACATGCCACCGGTGATGATATCGAAGCGGCCAGCCTGAAGGCCCGGGATCAGGGAGCCCCATTCGGTCACCACCGGCTCGATCTTGGTCGTGCCCATCTTCTTCAAGATGTCGATGGTGATCGCATTGACGAAGCCGAGCGGTTCGTTGTTGTCGCCGGGATACGCCCAGGGAACTTCGTTCGAGAAGCCGACGCGGATCGTCTCCCCGGCCTTGATCTTGTCGAGCAGCTCGCCCGCCGCTGCCGATCCGGCCCACGAGCCGATCGTCAGCGCCGCGATACCGAGCGCGACCGCGCCCTTGAGGATGGTACGTCTCATAGCGTTTCTCCCATTGTAAGGTTCACCCGTTCTTCTTTTGTTGTGTACAACATCACGCAGGATCGGAGAATGTCAACGGGTTTTTGCTCAAAATTGCAGTTCCACGTATGATTTTGTGCTTGCGTGAGAAGAGATGTACACATTATCGTCCCTGTCGGGCGACACAGCGCATCCGTCGCCGAGGGAGGAACAATTGCCGGCCGCCGACTTGCCGTTTCCAAAATCCGAATATCGGCGCCGCCTGACCAAGGTGCGCGCGGCGATGGCCAGGGCCGATATCGACGTGCTGTTCGTCGAGGACCCGTCCAACATGGCCTGGCTCACCGGCTACGAGGGCTGGTCGTTCTACGTCCACCAGGGTGTGATCGTGTTCCACGACGCCGACCCGCTGTGGTGGGGCCGCGTCCAGGACGCCAACGGCGCGTTGCGCACGGTGTGGATGCGAGACAGCGACGTGGCCGGGTATGCCGACCGCTATATCCAGTCGACGCGCTATCACCCGATGGAGGATCTGGCCGAGTGCCTGCGCGCGCGCGGCTACGCTGGCAAGCGCATCGGCGTCGAGATGGAGAATTATTATTACTCGGCCAAGGCGCATCTCGTGCTGACGACGAGCCTGCCGGACGCGACCTTTGTCGACGCCACCGCGCTGGTTAACTGGCAGCGCGCGGTCAAGTCGCCGGAGGAGATCGTCTTCATGCGCCGCGCCGCCGCGATCTCCGAAAAGATCGTCGACGGCATACTGGCCCGCGTCGAGCCCGGCCTTCCCAAGAACGAACTCGTCGCCGAGATCTACGCCGACGCGATCCGCGGCACGGGCGAAGCCTGGGGCGACTATGCCGCCATCGTGCCGCTGCTGCCGAGCGGCGCCGACGCCACCGCGCCGCACCTGACCTGGGACGGGCGGCCCTTTTCATCCGGCGAGGCGACCTTTTTCGAGATCGCCGGCTGTTACCGGCGCTATCACGCGCCGTTCTGCCGCACCGTTTTCCTCGGCAAGCCGCCGCAGGAGATGCTGGACGCCGAAAAGGCGTTGGTGGAGGGGCTCGAGGCCGGCTTGGAAGCGGCCCGGCCCGGCAATCTGGCCGGCGACGTCGCCCGCGCCCTGTTCGGGTCGCTCGAACGCGCCGGCATCGAGAAGGAAGGCCGTTGCGGCTATCCGATCGGGCTTTCCTATCCCCCCGACTGGGGCGAGCGCACCATCTCCTTCCGCCACGAGGACGAAACCGTGCTCGAGGCCGGCATGACCTTTCACTTCATGCCGGGGCTGTGGATGCGCGACTGGGGCCTGGAGATCACCGAAAGCATCCTCATTCGCGACGGCGGGCCGGCCGAGTGCCTGTGCGACCGGCCGCGCAAGCTCTTCGTCAAGGACTGACCGCCATGGCCGATCTCGATCGCACCTGCGCGATCCTGGCCGATCTGGTCGGCTTCCCCACCGTCTCGGCGGACAGCAATCTCGACCTGATCACCTTCGCCGCCGACCTGTTGAGCAGCGCCGGGGCAAGCCTGTCGATCATGCGCGACGAGACCGGCGGCAAGGCCAATCTGTTCGCCACGATCGGTCCGCCCGGCGATGGCGGCATCGTGCTATCCGGCCACACCGACGTCGTTCCGGTCGAGGGCCAGGACTGGTCGAGCGATCCCTTCCAGCTCGACGAGCGCGACGGCCGCCTCTACGGCCGCGGCACCTGCGATATGAAGGGGTTCATCGCCTGCGCGCTCGCCATGGCGCCCGCCTTCGCCGAAACCGACCTCGCCCGCCCGGTCCATTTCGCCTTCACCTATGACGAGGAGATCGGCTGTTTCGGCGCCCGCGCGCTGGTGCGCGAACTGGTCGAGGTCGGCCTGCGCCCCGCAGTGGCCATCATCGGCGAACCCACCGGCATGGGTGTGATCGAAGGCCACAAGGGCTGCTACGAATACACGACCGAATTCACCGGTCTCGAAGGCCACGGCTCGGCGCCCGAACGCGGCGTCAACGCCGTCGAATACGCCGCGCGCTACGTCGCGCGCCTGCTCGATCTGGGCGAGCGCCTCAAAGACCGCGCACCGGCGCAAAGCCGCTTCGAACCGCCCTGGACGACCGTCCAGGTAGGCCGCATCGCCGGCGGCGCGGCGCGCAACATCATCGCCGGCCAATGTGCCGTGGAATGGGAAATGCGCCCGGTCACCACCGAGGACGCGGATTTCGTGAAGGCCGATCTCGGCGCCTATGTCGACCAGGTCTTGCGCCCGGCCATGCGCGCCGTCTCGGCCGATGCCGAGATCGTCACTCATGTAATCGGCGAGGTCGAGGGCCTGCGCGCGGTGCCGGACTCCGAGGCGCGCCGCATCGTCTGTGAACTCACCGGCGAGACGCATGCCGGCGTCGTTCCCTTCGGCACCGAGGCGGGCCTGTTTCAGAGCGCCGGCATCTCGTCGGTGATCTGCGGTCCGGGGTCGATCGATCAGGCCCACAAACCGGACGAGTTCATTGCCCTCGACCAGCTCGAGGCCTGCATGGGCATGCTGGAGCGATTGCGGCGGAAGATGAGCCAATGACCCTCGTCTCGACCCTGGGCAGACTGCCCGCCGCCGACGGCGCGATCCAGTCCGGCGGGTCGCGCGAGCGCATCGAGCGCATCTATGCGGTGCTGCGCAAGCGGATCTGCCTGCTCGACTACGCGCCGGGCGAGCGGCTGCGCGAGGAAGCGCTCGCGGCCGAGTTCGACGTCAGCCGCACCCCGATCCGCCGGGTCCTTGCCCGGCTCGAGGACGAGGGTCTGGTGCGCTCCGTCCACGGCGTCGGCACCATCGTCACCGATATCGACATCGACGCGCTCGAACAGGTCTATCAGTTGCGTGTCGAACTCGCCGAACTGATCGGCAAGCTGAGCCCCGTCCGGCCGGACGCACAAAAGATCGCCGCCTTCCAGACACTGCTGGCGCGATGCGAAACCCTGGTGGCGACGCCGGACGCGCGCAGGTTCGCCGAAATCAACATGGACTTCTTCCACATGCTGAATTCGCTGACCGCGAACGAACCGTTGCGCGCCATCAGCGAGCTTCTTTATTACCAGACGACGCGCATCTGGCTGAAGACCGCCTCGCGGCTGGAGAGCTACCAGGCGGTGCTCAACACCGAGATCACCATCTTTCACCGCGAGATGGCCGATATCGTCGCCGCCGTGGAGATCGGCGACCTGGAGGTCGTCGGCCATATCCGACGCGCGCATATCTCGATGAGTTTTTTGCGACTGCGCGACAGCGCCCACGCCGACGCGACCCGCGGCGGCGACGACTGAACCGCCCCCGGCCGCGTTAGGATCGCGATCAGATCATCGCCCCGTTCTCGATCAGCCTCGCCCGGACGGTCCCGGCATCCGGCGCCTTGCCGGTTTCGGCGGCAAGCGCGGCGGCCGTGCCCGCCGCCTCGCCGGTGGCAAACGCCGTGCCCATCACCCGGATCGATCCATAGGCCAGACTGTCGGCGCCGACCACGCGGCCCGCATACCACAGATTGTCGAGCCCGCGCGCCGTAACCGCATCGAGCGGCACGTGAAAAAAGCCGTCCGCGCCGATGCTCTGGTAGAACGGCTTGCCCGCCTCCTTGTGCAATTCGATCGGCCAGGCCGCCCGCGCCACCCCGTCCTCGCGCTGGCGCCCGCCGACAACGTCGTCATAGGTGATCTCGTAGCGCGCGGCCGGATGCCGGCTTTCGCGCACCCCGATCTGTGGCCCTGTCTGGGCGAGCCAGGCCCGCTCGAAGCCGGCCACCTTCTCGCGCAGCACCTCGACCAGAAGCAGCGCCATCTCGCGCCCGCTCTGCTCGGCGCGAGTGAAGGTGCGCGTGCCGAGATCGGCCATCTCGCGGTCGATCACCAGCCACCAGAAATCGCTGCTTCCGGGCACCCGCGTGTAGATGCCGCCATCGGTGCGGTTGATCTTGAACTCGGCGCGCTCGTTATAGGTATCGACGGCCGCCTTGATCGCGGCGCGATCGATCTTGAGGTCGGGGTCGAGACCGCCGATGCGCACAGGCATGGTCGCCGCCTGCAGCCGCCGTTCCTCGTCGCCGACGCGATAGTCGACCCCGGCCACCAGCGCCAGATTGGCGTCTCCACTGGCATCGACGAAGGCTTCCGCCGCCACCCGGCTGCGCCCGTCCATGCCCGCCAGCGTCGCCGCTTCCAGACGGCTGCCGGTCCGCGACACCGCCGCCAGCCTGGTATGCAGCATCACGTCGACGCCGTGCGCCGCGCACAGCCGGTCGAGCGCCACCTTCAGCCGCTCGGGATCGAGCAGCACGATCCAGTTGCCGGTGGTCTCCGAGTGATAGGGTTCGGCCTTGACGCCGAGCGCGCGCAGCGCTTCCAGCACCTGCTCGCCGGCGCCCGACACCGCCTGCCTGGGCGCGCCGCCCTGCTGGAAGAACCCGCAATAGGCTAGCACCTGCGCATTGGTCGCCGCGCCGCCCAGAAAGCCGTATTTTTCCACCAGGCACACTTTCGCGCCCGCCTTGGCGGCACCGAGCGCGGCGCCGACGCCGCCCGCGCCACCGCCGACAACGATCACGTCGTAATCTGCTTCGGGACGCCTGGTCATGATCGCATGCTCCTTCGTGTCGCGTTCGCCCGCAAAGACCCGTTTCCGCGCCGCCAGCCGGCGCGGAACGTCCCTGCATGATGATGTGAAACGGCCGCCGGCACCGCGCCGGCAGCCTCATGCGCCGGCGTTCAGGCCCGCCAGCGCAGGAAATAGCGTTCCGCGAGCGAGATCAGCCAGCTCACGATCAGCCCCAGGATCGACAATGTCGCCACGCCCGCGATGAGCTGATCCGTGGCCATGAGATTGCCCGCCAACAGCACGTAGGCGCCGATGCCGTATTGCGCGCCGATCATTTCCGCCGCCACCAGAAGGATGATGGAAATCGAGGCGGCGATGCGCATGCCGTTCAGGATCGCCGGCAGCGCGCTCGGCAGGATGATGTTGCGCACGATTGCCATGCGGCTCAGATTGAAGCTCTGGCCCATGCGGATCAGGTTGCGGTCGACGGCGTCGATGCCGCCATAGGTGGCGATCACCATCGGAAAGAAGGAGCCGAACAGGATGGTGGCGACCTTGGATCCTTCGCCGATGCCGAACCAGATGATGAACAGCGGCAAGAGCGCGATCTTGGGAATCGGAAAGATCGCGGCGACCAGCGGCTTGAAGGCCGAACGCGGGATCGAATAGAGCCCGATCGCGACCCCCACCAGCACGCCGAGCGTCGCGCCGCAGACGAAGCCGATCACAAGGCGCGTCAGCGACGCCTGCAGATGCTTGGCGAGCATGCCGCTG
Organism: Nitratireductor sp.; assembly: GCA_039973095.1. Taxonomy (GTDB): domain Bacteria; phylum Pseudomonadota; class Alphaproteobacteria; order Rhizobiales; family Rhizobiaceae; genus Mangrovimarina. Next base: position 50,356 of record JBDWLQ010000015.1, on the reverse strand, counting down.
CGCACCAGGTCGCCGAACGCGCCGAGCACCTCGCTCGGCGCCGGCAGAACCAGCGGCGAGATGTAGCCGTTGCTGGAGCCGAACTCCCACAACAGCACCAGGGCCACGAACATCAGCGGCGCCACATACCACACCGGCTTGGGCGCGAAGCCGCCGCCGCGAAACGGCACGGAACGCTTGCCACCGGCCTCCGAAGAAGCGCCGCCGGCGGAAAGTGAGGCCTGAGCGGCCGTGGAAACGGAATCGGTCATGATTGATCACGCATCGGCGAGTTGTCGGTCCGCCGTCAGCGCCTCCTCGCGCATCATTTCCCACAATTTGGTCTGTGTCCTGGCCAGTTCGGGACTGTCGACCTTGCGTTCCGACAACGGGATGTCGATATCGACGGTCTCGCGGATTTCACCCGGCCGTCGCGACAGGACAACGACGCGATGGCCGAGGCGCACGGCCTCGTTGAGATTGTGGGTGATGTAGCACGCGGTGAACTGCTCGCGCTCCCACAGCGACACGAGGTCGTCCATCAAGAGTTCGCGCGTCTGGCTGTCGAGCGCCGATAGCGGCTCGTCCATCAACAACACGGCCGGATTGACCGCCAGCGCCCGCGCGATCGCGACCCGCTGCTTCATGCCGCCCGAGAGTTGCTTGGGATAGACATTGGCGAAGTCGGACAGCCGGGTGCGCTCGAGCACGTTGGCGATCCGCGAGGCAACCTCCTCGCGGCTGATCGGATGGCCTTCCAGCACCAGCGAGATATTGCCCTCCACCGTCCGCCACGGCAGCAGCGCAAAATCCTGAAAAATGTAGGTCAGCGGATTGAGCGAGCCCTGCGGCGGCTCGCCGATCTGGTTGATTTCGCCGGCGGCGGGCTGTTCCAGCCCGCCGATCAGCCGAATGAGGGTGGACTTGCCGCAGCCCGAGGGTCCCACGACGCACACCACCTGCCCGCTCGGGATGGTGATGTTGATGTCCCGCAGAACCTCTAGCTTGTCGTAGTGATGCGACAGGTTTCTGATTTCCAGATCCACGGCAGTCCGCCCTTTTTCGCGCCCGGCTCGTCAGTAGGTGTCGACGAACGACGTATCGGCCAGCTTGTCGAGCGTCAGGCTGGTCGGCACGAGACCGGCATCCTGAAACCACTTCATCTGCTTTTCGACATCGGTGATGTCGAGCGCGCCGGCCTCGTTGAGGTTCATTGCGCCCGAGATGATCAGCGGCGCGGCGTCCTCGTAGGGCCGCTCATTGTAGACATATTTGTGGATGATCTTGACCATCTCCTCGCGCTCGGCCGGATCGGCGTCGGCGGCAAGCATCACGCGATTGAAGTCGGCGATGCCCTTGGCGTAGGCGCGCACGAACCGCTCGACCATCTCCCGCCGCTCCTCGATGTTCTTGGTCGAGGTGAACAGGGCCGAGATCTGATATTCCGCGTAGTCGTAGAGCCAGCCGAGCTGCTTCGCATTGCCGGATTCCACCAGGCTCTTGGCGATATGCGGCACCATGATCATGCTGTCGACCTGGCCGCTTTTCAGCGCCCCGATCATCGCGCCCACCTTCTGCAGCGGCACCAGCTTCATCTCGTCGAGCGGAAAGCCGACCTGTTCTGCGATACGCGCCATCATGTAGTGGAAGGTCGATCCGACCTGGGTCATGGCCAGCGAATGGCCGCGCAGCTTGTCGACGGCGTCGAGCCCGGCCTCATAGGCCTGGTTGGACGCCAGGATCATCATGCCGTCGACGCCCTTTTTCTCGTGCAGCACGCCCGCGACCAGGCGCACGGCGCCCTTTTCCGCGAGATTCATGAAGCCGCCGGTGACGCCGGCAATACCGAAATCGACGTCGCCGGACGCGGTCGCCACGGCGATCGGCTGAGCCGCCTGGAAGAACGAGAACTCAGCGTCGATGCCCTCGTCCTTGAAATAGCCCTTCTCGTAGGCGATGAAGCCGGCGGAATGCGAGGTGAAGCGCAACGCGCCGATCACCACCTTGTCGGCCGCAGCGGCGACCGAGGAGACGGCGCCGACCGTGGCGGTCGCCAGAACGGCGGCCAGTGTCAAGCGTCGCCAGAAGCCGGTAGTTTTATCTTGGGTCATGGGTACCTCCCTTAACGTGTCAACGAGATCGGCAGTTCGGTTCGGCATGACTGTTGCAATCGACACCGGTTGGAAAGACAAGATCGATCGCCGTACGATAGCCTGAAGCTATAAAGCCCCGATCGCGGCGCCGGACAGACCAAAGCGCCGGGCGATCAGGTCGAACTGGGCCTCCGCCATCGCCGCTCCGTCCTGGATCGCGCATCCCCGCCCTTCCGCCTCGCGAAGCCAGGCTGTTTTTTCCGGCCGCGCCAGCACATCGGCGACCAGGCTTCCCGCGGCGACGGTGTCGAGCGGGAACACGGTTTGTTGTCCATCATAACCGATCGCCGTCGCATTCACGACCAGATTATAGGGCGCGAGCGTGTCGGGCGCGCCGATATCCACGCGTGCGGCACTGCTGGCGCCGATCAGATTGGCAAGCGCGGTGGCCCGCGCCGTATCGGGATCAACCAGCCGCACCCGGCCGAGCCCGGCCTGGGCAAGCGTCAGCGCGATCGCCGATCCCGCCCCGCCACAGCCGAAAACGAGCGCGCTTGCCCCGTCCGGATCGAATCCGCCTGCCCGTGCCGCGCGCAGAAATCCGGCGCCGTCGACATTGTCTCCCTCCAGCGTCCCGTCATCGTTTCGCGTGACCACATTGACGGCGCCGAGCAGGCGCGCGGCCGTGCTGGCGCGGTCGACATGCGTCAGGCAGGCCTGTTTGTGCGGCGCCGTGACGACCGCGCCGCGGCAGTTCGCAAACCCCTTCATGGACAGGAAGAAGGCCGGCAGCGCGTCGGCGGCGAGATCGACCGGCGCCATCACGGCGTCGAGGCGGGCCTGCAGGAAGTGGCGGTTGAACACGGCCGGCAGATGCGCATGAGCGATCGGCGAGCCGATCATGATGGTCAGCTGCGCCCCGGCTCCCGGCGCGAAAATTTCTGGCTCGGCCATTGCCTGCCCCTCACTGGCTTCGTTGCCCCTTCTGGCCGCGCGTTGAAACCGGCGCAACAAAGCGATTGCATGCCCGCCATAGCCCGTTGGAATAGTGCGTGCCATTGACTATGTTGGTCGCATGCTTTCCTTCCGCCAGCTTGAAATATTCCGCTCCGTCATGGTGTGCGGCTCGATCAGCGCCGCCGCGCAGCAGATGAACATCGCCCAGCCGACCGTCACCAACACGATCAAGCGCCTGGAAGACGTGCTGGGCGTGGAACTGTTCGAGCGCAGCGGCGGCCGGCTCACCCCGACCCGCGTCGCCCAGCAGATTTTCGAGGTCGTCCAGCCCTCGATCGTCAGCATGGAGCAATTGTCGCTGACGGTGAAGGAGATCGCGGGCGGGCGCCACGTCAAGTTCCGCCTCGGCGTCTCGCCCAGCGTCTCCCAGGCGCTGGCGCCGCGCGCGCTGCGCTTCCTGGCCGAGGCCAATCCGGGCGTCAGCCTGCGTATGGACACACTGTCTCTCAAGCAGATCAAGGACTATCTGCTATTGGCCGAAGGCGATTGCGCGGTCACGATCTTCCCGGTCAAGGACGCCTTCTTGGTTTCGCAGCAGATCGCCGAGATCGCGCTGGTCTGCCTGGTTCCGATCGAGCATCCGTTGTCGCAACACGCTTCCCTGTCGCTCGCCGACATCGCTGCGGAGCCGCTGATCTTCTTTCATCCCAACACGCCGCACGGCAAGATGCTCCGGGACACGTTCGAGACGCTGGCCGTTCAGCCCAATATCGCCATCGAGACCCGTTTCGCCGAAAGCGCGGTCAATCTGATCTACGAGGGGTTCGGCATCGCGGTCGTCGACGAGTTGACCAGCAGGGGCGTGCGCCAGCCAGACATAAAGGTCGTCCCGCTCGCCGGCACGCCGCGCCTGCCGGTTTTGTTGCATCATCACAAGGACCATGGCTCGCCGCGCGTGCTCAATATGATGCGGACCTGCCTGATCCGGGCCGCGCGCGATCTCGACCTGTTCTGAGCCGCACCCGGACCGGCCCGTGCGCCGGCCGCCGGTGCGCATGTCATAGCTTTTTGCTATGAAATCGACCGCAATTCTTTCTGGTCACTCCGGCCGAAGCCGATCATCAATCGGCGCGCCGCCGCCCTGGTGGCGACGCGAGGATTGTGGAGTGTGACATGAAACTGCCCGGCAATATCGGCGCCGCGCTGCGCGCGGCGGCCGCATATTCCATGCCCTTCGCCGCATGGCGCCGCCCCGGCGGCACAGTTTTCGAGGCGGTGATATCCTGCGGCGCCACGGCCAGGCGCGCGGTCTTCGCGGCCGGCGCCGCTCAGCCCTTCTTTGCCCTCAACCGGTTCGACAGCCCCGACGCCAATATCAGCGACGCCATCGTCGCCGACATCGTCGTGCAAGGCTCTGCTTTGCGCTACCGGAACGGCGAGACCTATGCCTCCGAGCCGGTCGACGACGCCCAGCACAGGATCGCCCGGGCCGCGGCCGAAAGCGCGGCCGCGCAACCCTTGCTCCGGGCCGGCGCCGGCGCCGAACGCCCGCAGCAGACCGGAGAGGCCGACTATCGCGATCTCGTCGCCCGCGCGACCGCGGCGATCGGCGACGGCGCCTTCCGCAAGGTCGTGACCTCGCGCGCCGAAGCGCGCCCGCTTGCCGCCGACCACGACCTGCTCGCCCTTCTGGAAACGCTCGCCGCCAAGCTGCCTGAGGCGTTCGTGGCGCTGGTTCACCTGCCCGGGGAGGGTGCCTGGCTGGTCGGCACGCCCGAATCCCTGCTTTCGGTCCGCAACAACCGCGTCAGCACGGTGGCGCTCGCCGGCACGCAATGGGCCAAGGAGGACACCGCCGCCGGCGACGTCTGCTGGCCCGACAAGATCATCGAGGAACAGGCGCTGGTGGGCAGCTATATCCGCGGCGCCTTCGAGGCCGGCGGCATCCACGAATTCGACGAGCGCGGCCCCCGGACCGTGCGCGCCGCCAATCTCGTTCACCTGCGCTCGGAATTCGAGGCCGATCTGGCGCGCAATCCGCACGCCGCCCTCGATACGCTGTTGCGCAAGCTGCACCCGACCTCGGCCGTGCTCGGCATGCCCAAGAAGCCGGCCTACGATTTCCTGCTTGAGCACGAGGGTTATGAGCGCGGCTATTATACCGGTTTCCTGGGCCCGGTCGGGTTCGACGGGGCGACCGATCTCTACGTCAATCTGCGCACCGCGCAGATCATCGGCGAGACCGCCTATCTTTATGTCGGCGGCGGCATTGTCGGCGATTCCAGACCCGAGGTCGAATGGGAGGAGACGGTGCAGAAGACCAGAACGGTCGGCTCGATCCTCTGACATCCGCGGCGGACCGGCCCGCCGATGCGCCCTTGCGGCGCGTCGGCGGGCTTATCGTCCGCGCAGGCCGGATGCGCTGCGATCGTGACTGTTGCTAAGCGGTCATGAATTGCGGCAAGCTGCCTCCCGCGTGGACGAAAAGGGGGTAGGATGGCTCGGCGCATCAGGATCATTACCGGCCTTGTCTTGTTCGTCTTCGTGACGTTCCACCTCCTCAACGTGGCGCTCGGCCTGCATTCGATCACCCTGATGGACCGGGCGAGACCGGTGCTCATGGGCATGTGGACGAACCCGCTCGGGACCGCCGTCCTCGCCGTATCCATGCTTGCGCACGCGACATTGGGGCTCGTCGCGATCTACCAGCGCAACACGCTTCGCCTGTCCGCCTCAGACGGCGTCCAGCTTCTGGCCAGCCTCGCCATCGTGCCGCTCCTGACCCCGCATGTCGTCGGCACGGTGGTCGCCGCCAGCTTCGGCATCGTGCCGAGCTTCGCCCTGCTCATTCCCTATTTCTGGATCGACCAGCCCCAGGAGGGCCTCAGACAGGTTCTGCTTCTCGCCTTTTTGTGGGTCCATGGCTGCGTCGGCGTCTTTACCTGGACGCGTATCCAGCCCTGGTGGCCGCGTGTCGGCGGTTTTGTCTACCCGTTCGCCGTTGCCATACCGGTGCTCGGCCTGCTCGGTTTCGTGGAGGCCGGCAATCAGGCGATCGCCTATGTCGAGGATCCCGCCGCGTTTGCCGGCGCCATACCGCCGCTCGAACCAGCGGTCCTGACACGCCCCTTCGACGAGATCCTGGCCTTGCTGAAGCAGATCAACTGGACCGTCTTTATCCTCTATCTGATCGTGCTCGCCGCCGTTTTCGCCGCCCGCCAGCTCCGTGTTGCCGGCAGCCATGGCCGTGCGCGCATCACCATCGCCGACGGTCCGGTCATGACCGGCTCGACCAGCCTGAACCTGCTCGAAATCGCCCGGCTGAACAATACGCCGATGGCCAATCTGTGCCGCGGCCGCGGGCGCTGTGGAACCTGCCGCGTGCGCGTTCTCTCGGCTGCCGGCAAACTGCCCCGGCGCACCGAGGCGGAGGAAACCACGCTCGCCAGGCTGGCCGCGCCGCCGGACGTCCGGCTTGCCTGCCAGCTCAAGCCTCCGGCCGGCGAAATGACGGTCGAGCGGGTGCTGTCGCCGTTTCTGCGCCCGCGCGACATGCATGACGATAACCCCTCCCCGGCGGACGGGCCGCGCCACGGCGAACCGAGCCCGGCATGATGGGCATGACTCGCGCTCTCGCCGCCGTGCTGATCTGGATCGCCTGCGTGCTGCCGGCGGCAAGCCAGGTCAACACCCCGGTCGCGCAAGCGCAACCCCAGGCGCAGACCCAGGACGAGGCCGTCGGCCAGCCATCCGCCAACGATGTCCAGGAATTGCTGCGCATCCTTGGCGACCCGCGCGTCGTGGAATGGCTCAAGACCCGCCTTGCCGACCTGCCGCAGCCGGAGACGGCGAACCGCTCGCTGCGCGCCGAGATCGAGGACCGGTTGAAGGCGGCCCGCCAGCGCATCGCCGAACTGGGCCAGGCCTGGTCCAATTTCCCCTATCTTCCCGATGTTCTCGCCGAGGCCTGGCGCGCGCAGCTCGAGCGCGGCGCCGCGCTGCGCAGCCTCACCTATGTGATTGTCTTCCTGTTCATCGGCGGCGGGCTGGAATGGCTGTTCTGGCAATATTTCCACCCGATCCTGCTGCGCATCGAGCACACCCCGCCGCTCACCCTTGCCCAGCGCCTGCGTGGCGCGGCCGCCCGTCTGCTGCTTCAAGCAAGCGGTCTGCTGCTGTTCGCGCTCGGCAGCATCGGCGCCTTCCTGAGCTTTGCCTGGCCGCCCTTCCTGGAACGAATCGTCGTCAGCGTGCTTTTGACGGTGATCGGCATCCGGGCGCTTGCCATGCTGTCGCGCTTCGTCGTCGCCCCGCGCAATGGGCAGTTGCGGCTGGTGCCGCTGGAAACGCCGATGGCCGCGCGCATCCATCGCTGGCATCTGGCGGTGGCCATCGTGTTCGCCAGCGCGATGATGGTGTCGGACACGTTCGCGTTCCTGGCGCAGGGACCGTCGGGCTCGCCCCAGGCCGTCAACGCGGCACTCGCCATCGCCGTCCTGCTCGGCGCCGGCGCCACGGCGGCGGTAATCGCCATGATCTGGACATTGTCGCGCGGCATTGCCCGCGACCGCGCGCCGCCGGTCGCCCCCACGCGCCGCTTCGAAACGGCACGCCTGCGGGTCCAGCCGACGGTGATCAGCGTTGTCGTGCTTGTCGCCTATCTGTTGTGGGTCTTCGACGCCGATGAGCTGATGTGGACCGTGCTGGTCATCGGCCTGTTCGTGCCGGCGGCCCGACTGACCCGGGTGATGGCCAATCATTTCGTCGACCGCGCCGAGCAAAGCGCAAGAGAAAGCGGCTCCGCCGCGCAACGGGCCGACGCCGCCGGGCCCGACGACGCCACACCGGCCGAACCCGAAGACGGCACGGGCGCCGAGGACGCCTCGAGCGCGCGCGGCCCGGCCCAGGCCGAAGGCGAGCGCTACGCCATCTACCGGCCGCTGATCCACCGCATCGCCCGGTTCGCCCTGGCGGGGCTGGCGCTGCTGGTGCTGGCGGCCGCCTGGAACACCAATATCGCCGCCCTGTCGGACTCGCCGCGCTTTGCCGGGCGTCTGGTCAAGATCGCCATCGACATCGCCGCCGCCGCGCTGATCGCCGATCTGGTCTGGGGCTGGGCCAAGACCGCGATCGACCGCCGCATGGCCGGCTACGTCGCCCCGCCGCCCGGCGAGCCGCCGGGTCCCGAGGCGCGCATGGCCACGCTCCTGCCGCTGACACGCAACATTCTCCTGATCACCCTGATCGCGCTGGTCGGCCTGACGGCGCTGTCCTCGCTCGGCGTCAACATCGCGCCTTTGATCGCCGGCGCCGGCATTCTCGGCGTTGCGATCGGCTTCGGCGCGCAATCGCTGGTGCGCGACATCGTGTCGGGCATTTTCTTCCTGATCGACGACGCCTTCCGCGTCGGCGAATATGTCGAGATCGGCGATCTGCGCGGTACGGTCGAATCGATGTCGCTGCGCTCGATGCGCGTGCGCCACCACCGCGGCGCCGTGCACACGATCCCGTTCGGCGAACTGAAGTCGCTGACCAATTACAGCCGCGACTGGGTGATCATGAAGCTGGAGTTCCGGGTTCCGTTCGACACCGACCTCAGACTGGTCAAGAAACTGGTCAAGAAAGTCGGCGCCGAGCTCCAGGCCGACGAGAATTACGGCCACTATCTGATCGAGCCGCTGAAATCCCAGGGCGTGCGCCGCATGGAAGAATTCAACATGGTGGTCGGCGTCAAGTTCATGGCCAAACCCGGCGCGCAATGGGTGATCCGCCGCGATGCCTACCAGAAGCTGCGCGACGCTTTCGAGGCCAACGGCATCAATTTCGCGCAACGCAACGTCAAGGTTGAGGTGTTGTCCGACCGTCCCCTGACGGCGGAGGAAAAGGAGGCCGTGACCGGTGCCGCGCAGGACGCGATCGACCCGCCGCGCCAACAGCAGCCGCAACCCGACGAGCCCTGACGCCTGCGCCCAAAACGGGCCGATTTCGCCGGCCGGGCAAAAAACCTTGATGGGAAGTCTTGAAATCGCGGCCTCAAAAGGTCAAGTGGCACGGAAACCAAGTCGGATCGAGGCTTTCGCAGTGGCGGAAAAAGGGTCTGGTTGGCGGAGCGCACACGCGTTTCATTGCGCTTGAGAGTGATATCGCCTATCACCAGCTGATCGCTGGTGCCGAACCTTCCGGGCTGTGCATGGACCCGTTCGACAAGTTCAAAGTGCTCATGTACAGCCATGACACCTTCGGCCTGGGGCATTTGCGCCGCAGTCGCACCATCGCGCATGCACTCGTCTCCCATTTCCGCAATGTCGAAGTGTCGATCATCTCGGGCTCGCCGGTGGTCTCGGCCTATCCGTTCGAGGACCGGGTCGACTACGTTCAGATACCGGCCGCGCACAAGCTCACAGACGGCACCTATGTCTCCGGCAGCGCCAGTTCCACCTTCGACGACACCATCCGCCAGCGCGAAGCGCTGATCGACGAAGCCGCCGACCGGATTGACCCGCAGCTCGTCATCGTCGACAAGGAACCGCTCGGACTGGCACGCGAGATGCTGCCCGCATTGCAGCGGCTGAAACAGCGCGGCGCCACCACGGTACTGGGCCTGCGCGACGTGCTCGACGCGCCCGAGCTTCTGCGCGAGGAATGGGCCCGCAAGCACATTCTCGATCACCTCGAAGCCCTCTACGACGAGATCTGGATCTACGGGCCGGGCAGTTTCTACAATCCGCTCGCCGGCATCGACCTGCCCGAGGCCGTGCTTGCGCGCACGCGCTATACCGGCTTTCTGCCGCGGGCGCTGCCCGAGACCGGCGAAGCACCGAACGATTATGGCAGCGGCTACGTGCTGGTGACGGCCGGCGGCGGCGGCGACGGCTATGAACTGATGGCGGCCGCGCTCAATGTCATCCGGCAGGGACTGTGCGACCACCTGGCCTTCCTGTTCGTGCTCGGACCGTTCATGACCGACAAACAGCGTTTCGAGATCATGGCGCGCGCCTCGGGTCTCGCGCATGTACGCGTCGTCGACTTCGACGCCAATCTCGAAGCGATCGTGGCCAATGCGCGCGCGGTGATCGGCATGTGCGGCTACAACACGTTTTGCGAGGTGATGTCGTTCGACAGGCCGGCGCTGTTCATTCCGCGCACCGCGCCACGCCGCGAACAGTCGATCCGCGCCCATCGCGCCGAGGAATTTGGCTGGGTCGACGTGCTCGACATCGAAAGCGCCAAGAACCCGCACCGTTTCCTGGCCGCGATCGACCGGCTGCTTGAGCGCGCGCCGCCATCGGCGGCCGTGGCCCGCCCCGACATGGACGGCCTCAACCGCATCTGCGCATTGTCGGAAATCCTGCTCGACCGCCGGCGCGAGGCCGCCACCGCCACGGCCTCGCTCAGGGCCGCCAGCCTATGAGTTCACACATCGCCGTCGTGCTGAAATGCTATCCGCGCCTGTCGGAGACGTTCGTGGCGCAGGAATTGCTCGAACTCGAGCGCGCCGGCTTCCGCCTCTCGCTGGTTTCGCTGCGCCACCCGACCGACAAGAAGACCCACCCGATCAACGACGAGATCCGCGCGCGGACGCTCTATCTGCCCGAATATCTGTATCACGAGCCCGGCCGCGTGTTTGCCGCCTGGCGCAGGGCCCGCCGCCTTCCGGGTTATCGGCAGGCGCGCAACAATTGGCTGCGCGACCTGCGCCGCGATCCGAGCGCCAACCGCATTCGTCGCTTCGGCCAGGCGCTGGTCTTCGCCGCCGAGTTTCCGCAGGACGCGGCCTGGATCTACAGCCATTTCCTGCACACCCCGTCCTCGGTCGCGCGGTATGCGGCCGAGATGCGGCAAATGCGCTGGAGCGCCTCGGCTCACGCCAAGGATATCTGGACCTCGCCGGATTGGGAGATCCAGGAAAAGCTCGCCGCGAGCGACTGGACCGTCACCTGCACGGCGGGCGGCGCGCGCCACCTCAAAAGCCTCGCCGACGACCCCGACAAGGTCAGCCTCGTCTATCACGGCATCGATCTGTCGCGCTTTTCGCCGCCGCCGGCGCCCTCATACGCCCGCGACGGCTCCGACCCGCGAGACCCCGCGCGCATCCTGTCCGTCGGCCGGGCGGTGCCCAAGAAGGGGCTCGACACGCTCGCCGCCGCGCTCGCCCGCCTGCCCGCCGACTTGAACTGGCACTGGACCCATATTGGCGGCGGCGAATTGAGCGAGGCGCTGAAGGCGCAGGTGGCCGAACTCGGGCTTGTCGGCCGGGTCAGCCTGCACGGCTCGGTGCCGCAACGCGAGGTGCTGGCCGAGTACCGCAAGGCCGACCTGTTCGTGCTGCCCTGCCGGATCGCGCCGAACGGCGACCGCGACGGCCTGCCCAACGTGCTGGTGGAGGCGCAAAGCCAGGGCCTGGTCTGCGTTTCGACGCCCGTCTCCGGCATTCCCGAACTGATCCTCGACGGCGAAACCGGTTTTCTGGTCGCTCCCGACGAGCCGGCGTTGCTTGGCGCCGCGATCGAGAACCTCGTTCGCGACCCGGGCCTGCGCCGGCGCATCGGCGAGGCGGCCGAAAACCGCGTGCGCACGGCGTTCGACCATCGCGGGGCGATCGGCCGCCTTATCGCGCGTTTCGTGGCCTCCGGCGTCGCGCCGTCCAAACCGTCCACGGAGAAAATCGCCTCGTGACGAAGAAGGTCTTTTTCTACGTCCAGCACCTGATGGGCGTTGGCCATGTCTTTCGGGCCGCGCGCATCGTGCGCGCGCTGGTCGCGGCCGGCTTCGAGGTCGATCTCGTCTTCGGCGGGGTGCCCATCCCCGATTTCGACAGCGGCGCGACGCGGACCCATTTTCTGCCGCCGGTGCGCGCCGGCGAGGCGGTCTTCAACAAGCTGGAGCTGCCGGACGGCACGCCGGTCGACGACGCCTGGAAGGACCGGCGGCGTAAGATCCTGCTCGATCTGTTCGAGCGCACCCGACCCGACATCGTGCTCACCGAGGCGTTTCCGTTCGGACGGCGCCAGATGCGCTTCGAGCTGCTGCCGCTGATGGAGGCCGCGCGGGCGCGCAGGCCACGCCCGCTGATTGTCGCCTCGATCCGCGATATTCTGCAGGCCAACACCAAGAAGCCGGAACGCGACCACGAGGTGGTCGACATCATCCAGTCCTATTTCGACCATGTCCTGGTTCACGGCGACCCGGCCTTCACGCGTCTCGACGACACGTTCCGCCTGACCGGCGAGATCGCCGACAAGATCGCCTATACCGGCCTGGTCGCGCCCGAACCGCCGGCGCCGCGCCCGCGCGCCGGGGTGGTGGTGTCGGTCGGCGGCGGCGCGCTCGGCCACACCCTTCTCAGGACCGCGCTGCAGGCCAAGCCGCTCTGCGGCCTGCGCGACGAGCAATGGACGGTGATCACCGGCCTGAGGACCAGCGAGGCCCAGAAGGCGGAATTGAGCGCGCTGGCCTCCGGCAGGCTCGAATTCCTGTCCTTCGTGCCCGACCTGCCCGCCCTTCTCGCCGCCGCCAGGCTGTCGATCTCGCGGGTCGGCTACAACACCGTGGCCGACATCTACGCCGCCGGCTGCCGGGCGGTGGTGGTGCCCTTGTCGGACGGCATCGAGACCGAACAGATCACCCGCGCCGCGCTGATGGGACGCTCCGGGCTCGCCGAAGCCGTCGCCCACACCGACGAAACGCCTGCCGGCATCGCCGCTGCCATCGACCGGGCGATTGAAGCGCCGGTGCCCGACCGGGCCGCGATCCGCCTTGACGGCGCCCGCGAAACCGCACGGCTCCTTGCCCGCTTCGCCGCCGCGCCCGCGTGAGACGGCCACACGGCTTGACCGCGCCGCCGCGTTCTCTCTAGCGTCGATGCCGATGTCCGCAAAAATCGCCTTTTACGCGCCCTTGAAATCGCCCGATCACCCGATCCCGTCGGGCGATCGCGAGATCGCCCGCGCGATGATGAAGGCGCTGCGCCTGGCCGGCTACCAGGTGGCGCTCGCCACCGAGACCATCTCCTATCAAAAGCGCCCCTCGCCCGCGCTTTTCCACGAACGCCGCGCCGCGTGCGAGGCCGAGCGCGACCGGCTGATTGCCATGTGGTCGGAAAAGCCGGCCACCGCGCCCGATCTGTGGTTCACCTATCACCCCTATTGCAAGGCGCCGGACTGGATCGGGCCGGCCGTGGCACAGGCGTTCGACATTCCCTACGTGACGGCCGAAGCCTGCCGCACCCGCCAGGCGACCGACGCCGACTGGGCCGAGGCGCGCGCCGCAGTCCAGGCCGCCGTCGCCGGCGCCGCCGCGAATTTCTGCCTGAAACCGTCCGACCGGGCCTATCTGGAGAGTTTTCTCGCCGATCCCGGCACGATCGTCCCGCTTCCTCCCTTTATCGACACGGCCGCGCCGGCGCCGCGGGTCCCGCCATCCCTTCCCATCGACAACGGCGCGCCGCTGCTGCTGGCCGTCGGCATGATGCGGCCCGGCGCCAAGATGGCCTCCTACCGGGCCCTGGCCACGATCCTGTCGGGTCTCGCCGCGCGCCGTTGGACCCTCGTCGTCGTCGGCGACGGTCCCGGTCGCGCCGAGGTCGAGGCGATGTTTTCCACCCTGCCGCCCGGCCGCGTTTTTTTCGCCGGCGCGCTGCCGAAACCCGAGGTCGCCGCCTGGATGGGCGCGGCCGACATCTTCGTGTGGCCGGGACTCGGCGAGGCGTTCGGCATGTCCTATCTCGAGGCACAGGCGCTCGCTTTGCCGGTCGCCGCCTACGCCACCGCCGGCGTGCCGGTCGTGGTGACGCCCGCAAGCGGTCTGCTCGCCCCCGAAGGCGACGTCGAGGCCTTTCGCGCCAATCTCGCCCGCCTCATCGAAACGCCTGCGCTCCGGCAGGCGATCGGCGCCGCCGGGCGCACCAACGTCGCCGACCACCATTCGATCGAAGCGGCCGCGCGGCTGTTCAAGCACACGCTCGACCCGCTTCTTCCACGCACGCGCGAAACGGCGCGGGCGCGATGAGCCCCTTCGCCGACCTCGACCGCGAACTGGCGCGCTGGGCCGACGAGGGGCTCGAGCCGCGCCTGTTCTTGCGCGACGACGACGCCACCCGTCCCTCTCCGGCGCTCGACCGGCTGATCGCGCTTGCCAGGCGGCACCGGGCGCCGGTCCTGCTCGCAATCATTCCCGCCGACGCGACGCCGGCGCTCGCCGAGCGCATCGCCATGGAACCCCTGGTGACGCCCTGCGTCCACGGTTATGCCCACCGCCGCCACACGCCCGACACCGAAAAGGCGGTCGAACTCGGCGGCGACCGCGACGTCGAGGAGGTGCTGGCCGAGCTGCGCGCCGGGCGCGCGCGGCTGCAAGACCTGTTCGGCTCCCGGCTCTCCGCCATTCTGGTGCCGCCGTGGAACCGGATCGCGCCGGCGGTGGCCACGCGCGTCCACGAAGCCGGGTTTTCCGCGCTCTCGACCCATGCCTGGCGCCCGACCGGCACGCGCCTGCCCGAACTCAACACCCATGTCGACATCGTCGACTGGCATGGCGGCCGCAAGGGTCGCTCGCTCGATTGGACGATTGCCGAGACGCGCCGCCGGCTCGGCGAGGCGCGCGCGCGTGGCGGCCTGCCGGTCGGCATCCTGTCGCATCACCTCGTCCACGACGACGACGCCTGGGCGACGCTCGACGGCCTGCTGTCCTATCTCACCGGCGACAAGGGACTGGTCCTTCGCCGCGCCGACGACCTCGTCGCCGCGCAGGCGTCCGCCCGTCAGTGATAAGGATCGGCGGCGTCGCGCAGGCCGTCGCCGAGGAAGTTGAAGGCCAGGATCACCAGGATCACCGGCACGACCGGCAGGATCAGCCACGGATACAGCGCGACCACGTTGATGTTTTGCGCCTCGTTGAGCAGCACGCCCCAGCTCGTCACCGGCGGACGCAGGCCGAGGCCGAGAAAGCTCAGCGCCGTCTCGCCCAGGATCATGGTCGGGATGGTGATGGTCGCCGAGGCGATCAGATGGCTCATGAAGCCGGGTATCAGGTGGCGGAAGATCACCCGCACGGGGCTTGCCCCCATCAGTTCCGCCGCCACCACATATTCTTCCTCGCGCAAGGACAGGAGCTTGGAGCGCACGGCGCGCGCCAGCCCCGTCCAGTCGATCAGGCCCAGAATAATGGTGATGCCGAAATAGACCAGGATCGGGCTCCAGGTCACCGGCATGATCGCCGCCAGCGCCAGCCACAGCGGAATGCTCGGCAGGCTTTGCAGCACCTCGATCACACGCTGCACGATATGGTCGACCCAGCCGCCGTAATAGCCGGCCGCGCCGCCGATCGAAATGCCGAGCACGAAGCTGACCGTGATGCCGATCAGTCCGATGGTCAGCGAGATGCGCGTGCCGTAGATGATGCGCGACAGCACGTCGCGTCCGAGCCTGTCCGTGCCGAGCAGGAACACATCCCCGCCCTCGGCCGGGCAGAACAGGTGCACGTCGCTCTCCCACATGCCCCAGAAGCGGTAGCGGTCGCCGCGGCAGAAGAAGCGCAATTTCTGCACCTGCGAGGTATCGGCGGTGTATTCGCGCTTCAGCGTCTCCATGTTGAGCTCGAATTTGGTCCCGTAGACGAACGGACCGACAAACGCACCTTCGTGGAACAGATGCACGCTCTGCGGCGGCATGTAGATCGCCTCGACGTTGCGGCTTTCCAGATTGTAGGGCGCCAGAAACTCGCTGATCAGGATCGAGGCGTAAAGCAGCACCAGAAAGATGCCCGAAATCACCGCCGCGCGGTGGCGACGGAACTTCCACCACATCAGGCGCAGCTGCGAGGCCAGATAGATGCGCTCCTGCGCCGGTGTCAGCTTCTCCGTCACATCGGGATCGAAGTCGGTCTGCGACACGAAATGCTCGAGCGGTCGGCCGTCCGGCGGCAGGGGAGACGTCATCGCCGGCGTCCCTCCTGCAGCCTGATCCGCGGGTCGAGAACGGCCAGCGCGATGTCGGAAATCAGCACGCCGATCACCGTCAACGTCGCCAGAAACATCAGGAACGATCCGGCCAGGTACATGTCCTGGCTCTGCAGGGCGCGGATCAGCAGCGGCCCGGTCGTCTCCAGCGACAGCACGATCGCCACCACCTCCGCGCCGGAGATCACCGCCGGCAGAATGCTGCCGATATCGGCAATGAAGAAGTTGAGCGACATGCGCAGCGGATATTTCAGCAGCGCCCGCAGCGGCGGCACGCCCTTGGCGCGGGCGGTGACGACATATTGCTTCTGCAGCTCGTCGAGCAGGTTGGCCCGCAACCGGCGGATCATGCCGGCCGTTCCCGCCGTGCCGATGACGATCACCGGGATCACCATATGCTCGGCCATAGACCGGAATTTGGCCCAGCTCATCGGCTGGTCGATGAAGCGCGAATCCATCAGATGGCCGATCGAGGTGCCGAACCACACATTGGCGAGGTAAAGCAGGATCAGCGCCAGCAGGAAGTTCGGCGTCGCCAGGCCCAGAAGGCCGATGAAGGTCAGCCCGTAATCACCCCAGGAATATTGGTGCGTCGCCGAATAAATGCCGATCGGAAACGCGATCAGCCAGGTGAAGATGATCGTCACCATCGAGACCACGATGGTGAGATAGAGCCGGTTTCCGACCACGTCGCTGACCGGAAGCTCATACTCGAACGAATAGCCGAAATCGCCCTGCAGCATGCCGCCGACCCAGGTGAAGTAGCGCTCCAGCAGCGGCTTGTCGAAACCGTATTGTTCCTTGAGATATTCGATCTTCTTCGGATCGACCGTCTCGCCCTGCGCCTGCAGTTCGGCGACATAGGTCTCGAAATAATCGCCCGGCGGCAGTTCTATGATCAGGAACACCAGCGCGCTGATCAAAAACAGCGTCGGGATCGCGGCCAGCAGTCGAAAGACGATGTAACGCAGCAACCGGCCTAATCCCCTGCCGAAAACCAGAACGTGTCCGGCATGTAGACGCCGAAATAGGCGACCGGAGAAAACGCGTAGATGCCCTTGTCGGGCACGTTCTGCAACGTGTTGCGCACCACCACCGGCTGCAGCACCCCGTTGACCGTGCCGATCGTGTAGACCTGATCGGTATAGATCTCCAGCATCTCGTGCCAGATCGCCCGGCGTTCCTCGTTCGTCGACGACACCCGCCAGGACTGGAACAGCTCGTGCAGGCGCAGCGCCTTCGGCTCGTCGACCATCTCGCCCGCTTTGCCGCCGGTCTCCACATATTGCCCCCATTGCGGCCAGGTGCCCTGGACGGAGGAGACCGGCGCGAGTTCCTCTGGCGGCATGTCGGCGGTGGCGAGGCCGACATTCAGGCCGCTCCACACCGACATCTGTGTCTCGCCGGCCAGAAACCGGCGGCGCAGATTGTCGAGCTGCATGGAGCGCGGGAAAACCTTGATGCCGATCTTGCCCCAATATTCGCCGACGAGCTGGGTCACGTCGGATTCCTCGGTGCCGCCCGCCAGTTCGACGATCAGTTCGGCCGGGCGGCCGTCCGGCAGCCTGCGCACGCCGTCGCTGCCTCGCTCCAGCCCGATCTCGTCGAGCAGCCGATTGGCGAGGTCGGGATCGTATTGCGCCCAGGCCTGGTCGTATTCGGGCCGGAACAGCGGCGATGTGTCGAGCACGGTGTTGGCGGCCGGATGCGCCAGGCCGAAATAGAACTGCTGGTTGATCTCCTCGCGGTGGATCGCCACCGACAGCGCGCGGCGGAAGCGCACGTCGCGAAAGAGCGCGCGCCAGACCGGATCGTTGACGTTGAGGTTGGGCAGGTAGGCGACCTGCGAGCCGTCGCCGTCGCGCCACAGCTTCACCTCGTAGCCGTGCGACTGACTGGCCTGTTTGAGGAAGGTGTAGTTGTCGAAGCGCAGATAGCGGGCCTGCAGATCGCTATCGCCGCTGCCGGTCTTGGCCGGAATGATGTCGGCCGAACTGATGCCCATGAAGATCTCGTCGATATAGGGCAGTTGCCGGCCGGACTGGTCGACCCGGTGATAATAGGGATTGCGCTTGAAGATGAAACGTTCGGCCGGCGGCGGCGTGGTGTTGACCCAGGGTTCGAGCGACGGCAGGTCCGGGTTCTCCGGCCGGTAGGCGCGCGCCCGGATCGTGTGCAGCGCCACCCAGTCGCGCACGCCGGCCTCGGCGACCTTGGCGTCGAGTTCGGCCTTGTCGGTATATTTTTGGTGGAACTGCTTCAGATAATGCGCCGGCACGGCGATGTAGTTCGGGCTGCCGCCGGCAAGCGACGGCAGGAACTGCGGGTTGGGTTTCGACCAGGTGTAGCGCACCGTGTGTTGGTCGATCACCTCGAATTCCGGCGCCTCCCCGTCGACCAGCATGACCTGCGAGGGGCCGGCCCGCGATAGGTCCTCGTTGATCTCGACATCCTCCCAGGAATAGCGGAAATCCTCGGCGGTGAATGGATGGCCGTCGGACCAGCGATGGCCCGGCCGCAGCTTCAAGGTGAAGATGCGGCCCTCCTCGACTTCGAAGCTCTCGAGAATGTCCGGTACGAGATCCAGCTTTTCGTCGAAGCCGACCAGCCGCGCATAGCCGTAGATCGTCATCATGCGGATGTCCTTGGACTGGGCCATCAACATGGTCAGCGTGCCGCCGTAACGCCCCTCGCTGCGGCCGAGCGCGGCAAGGTCGATCACGCGCGGCGTGTCCGGCAGCCTGTCGGCCATCGGCGGCAGGGCGCCGCTTTCCACCGCCTGCGCGAGCGACGGCGGCTCCTCCGCCAGGGCGGGCGCGACGGCAAGCACAGAGACGGCAAGCAGGCCGGCAAAACCGACCGAAAGGCGTGCGCGTCTGAAAAAAGCTGAGACGGTCATGCTGGTATCCTCTCCCGGGATGGCAGCGAACGGGCAAGCACCCAGTGGCCCTCGTCGACCGGCATCAGCCGCAGCGGATCGCGGTTCGCGTCGGGCCTGAATTCGTCCGGCCAGTCCTGCGCGGGGTCATGGGTGTCGCCGTCATGATACGAAAAATCGAGCTTGCGTTCGAGCCGAATGGTCGGCACGGCGGCGAGTAGGTCTCTCGTATAGGGGTGGACGGGCCGCGCGAACAGCGTCTCGACATCGGCGACCTCGACGATGCGGCCCTGTCGCATCACGGCGATCCGGTCGGCGATATATTTGACCACCGCCAGATTGTGCGAGATGAAGACCATCGTCAGGCCGAGATCCTTTTGCAGATCCTTCAACAAATTGAGGATCTGCGCCTGCACGGAGACGTCCAGCGCCGAGACCGGCTCGTCGCAGATCAAGAGATCGGGCGACAATGCGAGCGCCCGCGCGATACCGATGCGCTGGCGCTGACCGCCGGAAAAACTGTGCGGATAGCGGTTGAGCTGGCTGGTCTGCAAGCCGACCAGCGCCATCAGCTCCGCCGCGTTGCGGCTGTTTGCCTTGCCGCTCGACACGCCATGGATTTCCAGCGGCTCGCTCAACGTATTGAGGATCGTCGAGCGCGGGCTCAGTGAACCGAACGGGTCCTGGAAAACGATCTGGATGCGCTTGCGGAACTCCTTCAGCGCGTGCCCTTCAAGCGCCAGCACATCGCAGGCGTCGGTTCCGTTGTCGAACCGGATCGTGCCGCTATCGGCTTCGATCGCCCGCATGATCAGCTTGCTGATGGTCGACTTTCCGCAACCGCTTTCGCCCACGATGCCGAAACACTCGCCCGGCATCACGTCGAAACTGACATCGTCGACGGCGAGCGTGCGTGTCTTCGTGCCGCCGAACCAGCGCCCCGCCTTGCCGATATAGCTCTTCGACAGGTTGCGCACGCGCAGCAAGGGTCCGTCGATGCGCGAAAAATCGCGGGTCTGGCCCTTCATCGAGCTCGGGATCACCGGCGTACTGTCGCGCAGGGCGACAAGCTTCTGGTTGCGGTCCATCTCCAGGTCCGGAACCGCTTTCATCAGGGCGCGCGTATAAGCGTGGCCGGGCGCCTTGAAGATCGCCTCCAGCGGCCCGGCTTCCATGATCTCGCCGTGATAGATCACCACCACCTCGTCGGCCATGTTGGCGACCACGCCCAGATCGTGGGTGATCAGAAGCAGCGACATGCCGAGCTTGCTCTGCAGCGACTTCAAAAGCCCGAGCACCTGGGCCTGCACCGTAACGTCGAGCGCGGTCGTCGGCTCGTCGGCGATCAGCAGGGCCGGCCGGCAAATCAGCGCCATCGCGATCATGGCGCGCTGGCGCAGTCCGCCCGAAAGCTCCATCGGATACATCTCGTAGGCGCGCGCGGGATCGGGGAACCCGACCAGGCGCAGCATTTCCTGCGTTGTCGTGCGTGCCTCCGTTCCGGCGATCGCGCGATGCAGCACAAGCGCTTCCTCGACCTGGTGGCCAACCTTGTGCAACGGCGACAGCGACGTCATCGGCTCCTGGAATATCATGGCGATGCGGCCGCCCCGCAGCGAACGCATCTCGGCGCTGTCGGCGTCGAGCGCGGCTATGTCACACTCCTCGCCCGGCTTCAGCAGATCGCGGAACCGGATATGCCCGCCGGTAATGCGGGCCACGCGCGGAAGAATGCCAAGTATGGATTGGGCGATGATCGACTTGCCCGACCCGGACTCGCCGACGAGCGCAACCGTCTTGCCGGCGGGAATGCGGAAGCTCGCATTCTTCACCACCTCCAGACTGGTGTCCTGGATCGCGATCGAGATGCTGAGGTTCTCGACGCGCAGCAGGTCTTTGTTCGCGCTCACGCCGACTCCCCCGATCGCGCTGTCTTCGCCGTAGCGGCAGCGTAGACGCGCCTTCGATTTTTGCAATACGTCCCGTCGCCGCAGTCCTGACAGCTTCTCATGACGAGGGTATTTCATCCGGTGGCCGCGGCGCCGGCCGCATCTGCCCGCCATCGAAAAGATGGACAGCGCCATGGCCGACCGAATCGCGCAGCGCCTCAGCCGGGTCGCGGCCGGCGGCTCGTATCATCAAGATACGCACATTGCCGGCATGAGTGACCAGCAGCGACGGCGGTGCCCGATCCAGCTCTTCGAGCAGGCTACAGATGGCGCGGTCGATATCGGCGTAGCTTTCGCCGCCAGGCGGAGCATAGGACCAGCGATCGGCCTTGCGCCGTCGCCGCTCCTGGGGAAAGCGCGCCTTGACCTCCAGCGTCGTCAGGCCCTCCCAGTCCCCGAAACCCGCCTCGCGCAGTCGCGTATCGACGCTGAGCGCTTCCTCCGGCAGGCCGAGCGCGTCGCGCACGATCCCGGCTGTTTCGCGGGCGCGTGCGAGCGGAGAGGTCACGATGCGTTCGGGCGCCGGCAGGTGCGGCTGTTTCGCCAGCATCGCCCGAAGACCCGCAACACCGGCCAAGGCCTGCGCGCGGCCCGCGGGCGAAAGCGCGATATCGCTGTGCCCCTGGAAGCGGCCCTGCGCATTCCACGCCGTCTCGCCGTGACGCATTGCGTAAAACGCGGTTTTGACCATAATTTACTCTGATTGGGCGCCGTTTTGTGGCATTAAATCTGAAAAGATTGGCATTTTCGGCGCAGATTTCATGAAAAACCAATCCCTTTTCGGGGCGATCGTTCAGCAATTGCAGCTTTTGCGCCCGATCCTGTTTGTCCTGAGCGTCCTCGTGTTGCAAGCCCTGCTTCATGCCGGCGCGGCGCTGGCACAGACGCCCCAGGCGCAAACTGGCGACGAGGCCGCGCTGGAAGCGTTCCTGGAGGCGGCCCGCAAGGACGGCTCCACGGTGATCGTCGTGCGGCCCGGCGGCGAAGACGAGGCGGTCGATCCGCCGATGACGATGGCGTTTTCGAGCAAGAGCCTGCTCGAGGCGCGCACCAACATGCGCCGCATGATAGGCAATTCGCTGATTTTCCTGGATGATCTTCCGAAGTCGCTGAAGGCGGTCAGCCCGGACGGGACCGCCTGGTGGCTGGTCGTCGGATTGGTCACGGCGGTCGGCGGCCTGATTGCCGGGCATTACATGTTTCGCCTGGTCACGCGCTGGGGTCGTGATCATTTCCGCGCGCTCTACGACGAAAACGAGCAAAAACGCTCCGGAAAGCTCGCCTATCTGCTGGCGCGGGCGGGCTGGATGCTCTTGAGCGCGACGGTGATGTTCGTCACCGCGATCCTCGTGGCCGTCATCTTCGATTCAGGCCATGAACCCACCCGGGCGACGATTTTCATCATCGTGTCGACCTATATCGGCTACCGCGTGCTGCGCGGCGTCGTGTTCTGGAATTTCTTCGCGCCGACATCCCCGGCGCACCGCCTCGTCGATCTTGACGACGCACAGGCGCAGCGCATGTTCCGGCACTGGGCGATCGCGCTGGCGATCGGCGCGATCATCATCGGACTGTGCCGCTGGATCCAGATTCTGGCGCTGGACGATGGTCCGTCCGGCGCCGCGATGGACACCGTCAACGCCGACGCGCACAGCCTCGCCTTCATTGTCGGCCTGCTGATCTGCGCGGCCATGCTGGCCCTTCTCGCAGTCCTCCACCGGCAGGATCTGCGCATCATCATCCTGGGCAAGGGCGACCCCGCGCAGAAACCGGCCTGGCTGAAAACCATGGCCTTTCTGGCGGTGCCGCTGCTGCTTCTATATCTGGCGCTGGCCTGGTTCGTCAGTTCGGTGCGCCTCACGCTCGGCCTGCCGGGCGGTTATATTCCCGTCCTCGCCCCGATCATCGTCTTCGTGGCCGCGATCTTCGCCTACGCGGTCGCCTCCTATCTGATCGAAATCGTCTACGAGCGGCGCGCGGCCGCCCATCTCAGGCGCGAGCAGATGAAGCTGCAGGCCGAAAAGCAGGCCTGGGAGCGCGCCCAGGCCGCCGACGAGATGATGTCCGAAATGAGCGAAGACATGCGCGACATGATCGAAGAGGGTGGCGAGATGACCGTCATGCGCACCGCCCAGGAGCCCTCGACGGCCATTCGCCCCTATTTCCCCGCCTTCAAGCCGTTTTTCGAGAACGTCGTCCAGGCCACGATCCTGGTGGTCTCGGCCGGCGAGCTCGCCCGGCTGTGGGGCATCGATATCGGCCGCGAGGGCGGGCATCCGCTCGCCGCCGCCCTCGACATCCTGCTTGCCGTCATCGTCGCGGCTTCCGCGTACCGGACCGTCAACGGCTACATCGATCACCGCATCATCGAGGAAGGCGGCACGCTCGACGACCAGCCGAGCAATCCCGGCGAAGGCGACAGCGAGGGCGGCAAGGGCCAGTCGCGGCTCGCGACCCTGTTGCCGATCTTCCGCAACGTGCTGATCTCGGCCATCGTCGCCATCGGCGCGATGGTGGTGCTGGCCAATCTCGGCGTCGATATCGGCCCGCTCTTCGCCGGTGCGGGCGTGATCGGCATTGCGATCGGCTTCGGCGCCCAGACCCTGATCCGCGACATCTTTTCCGGCGCCTTCTTCCTGATCGACGACGCCTTCCGCAAGGGCGAATATATCGAGATCGACAATGTGAAGGGCGTGGTGGAAAAGATCTCGATGCGCTCCTTCCAGCTGCGCCATCATCTCGGTGCCGTCCACACGGTGCCCTTCGGCGAGATCCACCAGCTCACCAATTATTCCCGCGACTGGGTGATGATGAAACTGCCGCTGCGGCTGACCTACGACACCGATATCGAAAAGGTGCGCAAGCTGATCAAGAAGCTCGGCCAGCAATTGCTCAAGGACGAGGTGGTGGGGCCGCTCTTCCTGCAGCCGCTGAAATCGCAGGGTGTGTACAAGATGGAGGATTCGGCGATGATCGTGCGGGTCAAGTTCATGACCCGGCCCGGCGACCAGTTCGTCACCCGCAAGGTGGTCTATGCCGCGATCCGCGATCTGTTCGAGAAGGAAGGCGTGCGCTTCGCCCATCGCGAGGTCACCGTGCGGCTTGCCGACGGCGAAAAGGCGAGCGAATTGAGCCCGGAGCAGAAGGAGGCGATCGCGGGGTCGGTGCGCGCGGCGATCGACGACGAAGAAGCCGCTGGCAAGAGTGCCGGCAAATCGACCACGCCCGCGCTCTGACCGGCAAGCGCACGACACCATGGCCACGCCCCGCCCGCCACTCGACACGACGACCCCGTTTGGCCAGCGCCGGCCCGGCTTCGCGGCGACGGCGGCGTGGCGTCTGGCCACCGCCGGCCTGCTTTCGCCCGCGGCCCGGCGCCTCGTGCGCAAGCGTCTCGCCGGCCGCTTTGACGGCCCGTTCGATGTCGAGGTGGCGGGGCTGAAGCTGCGCGCCTATCCGACCGAAAACCGCGACGACCGTATCCTGCTCGGTCGCGGAACCATGCCGGAGCCGGCCGAACTGGCACTGATTGCCCCCCGGCTCGCGCCGGGCATGGTGTTCGTCGACATCGGCGCCAATGTCGGCACCTATGCGCTGTTCGTGGCAAGAACCGCCGGGCCGAGCGGGCGGGTGCTCGCCTTCGAGCCGCATCCGCGCACCTTCGCCAAGCTCGCCTTCAATGTCGCGGCCAACGACAACGGCGCCATCGTCGCCCGAAACCTCGCCATCGCCGAAACGGCCGGCACGATGACGCTGCATAGCGACGGCGGCGGCAATATCGGCCATGCCTCGCTGCTGGCCGAAGCCGCCGGCACGGTACGCGCCGGACACGAGGTCGCGGTCCGGCCGCTCGCCGCCGAAATCGCCGACCAGGGGCTTACGCGGATCGATCTCCTGAAGATCGACGTCGAGGGTTTCGAGGACCGCGCCCTGTTGCCGTTTTTCGACCAGGCCGAACCGTCGCTATGGCCGGCCGCGATCCTGATCGAGACCGTCTTGTCCCAATTGTGGCGCACGGATTGCCTCGCCGTCCTGGCGCACCGCGGTTATGTCGTGGCCGGCGAGACTGCGGAAAACGTGCTTCTTGCCCGGTAGCGCGCGAGCCGCGTCGCGCCTCGTCAGGCCTTCCGATAAAACACGTCGCCGACGACAAAGCCGTCCAGCCCGGTGTCGCGGGCATACCGCACCAGATCGCTCATCCGGTTGATGAAGCCCTTGCCGGAAAAATTGAGCGAGGTGTTGCACAACACCCCGTAGCCGGTTGCCGCCTTGAACGCCGTCAGCAGCGCGTGGACCTGCGGGTTCTGGGCCTGCGTCACCGTCTGGGCGCGCGCCGAGCCGTCGACATGCGTCACCGCCTTCAAAGCGTCGGTGGTCACCGTCTGGAAGAACAGCATATGCGGGCTCGGCCCGTGATGGCCGAAATGGCGGTCGAGTTCCTCTTCCAGAAGGATCGGGGCGATCGGCCTGAATCCTTCGCGCTGCTTGATGGCGTTGAGACGCGTGTGGGTCTCGGCCGAAAACGGCGCGGCGATCAGCGAGCGGTTGCCGAGCGCGCGTGGCCCGATCTCGTAGCGTCCCTGTACCCAGGCAAACACCGCCCCCGCCTTCAGCCGCGCGGCGAGTTCACCATCGTCGCGGGCGACGGCCTCGAAACCGGACAGGTCGGCCTCGTCGTGCACGAAATCCTCGCCGGCATAGGCGTCCCAGGCGATCTTGGCGTTGCCGGTGTAGCGATACTGGGCGTCGGCCGCCGTGCCGATCGCGGAGCCGGAATCGTTGGTACAGGGCTGGACGAAGACGTCGGCAAACAGGCCGGAGCCGATCCAGGCGCTGTTCCAGTCGCAATTGAGCCCGCAGCCGCCCGACATCAGCAGCGGCAGGCCCTCGGTCATCTCGCGGCGCGCAAACGCGGCGAAACGCTCGAAGACGGCGTTCTGGAACCGGCGGGCGAGATTGCGGAATTCCTGGCTTTCGAGGCCGATATTGAAAAACGGCGTGTCGGTGAAATCGGCCTTGCGCAACGGCGCGGCGACCGCGTCCCAGGCGATCAGCCGTTCCATCAGCACGCGCTCCTGCGGCGTTTCCGGCGTGTCGTGTCCATACCCGGCGATCGCCATCAGCTTGCCGGCGTCCTCGCGCCGCGATTTGCGCGCCTCGACCGGCAGTTTCGGATCGGCGAGCCCGTAGAGAAAGCCGTATTTGTGGCCGGGGCCAGACATTGGCGTGCCGAGCCTTCTCACCCCGAGCTTTTCGTCGATCCGGTAGAAGCTGCCGATCACGCCTTCCCAGACCAGCGCATAGCACGGCTGGCCTTGCGGAAAGGGCGACATCGCATAGCTGCCGACAATATGGGAGCGTTCGTGCGAGGAAGAGAAATAGCGAACGTCGCGGCCCTGGAAACGATGCGGCCGGTCGATGATGCCGGCCTCCGTTTCGCCGAAATAGCCGGCCCCGATCGGATCGGCCATCGGCCGGAAGGACCGCAGCCAGCCGGATACGGCCAAGACGTCGGGTACGTTGTCGGCCAGCGACAGTCCGTGCAGCATCAGTTCCGGCGTGATCGGCCCGTAGCGCGGCCCGGAATCCTTTTCCGCCTCGATCGAGAAGGCGAGCCGCCCGTCCTCCAACAGCGCGACATGGCCGTCATGGCCGGGCTTGTAGGCAAAGATTCTCATGAAGGCTCCGAACTGCGGGAGAACGAGACGGCTGCGGCGAACCAACCCCCTGTCCTTACCCGATCATCGTTCGGCATGAAACCGCTCCCGGCGCTCAAGAGCGCCGGGATCGTCTGCGAGGCTACTCCGCCGCCTCGACGAACTTCTTGGGCGTATAGTTGAGCACTGGCCCGAGCCAGCGCTCCACGGTCGCGACCTCCATGCCCTTGCGGGCGGCATAGTCCTCGACCTGGTCGCGCTCGACCTTGGCGACGCCGAAATAGTAGCTGTCGGGATGCGACAGATAGAGCCCGGACACGGACGAGCCCGGCCACATGGCGAAGCTTTCGGTGAGCTTCACCCCGATCTTCGCCTCGGCGTCGAGCAGGCCGAACAAGGTGGCCTTTTCGGTATGGTCGGGCTGGGCCGGATAGCCGGGCGCCGGCCGGATGCCGTCATAAGGCTCGCCGATCAGCTCTTCCGGCGTAAAGGTCTCGCCGGCGCCGTAACCCCAGAATTCCCTGCGCACGCGCTCGTGCATGCGCTCGGCGAAGGCCTCGGCGAAGCGATCGGCCAGCGCCTTGACCATGATCGAGGCATAGTCGTCATTGGCCCGCTCGAAACGCTCGGCAATCGCGATCTCCTCGATGCCGGCCGTCACGACGAAGCCGCCGATATAGTCCGGTTTGCCGCTTTCGACCGGTGCGACGAAATCGGCAAGCGCCAGGTTCGGCTTGCCGTCGCGGCGGGTCAGCTGCTGGCGCAGCGTGTAGAACGTCGCCAGTTCCTTGTCGCGGCTGTCGTCGGCAAACAGGCGGATGTCGTCGCCGACCGCGTTGGCGGGCCAGAAACCGATCGTCGCCTTGGGCACGAACCATTTTTCGTCGATGATCTTTTTCAGCATTTGCTGGGCGTCGTCGAAGAGCTGGCGCGCGGCCTCGCCCTGCTTTTCGTCCTGCAGGATCTTGGGATAGCGCCCCTTCATCTCCCAGGTCTGGAAGAACGGCGTCCAGTCGATATAACGCGACAGCTCCTCCAGGTCCCAGTTGTCGAAGACGCGCGTGCCGGTGAAGGACGGCGCCGGCGGCTCGTAGCCGGCCCAGTCGGGCTTGAACGTGTTGGCACGCGCCGCCGCCAGCGGCAGTCGGCGCTTTTCGGCCTCGTTGCGCTCGTGCGCGGCCGCCACCTTCTTGTATTCGGCCTGCACGGTCTCGACATAGGAGGCGCGGGTTTCCGGCGACAGCAGGCTCGACACCACGCCGACGGCGCGGCTGGCATCGGTGACGTAGACGGCCTGTCCGCGATCATATTGCGGATGGATCTTGACCGCCGTGTGCACGCGGCTGGTCGTGGCGCCGCCGATCAGCAGCGGAACGTCGAAACCTTCGCGCTCCATCTCCGCCGCGACATGCGCCATTTCGTCCAGCGAAGGCGTGATCAGGCCGGACAGGCCGATAATGTCGACCTTTTCCTCGCGCGCGGTCTGCAGGATCTTGGTTGCCGGCACCATCACGCCGAGATCGATGATCTGGTAATTGTTGCAGGCCAGAACGACGCCGACGATGTTCTTGCCGATATCGTGCACGTCGCCCTTGACCGTGGCCAAGAGCACCTTGCCGGCATTCCTACTCTCGTCGCCGCTCTCGCGTTTTTCGGCTTCCATGTAGGGCAACAGATGGGCGACCGCCTGTTTCATGACGCGGGCCGACTTGACCACCTGCGGCAGGAACATCTTGCCGGCGCCGAACAGGTCGCCGACCACGTTCATGCCGGCCATCAGCGGCCCCTCGATGACGTGCAGCGGCCGCTCCGCCTTGGCCCTGGCCTCTTCGGTGTCGTCCACCACATATTCGGTGATGCCGTTGACGAGCGCGTGTTCGAGCCGCTTTTCGACCGGCCATTCGCGCCAGGACAGGTCCTTTTCCCGGGCCGCCTTGCCGCCGGTTCCGCGGAAGCGCTCGGCAAGGTCGAGCAGGCGCTCCGTCGCGCTCCCCTCGCCTTTCGGCGTCCGGTTCAGCACCACGTCCTCGCAGGCCTCGCGCAATTCGGCGTCGATCGTGTCGTAGACGGCGAGCTGGCCGGCATTGACGATGCCCATATCCATGCCCGCCTGGATGGCGTGATAGAGGAACACAGCGTGCATCGCCTCGCGCACGGGCTCGTTGCCGCGGAAGGAAAACGACAGGTTGGACACCCCGCCCGACACGTGGACATGCGGCAGGGTGCTGGTGATCTCGCGCGTCGCCTGGATGAAGTCGACGCCGTAATTATCGTGTTCCTCGATGCCGGTGGCGACCGCGAAAATATTCGGGTCGAAAATGATGTCCTGCGGCGGGAAGCCGACCTTTTCGGTCAAAATCTTGTAGGCGCGGGTACAGATCTCGACCTTGCGCTCTTTGGTGTCGGCCTGACCGGTCTCGTCGAAGGCCATCACCACGACCGCCGCCCCATAGGCCCGGCACAACCGCGCCTGTTTGAGAAAGGCCTCCTCGCCTTCCTTGAGCGAGATCGAATTGACCACCGCCTTGCCCTGCACGCATTTCAGGCCGGCCTCGATCACCTCCCATTTGGAGGAATCGATCATCACCGGCACCCGGGCGATGTCGGGTTCCGAAGCGACCAGATTGAGGTAGTCGACGATGACGGCCTTCGAATCGATCAGCCCCTCGTCCATGTTGATGTCGATCACCTGGGCGCCGTTTTCGACCTGGTCGCGGGCGACCTCGAGGGCGGCGGCGTAATCGCCGGCGGTGATCAGCTTGCGGAAGCGCGCCGAGCCGGTGACGTTGGTGCGCTCGCCGATATTCACGAACGGAATGTCGTCGGTCAGCACGAACGGCTCAAGCCCGGAAAGGCGCATGCGCGGTTCGATGTCCGGCAGCGTGCGCGGCGCGTGTTTGGAAACCGCCTCGGCGATGGCGCGGATATGTTCCGGCGTCGACCCGCAGCAGCCGCCGACGACATTGACCAGCCCCTCCCGGGCGAACGCCTCGACCTGTTCGGCCATGAATTCCGGGCTTTCGTCATATTCGCCGAACGCGTTCGGCAGGCCGGCATTGGGATAGGCGCAGGTGAAGGTGTCGGCGACGCTCGAAATCTCGGCCAGATGCGGACGCATCTGCTCAGCGCCGAGCGCGCAGTTCAGCCCGACCGTGAACGGCCTGGCATGGCAGATCGAATGCCAGAACGCCGTCGGCGTCTGGCCGGACAGAGTGCGCCCGGAAAGGTCGGTGATCGTGCCCGAAATCATGATCGGCAGCTCGATCTCCTTTTCGGCGAACACTTCCAGCGCGGCGAAGATCGCCGCCTTGGCGTTCAGCGTATCGAAGATCGTCTCGATCAGCACGATGTCGGCGCCGCCGTCGACCAGCCCCCGCAGCTGATCGGCATAGGCGATCCGGAGATCGTCGAAGGTGACGGCGCGGAAACCGGGATTGTTGACGTCGGGCGAGATCGAGGCCGTGCGGTTGGTCGGTCCGAGCGCGCCGGCGACGAAACGGCGACGGCCGTCCTTCTGCTGGGCGCGGATCGCGGCGCGGCGCGCCAGCCGGGCGCCGTCGCGGTTGAGGTCGTAGACCATCGCCTCCATGCCGTAATCGGCCTGGGCGATCGAGGTGGAGGAAAACGTGTTGGTCTCCAGGATGTCGGCGCCGGCAAGCGCGTATTCGAGGTGAATGTCCTCGATCGCCTTGGGCTGTGACAGGATCAGCAGATCGTTGTTGCCCTGCTGGTGGCAGGCGCAGCCGGCGAACTTCTCGCCGCGATAGTCGTCCTCGCCGAAGCCGAGGGCCTGAATGCGCGTCCCCATCGCGCCGTCGAGAACGAGAATGCGTTCGCGCGCCGCTTGTTCGAGCGCGGCGCGAATTTCCTTGCCGTCCGGCTTTTCCGCAACCGGGCCGAACAGCTCATCAAGGCTGGAAGCCATAAAATATACTCGCGTGATCGTGTTCTAGAACTCCTTCCATGGTCACATAAGGATATCTTTATGTCAACATGACGTCGCAATCGGATGCGATGCCTGTCGCATTCACGAACATTGCGCGCGGTGTCGCGCGCACGAGGAAGCGCGCGCGACGCAACAGGCCGCAGGCGGAGCGTCCGGGCGGCCGCCCGGCGCCCCCAACGCGGACCCGAGGCCCGCCGGCGGCGGCTCAGTCGCCGTGCATCTTGCCACCGCCCATGCCGGTGACTTCGAACATCGCTTCGACCGCACCGGCCTTTTCGAAGATCAGCCGGACTGCGAAGCTCTCGCCCTCCTCCGGCTGGGCGCCGAGCCCCATGAACATCAGGTGGAACGAGCCGGGCTTCAGCGTCACGGTCTCGCCGGCCGGGATCGCCAGCCCGTCCGCCAGCGGACGCATGGTCATCACGCCGTTGTCGTCGACCGACATCTCGTGGATCTCGCCACGTTCGGCGATGCCGGTTTCGACGGCGACCAGCCGGTCGTCGGCACTGCCTTCATTGCGGATGACGACGAAGCCGCCCGCCACTTTTGCGCCGCCCGGCGCGGCCCGCGACCAGCCCTTTTCGACGACGATGTCGCCGACCCTGGCTTCGGACGCCATGAGCGAGAACGCGCTCGCCACGAGCAGCGCGAAGGTGAGTACGGCAACACCGAGCCTTTCCTCGAAACTGGCGAGGAAGGACGGTTGCGGGCGGAAGGAACGCGCGAATGCCGCGCTGAAAAAAGTCGACATGATGGTCTCCAAAAACAGTCGTCAGCCGGGGTCTGCCCGGCGGCAAATCCAAAACGGGACCGTCAATAACGGTCCGGATCAGCCCGACAGGGGCGGTGCGCGCGGCCTGCCCGGTTCGCCGCGCCCGCGTGTGGGAAAAACGACGGGATGATAGGTGGCGACCGCCACTTCGCCGGCCAGGCCCGGGCGGAGTGCGGCTGCGGGCGCGACGGTCGCCATGGCCGGCGCGAACATGGAACACGATGCCAGGCAGCAGTTCGGCAGTTGATGACCGCCAGCCCCGTTTTCGCCCGGATCGCCGACATTGTTGCCGATACACAGCGGGTTGCCGAACGCGTCGAGCGCAAGCGGCGCGGCGTTGGCGCCGCCGGCAAAGCCGGCCAGCGCGGCCTGCAGCACAAGGAAGGCCGTCGCGACTATGGCGATCCAGGATCGCGTCCAGTGTGGCCGACTTTGCACGCTGTTTGCCTTTTCCGTTTCGATCCCACTCATACCAGCGCCGCCGATCCGGAGAAATCGCAAATCCGCGCCTGCGGCAATTCGGACATTGGCGCATACCCGGCGCCTGTGCCAATCGATTGGCGCGCGCAGCCGCTTGCCTCGCCGCGCAGCCTGTACCAAGTGCCGGATCGATGCACCGTGCGAACGCCCACGAATGGCCCGCGCGCGGTCGCGTATCATGAGGCCATAATGAGCAGAGTGGCAGATTGCCCGGCCGCGCCCCAGGCGCCGCCACAAACGTCGGCATGGCGGCGGGAAATCCGCGCCACGCTGGCGCTTGCCTGGCCGATGGTCATGACCAATCTCGGCCAGAACGCCATGACGGCCACCGACATCATCATGATGGGGCGCCTCGGCCCGGTGACGCTGGGCGCCGGCACGCTCGGCTGGTCGCTCTACTTCGCACCGATGATCTTCGGCCTCGGCCTGATCCTGGCGACGGCGCCGATGATCGCAAGCGAACTCGGACGCCGCCGCCATTCGGTCCGCGACGTGCGCCGCACGGTGCGCCAGGGCCTGTGGATCGCAACGCTGGTCGCGGTGCCGATCTGGGTGTTTCTGTGGTTTGCCGAACCGCTGCTGTTGCTGATGGGCCAGCAGAAGGAACTGGCCAGCGAAGCCGGCCGCTACATGGTGTGGCTGCAATGGGCGATCCTGCCGTTCTTCTGGTACATCGTGCTGCGCTGCTTCATGGCGGCGCTGGAGCGGCCGGGATGGGCGTTGGCGGTGACCTTCTTCGCCGTCGCCTTCAACGTTCTGGCCAATTGGTGCCTGATGTTCGGCAATCTCGGCTTTCCCGCGATGGGCATTGCCGGGTCCGGGCTGGCGACCACCCTGTCGAGCCTTCTGATGTTTGCCGGCGTGTCCCTTGTCGTGACCATTGACAAGCAATTCCGCCGCTACCGGCTGTTCGGACGTTTCTGGCGTCCCGACTGGCCGCGCTTCGTTACCCTGGCCCGTCTCGGCCTGCCGATCGGCGCGATCGTGCTTTTCGAGGTCTCGATCTTTAATGTCGCGGCAATGCTGATGGGGCTGATCGGCACGACCGCGCTTGCCGCCCACGCCATCGCCATGCAGGTCGCCTCGCTGTCCTTCATGGTGCCGATGGGCATCTCCCAGGCGGTGACGGTACGCGTCGGGCGCGCCTACGGCGCCGGCGACCCGAACGGCGTTGCGCGCGCAGGCTGGACGTCCTTCACGCTCGGCGTCGGCTTCATGGCGCTGATGGCGCTGGTCATGATCACCGTCCCCGATCTTCTGATCGGCGTCTTCATCGACGCATCCACGCCCGAAAGCAGGGCGGTTGCGCAACTGGCGGTGGGGTTTCTCGCCTTCGCGGCGCTTTTCCAGATTTTCGATGGAGCCCAGGCCGTGGCGGGCGGCATGCTGCGCGGCCTGCACGACACACGCGTGCCCATGATTTACGCCGCGTTCGGTTATTGGGGCGTCGGCCTGCCGGTCGGCGCGCTGCTGGCCTTCCAATTCGGCTTCGGCGGCGCCGGCATCTGGGTCGGGCTTTCCTCCGGCCTGGCCGTCGTGGGCGTGCTGTTGCTGGCCCGCTGGCTGGCGCGGGAACGGCTCGGCCTGATCGGACCGCGATAACCGCACAAGACGGTGCGCGACCGCGCGGCTCGCCATCGTCTTTGCACAACGCGATTTCGCAGTTGACGCGATTCGCGCTGCGTGGAAATCGTTGGGCATGTCGAGTGATTCGCCAAGCTGCGCTGCCGGTCCCGCCGGCGGGAACGCGCCGCCGGTCCCGGACCGGCGGTCATGAACGCCGCACGGCAAACGCTCTCGCGCGAGACGCTGGCCGCCATACCGGCCGTCACCACCCGCAGCGACCTGTCCGAGTGTCTCGGCCGCATCTGCGCCGAAGCAGGCGCCGAGCGGTTTCTCCTGCTGGGCACCTTGCTCGACCATGGCGGCGAGCGGCCTTACATCATCGCGTCGAACTGGATTTACGATACCGTCCACATTCTCGGCCTGGAACCGCTCGCGCGGCTTTCGGCCGGCCAGCGCACCTGCGCGATCGGAGAACCGGCAAAACCGATTACCGGAGACGGCGACGGGGCGAACGCCGCCGGGGCGCTGCAACAGCTTGCGCGCCACGGCCACGCCGAGATCTACAGCGTGGGGCTGCACGCCACCGCGCAGCGCTGCAGGGCGCTGTTTTCGTCAGGCCGGGTGGGCGCCATCGATAGCCAGATGCTGCCGCAGGTGCAGCTTGCCTGCTGCTATTTGCTGTCGCGGATACCTGCCGAGCTTTTGGGCACGCCGCCGCCGAATTCCCTGTCGGTACGCGAGCGCGAATGCCTGCGCTGGGTGTCGGAGGGCAAGACCACCGGTGAGGTTGCGATGATCCTCGGCGTCACCGCCAACACCGTCAACAGCTATCTCGCCCATGCGATACGCAAATACGGCGCCAGCAACCGCGCCATGGCGATCGCCACCGCGATCCGCAGCGGGACCATCTGAACGATGAAGCACCGCACGGCGAAGGACGGCCCGGCAGGCCCCGCCAAGACAAGAGCCGCCGCCGACGGTCTCGACGTCACCCAGGAAAACGTGGCGGTCGTGCTCGACACGGTGCGCCACGCCCGGCGCCTGGCGGCCAGCGCCGCGGCGTCCTTCTACGGTCTTTATGTCGAAACCCGCGACCGCCGCATACCCGGTCTGGCCACGGTCTTCGACCGGGAATTCCCGCGCACGTCCGACCTGTCGCGGGCGATCTGCGGTCCCGCAGGCATGGCGTGGATGGCGACGCGCACCGAATCGCTCGCCCCGGCCTGGTGGTATTGCGAAACCGGCGCCCAGCAATGCCCCGCCTTTTCGCTCGTCTCGCTCGGCCACAACATGCCCGCCCTGACGTCGAACCTGCCGGGCCTGGCCCTGCCGGTATTCGCCGAAGGCGGGATCGGCGGTTTCTTCGTCCTCGCCGGCCGCGACATGGCCGTTGACGACGGCCTGGTGTGCGACCTGCACATCCGCGCCTTTTCGCTGTTCCGGTCGGTGGCCAGGTTGCGCCTGTCGCAGCTCGACGGCACGCCGCCAATGTCCAAACGCGAGCTCGAGTGCCT
Organism: Nitratireductor sp.; assembly: GCA_039973095.1. Lineage (GTDB taxonomy): Bacteria > Pseudomonadota > Alphaproteobacteria > Rhizobiales > Rhizobiaceae > Mangrovimarina. The sequence goes on along the minus strand of JBDWLQ010000015.1, from coordinate 15,610 downwards.
GACAATGACGGCCGAAGGAAAGACCAGCGAGGACATCGCCGCGGCGCTCGGCCTGTCGGTCCACACCACCAACCAGTATCTCGCCGCCACCACCCACAAGCTCAACGCGATGAGCCGCACCCATGCGGTGGCCAAGGCGCTGCGGCTCGGGCTGATCGCATAGCTCGCAATACCCGCTCAGATGTTGAGCGGGGCCGTACGGCGGATCTTGGACGCATCCAGAGCGTTGGCCAGAAACCGGGTGTTTTCCATCGGATCGGGCGAAGGATCGTCGAGCGCGACGTAGCCGATCTCGACCCCGGCCTTGAGCGCGGTCATGTTGAGCGTGAAATAGACCGTCGCGCCTTTCGGCCGCAATTGCAGATCGAGATTGACGGTCGGCTCGCCCGACCAGCCGAGATCGACATCGCCGCCATGACCGAAGCGCAGCGTGTCGGGCATGAAATAGAGCTCGGCCGCCGATTCCACGATATCGGCCAAATTGGCGAAATATTCCAGCCGGATATAGGCCACGTAATCGGCGACATCGACCAGGCGCAGTTCCGATACGACCTCACGGATCGCATCGGCTACGATGATTTCGCGTGCAGAAGTGTGCGGCTGGCGATTCATGAATGCGACTTGCCTGTCTTCGCGCCGTTGCGGCTGCTGTGAATGATGCGGACCAGTTCCGCGACCGCCTCGTAGAAGTGAGACGGAATCATGCTATCGACCGAAACTTGTTTGAAGATGGAACGGGCGAGCGCCACGTCCTCGAAAACCGGCACATTGTGCTCCTCCGCGATCTCGCGGATCTTGAGCGCAATCAGGTCCTGGCCCTTGGCCACCACCACCGGCGCCGCGTTTTCCTCGCGCACGTAACGCAGCGCCACGGCGTAGTGGGTCGGGTTGGCGACCACCAGCGTCGCGCGCGGGACGGCCGCCATCATGCGCTGGCGCGCACGGTCGCGGGCGAGCGAGCGCATCCGCGATTTCAGGATCGGGTCGCCCTCGGCCTGCTTGACCTCGTCCTTGACCTCCTGCTTGGTCATGCGCAGTTCCTCAAGCCAGTGATAGCGCGACCACAAGAGGTCGACTGCGGCGATGAGGACCATGACGATGGTGATCGTCACCACCAGCTCGACGGCCATGTCGCGGATCACGGTGCCGAAACCCAACGGATGGGTGACCATGCCCTGCAGCAGACGCACATCGACGTCGTGCATGACGAAATACAGAAACACCATCGCAAACAGCACTTTGCCGAGGGACTTAAGGAATTCCACGAAACCCTTGACCCCGAAAATGCGCTTCCACCCGCCGATCAGCGATATGCGGGAGAATTTCGGCATCACGCGATTGCCGACGAAACGCGGCAGGTTCTGGAACACCGACGCCGCGAGCCCGGCCGCCACCAGCAGGAACATCACCACCATGATGGCGCGCGCGATCTCGATAAAGACGGTCTGGTAGAGCGAGATCGCGTCGAGCTCGGTTTCCAGTCGCCATTCCTCCGGCCGTTCGAGGAACGTCGACAGGAAACCGGCCAGCCGGATGCTGGTGTCGTAGGCGAAGAACAGCAGGAAGATGGCGATGGCGGCGAAGGAGGCCAGGATCGGCGTCTCGCGCGAAAACGGCTGATTGCCCTTTTCGATGCTGTCACGGATTTTCTTTTCCGTGGCCGGCTCGGTTTTGCTGTCCTTGTCCTGGTCTTCGGCCATGAAGGAGCCGTCCTTTCATCGCCAGGGCCGCCGCGTGGCTTCGGCTAAGCGGCAGCCTGGGTCGACGGCAGCTCGATCTTGCCGTCCTTCGACAGGCGGATGGCGGTGGCGGCGATCGCGCGGCGGGCCTTCGCGATCTCGGCCGCCGGAAGACCGTCGATCTCCATCGCCAGCTCGGCCTCGATCATGCGGCGCGAGCGCACGCCGAGCGCCGACAACACCACTTCCGTCAGTTCCTTGCTCGCGTTGCGCAGCGCCAGGGTGACGATTTCCGTGGACAGGCCGTCGAAAAGCGCAAGCCGCGCCTTCTGACTGAGCAGCGGCAGATCCTCGAACGAGAACAGCTGCGAGCGAATGGCATGCACGTCCTGCGAACCGGCCGTTTCCATGTCCGACAGGATCTCGTCGAGTTGCGCTTTTTCCAGCTCGTTGAGAACCGTGGCCACCCGCGCCTGGCCTTCGCTCGACGATTTTTTCGCGCTGTCGCCGAGAAGCGTGGTCCGCAACTGGTTTTCGACGATCCGCAAGGCGCCGGGCTTGACGCTGCCCATGGTGACCATGCGCTTGGCGACCTCGCCGCGCTGTTGCTTGGGCATGGCCAAAAGAACGTTGGCCGTGGCGGTGGAGGACAGTTTCGTCAGCACCAGCGCCGCCGTCTGCGGGTGTTCGCCGGCCAGAAAGGCGCCGACGCGTTCGGGTTCGAGCTTTTCGATCTGCGGCCAGACCGCCAGCGGCGCCTCGCCGCCCGTTTCCGCACCGTGGTTCATGATCGCGCTGACTTCCTCGGGCGAGAGCGACTCGCTCAGGATCTTGTCCATCGTCGCGGCCGAATCCATCAGCCCCGCGCCCTCGGCGAACTCGTCCTCGAACTCGGCGATGATCTTTTCCAGTTCGCCCTGCGGGATCGTCTTGAGCATCCGCGCGGCCTCGATCAGCGACTTGAGCTCCTCGTGGCTGAAGAATTTCAAGAGCCGGCCTGCCGCGGGCTTGCCCATCGCCACCAGGATCGCCGCCGCCTTTTGCGCCCGCGTCAGGCTTTCGGCCGTGATCCCCTGCGACGTGGTCGATGTGTGCGCGTCGAAATCCATGGAGCGGTCAGGAAACTTTCGAGTTGCTGATGATTTCGGTCAGCCGGATGCCGAAGCGGGACGAATCGCTTTCCAGCACGGTGATCTCGCCGCGCGCGATCTTGCGGCCGTTGACGACCACGTCGACCGGCTCGCCGATCCGGCGATCAAGGGCCACGGTGGCGCCCTTGCGCAGCGACATCAGCTGCGAGACCTGCATCTCGGTGCTGCCCAGGACGATCTGCACGTCGACGGGGATACCCATGATGACGCCGGAACCAGCCTCGTCGCCGCCCATCTCACCAGGCGCATAGTCCGGCGCCGACCCGCCCCCGGCCGCCGGACCCGCCGCGTCGGCGGGCGCGTCCGCCGCGTCCTCGCCTTCGTGCAGGACGCCGCGCAATTCGTCGATTGCCCGGTTCAGTTCCTCTTCTTCGTCTCCGGTCCCGGCCGGAGCGTTGACCTGGTTCATCGTCCAGCTCCCGGTCCCGCGACCATGACGGGCCGGGTCAGGTCAGGCAGGTTAAAGCCCATCGATCAGTTCCTCTTCGGTATTCCAGGGGCTTTTGATTCGTACGGTGTAGTTTTGTCCAAGCCGGCCGAACTCGCAAACGAACAGCGTCTTGTTCTTGCTGGCTAGCGTGGCCTGCGCGGCCGCATCGGGCGCCAATGCGATGGTCTGGCCCTGTTTCAGCCGGGCAATCGCACCCAGGCTCATGCGCGCGAGCGGCATCGTCGCCTGGAGCTTGACCTTCGAACGCATCACCTCCTCGCTGAAACGCGCCGACCAGTCGTCGGCCCGCCCCCCGGACGGGGCTGCATCGCCCGCCCCCGTGTCGTCGCGCGGACGCAACAGGATGCGTTGCGGCATGACCACCACGATACGTCCGGGTTCGGGCTCGGCCTCCACGAGGAATTCGATCTTCACCGCCGGTCCGTCGCGCAGTGCGATCTTTTCCAGCCCCTCGCCGGACTGCACCGGCGGCAGCGGGAACCGAACCTGCAGCGCCCGCTGGCCAAAGCCGTTGAAGGCGGTTGCGACCTGCTGGGCCGCCAGCCACGCGACCTCGCGTTCGAGCGGCGACAGTTCGCGGGTGATCGCCTCCGGCTCGGCATCGGGCTCGGCGCCGAACAGCGCGTTGATAAGTACCGCGATCGCCATCGGGTCGACGCGGATGACCAGGGCGTCGGGCGAATTGGCCGACGCCGCCACCACCACGGCGTCGTGCGGTCCCGCATCGCCGATCGCCTGCTTCATGCGCGCCGTGTCGGCCCCGCCCAGATCGATCGGGACCGGATGGCTCATGCCCTCGCCCATGGCCGCGCGCAGCGGCTTCAGCGTGCGCTCGCCCAGATTGCGCGCGCTCTCGATGATGAGGTCCGGCTCCCCGGTATCGCCAAGCAGGCGCTCGAGGATATCGCTTCCACCACGCTCGGGGATAGTGGCGCCATCCGCCATGTCAGGCCGCCTTTTTCGCTTCGCCGCCACCCGGGTTGAGCGTCTGCTCCTCGACGGCGTCGATCGAAGGCCGGTCGTAGGAGGAGATCGTCTTGCGGCCGAACTCCAGCGCGACCTGCGGCAGCGCGCCGTTCATGTAGGCCAGCAGCGTCTGTTTGACGATGATGTAGAGCCGGTTGCGCTTCTCGCGCACGACCTTGATCTTGGCCGCGATCGGCCCGACGACGCCGTAGGACAGGAAGATGCCCAGGAACGTTCCCACCAGCGCGGCGCCGATCAGCGCGCCCAGCACTTCGGGCGATTCGTCGAGCGCGCCCATCGCCTTGATGACGCCGAGCACCGCCGCCACGATGCCGATCGCCGGCAGGCCGTCGCCGATGGCCACAAGCGCGTGATAGGATTTCAGCTTGTCGTGGCGGATGGTGTGGATTTCCTCGTCCATCAGCGCCTCGATCTCGTGCGAACGGGCATTGCCGATGATGATCAGCCGGCAATAGTCGCAGATGAAATGGGTCAGGTCCTTGTTCTTCAGTACCAGCGGATAGGATTGGAAGATCGGCGATTCCTCGGGATTGTCGATATGACCTTCGACTTCGCTGCGCGACTTGGTCTTGAGCTCGCGCATCAGGCTGTGCAGCACACCGAGCGTCTCCAGATAGTCGTTCTCGTTGGGAACGGCGTGCTTGAAGGCCTCCACGATCGCCCGGCCGGCGTCCTTGACCGTCGACATCGGATTGCCGATCAGGAAAATGCCGAGCGCGGCGCCGGCGATGATGACGAATTCCCAGGGTTGGATGAGCACATCGATGTGCCCGCCCATGGCCATGAAACCACCCAGAACGCAGCCGAACGTGACGACCAGACCGATGAGAATGCCCAAAGCGGCGCCTCCGCAATTCGCTTGAGGGATTCCCCTAGCGCGGCTTGCTTGTGTGAGGCTTGACCGTGCGCCGCGCGGTCCCGGAAAGGTTCACGCAAGCAATTGCGCCTAGTGTGACGGCGGTCGAACCCGTATCGGAGCACCCGCTTGGTCAGCACCTTTGTCAACTACAACGCGATTGCGCGCGACATTGAGCGATCGCTCGATCGGGTCCAGGCCCAGCCGATGGTTCAGCGCGAGAGCGACCATTATCTGGAAAACATCGAGAAGGTGAAGTCGGTCGAGGACTTCATCGGCAATGACCGCCTGTACCGCTACGCCATGAAGGCCTTCGGCCTGGAGGACATGGCCTACGCGAAGGCGTTCATGGTCAAGGTGCTGGAGGGCGGCATCGACGACAGCGACAGTTTCGCCAATTCGCTCAACGACCAGCGCTATCGCGAATTCGCCGAAACCTTCAACTTCGCCCGCTTCGGCGAAGACACCACGGTCTTCGACCGTACCCGTCAGGGCACCGTTGACCGCTATCTGCGCCAGACGCTGGAGGAAAACGCCGGCGACCAGAACGAAGGCGTCAGGCTGGCGCTCTATTTCGAGCGCAAGGCGCCCGACATCGAGAGTTTCTATTCCATCCTCGCCGACAGCGCGCTGGCCAAGGTCGTGCGCACCTCGCTCAGCCTGCCCGATTCCTTCGCCCTTCTCGATGTCGACAAGCAGGTCGAGATTTTTGAGCGGTCGCTCGACATCGAGGATTTCAAGGACCCCGAGGCCCTGTCGGAATTCCTGACGCGGTTCACGAGCATGTGGGAGATCGCCAACCCGACCTCGGCCACATTGCCCAACACGGCCATCCTGTTCGGCCAGCCCGCCGAACTGGGGATTTCCACCGACCTGCTTTTGACCATGCAGAAGCTGAAATTCTGAGGACGCGCCCGTGCAGACAGGTCTTTATGTCGCCCTTTCCGCCCAGGTCGCGCTCGAAAAGCGGCTGCGAACGATCGCCGACAACGTCGCCAACGCCAACACTGTCGGCTTCCGGGCAACGGAGGTGAAATTCGAGGATATGGTGTCGCAATCCGGCTCGGATTCGGTCGCCTATGTCTCGCCCGGCTCGACCTTCCTGTCGACAACGTCCGGCCCGGTCAAGCAGACCGGCAATCCGCTCGATTTCGCAGTGCGCGGCGAGGCCTGGTTCGCCATCGATACGCCCGCCGGCCCGGTGATGACGCGCGACGGCCGCTTTACAATGCTGGAAACCGGCGAACTGGTTTCGACCGAAGGCTATCCGGTGCTGGACGCCGGCGGCGCCCCGATCCAGCTCGATCCGTTCGAGGGCGCACCCACGGCCGGCAGCGACGGCATGCTGCGCCAGAACGGGCAGCCGGTCGGCGCGATAGGCCTGTTCACCTTCGCCCCGGGCGCACAGTTCGCACGCTATGGCAATTCCGGCGTTATTCCGGCCAGTCCGCCCGAAGCCGTGGTCGACAGTCTCGAGGTCGGCGTGCTGCAGGGCTTCGTCGAGGAATCCAACGTCAATCCGGTCAAGGAAATGACCCGGCTGATCATGGTCCAGCGCGCCTTCGAGAACGCGGCCGCCGCAATCCGCGAAAGCGACAAGTCGCTCGATGGCGCCGTCAAGGCGCTCGGCAGCTAGAGAAGTGGAACCGACCGGGCCGTTGCAGGAATACGCCGCCAAATCCGCGCCGGCACCGTCCCCGGACGCCGACGGCACGGGGCTCGACGCACTGGAGGCGTTGGGGCGCCTCCATCGCGGCCTGGTCGCGGATGACGCTCTCGTGCGCCGTGGCGGACATGTGCGGGAGGTTTCCGCCACCCATTACAGGGTCGGCGGGCTATCCGCCGCCGCGAGGCTGGGCGACATCGTCGAGCATCGCGGCCGCCATGGACCGAAAGCCGGGGAAGTCGTGCAGATCAGTGCCGACAGCGTTCTCGTCGCACCGTTCGACACCACCTTCGACGCCGGCATTGCAGACCCGGTATTCCTGCGCGGCCGGTTTCGCATCGGACCGGATGTTTCGTGGAAGGGGCGCGTCGTCGACGCGCTCGGCCATCCCGTCGACGGCGGCGCGCCGCTGGTGCCCGACACCGGCAATCCCGCGATGTCCGTGACACCGCCGGCCCTGTCGCGGCAGCGCGTCGACGCCTCCTTCCGCACCGGCGTCAAGGTGATCGACATCTTCACGCCGCTGTGTTTCGGCCAGCGCATGGGTGTGTTCGCCGGCTCCGGTGTCGGCAAGTCGACGCTGCTCGCCATGCTGGCCGCCGCCCAGGCCTTCGATACGGTCGTCATCGCTCTGGTCGGCGAGCGCGGGCGCGAGGTGCGCGAGTTTCTCGAGGACACGATCGGCACCGAGAGCATGAAAAAGACCGTCGCGGTGGTGGCCACCAGCGACGAAAGCGCGATGATGCGCAAGCGGGCCTCCGGCACCGCCATGTCGGTGGCCGAATATTTCCGCGATCGCGGCGACAAGGTCCTGCTGATCCTGGATTCGGTAACACGCTTCGCGCACGCCCTGCGCGAGGTCGCGATCGGCGCCGGCGAGCCACCGGTCGCGCGCGGCTATCCGGCCTCCGTCTTCACCGACCTGCCGAAACTGCTCGAGCGCGCCGGCCCCGGCGGCGAAGGCGCCGGCTCGATCACCGCCATCATCTCGGTCCTGGTCGACGGCGACGACCACAACGATCCGGTGGCCGATTCGGTCCGCGGCATCCTCGACGGCCATGTCGTGCTCGAACGCGCCATCGCCGAACAGGGCCGCTATCCCGCCGTCGACCCGCTGGCGTCGGTGTCGCGGCTTGCCAACCGCGCCTGGAGCGACGGCGAGCGCACCCTTGTCACGCGTCTCAAGGCGATGATTTCCCGTTTCGAGGAAACGCGCGACATCCGCATACTCGGCGCCTACAAGCCGGGCGGCGACGGCGAACTCGACAACGCCGTGCGCCAGGTTCCCGCGATCTATCAGGCGCTGATGCAAGCGCCGCACGACGGCGCGATCGCCGATCCGTTCGCCGAACTGGCGCGGCATCTCAAGGCTCTGGAGGCAACGGATGGCTAGCTGGCGCATCTTCGCTCAAAAACGCGGCAAGACGGACGGACCCGCGCTCGCCGGCATGCCGTCCGCCCAAAAGCCCGCCCGGCCCCGGCGCAAGGGGCGCTACAGCCTGGGCGACGCCGTCCTCGCCGGCCTCGGGCTTGGCATCGGCGCGGCGAGCTTCATGTTTCCATGGTACGTCTTCTTCCACCAGGAGCAATTCGGGGTGCGGGTGGTCGATTTCGACGGGGTCGCCGTTGAGTCCGACCTGTCCGGTCCGTTCTACACGCCGCAGGTCAACTGGACGCCGCAGCGCCTCACGCGGGAGGAAATCGCCGAACTGCCGCTGGATTTCGCGCCCACCGGCACGGTCATGCCGGACAGGGTCGCGCCCGAAACCACCGGAAGCGTGCAGCCCTTTCCGGCCCGTAAGCCCGCCTACGCCCTGGTCCACGTCGCCAAGGGGCGCGCGATGATCCAGGACGCGAACGGTTTCTGGGTGGTTCAGCGCGGGTCGATTCTGCCCGACAATTCCCGCGTCACCGCGATCGAAATGCGTTCGGGGTCCTGGATCCTTCGCACCAGCAACGACACCGTGATCGAAATGACGCCATGAGGCCGCCATTCGGGCTTCGCGCCCGCGTGACGGCGCGGCGGCGAAGCCCGTGACCGGCAGCCTCGCCTCCGGCCCCTCGACGATCCCCCTTCAAGTCAAACGACGCTGACGCGACCACGCAAGGTCCGCGCAAGACTGTGTTTCTAATCTGTCCCTGACCGAGGGAAAGATCATGCAACCGGTAAGTCTGTTCGATCTCGCCGCGCAGCAGGCGCGCTGGCTGTCCGTGCGCCAGTCGGCCGTGGCGGGCAACATCGCCAACATCAACACGCCCGGCTATCAGGCGATCGACGTCGTGCCGTTTGAACAGGTGCTCGACAGCGCCAAGCTCGCCTTCGCGCCGAGCCGGACCGGGCACATCCCCCTCGGCGCCGGCCGCGAGACGTTCAACCTGCGCCAGGACGCGATCGAAACCACCTCGCCCTCCGGCAATTCGGTTACCGTCGAGCAGGAACTCGTGAAAGCCGGCGAGGTCCGCCACGCCTTTGAACTGAACACGGCGATCGTGAAATCCTTCCACCGCATGATGATGATGGCGACGAGGGGCTGATGGCGCTTGATCCGCTTTCCGCCGCTCTCAAGATCGCCGCGTCGGGTCTCGGCGTGCAGTCCGAACGCCTGCGCGTCGTCTCCGAGAACCTGGCCAACGCCCAGTCGACCGGCAATACGCCGGGCGCCGACCCGTATCAGCGCAAGACCGTAACCTTCGCCACCGCGCTCGATCGCGACAATGGCGGCTCCTTCGTGCGTGTCCAGTCGGTCGACCTCGACCGCAGCGAGTTCCCGATCGAATATCTGCCGAGCCATCAGGCCGCCGACGACGGCGGTTTCGTGAAGATGCCCAACGTCAATCCGATCATCGAAATGGCCGACATGCGCGAGGCCAACCGCTCCTACGATGCCAACCTCCAGGTGATCAAGCAGGCGCGCCAGCTGATCTCCATGACCATCGACTTGCTGAGGTCGCAGACATGATCGCCGGATTGGGACTGGTCGACCGCCTCAACCAGACGTCTTTGGGCAACGGGCTGGCTGGCGTCGGGCCCGCCGCCCCGCCGGTCGCGCCTTCGATCTCGCCGGCCTCGTTCGAAGCGGCCCTGGAAGCGGCTGCGAGCCAGTCGGTTGCCACCTTGGAGCGCGCCGAAAGCGCATCCATGCTTGCCTTGAAAGGCGGCGACATCCAGGCGCGCGACGTCGTCGACGCCGTGATGAGCGCCGAGCAGACCCTGCAAGCAGCGATCGCGATCCGCGACAAGATCGTGACCGCCTATCTCGAAATCAGCCGCATGGCGATCTGAGGAACAGCGATGAAAGCCCTAGCCATTGCCGCCACCGGCATGAACGCCCAACAGCTCAATCTGGAAGTGATCGCCAACAACATCGCCAACATCAACACGACCGGCTTCAAGCGCGCGCGCGCCGAGTTCTCCGACCTTCTCTATCAGGTCGAGCGGCTGCAGGGCGTGCCGAACCGGGCCGACCAGAGCATCGTGCCGGAAGGCGCGAGCATCGGCCTCGGCGTCAAGGCGTCTGCGGTGAGGAACGTGCACATGCAGGGCGCTCTCGACAGCACCGGCAACAAGTTCGACCTGGCGCTTACCGGTCCGGGCTGGTTTCAGATCGAGGGCGCCGACGGCCAGACGCTTTATACCCGCGCCGGCGCGTTCAACACCAATGCCAATGGCGAACTGGTCACCGTGGACGGGTTCCGCGTCGTGCCCGACATCGTTTTCCCGGCCGAGACGGTCGAGGTCATCGTCAACAAGTCGGGCCAGGTTTTCGCCCGTCTCGACGGCCAGGTCGACCTGCAGGATCTCGGCCAGATCACGCTCGCCTCCTTTCCCAACGAGGCGGGCCTCGCCCCGCTCGGCGACAATCTCTTCCAGGAGACCGCCGCCTCCGGCGCGGCCAATGTCGGCGTGCCGGGCGACCCCGGTTTCGCCACCATAGAGCAGGGTTATCTGGAGAATTCCAATGTCGACCCGGTCAAGGAAATCACCGAGCTGATCTCCGCCCAGCGCGCCTACGAGATGAACTCCAAGGTCATCAAGGCGGCCGACGAGATGGCGTCCGTCGTCACGCAGAGCATCCGGTAGGCCGATGTCGCGGCTTCGCATCCCCACACTCGTCCTCGGCGCGGCGCTGATGCTCGCCGCCTTTGCCGGGACAGCCGTCGCGCAGGAAATGGCGGTGGTGGCGAAGCGCGTGATCTACCCTGGCGAAACCGTCGATGCCGGCGCGCTGACCGAGGTCAAGCTTCGGCGCAGCAACCGCATCCTGACCTCGATCGCGCAATATGCCGATCAGGTCACCGGCAAGGTCGCCAAGCGCACCCTGCTGCCGGGCAAGCTGATCCCGATCAACGCCCTGCGCGAGGCCTATATGGTGGAGGCCGGCGCGCCGGTCGCCGTGAGCTATGTCCATGGCGGGCTTCAGATCTCCACCATCGGCATCCCGCTCCAGCCGGGCGCGATCGGCGACATGGTCAAGGTCAGGAACGCCGATTCCGGCGCGGTGTTCACCGGCATCGTCATGGCGGACGGATCGATCCGGGTCGGCGCGATATGATCAAGCGCCTCGTCCTGGCCCTTTGTTTCGGCCTTATTGCGGCAGCGCCGGCCAGTTCCGGCGGCGAACTCAATGACGGGTATGACGGCGCGCAGGCCATCCAGGTCTCCGCCAGCGGCCAGTCGTCCAATCTGCCCGTGCCCACCGGACCGGCATCGCGCATCAAGGATATCGCCACCTTGCAGACGGCGCGCGACAACCAGCTGATCGGCTATGGCCTGGTAATCGGCCTGCAGGGCACCGGCGACGGCTTGCGCAACTCCCCGTTCACCGAACAGTCGATCCGCGCCATGCTGCGCAATCTCGGCATCGCCATGGAGGACGGACGCGCGCGGGCCAAAAACGTCGCCGCCGTGATCGTCACCGCCAACCTGCCGCCTTTCGTGCAATCGGGATCGCGCATCGACATCAACGTGTCCTCGCTCGGCGACGCGACATCGCTCGCCGGCGGCACCCTGGTCATGACGCCGCTGCGCGCGCCGGACGGCGAGATCTACGCCGTCGCCCAGGGGCCGGTCTTCGTCTCCGGCTTCACCGCGCAGGGCGAGGCCGAGACCCTCACCAAGGGCGTACCGACATCCGGCCGCATCCCCAACGGGGCCATCGTCGAACGCCAGGTCGCCGCCCGCTTCAATGACGACAGCGTGTTGACGATGCAGTTGCGCAATCCGGACTTTTCGACCGCCGTCAGGATCACCGACGCGATCAATCGCTACACCACCAGCCGCTTCGGCAAGCGCACCGCCAGCGAGCAGGACGCGCGCACGATCCTGATCAACAAGCCCGGCGGCATCTCGGCGGCGCGGTTCGTGGCCGAACTGGAAAACCTCATCATCCAGACCGACACCCCGGCGCGGGTGGTGATCGACGAGCGCACCGGCACGATCGTGATCGGCCAGGACGTGAAGATATCGCAGGTCGCCGTCAGCTATGGCGCGCTGACCGTGCGCATCACCGAACAGCCGAAAATCGTCCAGCCGGCGCCGTTCTCGCGCGGCGAAACCGCCGAGGAGCCCTCGACAATCATCGACGCCCAGCAGGACGATGCGCGCGTTGCGCTGCTCGACGGTCCCGACCTGCAGACATTGGTGGCCGGCCTCAACCGTATCGGCGTCAAGCCGGACGGCATCATCGCGATCCTGCAGGGCATCAAATCGGCCGGCGCGCTGCAGGCCGAGCTGGTTCTGCAATAGGAGACGGAAAGGTGGCGACAAGCATGCGAACCGCAAGACGCGCCCTTCCCCGGGCGCTGGCGATCGGCCTGCTCGGCGCGCTGTGTTTCGGCGCGGGCGCCTTCGCGGTTTCGGATTCCTTCGCCCAGGCGCGCAAGGTTCCCTCGCGCCTCACCGACGAGGTGCGCGAATTCTGCGCCAACATCATCGATGCGGCGCGCGACCGCCGCTACGCCGTGCAGGCCCAGGAGCTGGAGAAACTGCGCTCGGAGATCGACGAGCGCATGGTCGCGCTGGAAGCCAAGCGCAGCGAATACGAGGCCTGGCTGAAAAAGCGCAACGAGGTCATCAACAGCGCCGAGGACAGCATTGTCGGCATCTATGCCCGCATGCGCCCCGACGCGGCCGCCGCCCGGCTGGAAAAGATGGACGCCATGCTTGCCGCCGCGATCATCCTGAAGCTCAAGGGACGCCAGGCCGGCGGCATCCTCAACGAGATGGATGTTCAGGCCGCCGCGAAACTCACCGGCATCATCGCCGATGTCGCCAAAGCCGAGGACCCGACATGAAACGCAGCCTGCCGATCCTGGCGACCGGGCTTTTGCTGGCCGGCTGCGCTGGCGAGTTGAACGAAATCGGCCGCGCCCCGAGCCTGTCGCCGGTCGGCTCGGGCCTCGATCCCGCGACCGGTTCGGTACAGGCCTATCCCGAATCGCCGGCCGCGCCGGTCAAGCGGTTTTCGCTGTGGGACGACCGCCAGAGTCAGCTCTACGAAGACGCGCGCGCCCTGGTGGTCGGCGACATCATGACCGTGTTCATCTCGATCAACGACAAGGCGATCCTCAACAACGAATCCGACCGCAGCCGCACCACCAACCGGACGCTGGGCCTGGCCGGCGGGTTCGAGTCGGACGGCGTCGGCAAATCCGCGTCCGCCGATCTCGATATCAATTCGCGCTCGACGGCCGCCGGCTCGGGTGCAACGGCGCGTTCGGAAAACATCCGTCTGTCGGTCGCCGCCGTCGTCACCGAAGTGTTTCCCAACGGCAATCTGATGATCAGGGGCTCGCAGGAGGTGCGCGTCAACGCCGAGCTGCGCATTCTCACCATTGCCGGCATCGTGCGTCCCGCCGACATCAGCGCAAGCAACACCATTCCCTACGAGCGCATCGCCGAGGCGCGGATTTCCTATGGCGGCCGCGGCCGGCTGACCGAGGTCCAGCAGCCTCCCTATGGCCATCAGATCCTGGATCTGATCTCTCCGTTCTGAGGATTATCAAGGGGCAATGTCGCTCGCCAACGCCGAAGACCAGACCGAAGCCAAGAAGGGTCCGTCGCTGATCGTCCAGATCGGCGTGCTGGCGGCGCTGACCATGCTGGCGATCGGCGGCGGCTGGGGGGCCGGCATCTACCTCAAGACCGGTGCCGACACCGAGCCGGAGACCCAGAAAATCTCGGTCGAGCCGGTGATGTCTGAGACGCCGGACGACGGCGCCGCGCAGGGCGGGGAAGAAGAACAGGACAGCGATGGCGAGGCGAAACCCGTGCCGCGCCTGGTGCCGCTCGAGCCGATCACCACCAATCTGAGCGCGCCGGCCGACATCTGGGTGCGCATGGAACTGTCGATGGTGTTCGCCGCCACGCCCGATCCCGAACTGGTCCGCAGCATCCATCAGGACATTCTCGCTTATATGCGCACCGTCACCCTGCAGCAGGTCCAGGGCGCTAGCGGCTTCCAGCATCTCAAGACCGATCTGGAAGAACGCGCCCGCATCCGCAGCAACGGCCTTGCGCGGGAACTGGTGATCAGGACCCTTTTGTTCGAATGAGAACGCTTGCCGCCATCGCCGCCGCCCTGCTCGCGCTGACCGCGACAGCGCACGCCCAGCAACTCGACCTCGGCCAGATCACCGGTCAGGCCGACGGCGCCACGATCGGCTATATCATCCAGGTGTTCGGGCTTCTGACCGTGCTTTCCGTGGCGCCCGGGCTGCTGATCATGGTCACCAGCTTCACCCGCTTCGTGATCGTGTTCGCCATCCTGCGCGCCGGCATCGGCCTGCAGACCACGCCGGCCAATATCATCCTGATCAGCCTCGCCCTGTTCATGACCTTCTATGTCATGACGCCGACCTTCGACAGCGCATGGAACAACGGCGTGCGCCCGCTGGTCAACAACCAGATCGACGAGACCGAGGCCATGCAGCGCATCGCCGATCCGTTTCGCGACTTCATGCTGGCCAATGTCCGCGACGCCGATTTCAACCTGTTCGCCGACCTCGCCCGCGAGCGCGGCCAGAACGTGGTCGAGGGCGAACAGGTCGACCTGCGCGTTCTGGTGCCGGCGTTCATGATCTCGGAAATCAGGCGTGGCTTCGAGATCGGCTTTCTGATCGTGCTGCCATTCCTGGTGATTGACCTCGTGGTCGCGACCGTAACGATGGCGATGGGCATGATGATGCTGCCCCCCACGGTCATATCCCTGCCCTTCAAGATCCTGTTTTTCGTGCTGATCGACGGCTGGAATCTGCTCGTCGGCAGTCTGGTGCGCTCCTTCAACTGACGCGCTCCCGGCCTCGGTGCCGGGGGTCCGTGCCGCGCCAGCCAGAGACCGCCGGTAACGAAGCGTTAGCCATTTTCTTGAAATCCCGACCGAAAATTATCGGTTTGGTAAATTTTTTCCATCACAACACGGTTAATCAGGATGGATCGACGCCCTGCACGATGGGGTCGAGGGCATGATGCCAAGCCGTCTTGCCGGTGAAGTCCGGTATGACCCAGTTCGTTAGTTTGTGGCAGTCAGTAAGGGACACTCCCCCATGTCGAGTATCATGACCAACGCGTCGGCGATGACCGCGCTCAAAACCCTCCAGTCCACCAACAAGGCTCTCGAAACCACCCAGGCCCGCATCTCCACCGGCTACCGCGTCGGTGAGGCGAGCGACAACGCCGCTTACTGGTCGATCGCCACCACGATGCGCTCCGACAACAAGGCGCTGTCCACCGTTCAGGACGCGCTCGGCCTCGGCGCCGCCAAGGTCGACACCGCCTATACCGGCATGAAGGCCGCCATCGACGTCGTCGACGAAATCAAG
>JBDWLQ010000014.1:0-101646 GCA_039973095.1 Nitratireductor sp. | reverse complement strand
TCGCCCTGCTTCAGAATGAACGCCTTCTGCGCGTCCGAAAACTTCGATGCCTTCATCGCTCTCCGCTCCATTCCAGCCAGGGAAAACTAAGCGGAAAAATCTAACCAAAAGCGATCCAGTTTGTGGGGATCAGAGCACCGGCGTGGGAGCCAGCAGCACGACTTGGAGTTTTTCGCCTTTTGGCAACGCCGTTCAGCCAAACCCGTTTCGAGGCGGTGGCGGCTTCGGCGGCCTCCAACTCGGGTACAACTTCCAGAGCGGCAATTGGGTGATCGGTGCCGAGGGAGACATAGCACTCGCCAACATCGAGGGCAGTTCGGCCTGCCCGCTGGCCCCATTTTCATGCGAGAGCGCGGTTAAGTGGTTGGGTTCAGCCCGCCTGCGGGTCGGCTACGCGTTCGACCGAACATTGATTTACGGCACCGGCGGCGCGGGCTTCGGCAGTGTGTTGCGGGAGTTCGTGCATCCAGTCTTCGGCACCGGGATAAGCAGTGATAAGACTCAGGTGGGTTGGACGGCCGGCGCCGGCGTCGAGTTCGCGGTGAACGAGGCGTGGTCGATCAAAGGTGAATATCTCTATTACGACCTAGGCCGCGACACCTATGTCGACACGGCGTTCCAGTCCTCGAACATCCGCACCACGCTCCACACCGCCAAGATCGGCATCAACTTCCATTGGTGAGGCCGCTCATTTTCTAACGCTCTGGAGGCACAGGTCGGATGAGACAGGTGATTATTGCGCTCACTTTGCTTGCCGGGTTCGCGCTCTCGGCGTGTTCGACCGCCACGGGCGGCGGACGAACACAGCTGACGGCGGAAGAGGTGCGTAGCACATTCGTCGGCCAACCTTGGCGTGGGCCGAGCGGCGTATTTTTGTTCAAGAGAAATGGAACCTACACCCACGACTTCGATCGCGGCGGGACGTATGTCGGCAACTATACCATCCAAGCCAGCGGCGTCCTGAAAGGCGAAACCACAAACTACACCTTCTTCCGAAACGCGGACGGCAGCTACACTTACTTTCACAGCCGCAGCGGCAGATATTATCCGGCCAAACCTGGTGGTTGACTATGGCATGGACACTGGCCGGGTGTCTCGTTGTGATCCTTCTTTTGCAGCCCGCTCAGGCCAGCGGGCTTGTTGATCATTTCCTAAACGGCCCCTGTCGATTTGACCGACAACCGGTGCTGATCATCTCGGACATGACGACATCCGGCGAGATCGACGACTCCGTCAGCCTGTTGATGTACCGCGAGCTTGAACGAAGAGGCTGCGTGCGGGTGGTCGGCCTCGCCTCGATTTTCGGCAATGGCGGTTCCTCGACCGGGCAAGTTCACCAGAACCTGGACGAGAGGATCGAGACACTTGGCCTCGCGGCCTGGCGCGCTCGGCTTCTGCGTGGACCGGACCGTACGTCCTTTCGCGCGACAAATGCAGCCGACCACATCCGGCTGCGCCAGATTGCCGACGTCGTGCGCCGGCACCCCGGACTGGTGATGGCCGAGTTAGGGCCGTGGACGGTTTCCGCATTGCTGTTGATGCATCGCTATGTCGATCCGGCGGAGATTTCCGCGGTCCTCGGCGTTGGCGGGCGCAGACCGGGCGAACGGTTCGCGACCGGACGCACGGTGCCGGGCAGCCTGTTCGGCTTCCGCGACATGAACGTGGCCGAAGACACGAGGGCAATTTCCTACCTGCTCCGTCACCATCCCGAAAAGCTCTGGAACGTGACCTACCATACCGGCCTTGGGCCGCGAACGGTCCACCACGAGACAATTGCCGCCTTCGCGCCAACCCTTTCTGGTCACGCTCGTAGGCGGTGGCGGACAGCTCGTCACCTCCTTGGCTACGACGGCATTCCACTCTGGGATACGTGGACGACGAGCTACTTCCTGCGCGGCGGAAACGAGCGGCTCGGATGCCGATCGATCCCTGCCGCAATGCGGTCCGATGACAACGGATTTCGCGATCCCATGCAGTTGCATCTCGGCGTTACGGGCGCGGGGTCGTCAAGGATCACGGCGTGTCACAGGTAGTGCCCCCCAACGGCGCCTACGTGTCCGACCGACTCTGTCACCAAGCAAGGAGAATAAAATGCGTCATTACCTAAAGTTGCTGGCAACCGCGACCCTTTTGACAGCCTGTACGCAAACCGGAGCAGAGAACGGAACCGGCAACACTCAATCCAAACTCTTCAACGGCAAAGGCAGGGCCGCATTTTGTCGGCGTACGATCGACTGCCGCAATCGCGTCAGTACGCCGGCGCAGTGGACTCAATGCATGCGAGAGGAATTCCCGCTAACGAAAGCGGGTGACGGGTACAAGGTCTGCTGACCCATCTGCTCCCCACGCTCCGCGGCAAGATGAGTGGTTCAGAATAGCCGCCAGAGAGGCAAGCTCAATTCAACCTGGCGATGTGCGCGGCTTCTCGCTCCGGCTTTGTTTCAAAGTGAAAGCGTCATCGTACGGTTTGTGAAGGCCATTTTCTGCATCATCTCGGAGAAATCAGGGGGGCTTCCCCGCGATTGGCACTATGTCGAGTTCTGAGGTGCCAGAATTCGAAATCACCCCGCCTTGGCGGCAGGGTGATGCGCTTCAGTATTCCGACGCGAACATGACCGTCATGACCCGTATAGTCACTTTCGGGTCGGTCGGATCATCGGAGTGGCTCTGAAGCGTTGGATCGAAATAGTCGATCTTGAAGAGAACGCGTTGACCTTGCCAATTGACGATGGCGCAGTCGTGTTCGCCATAGGGATCGTTTTCCGCGGTGAACTCGTCGAACGTGGCGACGAGCGCCAATATCTCGGTAATAGACAGATCGCCGAGCGCGGCAATCCCTTGGCTGAGGTAGACGCGGCCGCCAATCCGGGTCTGGCGAAGCTTGTCGTTGAGCTCGCGGATCGCGAGTACGTCGGCGGGGATGGTACCGGTCATTTGCTTTCTCCGTTCCTTTGCGCCGCGCCCCACCCAATTGAGGCGCAGCGGCCAGGAACGGATCGGCACGTAACATCCGGCCGAGCTAACTCGGATCAGCGTCGCCGCCAAAGACTTCCACCGCCAGCGCCAAGGCTTCGAAATAGATCATGTTGCGCGGTTCGGACTCCCAGATGCGTGGTCGCAGGGGTTTCCACGGCAGGATGTCCGGAAAGTGCGCGGCCAACGCCTCCGCCTCTTCATATTTGTTGGCATGGCGCTGGACGCGCAGCACGGTAACGTCGTTCACCGGCGCCTCGCGCGCGGCGCCCGTGAGCGCCTCAATAAGATCGACGGTGTTGTCGCCCTTGCGGGACCTGTGACGGATGTCCTCCGTCACGACCACGTCCGGTTCAAAGAACGAGACCCACTTCTCGGCTTGCAGGCTCGCCATCTCAGGCGACCTGCTCGCCTCGACGGACAATCCCCAATGTACGAGTTGCCCTTCGCGAAAGAACACGTAGGCGACGCGGCCGGACGCCGCCGCCATCGCCAACACCTTAAGCCGCACCATGGCCAGTATGGTCGTCAGCGGCCAAGCGTGCCGCCAGGCGGCCGAGCGTGTTGTTGCGCTTAAACCGGCCAAGCCAGTTTTTCGGCGCCACCGGGAGGTTCGAGAGGCGATCCCGTATTTCTCTGGTGACGCGTTCCATGACCGCGCCAAACAGGCTTTCGAAAGGACGCCCGTAGATGAGCGATAGCGTACAAATGTCCCTGATCGATGAAACGGCCTTGCCGCTTTCGAGCTGGGATACCCGGCTACGACTGGTACCCAGCAAATGGGCGCAGTCCGCCTGAGTCAGACCTGACTTTCGGCGTGCCACCGTCAGGTCCAGAGCGAATTGGTTTTTCATAGTGTGGTTATTTGATTAGCTAGTATGCGGGCCAGTTTACGGCCTCATGCGCCGTCTCGTAGACGGCAGCATGTACGGGATTTCGAACACCGACCCACTAGGACGCAAAAAACCACCACACCGGTCTCTCGGGTAGCTTTAAAAGCGGAGGGTAAACCCTCCGCTCGCTCCGAGAGACCGGTGTGGTGGTGGTTCTAGTGGTGCTCATTGTCCCAGGTACCGGCCAGGTTAGCAAACCACGACACCAGTACCAGACGGCACCGATTCCCGTTGCCGGTAGCCGTGCCGTCTACAGGTTAGGACGGGCGCACCGTAGCCTTTCTTTCATGTCCCAACATCACAACAACGATATCCCGCCGGAGCTGGAGCGGTACCTGGCGCTCTGCAAGCGGGTTTACGAGCGTATGCAAGCCGAAGGCCGCTGGCCGTGGCCAGATTCGCCAAATCTGCCCGATGTGATAGATTCAAGCGATAATCCCCACACATCATGAAATCCTGCTTTGGCTATGTCCGTGTTTCCACCCAGAAACAGGGCGAAGGCGTATCGCTGGAAGCGCAGAAGGACGCCATCCTGCGTTTTGCGGCGGGCAACGAAATCGAGATCACCGCCTGGTTTGAGGAGAAACAAACGGCAGCCAAGAGCGGCCGACCGGTTTTCGCGACCATGTTGAAGGCGCTCCGTAGGCGCAAAGCCGACGGCGTCGTCATGCACAAAATCGACCGCAGCGCCCGCAACTTCGCAGACTGGGCCAAGATCGGCGAACTGGCGGACGCCGGCATCGATGTCCACTTCGCTACCGAAAGCCTAGACTTCCGCTCGCGTGGCGGTCGCCTGTCCGCTGACATCCAAGCGGTTATCGCCGCCGACTACATCCGCAACCTGCGCGATGAAACCATCAAGGGTATCAATGGCCGCCTCAAGCAGGGCCTTTATCCGTTCTGGGCGCCGATCGGGTATTGCAACAACGGCGGCGGCAAGCCGAAAACACCGGATCCGAACAAGGCGCAACACGTGCGTCGGCTGTTCGAACTCTACGCCAGTGGCCAACATTCCATCAATTCCCTGAGGAAAGAGATCGAGCAGCTCGGTCTCCGCAATTCGCGGGGCAAGCCGGTGAGCAAAACGGGCATCGAGACCATCCTCAACAACCCCTTCTATTGCGGCCTTATCCGGATCAAACGAACCGGCGCAGTCTATGAAGGCGTCCATGAGCCGTTGATTTCGCCGGCGCTATTCGACCGCGTCCAGGAGATCAAGGCGAACAAGAGCGGCAAGAAGGTCACGCGACACAATCACACCTATCGCGGCCTGTTCCGCTGTGCCAATTGCGCCAGGGCGATGATCGCGGAACGCCAAAAGGGCCACGTCTATTATCGGTGCCACGAACCGAGTTGCCCGACCAAGTGCGTGCGCGAGGAAGACGTTGAAGAGGAAGTTCGGCAGGTCTTATCGCGCATACGACTGAGCGATGAACACATCCGGTTCCTGACCGAGGAGATTGAAGCCTGGTACGCGAAGAACGACGGCAACGATCACGAGAAGGCCATTGCCCTGCAACTGTCTGATCTTAAGGGCCGCTTGGAGCGCCTGACGGACGCGCTCATCGATCGCCTCATTGAGAAGGAGGTCTTTGATCGCCGAAACCAGGCTTTGTTGATCGAGAAAGCCAAGCTGGAAGAAGCAGCACGTGAGATAGCCGACAAGCGACACGACCCGGGTCAGGTCCGACGATTCCTCGAACTGATAAAAAACCTTGCCGTGACTTATCTTTTCGCCGAACCAGCCGAAAAGCGAGAAATCGTTGAGATCGCCACCTCGAACCGGCGCGTCTCGCCAAAGAACGTCTATTTAGAGCCGGCAAATTGGCTGACCACGGCCGAGCAGGCCATCGCTGTCCTTTGTGGTGCCCCGGACCGAGCCACTTCTCGAAGCGGCCAGGGTGTTCGCGACCAGCACCTTAGACAACTCGCGGAGTGCGCAAGTTCAACTAACCAACTGACCGCAACGCCCGGAGCCAACCAGGCAGGAATGCTCAAGGATACGCGGTGAGGTCTACGCTGAGAGGCGCCAGGGCCGCAGAGTAGGACGATGTCTGCCTCCAACAACCCCGTAACGATCCTAGGGACGACCGTGGGGCGACGACCATATCGCCGCTTCGGTATTCATCTGTCCGACCGCCTGTTCCACCAGTACATCATCGGCCAGACCGGAACGGGGAAGTCGACCCTGATGCTCAACATGATGCGGCAGGATGTCGTTGCCGGCCAGGGATTCTGCCTGATCGACCCGCACGGCGATCTCGCGCAGGAGGTAGTCGAAATAGCTGGTAACGATGCAGTCTACTGGGACGCCGTCGACCCAGCCTGCCCAGTCGGCTACAATCCAATGACCTATGTCACTGAGCGGTATCGGCCTCTTGTAGCGTCAGGCCTCATAGACACGCTGAAGAAGCAATGGGCGGACGCCTGGGGTGCCCGTATGGAACACCTGCTTCGCCACGCCCTCTTGGCGCTGCTTGCCCGGCCCAGATCGAGCCTGCAAGACATCATCCCAATGTTTCTGGAGGCGGGTTTTCGAAAGGAGGTCCTAGCGGAGGTATCAGATGAGCAGGTGCGACGATTCTGGACGGCCGAGTTCCCCAAAATGAACTACAAGACTGCCGCCGACGGCGTGGCGCCTATCGCCAACAAGCTCGGCGCCTTTTTGGCTCATCCGGCAGTCCGAAAGGCAGTATGCGATCCGGAACAGCCTCTCCGTTTCCGGGCATTGATGGACCAGGGTAGAACCCTTGTCGTAAACTTGGCCAAAGGCCGCCTTGGGGCCGATGTCGCCAACATTCTCGGCGGCCTAATCGCGTCCTCGCTCGGCCTAGCCGCCTATAGCCGGCAGAGCCAGCCGATCAAAAAGCGCAAGCCGTACTTCCTCTACATCGACGAATTCCACTCCTTCACGACGACCGCGTTCGCCGACATGCTCTCGGAGTTACGAAAATACCGGCTAGGGTTGGTGCTCAGCCATCAACACACCTCACAGCTCGACAGCGGCGTGCTCGATGCGATTTTGGGAAATGTGGGGACTCTGATGGTCTTTCGGGTCGGGGCGAACGACAGCTCAATCTTGGCCAAGCAACTGGCGAGCCGTGTACCCCAACCGCCAGACTTGGTAACTCTGTCCAACTACGAGATGTATCTGAAGCTGATGATTGATGAAAGGCAGAGCAAGGCTTTTTCGGTGCAAACCAAATCCTGCAGCGAACCGGAAGTCCACCATCAATGAGTCTCCACACGACTAATAGCGGTCGATTAGGAACGCTATCTGTTCCCGGTCTAGCCTGTGACCTGCTAGGCCGATCCAGTGGTCTCCTGCGGGCCCTTCTCTACCAAAAAATCCCCAATGAACGCATACCTAGCAATATCCTGCTCTGCAAAGAACGCGATTGTATCGTCAACTGTTTCGCAAATCGGTTCGCCGGGTCCGTTCAGGGACGTGTTCAGCACTATACCCATACCGCTAATCCTCTTGAATTCATTTATAAGAGCAAAAAATTGTCGATTAAAGTCCTCTTTAAATATTTGTGCACGGCAAGTTTTATCTTCGTGGACTACGGCTGCTATCTCGCGAATGGCGCTAGCTTTTACCCGAAATGCGGTGGTCATATAGGGGGAGTGGAGCGCATCCTCAAAGAAGCGGTCTTTGTCCACGTATAGGCAGGACGCTGCAAATGGGTTAAAATACTCGCGACCCTTCAGCTTGTTCAGCCGACCTCGGATTCCCGGGTATTGCGGGCTAGCAAGAATGCTCCTATTACCTAGAGCTCGCTGCCCGAACTCAGATCGCCCCTGATGCCAAAATACTATTTCACCGTCAAACAATGCACGGGCTGCTTCGGTATTCTTTTTCACACCAGCGACATGCCTAATTCTCATTTGATTTCTATACTTTTTGACTACGCTGCGAACCTCCATTTCGCTGATATTCATATCAGGCCCTATGAATGCCCAACTCGCTATCTCCGGCCTTTTGCCTGTCGCATTGACATACCCTGTGATTGCGTTGCCGACGCACTGCCCCATATCGCCTGCCGCGGGCGGTACAAAAACGTTCAAGCCCGTCTCCTCGCGGACACGTAGCGCCGCCGTACAATTGAGAGCGACGCCACCGGCCATACAAACGTTCTCCACGTCAAGCGCACGCGCCCACTGCTTGACCAGGGTCACAAGGTTAATCTCAAGCGAGTGTTGCACCATTGATGCGATCTCCGCTCTTGCAGAGAAACCGTCTTTGTTTCTCGCTAACTTCTCAATCAGGTCGTCTCGCCCAGCCGCCGTCAAAAAACTTCTTGCCGTGTCCTTTGGTCGAGCCGGGTGGAAGAACTTTGCTTTGTGCGCAAGTCGCGTTCGGTGGAATCGAAAAAAAGGATCGTGGTCGGAACTAAAGCGCGGTCCATGACCGCTCATAGCCATGAGCTTGCCCGCATGCCTTCCGGATGGCCAACCTAAGAAGTACGTGAAGGCACGGTAGAATTCCCCCAGACCGCAAGCTAGCGGCAAGCTAAATTCGCGACCCAAAAGGCTGAGGTTATCTCCCTTTCCCTCGAAAATAGTTAGCTGTTGTCGAGGGTATTCCCACCAGGAATTACCGCTCATAGAATCTAAGACGTTTCCTCCATCGTCTACGACAATAACCAATGCACGCTCGAATCCCGAAGCGTAGTATGCCAACGCTGCATGAGATAAGTGATGGTCGACATAGTGTTTGCTGACCTCAGAGCGGCGTAACGGTTCACAGCAGCTTGAGAGCCAAAGAACATCAACACCATCAACACCATCAACACCCATTCCTTTCGCCAAAGAGCTAGAATATCCCCCGTCCGCTTTAACGCGCGTATGGCGTTCCTCGCCACTGGCATAAACAAGTTTACCACTTTCAATAATCGCCGCTCCACCATCTCTCAGCGGCTTACCCTTTGTAGTTATGCCCTCGTTTCCGCCTGCAATAATCATTTTAGCTTTTCCGTTAGAAACACCGTAAAATTTAGAAGACCTACGACTAGTGCAAAAAACTCAATTACTTTACCAATTACCGTCGGTATCGGCTGTAGCAAATATTGCGAGAACCATGCCACAATTGACTCATTCAGATTGAAACCAGTGCTGCTTACAAGAAAAAATACAAGCAACGCCGTTAAGCCAATCCAGATCGTGCTATTCTTCCATCCCCCATCAACGTTGTATTCCAATTGGAGCAATTCGCTTATTGCATTCTTGTCTGCCCAAGGAATATTCAGCGTTATTGTGCCGGCGCCGTACTGTGTGCCGGCGCGAACTGGTATATTATACTCGATGGAGTCATATCCGCCAATCGCCGTCTGGGACCGGCGTGCCACGTAGAAATTCTCGTCCATTTCTAGGACGTATTCCCTCCGCTCCCAGGAACTCGGCACCTCGCCGCGAATATCTCCCGGTACTAACTCGCATGGATAGGCCTCAAACAGCTTCAACTCATACGTGCGGTTGGACTTGAGGCATAGATGACCCTTGCCACGGATGGCCGCGCTGCCCCCCTTACGAAATCGGGTCCTTTTGCGAGATCGGCTAGTTTTGCCCACCACATCCATTCCTTGGACGAACAAGAATGCTGTGTTCGACAGGTAGGGCAGTCCATGCAATTGGGCTACGGTATTGCCCCAGCACAAAGAACGAGAACCAACCCGGTCACTTTCGTCACGCGGGTCAAAATCTGATGAATATGCCGTCTGAAACCTGACTCGGATGTCGGCTTCAACAAAGTGCTTGTTTCTGTCACAATTCCTTGCAATATCCTCGGCCATCTCGGCTCGATGGTTCTTTACCGCGTTGTAATCCGTTTGGCCATGAAAGTCGATGTACCGACCTACTCGGTATGCTATGATAACAATCTTTGATATCTCGCGAATTGATTCTATTTTAACTTCGCGTATTGGTACTATGGTTTCCATACCGCCTGTAAAGAAGAAGCTTTTATAATTGGAGTTGGGCTTCCCTGGAAAGACCACATCGTCGGTAGCCTTGTCGTCCTTGTATCTTACGCAAACAACGCCAGTGCCCTCTCCTTCGATTTTCATAGAGCCGTTATCTTTGTCTAATTTCCTGCAGATATCGTCTGATACTAACCTCCTCTTAAAGCGCGCTTCGTAGGTAAATCCTTCCGGAAAAAACATTATCGGAACAGCCTCGTAGACATACGGAGTCTTAGTGTCAAAAACAATGATGTACATGCTATGTTCTCACGTTGATGACTGGAAAGATGGACAATACAGAAAGAGCCTCTCGCTCTATTTTTGAGTAATGCTGAATTCTTACATTG
Source organism: Nitratireductor sp. (assembly GCA_039973095.1). GTDB lineage: Bacteria > Pseudomonadota > Alphaproteobacteria > Rhizobiales > Rhizobiaceae > Mangrovimarina. Next base: position 91,470 of record JBDWLQ010000014.1, on the reverse strand, counting down.
AAAATTGCATGATTATTTTCACGGCCAGATTTACTGAGGAACCGTTGTCGGCACAGTTCTAGAGTGGTGAAAACGTGAAAGGTGACGATTGAAAAATCATGGGCCTCACACCAACCCATGAGAAATTCGGCAGACAGATTTGTGCGCGGAAAACCGTCAATAATTTGTACAGAATCCTTTTTTTTGGTAACGCTAGTCAGGAGTTTTTCATACAATTCTATGCTGTCGAGCTGCAAACCGTTGCTCATATGATAGTTTATATCGTTTGACAGCTTAGACGATGCGTCTTGGGCAGCAACCTCACGCATGAATGCGCTCATGGTAAGCGTCGGACATCCAACGATTCCCGAAAGTTGGCGTGCGAACGTAGTTTTTCCGGCTCCAGGTGGGCCTACCACGCACGCAATCGTAACGTTGCCATTGAAGGGGCCGACCGAGATGTTTTTGCGAGGGGTCATATCTCAAGCAATTCTAGGCAGTACTCGACCACCGTAATCAGTCGCATGACCGGAGGCACGGAGCAAGGTTTGGAAGTCGGAAGCAGGCGTACATTACCGCCGAGTAAATGCTCCTGGGCATCGCAATGTTCTAGGCTGTTGAAAGTCGAATGAGGGAGAGCCGTCCACTACATCAGGTTAGCATCTTTAGACGTCCGCGCTGACGCCACTCCAAAAAGGTGTGCAACAACTCTGTATCGGCCGGTCCGCCCGAAAGGTATGCAAGAGATCTATCACCGTGGGGCGACCGAATAGCGCGACGCTACAGATCGGCAGGGCTAGCTAATTGCTCCGTCTGGTGGTGGCGCGCACCCGAATGGTTCCAGGAAAGGGCGCGCTCGCCAGGGTGATGCAGTGACCCATACGGGTTGGCGGCGTCTTTTGCGCGAGCGCAGGGCGCTCGCTTCGAGGCCCAATACTTCCTGAACACCTCTCGAACACGGCGGATGGATGAATTCTCCAATGCGTCAGAAACCGTACTCGGTATCTCCGCTATCGCCAGCAAATATGCCTTGGCCGGACCTTCAGGTTCTCTATGTCCGATCTCGCCGATACAGTGGGTGTCATCCTCAAGCGAACAATCGCTGAGCACTATCGCCAAGCGAACCAAGTCATCCGCGGATACATACCCGTTGGCGCAAGACAAGAAGTGGTTCGAAAATCTGACCCGCCGGGAGACGAGCGACACTCCCAAGCTTCGCCAGACCGACCATATGGTACCCGATCAGAATCTGATGATCGACTTAATCAGCTTGACCTCGATCAGATGAAACATTGTGATTTTGACCTCCTATGTTATCGAAGACGACCCATTGCGATTCTGTCATTGACGTATGTCAAGAGGTGTCCGGATATGGCTATCGTCATCCGCGTCGGCAACCAAGTCTACACTGGCGTGACGCCTAGCCGGAGCCAAGGCAATGCGGCGGCGGCATTCGGTCTCTTTTGGGCGAAACTAGTGAGGCTAGTAGTACAGTTGTGATCCTGGCCCCACGCCGAAGTGGTGGGAAGGCGGTTAGGTACGCTAACGGGCTACTAAGCTCGAAAGCCTTTGGACTGGGAACCTGCTCTTTCGCGATGGTCCTCACCTGGTCACAAAGGCCGTAGCTCGTCTAGCAAATCTGCCCACTCCTGCATCAGCTGAACCCGCTGTTCCCAATACGTGGCGCGGTTGTAGGTGCGGCGAATGGCATTCTTGTCCTGGTGGGCTAGGACCGCCTCAATGACATCGGGATCGTAGCCGCGAGAATTGAGAATGGAACTCGCGGATACTCGGAATCCGTGAGCCGTCACTTCGTCTTTGGAATACCCCATTCGGCGGAGAGCTGCGTTGAAGGCATTGTCGGACAGCGGCTTGTGAATTGATCGGACGGACGGAAACACCAGCTTGCCGCCCTCAGACAGCGGCCAGATATCCTGTAGGACACCGATCGCCTGTTTAGACAAGGGCACGTCATGTGGCTGGCGCATCTTCATGCGTTTTGCCGGGATATGCCATACAGCCTTTTCGAGATCGATTTCGTGGCGCTCGGCGCCACGCACCTCGCCTGGACGCACGCATGTGAGGGCAAGAAACTTCATAGCCGCAGTGATCGTCGGCCAACCATCATAATCATCGATATTGCGAAGTAAGATGCCGAACTGCCGTTCATCGGTAATGGCCGCCCGCCCCTTTGACGCAGGCGCTAATAGGGCGCCTCGGAGTGGAACAGTCGGATCAGTCTCGGCCCGCAACGTGACGATCGCAAGCTTGAAAACGCTGCTAATAGTGCCGCGCAGGCGACGGGCCGTTTCCCGCCGGCCGCTCTTTTCTATTTTCTTTAGGATATCGAGGATTTCCGCTGGATGGATGTCTTTGATAGGGCGCTTGCCGAGCGGCTTGGCCAGATCAAGGAGTAACCAGCGGGTCTTGCTGATCGTTGCTGCTGCGGCGCGTTCCGCCTCTAACCGTTCGATGTATTCCTCGGCGATCAGGCCGAAGGTTTGCCTGGCGGCATTCGCAGCGGCGATTTTGTCGAGCTTACGTTGGGCAGCAGGGTCTACATCATCGGCGAGTAACTTTTTCGCCTCGTCGCGCTTCCTGCGCGCTTCCGCCAACGTCACCAACGGGTATTTGCCAAAGGAGAGAACGTTTTCCTTGCCTTGAAAGCGATACCGCATCTGCCATGATTTCGATCCATGCGGCTGCACGAACAGATGCAAGCCTTCGCTATCGGCCAACCGATAAGGCTTTTCACGCGGTTTTGCGTTGCGAATCGCAAATTCGGAAAGTGCCATGAGGGTAAAGCCCCGCGGGTAAACCTCCGTTACCCACATGATTACCCACCTTTACCCGAGAAGCAAGGGCGCCCTATGAGCAGTCATGATCAAGTGAGTCTACTCAAGCCGTTGAAAACAAAGGGTTTTTGAGAAACCATGTTCAGTAAGGAGAAGAGGGGCTGGTGCCCAGGGGCGGAATCGAACCACCGACACGCGGATTTTCAATCCGCTGCTCTACCAACTGAGCTACCTGGGCACGGCCGACGATCGCCCGCCGGCCGGAGTGCTGAAGACCGGCGCGAACCAGCCCGAAAGCGCGTGGGTTATAGCACGAGTTTGATCCCTGTCCAGCGCCGCCGCAGGGAAAATTCGCAGGCGGGTACGAAGCCGTTTTTGAACGCCCGGCGGTGCCGCCGGACACAGGCCGGACAATGGCGCGCATCCGGGCGCGGGGCGCGCCGGATCACCGAAACGGCACGCGGCCCGGAAAGCGCGCATCGCCGCGACTGCATGATGGTCCAGGGCCACGCCCGGCACGCTCAGGACCAGCGTTGAGGGACCCGGCACGCCTCAGGAAGGACCGTCTTCGCCGTCGCCGGAGATGTCGGCGGGGTCGCCGGGGATGACGTAGCGGCCGGAAAGCCAGCGATTGAGATCGACGTCCTTGCAGCGCGTCGAGCAGAAGGGAAACGTGGGGCGCGCCGACGGCTTGCCGCATTCGGGGCATTTCGCGCGCGGCCTGAGCGGCGTCACCTTAAAACCGTCTGCAGTGTTCATCTTGATCTCAGCCGCCGCGCCTTCAAAACCGTGTCTTGCCCCGCCATATCGGATCGCGGGCGGCGGCGTCAAATCCGCCCTGCGTCGCCGGGCCGAAGCGTCAGGCGGTGTGCGCGCCCGAGAGCCAGGCGAAATGCACCTTGTAGCCCTCGCCGGTCAGAAGGTTGACGGTTTCGTAGAGCGGCAGGCCGACGACGTTGGAGTAGGAACCGACCAGCTTGACGACGAAGGTGCCCGCGAGCCCCTGCACGGCGTAGCCGCCGGCCTTGCCGCGCCATTCGCCCGAGGCGAGATAGCTTTCCAGTTCCTCGCGCGACAGCCGCTTGAAGCGCACCCTGGTCTCGACCAGTTTCTGGCGCGTCTTGCCGGACGGCGTCTTCAGGCAGATGCCGGTATAGACGCGGTGCGACCGTCCCGACAGAAGCCTGAGACAGTTGGACGCCTCGTCGAGCAATTCGGTCTTGGGCAGGATGCGGCGCCCGACCGCCACGACGGTATCGGCGGCCAGGATGAAGGCGCCCTCGAAGCCATCCTCCGCCGACAGGGCCGCATACGCCTTTTCCGCCTTGCTCTTCGACAGGCGCTTGGCCAGCGAACGCGGATGCTCGGCCTTGGCGGGCGTTTCGTCGATATCGGCGGGAAAGACGCGGTCGGGCTCGATGCCGGCCTGCTGCAGCAGTTCGATACGTCGCGGCGACCCCGAGGCCAGCACCAGATTCTGGAATACGCTCATGAATGAACCGTCGGCACGCGGCGACCGCTACGGGCCGGGCGCTATTTGAAGCGGTAGGTGATGCGGCCCTTGGTGAGGTCGTACGGCGTCATTTCGACCAGAACCTTGTCCCCGGTCAGAACGCGAATGCGGTTCTTGCGCATTCGTCCGGCCGTGTGGGCGATGATTTCGTGTTCGTTTTCGAGCTTGACCCGGAACATTGCGTTGGGCAGCAATTCCGTGACGGTGCCCGGAAATTCGAGGACTTCTTCCTTCGACATTCGGTACCTTTTCTTGAGAGCATATGCAGCCGGCACCCTGGCGGGCCGCAGATCGCGCGGAACCTATATGATTATCCCGCGCTTGTGAACACGCTTATTGCGCCGGCGCGCCGGGGACGAAACGCTGGCGAATCCGGGCGTCGAGACGATCGCGCACCTCGCGATAGGCGGCGAGGATGGTTTCGCGCGATCCGGACACGATGGAAGGGTCCTGAGTCGGCCAGTATTCGACCGCCACCGACAGCGCCCTCGTTAGTTCGAGCGCGGCATGGTGGGCCTCGGGCGCCAGCGTGACGATCAGGTCGAAATAATCGTCCTCCAGATCGTCGAGCGTGCGCGGGGGGCGCTCAAGCGGCACCAGGCCGTTTTCGGCAAGCACGGCGTCGACGAACGGATCGCGCTCGCCGGCCCGCACGCCGGCCGAGGCCAAAAACACGTTGGCCGGCAACAGGGCGCGGGCGATGCTCTCGGCCATGGGCGAGCGGATCGCATTCATGCCGCACACGAACAGGATCGAGTTGGGCGCGACGCGTCCGGTGCCCGGGGACGGGCTGGCTGCGGGGGCGGCCGGCGCACTCAAGGACGCCCTCACCCACGCCAATGCAGCACGCAGATCAGCGTGAACAGCCGCCGCGCCGTATCGAAATCGACCTCGATCTTGCCCGCCAGCCGGTCCATCAATGTCTGCGAGCCTTCATTGTGGAGGCCGCGCCGCCCCATGTCGATCGCTTCGATCTGCGACGGCGTGGCGCTGCGGATGGCCTGGTAGTAGCTTTCGCAGATCATGAAATAATCCTTCACGATGCGCCGGAAAGGCGTCAACGACAGGATATGGGTGACGACGGCGGCGCCGTCCTCGCGCGACACCTCGAACACCAGCCGGGATTCGGCCAATGACAGGCGCAAGCGATAGGGGCCGCCGCCCTCGTCGCCGACGGGGCAGAAGCGGTTTTCCTCGATCAGGTCAAAAATCGCGACGGCGCGTTCATGTTCGACATCGGGCGTCGAACGTCCAATCGATTCATCGAGGACGACGTCGACAAGGCGGGACGTGGTGCCGATGCCCTGTTCCACCGCCGCCTCACATATTGAGCCGGATGGCCACGGACCGGGCATGGGCGCCCAGCCCCTCGGCCTCGGCCAGCGCGATCGCCGCCGGCGCCAGGGCCCGCAACTGCTCCGACCCGAGTTTCAGGATCGAGGTGCGCTTGACGAAATCGAGGACCGACAGACCGGAAGAAAACCGTGCCGAGCGCGCGGTCGGCAGGACGTGGTTTGAGCCGCCGACATAGTCGCCGATCACCTCCGGCGTATAGCGACCGATGAAGATCGCGCCGGCATTGCGCACACGCGCGGCAAAGGCTTCGGCGTCGTCGAAGGCAAGTTCCAGATGTTCGGGCGCGATCCGGTCGGCCAGCGCGACGGCCCGCTCAAGCGACGGCACGAGGATGATGGCGCCGAAATCGCGCCAGCTCGCCGCCGCGGTCTCGCCGCGCGTCAACTGCCTGAGCTGACCGTCGACGGCGGTCTCGACCGCCGCCGCGAACGCCGCATCGTCGGTGATCAGGATCGACTGGGCTGCGGTATCGTGTTCGGCCTGGGCAAGCAGGTCGGCGGCGATCCATTCGGGATCGTTGTCACCGTCAGCAACGACCAGCACCTCGGAGGGGCCGGCGATCATGTCGATGCCGACCTTGCCGAACACCTGGCGCTTGGCGGCGGCCACGTAGGCGTTGCCCGGCCCGACGATCTTGGCCACCGGCCGAACGGTTCGGGTGCCGTAGGCAAGCGCGGCGACCGCCTGCGCGCCGCCAAGGCGATAGACCTCCGATACGCCGGCCAGGCGCGCGGCGACCAGCACCAGCGGGTTGAGCACCCCGTCGGGCGTCGGCACGGTCATCACCACGCGCTCCACGCCGGCCACCTGCGCGGGCACCGCGTTCATCAGCACTGAGCTGGGATAGCTCGCCGTGCCCCCGGGCACGTAAAGGCCGACCGATTCCACCGGAGTCCAGCGCGAGCCGAGCTCGACGCCCAACGCGTCGGCATAGCGGTCGTCGGCCGGCAACTGGCGCCGGTGATGCGCCGAAATCCGGTCGCGGGCAAGCTCCAGTGCCTTGACCGTCTCCGGATCGGCGGCGGCAAGAGCGGCGTCGAACTCAGCCTCGCCGATGCGCAGCGTTTCGGCACACAGGGAGTTGCGGTCGAAGCGTTTCGTATAATCGATAAGCGCCTCGTCGCCGCGCGAGCGCACATCGGCGATGATATCGCGAACGGTCTGGTCGACATCGTCGGAAACCTCGCGCTTGGTTTCCAGAAAGGCCGCGAAGCGCGTCTCGAAATCGGCCTTTTGCGCATCGAGTGTGATTGCCATTGCCGGCCGTTCCTCAAATTCCGTGGCTGGGCCGGGCGCGCGCCTCCCAGGCGCCGCCAAGATCGGCCAGTTGCGCCTCGATGCACTCGACCTCAAGCCGCAGCACGCCGTCGCCAGCGAAGACCAGCTCGACCACCCCGCCCGGCGCGTCGCCCTCGATGAAGCGCAAGGCAAGCAGCGACAGGACGTCGTCGGGCTTGTCGCGGGCGATGCCAGAGGACTTGACCGACAGGACGCGGGCGAAATGCAAGAGCGCGTTGCGGCGCTCGTTGCGCGGCACCAGCAGTTTCTTGGGCGCTTCCCATACGAACCGGTTCATCGGCAGCACGACCCGCCGTTCACGCGGCAGATAGTCAATGTCGCCGATCTTGAGCACCGCATCCTGGACATGGGCCGAGATGATGCGAAGATCGTCGGTGTCGAGCGCCACAAGTTTCAGAAAAGACATGGATATCGGCCCGGTTCCGGTCGGTGTGCCATTTCGCGCCTGTGTTAGGCGGTCTTGTCGGCAAGCGCAATCCGGTGCCGCGATTCCCGGCTGCGCCGGCGCCTGGACGACACGATCAGCTGGAAATGCGTTCAATCTCCGCGCCGCAGCGCGAGAGCTTTTCTTCCAGCCGCTCGAAACCACGGTCGAGATGATAGACCCGATTGACCGTGGTTTCTCCCTTTGCTGCGAGACCCGCGATCACGAGCGACACCGAGGCGCGCAGATCGGTCGCCATGACGGGCGCGCCGTTCAGTTGCGCCACCCCCTCCACGATCGCCGTCTGCCCCGACAGGCTGATCTGCGCGCCGAGCCGGGCCAGTTCCTGGACATGCATGAAGCGGTTTTCGAAAATCGTCTCGGTGATGCGCGAGCGTCCCTCGGCGCGGGTCATCAGTCCCATGAACTGCGCCTGCAGATCGGTCGGAAAGCCGGGGAACGGCGCCGTTGCGATGTCGACCGGCGCAATACCGGCCCCGTTGCGGGTCACGCGGATGCCCTCGTTGGTGGTGCTGATCTCGGCGCCGGTGCGTGCGATGGCGTCGAGCGCGGTTTCCAGAAGGTCGGCGCGCGCGCCTTCCAAAAGCACGTCGCCGCCGGTCATCGCCACCGCCATCGCATAGGTGCCGGTTTCGATCCGGTCGGGTATGACGCGATGGCGGGCCCCCGACAACGCGCTCACGCCCTGGATCAGGATCGTGTCGGTTCCGGCGCCGGAGATGCGTGCGCCCATGGCGTTCAGGCAATTGGCCAGGTCCGCGACCTCGGGTTCGCGCGCGGCGTTTTCGATCACCGTCTCGCCCCTGGCCAGTGACGCCGCCATCATCAGCACATGGGTGGCGCCGACCGAAACCTTGGGAAATTTATAGCGTCCGCCGGCGAGCCCGTTCTTGGCGCGGGCCACGACATAGCCATTGTCGATGTCGATTTCGGCGCCGAGCGCGCGCAACCCGTCGATGAACAGATCGACCGGCCGCGTGCCGATGGCGCAGCCGCCCGGCAGCGACACGCGCGCCTCGCCGATGCGCGCCAGCAAGGGGCCGATCACCCAGAAGCTTGCCCGCATCTTGGAAACCAGCTCGTAAGGCGCGGTGGCGTTGACGATGTTGCGGGCGGTGAAGTGGATGGTGCGCGAATAGCCGTCGCTCTGGCTTTCCCGGCGCCCGTTGACCGAATAATCAACGCCGTGATTGCCGAGAATGCGGATCAGCTGCTCGACATCGGCCAGATGCGGGACATTTTCCAAAGTCAGCGTATCGTCGGTCAACAGCGCGGCGATCATCAGCGGCAGGGCCGCGTTCTTTGCGCCGGAAATGGGGATCGCCCCGTTCAAGGTGTTGCCGCCGACGATCCTGATCTTGTCCATTAAACCCGCTTTCGGCGCGCCTGCGCCTGCTGGTGTTGCTTTCTTGAGGGGCCGGTCTATGCCAGCCGGCCGCCCGGTTCAAGAAAATCCCCGCAAAACGTCTAACCGGCAAAAAGGCCGAAATCGGGCGGTGCGCCTATTGTCCGTCGTCCGGCGCGGCCTCTCCGCCGCATTCTGCGCTCGCCGTATCGAGGCCGTCGGGGCGCTGATCGGCCTCGCCGGCGCGTCGCGCGCGCGCCTGCGCCTTGCGGCGGGCGAGATTGGCGCGCAACTGCCCGGCAAGCCGCGCCTTTCGCTCCGCGCCGTCGTCCTGCTTTTGCGTCTTGTCGGCCATCGTCTCCCCGGCCCTGTCTCTATCGTTCGCTCCAGAAATACCCCGCCCGGGGCCTGGCGATCAACCGCAACGGAAACCGGCCGCCGGAAACGCTTTGCGGCCCTGTCAAAAATGGCGCCGGCCTGCTTGCGCTTGCCGGTCCGATATGCCAGAAGTCCGCCGCGTCGACCGGACTGCTGCCGTAGCTCAGGGGTAGAGCACTCCCTTGGTAAGGGAGAGGCCGAGAGTTCGAATCTCTCCGGCAGCACCAGACACATGGCTTCCCTTGGTCCCGGGCTTTTTGTCGTATTGTCTCCGGCCGCAGCCGAAGGCCAGCGCGCACCGGACCCCTCTTTCCAGAAAAACGTGCCAGAAAACGAAAAAGGCCGGGGCGAACCCGACCTTTCTCCACTGCCTCGACACCCCGCCAGTACATCCGTGGTCGGCGATGGAAGCAATCAGCTTCCAAACTATATAGGTATGGTTAGCGAAATGTGAAGCCCCGGCCGAACAAGCTGAGCGGTGTCAGGCCGCGGAATTCTTGCGCGAGAGGTCGTCTTCCCAGGCGAGTGCGGATTCCACGATTGTGTCGAGATCGTCGAAGCCTGGCGCCCATTTGAGTTCCTTGCGGGCGCGCGCGGCATCGGCGATGACGCTGGCGAGGTCGCCCGGGCGACGCGCGGCCTCGCGGACCGGAAAGTCGCGGCCGGCGATCTTTTTGGCGCTTTCGATCACCTCGCGCACGGAATAGCCATGGCCGTAACCGCAATTGGCGATCAGGCTTCCGCCGCCGGCGCGCAGGCGCTGCAGGGCGAGCCGGTGCAGCCGCACCAGGTCGCTGACATGGATGAAGTCGCGCACGCCGGTTCCGTCCCTGGTATCGTAGTCGGTGCCGAAAACGTCGACATGGCTGCGCTTGCCGAGCGCGGCCTCGCAGACGACCTTGACCAGATGGGTGGCCCCCGCCGTCGACTGCCCCGCGCGGCCCTTGGGGTCGGCGCCGGCGACGTTGAAATAGCGCAAGGCGGCGTAGTCGAGCGGATGGGCGATGGCAACGTCGCACAGGATCTGCTCGACCATCAGCTTCGACATGCCGTAAGGCGTTTGCGGCGCGACCAGCGCGTCCTCGCCGAGCGGCTCGACGCCGCCCGCCGCATAGACCGCGGCGGTCGACGAAAAGATGAAATGGCGCACGCCACCGTCGACGGCGCTCTCGATCAAAGCCCGTGACTTGCAGGTGTTGTTTTCGTAATAGGCCAGCGGCCTGACCACGGAGTCGGGAACTACTACCGACCCGGCGAAATGGATCACCGCATCGATGCAGTGCGTCGCGATCACATGCCGCACAAGCGCCGAATCCGCGACGTCGCCCCGGTAAAACACCGCCTCGGGGGCAACGGCCCATTCGAAACCGCTGGCCAGATTGTCGACGACGACGACATCCTCGCCGTGGTCGAGCAACTCCCAGACCATGTGACTGCCGATATAGCCGGCTCCGCCGGTGATGAGCACCGCCATCGCCCTACCCCCGTTTGGCTCGACTGTGTGTCCGGGCAGCATCGGCAGTGGCGCAGCGGCGCGCGGACGGGCCGCCGCACGCTAGGGAAAACCCGCGAGTCAACAATACGCCAAAACCTGAATGCAGCGCGGTCATCGCGTATCATGCGCAGCTTTGCCCTAGCGGAAGGTTAAGATCGGTCCGCGTCAGAGCCCGGCGGCACCCGGGTCGACTGGAAAGCAGCGTTCGCGGAGGCCGCTACCGCTTCACGATCCAGTCCGCAAGCCGTGCGGCGGCTTCCTCGACATGGTCGAGGCGCCGGTGGAAGCACAAGCGGAAAAACCCTTCGCCGCCGGCGCCGAACGCCGCGCCCGGCGCCAGACCGACATTGGCTTCGTCGATGATGTCGAGCGCGGCGCGGTGCGAATCCGTCACCCCGTCGATACCGAAGAAGAGATAAAACGCGCCTTCGGGCACCGCCAGTTGCACCCGCCCGGTCGCCGTCAGTGCGCGGCAGACCCGATCGCGGGCGGTGCGCGCGCGTTCGACCTGTTCGTCCACGAAGGCGTCGCCTTGTTCCAGCGCCGCGACCGCGCCGCGCTGCAGGAAATGCGGCACGCCGGAATTGGAATATTGCACCAGATTCTCGAACACCTGCTGCAACTGCGGCGGAATCCGCACCCAGCCGATCCGCCAGCCGGTCATCGCCCAGTTCTTGGAAAAGCTGTTGACGAACAGGATGCGCTCGTCGGCCTCCGTCACGTCGAGGAAGGACGGCGCGCGCGCGCCGTCATAATGGAAGCGCGAGTAGATTTCGTCGGCGATCAGCCACAGCCCCTTGCGGCGAGCGATGTCACGTAGAAATTCCAGCGTCGGCCTGCCGGCGGTCCATCCGGTCGGGTTCGCCGGCGAATTGACGAACACGGCGCGGGTACGCGGGGTGATCGCGGCCTCCAGCCGGGCGAGGTCGAGCGTCCAGCCAGTGTCCGAGAAATCGAGCTCAACCGGTATCGCACGCGCGCCGGCGATCTCGGCGGCTGCGGCGAAATTCGGCCAGGCAGGCGCGATGTAGACGACCTCGTCGCCGTGGCCGGCGACCGCCTGCAGCGCAAGCAGGATGGCGTGCATGCCGCCGCCGGTGACGATGAACTCCTCGTCGGCGAAGTCCGCGTCGAACCGGCGCCGGTAATAGGCGGCGAGCGCGGCGCGCAGCTCCGGGATGCCGCGCTGCCAAGTGTAAAACGTGTCGCCGCCGCGCAGGCTGTCGACGGCCGCGTCGCAGATGAAACCGGGCGTGGCCAGATGCCCTTCCCCGACCCAGAGCGGGATGAGGCCCGGGCGGCCACGTCCGTGCCCGATCACGGCGGTGATGCCGCTTTCAGGCGCGCGCCGCGCTTCGTCGCGCAGGTGATGAAAAAGCTCCGACAACACGACCGGCTCCGGCAAACAATCGACCAAACCGGCGCGGCAAGTCCTTGCGCCGCGCCCAATGCGCCAAATCATGGCGGCGGCTGTCTCGCCGCCGTGATCGTCTTGCTGCTGTCGCACGGGCTGTCGCGAAAACCGCCCAGGTCGGTTCGCCGCCCGCACAACCTCCTTCCCGCCGCGCCTATTTGCCGTTGGCCAACAGGTCGCGGATCTCGGTGAGCAACTTCACGTCGGCCGGAGGCGCCGGCGGCGGCGCGGCTTCCTTTTCGGCCTCCAGCCGGCGCCGCAGATTGTTGACCGCCTTGACCATCAGGAAGATGATCCAGGCCAGGATCAGGAAATTGAGCAGCACGGTGATAAAATTGCCGTAGGCGAGCACCGCGCCCTGCTCGCGCGCGGCGTCCAGCGTCGCGGCGGTGACGCTCGACGACAGCGGCACGAAATAGTCGGAAAAGTCGAAGCCGCCGAAGATCGCCCCCACGATCGGCATGATGATATCGTCGGTCAGCGATTTCACGATCAGCGCGAACGCACCGCCGATAATGACACCGACGGCAAGGTCCATGACGTTGCCCTTGGCGACAAACTCCTGAAATTCCTTCAACATATGCGGTTCTCCTAGCCCGACAATCCCCCGACCGCGCGACCGCGCCGCCAACGGTGACTATACCGGCAGGCGGCACAAAGAAAATGCCGGCGGCGGTACAAAATCGGCGCAATTGCCACCACGGCAGGGTGGCTGTGCCTCCAAAGCATCAATTGCAATTTCGCCGCCGCGGTGAAACGCTGCCGAACATGGTCGCACGACGGGGACGGGAGGTGGAACGTCGTTGAGCGGTTGGGTCGTCGTCATCATCGCCATAGCCTATGTCACCTTGCTGTTTGCGATTGCCAGCATCGGCGACCGGCGCGCCGCCAATCGCGACCCGATGCGCTCGCGCCCGATCATCTATGCGCTCAGCCTGGCGATCTATTGCACCTCGTGGACCTTTTTCGGCTCGGTCGGTCTGGCGAGCGAGCGCGGGTTCGAGTTCATCGCCATCTATATCGGCCCGACGCTGGTGTTCCTGTTCGCATTTCCGCTGCTACGGAGGATCATCCGCCTGTCGAAGGCCGAAAAGATCACCTCGATCGCCGACTTCCTGTCGGCGCGCTACGGCAAAAGTTTCGCGGTTGCCGCGCTCGCCACGATCATCGCCACCGTCGGGGCGGTTCCCTATATAGCCCTGCAGTTGAAGGCCATCTCGGGCTCCGTCAGCCTGATGGTCGAACACTATAACGGCGCGCCGCCGTCCATCGACCTGTTTCTCGGCGACATCTCGCTGCTGGTCGCGCTGCTTCTGGCGCTGTTTGCGGTCCTGTTCGGCACACGCCATTCCGACGCGACCGAACACCAAGACGGGCTGGTGCTGGCGGTCGCGGTCGAATCGGTGGTCAAGCTTGCCGCCTTCCTGGCGCTCGGCGTCATGGTGACGTTCGTCTTGTTCGGCGGCGCCGGCGGGCTGATCGCAACGGCCGCCTCCGATGCCGGGGTCCACGCGGCGCTGGCCTATCCGACCTCGCTTGCCACCTGGTTCGTACTGACGGGGCTGAGCGCGTTTGCCATCATCATGCTGCCGCGCCAGTTCTACGTGATGATCGTGGAAAACCGCAGCGAGACCGAACTGCGCCGGGCGAGCTGGGTGTTTCCCGCCTATCTTGTCGCGATCAACCTGTTGGTGCTGCCGATCGCGTTTGCGGGGCTGGCCGTCGTCGGCGAACAGACGAGCGCGGACCTCTACGTGCTGTCCGTACCGCTGATGAGCGGCCAAAATTTGCTGGCGATGGTCGCCTTTATCGGCGGGTTGTCGGCAGCCACGGCCATGGTCATCGTGGCGAGTGTGGCCTTGTCGATCATGATCTCCAACGATCTCGTCATTCCCCTGATGTTCCGCCGGCTTCTGACGCATGGACGGCGCGAGCACGAGGACTGGACGACCGTCATCCTCAACGTCCGGCGCGCGGCGATCTTCTGCATCCTGTTCGTGGCGTTTCTCTATTACCGGGAATCGACCTACAACACGCGCCTGGCCTCGATCGGGCTGATGTCGTTCGCCGCCATCGCCCAGTTCGCCCCATCCTTCTTCGGCGGGTTGTTCTGGCGCGGCGCCAATGCGCGCGGCGCCCTGATCGGCATGACGGCCGGCATAGTGACCTGGTTTTACACACTCTTGTTGCCGTCGATCGCGCCGCCCGACACCGCCATCATCGTCAACGGGCTGTTCGGTCTGGAGGCGTTGCGCCCGCAGGCGCTGTTCGGCGTGGAGGCGGAGCCGCTCAATCACGGCACGTTCTGGAGCCTGCTGCTCAACACGATCGGTTTCGTGTTCGGCTCGCTGTCGCGGCAGGCCGTGCCGCTGGAGCGTATCCAGGCCTCGATCTTCGTGCCGCGCGATGTCAGTCCGATGCCCAGCCTGCGCCGCTTTCGCACGGCGGTCACGGTCAACGACCTGAAGGACACGATTTCGCGTTATCTCGGCGTCGAGCGCACCGAACGCTCCTTCGAGAGCTTCGCCCGCTCGGAGGGCCGGCGGATTTCCGGCAACGAACAGGCCGACATGGCGCTGATCCGCTATTCCGAGCAATTGCTGGCCAGCGCCGTCGGATCGTCGTCGGCGCGGCTGGTCCTGTCGCTGCTTTTCCAGCGCAACGACCCCTCGGCCAAGGATGCCTACCGCCTGCTGGACGACGCCTCCGAAGCGCTGCAGCACAATCGCGACCTGCTGCAGATCGCGCTCGACCAGATGGAGGAGGGGATCACGGTGTTTGACCGCGATTTCCGGCTGATCTGCTGGAACCGGCAATTCCGAACCCTGTTCGACCTGCCCGACGAGCTTGGTCGCGTGGGTGTATCGCTCGGCCAGGTGATCGACGCGCTCGCCAGTCGCGGTGATATCGCCGATGGCGCGGAGGCGACCACGATCGACCGATTGACGCGTTTCGGCAAACCCTGGCAGATCGAGCTTCTGACCAGCGGCCGCATCATCGAAGTGCGGTCGAACCCAATGCCGGATGGCGGGATCGTCGCCACCTATGCCGACATCACCCAGCGTGTGCGCGCCGACCTGGCGCTCAAGGCCGCCAACGAGACGCTGGAGCAGAGGGTCGCCGACCGCACGGGCGAACTGATGCGGGTCAACGAGGAACTCGCCCAGGCGCAGATGCTGGCCGAGGAGGCCAATCTCGGCAAGACGCGGTTTCTGGCCGCCGCCGGCCACGACATCCTGCAACCGCTGAACGCGGCGCGGCTTTATTGCTCCTCGCTGCTCGAGCGGGCCAATGAGGAGCCGGTATCGACCGCGGCGACAGCGATCGAATCCTCGCTGGAATCGGTCGAGTTCATCCTCGGCGCGGTGCTCGACATCTCCCGTCTCGATGCCGGCGCCATGAAACCGGCGGTCAGCGCCTTCCGGCTCGACGGGCTGATGCGCCAGATCGGCACCGATTTTCTGCCGCTTGCCCGGGAAAAAGGCCTGGATCTGCGCATCGTGCCATCCTCGCTGACCGTAGCCACCGATCGCAATCTCATGCGTCGCCTGCTGCAGAACCTGGTATCCAACGCGATCAAATACACACGCAGCGGCACCGTGCTGGTCGGCGCGCGGCGGCGCGGCGGGCTGGTCGAGATCCAGGTGCTCGATTCGGGTATCGGCATCCCAGCCGATCAACTCAACACCGTTTTCCGGGAATTCCACCGCCTCGACGCCGGCGCGCGCGAAGCGCAGGGCCTGGGGCTTGGTCTTTCGATCGTCGACCGTATCGCGCGCGTGCTTCGGCTGGAAATCAGAATCGGCTCGCATCATGGCCGCGGCACGGTCTTCTCCGTGATCCTGCCGGTGGCATCGGCCGTGGCGGCGCCGGTGTCGACGCTGCAAACCGGCGAGCCGCGCACGGGCTATTCGCTGGCCGGGCTGCGCGTGTTGTGCATCGACAACGAAACCCGCATCCTGGACGGCATGCGCCTGCTGCTCGAAGGCTGGGGGTGCGACGTGACGACGGCAACCGGGCTGGCCGCCTATCGCGGCTCCGGCAGCGCCGAGCGCGGCGCGCCCGACGTTATCCTGGCCGACTACCACCTCGACAATGATGACGGTATCGCCGTCGTCAAGGCGCTGCGCAAGCTGCACAAGGAGACGATCCCGGCCATATTGCTGACTGCGGATCGCTCCGCCGACGTCCGCGACCAGGCAACCGAGGTCGACGTGCCCGTGCTCAACAAGCCGATCAAGCCGGCGCAATTGCGCAGCCTGCTGGCCCGCTGGCAGCGGATCAGCCCCGCGGCCGAATAGGTCCCTAGTTCTCCGGCGCGAGCAGGGCGTCCGCCCCGATCCGTGCGAGCTGGATGACAGCCTGCGTGCGGCTGTCGACATCGAGCTTTTGCAGCACGGCTGACACATGGGCCTTGATCGTCGCCTCCGACACGCCGAGCTCATAGGCGATCTGCTTGTTGAGGAGCCCGTCGGCCAGCATGTTGAGCACGCGCGCCTGCTGAGGGGTCAACGATTGCAGGCGCCGGATCAGGTCGAAGATTTCGGGATCCGATTCAGGCCCCAGCTCCTCCTCGCTCGGAGCCGAAACGCCGCCCTCGAGCACCGTCGTCACCGCCTTGCGTATCTCGTCCATGCTGGCGGATTTGGAGATGAAGCCGGATGCGCCGAGTTCGAGGGCCCGACGGATCGTGTCGGTGTCGTCACGCGCCGACACGACCACGACGGGGACGACCGAGTTGATGGCCCGGAGCGCAACCAGGCCGGACAGGCCGCTCGCCCCCGGCATGGTCAGGTCGAGCAGCAGCAGGTCGATATCGTCGTGCCCGGATACGGCCGCCTTGGTTTCCGAAAAAGTGCCCGCTTCGAGGATGGTGATGTCCCGGTCCATCGACATGAGCGCCTGTTTCAGCGCGCCACGAAACAGCGGATGGTCGTCCGCGACAATGAACGTATAGGCTGAAGACAACCGCCCGGCCCTCCCTGTCTCCGTTTCCTTGTTCGAACGGATGACACGCCGATTATGCGAGGATGACACGGCATTTCAAGCCGTGCGACCAATCCGGAGACCGAAGGGTGGGCCACAGGCCTTGCCGGGCGGGCCGAAAGACAAGCGGCGCAATGGTTTGCCGTTGCCCGTCGCCCGATTGTGATTTGTACCAACTGCGCGAAATCCTGCATTGTCGGGATCGTCTCGGAATTGCGGACCACGCAGATGGAGCCGATTCGCCAGGTCGCCATGGTTTGCATCGGCCGCGCCGTCATGTTCGGCGCGATCGCGATCGCGCTCATCATGCTGTCGTTTTCCTTCAATCCGGCGCTTGCCTTCCGCTCCGGAGCGATTACCACCATGGTCATGGCCGGCATCCTGACCTTCAAGGCCGCGGCCGCCCCCTCGCAAAACCCCAATCGAACCGAGGTCTGGCTCAATCTCGCCGAGCAGTTCCGGCCGCGTAATCCTCAGGCCAGGCTGGCCTTCCTGAAAATCCTGCGCGAGGTCTACGGCCGTTTCGCCCGCGCCAGTTTTCTTGTCGCCTGCGGGTTCTTCGCGGTTTCGGTGGGATTGGTCGCGCTGGGTTTCGACACGCGCCCGTTCGCACCGGAAACGCCCTTCGCAGGCCGGGTCGCCCCGTAGCGCGCATCTATCGCCGGGCTGCTCGTGCCGAGCGGCCGCCGGCGCCCGCGTTCGTCAACGGGATGGCAAATCCCGGCAGACAGAAGCTGAAACATGCGCTACTCGGGAAACCGTCCGGGCCGAACCGCACTAAGGGACAGCCCCGCCAGCGACCGAGGGAGGATTCGTGGACACGACAGCCAATATCGCCGCGGCGCCGGCCGCGCTTGCCGAAACACATCGCGCCTTCGTCAACACGTGGGAATGCGACGAGAACGCCCATCTCAACGTGCAGTTCTATTTCAAGCGCTTCGACGAGGCGGCCCGGTTCTTTGCCGCCGCGCATGGCGGTGCGCTCGACGGCGCCTTGCCGCATGTGCGCCATGTGCGCTTTCACGCCGAGCTCCATGTCGGCGCCGTCACCCGTATCCGCAGCGGGACGGTCGCCGACGGACCATTTCGCGGATATGCGGTGCATCTGCTTGAAAACCTGGAGACCGGCGCGCTCGCGGCAACCGCGCTCGACACGCCCTGCGTGGCCGAGGGACCCCGCGCCGTCCCGGCCGCGACGGTGGCGCGCGCGCTGCCGCGCGGCGTGGGCCCCGAGCCGGCTGTGGCCATGCCGGGCGAAGCCGTGATCGCCGCAAACGGGTTGATCGCCAACCGCTCGATCGCGCTGCCCGGCGAATGCGACGCCGCCGGCCGGCTTGCTGAACAGTCTTATGTCGCCCGCTTCACCGACGCCGCGCCGCATGTGTGGGAGCAAGGCGGCGTCACCGTCCAGTGGCTACGCCACAACAATTACGGCCGTGTCGCACTGGAAATGAAGATTACCCATCACCAGAACGCGCGCGCGGGCGACGGGTTGGTGCTTTATGCGCACCCCGCAGCGTTTTCGGGCAAAACCTTCCGGTTGCGGCACGAAATGAAACGGCTTTCAGACGGCGCGCCGCTGGTGACCGGCGAGGTGGTGGCGGTTGTCCTCGATCTCGCGACACGCAAGACGGTGGCCCTTCCCGCGACGCTCGGCGCGGGCGCCACGGACGCAGGTTGAAACCAGGGCGTCAAGTCTTCTGGGCGGCGCCGTCGTCCGGCTCGCCGCCGAGATCGCGCTCGAACTCCTTGACGATGCCCATGAAGCGGCGGAAAAACCGCTCCATGTAACCCATGGTCTTTTCGAATTCGTCCTCGCTCGGCAGCCCGTCATCACGCGGCCGGTCCTCGAGCGCGGCAAGCCGTTCCTCGATCGCCGCGACCTCGTCCTGCAGCCGCGCGATTTCGTCCTGCAATGCGCGCCGATCGTCGGCGGCCAGCCGGCACACGAGCCGGCCATCCTGTTGCGCGCAAATCGACATCTCTCCGGTCTGGCGATCCATGCGCACGTAGCCGTCTTGCGATTTCTCGACCCAGAAGCGCTCGCCGTCCTGCGCCGACGCCGCACCGCCGGCAGCCACGATCGCGCCGAGGCTCGCCGCCGCCAAGAAAATGGTTCGCATCTCGCTCTCCGTGTCGTTGCGGGTCGATCCCAGCACGGCAATGCGCCGGAATTGCGTTGCCTGTCCACAGCGGCGCAATAAATTGCCGCCAGCCGCTTCCGCCGGACGCCCGGCGATTCTATACGGCGTGCATGAGCACCGTCATTTACAAGATTTGCCCCCGAACGCTCTGGCGAGAATCCGAGGCGCGCGGCGTCTTTGAGGGCGCGCCGATCGACCTCGCCGACGGCTACATACATTTTTCGACCGCCGAACAGGCGCGCGAGACCGCGGCCAAGCATTTCGCCGGCATGGACGACCTTCTCCTGATCGCCGTCGAGGCGGCCGGGCTCGGCGAGGCCCTGAAATACGAGGTCTCGCGCGGCGGGGCGCTGTTTCCCCATCTCTACGCGCCGCTCGATCCTGCCGACGCGCTTTGGGTGAAACCGCTTCTGCTCGGTCCCGACGGACAGCATGTTTTTCCGGTTCTCGAACCGTGAAATCTCTTGTCGACAGGCTGGGACAGCGGGCGCTGTTCGGCCTCGACCCGGAAACGGCCCACGGCCTGTCGATCGCGGCGCTCAAGTCCGGCCTGCCGCTGGCGCGGCGGTCGAAAGCCGATCCGCGGCTTGCGACCACCGTGGCGGGGCTGGCCCTTTCCAATCCGCTCGGCATGGCGGCAGGCTTCGACAAGAACGCCGAAGTGCCCGACGCGCTGCTCCGGCTCGGTTTCGGCTTTGCCGAGGTCGGCACGGTGACGCCGCTGCCGCAGGCCGGCAACGCCAGGCCACGCATCTTCAGGCTGCTTGAGGACGCGGCGGTGATCAACCGGCTCGGCTTCAACAATCAGGGACATGCCGCCGCCGCGGCCCGGCTGGCCGCGCGCGCGCGAAAGCCCGGCATCGTCGGCGTCAATATCGGCGCCAACAAGGATGCCGAAGACCGGATCGGCGACTATGCGGCCGGCGTGACCCGGTTCGCCGGGCTCGCCTCCTATCTGACCGTCAACATCTCCTCGCCCAATACGCCCGGCCTGCGCAATCTGCAGGGTCGTGGCGAACTGCAAACGCTGTTGCAGCGGGTCGGCGAAGCGCGGGCCTCCTCACCGGCGCCGGCGATCCCGATCTTTCTCAAGATCGCGCCCGATCTCGGCGAAAGCGATCTCGACGACATCGCCCTGGAAGTCACGGCCCAGGGGATAGACGGCGTCATCGTCTCCAACACCACGCTCTCCCGCCAGGGGGTGCGCTCGGCCAGGCGCACGGAAGCCGGCGGGCTTTCGGGCAAGCCGCTTTTTTCCCGTTCCACGGCCGTGCTTGCCCGCATGCGCGAGCGGCTCGGTCCCAAGCTCGCCCTGATCGGCGCAGGCGGGGTCGACGGAACCGAGGCGGCGCTGGAGAAAATTCGCGCCGGGGCCGATCTGGTCCAGCTTTATACCGGGATGATCTATGCCGGCCCGTCGCTGGCCGGTACGATCGTGGCCGGGCTCGCACGCCATGCCGAAAAGGAAGGCCTGCGCTCGCTGGCCGAACTTCGCGACAGCCATATCGCAAAATGGCTGGCCGCGCCGATCGACTGACCCCTTATGGCGTGGCGAAGGTTCGCCGAATGCGGCCGGGCAGAACGGCGGTCAGGCTCAGCCCGCGCGCGATCAGGAAGACATGCAGCGCGGCCCAAAGCCCGTGATTGCCCCACCACTGCGGCAGCGCGATCAACGCGACGACGAACAGGGCGAACGACAACAGCATCATGTTGCGCATATCGCGCGACCAGGTCGCGCCGATATAGACCCCGTCCATCTGAAAGGCGAGCACGCCCGAGGCAGCGGTGAAGGCGGCCCAGGGCAGATAGGCCGCGGCGCCGGCGCGCACCTCCTGCGCCGTGGTCATGATCGCCACGATCCCGTTGCCGAATCCCAGCATCGCCAGCGCCGCCAGCCCGGCCATGACGAAACCCCACAGCGAGGACAGCCGCACCGCGTCGACGAACGACTGACGCTGGCGCGCGCCGACGGCACGGCCGGCCAGTTGCTCTGCGGCAGTGGCGAACCCGTCCAGAAAATAGCCGGCGACGAGGAAGAAATTGAGCAGAACGGCGTTGACGGCCAATGTGAGCGTGCCCAGTTGCGCGCCCTGGCGGGCAAACAGCGCAAACGCCGACAGAAGCACGAAGGAGCGGATCATGATGTCGCGGTTGACGGCGAACATTTCGCGCAATGCCGTCGCGTCGAGCAGTTCCGAGCGGCGTGGCCGCGGCAGCCGCGCGAAGCGGCGCACAACCATCGTCGTGCCGACTAAAAAGGCGATCGCCTCGCCGCACACCGTGCCCCAGGCCACGCCTTCGATGCCCCAGCCGAGGCCGAGGCCGAACCAGACCGACAGTGCGATGTTGCAGCCATTGAGCACGATCTGGAGGACAAGGCCGCGCAGGCCCTCGCCACGGCCGAGCACGTAGCCGAGAATGGCGTAATTGGCGAGCGCCATCGGCGCCGACAGCAGCCGGATCAGCACATAGGTGCGCAAGGCCTCGGTGACGGCGGCCTCGCCGTCGATGAACCAGGCGCCGAGAAAGGCGATCAGCGGCGCGGCCGCCAACAGCAGCCCGCCAGAGACCAGCGACACGGCGTAAGCGCGCCAGAACCAGGCCTGTTCGGCGCGCGCGTCGCCGCGCCCATAGGCCTGCGCGACCAGGCCGGTGGTGCCCGAACGCAGGAAGTTGAAGCTGGCGAAGACCAGGTCGAAGACGATCGCGCCGGCGGCAAGACCGCCGAGCAGGGCCGGATCGCCGAACTGGCCGACCACCGCCGTGTCGGTCAGACCGAGCAGCGGGGTCGTCAGATAGGCAAGCGTCATCGGCACGGCGATCGACAGGATCAGCCGATGAGTGACGACGAAAGCGCTCTGGTTACCTTTGAGCGCGGCAGGCTCGTTCGCGACCTCCGGTTTGGCGTCCATCAATGCCGGTCCCGTTTTCCAACTGCGCCGGCCACGACCGGAAACACCGCCCGCGCGGACGTGGCGCTTACTATTCGGGTGACGGCAACAACACAATAGTGCCAGGCCCTGGCTTTTCTTGGCGGTCCGGCGGCCCTAGTTCTTGCCGATGGCGCTTTCGATCGTTCACCACCCCGACTACGACGCCGCGTTTCCCGCGCACCATCGTTTTCCGATGGGCAAATATCGTTACCTGATGGAGGCGCTGCGCCGGCGCGGCCTCGCCCCGGCCGCCAGCGTATATGTACCCGAACCGGTCGGCGCCGAAATCCTGGCGCAAGCGCACGACCCAGCCTATGTCGAACAGGTGCTGAGCTGCACGGTACCGGCGGCGATCGAGCGCGAGATCGGCTTTCCGGTCAGCGCCAAAGTGTCGCGACGGGCGCATCTGGCCGCCTCGGGCACGCTGCTGGCAGCGCGGCTGGCGCTTGCCGAGGGCATCGCCTGCAACACCGCCGGTGGCTCGCATCATGCGCGCCACGCCCAGGGCGCCGGTTTCTGCACCTTCAACGATGTCGGCGTGGCTGCCCTCGCGCTGCTTGGGGAAGGCGCCATCCGGCGCGCGCTGGTGATCGATCTCGACGTGCATCAGGGCGACGGCACCGCCGATATCTTCGCCGATGAACCGCGCGTGTTCACCTTTTCCATGCATGCGGCGAAAAACTATCCGGCGCGCAAACGCGCCTCGGACCTCGACATCGCCCTGCCGGACGGCACGGGCGACGCGGCCTATCTCGCTCGCCTGGCCGCGATCCTGCCTTTGTTGTGCGACTACGGCCGGCCCGACCTGGTGTTTTACAATGCCGGTGTCGACCCGCATGCCGACGACCGGCTCGGCAAGCTCGCCCTGAGCGAGGACGGGCTGCGCCGCCGCGACCGGGCGGTGATCGGCCATTTCCGCCGCGAGGGCGTACCGTTATGCGGCGTCATCGGCGGTGGTTATTCGACCGACGTACCGGCGCTCGCAGAACGCCATGCGATCCTGTTCGAGGTCGCGGCCGAACTCGCAGGCGCCGAGGCGCCCGAAATCACCGCCTGACGCTGAGCAGCCGCAGGATGATGAAAGCCGGCACGACGACCGCCGCGCCGAGCACGATATAGTCGGCGAAACGACCGAGGGCTGAAAAGCCCATGTGCCAGATGTCCAGAACGACGTCGCGCACTTCCATCCACACCGCCAGCGCCGACCAGCCGAACGCGTCCATGACCATGCCGACGAGGAAGGAGACGACGACGAGCTTGAGCACCAGGCGAACGGGGCTGTCGCCGAGAATCCGGGTCATACGTCCTGCCACTGGCTTGCCCTCGTGCGCTACGGTTTCCGTCAGCGCGACATAGAGCCTGGCCGTCCCGGCATCAAGGCCGCAATGCCCGTTCAGCTTTTCATTCGGCCCGCGATCAGCCGCGCCACCGGCGGGCCGAAGACCAGCACGATGACGAAGCGCGCCATCTGCAGGGTCATGACGAAGGACAGGTCGACGCTGCGCGAGGCGGCCGCGATGATGGCGACCGAATCCATGCCGCCGGGGCTGGTGGCCAGGAAGGCGGTCAAACCGTCGACGCCGAAGACCGGCGCCATGGCGACACCCAGCCCAGCGCAAAATGCAATCAGCAGCAGGATGGCGAGCACGATCT
Source organism: Nitratireductor sp. (assembly GCA_039973095.1). Lineage (GTDB taxonomy): Bacteria > Pseudomonadota > Alphaproteobacteria > Rhizobiales > Rhizobiaceae > Mangrovimarina. The sequence continues at coordinate 67,735 of JBDWLQ010000014.1, read as the reverse complement.
GGGGCAGCGCCCTGCCGGCGTGCGCCAGAATCGGGCGGGTGAATTTGAGCCCGATCGTCCAGCCGATCACCGCATAGCTCGCCGCCAGCAGCCATTCCGGCAATTGCAGGGTGCCGAGACCCGAAAGCTGGTAGCCGGCGCCGAGCAGGATGGGCGCCAGCAGCGCGCCGCCGGGAAAGCGCAGCGCCCTGCCGCCGAATGCCCCGACCAGCGCAATCGCGACCGTGGCGGGAAAGTCCGGCAGGCGCAGCGGCGGAAACCAGTCGATCGGCGGCGGCGCGACACCGGACGTATCGACGAAGATGCGGGCGAACAGGGCAGCCGACAGCGAGACGAAGATGACGCGCAGATATTGCATGAAGGCGACCAGCCGCGCATCGGCGCCGAACGCGTCGGCCATGACCACCATCGCCGAGGACGCGCCCGGCGCGGAGCCCCAGACCGCTGTCGTGCCCGGCAGCGCGCCCCAGCGGCCGACCATGGCGCCCAGCAGACCGGAGGCGATCAGCGTGGCCAGTACAACGCCCAAAAACAGCGGCCAGCGTTCCAGAAACCCGGCAACGACCTGCGGGGCGATCGCCATCGCCACCAGGCAGCCGACAACGCCCTGCGCGGCGAGATAGGCCGGTTCGGATACGCGTATCGACGCGCCGTAAACGCCGCACAGCACGGCGATCACCATCGGGCCGATCAGCAGCGCGGCCGGCATGCCGACAAGCTCCAGCCCGCCCGCCAGAACCGCGGACATGACCAGGAGCAGGCACCATTGCCATGGCGCCGGCAGGTTTTCGAAGCGGGCCGACAGTCTTGGATCGGACATGGATGAAAAGCGTTCGCCTGACAATCGGGTCCGTTATGTCGGCTTGCGGCGGCCATGCCAATCCCCCGATCGGCATTCGCTCAAGATCGGCGTCACGGTCCACCGCAACGCATGGTCGTTGCGCGCGGCCATGGCCGCAGCCATAAAGGACGCGACATGTTCAACCCGGGGAGATGGCGAATGGTGTCGCGATGGGGATGGCTGTTCCTGCAGGTGGCGCGACGCCTGTGGTTTCGCGCCACACTGATCTCGCTCTTGGCGGTGGCGGCCGCGCTGCTTTCGCTGGTCGTATCGCCCTATCTGCCGCAAGGGCTCTCGGCGCGGATCGGCGCCGGCGCGGTCGAAAACATTCTCAACATCATCGCCTCGAGCATGCTCGCCGTCACCACCTTCTCGCTGAGCACGATGGTGGCGGCCTATGCGGCCGCGACCGGCAACGTCACGCCGCGCGCAACCCGGCTGCTGATGGAGGACACCACGACCCAGAACGTGCTCGGCACCTTCGTCGGGTCTTTCCTGTTCAGCCTGGTGGCGATCATCACGCTCGCCATGGATGCCTATGGCGAGCGCGGACGCGTGCTGCTGTTCGCGGTGACGATCTTCGTCGTCCTGCTGATCGTGGTCACGCTTCTGCGCTGGATCGACTATCTTCTACGGCTCGGCCGCGTCAGCGAAACGACCCAGCAGGTCGAAACCGCGACGGCGCGGGCGATTCGCGGCCATGTCGAGCGCCCCTGCCTCGGCGGACGGCCGATCTCTCCCGCCGAGGCCCGTCTCCGGCCCGGCGGCCGGTCGGTGTTTTGCGACCGGATCGGCTATGTCCAGCATGTCGACATGCGCGCGCTGTCGAAAGTGGCGGAACAGGCCGGAACCGAGATCGTCGTCGAGGCCGTTCCCGGTACTTTCATCGATCCGGGCCGGCCGCTCGCACGGGTCGGCGGCGACGCGGATCATGCCGACGCTGTCCGCGCCGCCTTCACGATCGCCGACGAGCGCTCGTTTGACCAGGATCCGCGCTTCGGCCTGGCGGTGCTGGCCGAGATCGCCTCGCGCGCGCTGTCGCCGGGAATCAACGATCCCGGCACGGCGATCGACGTGCTCGGCCGGGCGGTGCGCGTGCTTGCGGCATGGGCGCAGGAGGGCCAGGCCGGAGAGCCCGCCTTTCCGCGCGTGCTGGTGCCCGAGATCGATGTGGTCGATCTCATCGACGATATTTTTGTGCCGATCGAGCGCGATGGCGCAGGATTGGCCGAGGTCCAGATCCGCCTGCACAAGGCGCTGGCCGCGCTGGCGCGCGCCGGCGACAGGCGCTTTCGCGAAGTGGCGATGCAGCGCTCCCGCCTGGCCCTGCAGCGTGCCGAAGCCAGCCTGACCTTCCGTCCCGATTTCGACCGCGTCCAGGCGGCGGCGCAACTGGTCGGCGTCGACGCCGTCGCCAGGCGCCCCGGTCACGCGCCGGTAAGCGCCTGACGGCGGGCGTGTTTGTGTCGCGCGCGCCAAAATCGGTTGCGTCCGGCCCCCTTGCCCGTTATGGAGACGCCATGAGCGCAAGAATGATCGCACAGGCATGGTGGTGGGGCTGCTGACAGCGGCCCGATCGTGCTTGCGTTCGAAAAGGATGATGGCCGCTGCGGGAGTTCCGGGCGGCCTTTTTCATGCGGTGTCCGGTCTTCCGCCAATTCGGAGGGATTGAAGATGACGATGGAAGTCCTGGAAGACGGAACCGAACGATACCGCACCGAAGGCGGGCTGACGGTCACGCGCAAGCGGATCGAAACCGCCTATCAAGACGCGATCGAGCCCTATCTCGACGGGCTCGACAGCCGCCGTGGCTGCGTGTTCTCCTCCAACTACGAATATCCGGGGCGCTACACGCGCTGGGATACCGCCACAATCGACCCGCCGCTCGCCATCACCGCCCGCGGCCGGGCCATGACGATCGAGGCCTTCAACGCGCGCGGCGAAGCCGTGATGCCGGCCATCCTGGCTGCGATCGATGCGCTCGACGAGGTCACGGCCGGCCCGCGCGATGCGAAAAAGGCGACGTTCACTGTCAATCCGCCGGCCGCCGTCCTGTCGGAAGAAGAGCGTTCGCGCGCGCCCTCCGTCTTCACCGTCCTGCGGGCGGTCGTCGCGCTTTTCCGCAGCGAGCACGATCCCGACCTCGGGCTGTTCGGCGCCTTTGGCTACGATCTCGCCTTCCAGTTCGATCCGGTCGAACTGCGGCTCGAACGGGCCGAAAGCCAGCGCGACCTGGTGCTTTATCTGCCCGACGAGGTGCTGGTGGTCGATCACCATGCCGCCCGCGCCTGGCTCGACCGGTACGACTATTCCGGCGACGGGTTTTCGACCGAGGGCCTGCCGCGCGCGCGTGTCGAGGATCCATTCCGTCTCGCCGACACAACGCCGCCGCGCGGCGACCACGAGCCGGGCGAATATGCCGGCCTGGTGCGCAAGGCTGTGGAGAAATTCCGGCGCGGCGACCTATTCGAGGTCGTGCCGGGGCAGATGTTTTACGAACGCTGCGAAACCGCGCCGTCGGCGATCTCGCGCCGGCTGAAGACCATCAACCCGTCACCCTATTCCTTCTTCATCAATCTGGGCGAGCAGGAATATCTGGTCGGCGCGTCGCCGGAAATGTTCGTGCGCGTGTCGGGCCGGCGTGTCGAGACCTGCCCGATCTCTGGCACGATCAAGCGCGGCGAGGACGCCATCTCCGATTCGGAGCAGATCCTGAAGCTGCTCAACTCCAAGAAGGACGAGGCCGAGCTGACGATGTGCTCGGACGTCGACCGCAACGACAAGAGCCGGGTCTGCGAACCCGGTTCGGTGCGCGTCATCGGTCGGCGCCAGATCGAGATGTATTCGCGCCTGATTCACACGGTCGACCATATCGAGGGGCGGCTGCGCGAAGGCATGGACGCCTTCGACGCGTTTTTGAGCCACGCCTGGGCGGTGACCGTCACCGGCGCACCGAAACTATGGGCGATGCGTTTCATCGAACAGCACGAAAAAAGCCCTCGCGCCTGGTATGGCGGCGCGGTCGGCATGGTGCATTTCAACGGCGACATGAACACCGGCCTGACGCTGCGCACCATGCGCATCAAGGACGGCATAGCCCAGATCCGCGCCGGCGCGACGCTGCTTTACGATTCTGTGCCGGAGGAAGAGGAAGCCGAGACCGAACTCAAGGCGTCCGCGCTCGTCTCTGCAATCCGGGACGCGGGCAAGGCCAACGATGCGGGAACCGAGCGCGAGACCGCGCGGGTGGGGGCCGGCGTGCGGATACTGCTCGTCGACCACGAGGATTCCTTCGTGCACACGCTCGCCAATTATTTCCGTCAGACCGGCGCGACGGTAACGACCGTGCGCTCGCCGGTTGCCGAAGCGGTCATCGACCGGGTCGCGCCCGACCTGGTGGTGCTGTCGCCCGGGCCCGGCGCGCCGGCCGATTTCGACTGCAAGGCCACGATCGACATGGTCCGGCGGCGCGGCCTGCCGCTGTTCGGCGTATGCCTGGGGCTGCAGGCGATCGCGGAAGCCTTCGGCGGCGAATTGCGTCAGTTGCACGTGCCCATGCACGGCAAGCCCTCGCGCATCAGAGTGGCGTCCCCGGGAATCGTGTTTTCCGGCCTACCGCAAGACATCACCGTAGGACGCTACCACTCGATCTTCGCCGACGCCGTGCGCCTGCCCGATTGCTTCACCATCACGGCGGAAACCGAAGACGGCACCGTCATGGCGATCGAGCACAAGACCGAACCGGTGGCGGCCGTGCAATTCCATCCCGAATCGATCATGTCTCTGGGGCACAATGCCGGCATGCGCATGATCGAAAACGTCGTTGCGCATCTTCCGCGCCGGGCGCGGGACAAGGCGGCTTGAGGAGCAAGGCGGCCGCGCGTTTTTCCGTGTCGCGGGAAAACGGGCGGCCCATCGCGAACAGATGACAGCGAAACACAAGATCCGGCGTCTCGCCTTCTGGTCGATCGTGATCGCCTTCGCGGTGATGGCGCTGAAATTCGTCGCCTGGCGGATGACCGGTTCGGTCGCGCTTTATTCCGACGCGCTGGAATCGATCGTCAACGTGATCGCGGCGGCCGCGGCCTATTACGCGATCAGGCTGAGCCAGAAACCCGCCGACGCCGATCATCCGCACGGGCATCACAAGGCGGAGTATTTTTCCGCCGTGCTCGAGGGCGTGCTGATCGTTCTGGCGAGCTTCCTGATCATCTCGGAGGCCTGGGCGGCCCTGCAGACGCCGCGCAGCCTCGAAGAACCCTTCGCCGGCCTGGCGGTCAACGCGCTCGCCACGGTCGTCAACGTCGTGTGGGCGACGCTGCTGCTGCGGGTCGGCGCGACCGACCGCTCGCCGGCGCTCGAGGCCGACGGCCGCCATTTGATGACCGACGTCATCACCTCGGTCGGCGTCATCGGCGGTCTGCTTGTGGCGATGGCCACTGGCTGGCGCGCGCTCGACCCGCTTCTGGCGCTGATCGTGGCGATGAACATTCTGTGGCAGGGCTGGAAGGTGATCGGACAGTCCGTACAGGGGCTGATGGACGTCGCCGCCGACCCCGAACTGACGATGAAGCTGCGCGACATCATCTCGGCCAATTCCGGCGGCGCGCTCGAGGTGCACGACCTGAAGACCCGGATCGCCGGCAGGGCCACCTTCGTGGAATTCCATCTCGTCGTCGACGCCACGATGACGGTCGGCAACGCGCACGCGATCTGCGATCGCATCGAGGCCGCGCTCGCAGCGAAGATTCCGTCCTTGCGGGTGATCATCCATGTCGAGCCCGACGAGGAAGCCAAGCTTCCCAAAGGCACCAGCGCAGTGCCTTTCGCCTGAGAGCCGATCACGCCCGGCGCGTGTCCGACCCTTTTTTGACATGGAAATTTGGAATGAGAACGCTGGCGGCAAGCCGGTCGGGCGCCATCATTAGGCGACCGATTTGCCACAAAATCATCACGGAACACGCTGCCGGGATCGACGTTATGGGGCCGAGGGACGCAACCAACCGAAAGGAAGCACCAATGCGTAAACTGCTACTCGCCTCCGCCGCTCTCTCGGCCCTGACGCTCGGCGCCGCCCAGGCGCAGGAATCGCCGGTCAAGCAACCCGCGACCGAGCGTGCCGAGGACCAGATCACCACGCAGAGCACCAACGAGAACGTCGAGACCGGCGCTGCCGTCGGCGGCGCCGCGGGCGCCATCACCGGCGCCGTGGTCGGCGGTCCGGTCGGCGCGGTGATCGGCGGCTTCGCCGGCGCGATGCTGGGCACGGCGGCCTCCGTACCGCAGCCTGCGGTCGACTATGTTGTCGCCAACCCGGTCGAGCCGGTGGTGATTGAGGGTGAATTGCGCGAAGGCGTGACCATCCCGGCCTCGGCCACGCTGCAGCCGATCCCGGAGCATCCGGATCTGGCCTACGTCTATGTCGACGGCCGTCCGCTGATCGTGAAGGCGGAGACGCGCGAGGTCGTTTATTCGCCCGGCTATCTCGTTCCCGACGCGAGCGTGGCCTACGTGAAGGCCAATCCGGTCGACCCGATGACCGGCACCAGCCTGACGCTCGGCGCCAGCGTGCCGGCCGAGGTTGAATTGGTGCGTATCCCGAACGATCCGGCCTACGCCTATGTCTACACCGATGCCGGTCCGGTGCTGGTCAACACGTCCAGCCGCACCGTGGTCTGGGTGCAGGGTGGCTGAATGCCGACTTGAGCCTGCCGAAACGACGAACAGCGCCCGGTCCGCGTGACCGGGCGCCTTTTTGCGTCTGTCCGGCGCACGCGCCGCGCACGGTTGGTCCCTTTTGCGAAACGGGCTCTCTATGCCGAAGGCGGGGCCCGCCTTTCGGCCTTGTCTTCTAGAAAAGCCCCTCGATATAACCCTGATCGTTGAGCTTTATCCGCTCCGAAGACGGCACTTTCGGCAGGCCGGGCATGGTCATGATCTCGCCGCAGATCGCCACCACGAAGCCCGCTCCGGCGGAAAGCCTGACCTCGCGCACCGGCACGACATGGTCGGTCGGGGCCCCGCGCAGATTGGGATCGGTCGAGAACGAATATTGCGTCTTGGCCATGCAGACCGGCAGATTGCCGTAACCCGCCTGCTCCCATTGATGGAGCTGGTCGCGCACCGCCTTGTCGGCGATCGCCTCCGAGCCGCGATAGATGCGCTTGACGACGGTGTTGATCTTTTCGAACAGCGGCATTTCGTCGGGGTAGAGCGGCGAGAACTGCGCCAGATCGCTTTCGACGAGTTCGACCACTTTTTGCGCGAGCTCGACCGTGCCTTCCGAGCCCTTGGCCCAGTGCATGCACACCACGGCCTCGGCACCTGTTTGCTCCACATAGGCCTTGACGGCCTCGATCTCGGCATCCGTGTCGGAGACGAAATGATTGATCGCCACGACCGCGGGCACGCCGAACTGCTTCACGTTCTCGAGATGGCGGCCGAGATTGGCGCAGCCCTTGGTCACCGCCTCGACATTTTCGGCCCCGAGATCCTCCTTCTTCACCCCGCCATTCATCTTCAGCGCCCGGATGGTGGCGACGATCACCGCCGCCGCCGGCTTCAGCCCGGCTTTGCGGCACTTGATGTCGAAGAATTTTTCCGCGCCGAGATCGGCGCCGAAACCGGCCTCGGTAACGACGTAGTCGGCAAGCTTGAGCGCGGTGGTGGTGGCGACCACCGAATTGCAGCCATGGGCGATGTTGGCGAACGGCCCGCCATGCACGAAGGCGGGATTGTTTTCCAGCGTCTGCACCAGGTTCGGCGACATCGCTTCCTTCAGCAGCACCGCCATCGCCCCGTCGGCCTTGATGTCGCGGGCATAAACGGCACTCTTGTCGCGCCGGTAACCGATGATGATGTCGCCCAGCCGTCGTTCCAGGTCCTTCAGATCGCTGGCCAGGCACAGGATCGCCATCACCTCGGAGGCGACGGTGATGTCGAAACCCGCCTCGCGCGGGAAGCCGTTGGTGACGCCGCCGAGCGAGCACACGATCTGGCGCAGCGCGCGGTCGTTCATGTCCATCACCCGCCGCCAGGCGACGCGGCGCGTGTCGATCTCTATCGCGTTGCCCCAGTAGATGTGGTTGTCGATCATCGCCGACAGCAGATTATGCGCCGAGGTGATGGCATGAAAATCGCCGGTGAAGTGGAGATTGATGTCCTCCATCGGCACGATCTGCGCATAACCGCCGCCGGCCGCTCCGCCCTTGACGCCGAAGCAGGGGCCGAGCGAGGGCTCGCGCAGACACACCATCGCCTTTTTGCCGATCCGGTTCAGCCCGTCGCCGAGCCCGACCGTCGTCGTCGTCTTGCCCTCGCCGGCCGGCGTCGGATTGATCGCGGTCACCAGGATCAGCCTGCCATCCGGTCTGTCCTTGACGGAGCGGATGAAATCGGCGGAAATCTTCGCCTTGTCGTGCCCGTATGGCAGCAGATGTTCGGACGGGATGCCGAGCCCGGCGCCGACCTCCTGGATCGGTTTCTTGGTCGCCGCGCGCGCGATTTCGATGTCGGACTTCACTTCGGCCATATCGGTTCCTTTACGGTCGGTCGGTTTTCGAAGTGCGGCGGCTCCGCCCCCTCGCGGCGCGCATAGAAGCGCGAGAACCGGACACCCCGCCGTCCCGTTTCGGTCGCCGAATACGCGAAATGCGACAGGACGGGATCGAGGGGGCGTGAACGACGTCGATGGCGCCGCGGCCTTCCGGGGCGAACGGACTGCCATGTCTTGCGGTCATGAAAAGGCTCAGCGATCGAGCACGCTTCTGAGCTCGACCAGGTTCGAGCGCACGCGCAGTACGTAAAACCCCATGGTCGCGAGATGGGTCGGCATGATCCAGCCCGCTTCATCACCGTTGGAGATCACCAGCGGCCGGATTCTGAGCGCGGCGCGAAACTGCTGCTCCGTCCTGTCCCACAGCGGAACCAGGTTACGCGAGACGATCACGTCGTCGAAATCGGCCCGCGTAGCATGCAGGACGCCGTAATAGGCATAGAGCTGCCCGTAGGCGAACCAGAACCGGTCGTCGGCGCGCGGGTCGAACCAGCCGAGATTGTATTCTTCCGAGCGCGCCCGCAACAGATCCGAGGTCGAGCCGATATCGCTGGCGATCCGGTCGAGAAAGGTGATGAGATTGTCGGCGCGCGTGTCGAAAATCGCGTCGCAGGCCTCGAGACGATCGTTGAAGACGGTCAGGTCCCTGATGGCGGAGCGGTAGAAACTCGGCGTCGGCGTTTTCGGTCCGAACGGATTGATGCCGAAATACCAGGTTTCCTCGTCGAAGGTGACGGCGCCGCGCGCGTCCTGCAGGTTCTGGTCGATCTGCGACGTGCCGCGCACGCGGCCGAGCGTGTCGACCAGTTCGATGGACACGCGCCGCACGGCCTGATGGATGCCGCGCTGGAAGGATGCCTTGTTGTCCATGAACGGCGTGTGATCCCAATCGATGCCGAACAAGCCGAGCTTGTAGAGCAGCATGGAGGATATCCAGGCGTTCTCGTTGACATTGAAATCGATCAGATCCGCGGTGAGGTCGGTGAGTGCGGAGCGTCCGCAGGTCTTGTCCGCGCCAACGCGGCCGCCAGGCGCCTCTTCGCCCGCCGACAGATTGCGCGTGTCGAAACCATACGCCGCCACATAGTCCGGATCGAAGCCGGCCCAGCGCTGTGTCTGCCAGAAAAAATACCCGTAAAGCCCGACCAGAACCAGCAGGCCGATGCCGATCGGCCCCTTGATCAGCCAGCCGCGGCGCGCGTACCAGCGGCTGGCGGCCAGGAACGGCCACACAAGCCACGCCACGACAACGCCGATGCCACGGCCGATCCATTCAAAAACGCGAGTAAAAAATGCAACGATCGGATCAAGCATGTGTCCGGAACCCCTTTCAATCCGTCAGCCCATAGAGCTTCTGGCGGAATGCCCGCTTGTCGCGGAGATATGTGGTCTGGAGCGTATCGACAACATGGCGTCGCCAGCGCTCGCTCAGTGTTTCGTAATCGCGGTAAAAGCCCTGTTTGTTGAAGACATAGCGCGAAACGAAGTCGTCTGGAACGAAATCGGAGATCAGCCGGCCGGTGAGCCAGGCGTCCGGATGGTCGGGTTTGGCGCGCACGACCAGGAACCGGCGATGCGGCGCAATATCGTCGAGGTCGATCTGGCCGGTCTGGGCGGCCTCGCGCTTGGCCGCGTTCAGGAACGGAAAGGCGCCGTCGCGCTGGATCTGATCGGCGTGGCGGTGAATCCAGGTCTGCAGCCAGACCTTGTCGACCCGATTCGGGTCGGCTTCCGGATCGGCTTTGCGGATCAGGCCGCGCACCACCATCTCGGCGCGATGCTCGAGATAGTTGGAGCGCTCGAGCCAGGACTCGCGCGGCAGGTCGAGCCGGCCGGTCTTGAGCAGGAAATCGAACACGCGCTCCGGGTCGCGGATCGACAGATAACTGACCTGCCAGGGACGCGAGCGACGAAAACCGGGCGCATCGGGGTCGCTGATCACCGTCGTCACGTCGGGATCGACGAAGACGTAAAGCCCGCCAAAATGGCTGGTCCAGAACGCGTTATGTCGAAAGATGACCTGGTCGGGCACCAGCGCGTTCTCGCGAATGTCGCCCGTCACCTTGGCGAGTTCGACCATGCGCTCCAGCATGGCGTCGTCGCGCCAGGCGCCCGGTTCCTGACGCAGCCGGTCGGACAGCCTGCCGAGTTCGGCCGCCTTGCCAAGCACGTCCTCGGCCGACAGGACGCGGAACTCGACCTGGTTGATCGACAGCAGATCCTCGATGTCCTCGACCTTGGCGACAGTGTCTTCGATCTCGCCATAGATCACGTCCTTGATCGTCAGCGCGTCGATCGCCCGGCGGTTGCGGCTGAAAAACTCGAACATCAGCTGGGCGGTGTTGGAAAAGGCCGTATGCACGACGGGCAGGTCGGCCTGGCGCGGCGACAGGATGATGAAACGCCGGTTGACCTGGTTCGGATCGAGGTAATTGTCGTCGCCGAGTTCGTCGGCCACCTGCGGCGAGAACCCGGTCCGATCGACGTCGATCGCCTCGAGCGAGGTCGGTTTGAGGCCGAAGGCGGCCAGCGCCTTGTTGTAGCGCGCGACGAGGTGCGGTTCGTCGACCCGCATCAAACGACCATAAATCAGCTCGCTGTCGTAAAGGCGCTTCATCCGGTCCTTCCCGCTCGCAGCATGCGACCTCGCCGGCAATTTCCGGGCGAACGCCATTCTTGGTCTAATGGGTCGCGCTGTTTCCCTCAAGGCATGCTTCGCGGCCACGGCAACATTCCCGCTACGGCACCCTACCCCACGCGCATTCACCAGCGCCGAAAGACAGGCTTGCCCTGCACCCCGGTCCGTGAAACCCTAGCCCGGCATGTAGCGGGGAACAGAGAGTTTTGTTAAGCCTTCTCAAATGGTTGCTTGGCGCCTCTGCCAGCATTGTCTTGTTGATCGTCTCCGCGCGCATGCTCCTGCCCCTTCCCGACCTGCAAGCGCGCGCGCCGAGCACGGCCATGCCCCTGTCGAAGGACACGGCCTGGGGCCGAGGCTTGGCAGCCTCGGTTCGCGACCATCCGGGAAAGTCCGGCGTTCTGCCGCTCGCCACCGGACACGAGGCGCTGGCGAGCCGGCTTCTCCTGACGGCACAGGCGGAACGCTCGCTCGATGTTCAGTATTACATCTGGCACGACGACGTTTCCGGCCGGCTGCTGCTGCGCGCTCTGGCGGATGCCGCGCGCCGCGGGGTGCGCGTGCGCCTGCTGCTCGACGACAACGGCGTTTCGGGGATGGACGCGACGCTGGCCGCGCTGAACGCGCAGGAGGATTTCGAGGTGCGGCTGTTCAACCCGTCGCGGGTGCGCCGGCCGAAACTGGCGGGTTTCGCGTTCGACTTTTTCCGCATGAACCGGCGCATGCACAACAAGGCCTTCATCGTCGATGGCGCCGCCGCGATCATCGGCGGGCGCAATGTCGGCGACGAATATTTCAGCATCGGCGAACAGAACTATTTTCTCGACCTCGACGTGCTGGCGGCCGGCGCCGTCGTGCCGGAGACGGCGGCGAATTTCGACCGCTACTGGAACAGCCAATCCGCCTATCCGATCGACGCGGTCGCCCCCAATGCCGGCACGCAGTTGCCGGACTGGCTTACGGAAGGCGGCGCCTCGCCGGAAGCCGAATGGCTGAAGCGGATGCCGGAGCTGGAAGCGTCCGTCGCGGGGCGGCTGAACAGCGGCGATATCAATCTGGAATGGACCGACGTCCGACTGTTCAGCGATCCGCCCTCGAAAGGGCTCGGCAAAGCCAGATCCGGCGAGTTGATGATCAGCCAGCTCGGTTCGGCGCTCGGTCCCGTCCGCGAAAGGCTGGACGTGATCTCGGCCTATTTCATTCCCGGCAAGGGCGGCACGGACTATTTCAGGTCGATCCGCGAGGCCGGCACCGAGGTCACCATCCTTACCAACGCGCTCAAATCGACCGATGTCGCGATGGTCCATGCCGGCTACAGCAAATATCGCAGGCGCCTGCTGGAAGCCGGCATCGCGCTCTACGAGCTCAAACCCAGGCCTGGCATGGCCGCCGGCGCCTCGGAACTGTCGGCGACCGGCTCATCGGGCTCCAGCCTGCATGCCAAGACCCTGAGCGTCGACGGGCAGCGCGTCTTCGTCGGCTCGTTCAATTTCGACCCGCGCTCGGTCTATCTCAACTGCGAGATGGGTTTTCTGATCGAAAGCGCGTCGATGGCCCGGCGCATTCACGAGGCGTTCACGCGTGACCTGGCCCAAAGCGCCTACCGGGTGGAGCTGCGCGACGGCGCGTTGCGCTGGATCGAGACCGGTCCCGACGGCGCAACCACGGTGCTGGAAAACGAGCCCGATGCCTCGATCCTCGACCGGATCATGCTTACCGTGTTCGGCTGGCTGCCGATCGAGTGGCTGCTTTAGACATGGCGGGTTTCAGGCGGTAGGGCAATCGTTTCTCCGGACCCCGCGAGACCCAGTTCAGGACGAAACGCCACTTCGCCCGCGGAACCGCGCAGCAAGGACGATGTCGGCGCCCGCCGCGCGGGCACTCAGGCGTTCCAGGTTCCTTTCGCCTTCATCTGCTCGATCTCGCGCAGCGCGCGCTCGCGCAGGCGCGCGTCGCGGATCATGGTCGAGACCGCGGCGTCGTCGGAGCGGTCGGAATAGCGGAATTCGGAATCGGCGTAGCGGTTGATCTCCTGCATGACGATTGCCATCGTGAAAGGACCGCGCAGCTCCTCGATCATGGCCTTCTTGTCGTCATAGGCCTTGTGCATGAAGGTTTCGGGCTTTTCGAACCAGTCGTCGGGCAGTTCGATATCCATGGCCCGCATCTTGATGGCGTCGGTGATGTTCTTGATCGCCCGGCCGGTAAAACGCGGTTCGGCTTCCTTGATGAGATGCAGATAGGAACCGATATCGGCCATCGTACGCGGCTCGCCATGTTGGTCGAGATAACGCTCATAGACCTTCTGCAAGCCGTCTTCCTGCGGCCTGGAATGCTGCTCGTAGGCGGTGTTGACGGCGCGCTGGATCACCTGGGCGTCGAACAGATCGTGCTCGCCGAGCGGAATGCCGTGATTCTTGCCGGCCAGCAGTACGAAAATGTCGATATAGTCGTCGCGCGTCTGCGGCCCGTCGACCAGCCAGCGCGCGCCGGCGCGCTGCCTGAGCGCGTCGTCGACATTCTCTGGATAGTTGGAAAACATGCCGAAGGAGCAATTGCCGCGCACCACCGTGGAGGCACCGGCGAAGCTTTCCATCAACACGCCGGTGATTTCCTGCTGGCCGGCCGAGGCGCGGTCGTCGGAGCGCTTGGCGGCGACCTGATCGATGTCGTCGACCGTGCCGAAACCGATGGCGCGCGGATTGATGACATTGGTGACGAACTGCTTGCAGTTCTGGCCCGACTTGCCCTGGTAGGACGAGATCTGGTCGACGCCGAAATTCTCGTAATGGAACGGGTAGCCGGCGATCTGACAATAGTCGTTGATCAGCCCGGCCGTCATCTGGATCAGGATCGTCTTGCCGGTGCCGGGCGCGCCGTCGCCGATAAAGGTGAACAAGAACCCGCCGAGTTCGACGAACGGGTTCAACTGACGGTCGAAATCATAGGCCATCAGCATCTTGGCGAGCTTCATGGCCTGATATTTGGCGATGTGGTTGCCGACAATCTCATTCGGCTTCTTGAACGTCATCACCAGCGGCTTGCGCTTCTGGCCCGGCGCCACGTCGAACCCGTCAAGCGTGAAATCGTCCTGGTCGATGCGAATATGCGCGTCCTCGAACGGCCCCAGCCCGTCGAAGCGGCCCTTGCGCGCCAGCAGACCCTCGACCGCCTCGCGGGCGAAGGCGCGGGCGCGGCTCAACAGGTCCTGATCGTCCTTTGCGCCGGCGATCGCGGCATCGAGGCCGGCGATCATCGACTTCAGCGCATCCTGCGGCGTGTCGAACAGGAAATCCGGTTCCTCGACGTCGTTGGGCGCCTCGGCGTCGCTTTCAATGGTCTGCAGGAGATAGCAGGCCAGGCTGAAGGCGGCGACATAGGCCGAGGCCGACAACAGCCGCTTGAAGCGCTGCGCCTCCTCGCCGTCCAGCGGGGCACGGCTGTTTTTGGCCTGCAGGCTTTCCAGTTCGCTGGAGCGTGCGAAAACGTCGCCGACCGCCAGCGCGACCGCCAGCCCGCGGCGGGCGCGAAACAGCAGCGTGTGCTGCGGGATCGACATCATCACGTCGTCGGCGCGCACGGCGGCGACCGATTTGGCGAATTCGACCTCGCGCGTGCGGCGCACCGAGCCGGTCGACACCGTCGAGACGAAACGCCGGCCCGTGCCGGCAAGCGCGGTCGAGGAGCGGCCGCCACCATCCTCCATCACGATGATGCGGGTGATCATGCCCTGCGCGACGGCGCGGTGCTTTTCGATGTCGGCTTCGCCGATCGTGGTCAGGCCGGTATCCATCCTACGCCCCGCATCCTTTGCATCGCATGATAATCGCCCGGCCTCCCAGTTCGGCCGCGCGCGCAAGGCTCGCGGTCGGATAAACCCTATCGCGGAGGCTACACATCGCTGATCACCCGCTCGCCGGAAAGGATGTGGACCTTGTAGCCCGAAAAGATCGTCTCGGTTTCGCCGGCCGCATACAGCGCCTGATAGGCCTCGTGCGGCACCAGAGCGTGTTTTTCATAGGCGCTCACACCCTGCCTGGCCGCCTCCAGGTCGTCGGTATTGATGAAAAACTCGTCGCGCGCCGGCGTGCTCGACCACAGGCCGCGCCGGCCTGGTTTCTCGCCCTTGGAAAAGACTTCCTGGATCGTCCAGGTCAAAAGCCAGGCGTTCTTGGGATCGCGCACCTTGTCGAGCACGTCGGCGACGGTGGAATTGTGCTCGGTAATGCCGGCCGAATAGAACGGCCCCAGCACAACGCGCCGCAGCTGTTTGGGATGCAGCGTGTCGAAATCCTTGTCGAGATTGCCGGCGATCGTCGCCGGCGACAGCGAATAGGCCGAGTTCTTTTCGGCGAAATCGTCGAAGCGATGCGCCAGATCCGGGTTGAGAAGCCCTTCGACCGGCAGGGGTATCGGCACGGTTTCGTTGAGCTTGCCGTCCCGCGTAACCAACGCGCCGACCATGTCGTCGGACGAATCCTCGATCATCGCCATGTAGACGAGCGGCAGGTTGGCCGTCCCGTCGAAAGCACCCCAATGGACCAGGCAATAGGGCCGCCCGGTTTTCGGATTGACCGAGACCCGGACCGTCTTGGGCAGGATGAACGGGGCGAAGACCAGACCGGTGCCGACATCCTGCAGATAAAGCCTTTCGGCCATCGAGCGTTGCAAATCGCTCGGAAACGCCTTGCGGCGCAGGATGAAATCGACCATCTCCGCGCGCAATTCGTCCGGTTTGGGGATCGCAGCCAGCTTTTCGTCGGCGGTACGGCGGTCTTTTTCCAGTTCCATGACGTTCTGGAACACCGGAAAGCCGCTTTCGGCCCGCGAGATGCGGAACGACTGGGTGAAGCCGAGCCGGTTCTTCCAGCACGCAAACGAATTTTCCAGCCGCGCGATATATTCCGACACGATCTGCGCCACCAGGCCGTGGCCGTAAAGCGGCGAATTGTCGTGCCGCAAAAAAATGTCGAGCCCCTTCAGGGCGGCCGAAATGGCGTCGAAATAGCGGTTCGCGGCGGTGCTGGTGTCGGTCATGCGCGGGCGTTTCGACTACTGCTGCACGTAGTCGGCCGCATTGTGCTTCTTCATCACCTCATCGAAGCGCCGGGCGAACGCATCGTCGGCGAGCTTCTTGCGGCGCTGGATGTCGGCGGTGGTGACCATGTTCTTCTCGTGCAGTTCGAGCAGGTCGCCGATATGGCGCTGGGCGGCCGCGCCGATGCCGGCCATCGTCTCCTCGGCGGTGTTGTCGACCTGGCTGCCCAGCGTGTTGATGCGGTGGGCAACGTCCTGCTGGGCCGCCGTCTTCAAGGAATCCTCGAGCGCCTTGTACAGGACGATGCGCTGTTCGGTGTCGATGGTCAGCTTGTTGATCAGCGTGTTCTGGGCAGCGATCTGGTTGTTGAGCGAATCGACGAAGGTCTGGAACATCGAGGTATAGCGCTCGAGCGTCTGGCTTTCGGCCAGCAGTTCCTGCTCCTTGGCCTGCATTTCGTTGTATTCGGTGGCGAGCTTGGAGCGCTCGCCCTCGAGTTCGGTGCGGTCGGCCTGGTTGGTGGAGGCGGCAATGCGGTTTTCGATGTCGAGCAGCATCGGGTTCAGTTCCTCGATGCGCTTCTGCGTCGTCGTCAGCGTGTCCATCGTCGTCTTGCGGCGCTCGATCACGTCGGCGAGGCTCGCCTCGGAGGTCTTGTAGCGCTCGTCCAGCACCTGTTTCTGATCGGTCAGGATGCCGACGATCGTGTCGGACTTTCCGAGCAGCTCCTGCAGATTTCCGGCCAGCGACATGTTGCGGACGCGCTCGGTGCGCATGCGCTGCTGGCGCTGCTTGGAAAAGAACCCGACAAAGGTCTCCCAGCCGGTATAGCTTTTCATGCTCTCGAACTCGGCGCCGAACACGTTGGTGGCGTCCTCGAGCCCGATGATCAGGTCGGCGATGTTCGCCTCCATGGTCTTTTGCTGCTTGAGCACGTCGGCGATGCGGGCGTTCTCAATGTCGAAATCGACTTCGCCGATTTTCTTGTCGGCCTGCGCGATCTGGTCCAGCACGATCCCGGACTGCTCGATCTTGGAGCGCATGTCCTCGACGGTTTTCCGGGTCCTGGCGATTTCGGCATCGAAATTCTGCAGGGTCGCCATCCAGTCTCTCCACTTCGCTGATCGATGCCGGCGGTCGCGCGGCGGTGGTTGAATATATGGGCCGAATGTTGCGATTGAAAGTCCGCTTGCCGTCAACGCCGCCGCGCCGTTCTTAAAGTCCGCCCGGCGGCCCGGCCCGTCAGCCGCGCGCGAACCCGACCATGTCCTCGGCCGGCCAGCGGCCCATCTCCTCTTCCCAGTGGCGCCGGCACAAGGAGACGTATTTGTCGTCGCCGCCGATCACCACCTGTTCGCCCTTGCGGCTCACCTTGCCGTCGGGCCCGAGCCTGACGACCATCGTCGCCTTACGCCCGCACCGGCAGATCGTGCGCACCTCGCGCAATTCGTCGGCGATCGCCAGCAGCGCGTGCGAGCCGGGAAACAGATTGCCCTGGAAGTCGACGCGCAGCCCGTAGCACATCACCGGAACGTCGAGACGGTCGACGACGCGGGCAAGCTGCCAGACCTGCTCGTGCGACAGGAACTGGGCCTCGTCGACGAAGACGCAATGCACGATCGTGTGCGCGTGGTGCTCGGCGATGCGCCGGTAAAGATCGTCGCCGTGCCTGAACGTCTCCGCCCCGGCCGCCAGGCCGATGCGCGAGCCGATGCGGCCCTGGCCGGCGCGATCGTCGAAAGCGGCAATGAACTCCATCGTCGTCATGCCGCGTTCGCGATAATTGTAGGAGGCCTGCAGAAGCATGGTCGACTTGCCGGCATTCATCGTCGCGTAGTGAAAGTAGAGTTTGGCCATGCCCCCTTTAAGCGCAGTCGGCCGTTCGCGGGGAGATGTTCCATTGCGGACCCGGCATAAAATCACTGGTCATCCACGCAATTCGTGCAGATTTGTCGCAACAAGCACACGGCGCGGCGGTGTCATCACGGGCACAGCGCTTGAATCGACCGCAAAATGGTGTTTGGTTCGCATACCCAACAAAAGGAGTGCGCACCAATGCCGTCGTGCTCCGATAAGGCGTCTCAACGGGAGAAAATTCATGCACCGCACCAAAACCTTCGCCATCGCGCTCGGCCTGAGCGCCGCGCTGTCGGCTCACGCCCAGGCCGCCGACCCTGAAAGCTGCAAGGAAGTGCGCTTCTCCGATGTCGGCTGGACCGACATCACCGCGACGACGGCGGCGGCCTCCGTCATCACCGAGGCGCTCGGCTACCAGCCCAGCGTGGAAATCCTGTCGGTTCCCGTCACATACAGATCGCTGGCGTCGAACGATATCGACGTCTTCCTCGGCAACTGGATGCCGACCATGGAAGCCGACATCCGTCCCTATCTCGACGACGGCACGGTGGAAACGATCACCACCAATCTCGAAGGCGCCAAGTATACGCTGGCGGTGCCGAAATACACCTTCGACGCCGGTCTGCAGAATTTCAGCGACATCGCCACGTTCAAGGACAAGCTCGACGGCCAGATCTACGGCATTGAGGCCGGCAATGACGGCAATCGCCTGATCCTCGACATGATCGAGAACGACACGTTCGGCCTGTCGGGCTTCGAACTGGTCGAAAGCTCGGAAGCCGGCATGCTGTCGGCGGTCTCCAAGGCGGTCGGCAACAAGGAGGACGTGGTCTTTCTCGGCTGGGAGCCGCATCCGATGAACGCCAATATCGAGATGGCCTACCTTTCCGGCGGCGATGAGGTGTTCGGCCCCAATTACGGCGGGGCGACCGTGCACACCAATGTGCGCGCCGGCTATGCCACGGAATGCCCGAATGTCGGCAAGCTGCTCGAAAACCTCGTCTTCTCGCTGAAGATGGAAAACGAGATCATGGGCGCTATCCTCGACGACGGGGCCGAGCCGAAAGCCGCGGCGACCGCGTGGCTGAAGGCCAATCCCGACGCGATCGCGCCGTGGCTGGACGGCGTGACCACGCTCGATGGCGGCGACGGCATGGCGGCGGTCAAATCGGCGCTGGGCATGTGATCGCCGATCGCGGCCGCGGGGGCGCGGCCGCGACGAAACCGGTTCGTGGCGTGCTGGCGCTGGATGCCGCCGGCGGGCAAATGGGCGTAGACAGTCGTGCGTGTGGCGGCGATTGCCGGGCGCGGCGAGACAGGATGGGCATGGGTGCGCCGACCGGCGGCGCATCCGGTGGGGGCTAAGACATGGATCCGATTTCGAACTGGATCGCCAGCGTCAAAATACCGATCGGGCGCTGGGGCAAGCAGTTCTTCGATTTTCTGACCAGCAATTTCGAGTGGTTTTTCGATTCGATCGCCGACGGGCTTAAATTCGTCCTCGATGGTCTTGTCGACATTCTGCTGCTGGCCCCGCCGGTGGTGCTCGTCGCCGCGATCGCCGCCCTCGCCTGGTACCTGCAGAGATCGTGGAAGCTCGCCCTGGCCGTCGCGCTGGGGCTTTTGTTCATCGTCAACCAGGATCTGTGGAAGGAAACCGTCGAGACGTTCGTCCTCGTCGTTGCCGCCGCCGCCGTGTCGATGGCGATCGGCGTACCGATCGGCATCTGGGCCGCCCACAAGGAAAGCGTCTACCGCTTCATGCAGCCGCTGCTCGACCTGATGCAGACCCTGCCGACCTTCGTCTACCTGATACCGGTGCTGATCCTGTTCGGCCTCGGCATCGCGCCCGGTCTGATCGTGACCGTCATCTTCGCTTCGCCGGCGCCGATCCGGCTGACCTATCTCGGCATCACCTCGGTGCCCAAACCGATGCTGGAGGCCGGCGAAGCCTTCGGCGCCACCAAACGCCAGCTTCTGTGGAAGGTCGAACTGCCAGCGGCGCTGCCGACAATCATGGCCGGGCTGACCCAATGCATCATGCTGTGCCTGTCGATGGTGGTGATCGCTGCGCTGATCGGCGCCAACGGCCTCGGCAAGCCGGTCGTGCGGGCGCTGAACTCGGTCAATATTCCGCTCGGCCTGGAAGCCGGCCTGGCGATCGTCATCGTGGCGATCATCCTCGACCGCATGTCGCGTATCGGGCGGGGAGACGCCAAATGAGCACGGCGGTCGAGTTTCGCGATGTTGACATCATCTTCGGCGAGCAGCAGGCGGCCGCGCTCGCCCTGCTCGACAAGGGCGCCGACCGGGCCGAAATCCTAGACGAGACGGGCAGCGTGCTCGGCTGCGCGGGCTGCAGCCTGACCGTCGAGGAAGGCGAGATCTCGGTGCTCATGGGCCTGTCGGGCTCGGGCAAATCGACCCTGCTGCGCGCGGTCAACCGCCTGAACGCGGTCACGAGGGGCGAAGTGATCGTGCATGCCGACAACTGGCAGGCCGATGTGGTTTCCTGTTCGGAGGCCGAATTGCGCAAGATCCGCCGTGAATGCGTGGCGATGGTTTTCCAGCAATTCGCCTTGCTGCCCTGGCGCACGGTGGCCGAGAATGTCGGCTTCGGCCTGGAACTGGCCGGAGTGCCGGAAAAGGAGCGGCGCGAACGAGTGGCGCGCCAGCTCGAACTCGTTCGCCTCGACCAGTGGGCGGACAAATATGCGCATGAATTGTCGGGCGGCATGCAGCAGCGCGTCGGGCTGGCCCGCGCCTTCGCCACCGAAGCGCCGATCCTTCTGATGGACGAGCCGTTTTCCGCGCTCGACCCCCTCATTCGTACGAAGCTCCAGGACGAATTGCTGCAGCTCCAAAGCGATCTGAAAAAGACGATCATCTTCGTCAGCCACGATCTGGAGGAAGCGCTGAAGATCGGCAACCGCATCACCATCATGGAGGGCGGGCGCATCGTGCAGTCGGGTTCGCCGGAAGAGATCGTGCTGGAGCCGGCCAACGACTATGTGCGCGATTTCATTTCCAACGTGAATCCGCTTTCGGTGCTGACGGCGTGGAACGTGATGCGCGACCGGCGCGACCTGGATATCGGCAGCGACGGCTGGGTCTGGCTCGACCGCCGGCAGACGACCCGCTTCCGGCTCGACGAAAACATGCTGGTCATCGGCGCCGAGCGCAACGGAAAGCCCGCCATCTGGGCGGCGTGCGACCCGCTGGAAACCCTGCCGGAGGACACCCATCAGGTCTACTGGGCCAAACCGGGCACGACGCTGAAGGCGGTCATGCACGCAATGCACCAATCGCAGACCGCGCCAGTTGCGGTGTTCGACGAACAGTCGCGCTTCATCGGCGCGATCGGCATCCGCGACGTGCTCGGCGCCGTGCTGCGCCGGTAGCGCGGCGGGGCGAGCCGCAGCGGACCCGGCAAGCGCTCCGACTATTCGTCGTGCACTTTGTGCCGGGTTTTCCAGAAATCCGCGCATATTGTCACGTTTTTCGTACCGTCAATAACAGCGCGGCAAATATTTCACGAACTTTTGAAATACTCATAAGAGACCTTACAATCGAAAATCGGCGGGGATAACTTCAAAACAGCCAATCTTTAACGGACGCCGATGACGGTGCGCATTCTCCGGCCTGCGGGAGGAAATCAGCCCCACCATCCTGGCGTTGGCAAGCCTGCTGATGGCGCTGTCGATGCTGCTGTTGAGCATGCTGGAGATGATCCGGCGCCGCAACGAGCGGCTGCGCGACATGTCTGCGGGCTGACCGAAGCCGGTTACCCGTAGGGAGCGCGGCGCGCACGGGCAGCAAACGCCCGGCGCGCCGCGTCGTTTGGCGTCGGCGCCGCGCTGTGGCGGGGCGTTCGCGCAACCGATCGGATCCGCGCCCGACCCTATCCGCGGTTTTCGGCTTGATCGTCACCGCAATCGAACGGCACTGTCGCTGCCCGGCTTGCGCAGCCGCCTCGGCCGGCGCTACGATGAGGCTAGATGGTTCTATTTCATAACATTGCTGGAGGAAACTCACCATGAATCCATCGGGCGAAGTTGCGATCGTCACAGGCGGCGGCTCGGGACTGGGCGAGGCGACGGCGCGGGCGCTGGCCGCCAAGGGAGCCAAGATCGCCATTCTCGACGTCGGCATGGAGCGCGCGCAGAAAGTCGCCGACGAGCTTGGCGGCATCGCCGTGCGCTGCGACGTTTCCAGCGCCGAGGGCGCCGAAGCCGCGATCGCGGAAGTGGCCGAAAAGCTGGGCGGACCGCGCATCCTGGTCAATTGCGCTGGCATCGCCATCGCGATGAAGACCACCGGCAAGGACGGCGCGCATTCGCTCGACGCCTATCGCAAGGTGATCGAGGTCAATTTGATCGGTACGTTCAACATGATCCGGCTTTTTGCCGTACGCTGCGAGAAGCTGGAGCCGCTGGACGGTGGCGAACGCGGCGTGATCATCAACACCGCTTCCGTTGCCGCGTTCGACGGGCAGGTCGGACAGGTGGCCTATTCCTCGTCCAAGGGCGGCGTGGTCGGCCTGACCCTGCCGGTGGCGCGCGACCTGTCGCGGGCCGGGATCCGGGTGTGCACCATTGCGCCGGGCATTTTCCGCACGCCGATGATGGCAGGCCTGCCGGAAGAGGCGCAGCAATCGCTCGGCCAGCAGGTGCCCTTCCCGCCGCGTCTGGGCGAACCGTCGGAATATGCCGCGCTCGCCTGCCACATCGTGGACAACCAGATGCTCAACGGCGAGACCATCCGCCTCGACGGCGCGATCCGCATGGCGCCCCGCTGAACCGAGGACGGCGGGCGATGGAGAGCACGCAGAGCACCGGACCGCTCGCCGGCCTCAAGGTCGTCGAGATGGCGGGGATCGGCCCGGTGCCGCTCGCCGGACTCATGCTCGCCGAGATGGGCGCACAAATCGTGCGCGTCGAGCGCCTGCGCGGCGGACGCCCGTTCCTGAACATCCCCGAGGCCTTCGATCTCGACCGCCACGGTCGCGACACGCTCAAGATCGATCTCAAGCACCCCGACGGCGCTGCGCTGGTACGCCGCCTCGCCGCCGGGGCCGACGTCCTCATTGAGGGCTACCGACCCGGCGTCATGGAGCGGCTGGGGTTGGGTCCGGAGGTGCTGTGCGCCGACAATGCCGGGCTCGTTTACGGCCGCATGACCGGTTTCGGCCAGGACGGGCCGCTCGCCGAACGGGCCGGGCACGACCTGACCTATCTGGCGCTGTCCGGCGTCCTAAACGCAATCGGCCCCAAAGACGGCAAGCCGCTGCCGCCCCTCAATCTCGTCGCCGACTATGGCGGCGGGACGATGTTTTTGATCGCCGGCGTGCTGGCCGCCCTGGTGGCGCGGGCGCGCACCGGCAAAGGCCAGGTGGTGGACGCGGCGATGATCGACGGCGCCTCCATGCTCGCCGCGCCGTTCTTCGCCTTCATGGCGGCCGGCATCTGGCAGGACAGACGCGGCGCCAACCTGCTCGATTCGGGCTGCCCGTTCTACGACACCTACGAGACGGCCGATGCCAAACATGTCGCGGTCGCCTGCCTGGAGCCGCAATTCTTCGCCGAATTCGCGCGCCTGCTGCCGCTCGAGGAGGGCCTGGCCAAGGCGCAATACGACACGGCGCGCTGGGAGGAGATGCGCGCCGCGATCGCCGCCAGGCTGAAATCCGAACCCCGCGACCACTGGGCGGCCCTGTTCGAAGACAGCGATGCCTGCGTCGCGCCGGTGCTGTCGCTCGCCGAAGCGCCGACGCATCCGCACAACCGGGCGCGGGCAACCCATGTCAAGACCGGCGGCCTGACCCGGCCCGGCCCCGCCCCGCGTTTCGCCGCAACCCCGTCCGGGGCGCGCGGCCCGGTGGCCAAACGGCCCGCCGCCGCTATTTTGGGCGATTTCGGCATCGAGGCGGCCAGAGCCGCTCCTCTTGTCGACGCGGGCATTCTCGGTGCATGAACGGCTGCAACGATGCGGCCGCTCCGCGGGACAAAAATGACCGAGAAGAAATCCGACCCGATCCGTGAGACCGATGCCGACGCCATCCGGCTTGCCAGCACGCTGGTACGCACCGCCCGCTTCGGCGCGCTGGCCGTGCTCGACCCAAAGACCGGAGCGCCCTCGGTCAGCCGGGTGGCGACGGCGACCGACCTCGACGGCAGCCCGCTGATCCTGGTGTCGGCGCTGTCGGGTCACACCGCCGGGCTGCTGGCCGACCCGCGCTGCTCGTTGCTGCTCGGCGAGCCCGGCAAGGGCGACCCGCTCGCCCATCCGCGCATCACGCTGAGCTGTCGCGCCGAAAAGCTCGACCGCGACGCCCCGGTGGGCGCGCGCGCGCGCCGCCGCTACCTCAACCGGCATCCCAAGGCGAAGCTCTATGCCGATTTCGGCGATTTTTCCTTCTTCCGGCTTGCCCCTCAGAGTGCGAGCCTGAATGGCGGCTTTGCCCGGGCCTATCTGCTGGAACGGGCCGACCTCATCGCCGACCATCCCGCCAACACCGCCCTTGCCGACACCGAACAGGGCGCGATCGATCACATGAATGCAGACCACGGCGAGGCGGTTGCTGCCTATGCGCGCCATTTCGCCGGCGCCAGGGACAAGCGACGCTGGTTCCTGACCGGCATCGACGCGGAAGGGCTGGACATTGCCAGCGGCGACACGACCCGGCGGATCTTCTTCGCCCGCCCCCTGGCGGACGCCGCCGACTTGCGCGGCATTCTGGTCGATATGGCGAAAACGGCGCGAAATCACAACGCATCCACGACTTCGTGAGGCGAAGCGCCATTATTTGGCGCGCCTGCGCTTTCGTCCGCATCGAATCTGGACTAACTTCATTGATACAGGGGGTAACGGCCGGGTATGGGGCATCCGGTTGGATCGGTTTCCGATCCCGGCTTCCTGAAAAAAACGATCAGATCAATCCCCTCGCAGGAGGCGGACATTGGCACCAGTACAACTCTTGGCTCATGCCGACACCGCAGCAGAATTTCTAACCGCGTTCGCAAACAGCAAGCGAATACAGATCATGTGCGAGATCCTCGGGCGCGAATTGCCGGTCGGGGTGATCGCCTCGAAGGTCGGGCTCAGCCAGTCCGCGCTCTCGCAGCATCTGGCCCGCCTGCGCAATCTCGGCCTGGTGCACACGCGCCGGGACAAGCAGACCATCTATTATTCCTGCGGGTCGGAGGATGTCAGAAGGCTGTTCAAAGCCCTCGACGACATATTCGCCGACGATGATGAGCGCGCGGTTTCAGAAAAGCGCTGACCGCCGCATGCGCGCGGGCACAAATGCCTTCGGCGCGACCGGACCCGGTTCACAGCTTCGCCGATTTGACCGATGATCGGGTTTTGCTATCGGTACCGGATTCTCCCCATATGCCAGCCGAAATCATTCCCGTCGACGATCCGGCCGACCCCCGGCTTGCCGCCTATCGCGACATTCGCGAACGCGACCTCGTCGGCCGCCAAGGGCGTTTCATCGCCGAAGGCAAGGTCGTGCTCAATGTCTTGTTGCGCCACAGCAGGTTCGAGACGGAATCGCTGCTCCTTCTGGAGAACCGTCTGGCCGGCGCCCGCGGGCTGATCCAGGCCGCGCCCGACGGCGTGCCGGCCTATGTGTGCCCGGCCGCCGTGCTCGACGCGGTGGCGGGCTTCCACGTCCATCGCGGCATTCTGGCGATCGGCCGCCGGAGCCCGACGCGCGACCTCGATACGGCACTCGGCGCACTCGGAGACAACGCGCTGGTGGTCGTGCTGACCGGGCTTGCCAATCACGACAATATCGGCGCCATCTTCCGCAACGCCGCCGCCTTCCAAGCCGATCTGATCGTTCTCGATGCGACAGCGGGCGATCCGCTCTACCGCAAGGCGATCCGCGTCTCGGTCGGCGCGGCGCTGAAGGTGCCGTTCGTGCGAGCCGGTGCCGTGGAGGAGATAGTCGACCGTCTTTCCGGAAACGGCTTCGACTGCCTGGCCTTGTCGCCGTCGGGCGGCACGGCCATCGGCGCGTACCGGCCCGGCCGGCGCCGGGCGCTGTTTTTCGGCAGCGAAGGTCCAGGACTGCCTGAACCGGTGATGCGATCGATGCGCACGGTGCGCATCCCGATGTCGGAAGAGTTCGACAGTTTGAACGTGGCGGCTGCCTCCGCCATTGCCCTGCACCGGCTCTGGCACGAAGCGGACTCAGGGAACTCAGCGGACTGAAGCCGCGTCCTTAAGCGCGCGTACGCGCTCTGCAAGGCTGGTCACCGACGATCCCGTGCCGCCAGAGGCGGTATGCGCAGCCCCTTCGCCGGCCTTCGCCAGTTCCTCGCTGATCGGCGAATCGGGACCGTCGAGCATCTCGGTCAGCTTGACGACCTCCGCGGCCAGATCGTTGATCTGCTCGCGCAGCAACGCGTTTTCGCGGCGCTGCTCGTCCCAGTCGTCGGAGCGGGCACGCGCATGGGTCGACAATTCGGTCTTGAGCTTGCGGTTCTCGCGCAGGATGAGCTTCATGCGCTCTTCGAGCCGTTCGCGCTGCTGATCGACCCTGGCGACCGCCTTTTCGACATCGCCGCCGGTCGCCCCCGAGAGCAGCGTCGACATCTGCAGGGTCAGATCGGCGACCTCGGCTTCAAGCTGGACCCGGTTCTTTTCCGATTCGGCAAGCTCGGCGCTGAGCTCGCTCTCCGTCTTGGACGAACCCTTGAGCTGCCCGCGCAGGCGGGCGAGTTCACTTTCGCGCCGGTCGAGTTTGTCTTCGCGGTCGCTCAGCGTCGTGGTCAGGCGCTCCAGCTTCTTTTCCAGACCGCCGCTCTTCTTCTTCTCCGCGCGCAGGCTTTCCTGCAGAACCTTGCTTTCGCTGACCGCATCGCGCAGGCGCCGTTCGGCGTCCTTCCTCTGCTCGCGCAAGGTGCCGACATCGCCGGAGACGCGCTCGAACTCCGCCTCGCGCGCGACCAGCTCGATCTGCCGGTTGCTGGCAGCAAGGCTGGCCTCGTCATACATGCGCCCGAGCTTGTCGAGTTCGACCGCCTTGTCCTCGATATCACGCTCGGTCTCGGCCAGCCGCTCGCCCAGGCGCTGCAGGCGATCCTCGCGCTGGCGCAGTTCGTCGCGCAACGCGCCGGCCTGCTTTTCCAGCTCGGTAATCGCCTCGTTCTTTTCCGCGCGCTCGGCGGCCAGCTTCTTGAGCTGTTCCTGATTGCGGTTGATCTCGATGATCTGATTGGCGGCCTTTTCGCGAAACGTCTGGATGCTCATTTCCAGGCGTCGGGTCGACATGGCGAATTCCGCGCGCATGCGATCCTTGTCGGCTTCGATTTCGCCCAGCGACAACGGCACCGACGCCTCGATCCGCCTCCTGGTGAGCGCAACGGCGCGTCGCCACAGCGCGGGCGCGATCATCAGCGCGAGAAAGGCCGCGCACAAAAACCCCAGGGAGAAGAACAGTGTGGATTCGATCAAGACCGACCGCCCGCCAAGCTTCGCGTCATGGTTGCCCGCCGACAAGATGCCACGGCGACGCCGTTACGATCCATAGCGCAGCGGCATTTACTTTGCCTTAACGTTAAGGCCCGGGCCTGCCGCGCGCAGGCCGGGCTCAGAACGGATTCCAGGTCGGGCGCTGGGTGAGCTTGAGATAGCCGATATTGACGCCCAGCCGGGCGCCGACGCCGGTGCGAACCGGGATCAGCAGCATGTCGCCATGCTTGAGTACGGTGAAGCCCGCTCCGGCGACGACATAAGCGGACCCGGCTACCCCGATGAACCGGCGGTAAAGACCTTCGACGGTCTGGAGGTCGTAGACGAGCATCATCGTGCGCGAGCCCTGGCCGCCGAAATCCCAGCCGATCGACGGTCCCTGCCAGAACACCGGGTGGTCGCCCGCATTCTTGGTGTAGAGGTTGCCCTCGCCGTAGGTCAGCCCCCCGACGACGGCACCGGAACCTTCCTCGCCGAGAATATAGCCGTTGGGCGTGCCGTAGGCGGAGAAGATCTTCTCGATCACCGTCGCCAAACCGCCCGAAGTGGCGCCGAAAAACCGGTGACCTGATTCGACGATTTCCTGGGAGGAATACCCGTCTTCCGCAGCCGTGCCCGGCGACGGCGCCGTCACCAGCGCCGCGACGGCGAGAAACGCGGCGGCGAACATCTGACGGACCTTTGTCCGGGTCTTCTGCAAATCTCTCAAATCGGTCTCCCTTGCCGAGCGGCGTGGCCGAATGTCTGCGCCGACAGGGCGGTTGGCAGCGACGCGCGCGGGCTCGCGCCGGCCCGCGAGCGGTCGACTTTTCGTGGTTTGACGCTCTTCATGATTGCCGAAACCTGGTTACCAAACGCTTTCCAGGCGGCAACTAAGCGAATGAAGATGGCGCTTCGAAGGCCGGAAGATACGCGCGCGCACGGCGCTTTTGTTGCAGCGGCCCCCACCATGTGTAACGAAACGGACCGGCATGGAACCGGTGATTCGCGCCGGATACCCTGTAGCCGAAATGGGCGTTATTTCAGGCGGGGCCGACGCGACAAGCCACGGCGTTCCGTTTGCGCGAGGAGAAACGGTCAATGTCCGAACTGTTCACACTTTCCGCTCCCGACCTGGCCGCCCTTCTGTGCAGCCGCGTGTGTCACGACATCATCTCGCCCGTCGGCGCGATCAATAACGGTCTGGAACTCCTGGACGAAGGCGGAGCCGACGAGGACGCCATGGCGCTCATCCGCCAGAGCGCCCGCACCGCCTCGGCGCGGCTGCAATTCGCACGGATCGCGTTCGGAGCGGCGGGATCGGCGGGCATGCAGATCGACACCGGCGACGCGGCCTCGGTCGCGGCGGCTTTTTTCGCCAACGAGAAACCCGAACTCGAATGGAACGGCGCACGTGCGCTCCTGCCCAAGAACGAGGTCAAGCTGCTGTTGAACCTGGTCATGGTCGCCGCCGGCGCCATTCCGCGCGGCGGGCGCCTGGCGGTCGATCTGGCCGATCTCGAAACCAGCCCCCGCTTCACCATCAAGGCGACCGGACCGATGGTGCGCGTGCCGCCCAAATTTCTCGAAATGCACTCGGGCACGAAACCCGAGGAGCCGATCGACGCCCACGCCGTGCAGCCCTATTACACATTGCTGCTGGCGCGCGAGGCCGGCCGGACGATTTCGATCCGCGCCACGGCCGACGACGTGACGCTGACGGTCGCCTGACCGGCCGCGCGCCACGCCGCAACGGCCGCCGCGCCCAATTCCGGCGACCGTTCAAATTTTGGGTACCGACCTAGCCAATTCCTTTACGATCTCGCTCTAGGATGCGGTTGGGGTAGCCGGAATGCCGGCAATTTGGGCCGAGATCAGGGATTGGGACGATGAAACGCTGCATGATCATCGACGACTCCAGCATCATCCGCAAAGTCGTCAACCGGATTTTGGGAAGCCAGGACACCGTGGTCGTGGAAGCCTCCAACGGCACCGACGCGCTGGCCATGTGCGCCACGCAGATGCCCGACACGATCATTGTCGACTGCGTGCTGCCCGACATGGCCTCGAGCGACTTCATCCGCGACGTCAAGGGGTTGCCCGATGGCAAGAACGTGCGCATCCTGATCTCGATCCTGGAGTTCGATATCGGGACGATCATGCGGGCCAAGCGCGCGGGCGCGAACGGCTACATGTTCAAACCGTTCAACCGCACACAACTCGTCGAGCGGTTTCGCGAACTGCAGGAAGCCGCGTAAGATACCCGCGCGCCGGGGTTTGGCCGCCCTTTATGGCTTTTCCGGTGCGTTTCGGGCCGCTCGGCACGCGGCTGTCCGGCTTCCAACGCCGCTGCGCCGCGTCACAAAAGGCAAATCCAGGCAGACCCGGAACGAAAAATGCCCGGCACTGCCGGGCATTGTGTCCGATCGTCAAGGCCGGTCAGGGTCAGGCGCTGGCGCGCACTTCCTCTGGCTCGCGCAGCACGTAGCCACGGCCCCAGACCGTCTCGATAAAGTTCTGGCCTCCGGAGGCCGCATCGAGCTTCTTGCGCAATTTGCAGATGAAGACGTCGATGATCTTCAGTTCAGGTTCGTCCATCCCGCCGTAAAGGTGGTTGAGGAACATCTCCTTGGTGAGCGTCGTTCCCTTGCGCAGGGAAAGAAGCTCCAGCATCTGATATTCCTTGCCGGTCAGATGGACACGCTGGCCGCCGACCTCCACCGTCTTGGCGTCGAGATTAACGATCAGGTCGCCGGTGGTGATGACGGACTGGGCGTGCCCCTTGGAGCGGCGCACGATGGCGTGGATGCGCGCCACCAGCTCGTCCTTGTGGAACGGCTTGGTCATGTAGTCGTCGGCGCCGAAACCGAGGCCGCGCACCTTGTCCTCGATGCCGGCGAGGCCGGACAGGATGAGGATCGGCGTCTTGACCTTGGAAAGCCGCAGCGTGCGCAGGACCTCGTAACCGGACATGTCCGGAAGATTGAGGTCGAGCAGGATGATGTCGTAATCGTAGAGCTTGCCGAGGTCGACACCTTCTTCACCGAGATCGGTGGTGTAGACGTTGAAGCTCTCCGACTTGAGCATCAACTCGATGCTCTGCGCCGTGGCACCATCGTCTTCGATCAAAAGGACGCGCATTTCATTCCCCTTCTCTGCCGCCCGACCGCCGTCGCGGCTCGACCGTCCCGGGAGCAGCCATTACGTGAATCGGAGGCTGCCAGCAAATGGTTAACAAAATCTGATTCAGTCTGGCAAGCGCAGGCCAAACGTTTAGCACGTTTTGTCACCTTCTTGAATCCACACATGAATCTTCAGCCACACTCATTAAAGTCCTGGTTTAGGAAATCGGTACAACCGACTCGGAGGACTCAGCTTGCCGGTTTCGTCCCCGGCGGACCGGATTTCTTTACCGGGCCTTAAGCCCTCCTCACTATGATTAACGGTGCCCGTAAACGAATGGTTACCGCGACAGAGAAAGTTGAGGATATCTGTAACGGTGGCAGCGACCGGGAGAAGGCGCGGCGAGTTGGGTGTGCGCGTTCGTGAGTAGCGTATTGTGGAGTGTGGGTAATGAAGTCACGTGGAAACCTGGTCCGGCTGAAGCAATTCAAGGTCAGCGAGAGCCGCCGGCAATTGGCTCAGCTTGATGCGATGATCGCCGATTTCGACCGCATGGCAGCCGAACTGGACGCCCAGATCCTGCATGAGGAAAAAAAGTCCGGCATCACCGACATCTCGCATTTCGCGTATCCGACTTTCGCGAAGGCCGCACGCCAGCGTCGGGACAATCTCAACAATTCGCGGCTCGACCTGATCGAGCAAAAAGCCAATGCCGAAGCGGTGTTGGCGGAAGCGGAAGCCGAGCTCGCCAAGGCCGAGCAGCTCGAGACCCGCGATGCGCGGGTGCGCGAGGCCGAAAGCGAACTCCGCCGCGCCATCGTCGGCTGATCCACAAGACCAAAACCGCCACACTCCTCGGTCCGCCCGGCGAGCGGACATGCCTTCCCGATCGCACGCGCAAAAACCGGATTACGCCCAGTCCCTGCGCAGGACGCGACTCCCCTTGCGGACATCGCTGCAGTATAGGGCCGGGATGCGTTATCTCCTGCCCGCCCTGCTGTTTATCGCAACCTTGAGTTTCGCGTTCGGGATTGCCCTGCCATTGCTGCGCGTCGAACGGCTTCTGGTGTTTGCCGAGGAACCGTCGCTCGCCGATCTGGTCTTCGGACTGTGGACCACGGGCGACCGCTTACTGGCGCTGCTTGTCGGACTGTTTTCGATCGCGTTCCCGACCTTGAAACTCGGTCTGCTGCATGTCGCGGCCTATGCCGGCGACGGGGCGCACCGGGCGCTGCCGCGCTGGCTGGCGGCCCTGTCCAATTGGTCGATGCTGGATGTGGTGCTGGTCGCCCTGGTGATCTTCGCCGCCAAGACGAGCGGCCTCGCCGCGGCCGCCGCGCAGCCAGGCCTTTGGTTTTTCGCCACCTCGGCGGTATTGACGGCAACGGCGGCGGCACTTGTGCGCCGCCGGCCATAAATCCGGTCTAGTGGCGATATTGCTGGATGCGTGTCGTGCGCAGGCCGGCCAGGCCGTATTCATCGATCGAGGCTTGCCAGGATAGAAATTCCTCGACGGTCAGCGTATAGCGCTGACAGGCTTCATCGAGACTGAGCAAGCCACCGCGCACCGCCGCCACAACCTCCGCCTTGCGGCGGATCACCCAGCGCCTTGTGTTCGAAGGCGGCAGGTCGGCAATGGTGAGCGGGCTGCCGTCTGGCCCAATAACGTACTTAACGCGAGGTCTAACCAGATCGGTCATTGCACTCTCTGAACTACTCACTCAAACACCAATCTTCTCCAGACTAATCCCACAGCTTTAAAAAAGCGCTAAACGCTCCACACGGCGTTGTCGCGAAACGAGACTGGATAAAACTTGAACGATCGGGCCCCCTAGGGCGGGCGCAATCAGCTTTGTCCGAGCGAACCTGGGACCAACTGGCGGTGGCGGTCCGCTTGACCTATCTTAGGTGTGTTGGCATTACCGCCGCGACTTCGAACGACGAGCCGTATCGATCATGAACAGCCTCGACCTCCCGGGCCGCCCGCAGGACACACGCGTCGTCGTGGCGATGTCCGGCGGCGTCGATTCCTCCGTCGTCGCCGGGCTTCTGAAGCGTGAAGGCTACGATGTGATCGGCATCACGCTGCAGCTCTACGATCACGGCGAAGCCGCCCACCGGGCCGGCTCGTGTTGCGCCGGCCGCGACATCGAGGACGCGCGGCGCGTGGCGGCAACACTTGATATGCCGCACTACGTACTCAACTACGAGAAGCGTTTTCGCGAGGCCGTGATCGACCCGTTCGCGGCCAGCTATCTGTCCGGCGAGACGCCGATCCCCTGTGTAGCCTGCAACCAGACCGTCAAGTTCGCCGATCTGCTGGCGACCGCGCGCGAGCTCGGCGCGGACGCGCTGGCTACCGGGCATTACATCCGTTCGCGCGCCCATGGCGCGCACAGGGCGCTGTACCGCCCGGCCGACGCCGATCGCGACCAGAGTTATTTCCTTTTCGCCACCACGCAGGAGCAGGTCGATTATCTGCGCTTTCCGCTTGGCGGGATGGCCAAGAGCGCGGTGCGCGCGATGGCCGAGGAGATGGGGCTGAGCGTTTCAGGCAAGCAGGACAGCCAGGACATCTGCTTCGTGCCGCAGGGCCGCTACGCCGATATCATCGCCCGGTTGAAGCCGGAAGCGGCCACGCAGGGCGACATCGTCCATATCGACGGGCGCAGGCTCGGTCGCCATGAGGGCATCGTCAACTATACGATCGGGCAGCGTCGCGGGATCGGGATTGCGGCCGGAGAGCCGCTTTACGTCGTCGAGCTCGACGCCCAAACCGCTCGCGTCATCGTCGGACCGCGCGAGGCGCTCGAAACCCGCCAGGTGACGCTGCGCGATTTCAACTGGCTGGGCGACGGAACACCCGATGCTCTGCCGGACGAAGGCATGGAGGTCTTTGCAAGGGTGCGCTCGACCCGGCCGCCGGGACCGGCCATCCTGCGTTGGCGCGGCGATGCGGCGGTGGTGGAGCTTCCCGACGGCGAAACCGGCGTGGCGCCGGGCCAGGCCTGCGTGCTTTATTCCGATTCCGGCGATGAGGCGCGCGTGTTCGGCGGCGGTTTCATCGAGCGTTCGCGTCGCGCGGACGACGCGGAAGCCGCCCTGGCGCGTCTGCGCACCGAGCCGGCGCACGACTGAAGCAGCCAGCCGCGGCGTGCGCGTTGACCGGCGCGCCGGTCCTGTCTGGATCAGTCGTGAATAACGGTTCCGGCGGTCAGGATTTTCAGAACCGTGACCGCTTCCTCCCCGGTGGTGCGCGGCTCGGCGCGCGTTTCGAGACAATCGATGAAATGCTCGAGTTCGCGGGTGAGCGGCATGCCCTGCTGCACCT
The DNA here is from genome assembly GCA_039973095.1 of Nitratireductor sp. GTDB lineage: Bacteria > Pseudomonadota > Alphaproteobacteria > Rhizobiales > Rhizobiaceae > Mangrovimarina. The sequence goes on along the minus strand of JBDWLQ010000014.1, from coordinate 33,890 downwards.
CGACGTAGGACGGCTCGTTTGCGGTAAACGCCCACTGGCCGGAATCCTGCCAGACCGCATGGCGATAGACGGCGAGTTTACGCTCCCAGGGCTCGACGTCGTCGAAGACCGCCATCGCCTTGGTTCCCACGACCGTCAGCCGCCTTTCCCGATAGGGGTTGAGCCGCGAGGTAAACAGGTGGCCGCGCACGCCACCGGGAAAAAGCATGTGCAGATGCGCAAAATCGCTCAGATTGTCGAGGATCGCGGCACCTTCGCCGCGCACTTCCAGCGGGGCGGTGCCGGTAATCGCCAGAATCATCGACAAATCGTGCGGGGCGAGATCCCACAAAGCGTCGTTTTCGGTGTGGAACTTCCCCAGACCGAGCCGGTGCGAATGAATATATCTGACCTCGCCCAGCTCGCCATTGTCGATCAGCGCCTTCAGGGTCTCGAAGGCGGGGTGGAACCGCAGCACATGGCCGACCATGAAAACGCGATGATTTTCCCGCGCCGCGGCGACGATACGCTCTGCATCGGCGACGGTAAGCGCGATCGGCTTTTCGACCAGCACGTCCTTGCCGGCCTTGACCAGCCGTTCGGCGAACTCGGCGTGATATTGCGGCGGCAGCGCCAGAACCACCGCATCGACGTCATCGCGAAGGTGGAGTTCCTCGGGCGCGATGGCCAGGCATTCCTGCTCGCTGGCAAAACCTTCCGCGCGCGCACCATTGGCGTCCGAGACGGCGTGAAGGACGCCGAGCTTCTTGAGAGTCCGGATGTGGTTGCTCCCCCAGTAACCACATCCGAGAACTGCAATACGTGGCGCCATAAGTCGCTAGCCTGAAAGGTTTGGCCTGACATATCCATCGCCCGGCGCGAACTCAACCCCCACGCCCCGTTTGCGACCATGCCGCCGGCGCCCGTTATCCCCCGCGCGGCAGGGTCCGCCCCATACCGGCCGGGCCGGTCGCGGAACGCTGTCAGCGCCGTGACCACCGCCACCCAAACGCACCCGAGCGATCCACGCGACGAACGCCACGCGCCGACCGTAGGCGGCGCGTGGCGGGAATGCGCCGTGCTCAGGCGAGCGTGTAGGCGGTCTTGACGGTCGTGTAGAATTCCGCGGCGTAGCGGCCCTGCTCGCGCGGCCCGTAGCTGGAATCCTTGCGTCCACCGAACGGCACGTGGAAATCGACGCCCGCGGTCGGCAGATTGACCATCACCATGCCGGCTTCGGCATTGCGCTTGAAATGGGTGGCGTGCTTCAGGCTGGTGGTGCAGATGCCCGAGGAAAGCCCGAAGGGCGTATCGTTGGCGACCGCCAGCGCTTCCTCGTAATCCTTGACCCGGATGACCGAGGCCACCGGCCCGAAAATTTCCTCGCGCGAGATACGCATTGTGTTGCTGGCTTCGGTGAACAGCGCCGGCTGCAGGTAAAATCCCGGCGTCTCGCGGTTGAGGCGCTCGCCGCCGAAGGCGAGCCTGGCGCCCTCGTCGCGACCGATCGCGATGTATTTTTCGTCCTGCGCCAGCTGGTTCTCGTCGACCACCGGGCCGATCTGCGTACCGTCCTTGAGCGCGTTGTCGACCACCAGCGCACGCAGCTTTTCAGATACCGCCTCGACGAAGCGGTCGTGAATGCCCTGCGTCACCACCAGCCGCGAGGAGGCGGTGCAGCGCTGGCCGGTGGAGAAGAAGGCGCCGTTGACGGCGCAGTCGACCGCGGTCGCCAGATCGGCATCGTCAAGCACGACCAGGGGATTCTTGCCGCCCATCTCGAGCTGCACCTTGCGCATGTGTTCCGCGCAGGCGGCCGCGACACGCTTGCCGGTCGCAACCGAACCGGTAAAGGTGATGGCATCGACGTCGGGGCTGTCGAGCATGGCCTGGCCGACGACGGAGCCCTTGCCCATGACAAGGTTGAGCACGCCCTTGGGCAGGCCGGCGCGATGGAGAATGTCGACGATCGCCCAGGCGCAGCCAGGCACGAGCTCGGCCGGCTTGAACACGACCGTGTTGCCGTAGCAAAGCGCCGGCGCGATCTTCCAGGCGGGGATGGCGATCGGAAAGTTCCACGGCGTGATGATGCCGACGACGCCGACCGCCTCGCGGGTGACTTCCACCCCGACGCCCGGCCGGACCGACGGCACGGTTTCGCCCGCCAGTCTCAGCGCTTCGCCGGCGAAGAACTCGAAAACCTGACCGGCGCGCACCGTCTCGCCGACACCCTCGGGAAGCGTCTTGCCTTCCTCGCGGGCCAGCAGTCGGCCGAGTTCGTCCTTGCGTGCGAAAATCTCGTCGGCCGTCCTGCGCAGGATCGCGTGACGTTCCATCAAACCCGACCGCGACCAGGCCGGAAACGCGGCCCGCGCGGCCCGGATGGCGCCGGCGGCGTCGTCGGTCGTGGCGCGCGCGTAATGGCCAACCAGGTCGTTGGTATCAGAGGGATTGATGTTTGCCACCCCTTCGCCGTCCACCCAAACGCCGTCGATGAGGTTGCGATGCAGTTCCGCCATATGGTCTGTCCTTGTCCTGTTATTTTGAGCCGGATCGGCCCGCTGTCACGTGCGCGCCCTTCAGCGCGGTTTCCTGCCCCTGCGTCAACAAAGGATGTAACGGCAGCGGCCGTTCGCGGGCCGGATCGACGTGGAGAACACCGACCAGATATATGACTGATATATGATTAGCGCAATCGGCGTTTCGCCCCGGCTACCGGGCGGAGCCGCTGAGGAACTCGACGCACATATCGACGGCGGCGAGGCGCTCCTGCCGGTCCGGATGCGTCTTCAGCAGGGCTTCTCCCAGCATGAAGGATTGGGCGATAGCGGCGCGGCGGCGCGCCTCACCACCCAAAAAGCCGAGTTCGCCCATCAGTTCGAGAAAAAATTCGGACCGCATCTCGTCGACCTTGCGAACCGTTTCGGCGGCGAGCTTCTCGCGCCGCGCCCAGGAGCGCACCGCGAGCTCGATATCGGCGCCGTGCTTGTCGGGCGGCGTGTTGGCCGGCAGCGACAGCAGCCGCGCAAGCCGCTCCTTGCCGCTGCCCTCTTCCGAGCGGGCCCAGCGCGTCACCTGAATGGTGGCACGGTCCATCCAGTGCTCCAGCACGCGCTCGACCAGATGCTGGCGGTTGCGGAAATGCCAATAGAAACTGCCCTTGGTGACTCCGATCTCGCGCGCCAGTTCCTCGACCCGGATATCGTCGAAATTCGCCTTGGCGATATGGCGGAACGCCGCGTCGATCCATTCGCGCTCCGTCAGCCGGTTGCCGCCCGCGCCGGGACTGCGAAGACTGGGCTCGTTACGATCGGACGTAATCGACATGTAGGCACCGGTGGGAATTGGTGTTTTCGAGCAGGATCGGCAATACCATACGCAACCGTATTGACATGTTTTCTCCTTTACGGCAACGTTCGGAAAATAAACAAAAAACAACATACGCTACCGTATAGGGTTTTTCCGCAATGCAACATTCCATGTGACTGGATTTGTGCATTGCAGCGTGCGCCGGGCTGGACTTCATGCCACGGATATCGCGCCGGGGCCGGTCTCGACGCCGACCCAGACCATAGGGCGGCGCCCCGCATCGAGGCGGGGCGCGCTCAACGCAACAGGGAGGTCTTCGATGAAAGTGAAATTCGCGCTTGCCGGGCTCTGCGGCCTTTTCGCCGCCACACCGGCGCTTGCCGACATCTCGGTCTGCATCACCGTTTCGGCCACCGGCCCGGCAGCCTCGCTCGGCGTCCCGGAAAACAACACCATCCCGCTGCTGCCCAGGGAGGTTGCCGGCCAGACGATCAATTACACCTCCTTCGACGACGCGACCGACCCGACCGCGGCGGTCAAGAACGTGCGCAAATGCATCGAGGAACAAAAGGCGGATCTCCTGATCGGTTCGTCGACGACGCCGACAACGATCGCGGTCGCAGGCGTTGCGGCCGAGACCAAGACACCGGTGCTCACGCTTGCGCCGGTCGGCCTGCCGGAGGACTCCGAGGTCTGGGCGTTCCGCACACCGCAGCCGGTGAGCCAGATGGCGGGGGCGCTCGTGGAGCATATGACGGCGAACGGGGTCAAGACACTCGGCTTCATCGGCTATGCCGACGGCTACGGCGAATTGTGGCTCAACGTCATGAACAAGGCGCTCGAAGGCACCGGCATCGCGATGGAGCCGATCGAACGTTTCGCGCGCAACGACACCAGCGTGACCGGCCAGGTGCTGAAGCTGGTGGCGGCCCGGCCCGACGCCGTGCTGGTGGTGGCCTCGGGCACACCGGCGGCATTGCCCAATCTGGCGCTCGCCGAACGCGGCTATGAAGGCCAGATCTACCATACCCACGGCTCGGCCAGCCTCGACTTCATCCGGGTTGCCGGCGCGTCGGCCGAAGGTACCATCCTGCCCGTCGGCCCTGTCGTGGTCGCCGCCCAATTGCCCGATTCCCATCCCTCCAAGGCGCTCGGGGTCGAATACACCAAGGCTTACGAGGCCGCGCATGGCGAGGGCTCGCTGTCGTCGTTCGGCGGCCACATGTTCGATGCCGGCCAGATCATCCTGGCAACCGTGCCGGTCGCCATGGAAAAGGGCGCGCCGGGCAGCGAAGAGTTTCGGGGCGCACTGCGCGACGCGCTGGAAAACATGAGGGAGGTCGTCGGCGTCCACGGCGTCTTCAACACCTCTGCCAACGACCATTACGGCCATGACGAACGCAGCCGCGTGCTGGTGACGGTCGAGGACGGGGCCTGGAAATACATGGAATAGGCGTCGGCATGGTCGCCACGGCGAGGAGTTCCGGCCCGATGTCTGCCCTGTTTGCCGAACCGCAAGTGCGCATGACCCGGCGCGACGACGGCTCGATGATCCTGTCGAGCCCCGTCGCGCTGCCCGAACCGGCGCGCTGCGTCGGCGCATGGCTGGTCCGCTGGGCCCGGGACGAACCGGAACGGATATTCCTCGCCGAGCGCGGCGATCCCGCCGCCGCGTGGCGAACGATCAGCTATGGCGATACGCTGACCAAGGTACGGGCGATCGCCGCCTTTCTGCTCAAGCGCGGGCTCTCGCAGGAGCGCCCGGTCGCCATCCTGTCGGACAACACCATCGACCACGCGCTGCTGGCGCTGGGAGCCATGCATGCGGGCATCCCGGTGGCCACCGTCTCGCCGGCCTATTCGCTGATGTCGCAGGATCACGAAAAACTGCGCGCCATGATCGCGCTGGTGGCACCGGGACTGGTCTATGCCAGCGACGAGGCGCTGTTTTCGCCCGCCCTTGCCGCGATCGCCGACCGCCACGACGGTCTCGTCGTCACCAGCCGCCGCGCCGAAGACGGCACGGCGACCGGTTTTGACGCGCTTTTGGCCGAAACCGACGAGGCGGCCGTCGACGCCGCCTTCGCCGCCGTCGGCCTCGACACGACCGCCCGCTACCTGTTCACCTCCGGATCGACCGGCGCGCCGAAAGCGGTGATCAACACCCATCGCATGCTGACGGCGAGCCAGGAAGCCAAGGCACTGACCTGGCCGTTTCTGGCCAGCGCGCCGCCGGTGATCGTCGACTGGCTGCCGTGGAGCCACACGTTCGGCGCCAACCACAATTTCAACCTGGTGCTGCGTAATGGCGGCACGCTTCATATCGACGCCGGCAAGCCGGCCCCGCATTTGTTTCATCACACGGTCGCCAATCTGAAGGAGGTCGGCCCCGACATCTGTTTCAACGTGCCGCGCGGCTTCGACATGCTGATCGGCGCGCTGCGCGAGGACGCGGACCTGCGCCACCGCTTTTTCACCCGTACCAAGATCATCTTCTATGCCGGCGCGGCGCTGCCGCAGAACCTGTGGGCGGCGCTGGAGACGATGGCGCGCGACACCACCGGCGTCGCAGTGCCGATGGTGAGTTCCTGGGGGTCGACCGAAACCGCGCCGCTCGCCACGGACTGCCATTTCCAGGCCGAGCGCAGCGGCAATATCGGCATTCCGGTTCCCGGTACCGAACTCAAGCTGGTGCCGGCCGGCGACAAGCTCGAAATCCGGGTTCGCGGTCCGAACGTGACGCCGGGTTATCTCAAGAACGACAAGCTCACGCGGGCCGCCTTCGACGAGGAAGGATTTTACAAGATCGGCGACGCCGTGCGGCTCGCCGACCCCGAGCGGCCCGAACGCGGGCTTTTCTTCGACGGCCGCGTGGCGGAGGATTTCAAGCTGATGTCGGGCACCTGGGTCAGCGTCGGCGATCTGCGCGTGCAGGGCATCGCCGCGCTCGACCCGGTCGCCCAGGACATCGTCGTCACCGGGCACGATCGCGAGGAGGTCGGCTTCCTGGTGTTTCCCAACGTCGCGGCCTGCCGCAAGCTGGCCGGGCTCGACGACGACGCGCCGCTCAGGGCCGTGCTCCGTCACGACCGAGTGCGCGCGCATGTGCGCGACGGCCTGGCGGCGCTCAAGGCGCGCGGCGGCGGCTCCTCGCGCCATGCGACGCGGGCGCGCCTGCTCGACACCATGCCCGCCGTCGACGCCGGAGAGATCACCGACAAGGGCTACGTCAACCAGCGCGCTGTGCTGTCCCGCCGCGCCGACGAGGTGGAACGCCTGCACGGCGAGGATCCGGCCGACTTCATCGGTCTCGAATAGGCTTATGGTCGCCTCACGGACGGGCGGCGCGACATGGCGGGTATGACTTGGACTTCACGATAGCACTCTTCCTGATCCAGGACGGCATCATCAACGGCGCGATCTATGCGCTGTTGGCGGTGGCGCTGGTGCTGGTGTTCGCGGTCACCCGGGTGATCCTGATCCCGCAGGGCGAATTCGTCACATTCGCCGGCCTGTCGCTGGCGGCGATGGAGACCGGCAGCGTTCCCGGCGCCGTCTGGCTGCTGCTCGTGCTGGCGGCCATGTCGGCGGTTATGGACGCCGGCGCCGCGCTGCGCGAACGCAGCCCCGCCAAGGCCGTGCGGCTTGCCGCGTGGAACCTCGCGCCGGCGATCGCCATCGCCGCGGCGGTGCTTGTGTTGGTGCCGCTTCAACTCGGGCTCGCCGTCAACATCGTGCTGTGCGCGGCCCTGATCGTGCCGATGGGGCCCTATCTTTATCGGGTCGCCTTCCAGCCGCTCGCCGATGCCTCGGTGCTGGTGCTGCTGATTGCGTCTGTCGGCGCGCATCTGGCGCTCACCGCGCTCGGCCTGGTTCTGTTCGGCGCGGAGGGTTACCGCACCTCGCCGGTCGTGTCGGGCTCGTTCCAGATCGGGCCGCTATTCGTCACCGGCCAGAGCCTGCTGGTGGTCGGTGCGACGCTGGCGCTGCTTGCGGGGCTGGCGCTGTTTTTCGGGCGCACGCTGATCGGCAAGGCGCTGAAGGCGTCGGCGATCAACCGGCGCGGCGCACGCCTGGTCGGCATTCCCACCATGCTGTCGGGGCGCATCGCCTTCGCCATGGCCGCGGCGATCGGCGTGGTCTCGGCGGTGCTGGTCGCGCCGCTGACCACGCTTTATTACGACAGCGGTTTCATCATCGGCCTCAAAGGATTCGTGGCCGCCATCATCGGCGGGCTCGGCGCCTATCCGGCCGCCGTCGCCGCCGCGCTCTCCGTCGGGCTGCTGGAGGCGTTTTCCTCGTTCTGGGCCAGCGCCTTCAAGGAGGTGATCGTCTTCGCCTCGATCCTGCCGGTGCTGTTGTGGCGCTCTTTGACTTCCACCCATGGCGACGAAGAGGACTGAGCCGGTGAACCGACGCGACCTCACCCGCTTTTTGGTCTTCGCCGCCATCATGGCCGCGATCCCCTTTCTGCCGTTCGTGCCGGATTTCTGGGTCACTCTGCTCGATTTCGTCGGGCTGGCCAGCCTGGTCGCGCTCGGGCTGGTGATGTTGACCGGCGTCGGCGGCATGACCTCGTTCGGCCAGGCCGCCTTCGTCGGTTTCGGCGCCTATGCGACGGCACTGTTGACCACGGCCTATGGCTGGTCGCCCTGGCTGACCCTGCCGGTGTCGCTGGCCGTCACCGTGGCCGCCGCGCTGGTTATCGGACTGGTCACGGTCAGGCTGTCGGGCCATTTTCTGCCGCTCGGCACCATCGCCTGGGGGATCTGCTTTTATTATCTGTTCGGCAATCTGAAGGCGCTGGGCGCCTATGACGGTATTTCCTCGGTGCCGCCGCTTTCGGTACTCGGCCTGCCGCTTCTCGACAGCCGCTCGTTCTATTTCGTGGTCTGGGGTTTCGTGCTCGCCGCGATCCTGGCGACCGCCAACCTGCTGGATTCGCGCGTCGGGCGCTCGATCCGCGCCCTGCGCAGCGGCGCGGCGGCGGCGGAATCGGTCGGCGTCAATGTCTGGCGCGCCAAGTTGACCGTGTTCGTCTATGCCGCGCTGCTCGCCGGCCTGTCGGGCTGGCTTTACGCCCATTTCCAGCGCGCCGTCACACCGGGCGTCTTCAGCCTCACCGTCGGCATCGAATATCTGCTGATGGCCGTTCTGGGCGGCGCCGGTTACATTTATGGCGCCATCCTCGGCGCGGGCATCGTCGTGGTGTTGAAGAATTTCCTGCAGGACCTGCTGCCGCTTTTCTTCGGGGCGGGCGGCAATTACGAGGGCATCGTGTTCGGCATCCTGCTGATCGCCATGCTGCAGGGCGCGCGCGAGGGATTGTGGCCGGTGATCGCCGGGCGGCTCGGCAAGACGGCGCCGCGCGCCGTCGACGCGACCGGCGCCCTGCCCGGCCGCGGCTTCGAGACCGGCGATGGCGCGCTGCTGCGGGTCAAGGACGCGCGACGCCTGTTCGGCGGGCTGGTCGCGGTCGACACCGTCTCCTTCGAGGTCGGGCGCGGCGAGATCGTCGGCCTGATCGGCCCCAACGGCGCCGGCAAGAGCACGACCTTCAACCTGGTGACCGGCGTGCTGGCGCTGTCGGGCGGGGAAATCCATTTCGAAGGCGAACGCATCGACGGGCTCGGGCCGGAACGGATCGCGGCCCGGCGCATCGCGCGGACCTTCCAGCATGTCAAGCTGGCGCCGACGATGAGTGTTCTGGAAAACGTCGCCATCGGCGCGCATCTGCGCGGCCGGGCCGGCATGGTTTCGGGTATCCTGCGGCTCGACCGCGAGGAGGAGCGCAAGATTTTCGGCGAGGCGGCGCGCCAGATCGAACGGGTCGGGCTTGCCGACATCATGCATCAGCCGGCCGGCGCGCTGGCGCTCGGCCAGCAACGGCTGGCAGAGATCGCGCGCGCGCTCTGCCTCGACCCGAAACTGCTTTTGCTCGACGAGCCCGCCGCCGGGCTGCGCCATCTGGAAAAACAGGCGCTCGCCGACCTGATCCGCCGCTTGCGCGACGAGGGCATGAGCGTGCTCCTGGTCGAACACGACATGGATTTCGTCATGCAGCTGACCGACCATATCGTGGTGTTGAATTTCGGCGCGCGGATCGCCACCGGCGCGCCCGCCGACATCCAGCGCGATCCGGCCGTCATCGAAGCCTATCTGGGAAGCCCGACATGAGCGCGCTGCTGGAAGTCGGCGATCTGTCGGTCAATTACGGCCGCGTGGAGGCCGTGCGCGCGGTATCGCTGGCCGTGCAAGGCGGCGAGATCGCCACCGTCATCGGCGCCAACGGCGCGGGCAAGACCAGCCTGCTTGCAGCCGTCATGGGGCTTTTGCCGTCGCGCGGGCGCGTTGTCTTCGACGGGCAGGACCTGACCCGCGTGCCGGCCGAGGAGCGGGTGGCGATGGGCATCAGCCTGGTGCCGGAGCAGCGCGACCTGTTCGGCACGATGAGCGTGGCCGACAATCTCGCGCTCGGCGCGTTCCGGCGCGGACGCGGTGAGATCCCGACGCGTCTGGAACGGGTCTACGCGCTTTTTCCGCGGCTTGAGGAACGCCACCGCCAGGAAGCCGGGACGCTGTCGGGCGGCGAGCGGCAGATGCTCGCCATGGGCCGCGCGTTGATGGCCAAGCCGCGCCTGTTGATGCTCGACGAACCGAGCCTGGGCCTGGCGCCGCTGATCGTGCGCGACATCCTGCAGACCGTGTCGGAGCTGCGCGACGACGGGGTTTCGATCCTGCTGGTCGAACAGAACGCCCGGGCGGCGTTGCGGATCGCCGACCACGGCTACGTGATGGAACTCGGCGCGGCGACGATGCGCGGCCCGGCCGCCGACCTCGCCGCCGATCCGCGCGTGGCCGAAATCTATCTCGGCGCCGCGCACGGCATGGCCTGAACAATAGCGGACCGGCCCGGTCCGGTTTCTTCGCGGTTTCCGACGGGACGACAGAGCCGGCCGCGTGCGTTATCGTCGCGCGACAGCGGCGTTGCTTGTCGGCGCCGCTGCCTGTTTCCACGGCCACCATGAAGGGTATCGATGGCGGATCGGCGCAAGAACATCCTCTTCATCATGTATGACCAGCTCCGGTTCGATTATCTGGGCTGCACGGGACACCCGCACTTAAAGACGCCGCATTTCGACCGTCTCGCGGCGATGGGCGTGCGCTTCTCGCGCGCTTATGTGCAGTCGCCGATCTGCGGCGCCTCGCGCATGAGCTTCTATACCGGCCGCTACGTCCATTCGCACGGCGCGAGCTGGAACGGTTTCCCGCTCAAGGTCGGCGAAATCACGCTGGGCGATCATCTGCGCAAGGCGGGCATGGACGCCGTGCTGGTCGGCAAGACCCATATGCGCGTCGACGCCGACGGCATGGCGCGTCTCGGTCTGTCGCGCGACACGATGATCGGCGCGCGGGTGGCCGAATGCGGCTTCGACCTGTGGGAGCGCGACGACGGGCTGTGGGGCAAGGGACCCGACGGCTATTACGATCGCGGGCCGCAGCCCTATAACGACTATCTGAAGGCTAGGGGCTATCCGGGCGACAATCCCTGGCACGATTTCGCCAACGCCGCGCTCGACGAAAACGGCGACATGGCCTCGGGCTGGTTCATGAAAAACGCCGACCGGCCGGCCAATATCGCCGAGGAGGATTCCGAGACCCCCTACATGACGCGGCGCGCCGAGGAGTTCATCGCCTCCAAACACGACCGGCCATGGCTGTGCCACCTGTCCTACATCAAGCCGCACTGGCCCTATATCGTTCCTGCACCCTATCACGCGATGTACGGGCCGGCGGATGTGCAGCCCGTCATCCGCTCGCAACGCGAGCGGCAGGACCCGCACCCCGTCTACCGGGCCTTCATGAACAACCAGATCGGCCGCGCTTTCCAGCGCGAGGTGGTGCGCCAGAAAGTGATCCCGGCCTATATGGGCCTGATCAAGCAATGCGACGACCAACTCGGCCGCCTGCTCGCCTTCCTGGAGGAGCGGGGCGAGCTCGCCGACACGATGATCGTCGTCACCTCGGACCATGGCGACTATCTCGGCGACCACTGGCTGGGCGAGAAGGACCTGTTTCACGAACAATCGGTCAAGATTCCGCTGATCGTCTACGACCCGTCGCCGGAGGCCGACGCCACGCGCGGCACGGTCTGCGACCAACTGGTGGAATCGATCGATCTAGCCGCCACCTTCATCGAGGCCGCCGGCGCGGCGGTGCCGGACCATATCGTGGAGGGGCGCTCGCTGCTGCCTTTCGTGCACGGTAAAGCGCCGGAGACATGGCGCGACTTCATCGTGTCGGAATATGATTACGGGCCAACGCCGATGGCGGCCGAACTCGGGGTCGCCCCGGACCGGGCGCGGCTGTTCATGGTGGCGGACCGGCGCTGGAAATACGTCCATGCCGAAGGGTTTCGGCCGATGCTGTTCGACCTGCAAGCCGACCCGGACGAATTCTGCGATCTCGGCGGCGACCCGGAACACGCCGGTGTGGCCGCGATGATGGCCGAGCGGCTGGCGGCCTGGGCGCGGCGGCCGTCGCAACGCACCACGCGCTCAAACGCCGAGATCGAAGCGATGCGCCATGGCGGCGGCCGGACCGGCATTCTGATTGGTCTCTACGACGACGCCGAGGTCGACCCGGAGCTCACGCGGGCCTATCGCGGACGGCCGGGACGCGATTAGGCCCCTTCCGAAACACGGCGGCACGGTTTTCAGGCCTGGAGGGCGGCCCAGAGATCGCGCAACTGGCCGGCGGAGGCGAGCGGCACGCCGCAGGCATTCAGAGCGTGGGCGGTGGCGCGGACGATTGCGGCATTGTCGGCGGCGACCGCGCCATCGGGTAGTTGCAGATTGTTCTCGAAGCCTACCCGGGCGTGGCCGCCCATCAGCGCGGCGGCCGTCACACAGGCCGTCTCACGCGGCCCGAAGGCGCACAGCATCCAGTGCGGAAAGCGCTCGGCCGGTCCGTCGAGAAAAGGCAGCAGGTCGCGCGGCGTCGAGCGCTGGCCAGGCACGTAACGGCCGAGGACGAACAGGACCGGCAGGGTTTCGAACGGCACCAGCCCGCGGCGCATCAGCCCGGCGAGGCGCGTCGCCTCCTCGGGCGCATAAAGAATGATCTGCGGTGTGATGCGTTCGCGGGCGAGCCAGGCCAGAAAACGCAGGAATTCGGTTTCGTCGGCCGGCTCGCCGGCCAGTTCGCGCAGGGCCAGCGAAACGGCCTCCGGCCGCGTGTCGCGCACCACCTGCATCTGTTGGGCGGGCGTGTAGGCCCCGAGCGCTTCGCTGGTGATCTGAACGACGAGATCATCGCCGACCGCGCCGCGCACGGCATCGGTCGCGTCCCGATAGGCCTCCGCGTCGAGCAGATGCGCGCCCTGCCGGTCGCGCACGTGCAGATGGATCATCGCCGCACCGGCCTCGCGGCAGGCGAAAGCCGTTTCGGCCAGCTCCGCCGGCGTCAGCGGCAGGGCCGGATGGTCGGCCTTGGTGCGCCGGCCGCCATTGGGCGCGACAGCGATCGCGACCGGCCGCCGGTCGGGCTGGAAACCGTGCAGGATGCCGCTCATCCGATTACACCAATCATTGCATCATGTCAGCTAGTGCAACATTTGTTGCATATCCGATCCGCCAGGTCTACGCTCCGCTCATGGATCGCGACGCGCTTGTCCGAAAGATCATCGACAGCTTCCCCGGCCTGCCCGCGCAGCTCGGCGTCGCGGCGCGTTATATCGTCGACAATCCCGACGACGTGGCGCTGCTGTCGATGCGCGAACAGGCGCGCCGCGCCGGCGTCCAGCCATGGACGATGAGCCGGCTTGCCAAACGGCTCGGTTATGACGGCTACGAGGCAATCCGCGCTCTGCACGCCAATGCGATCAGGCAGGGCGAGCTCGGCTTCGCCGGCAGGGCCGGACGGCAGGCGGTCAGGCAGAAAGAGAGCGGCGAGACCGCGCTTGCCCGCGACATCGTCGCCGCCGGCGCGACACAGATCGGCCGGCTCGGCGCGCCCGACAGCCTGGCCGCGCTCGCCGACGCGGCTGCGCTTCTGGCTGCGGCCCGGCGCATTCACTGTCTCGGCCTGCGGTCGAGCCACGCGATCGCGGCGCAATTCGCCTACATCATGTCCTTCCTGGGCGACAGGGCGGTGCTGCTCGGCACGGACGGATTCCGCGGTCTCGACGCCGTACGCATGGCCGGCGCCGACGACGCGCTGCTTGCCGTGAGCGTCGCGCCCTATTCGCGCGCCACGCTCGACATCGCCCACTGGGCAGCCGGTGAAAACGTACCGGTGGTCGCGATCACCGACAGCCCGGTCTCGCCGCTGGCGGCGATCGCCCGGCATACGATCCTGGTCTCGACGGAAAGCCCGTCCTTCTTCCATTCGATGGCGCCCGCCTTCGTGGCCGCCGAAACGCTGGCCGCCCTGGTGGCCGGGCACGGCGGAACCGAGACGCTTGCGGCGATCGCCCGAGCCGAACAGCAACTCGCCGCCTTCGGCGTGCATCATCTTGCCCCTGCTCCACGGACACGTCCATGACCCACATTCTGCATCGCCAGATTCACGGCACGCTGCCGGTCGCCGTGGCCGGACGCGGCGTCGAGTTGTTCGACCGCGACGGCCGCGTCTATATCGACGCCTCGGGCGGCGCCGCCGTCTCCTGCCTCGGGCACGGCCATCCCGACGTCATCGGTGCACTGCACGAGCAGGCCGACCGGCTCGCCTATGCCCATACCGGCTTTTTTACCAGCGAGCCGGCGGAAGAGCTCGCCGACATGCTGATCGCCAACGCGCCGGCCGACATCAGCCATGTCTATTTCGTTTCCGGCGGCTCCGAGGCGGTCGAGGCGGCGCTGAAGATGGCGCGGCAATATTTCGTCGAGAAGGGCGAGCCGCAGCGGCGCGCCATCATCGCCCGGCGCCAGAGCTATCACGGCAACACGCTCGGTGCGCTGGCGGCCGGCGGCAACGCAATGCGCCGGGCCCAGTTCCAGCCGCTGCTGGCCGAAACCCATCATATCGAGCCGTGCTACGCCTATCGCCACAAGCGCGACGACGAAAGCGAGGAAGAGTACGGGCTGCGCGCCGCCCAGGCGCTGGAGGACAAGATACAAGAACTCGGCGCGGAGACGGTTATGGCCTTTATCGCCGAGCCGGTCGTCGGCGCGACCGCCGGTGCGGTGCCGGCCGTGCCCGGGTACCTGAAACGGGTGCGCGAGATCTGCGACCGCCACGGCGTGCTGTTGATCCTCGACGAGGTGATGTGCGGCATGGGCCGCACCGGCACGCTGCACGCCTGCACGCAGGACGGCGTGGCGCCCGACCTGATGACCATCGCCAAGGGGCTGGGCGGCGGCTACCAGCCGATCGGGGCGGTGCTTTTGTCACGGGCGATTTTCGACGCCTTCGCCACCGGGTCGGGCCTGTTCCAGCACGGCCACACCTATATCGGCCATCCGGTGGCGTGCGCGGCCGCGCTTGCCGTCCAGCGCGTGATCGAACGCGACGGCCTGCTGGAAAACGTGCGCACGATGGGCGAACGGCTGCGGAGCCTGCTGGCCGAGCGTCTGGGGGCGCATCCGCATGTCGGCGACCTGCGCGGGCGCGGCCTTTTCCTCGGCCTGGAGATCGTCGAGGACCGGGCAACGAAGGCACCGTTCGATCCGGCGCTGAAACTTCACGCCCGCATCAAGCAGGCGGCGATGGCGCGCGGACTCATGGTTTATCCGGCCGGCGGCACGATCGACGGCGCGCGCGGCGACCACGTGCTTGTCGCTCCGCCCTTCATCGTCGAGGACCAGGATTTGGACCGGATCGTCGACCGTCTCGGCGCGGCGCTCGACGCCGCGATCGCAAAACACGGCTAAAGCTTAGGACAGGCGGTTCCGCTGCGGAGGATAGCTCCGCTGCCGCACGCCCGCCCGACGCCGGTTGCTGCGCCGTGGCCCGAGTTCCTTTATTTGACGGCCTTCTTTCGCCCACGCGCGCGGATGCGCCCGCCCGCCCGTCGCCCGGCCACATCCACCAGCCGCCGGAATGTCGGGCACTGCATGTGGGTCGGGGCGGGACAGTCGGCGACATGGCGCAACGTATCGCGCAACGCCGCCAGGTCGCTGATCTGCCGGTCGAGATCGTTCGCCCTTTGGTGCAGGACCGCGCGCGGCAGCTCCGGAGCGCCGTTCTTGCCCAGGATCCCGGCAATCTCGTCGAGCGAGAAGCCGGCCGATTTTCCCATTGCGATCAGCTTCAGCCGCAACAGCACGTCGGCGGGAAACTGGCGCCGCAACCCATGGCGGAAAACCGAGGAAATCAGCCCGATTTCTTCGTAGTAGCGCAACGTCGACGGACGCATCCCCGTCCTGTCGCTGACGTCGCCAATATCGAGAAATTCCATGCTTGACCTCAAGTCGACTTGAATTCGTAGGATGGCTTTTCATCACGATCGAGGCAAGAGGGCAAGGCGATGCAGCACATCAAGGCACCCGTTTCGGGCGGTGCACAGTGGGGAGTTACGACGACGCTGGCATTGTCGATGCTGCTCGGATCGCTCGGCACCAGCATCGCCAACATCGCCTTGCCGGTCTTGGTCAAGACGTTTTCGGCGCCGTTTCATCACGTCCAATGGGTCGTCGTCGCCTATCTGGCGGCGCTGACGGTCTCGGTCATCCTCGCCGGACGCCTGGGCGACCTCTATGGGCTGCGGCGCATGCATCTTTTCGGCCTCGGTCTGTTCTTGCTGGCGTCGCTGCTTTGCGGCATCGCACCGACCCTGTGGCTGCTGATCGCGGCGCGAGCGCTTCAGGGGGTGGGAGCCGCCTTCCTGATGAGCCTGACCCTGGCGTTGATGCGCGAAACGGCGCAGGAAACCCGCATCGGCCAGGCCATGGGCCTGCTCGGCACGGTCTCGGCGTTGGGAACCGCGATTGGCCCGTCACTCGGCGGCATGATCCTTTCGGCGACCGACTGGCGCGGGATCTTTCTGGTCCAGGTTCCGCTGGCGCTACTGACCTTGATCCTGGCGTTCGTTTCACTGCCGCGGGATGCGGGCAAGGATCGTATGCGACCGGCCGGCATGCGCACGGTGATGACGCCGGGCCTGGCATCCAGTCTTGTGGTCAACGCTCTGGTGGCCGCGGTGATGATGACGACACTCGTGGTCGGTCCGTTCTATCTCGGCCTGGGGCTCGGCCTGAAGCAGGCAATGGTCGGCCTGGTGATGGCGGCCGGCCCGCTGATCTCGGTCTTCAGCGGCGTTCCCTCCGGACGCGCGGTCGATGCATGGGGAGCGCAGCGGGTCCTGGCGGCCGGCCTGAGCATGCTTGCGGGCGGAGCGTTCCTGCTGTCGGTTCTGCCGGAGATGTTCGGCATAGCCGGCTATGTCCTGGCGATGGTCGTGCTGACACCGGGCTACCAGCTCTTCCAGGCCGCCAACAACACCGCCGTCTTGGCCGGGACGCCCAACAACCAGCGCGGCACCGCCTCCGGATTGCTGAGCCTGTCGCGCAATATCGGCCTGGTAGCCGGCGCATCCGCCATGGGCGCGGTTTTCGCCTTCGGCGTCGGAACGGCCGATCTGGCCAGCGCGTCCCGCACAGCGATCGCCAGCGGCATGCGACTGACCTTCATACTGGCCACGCTGCTGATGGTCGCCACGCTGTGGATGACGCTTGGGCGCCGCACGCGGACCGAGCCGTCCTGACCAGGGCTGGCGCCATCCGACCGCGTCGCGCCTGCGCACACGCGGCGGCAGGGCTTCGTTACGCCGCGTCGCGCAGAACGAAGACCGACTGGCGCGCATGGCGCACCACGCGCGCAGCGTTGGGCCCGAGCAGATAGTCCTTCAGCGCCGGGCGGTGCGAGGCCATGACGATCAGGTCGGCGCCGAGCGCGTCGGCCGCCTTCATGATCTCGTCATAGATCGTGCCGTGGGCGACATGCCCTTTGATCGTCACCTGGGATGCCGGGCGCGCGTCGAGCATCGTCTTCAGCGCCGAGCGGGCCGCTTCCAGCGTGGTTTCCTCGAAATTCTTCGGGAAGGCGGCGCCGACGATCGACATCGAATAGGTCGGCACCACGGTGAGGACGTCGAGCCGGGCATTGTACTTGACGGCGAGCTCCTCGGCGACCGCCAGGCTGCGGGCACCGATTTCGGGTTCGCCCAGATCGACCGGGACAAGAATACGCTCGAACATCAACGGGCTCCTCAAAAAGCGGGAACGGTCTGCCGGCGGCGCTGCGACAGCACGATCAGCACCAGCAGCAGCAGGGCGGGAATGTAAAACACCTCCTTGGGCATCCGTTCGGCCGCGAGTTGCACCTTGGCGATCTCGACCGGCACGTCGCCGTAAAAATCGAACGTGTCGGTGAAATCGGTGAAGAAGGGCGTGCCGGCGAAAGGCTCGTCGAGTATCGCCTTGCCGTCCTCCTCGCGCACCGGCAGGCCGGCCTGCTCGAGCCTTTGCAGCCCGTCGCCCGCCGGTCCGAGTGCTGCGAGGATCGTTCGTTCGCCGATTTTGTCGGGGTCGTCGAAATCGGGGCCGGTGATCACCAGCCTCAAATTGGCGTTGTCGGGCTGCGCGGCGGCAATGGCGACCACCTCCGCACCCGGGCGGTCGTCATAGGGCGGCTGGACGTAATCGAGCCAGAAACCCGGCCTGAACAGGGTGAAGGCGACGAGGATCAGCGCCACCGTCTCCCAGATCCGGCTTCTGGTCAGGAAATAGCCCTGGGTCGCGGCCGCGAACAGCATCATCGCCACCACCGCGACGATGAAGATGAACACCGCCTTGTAGACCGTCACGTCGATCAAAAGCAGTTCGGTGTTGAAGATGAACAGGAACGGCAGCAGCGCGGTGCGGATGTCGTAGGTAAAGCCCTGTATGCCTGTGCGGATCGGGTCGCCGCCCGAAATCGCAGCGGCCGCGAAGGCGGCGAGCCCCACCGGCGGCGTGTCATCGGCCAGAATGCCGAAATAGAACACGAACAGGTGGACCGCGACCAGCGGCACGATCAGCCCGGTCGAGGCTCCGACCGAGACGATGACGGGCGCCATCAGCGACGACACCACGATGTAGTTGGCGGTGGTCGGCAGGCCCATGCCGAGGATCAGGCTCATCACCGCCACCAGAAGCAGCATGGCGATCAGATTGCCGCCCGACAGGAACTCGACGAACTCGCCGACGACCTGGTGCGCGCCGGTGAGCGACACCGTGCCGACGATGACGCCGGCCGCGCCCGTGGCAACCCCGATGCCGATCATGTTTCGCGATCCGGCAATCATGCCGTTGAAGAAATCAGCCCAGCCGTCGCGAAAACCCTGGCCGAAACCGCCCTCGCCGCGGAACAGGCGCTTCAGCGGTTTCTGGGTCAGCACGATGACGAGCATCGACACCGTCGCCCAATAGGCCGACAGGGTCGGCGACAGGCGCTCGATAAGAATGCACCAGATCAGGATGATGATCGGCAGGATGAAATAGAGACCGGTGATGGCCACGTCGCGCGGGCGCGGCAGCACGTCCATCGGTGCGTTCGGGTCGTCCTGGGCGAGGTCGGGATGGCGCGCCGCGCGCTCCACGAGCAGAACATAGGCCGCCAGGAAGATCAGCGACGCGGTCCAGAACGTCATGCCCGGAAAGGCGACCTTGATCCAGCCGAGCCCGTAATAGACGATCCCGGCCAGGACGGCCATGGCGATGAAGCCGAACAGAACGCCGGCCAGGCGCTGGGCCAGCGTGCCGATCACCGGCGGGCGCTCCAGGCCCTTCAGGCCGAGCTTCAGCGCCTCGAGATGAACGATATAGACCAGCGCGATATAGGAGATGATCGCCGGCAGGAAGGCGTGTTTGATCAGTTCGGGATAGGCGACGCCGGTGAACTCGGAAATCAGGAACGCGGCCGCGCCCATGACGGGCGGCGTGAGCTGGCCGTTGGTGGAGGAGGCGACTTCGACCGCCCCGGCCTTTTCCGGCTTGAAGCCGGTGCGTTTCATCAGCGGGATGGTGAACGTACCGGTGGTGACGACATTGGCGATCGAGGAGCCGGAATAAAGCCCCGAAAGCGCCGAGGCCACGACGGCGGCCTTGGCCGGCCCGCCGCGCAGATGGCCGAGCAGGGCGAAGGCGAGTTTGATGAAGAAATTGCCGGCGCCGGCCTTTTCCAGCAATGAGCCGAACAACACGAACAGGAAGATCATCGAGGCCGAGACGCCGAGTGCGACGCCAAAAACGCCCTCGGTCTGCATCCAGTAGTGCCACATCGCCTTGCCGAACGAGGCCCCCTTCCACTGGATCGCGTCGGGCATCCACGACAGGTGGCCGAAAAAGACGTAGAAGACGAACACGCTCGCCACGATGACCAGCGGCAGGCCGAGTGCGCGGTAGACGGCGATGCCGAGCGCGAGCATGCCGATCGAGGAAAACACCAGATCGGTGGTGGTCGGCAACCCGGCGCGCCCGGCAATGTCTTCCTTGAACCACAAAAGGTAGAGACAGGACGCCGCTCCCAGGACGGCCAGCGCCCAGTCGTAGAACGGCACGCGGTCGCGCGCGCTCGACTTGAACAGCGGATAGGCAAGCATGGCCAGAACCAGCGCGAAAGCGAGATGGATCTGGCGCGCTTCCTGATTGTTGAAGACGACGTTGAAGCCGGTCAGGCTCGTCAGCGTGTAGGGGACGTTGGAGGCGATGTAGATCTGGAAGAGGGCCCACACGAAGGCGATCGCGATAATGATCCTGCCGGCGAGACCGGTCGCGTTGCGCGCGCCGCTCTCGACCTCGGCAACCATCATGTCGACATCGACGCCGGTCTTGTCCGTGGCTGGCTTATCCGCCATCGCGTTGTTCTCCCCTCCCGGCACCGGCCCCTCCGCCGATGCAAAAAGGCCCGGGCGGAACACCGCCCGGGCCGCAGTGCGGTCTTACATCCAGCCGCGTTCCTTGTAGTATTTCTCCGCGCCGGGATGCAGCGGGGCGGACAGCCCGTCCTTGATCATCTCTTCTTCCTTGAGACCGGAAAAGGCCGGGTGCAGCTTCTTGAAGTCGTCGAAATTGTCGAAGACGGCCTTCACAACCGTGTAGACGACCTTGTCGGACACGTCGGCCGAGCTGATGAAGGTCGCGCCAACGCCGAAGGTCGTCACATCCTTGTCGGTTCCCTTGTAGGTACCGGCAGGAATGGTCGCGATCCGGTAATACGGGTTGTCGTCGACCAGCTTCTTGATCGGATCGCCGTCGACCGACACCAGTTCGACATCACACGTGGTCGCGGCCTCGGTGATGGCCGCGGCGGGATGGCCGATGGTGTAGATCATGGCGTCGATCTTGCCGTCGCACAGCGCCTGCGCCATTTCCGAACCCTTGAGTTCGGCCGCGAGCGCGAAATCGTCCATGGTCATGCCGAAGGCTTCCATGACGATCTCGGTGGTGGCGCGCTGGCCAGAACCGGGATTGCCGACATTGACCTTCTTGCCCTTGAGGGCTTCAAAACCGTCAATGCCGGTATCCTTGCGGACGACGAGCGTAAACGGCTCGGCATGCACGGAAAATACCGCGCGCTCCTTTTCGAATGCACCCTGATCCTCGAATTTCGAGGTGCCATGATAGGCGTGGTACTGCCAGTCCGACTGCGCGACGCCGAACTCAAGTTCGCCGGCGCGCACCGTGTTGATGTTGTAGACGGAACCGCCGGTGGATTCGACCGAACAGCGGATGCCGTGTTCCTTGCGGTTCTTGTTGACCAGACGACAGATCGCGCCACCGGTCGGATAGTAAACGCCGGTGACGCCACCCGTGCCGATGGAAATGAACTGCTGATCCTGGGCCATTGCCTGGCCGGCCAACCCTGCGAGCGCCATGCCGGACAACGCGCCGACAACCAGTTTTTTCATGTTTTCCTCCCTCTGACTGGGGTTGAGTGGTGGCGTATTCAGCCACCATCAGGACACGCACGTCAACCGCCGTGCCGATATTCGCCACACGTTGTAGTCGATATCCGCCCACGCGCTCCCGCGCGCCAGCTCTATCGGCGCCCGCAATTGCGCAATCACGGGACCCCGACCTCACCCCTCGCGAGGCTCCCGCGTTCGGCCACCCCTGGGCACGGCCGCGAATTGGGCCTTGACTCGACCCACGAATTCATCAAACGTTTAATCAACGAAGAAGGAAGGTCGTCGTGCTCACCCAGTCGCGCGCAGATAACGACGTCAGTACTGCGATCCTGTTCGCGGGCGAGAGGGCGTTCGCCGAGTTTGGCTATAACGGCGCCTCAATGCGGGCGATCGCCCGCGAGGCCGGCGTCAACCAGGCCATGATCGCCTATTATTTCGGCTCCAAGGAGGGACTGCTCGAAGCGATCATGCGCAGGCGCTCGACCTTCGTGAACACGCAGCGCCAGGAGCGGCTCGCCGCGCTGCGCGCTGCGGGCACTCCCAGCGTAGAGCAGTTGATCGATGCGTTCCTGCGCCCGCTGATCGAACTCGGCACCGACGGCGAACGCGGCGGTTACGCCTATGTGAAGCTTCTGGCGGTGCTGACCCATTCCGTCGACAACCTCGCCAAGCGCATCGTCGCGGAGAATTTCGACGGCATCGCACGCCGTTTCGTGGAGGCGTTTCAGGAGGTCGCCCCCGAAATGAGCGAAAGCGACGCCATCCGCGCCTATCTGCTTTCACTCGGCACCGGCATCGCCTCGATCGGCATCGAGGGGCGCGCGGGACCGATGTCGCACGAGCGTTACGACCGCGTCGACACGGAACAATTGATCCGGTCCGTCGTCGCCTTTGCCAGCGGCGGCGTCAGGACCCTGATGCGGAAAAGCTAGACCCACCAACGAACACCGGGAGGTAATGATGTTCGGACCAACCCTACGCAAGACGATGATCGCGGCCCTGGCCGTGGCGGCGGCGACGGCCGCCAAAGCCGAAACCATCAACGTGACCTACGTGGCCGGACATCCGCCTGTGTTCCGGTGGGTCCGACTGGCCAACGAAGTCTTCATCCCGGCCGTGAACAAGCAGCTGGAGGGCAGCGGTCACACGATAAACTGGGACGAGCAGTATGGCGGCTCGCTGGCCAAGGTCGGCGACGAATTGGAGGCCGTTGAGGAAGGGCTGGCCGAAATCGGCGGTATTTCCTCGGTTTTCGATCCCGCCAAGCTGTCGCTGCAGAACGTGACCTATTACACGCCGTTCGTTTCCAGCGATCCGAGCCTGGTGGTGGAAACGATCGACGCGCTGCACGAGACCAACGAAGCGATGCTGTCGACCTGGCAGGAGAACGGGCTTGAATATCTCGGCGGCCCGATCGCCATCGACGACTATATCTTGATGACGACCTTCCCGGTGAACTCGATCGAAGACCTCAAGGGTAAGAAGATCGGCGCGCCCGGGCCGGCGGTGAACTGGCTGGAAGGCACCGGCGCGGTCGGCGTATCGGGCAATCTCACCACCTACTACAACGAGATCAAGACCGGCGTGTACGACGGCGTGATCGTGTTCGCCACCGCCGCCCTGCCGGGTAAGCTGCACGAGGTCGCGCCGCACATCACACGGATCGGATTCGGCGCCCAGTATGCCGGTGCGATCGCGGCCAACAAGGACTGGTTCGACAGCCAGCCGGAGGCGGTTCAAAAGGCGCTCAAGGACGCCGCCGACACCTATAAGGCCGCCTATCTCGATGATCTCGACAAGGCGGTGACGGCGAGCTTCAAGGCGATGCAGGAGCAAGGTGCGACGATTTCCGACGTCGATGCGGAATTCCGCCAGAAATGGGCCGCCGGCATGGACAATGTCGCCAAGAAATGGGCGGCCCAGGTCGACAGCGAAGGCAAGGCGGGAACCGAGATCCTGAAAGCCTATCTCGATGCGATCCGCGCGGCCGGCGGCGAGCCGGTGCGCAACTGGGACCAGGAATAGTCTCGCTCGCGGGTAACCAGCCATGACAGCGCAGCAAACACCGGAGCCGCAACGCGGCTCCGGGACGGGACGGCGCCTGCGCGCGCTCGCCGACGGCATCTCCAATGGGCTCAACGTGCTCGGCACGCTGCTGATCCTCGGTCTGGTCGTGCTGGTCAATGCCGACGTGATCGGCCGCGAGCTGTTCCTCGCGCCGATCTCCGGCGTGCCGGAAATCGTCTCGATGTCGATCGTGGCGATCGTCTTCCTGCAGGTGTCGCAGGCCTTCCGCATGGGCCGCTTCACCCGCACGGACGCCTTTCTCGACCTGATCGCGGCACGGGCCCCGCGCCTGCGCCACGCTATCGAACTGGTCTATGCCAGCGCCGCGCTGGCGCTCATCTGGTTCGTGCTGTCGGCGAGCTATCCGCTGTTTCAGAAAGCCTGGGAACGCAACACCTATGTCGGCACGTTCGGCGATTTCACCGCACCGGACTGGCCGGTGAAGCTGGTCATCCTGATCGGCTGCGCGGCGCTGATCATGCAGATGGCAATTGCCGGCCTGATCGCCGCCTACGGTCTTGTGACCGGAAAAGGCGACGGCGCGGACGGGGAGCGCGGCCGATGAGCCCTTTCGAAATCGGTCTGGCCACGCTCGGCGCCATGGTCGTGCTCGTTTATGCCGGGCTGTGGGTGCCGATCGCGCTGATGCTGTGCTCCTATGTCGGGGTTTGGCTGATCAAGGGGTCGCCGCTCCTGGCCGGCAAGCTCCTGGCGCTCGCGGCTTCCGAGACGATCTCGTCCTATTTCTTCGGCGTGGTGCCGCTCTTCGTGCTGATGGGTTTCCTCGTTTCCGTCACCGGCATGGGCCGGGACGCCTATGACGTCGCCGCCCAGCTCTTCCAGCGTCTGAAGGGCGGGCTCGGCGTCTCCACCGTCGCCGCCAACGCGATTTTCGCCGCCATTACCGGCATCTCGATTGCCTCGGCCGCGGTCTTCACCCGCATCGCGGTGCCGGAAATGGTGCGGCACGGTTACACCAAGCAGTTCTCCGTCGGGGTCGTCGCCGGCTCCTCGGTGCTCGGCATGCTGATCCCGCCGAGCCTGCTTCTCATCCTCTACGGGCTCTTGACCGAGCAGTCGGTGGGCGATCTGTTCATCGCCGGGGTCATCCCCGGTCTGCTTCTGGCCGCGATCTTTGCCGGTGGGGTGATCGCGATGGCCCATTTCTGGCCGCGCTTCATCGGCGAGGACCTGTCCGGCGACCATATCGCTCGCCTGTCGACCCGCGAAATGATGGCCAAGGGACTGCCGATCGCGATCCTGATCCTCGTCGTCCTGGGCGGGATCTATCTCGGCGCCTTCACCCCGATCGAGGCCGGCGCCGTCGGCTGCCTCGGCGCGATCGTGATCGGCCTGTGGCGGCGCGTGCTCACCTTTTCCAATTTCTGGGACGTGCTGACCGACACCGGGTTGGTCACGGCCTCGGTCTGTTTCCTGATCATCGCGGCGCAGATGTATTCGCGCATGCTGGCGCTGTCGGGCGTGCCGAACGAGTTCGGCGTCTTCGTGGCGACCGCCGATATCGGGTTTTGGGGCGTGATCATCGCCTACGTGGTGCTGGTCATCGTCATGGGCACGATCCTCGATTCGTCGTCGATCATGCTGATCCTGGTGCCGTTGATGCTGCCGGTGCTGCAGCCGATGGGCGTCGACCTGGTCTGGTTCGGAATCGTGACCGTGATCGCCGTAGAGATCGGTCTGCTGACGCCGCCCTTCGGCATCTCCGTCTTCGTCATTAAGTCGACGCTCGACGACGACACGATCAGCCTCGGCGACATTTTCCGCGGCGCCGCCCCGTTCGCGCTGATGATGGCCGTCGTGCTCATCCTCGTGCTCGCCTTCCCCTCCCTTGCAACCCTGCCCCTAGGCCGTTGAGGAGCATCCATGCCGCGAAGAATCGTCGACCTTTCCGTTCCGCTCGAAACCGATATCGCCTCGGACCCGCCAATGGCGCTGCCGAAGATCGACTATTTCGATCACCGGATGACGGCGGATCAGATCACCGGTTTCTTTCCCGGGCTCGACAAGGACCAACTGCCCAACGGTGAAGGCTGGGCCGTGGAGCAGTTGAGCGTCTCCACCCATAACGGCACCCATCTCGACGCGCCCTGGCACTACGCCTCGACGATGAACAATGGCGAGCGCGCCATCACCATCGACGAGGTGCCGCTGGAATGGTGCTTCAATCCCGGGGTCAAGCTCGATTTCCGCCATTTCGAGGACGGCTATGTCGTGACCGCCGCCGATGTCGAGGCGGAGCTCGCGCGCATCGGCCACACGCTCAAGCCGCTCGACATCGTCGTGGTCAACACCACGGCCGGCGCGCATTACGGCAAGCCCGACTATGTCGCGAAAGGCTGCGGCATGGGCCGCGAGGCGACGCTTTACCTGCTGGAGCGCGGCGTGCGCGTGACCGGCACCGACGGCTGGAGCTGGGACGCGCCGTTCGTGCACACGGCAAAAAAATTCGCCGAAACGCACGACCCGAAAATCATCTGGGAAGGCCACCGCGCCGGGATGGAGATCGGTTACTGCCACCTGGAAAAGCTTGCCAATCTCGATCAGCTGCCGGCGACCGGATACGAGATCGCCTGCTTTCCCTTCAAGATCAAGGCGGCTTCGGCGGGCTTCACCCGCGCCGTCGCCATTTTTAACGACTGAGGATCAGACCCATGGCCCGCAAGAACGACAAGGTCATCATCACCTGCGCGGTTACCGGCGGCGTGCACACGCCAACCATGTCGGACGCGCTGCCGATCACGCCCGACGAGATCGCGCGCCAGTCGATCGAGGCGGCCGAGGCCGGCGCGTCGATCATCCATCTGCACGCCCGCGATCCCGAGACCGGCAGGCCGACGCCGGACCCGGCCGTGTTCATGCAATTCCTGCCGCGCATCAAGCAGGCCACCGACGCGGTGGTCAACATCACCACCGGCGGCGGGCTCGGCATGACCATCGAACAGCGGCTGGCCGCGCCGCTTGAGGCCGAGCCGGAACTGTGCTCGCTCAACATGGGCTCGATGAACTTCGCGCTGCACCCGCTCGCCGGCAAATACAAGGACTGGAAATTCGACTGGGAAAAGCCGTTCCTGGAAGCCAGCGACGACTTCATCTTCCGCAACACGTTCCGCGACATTGCCTATATCCTCAAACATCTCGGCGAGGGCTGCGGCACGCGCTTCGAACACGAATGCTACGATGTCGGCCATCTCTACAATCTGGCCCATTTCGTCGACCAGGGCCTGGTGAAGCCGCCTTTCCTGGTTCAGTCGATCTTCGGCATTCTGGGCGGCATCGGCGCGGAGATGGAAAACGTCATCTTCATGAAACAGACCGCAGACCGGCTGTTCGGCGACGATTATGTGTGGTCGGTGCTGGCGGCGGGCCGCTACCAGATGCCGTTCATCACCCAGGCCGCCATGCTGGGCGGGCATGTCCGCGTCGGGCTCGAGGATTCGCTGCATATCGGCCGGGGCACGCTGGCGAAATCCAATGCCGAGCAGGTCGCCAAGATCCGGAAAATTCTCGAGGAGCTCGGCCACAGCATCGCCACGCCGGCGGAAGCCAGGGAGATCCTTGAACTCAAGGGCGGCGACAGGGTGAAGTTTTGATGGCCGCGACGATGCAAAAGGCCTTGGTGCAATTCGACTGCCGGGGCACCGCGACCGGCAAGATGCGCAACGAGCTCGACGTGAAAATGGTGCTGCCGTTCGAGGAAGGGCCGTTCACGATGGCGACCGACGAGGGCTCCTTCCATGGCGGCGATGCCAGCGCGCCGCCGCCGCTGGCGCTGTTCGTGGCCGGTCTGACCGGCTGCATCATGACCCAGATCCGCGCCTTCGCCAAACGGCTCGGCGTCACGCTGAACGACCTGTCCGTCGATGCGCGCGTGCAATGGGACTGGCAGGCGGCGGGCCGGGTCTACGAAACCGCGCCGCGCAGCTTCGAGATCGACGTCTCGATCGACAGCCCCGACGACGACGACAAGGTCGCCGCCCTGATCGAAGCGGCGAGGAAGGGCTGCTTCATCGAGCAGACGCTGGGGCGGCAGAACACCATCCGCCACCGCATGAAGACCGCGGACGGCTGGAAGGAGGTCTGAGATGACGGCCAACCCGATCGACGGCTTCACCGTCTCCAAGAATGACATCCGTCACGTCGGCCACGACCTGCAACGACCCGAATGCATTCTGGCCGAGCGCGACGGCAGCCTGTGGGCGGCCGACGCGCGCTCCGGCGTCATGCATATCCGTCCCGACGGCTCCCAGGAGCTGGTCGCGCAAAGCCATGCCCAGGCCTTCGCAACGGCGGCCGACGACGCCAGGCGCTTCACCGAGGGCACGTTGCCGAACGGGCTCGCCTTCGCCCGCGACGGCTCGATCTACATCTCCAATTTCGGCATCGACTGCCTCGAACTGATGACCCGGAACGGTGACACGAAAGGGCTGCTCGACCAGGTCGACGGCAAGCCGATCGGCAAGGTCAATTTCGTTCTGCGCGATTCCAGGGACCGCCTCTGGGTCACCGTCTCGACCCAGATCAGGAACTGGATGGAGGCGGCAGGCCGCCTGATCCACGACGGGTCGATCCTGCTGGTGGAGGGCGAGCGCGTACGCACGGTGGCCGACGGCATCGCCTTCACCAACGAGATCCGCCTCGACGCCAAGGAGGAATGGCTCTATGTCGTGGAAACCACCGGCCGCAGGGTGATCCGCTTCCGCGTCGGCGAGGACGGCACGCTGTCGCAGCGCCAGACCTACGGGCCCGAGGACCACGGCGCCTTCATCGACGGCATCGCCTTCGACGCCCACGGCAATCTGTGGGGCACGCATGTGATGAGCGACCGCATCTTCGCGATCACGCCGGAAGGCGAGTTGCGCATCATCCTCGACGACGACAATCCCGGGCCGAGCCGGCGGCTGATGGAGGCGTTCGAAGCCGGCAAGGCGACGCCGGAGCTGATGCTGGCCTGCGGCGGCACGATCGCGCCCTGGTTCGCCAGCGTCACGTTCGGCGGGCCGGATCTGCAAACGGTCTATATCGGCTCGCTGCGCGGCACCACCATTCCATCCTTTCGCTGCCCGGTCGCCGGACTGCCGATGGTGCACTGGAACGACGCGCGGCCGTAGACCCACGCCGCGTCAAACCGCGAGCGCGACCCGGCCAGCCTCCCATTTGCCGGCATTGGCCAGCACGCGCTCGGGATCCTGGTAGCGCGCGCGCAGCAGGCGTTCGTAGACCGCGCCCTCGGCCACCCGGTCGAGCGGCGC
Source organism: Nitratireductor sp. (assembly GCA_039973095.1). Taxonomy (GTDB): domain Bacteria; phylum Pseudomonadota; class Alphaproteobacteria; order Rhizobiales; family Rhizobiaceae; genus Mangrovimarina. Next base: position 5,375 of record JBDWLQ010000014.1, on the reverse strand, counting down.
TTTTTCCCCTTCCATGATCATCAGCGCTTCGCGCAGCGCCTCGACCGTGCCCGACCCCTCGTCGAACTGCGCCTTCTTGCGCCAGACCAGATCGTGCGGCAGCAGATCCCGGCAGGCCTTGCGCAATATCCATTTTTCCGTGGTCGGCCCCGTGCTCTCGGCCGCGGCGGCATCTGTGCGGCGCATTTTCAGCGATGCGGGAATCGATTGGGCAAAGGCGATCAGGTCGCGATCCAGAAACGGCGTACGCGCCTCCAGGCTTTCGGCCATGGTAATGCGGTCGACGCGCTGCAGGTTGATATTGTGCATGGTGGCCAGCGAGCGGGTCAGCTCGTCGGCGAGCGCGCGCGGCCGGTCGACATAGGCGTGATGATAGGTGTAGCCGGCAAACAGCTCGTCCGCGCCCTCGCCGGTCAGCACCGCCTTGACATGGCGGCGCGCCAGCGCGGCGGCGAAATGGGTCGGCACGGCGCTGCGCACCAGATCCACATCGGCGCTTTCGAGATGATAGATCACATGCGGCAGCACGCGCGCGACATCGTCGGGGGTGAAGGCGTGCTCGAAATGCGCGCTGCCGATATGGGCCGCGACCCGCCGCGCGGCGATAAGGTCCGGGCTGCCTTGCAGCCCGACCGAAAAGGTCTTCAGCCGCGCGGGCGCGGCCCTGGCCGCCAGCGCGGCGACGATGGAGCTGTCGAGCCCGCCCGACAGGAAGGCGCCGACCTCGACATCGGCAACCATCCATTTCTTGACCGCGTCCTCAAGCACCAGCCGCAATTCGCGCCATGTCGCCTGTTCGTCGAGGCCGTTCTCTGGTTCGGCAGCGCCCTGCGGCATGCGGAACCAGCGGCGCATGTCCCCTCCGCTGTCGAACAGTGAGCCGGGCGGTATCGCCTCGATGTCGGACACGGCCAGCCCATCGAACGCCTTCAACTCGGAGGCGAACGCCAGACCGCCGCCGAGCCGCGCGACATAGAGCGGCTTGATACCAAGCGGATCGCGCCCGGCGACGATGCGTCCGCGCGTGGCGAGCACGAAGGCGAACATGCCGTCGAGCTGTGACACCCAGCGCTGGCTGGCGGTGCGCGACAGGTGCAGGATCGTCTCCGAATCGCTTTTGGTCTCGAAGACGCTTTCACCGAGGACCGCGCGCAGATCGACATGATTGTAGATCTCGCCATTGACCACCAGAAGATCGTCGCCCTGCTGGATCGGCTGCGCGCCGTCCTGCGGTCCGATGATCGACAAACGGCAATGCGCCATCACCACCGGCGCGTGCGGGGCGCGCGTGACGGCGACGGCGTCCGGGCCGCGATGGGCGATCTTTTCGATCATCGCGGCGGCAAGCGCCTCGTCGCCGACGTTCCATAAACACACAAAACCGCACATGATCGTCTTTCCTTCGTTCAAATCTTGGGCCGCCTGGAGGCTTGGGGGCAAGGACAGGCGGCCTCGGCGCCGAATCCGCTTCCGGGCAGGTCGCTGGCGTCGACGGACACGGCGGGTTGCCCCGGTACCGGCCGACGGCAATGCCTAGCGCGAATTGCGCACGCCGTATGACACGATTGCGACGCCGTTTCGCACAGCCAGAACCTCCAGCCGCGTTTTGAGGAGTCGGGGTGGCAAATGATCGTTGCAAAATAGATTATGTTGTTATAACCAATTTCACGCCAACACATCAAACACTCTGTCAAAGAGGCTTCCGGAGGAATTCGATATGAGACATCTGGCACGCATCAAGCTGACACTCGCCGCCGCCGTGGCCCTGCCCTGCGCGGCCTTCGCCGAGCCGGTCGAGATATCCTACCTGACGCACTGGTCGCCCGACACGGTCGCGCTGCTGGAAGCGGCGGCGGAAAAATACCAAAGCGCCAATCCCGACGTGACCGTCACCGTCCAGGCCGTTCCGTTCGGCGACCTGTTGACGACCATTCGCTCGCAGGGCGGCGGATCCGGGGGGCCGACGATCGCCAGCATCTACGATCTGTGGCTTCCGGAGCTGGTACGCGACGGGCTGGTCGAGAAGGCTCCGGACGCCGTCGCCGGCGAAGTCGGCACCGCATGGCCGGCGGGCATTGCCGCGGCGGCGAGCGTCGACGGCACCGTCTACGGCATCCCGAACGAGATCAATGTCTACGCGCTCAACTACAACAAGGCTCTGTTCGAGGAGGCCGGCATCGCCAGCCCGCCGGCGACCTGGGACGAGTTGAAGGCCGCGGCCGCGGCGATCACCAAGACCGAGGGCGGACGCATCACCCGCCAGGGCTTCGGCATGATCAATTCCTGGCCGGCGGGCGTGGTGCATCCGTTCGCCTCGCTCTTGGTCTCGAATGGCGGCGACCTGGTGGTTGACGGCGAGCCGGCGCTTGACAGCACGGCCGCCGGCGAAACCTTCGCCCTCTACGAGACGATGATCGGCGAGGGTTACACCGATCCGGCCATGGGTACCGCCGACGCCAACACGACCGGCCCGTTCCTCGACAATTTTGTCTCCGGCAATACCGGCATGATCATCATGGCCAACTGGTGGGAAAGTGCGCTGCGTGCCGGCATGGGCGACGCCTTCGCCGATATCGGCACGGCGCCGATTCCGGTCGGGCCGAGCGGCGACACCGCGCGTTCGATCTCCTATTCCTGGCTGACCGTGGTCAATGCCGGTGCCGAGGATGCCAGGCGCGAAGCGGCCTGGGATTTCCTGGCCTGGATCAACGGGCCGGAGTCGGGCGAAAACGGCGCCTCGGCGATGTCGGGCATCCTGATGTCGATGGGCATTCTGCCCTCGCGCAGTTCCGACGTGGAGGCCTACCAGGACGAGCTCGACCGCGACTTCCTGGCCGGTTATGTCGACGTGCTGGCGAACGCAAAGGCCTTCCCGGTCGTGCCGGGCGGGCAGGAATTCTCCGAGGCGTTGCAGCAGGTGATCGAAGCCCTGCAATACGGCCAGGTCAGCGCCGCGGAAGCGCAGGCCAACGCCCAGGCGGACGCAAGCTCGATCCTGGAGCGTGCGCGCCAGTAGCCTGAAAACCGCCAACACCGGGCACGGCGCCAACGGCTTCGTGCCCGGCCACGCTGCAGGAACGGACACGAGGACATGACCAGCACAGCGAAAGGACCCATCGGGCTCATGCTGGCCCCGGCGGTTGGCCTGATCGGGGTGTTCATCATCGTCCCGATGGCGCTGACCGTGTGGCTGTCCTTCCACGACTGGTCGACCCAGACGGGGTTCGCCACCGCGCGCTTCGTCGGCCTGCGCAACTATCACGACATTTTCGGACCGATTTCGGTCGGTCGCGACTTCAAGCGCGCCTTTTCCAACACGGCGCTCTACACCGCGCTGTCGGTCACCATCATCCTGCCGCTGTCAGTGCTGCTCGGCCTTCTAGTCTACCAGCGTCGCGTCGCCGGCGGCAACGTCCTGCGCGCCATCCTGTTTTCCACCTATATGGTGCCGATGATCGCGGTCGCGCTGGTCTGGTCGAAGCTCTATTCGCCGAGCGAGGGGCCGATCAACCAGATGCTGGGCTGGGTCGGCCTCGGCCCACAGCCGTGGCTGTCTTCGCCTGACACCGCGCTGGTGTCGATCGTCTTTCTGAACGTCTGGCAGCAGGTCGGCTATTTCACCGTCTTGGTCATTGCCGGGCTGACGCAGATTCCGACCGCGCTCTACGAGGCGGCGCGGATCGACGGCGCCAACCGGCTGCAGGAATTTTTCGGCATCACCCTGCCGCTTCTCAAGCGCACCCTGCTGTTCAGCGCCGTCATCGCGGTCATCAACGCCGTGCAGGTGTTCGAGCCGGTGGCCCTGATCACCCAGGGCGGGCCGGCCGGCTCCACCAACGTGCTCACCTATCACATCCGCCGGGTCGGCATCGAACGCGCCCAGGGCGGGCTCGGCTCGGCGATGGCGGTGATGCTGATGCTCGCCTTGATCGTCGTCATCGTGGTGCTGTTTGCCTTCGCCAACCGGGGGGAGCGGAAATGAGCCTGCGCTCCGCCGTGCCGACACGCCGGCCTCGCGTGCGAATCGACGTGGCCGCCGCCGGCCTGCGGCTGGCAATCGTGATCGTGGCGGTGATCGCCGCCTTTCCTTTGGTGTGGATGGTGCTGTCGAGCTTCAAGACACCGGCCGAAAGCATGCAGGTGCCGCCGGTGTGGCTGCCGGCCACGCCCAGTCTCGATGCCTATGCCGAGGTCGCCGACGTCATCAATGCCGGCCGCTCGTTCTGGAACTCGGCGGTGATTGCAACCGTGACCACCGCCGGCATCCTGATCACCAGCCTGATGGCCGGCTACGCTTTCGCCAAATACCGGTTTCGCGGCCGCGACGCGCTGTTCGCCGTGCTGATTGCTACGATGTTCCTGCCGCCGATCGTCACCTTGATCCCGCTTTACCGGCTGGTCACGGCGATCGGCCTCAACGCCAGCCTGTTGGGCGTAATCGTGCCGCATCTGGCCAACGCTTTCGGCATCTTCCTGATGCGCCAGTTCATCGCCGGCGTGCCGGACGATTTGATCGACGCGGCCCGCGTCGACGGCGCCTCGGAACTCAGGATCGTGTTTTCCGTCGTCGCGCCGAGCGTGGTGCCGGCGCTTGCCGCGCTGACCCTGTTCGCCTTTGTCTATCACTGGAACACCTATCTGTGGCCGCTGACCGTGCTGCAGGGCAACAGCGACGACTATCCGATCGTCATCAGCCTAAGCCGGCTCCTGTCCTATAATCGCGGCGCCATGAACACGCATCTGGTCATGGCCGGCGCCACGCTGGCGGTGCTGCCGCCACTGGTGATGTTCGTCCTGCTGCAACGCTTCTTCGTCGACAGCATCGTCAGTTCCGGGGTGAAGGGATGAGTGCGATTCTGGCCATCGATCTCGGCGGCACCAATCTGCGCGCCGCGATCGCCCGACCGGCTCGGGCAGCCGCGATCGAGCCGGTCGGCCGCTGGGCCGCCCCCGCCTGCCTGGAGGATTTCGTCGCCCTGATCGGCACTCTGGTTCGGCAGCATCAGGCGGCACGCGTCGGCCTCGCCGTGCCGGGTCTGGTGGCGGGCGCGCGCTGCGCCTGGATTCCCAACCTGCCCTGGCTCGACGGCGCGGATGGTTCCATGCTCGTGCCCGGCACGCCGGTCACGATCGGCAACGACGCCCACATGACGCTTCTGGGCGAGGCCAGCGCCGGGGCGGCGCGCGGCGCGAGCGACGCGCTTCTGCTTGCCATCGGCACCGGCATCGGCTCGGCGGTTCTGGCCGGCGGACGCATTCTTCGGGGCGCGCATGGCGGCGCGACCTCGTTCGGCTGGGCCTGCGCCGATCCCGACGACCCGGGCGACGACCGCGCCGGCTGGCTCGAACGTCAGGCGGCCGGCCGCGCGCTCGAC
>JBDWLQ010000013.1:0-7604 GCA_039973095.1 Nitratireductor sp. | reverse complement strand
TATCCTGCCGGTCGCCGACAAGCTCGGCGCGGCCGTGGGCGCCTCGCGGGCCGCCGTGGATGCCGGTTACGCGCCCAATGACTGGCAGGTCGGCCAGACCGGCAAGGTTGTCGCGCCCGAACTCTATATCGCCGTGGGCATCTCAGGCGCCATCCAGCACCTGGCCGGCATGAAGGACAGCAAGGTCATCGTCGCCATCAACAAGGATGAGGAAGCGCCGATCTTCCAGGTCGCCGATTACGGCCTCGTGGCCGACCTCTTCACAGCAATCCCAGAGCTCTCCAGCGCCGTCTGATCGACAGTCCATGCCACAGATTCACATTCTCACCCTGACTTGCGACGACCGCCCGTCGATCGTCGCGGCCGTGACGACGGAACTCGCCGCGCTCGGCGCCAACATCACCGAAAGCAGCCAGTTCTGGGACCGCGCCAGCAACCGTTTCTTCATGCGCCTCGCCGTCGAGAGCGAGGACGGGCTCACCGCCGCGCATGTCGAGCACGCCCTGAAATCGCCGATCGAGCGTTTCGGCCTGCGGGTCGACATCGCCGACGCGCAGCGCCGGCCGAAGATCGTCATCATGGTATCGAAATTCGACCACGCAATGCTCCACCTGCTCTACCAGATCAAGGTCGGCTGGCTGAACGCGGACGTCGTCGCGATCGTTTCTAACCACGAAGACAGCCGGGGCATTGCCGAGTGGGAGGGGATCGCCTATCATTGCTGGCCGGTGTGCAAGCACAACAAGGCCGAGCAAGAACAGAAGTTGCTGGGTCTCGTACGCGAAATTGGCGCGGATCTCGTTATCTTGGCCCGATATATGCAAGTCCTGTCCGACGACTTATCGACCCGGCTGTTCGGCAAGATGATCAATATCCACCATTCCTTCCTGCCCTCGTTCAAGGGTGCCAAGCCCTACCACCAGGCGTTCGAACGCGGGGTGAAGCTGATCGGGGCGACGGCCCATTACGTGACGCCTGATCTCGATGAGGGGCCGATCATCGAGCAGGAAACCGAGCGCGTCACGCACGCGATGAGCGCGGAGGACTTCGTGGCGACCGGCCGCGACATCGAAAGCCGCGTTCTTGCCCGGGCCGTCAAGCTGCATCTGGAGCGGCGGATTTTGCTTAACGGAAACAAGACAATCGTGTTCTCAAGTTGACTGAGACGGCGTGATGAAAACCGCTTCCGAGCGCCGGGCGCATATTTTGTCAGAGTCCGGGCCGAAATTGCTGATGATTGGCGTGCGATGCGTCTGACGAGGATCATGGGCTCTGTTGCAAACTTCGAAGCGGTCGGGAGCGCGACTTTGTCCAAACGGATTTCAGGCGGCGATTGCCTCGAACTGCTGCTTGAGAGAAGGAACAGGGTTGTAGGCGAAGCGGCCTTGACGCTTGCGCATCATGTGAACCATTTCGATGCCCGACAGGGCAACGGCGGCCGAGGAGAACGACTTGAAACCCAGCATCGGCCGCACCCTGCGCTTGATGCGCCGGTGATCCTGTTCGATCCGATTGTTCAGGTACTTGCTGCTGCGGATACGGATCGCCTTCAATTTTCGCCGCGACCGGTCCTGCAAGCGGTTCTCGGCATCGCAGGCGATGATCGCCTCCCGGTTGGTTTGGCTTCCATCAATGACAATGCGATCGGGTCGGCCATGGCGATGCAATGCCTTGCGCAGAAAACGCTTCGCCGCTTGCAAATCACGATGTTCGCTGAACCAGAATTCAACGGTGTCGCCGACGCTGTCGATGGCTCGATAGAGATACATCCACTGGCCACGGACCTTGATGTAGGTCTCGTCCACATGCCACTTGCCCGTCACCTTGCGCTTGCGCAGATTGAAGCGCTCAGCCAGCTTCGGCGTGAAGTGGATGACCCAGCGGTGGATCGTCGAATGGTCGACGCGGACGCCACGTTCAGCCAGCATTTCCTTCAGATCCCGAAGGCTGAGATCGTAGGCAAGATACCACCGGACGCACAGCAGGTTGATTGACGGGTCGAAATGACGACCTTTGAACATGACGGGCGCTCCAATGATGAACCCGCCTCATGCCATGTAGAAGGTTGCCGAAAACTTTGCAACAGAGCCCTCTGAATAGGCTACGCGCCAACGCCGGTTCAGGAAACCTGATTCTCGACGACATCGGCATCTGGCTCTTCTTCGCCGTCCCCCTCCCCGCTCGCCAATCCGGCCGCAACATCTCCCGCCAGCAGCTTTTCCTTCGACAGCAATCCAGCGTCCTCGAGCGCCTCGAAGTCGGGCAGATCGCGCAGCGTGTCGAGACCGAACTCGAGCAGGAACGTTTTTGTCGTGACATAGGTGTAGGGCGCGCCGGGCGTGGGGCTGCGAGGCCCGGAGGCGATCAGCTTCGCGCCGCGCAGATGGCCAATCAGATCGCGGCTAATCTCCTTGCCGAAAAACGACGACAGTTCTCCGCGCGTGATCGGCTGGAAATACGCCACACACATCAGAACGAGTACTTCGGACTGGCTAAGGTCGGTCGCCGTCTCATTGCTGCCGACTGCGGCGCGGATAGCGTCGGCATAGGCTGGCCGGGTCAGATGCTTCCAGCCACCGGCGACGGCGATCAGGTCGTAGGGTCTGCCGCGCAGCTCCTCGCGGATGTCGTCGATCAAGAGATCGATGCTGCAGCTTTTTCCCACAATCCGGGCGAGCGTTTCGCGGCTGACCGGATCGCTCGCGGCAAAAATCGCTGCTTCGACGCGGTGCATCCATTCGCGCCAGCGCGCCTCCGGTGGCAGATGATCCAGATCCCGATCAAACAAATGGTCACCTGCCGGCTCCGCCCTCGTCTGCGCGCTGCCTCCGCCATATTCGTCAGAGCCCGTAGATGCGGAAGGACGGGCGGCCCGACAGCTCGCGGACGGCGCCGAGCTCAACCAGCCTGTCGAACAGCCTACGCAGGCCGCGATCGCTCATGCCGGCAAACTTTTCCGAGGCGACGATCGCGTCGTCGGACAAGAGCTTATCGACAACAACGTCCGCCGCTTTGGCCCTGAGTTTCGGAACGACCGCGAGCAGCCGATCCGCGCGGCGCCCGAGTTCGGCCGACAGGTCGATCGCGCGCAACGCGGCACGGGCCTGACCGGCGAGCAGGCCTTTCACCTGGGAGTTTCCATCCTCGACGCTCGCCACGACGGCGGTTCCGGATCGGCGCGGCTTACCGGAACCATTGCCGCCGGCAGCTTCGCCGCCGAACAGCGGCACCGCGTGCGTCCAGCCCAGCCGCTGTGCCAGCAGCGCGTCGGCGAACCAGGACCCGACAGTGCGTGGAAGGCCTCGGCGCTCGACGGCCGCGAAGACGCCGACCAGCGTTCCGACTGCTCCTTTGGTCGCCGCAAGATGCGGAAGCTCGTCGACCAGGTCGGCCGCCGTCTCGTCATCCCGGGCGAGCCCCAGGGCATCGAAAACTCCGGCGATGCTCGCCTCCGTCAGCAGGTCCTCCGCGGGCCGGACCGCCAGCCGGCGCCAGGCCAGCAGCATCGATCCGGCCGGGCCGACGTCGTCACCTGCCCTTGTCAGCAGTACGGCGTCGCGCAGCGCGTTTTCATCCTCGACACGCCCCGCGTGTCTGGTCGTCACCGCAGCGGCGGAAAGCGCCAGGCGCTGCCGCCAGGCACCGGCCCACCGCTCCTGCCGGCGGACCAGCGCATCAAGCGCGCCGATGGCGGCGCCGGCGGCGAGCGCCACATCGTCAATATCTTTTCCCGCAAGACTTTGCGCATCGGGGACTGCGCGGCGCAGCCATGTCGGGACGAGAACCGCTGGCGTGCCGGTCGTCGCTCCAGGAAGCGTGGCGTGGTGGCGCGGAGAGGGTTTAAGACGCAGAATCATCTAAAGCAGGAGGAATCACGGCGGCGCTTTTGGCAATAGAAATGGACAAAAAGCGCTGCGCCTGTCAGGAACCTAGAACGAATGATAATGTTGCATTATCGCTCGTTTTGCTCTTTATAGTGAGTATGGCCCAAAACGTCGAGCAGAAGCCCGAAAATCGCCTCGCGCGACCCTCCGCACCGCCCCACAGCACGGGGCTGATGGACGATGTTTCAGCCGCGCGGCCGTCGGCCGAGCTCGACGCACCGATTGCCGACGATCTCCCGGATATCATCGACGTCGTCATGGAGATGGGAAGCACACCGGAAATGCCGGGCGACGCCCCCTCCCCTCTCCCGGCCGTCGCCAATCCGCGCCTACCGGCGCATCTCGACGCGCTCGCCGGGCGCGCCCGCGACTATGTCGAAGCGGCGAGCTCCGCCAACACCCGCCGCGCCTATGCCGCCGACTGGAAGCATTTTTCGAGCTGGTGCCGTCGCCAGGGCGTCGAGATGTTCCCGCCCGATCCCCAGGTCGTCGGCCTCTACATTACAGCTCAGGCCTCTGGCACGGCGACCGGCGACAAGAAGCCGAACTCCGTGTCGACGATCGAGCGCCGGCTCTCCTCGCTGTCCTGGAACTATGCGCAGCGCGGCCAACCGTTGGATCGCAAGGACCGGCATATCGCCACGGTGATGGCCGGCATCCGCAACAAGCACGCCGCCCCGCCCCGGCAAAAGGAAGCCATCCTGCCCGAGGATCTCATCGCCATGCTGGAAACACTCGATCGCGGGAGCCTGCGCGGCCTGCGGGATCGTGCCATGCTGCTTTTGGGCTTTGCCGGCGGTCTGCGCCGCTCCGAGATCGTCGGTCTCGATGTCGGTCGCGATCAGACCGAGGACGGCCGCGGCTGGATCGAGATCCTCGACAAGGGCATGCTGGTCACCTTGCGCGGCAAGACCGGCTGGCGTGAGGTCGAAATCGGCCGCGGCTCGTCCGACGCCACCTGCCCGGTCGTGGCGCTGCAGACTTGGCTTAAGCTCGGCCGCATCGCCCATGGGCCTCTCTTCCGGCGCGTCACCGGCCAGGGCAAGGCGGTCGGCGCCGAGCGGCTCAACGACCAGGAGGTTGCCCGGCTGGTCAAACGTGCGGCGCTTGCCGCTGGCGTGCGTGGCGATCTGTCGGAAGGCGAGCGCGGTCAAAAGTTTGCTGGCCACTCGCTGCGCGCCGGCCTCGCCTCCTCTGCCGAAGTCGACGAGCGCTACGTGCAAAAACAACTCGGCCACGCCTCGGCGGAGATGACGCGAAAATATCAGCGCCGCCGTGACCGCTTCCGGGTCAATCTCACAAAGGCCTCCGGATTGTAGGCCCCTGCAAGGCCCCCTCCCCTGCCCCCGGCCGGCATTTGCAAAGCGTTAGAAGTCCCACGGAGACGTGAGGGCGAGGCCCGTCGTCTCGAAGTCAGTCAGATTGCGGGTCGCCAAGCGACCGCCATTTACCTGAGCGATTGCTGCAATCATGCCATCCGGCGCCGACATTCCTCGCCCCTGGCGAGCAGCAGCACCCATGATTTCCCCATAGGCAAGGGCTGCTTCCTCGGTAAGGCTGAATATCCGATCCGCAAAACGACGACGCCAGTCTGCCAGCCCCTGCTCCAGTCGCTCCGCACGCTGATCAGATCTTGTCTTTTGAATGCCGAAGGCAATCTCGGCGATCGTCACCGTTGGCAGCGCAAGTTCGGCATCGTATCGAACTAGCCAAGCAATCACCGCCTCGTTTGGCGCCTTCTTCAGGGTTTCGGAAACAACATTGGTATCTAGGAAAATCAAAGCTCGACACCCTGATGCAGATGGCGATTTTCGCGGATGACGGCTTCGAGATCTATGTCTGTGCCCCATTGCGCCGCCAGACGCGAATAAAAGGTAGAAGCCGGCTCTCGGCCTGCTTCTCGAACCTCATAGGATTCGAGCGCACGTTCGACCACATCCGCAATCGAACGATTTTCGCGGCGGGCAAGCCGGTGGGCCAGTTCGCGTGCCTTGGAGCTTCGGACAGAGAGTTGCGGTTCAGCCATATCGACCTCCATTTGTCGCCAATATAGGCCGACCACGGGTAGCTATCAAGATGGCAACTGGTGGCCTGACGGCACCGACGACACCCTCGTCGTGGTTCGCCTCGACCGCCTGGCGCGCTCGGTGAGCCACCTGCTCAATGTCATCGAGGAGCTGACGACCAAAGGCGCATAGATCCGCTCGCTGAGCGATCCCATCGATACCACGACGCCGCAGGGTATGTTTTCGCTGCAGGTCCTTGGCGCCGTCGCCCAGCTGGAACGGGCTCTCAACTCGGAGCGGACGAAGGCAGGCGTCAAAGCTGCCAAGGCAAAAGGCGTTAGTGTCCGAGCACGTGGTGTAATTTCAGCGCTGTCATCGGTGTAATCCCGGGTGGCCATCGAGGTGTATGGTCGAGGTGGAGTTTGGCGACTTCAACCACGGACCACACGGAGACCCCGATGACCAAGACGAACATGGACCTTTCCGAGCTTCTCGCAAAGCACGACCAGGGCGACTTTCTGCGCGCCGTCGCCGAGGCGGTGCTCCAGCTGATCATGGAGACCGATGTCGAAGGCCTGATCGGCGCCGGACGGCATGAGCGCAATGGCGACCGCACGACCTGGCGAAACGGGTATCGAGAGCGCGCGCTCGATACCCGTCTGGGCACGCTGAACCTGCGGGTGCCGAAGCTGCGGCAGGGTAGCTATTTCCCCGGCTTTCTCGAAGCCAGGAAGACGTCGGAACAGGCGTTGGTAGCCGTCATTCAGGAAGCGTGGATCGGCGGGGTTTCGACCCGGCGGGTGGATGAGTTGGTGCAGGCCATGGGGCTGTCAGGCATCTCCAAGAGCACAGTGTCGAAGCTGTGCAAGGACATAGACGAGCGCGTCGGCGAGTTCCTGAACCGGCCGCTCAACGGCGAATGGCCGTATCTCTGGCTCGATGCCACATATCTGAAGGTGCGGCAGGGCGGCCGGATCGTTCCGGTTGCAGCCATAATCGCCGTGGCGGCCAACACCGAAGGGCGCCGAGAGATCATCGGTCTGGGCATCGGCCCTTCGGAGGCCGAGACCTTCTGGACCGAGTTCCTGCGCTCGTTGAAGGCCCGTGGCCTGGGGGGCGTCAGGCTGGTCATCAGCGACGCTCACTCGGGCCTCAAGGCTGCCATCGCCCGTGTCTTTGAGGCAACCTGGCAAAGGTGCCGGGTTCACTGGATACGAAACGCGCTCGCCCATGTCTCACGCGGCCAGCACACCGTCGTGGCCGCGGCGATCCGGCAGGCCTTCGATCAGCCCGATCGCGCCCATGCCGGCGAGACCTGGCGCAAGGTCGCCGAGCAACTGCGCCCGCGCTGGCCCAAGCTCTCCGACCTGATGGACGCCAGCGAGCACGACGTGCTGGCCTACATGTCCTTCCCTCGACAGCACCGGACGAAGCTTCACAGCACGAACCCGATCGAGCGGCTGAACAAGGAGGTGAAGCGCCGCGCCGACGTCGTCGGCATCTTCCCAAACGAGCCGTCCATTCTGCGCCTGATCGGCGCCGTCCTGTTCGAGCAGAACGACGAATGGCAGACCGCCAGCCGCTACATGATGGTTGAGGCCTTCGCACAAATCGACACCGAGGAGATCGACCCCATTCTCAGCATCACAACCGAAGCCGCCTGATCATGCCCTCAGGCCATCCGAGAAATTACACCAGCTTGACGGACGTGACC
>JBDWLQ010000012.1:0-345624 GCA_039973095.1 Nitratireductor sp. | reverse complement strand
TATCCTGCCGGTCGCCGACAAGCTCGGCGCGGCCGTGGGCGCCTCGCGGGCCGCCGTGGATGCCGGTTACGCGCCCAATGACTGGCAGGTCGGCCAGACCGGCAAGGTTGTCGCGCCCGAACTCTATATCGCCGTGGGCATTTCCGGCGCCATCCAGCACCTGGCCGGCATGAAGGATTCAAAAATCATCGTCGCCATCAACAAGGACGAAGAGGCCCCGATCTTCCAGGTCGCCGATTACGGACTTGTCGCCGACCTCTTCACCGTCCTGCCCGAGCTTGAGAAGGCGCTCTGAGACCAAAGCGCACATCGGCGGTGGCAGCTTAAGGCCGGGGTGGACGAAATCCACCCCGGCTTCTATTTTTCGCAACTGCACAATATGAGCGCAACCGCTTTCCATGGGTAAACCAAAATGACAATCCAGACCGTCGGCATCATCGGCGCCGGGCAGATGGGAGGCGGCATCGCGCATGTCTGCGCCCTGGCCGGCTATCAGGTGCTCCTGTACGACCTCTCCGAGGAGAAGGTCGAAAACGGCATCGCGACGATCAACGGCCACATGGCGCGGCAGGTCTCGTCCGGCAAGTTCGACGACAAGGAGCGCGCCGCCGCGCTCGCCCGCATCGCCGGCGCGGACAAGCTGGAGGATCTCGCTGGCGCCGACCTGGTGATTGAGGCCGCAACCGAAGACGAGACCATCAAGCGCAAGATTTTCGCCCAGCTTTGCCCGCTTCTCAATCCCGAGGCGCTGCTGGCGACCAACACCTCCTCGATCTCGATCACGCGACTGGCCGCCCAGACCGACAGGCCGGAGCGTTTCATCGGCATCCACTTTATGAACCCCGTTCCGGTAATGAAACTGGTCGAGCTGGTGCGCGGCATAGCCACCGAGGACAGCACGTTCGAGACGGCGAAGGCGTTCGTAAGCAGCCTCGACAAGACGATTACCGTCGCCGAGGACTTCCCCGCCTTCATCGTCAACCGCATTCTGCTGCCCATGATCAACGAGGCGATCTACACGCTTTATGAGGGCGTCGGCTCGGTGGAGGCGATCGACACCGCCATGAAGCTCGGCGCCAACCATCCCATGGGGCCGCTGCAGCTCGCCGATTTCATCGGCCTCGACACCTGCCTGTCGATCATGCAGATGCTGTATGATGGGTTGGCCGATTCGAAATACCGGCCCTGTCCGCTGCTGGTCAAATATGTCGAGGCCGGATGGCTGGGGCGCAAAGCCGGACGCGGCTTTTATGACTATCGCGGCGAACACCCGGTTCCCACCCGCTGAGGCGGGCGGGAGCCTCCCGTCAAAGCCGTACCAGCGATGGTCAGGGTCGGGCGGCGCTTAATGTTGCACGGCCAGATCGCTGATGTTGTAGGCTTGGATATGGGTGAGCTCGATCCGGTTGCGGCCGCTGTTCTTGGCCTGGTAGAGCCGCCGGTCCGCGATACGGAACAACTCCACGAATCCGAGTTGATCCTCGAAGCTGACGCCACCGACGCTGACGGTCAAACGGTGGGGCGTGCCCATCGGCCGGAATGACAATTCGCTGATACTGCGGCGAATGCGTTCGGCGACCCCGACCGCGTTTTGCTGCGTGGCACCTGGCAGGAAGACGCCGAACTCCTCGCCGCCGAGCCGGCCCACGAGATCGTCCTTGCGCACCTGGCCGCGGATCGCGGCAGCAATCACCCTGAGCGCCTCGTCGCCGAGATCGTGGCCATAGCTGTCGTTGATCGACTTGAAATGGTCGGCGTCGATCACCAGCAAGGCGCCTTTGATACGCTGGTTGCCGCGCCCGGAACCGGAAAGACTTTCGTCGACCCGTGTCGAGAACGCACCGCGGTTGAGGCACGCCGTGAGACTGTCGGTCGAGGCGACCAGGCCCAGCTTCTGATTGGCGCGCGCCAGCTCGCGCAGCCTGAAGCCGAGAAACAGCAGCACCGGCCCGGCCAGGACGAGCAACAGCAGCGCCGCGACAGGCAGCCCGCTGCGAAACGCCTCGCCGCCGAAACCGGCCGCCACCACGGTCATGTAGCTCAGCGAGACGAGCGTGCACCAAATCGTGCCCGCCAGCGTCCACCGCAAGACAGTCGACTGGCCCAACCGGGACGCGAAACGCCCGAAATGCCGCCTGAACGCGTCATTCATGATGCAACCCCTCATCAAGACGCGGGAAGGTAGCTGCGGCTCTTGAATACCGGGTTAGGAAAATCGGCGGCATTCGCCGCGCGACGCACACCGAACGTTTACGATGTCACAGGATGCGCGACCGGCAGGCCATAAGCGGGCAACGTCAGTCGCGGCTGTAGATGCGCCAACCCTTGGCGGATTTCATGTCGGGTAATTCCGAAAACCGCGTGCAGCGGTTGCGGCCGTTCGCTTTCGATACGTAGAGCGCGCGGTCGGCCTTGACGTAGAGATCGTCGGCCCCTTCGGCTTGAACGGCCATGCAGATTCCCACCGATACGGTGATCGATCCGCTGGCAAGACCCGACCCGTTATTGGTCGCAGCCAGCTTCTCGACCATTTTTCGCACGGTCTCGCCGACCTCCGCCGCCTGATCCTCGCCCATGCCTTCCATGATCGCGGCGAATTCCTCGCCGCCCGTGCGCGCGACCATGACGCCCTCGGGCACGGCCGAGCGAACCACGCTGGCGATGTGCTGGATGATCTTGTCGCCGACCGGATGGCCGAAACGGTCGTTGATCTGCTTGAAACGGTCGATGTCGACGAGCACCAGGCAACTGTAGAGCACCCGCTTCTTGTCGTCGTAGATCCGGGCAATCGCCCTATCGAAGGCGCGGCGGTTGAAAAGCTGGGTCAGCGGGTCGGTGTCGGCGAGCTTCTTGTACTCCTCGAGCTTCGACTTCACGTCCTCCAGTTCGGCGGACTTGTCCTCGATCGACGAGACGATCTGCTTGCCCTGCTCGATCTTGGTGTCGGTGGCTGCCGACATGATGCTCGATATCCGGTGCAGGATATCCTGGGTCACGAGACTGCGCTTGTGCAGCCCGTCGGAGGTCTGGTTGAGGATCGAACCGTAGCGTTCGAGCTGGACGCGCTCCTTCTCGAACAGCTTCATCACCTCTTCGACCTTGTCGGAGAGGTGGTTGCGGATATCCTCCACGAAAAGCTGACTATTCGCCTGGGCGAAATATTTGACGCTGAGTCGGTCCAGGTCGTCCTGACGCGGCCGATTGCCGAGCTTGCCCAGATCGGCGTTGAGTTCGGGATTGGCGCCGGCAAACACCTCGTAGAAGATTTCGTAGTTGCGCGGCAGCCCAACCACGCCCATCGCCCGCATCGCCAGCGCGATCTTGGCCGCAATATCCGCCACCGGCCCGGCCGGCGTATTGCCGCCGCCCGTCGCGTTCGAAAGCTGCATGTTCATATGCGCTCCCCCCATGGCAACACCCGGCTTGTGCGACCAAAACGATCCACGACCGGCGCGTCGCCATCACTCCTGAACGATATCGATCCGTCGCCTTTCAATGGAAGTCCCACCCACATCTGAGATCAGCCTGACGTAGAGGTAAGCCAATCGCGCTAATTGTCCGTTAAACCCGGACAATTCGTCACAAACTGCTGAAAGTCGAAAGAAGCGAACCTAGACTTTGACCGGTTTGGCAACGCGGCCGCTCTCGCCGAACAACGCAAGATAGCGTTGGATTTCCTCGGGCGCGCCGGTCGCCTTTTCGGGATTGTCCGACAGCTTGACGGCCGGCCGGCCATTGGCGTGGCTGACCTTGCAAACGATCGAGATGGCGTTGAGACTGTCGATCTCGACCGGCGCGCAACCCTCGAAATCGTTGGTCAGGTTCGTGCCCCAGCCGAACGCCATGCGCACCCTGCCGTGGAAATGATGGTAGGCTTTCTCGATCGTGTCGACGTCGAGACCGTCGGAAAAGATCAGCAGCTTCTCGCGCGGGTCGCGGCCGCGCTCTTTCCACCACGAGATGATCCTTTCGCCGCCTTCGATCGCCGGCGCGCTGTCGGGCCGGAAACCGGTCCAGTCCGCCACCCAGTCCGGCGCGCCGCGCAGGAACGATTCGGTTCCGAACGTGTCGGGCAGCACGATCAGCAGATTGCCGCCATAATACTGGTTCCAGTCGCGCAGCACCTGATAGGGCGCCTCCAAAAGGGCCTCGTCGTCGGGCGCCAGCGCGGCCAGCACCATCGGCAGCTCGTGCGCATTGGTGCCGAGCGCCTCCAGATCGGTATCCATGGCCAGCTTGACGTTGCTGGTGCCGGTCAGCGCGTCGCCCAGCCCCTCCTTCAGGGCCTCCACACACCAGCGCTGCCACAGGAAGGAATGCCGGCGCCTGGTTCCGAAATCGGATATGCGCAGATCCGGCAGCTTGCGCAGCCGCTCGACCTTGGACCATACCTTGGCCTTCGCCCGCGCATAAAGAACGTCGAGCGAAAACGGCCCCATCGACCGCATCGTGGCGCGCGAGCGCAATTCGTTGATGATCGCCAGGGCCGGGATTTCCCACATGCTGGTTTCCGTCCACCGGCCGTGGAAGCGCAGCTCGAAGCGACCGTCCCGGCGCGCCAGCTCATATTCGGGCAGTTGGAACTCGCTCAGCCACGCCAGGAAGTCTGGCCGGAAGATCTGCTTGCTGCCGTAGAAAGTATTGCCGGCAAGCCAGATCATCTCCTTCTTGGAAAACCGCAGGCTGCGCGCGTGGTCGAGCTGGTCGCGCAACTCGGCGATATCGATCTCGTCGGCGAGCCTGACCGTCCTGGTGCGGTTGATCAGCGAAAACGTCGCGTCGACCTGCGGATAGAGCCCCCAGATCATCTGCAGCATCAACAGCTTGTAGAAGTCCGTGTCGAGCAGGCTGCGAATGACGGGATCGAGCTTCCACGTATGATCGTAGACGCGCTTGGCAATGTCGGTCTTGGTCATCGTGCCCTTCCCGTTTCGCCCCGGCCGCCGCCGGCAACAGCGTGGTGGTCTAGGATGAAATGCCGCACGCGGCAAGAAACCCGCTCGCCCGGACCGAAACCGGTCCGCGGCATTCAGGCAAGGTGTTCGCGCACCTTCTCGCGGATCTGGGACAGCGTGAACGGTTTCTGCACGACATCGACGATCACCTTGTCGAGCCCCTCTGCCCGCTCGCGCTGGTCCGCATAGCCGGTCACCAGCATGATCTTGAGACCGGGATACTCGCGCACCGCGGCTTCCGCCATGGCGATCCCGTCCATGCCCGGCATGCGGATGTCGGACACGACCAGATCAAAGCCGCCGGCCGCTTCGCGGATCAGCGCCAGACCGGCCTCTCCGTCCTCCGCCGTCTCCACGGTGTGGCCGTCACGCGCCAGGGCCCGCGCCGCCAGGTCGCGGACCGGTTCGTCGTCTTCGACTATCAGGATTTTGGCCATTCCGCCGACAATGCCCGGTCTTGATTCGGTTTTCCGGAAACCCGCATCAACCGGCAGCATCCCCTTTCACCACGCCCACGAAGGGAAGTTCACGGAAGGCGTGCGCGACATCCATGCCATATCCGACGACGAAATAGTCCGGACATTCGAACCCGACATAATCGGCGTTCAGCTCGGTCTGCCGCCGGGTGTGCTTGTCCAGGAGAACCGCGATCGAAACGCTGCGCGCGCCGCGCGACACCATCAGGTCGCGCGTGAACTGCAGCGTCTTGCCCGATTCCAGGATATCGTCGATCAACAGAATGTCGCGGCCGCTAACATCGTTGTCGATGTCGCGCAGCACCTTGACCTCGCCGCTGACGGTACCCGCACCATAGCTGGAGATGAAGATGAACTCGACCTCGGGCGAACTCCCCGCGTCGTGCATCGCCCGGATGAGGTCGGCGGCAAAGATGAAGGAGCCCTTGAGGATCGAGACGACCAGCAGGTCGTGATAATCGCGCGACGCGATCTCCTTGGCCAGTTCAAGGTTGCGCCGCGCGATCGCCGATGCGCTGAACAGAACCTCGATTTCCTTACCGCGTACAACCGGCATCAGCCGCCATCTCCCCTGATCATGCTCACCGATACGCCGGCTACGCCGCCCTCGGGCGCGTTGACGCGACTGGAAAAGGGAAACTGCGTCCCGGGTCCGATCCGGGCCTGTCCCGGATCGAGTATGTAGCGGGTGACGGCGCCGCCGTCACCCCTGACCTCGATGGCGAGACGCGGAACCTGAGTTACGGCGGCGCCATTATTGGCGACCGCGCCGTCGACATGCACGATCCCGCGCACCCCGCTGGTCTCGACATGCGAGCGCAGCGCGACGATGCGCATGGCCTCGGCAGTGCCTGCCGGCGCGGCAGGAAGCAGGGCGCCGCGCAGCGCGTGCCCGCCTGATATCCAGAACGCCGCGAGCGCGACCACCGATCCGAGCGCCCAGAAAACCGGTCCGGCGCGCCGGCCACCCGGATTTGACGAACGCGGCCCGTCCTTCTTGAGCATGTCCATACCGGAAATCGCCGCCGGGCCT
The DNA here is from genome assembly GCA_039973095.1 of Nitratireductor sp. Taxonomy (GTDB): domain Bacteria; phylum Pseudomonadota; class Alphaproteobacteria; order Rhizobiales; family Rhizobiaceae; genus Mangrovimarina. The sequence continues at coordinate 339,160 of JBDWLQ010000012.1, read as the reverse complement.
GATTCGGCCCTGGGTCCGGGGCGAAGGTCGCCGGTGGCGATGGACGGACGGTCCAGCGTGATATAGTCCGCATCGACGATCTCGCTCGCGAAATCGGTCCGTGCCGCCTTGGAGCGCCCGCCCGCCATGATTTCGCCCGAGACCGGGCGGACGTTCGCTGCATCGACCATGGAAGGGCGCCGTCCTTTTGCAAAACCCTGACACGGGGTAAAGGGAATTGGTTAATGAATTGCTGCCCAATGGCACAGACGCGGCGCGCGAAGGCCGGAACTTTACCGTTCGTTAACCATGGAAAACCAAGGTCCGCCGCAATCGACGGATATCGAAGCAGCCGGGACCGGTCAGGACAGTGATCCATTTCGAAAATGTTGGCTTGCGCTACGGAATGGGGCCGGAAATCCTGCGCGACATTTCCTTTCATATCCCCAAGCGCTCGTTCCAGTTTCTCTCCGGGCCGTCGGGCGCCGGCAAGACAACGCTGTTGCGCCTGCTTTTCCTGTCGCTGGCGCCGACCCGCGGCCTGATAAAAGTGTTCGGCAAGGATCGTGCGCTGATTCGGCGCGACGAGCTGCCGCATATCCGCAGGAAGATCGGCGTCGTCTTCCAGGATTTCCGCCTTCTGGAACACATGACCACCTACGAGAACGTGGCCCTGCCGCTGCGCGTGCGCGGCCGCGAGGAGGCAAGCTATCGCAGCGACGTGACCGAATTGCTCAAATGGGTCGGCCTCGGCGAGCGCCTGAATGCACACCCGCCCATCCTGTCGGGCGGCGAAAAGCAGCGCGCCGCGATCGCCCGTGCGCTGATCGAGCAGCCCGACATCCTGCTTGCCGACGAGCCGACCGGCAATGTCGACCCGCCGCTCGCCCGGCGGCTGTTGCGCCTGTTCATCGAACTCAACCGGTCCGGTACCGCCGTCCTCATCGCCACGCACGACCTGTCCTTGATGGATCAGGTCGACGCGCGCCGCCTCGTGCTCGCCGACGGCAGGCTGGCAGTCCATGATTGATACCACGCTCAAGTCCCTGGTCCGCGCCCGCGACGGCAGGCGCCGCCGCATGGCGCCGATCGTGCCGGCCCAGACCGTGGCCGGGCACGCCCTGATCGCCGTGATCGCGATCATGACCTTCCTGGCCTGCCTCACTGTTGGCGCGGTTACGCTGGTGCGCGACACGGCAAGCGTCTGGCAAAGCCAGATCGCCCGCGAGGCGACGATCCAGATCCGCCCCCGCGACGATCTCGACATGGAGGCCGCGCTCGAAGCCGCCAGGACGATCGCCGGGACCTTCGCCGGCGTTCGCGAGGCGACCGTCGTCGACAGCGCCGCCACCGCGCGCCTGCTCGAACCCTGGCTCGGCACCGGGCTCGACCTCGAGGAACTGCCGGTGCCGCGGCTGGTCATCGTGACGATCGACGAGGCCGCGCCGCCCGATTTCGCCGCCATGCGCGAGGCGATCCGCAAGCAGGTGCCCAACGCCAGTCTCGACGATCACCGCAACTGGGTGGATCGTCTCGTCTCCATGGCCCGAACGACCGTTACGATCGGCTTCACTGTCCTGATCCTGATGCTGTCGGCGACGGTTTTGACCGTGATTTTCGCCACCCGTGGCGCGATGGCCGGCAACGGGCACGTGATCGAGGTTCTGCACTATGTCGGCGCCGAGGCGCGGTTCATCGCCTCCCAGTTTCGCCGGCATTTCCTGTTGACCGGCATCAAGGGGGCGGCGGCCGGGGGACTTTCCGCGATCATCGTCTTCATCCTGTTCGGCTGGTGGTCGGGGCGCAACATGGCCACGCCCGAAGCCGACCAGGCGACCGCCCTGTTCGGCAATTTCGCCATCGGCATGACCGGCTATCTCGGGGTAGGGGTTGTGGTCGTGCTGGTCGCCGCGTTGACGGCGGCGACCTCGCACGCGACCGTGGTCGCGCATCTCAACGGGGTGGACGTTGGCACCGGCGACCATTTGTGAGCGCGCGGCCCGCCACGGGACGGGTCACGGCGCCCATCGCAGCGACACGAAAAGTGTCGCAGCACGGGCGGCGCATCTACCGCGCGCCGCAATTCGGCGCTAAGCAACCACCATGGCAGAAGCGCCTCGCGAAACCGAACCGCATTCCGCGCGCGACAGACAAGCGGGCAAATATGGCCGCGCCGGGCGGGCTGGCTTGGCCGGAGCCCTGCTTGTCGCACTGGTCTTCCTCGGCGGTTTCGCCTGGTTCGCCAATCAGGTGAGCTTGATGACGACGCCTGCCGACCCGCCGGACGCCGACGCGATCGTGGTTCTGACCGGCGGACATTTCCGGCTCAACGCGGCGGTCGACCTGCTCAAGGCCGGCAAAGGCGAACGCCTGCTGATTTCCGGCGTCAATCCGGTCGCGCGCGCCGGCGACCTGCGTCGCGCCACCGGGGCCGAGGAAGCGCTGTTTTCGTGCTGCGTGGATATCGACCGGCTGGCGCTCGACACCGTCGGCAATGCCGCCGAGAGCGCGAAATGGATCCGCGCCCACGCCTACAAGACGGTCATCGTCGTCACCAACAACTACCACATGCCGCGCAGCCTGTTGGAAATGCGCCGGCTGCTCGCTGAAACGGCGCTGCTTCCCTATCCGGTGATCGCCGGCAACGCCAGGGATGGCGTGCTGTTGATCAAGCCGGATGCCTTGCGGGTGCTTTTCACCGAATATGTCAAATATCTCGGCGCTCTGGCGCGCGGCGCGTGGCCTTATGGCGACGGCGGCAACGGCACGATGTCAGCAAGCGACCTCGCCAGACGCTGAGCGAAGCGGCCGCGCCCTCGAACCTGCAATCCGCGGTTTTCCTGCGCGGTGGCCGATGATACCTAGGGACAAGGACCCATTGACCGGGATCGCCACGGGACGCCGGAAACGCTTCATGACAGTGATTCGATCGCTGACGTTCAACGTCGCCTTTTACGCCAATCTGATCGTCCAGATGATCGTCTGGACCCCGTTCTATTTCCTCGCGCCCCGCCATCTGGCCTGGTTCGTGCCGAAATTCTGGTCGCGCTCCAGCCTGTGGCTCTACAACGCCATTGCCGGCACGCGCAGCGAAATCACCGGGGTGGAGAACCTGCCCGAAGGCTCCTTCATCCTGGCGCCGAAACATCAGTCATTCTGGGATACGATCGCCTTTTTTCCCTATCTGCGCGATCCGCTCTACATTTTGAAGCGCGAACTGACCTGGATCCCGTTCTTCGGCTGGTACGTATTGAAGATGCGCATGATCCCGGTCGATCGCGGCAGCCGTTCCAAGGCGCTCAGATCGGTGGTCCGGCTGACCAAGGCCGAACTGGCGCGCAATCCGCGCCAGTTGATCATCTATCCGGAAGGCACCCGCCGCGCGCCCGGCGACGAGCCGGCCTATAAATGGGGCATTGTCGAGCTCTACACCGAACTGGGACTGCCGGTCGTCCCGGTTGCCCATGTCGCCGGCCTCTACTGGCCGCGCCGCAAGTTCCTGCGCTATCCCGGCACGATCAAGGCGCGCTTCCTCGAGCCGATCCCTGCCGGGCTGAGCAAGGAGGAGTTCATGCAGCGCCTGGTGTCGACGACGGAGCACGCCGTCGACGACTTGCTGGTCGAGGCTGCCGGTTCGCCCGACGCGCCACCCTTGCCCGAGACCGCGCGCCGGCGGCTGGAGAGGTTGGGTGTCGACCTGCCCGCCTCCGTGCCGGCCTGACGGCGCCGCCCGACGAAAGCAGGAGCGGCCGATGCCGAAATCCTCCCGGCTAACCACGATCGGTTTCGACGCCGACGACACGTTGTGGCAGAACGAGCAGTTCTTTCGCCTGACCGAACGCCGTTTCGCCGAACTGCTCGCCGACCACGCCGACCCGGACCACCTCGGCGCGCGGCTGCTTGCGGCCGAGAAGCGCAATCTCGGCAGCTACGGCTTCGGCATCAAGGGTTTTACGTTGTCGATGATCGAGACCGCGATCGAGGTCACGAACGGGCATGTGCCGGCGCGTGTCATCGAGCAGATCCTCGCCGCCGGACGCGAGATGCTGGACCATCCCGTCGAAACCCTGCCGCATGCGGCCGACACGCTCGAGCGGCTGGCGGCAACGCACCGCATTGTGCTGATCACCAAGGGCGACCTTTTCGACCAGGAGCGCAAGCTCGCCCAGTCCGGGCTCGGCGAGTTCTTCGACGCGGTCGAAATCGTCAGCGACAAGAGACAGGAAACCTATCAGCGGATATTTTCGGAAACCGGCGACGGGCCCGAACATGCCATGATGGTCGGCAATTCGCTCAAGTCCGACATCGTGCCGGCGATCGCGGCGGGAAGCTGGGGCGTGCATGTGCCGCACGAGCTGACCTGGGTGCTGGAACATGTCGAGCCCCCGGCCGAGGATCCGCGCTTCCGGGTCATCGACACGCTGCGCGACCTGCCGGGCATCGTCGACGATATTGGCTGACATGCGCGGCGTTCGGGCTCAGCCCGCCGCCGGTGCCGAGCCGATCCGCCGCGCGACCTCTTCCAGCCAGTGATCGCGAATGCCGAGCGCCTCCAGGTGTTCGACCGTGTTGAGCACGTAATCCTCGTTCGGACCCGACTGGCCGACGGCGCCGCACACCGCCGCGGCCGCGTGCGCGGCGTCGAGCCGCCCGGCATATTGATCGTGCGCGCGGTCGACGACGTAACACAGCGCCTCGCCGCGCGCGCCGGAGGCAAAAGTGACCGGCAGCACGCGCTCCAGATAGACATGGGTGACGAGTTCGCGAGCGCGCAGATAGTCGAGCACCTCCTGGCGCAGGTCGCCCGGCACCCGAAAGGCGAGCCCGATACACGATCCGCCGCGGTCGAGCCCCAGCACCAGCCCCGGCCGCGCCGGCGTGCCGCGATGCACGAAAGACCGCACGCACAGCGCCCGACGGTAGCCGTGCAGGCGCGCGCGCTGGGTTTCCACATGGGCAAATCCGGGCCGCCACATCAGCGAACCGTAGCCAAACACCCAAAAATCGCCCATATCGCCTTGCCAGTCTGGAGAAATTGGCCGGAAGCACCGGCGGCATGATGGGTAGCGAGGCTGAAGGCGTGACGTCAAGTAAACGCAAAGGCGGGAGCAGTCGCCGGTTCGTCTGGCTCGCAACAGCGATCGTCGCCGCGATCGCGCTTTATACGGGCGGCTGGTTCTACGCCGCCGACGCACTGGAACAGGCGACCGACACCTGGCTCGCGCGCATGAACGAGCGCGGTGCGTCCGCGAGCTGCGAACCGCGCCAGGCACGCGGATATCCGTTCCGCATCGGGCTCTTTTGCAGCAAGGCCGCCGTCGCGGACGCCGAGGGCCGTTTCGCCGTCAGGGCCGACGGGCTGCGCTCGGCGGCGCAGGTCTACAACCCCGCGCACATCGTCGGCGAACTGGACGCCATCCGCCTCGACCTGTTCGCCGCGGCGAACCCCGTTGGCGCGAGCGCCAGCGATATCCGTTTCAGCGCAAGGTCCGCCGACCCGCTGCCGGAGCGCGCCTCGGTGACAGCCCAACAGGTCAAGCTGGACGCAACCCCGGAGGGCCGCGTGGCGTCGGTCCTGTTCGAGGCCGCACGCGCCGAGGCCCATACGCGCCGCAATGGCGCCGATCTCGATCTTGCCCTCAGCGCCGAGGCGATCTCCGCCCTTCCGCCGCAACTCGGACGCGAGATCCGTGCCGAGCGGTTCCAGGCCGACCTCACCGTCGCCGACGGCGTGCGGCTCGCCGTCGAGCGGCCGCAGAGCCTGCGCGGCATCAGCCTCGTCATTCGCGATCTCGCCATTACCCTGGCAGATCAGGCCGGTTTCGCGCTTTCCGGCCCATTTTCTGTCGATATGGACGGATTTATCGACGCAAAATTGCAGATTTCGGCGCAAAATCCGCAAAAACTGGCCACGCTTTTGGCAGAAATCATGCCGGAAAACGGCGATCAGATCCGCTCGGTGGCGGCCGGGCTCGCCGCGCTCGGCGACAATCCCAGCCTGCCGCTCACCGTGACGAAGGGGCAGGCGCGGATCGCCTTCATCACGCTCGGCCGGATCCCGCCGCTCAACTAGAACCCGACTTTTCCGGCTCCCTGTCATCGCGGGACGGATGGGCGACGGCGTGGCGGCCGAAATCGGGCACGTCGATGTCCTGGCCGGCCTCGATGATCGAGCGCCGCACCGCCCGGGTATGGGTGAACAGGTCGAACAGCTTGTCGCCGTCGCCCCAGCGGATCGCCCGCTGCAATGCCGACAGATCTTCCGAAAACCGCGCCAGCATCTCCAAAATGGCCTCGCGATTGTGCAGGCACACGTCGCGCCACATGGTCGGGTCGGACGCGGCCAGGCGGGTGAAGTCGCGAAAACCGGACGCCGAATATTTGATCACCTCGGACTTGGTCACCGCTTCCAGGTCGTCGGCGGTGCCGACGATATTGTAGGCGATGATATGCGGCAGGTGCGAGACGATGGCGAGCACCATGTCGTGATGGGCGGGGTCCATCACGTCCACCTTCGAGCCGCACGCCTCCCAGAAACCCGACAGCCGCGCAAGCGCGTCCGGATCGGTGTCCGGCAGCGGCGTCAGGATGCACCAGCGCCCGTCGAACAGGTCGGCGAAACCGGCATCCGGCCCCGAGCGTTCGGTACCGGCGATCGGATGGCCGGGGATGAAATGGACCGAAGACGGCAATTCCGGCGCCATCTGGCTGACGACCGACCCCTTGGTCGAGCCGACATCGGTGACGATCGCCCCGGCCTTGAGCGCGGGCGCGATCGCGCGCGCCACCGCGCCGGACGCGCCGACCGGCACCGACACGATGACAAGATCGGCATTTTCGACCGCCTTGGCCGGGTCGCCTTCATAGACATCGCCCAGACCCAGCTCCGCGGCCCGTTCGAGCGTCGCGGCCGAGCGTGTCGAGACGACAACCGTGCCAGCCAGCCCCTCGCGGCGTATCACATGGGCAAGCGACGAACCAATCAGGCCGATGCCCACCAGGGCAACGCGATCGAACATCGGATCGGACATCGCTCAGTCTTTCAGAAAATCCGAGAGCGCGGCGACCACACCCCGGTTGGCTTCTTCCGTGCCGATCGTCATCCTGAGCGCATTCGGGAATCCGTAGCCGGCGACACGGCGCAAAATATAGCCCCGCGCCGTCAGATACTCGTCGGCCAGCGCCGCCGAGCGGCGCTCGTCGGGAAAATGGATCAGGATGAAATTGCCGATGCTCGGCGTGACCCTGAGACCAAGCTTGGTCAGTTTCTCCGTCAGCCACGGCAGCCATTGGTCGTTATGCGCGACCGATTTCTCGACATGACCGCGGTCGCGGATCGCAGCCACCCCGGCCTCGATCGCCGCCGCGTTGACGTTGAACGGACCGCGAATGCGGTTGAGCGCGGCAATCACATGCGCCGGCGCGTAGATCCAGCCGATACGCGCGCCGCCGAGGCCGTACACCTTGGAGAAGGTCCGGGTCATGACCACATTATCGAACGAGGATACGAGCTCGATGCCGGTCTCGTAGTCGTTGCGGCGCACATATTCGGCATAGGCCGCGTCGAGCACCAGAAGCACGTTTTTCGGCAGCCCCGCATGCAGCCGCCGCACCTCCTCGAACGGCACATAGGTGCCGGTCGGGTTGTTGGGATTGGCCAGAAAGACGATCCTGGTCCTGTCGGTCACCGCAGCCAGGATCGCATCGACATCGGCTGTCTCGTCGGTTTCCTTTACCACCACCGGCACCGCGCCCGCCGCCTGGATGTAGATCCGGTAGACCAGGAAGCCGTGCTCGGTGAACACACCTTCGTCGCCCGGCTGCAGATAGGCCTGCGCCAACAGCCCGAGCGCCTCGTCGGAGCCGTTGGTGCACAGAATGTTGTCCGGGTTGAGCCCGTGCACTTCCGCTATCGCCTCGCGCAGCCTGCTCGCCGCGCCATCAGGGTAGAACTCGAGCGAGGCGGCCACCGACCGCACGGCCTCGACCGCCTTGGGCGACGCGCCGAGCGGGTTTTCGTTCGACGACAGCTTATGGACTTTGGCCACGCCCGCCGGCGCCGCGCTCTTGCCGGGCACGTAGGCGGCGATATCCATGATGCCGGGTTTCGGCTCTGGGCGGACGGGCAGGCTCATGGCGGGGTTCCTTCGCGGATGATCGCCTTCCGACTAGCAAAGCTTTGCCGTTGACGCAAAGGCTTGCGCAAGATTATAACCGGCCTCCCGTGGTGATTTGGCCGGTCGGCTTGCAGCCACGTAAAACAAGTCGCTAAAGGGCCGTTTGCATCAGGTAACCGGCTTTGCGAGCGCGCAATGCCGGTTTTTTTGTGCTTCGAGCAAGGCCGGCCGCATGAGGTGATGTGGATGGCCGCACGGCGGGCCCGAAAGTTGAAGGCAACCAACGAGGCGACCGACCCGTCGAGCCGGGTCGCGCGCTTCGGACCGGACAGGCCGCTGTCGCTCGATTCGGGCAAGGTGCTGTCGCCGTTCCAGATTGCCTACGAGACCTATGGCGCGCTGAACGAGGCGCGCAGCAACGCCATCCTGATCTGCCATGCGCTGACCGGCGACCAATATGTCGCCAGCCGCAATCCCATCACCGGCAAGCCGGGCTGGTGGGAAAGCCTGGTCGGCCCGGGCAAGGTGATCGACACCGGCCGTTTTTTCGTCATCTGTTCCAACGTCATCGGCGGCTGCCTGGGCTCCACCGGCCCCGCCTCGCTCAACCCTGAGACCGGCCGCGCCTACGGCCTCGACCTGCCGATCGTCACCATAGGCGACATGGTGCGCGCGCAGACGATGCTGGTCGACGAACTCGGCATCGACCGACTGTTTTCCGTCATCGGCGGTTCGATGGGCGGCATGCAGGTGCTGGAATGGGCGGCGAGCTATCCCGAGAGGGTGTTCACCGCTTTGCCGATCGCGGCAGGGGCGCGACATTCCGCCCAGAACATCGCCTTTCACGAAGTCGGCCGCCAGGCGGTGATGGCCGACCCTGAATGGTGCGGCGGGCGCTATATCGACGAGGGACGCCGGCCGGAAAAAGGCCTCGCGGTCGCGCGCATGGCCGCCCACATCACCTATCTGTCGGAAACCGCGCTGCACCGCAAATTCGGCCGCAATCTGCAGGATCGCGAGACCCTGACCTTCGGGTTCGACGCGGATTTCCAGATCGAAAGCTATTTGCGCCACCAGGGCATGACCTTCGTCGACCGCTTCGACGCCAATTCCTATCTCTACATGACGCGGGCGATGGACTATTTCGACCTCGCCGCCGATCGTGGCGGGCGGCTGGCCGACGCCTTCCGCAACACCGAGACCCGTTTCTGCCTCGTCTCCTTCACTTCGGACTGGCTGTTTCCGACCGAGGAAAGCCGCACCGTAGTGCGTGCGCTCAACGCCGCCGGCGCCTCGGTTTCCTTTGTCGAGATCGAGACCGATCGCGGCCACGACGCATTCCTGCTCGAGGAACCGGAATTCTTCGCCGCCGTCGGCGGATTTCTGGATTCCGCCGCGCGCGCCCGCGGCCTGGAGGATGCGCCGTGAGTGTGAACCACGACGCCCGGGTCGACCTCGCCATGGTGGCCGGCCTGATCGACCCGCGCGCCCGCGTGCTCGACGTCGGATGCGGAGACGGGGCGCTTCTGGACCTCCTGATCACCGACAAGCAGATCGACGGCCGCGGCATCGAGATATCGCAGCGCGGCGTCAACGAATGCGTCGCGCGTGGCCTGTCGGTGATCCAGGGCGATGCCGACACCGACCTCAGCCATTATCCCGACCAGGGCTTCGACTACGTGATCCTATCGCAGACGCTGCAGGCCACACGCAATCCCAAGGAAGTGCTCGAACAATTGCTGCGGATCGGTCGGCATGCGATCGTCTCGTTCCCGAATTTCGGCCATTGGCGCGTGCGCCTGTCGCTGCTTTTGCGCGGGCGCATGCCGGTCACACGCGACCTGGCCTATAGCTGGTACGACACGCCCAACATCCATTTCTGCACGATCCGCGATTTCGTCGCTCTGTGCGAGGAGGTTGGCGCGACCGTGGAGAGCGCAACCGCGCTCGACGGCAACGGTCAGAAGATCGGCGTCTCGCTGCCATGGTGGTTCTGGAATTTCTTTGGCCAGCAGGCGGTGTTTCTGCTGAGGAAATGACACTCACACCAACAAGGCGGTCGCGTACATGATCAACAGACCGGCCGCGACACCGCCGGCGTAGTTCAAGCCGCCCAAGGCAGCGAACCCGCCCTTTCTCACCGTCAGCGCCGTCACCTCGACCATCACCTGGAAGATCGCCCCGGCACCGACGCCGAAGCACAAAGCCAGCCAATAGGGCCCCGGTGCTTGCGTTCCGGCCCAAACGCCGGCGACCGCCGGCAGCCCCGCGAGCCCGGCAAGCAGGACGAACAACGACAAAGGCGGTTTTGCGCGTACGAGCGGCGCCGCGATGCCGATACCCTCGGTCACGTTGTGAATGATGAAACCGACGACCAGAAAGGTCGCCAAGGCGCCGGCGCCGGCCGAAAGCGCGCCGCCCACCGCCAGGCCTTCGCCCAGATTGTGCAGCCCGATGCCAAGCGCGATGAAGCCGGCGAGCGCGGCGCCCTGCGGCGCGGCGCCGCGCCAGCGCCCGGCCACGAACAACCCCAGCGCCGTCAATGCCGCGGCCACCCATACCGCCGTCTGGCCGCGCAGACGCTCCAGGGCGGCCGAACCGGCCTCCAGCCCCTCGCCCAGCGTGTCGAGGAAAAGATAGGCCAAGAGCCCGACGGTCAGCGCCAGCAGAAAATCGAACGTACCGGCTGAAAGCCCGCGCATTGCGGGAAAGGCCAGCATGCCGGTCGCAACCGGCGCCACGCCGAGCAGGAGCCCAATCACGGCAAGCCGCCACAGCGAGCCGGCGTCGAGCCCCGGCGTGGCCTGTGCGACCTCCACCGTGTGTTCGAACGTCGCCCCGGTCGAGGTCACCAGCACGATATGATGCGCTTCGCCCTCGACCCAAGGATAGGGAACCGAGACCCGGGCGCCGTCAAGACGCCCGACCGGTCCGGCCGGCGTCAGGTCGAAAGCACGATAGGCCCCGTCGACCTGGACCTGGGCAATGGCGACCGGCTGCGATCCGTCGGCGCGGATGCCGAGCTCGATCATGCCCGGGCGCAGGCGCGTGCCTTCCACCACGACCTGTTCGACAGGCGGCGCGGCGGCCCCGATCCGGTCGAGCGGGCGCGCGCCCAGCACATAGGCGACGATCGCGGCCAGGATCAAAAGCGGAAGCGCCAGCCAGACGAAACGGACCATCACACCACCTCGAAATGGCTCATCCAGCCGAGTTCCGCAAATTCGGTCTGATGGGCATGGAACATGTAGAGGCCGGGTTCGTGGTTGGCGAAGCTGAGTTCGACGATGCCGCGCTGCGCCTGGCACTGCATGACGGTGTCGATCCGGCGATGGGTCGGCGTCAGCGTGGTGCCGTGATCGTAATAGTCGAAGAAATTCGCATGCACATGCAGCGAATTGATCGGATCGAATTCGGTGATGTTGATCAGATAGATGCGGACCGGCCTCGACCTTTCGATCCGGATCGGCCTGTCGAAATAGGCGAACGGAATCGTGTTGACGGCGTAGAATTCGTTCTCGTCGTCGAAATTGGTGTCGAAGCCGTTCATCACCATCACCAGTTCCTGCCAGTTCGCGTTCTGCGGCGTGCCCAGCTTCCGCGCCGCGGCGTCGTCGCGCGACAGCGGATGTCGGTCCGGGTCGGGATCGACGATGAAGGCGCCGTAGAGCCCCTTGTGGATGTGGCGCTTGAGCGGGATCGAATGGCAGTGGTAGAGATGGCAGCCGTACGGCTCGGCCGCGAACTCGTAGGTGAACGCCTCACCCGGCCCGATTTCGCCCGCCCCGGGCACGCCGTCCATGCGCGCTGAGTGGATGCCGTGGAAATGCATGGTGTGCGGATGCGAACCCGCATTGAGGAAGCGGATGCGCAGACGCTCACCCTCCGTGCAGCGAAGGGTCGGTCCCGGGATACGGCCATTGTAGGTCCAGGCTGGAAAGAACACGCCGGGCGCGATCTCCACCTCGCGATCGACGGCGGTGATCGTCCATTCGCGGACCTGCCGACCGTCGGGGTCCGTCGTCACGACACCGGTGTCGAATTCGGTCAGGAATTCCATCGGATCGAAGCCGTTGCGATCGGCGTCCACCGTTCCAACGACGCGGTTTTGACCATGCCGGCCGGCCATGTCGTGGCCAGCGGAGGGGGCGCCTTCGCCATCCTGTTCGCCCGCTGCCGAACGCTCCATTCCGAAGGCAGCACCCGCCAGCACGGCCCCGGCCCGCAGCAGGCCGCGTCTGGGAATGCGTCCGAACGGTCCCAAACCCATGATCGACCCTTTTTGCAAATGATTTGCATTACCAATAACAGGCAACCCCTCCAGAAGCAAGCGCGTCACGCGCGCCGTTGGCGGGTATCACCCCCGATGCCCACGAAGAACCGACCGCGCCGTGTTTAGCGCTGCAAATCATGATGGAGAAAACCGCCCGGTCAGGGGCGACAGGCCCGACTGCTGCTCAGCGCGCGCGGGCACCGCGTGCCAGAAGCTCTCTCGCCCCGTCGGCGAGGTCACGCGTCAGCTCACCCGCCGGCATCGCCCGGCCGAGTGCCGCGGCCTGGCCGGCCCATAGGGGCGAGAAGTCGTGTGAACCGGTCTTTTCCGCCTGCCCCCGCAGCGGAGCGACGGCGGCCGCGGCCAGCGGAAAGGCAGGCGCCTCGGCGCTGAGCGGCCCAACCTCGCGCACGATCCGGTTGAGAAGCCCGCGCGCCGGCCGGCCGGTAAACACATTGGTCAGCACCGTTTGGTCGTCGCGCGCCGCGGCAAGCGCGGCCCGATGGACGGGCGCGGTCAACGCTTCAGGGCATTGCAGATAGGCGGTTCCGATCTGCACCGCCGCCGCCCCCAGCATGAAGGCCGCTGCGACGCCGCGCGGATCGGCGATCCCGCCGGCGGCGATCACCGGCACCGCGACGGCGTCGACAACCTGCGGCACCAGAGCCATCGTGCCGGGCTGGGCGGCGACGTCGTCGGAAAGGAAAATGCCGCGATGGCCGCCCGCCTCCGCCCCTTGCGCGATGATCGCGTCGCAGCCGCGCTCTTCCAGCCAGCGTGCCTCGGCGACCGTGGTGGCGGACGCGATCACGCGGGCGCCGGATTTTTTCACGCGCTCGACCAGCGCCGGCGCGGGCAGGCCGAAATGAAAGCTGACCACCTGCGGGCGAAGTTCCTCCACCAGCGCGCACCCGGTCTCGTCGAAGGGAGTGCGGCCGGCTCCCGGCGGAGCCGCGTCGGGGTCGATACCGAATTCGGCGTAGTAGGCCGAAAGCCGCATACGCCAGCCGGCTTCGCGCGCAGCGTCGGGGGCCGGCGGCACGTGGCAGAAGAAATTGAGGTTCACCGGCCGATCGGTCCGCTGGCGGATCGCGCCGAACTCGGCACGGATCCGTTCGGGCCCGAGCAAGGCGCAGGGCAGAGACCCGAGCCCGCCCGCCGTGCTGACGGCGAGGGCAAGGTCGGCGCCGGACGAACCGGCCATCGGCGCCTGCAGGATCGGCGCCTCGATGCCGAAAAGGTCGAGAATACGGTTATCGGGCCACATCGGCCTGTCCCTCCTCGGTTCCCCGAACGCGCCGCGCATCGATTTCCGCCATCGCGCGTGTCGCGCCCTGCGGGGTCAGCGCCGGCACGAAGACGCGCCGCGAACTGCGCTGCGCAACCGGCAATCCCTGATAGAGACGCTTTTGCGCCTCCACGATGGTGACGCCTGAAAAGATCGGCGAGAACCGCCGCCCGGTCTGCTCGATCAGGCGATGGAACCGGAGCATCCAGCGACGGCGCGACGGCGGAAAAAACAGCGCCTCGCTCCACTGCCCCGGCGTGAAATTGGTGTCGCGCAAAAGGCTGGTGAGCTGGCCGCGCGACCACGGCCGTCCGGTGCCGAACGGCGTATGCTCGAAGCGCGCCCACACGCCGCGCCGGTTCGGCACCACGATCACGAGCCGCCCGCCGGGGGCAAGAACCCGCCACAGCTCCATCAGCGTTTCGCGCGGGTTTTCCGCATGTTCCAGCGAATGCACCATCAAGATGCGATCGATGGAGGAATCAAACAGCGGCAGTTCCTCATCGAACACCAGCGCGGTGCTGGACGGGCCGCCCGGCGGCCAGTTCACCGCTCCCTGCGTTGCCGGCATGAAGGCGAACACCCGCTCGGCGTCGGCGCCGAACCGCTCGAGCCAGGGCACGGCATAACCGAGGCCGACCAGGCGCTCATTGGGTAAATTGGCCCATACGCTCGACAGCGCCATGGCGATCGAGCGATCGGCCAGGCGCCCGAGCACGGATGCGTAGAAAGATCTAAGATCGACGATGTCCGAATACATGGCCGGACGGTATCCGCGCCCAGGCGCAACGGCAAGAATTCCCTGCGACGGGGTGACAGTTCCATGCCCGCCGGCTTATCGTCCGGCCTGAGAAAGCGAGGATGCCCATGGCCCTGGAAATCGACCAATTCATGTGCCGCAGCGATAATTTCGGCGTGCTCGCGCACGATCCCGAAAGCGGCGAGACCGCCATCATCGACGCGCCCGAGACCGCGCCGATCCTGGAAGCGGTCGACCGCACGGGCTGGACCCCGACCGTCCTGCTGATAACCCATCACCACGGCGACCACGTCGCCGGCAATCTCGATCTCAAGAAGCGCTTCGGCCTGAAGATCGTCGGGCCCCGATCCGAGGCGGACAGGATCCCGGGCATCGACGAGACCGTCAAGGACGGCGACCGCTTCGCCTTCGGTTCGGACGAGGTCCACGTGATCTCCACGCCGGGCCATACCGCTGGCCATGTCTGCTATCACTTCACGCGATCGGGCATCGCCTTCACCGGCGACACGTTGTTTGCACTCGGCTGCGGACGGCTGTTCGAATGCAAGCCGCCCGACATGTTCGCCTCGCTGAAGAAACTCGCCGCTCTGCCGCTGGAAACGGTGATCTATTGCGGCCACGAATATACCCAAGCCAATGCCCGCTTCGCGCTTTCGGTCGATCCGAGCAATTCCGCGCTCAAGGAACGCGCCGCCCTCGTCCAGACCAGGCGCGCGGCCAACCAGGCGACCCTGCCCACCACGCTGATCGAGGAGATGGCGACCAATCCGTTCCTGCGCGCGCACGATCCCGTCATCCGCCGCAATCTCGGCATGGAGACCGCCAGCGACGAAGCCGTCTTCGCCGAAATCCGCAAGCGCAAGGATATTTTCTGATCGGACGGGTCAGGCGAGCAGCACGCCGAGCGCGATCGCGAGCTGGCCGGCATAATAGAGCACCCAAACGGCCGGCCGGCTCCAGCGCCGGTGGGCGGACGCCTCGGCAAGCAGGAAACGTTCCGCCGCCAGAATGGCGTCTGAGGCCATGAACGACACCGCGCCGACGATCACCAGCGGCGCAGGCAGAAACAGCGCGGCAACTCCCATGGCCAGGATCGCAACGACATAAACGGCGACCGGCACCAGCAGTGCGGCCGGCAGGACCGGGCGCAATCGCATGTAGAACACGCCGGCGAACGCCGCCAGGGCGAGCGCCGCCAGCGGCCGCCAGGGCTCGCCGGCAAACAGCGCCGTACTGCCAGCCCCGGCAAACAGCACCGCATAGGCCAGGTGGGCGCCCAGAAACGACGCCAGACCGGCCATGAAGGCGCCTTCGCCCTCCCGCGCCAGGCAGGCGTCGCCGAGCGCGCTCAGCGCCAGGGCAAGCGTGAGAAGCCACGGCCCGCCGACGGCCAGGGACAACACCGCCAGCAGCGCCACGCCGGCCGTCTTGGCGACCAGGCGCCGCCAGGACGGCGGCCGTGCCGTCATCGGCAGATACAGCGTGGCCGCCACGACCGACAGGACGAGCGTGCCGTTGGCCGTGCCGACCAATCCGCCCTCGAACGGCATCATTTTGCGCCGCCTCCCGCGGCAACCGCGCCGTGCACGCGGCGGGATAAGAGTTTCTTGGCCGCAAGCGCCGCACCAGCGGTGATCAGCAGGCAGGCGGCCACGATACGCCATGTCGGCTCGGCGAAACCGAATACGATCAGCACCAGGGTCGACAACAGCGGCGCGGCATAGCTTGCCGCGCCAAGCACCTGGATATTGCCACGCTTGACCCCGTGATCCCAGGCGTAAAAAGCGCCGCCGACCGGCATCAGCCCGAGGCCCGCGATCGCCAGCCATTGTCCGGCGCCCTCGGGCCACACGGTGCGCTCCAGCGCCACGTGGCACACCAGCGAAAGGATGGCGGCGGCCAGGCAGAACCAGGTCACCACGCTGGTCGGCACGGCGGGGAAACGGCGCGACAACAGCGAATAGGACGACCATGTCAGCGCGCACAGAGCCGCCATGGCGTAGCCGAAACCATAGCGGGCGTCGAAGCCGAGTCCACCGCCCTTGGAGACGATCAGCACCGTGCCGGCCAGCCCCATCAGCGCGCCGACGACGTGGTGCCAGCCGAGCCGCTCGCCCGGCATGAGCGCCGAACCGAGCACGATCAGCAGCGGCCACAGATAGGCGATCAGGCTCGCCTCGACCGCGGGCGCGTTGCGCAGGGCGGTGAAATAGAAGAAATGATAGCCGAACAGGCCGCCGATGCCGACCACCCATGCAAGCGGCGGTATCGGCATCCGCTGCGCCGGCGACAGGCCGGCTGCGCGGGCGATCAAACCCAGCGCCGCGCCGATCGCGAACGCCATCGCCGCGAGCTGGAACGGCGGCACCCGTCCCGAGGCGTCGGTGAACAGCGCCAGCAGCGCCCACATCACAACAGCCGAAAATCCGATCAGGGTCGCCCGCCCCATGGCCTGTCTCCTCCCGCCCGGCCCGGCGGCACCGCCGCGCCGGCAGGATCGGACCTATCCGGCCTCGCCAGCGCATGGCAAGACCAGATTGCCATCTTTGCTAGTCCAGGAGTTCGAAACGTTTCGTTTCCAGCGTGAGCGTGCCGATCTTGGTCTTGGCCGTCACGCCGACGGGTGCGTAGACGCCGGTGGCGCCGATCTGTGCGAAGGCGATGCGGATCTGGCTGTTGTCGCGAATGTAACGCAGCGAGCGGTTGTCGCGGCGATAGCCCGATACCGGCACGAACTGCGCCCGGCACACCACCGTGTCGCCCTGATAGCCCTTTGCCGACAGCCTGCCGCGCCCGGCGGGCGAAAGGCGCAGATCGGCCCGCAGCGCGCCGTCGAACACGCTGATGGTGCGGTTGCACACATCGGCCTCGCGATCCGCCGGCACGAGCGTCGCCGACAGCGGATCGGCGACATCGACGAGATCGGTCGCGCCGTGTTCAATCCAGTCGTCGCGCTTGGTGTTGACCGGCGGCGCGTTCACCGCCTTGCGGACCCGCCCGTCGGCAAACGAAATCTGGGTCCGTTTCTTCTTCTTGCCGCTTTCATAATCGGCCACGTACCCTTTCGGGCGCGCCCTGTCGTTGTCGAAGCGGCCCATCGCGGTGACCGTGCCCCGCGTGTCGTCGAAAATCCTGGCAAGCCCGGCGCTCGACACGCGCCCTTCGACCTTGAAACGGTCCCGACTGACCATGGAGGAAAAACTCGAACGCGCGATCACCACGCCGTAGATCGTCACGATCTGCTCGACACGCATCGAATGCGCTTTTTCCGCGCGCGCAGGGGCCGCGCACGAAAGGGCGGCGGCAAGGATCGGCAACACACAGGTCTTGAGACGCAAAGGACACACTCCGCAGTTCGGCCGAAGCCGACGATCGCATCCCCTGGGACGTCCTAACACCACGAATCGGGCCTATCTGTGAATGGGCTGCGTCGGTATTGGGTAAACGGACCGATAATCGCCTTACACCCGCGCCGACCAATCGCCTCACACATACGCCGGCGCTTGACGATCAGCGCAAATGCCACTATGGGAGGCCGACTTTTCCGAGAGGCCGCCCTGAAACGTCTGCGCGCCACATGATGATGGTGCGGTTCGGACTTTGGCCGGTGTCGAACCGAAGGTACGAATTATGTCCCGCGTTTGCGAACTGACCACCAAGTCCGTGCTCTACGGCAACAATGTAAGCCACGCCAACAACAGGACGCGGCGTCGCTTCCTGCCCAATCTCGTCAATGTGACGCTGATGTCGGAGACGCTGAACCGCAATGTGCGTCTGCGCGTGTCGGCCAGCGCTCTGCGCACGGTTGAACATCGCGGCGGCCTGGATGCCTTCCTGCTCAAGGCCGACTCCAGCGAGTTGTCCCCCAAGGCACGCCTGCTGAAGAAGCAGATCGTCAAGAAGCTCGACGAAACGCCCGTACCGGCCTGACATCGTCTTTCGAGGCGGGGGACAACCGCCTTACCCGGGCGCCGTGACGCAAGCCGCCGCGGCGCCCACTGGTTCCATCACCCAGGCTAAAAAAATGACGCGCTTTGCCTCCATTGCCCCTTTCGTGCTCGCGATGACCGCCGTCGTCGCGGCGTCCAACTATCTGGTCCAGTTTCCCTTCGCCCATTTCGGGCTCGAAGAGATCCTGACCTGGGGCGCCTTCACCTATCCCGTCGCCTTCCTCGTCAACGATCTGACCAATCGTCGCTTCGGCCCGCTCGCCGCCCGCAAGGTGGTGCTCGCGGGTTTCGTGCTCGCCGTCGCGCTGTCGATCTGGCTCGCGACGCCACGCATCGCGATCGCCTCGGGCAGCGCCTTCCTGGCCGCCCAGTTCCTCGACGTCGCGGTCTTCGACCGGCTGCGCAAGAACGCCTGGTGGCAGGCGCCGTTCGTCTCCACCGTTCTCGGCTCGGTGCTCGACACGGTGCTTTTTTTCTCGATCGCCTTCGCCGGGGTCTTCGCCGGTATCGACGCCCTTTTCGGCATGGAGGACGGGTCGCTCGCCTTTCCCGTCGCCTTGCTGGGCTGGCAGGTGCCGCTATGGGTATCGCTGGCGGTAGGCGATTTCGCCGTCAAGATCGGCGTCGGGCTTGTCATGCTGGCGCCCTACGGCGCGCTGCTTTCGGTGCTGAAGCCCGCCCCTGCGGCAAGATAGCTTGACGCGGGGCGCGCGCGCATCGGGCCGCCCGTCACTCCTCGTGCAGGCGGAATTCCAGGTAGAGATTGCGCTGCAGGATGGAGTGGTTGTCGTCTGAAATCAGCGACACCATGACGGCGCCGTCGGCGCGGCGCCACACGTCGAGCCCTTCCATATTGTCGATCTGATAGCCCATATCGGCTTCAAGCAGCACGGGCCCGTCGGCCACCTTGCCCTTGCCGATGCTGTCGCCGTCGATCCGTTTCAGCCGGATCGCCACGCCCTTGGCGACCGAATAGCTGCGTTCCAGAAGCAAAAGATCGCCGCCCGGCAGGAAGGCGCCGTCGGTGATGTCGAAATCGCCGCTGCGCCGGACGGTGAAAATGCCGCTGGTCGGCCCTTCGAGGATCGCGGCGAAGATGTCGCCGTTCCGGTCGAGGCTCTTTTCGGAAATGACGATGCGCGCGCCCGCATGCGGCCCGTCGGCCGGCGCGTAGAGCACGGTTTCAAAACCGCGATTGCGCCGCAGCTCGTGAGCCGGCACCAGAAAGTCGAGATCGCCCAGCGGTCCCTTCATGTCTTTCGGCGTCAGCCGGAACACCGAGATGCGGTGCGCGCGCTCGAAGCCGACCGTCGCCTCATCGCCCCTCACCGCCAGCCCCTCGGCGTCGGTGGTCCATTTGCGGCCGATGACATCGCCTTTGTCGTCGACCATCTGCTGCAGGGTGAAATCGGCGAATCCGGAGGGGCGGCCCGCCTCGTCCCGAACGAGGCGGCCGAAATACCAGAAGCCGGTATCGGTCACACCGACGAAACGCTGGCCCGGCTCGAGGAAACGGATCGCCGACATGGCGCCGAAATTCCAGGAGCCCGAGCCGAGTTCCAGCCCGCCGACGAATTCGAGCGGGCCGAAACGGGTTTCGCTGGACCCGAGCTTGAACTGGAGGATCGGTCGTGCGCTGATTTCGGCCTGCTCGACCGGCGCCGGCTGCGCCCGCACGCCGATGGGAAGCGTCATTCCGGCGACCGCGATCCCGACCGCGAACCGGGCCGCCCGAAGCAAGCGCCGGGCCAAGGCGGTCAGCCCGCGCGCCGCATCGCGGCCCCGCCACGGCGGTCGCCCTGGCCGTTTTCTTCCTCAAACAGCGAAGCAAGCTGCTCGGTCATGGCGCCGGCGAGTTCCTCCGCATCGACGATGGTGACCGCGCGGCGGTAATAGCGCGTGACGTCGTGCCCGATGCCGATCGCGATCAGTTCGACGGGCGAGCGGGTCTCGATCATCTCGATCACCGCGCGCAGATGCCGTTCGAGATAATTGCCCGGATTGACCGACAAGGTGGAATCGTCGACCGGCGCGCCGTCGGAAATCATCATCAGGATCCGACGCTGCTCGCGCCGGCCGATCAGGCGGTTATGCGCCCACAACAGCGCCTCGCCGTCGATGTTTTCCTTCAGCAGGCCCTCGCGCATCATCAGGCCGAGATTGCGGCGCGCGCGCCGCCACGGCGCGTCGGCGGATTTGTAGATGATGTGGCGCAGATCGTTGAGCCGGCCGGGATTTGCGGGCTTGCCGTCCTTCAGCCACTTCTCGCGCGCCTGCCCGCCCTTCCAGGCCCGCGTGGTGAAGCCGAGGATCTCGACCGAAACGCCGCAGCGCTCCAGCGTGCGC
The DNA here is from genome assembly GCA_039973095.1 of Nitratireductor sp. Taxonomy (GTDB): domain Bacteria; phylum Pseudomonadota; class Alphaproteobacteria; order Rhizobiales; family Rhizobiaceae; genus Mangrovimarina. The sequence continues at coordinate 318,447 of JBDWLQ010000012.1, read as the reverse complement.
GCCAGAATGTCGGCGCAGGTCGCCGCCACCGTGATCGGCCGCCCACGCATGGAGCCGGAATTGTCGAGCACCAGCGTAACGACCGTATCGCGGAAATTGGTGTCGCGTTCCTGCTTGAACGACAGCGGCTGCATCGGGTCGATCACCACGCGCATCAGCCGCGCGGTGTCGAGATAGCCTTCCTCGAGGTCGAAATCCCAGGAGCGGTTCTGCTGCGCCATCAGCCGGCGCTGCAGGCGGTTGGCGAGCCGGCCGACCACGCCCTGCAGATTGGCGAGCTGCTTGTCGAGGAAGGCGCGCAGCCGTTCAAGCTCCTCCTCCTCGCACAATTCCTCCGCCCCGATCGTCTCGTCGAAGGAAGTGGTGAACACCTTGTAGTCGAAATCCGGCGGAAGCGACGTGTAGGGCAGATCCGGCCGCTTCGCCTCGCCGGGCGTCTCGGCGTCGTCGACATCCTCCTCGGACAGATCGTCGGAGGTCGCATCGGTCGATTCGCTTTCGCCGGCCTCCTGGTCCTCGTCGGACGCCTCGCTGTCGTCGGACTGCGAATCCTCGCTGCCCTGCTCCTGGTCGTCGCCTTCCTCGCTCTGGTCCTCGCCCTCGGGCGGGTCCTCGTTGTCCTCGCTGTCCTGGGTCTCCTCCTCGTCGCCCAGCTCCTCGGCCATTTCCATCGACACCAGCATGTCGCGCACCGTGCGCGCGAACGCCGTCTGGTCTTCCAGATCTCCCGAAAGACGCTCGATATCGGCGCCGGCCTTGTCCTCGATCCAGTCGCGCCACAGATCGACGAGCCGTTCGCCGCTCCTCGGTGTCGCGCGGCCGGTCAGCTTCTCGCGCACCACCAGCGCGATCGCCTCCTCGATCGGCGCGTCGGCCTGCTCGACCACAGCCGCCAGATTGGCCTTGGAATATTTGTCTTCCAGCATCAGCGCCAGATTGTCGCCCACGCCGGTCATGGCGCGCGCGCCGATGGCCTCGACCCGGGCCTGCTCGACCGCGTCGAACACGGCGCGCGCCTGCTTGCCCTCGGGCGCCAGCCGGGTGTGCACGGCATTGTCGTGGCAGGCGCGCCGAAGCGCCATCGAATCGCCGATGCCCCGCGTCACCGACAGCTCGTTCGCCGTCGGCCGCTTGGTGAGGTCGGGCAGGCGCGCCCGGTGGCCGGCGAGCGCCGGCTTGTCCTTTGCGAACGCGATCTCGAGCTCGCCATCGCCCGAAATCGCCCGCATGCACACCGAAACGGCGCGCTTGAAGGCTTCCGCCTCGCCCGCCGTCTTAGGCTTGCCGCCGCGCTGGTTGTCGCCTGGACCCGCCATGCGTTTCCCGTATCAGCCCAAAACCACGTTGGCGGCCGATTCCCTCAGCTCTTCGCCGAACGCGCGCTGGTAGAATTCGGCCACGAGAGCCCGTTCCAGCTCGTCGCACTTGTTGAGGAAGGTGAGCCGGAAGGCGTGGCCGACATCGCCGAATATTTCGGCGTTCTCTGCCCACGTAATCACCGTGCGCGGGCTCATCACCGTCGCCAGGTCGCCGTTCATGAAGGCCGAGCGCGTCATGTCGGCCACCCGCACCATCTTGTTGACGATGTCGCGGCCCCGGTCGTTGCGATAGTGCTTGGCCTTGGCCAGCACGATTTCGACCTCGTTGTCGTGCGGCAGATAGTTGAGCGTGGTGACGATCGACCAGCGGTCCATCTGCGCCTGGTTGATCTGCTGCGTGCCGTGATAGAGGCCGGTCGTGTCGCCGAGGCCGACCGTATTCGCGGTCGCAAACAGGCGAAACGCCGGATGCGGCCGGATGACGCGGCTCTGGTCGAGCAGGGTCAGGCGTCCGGACGATTCCAGCACGCGCTGGATCACGAACATCACATCCGGCCGGCCAGCGTCGTATTCGTCGAAACACAGCGCGACATTGTGCTGGTAGGCCCAGGGCAGAATGCCGTCGCGGAACTCCGTCACCTGCTTGCCGTCCTTGAGCACGATCGCGTCCTTGCCGACGAGATCGATACGGCTGACATGGCTGTCGAGATTGACGCGCACGCACGGCCAGTTGAGGCGGGCGGCGACCTGCTCGATATGCGTCGACTTGCCGGTGCCGTGATAGCCCGAGATCATGACGCGGCGGTTGAAGGCGAAGCCGGCCAGGATGGCGAGCGTGGTGTCGCGGTCGAAGAGATAGTCGGGATCCACGTCGGGAACGTGCTGATCGGCGGCCGAATAGGCCGGCACGACCATATCCGAGGAAAAGCCGAACGTATCCTTCACCGAGATGGTGGTGTCGGGAAGATTGGCGATGTCGCGATCGATCTTGTTCATCATGCCTCCAGCGCGCCGGAACCCGTCGGGCGTCGCCGTTTGTTTCTCACGAATTCGGGGGCAGTGCTTACCAGACCTTGGCTTCAACAGAAACCGGATTGTTTCAGCACCCGGTAGGCCTGGATCACGTCGCGGAACCGGTCTTCCGAACCCCGGTCGCCGCCATTCGCATCCGGATGGTGGCGCTTTACGAGCTCTTTATAGCGCGCCTTGATATCGGCGCCAGTCGCTTTCTCGTCAAGCCCAAGCGTTTCCAGCGCCTTGGCCTCAAGCGGTTTGGCCTTGCGTGCGCGCGGCCGCGACGGTTCGGCGTCGCCGAATAGGTTGAACGGGTCGCGCACGCGCCGATAATACCCGGCCCGGCCGGATCGCTTGTCGGCGATGTCGGGGCTCGACCGGGATGCGGATTTGGCGCCCATCGCCCAGGTCGGGCGGTGGCCGGTCAGCGCCTCTTTCTGATAACGCGCGACCTCGCTGTCGGCGAGGCCGGAGAAATAATTGTAGCCCTTGTTGTATTGGCGCACGTGATCCAGGCAGAAGCAGAAATATTCGCCCTCGCGCATACGCCCGACCGGCGCGCGATGCAGGCCGGCCTCGCCGCACCCGTCCCACTGGCAGCGCGGCGCCCCCCTCTTCACCTCTGCCTGAGGATCAGGGCGGACGCGGATGCGGTCAAAGAGTTTCGAATCCAGTTTCATGCCTGTCCGATTATGGGGGCTTCGGCCCCGGAAACAAGAATTGACATTTGCGCAAGGTTCCCCCTACGCCGGTGATTTGCGTATTCCGGCCCGAACCGGCCACTCAGGAGACCCCGCATGAGCCTTCAATCCGCGATCGAGACCAAGCTGCGCGCACGCTTTTCGCCCGAAAGCCTGGACGTCATCAACGAAAGTCATCTTCATGCCGGCCATCATCACCTCGACGGCGGCCACGAGGCCGTCTTCGACGGCAGCGGCGAAACCCATTTCCGGATCCGCATCGTGTCGGAGGCGTTTGCCGACATGAGCCGGGTCGAGCGCCACCGCGCCGTCAACGAGGCGCTGGCCGAGGAACTGCGCGCCGGCCTGCACGCGCTCGCCATCGAGCCGACGGCGCCGGGCGAAAACACCCGGCGCTGACGCAAGGCACGCTATTTCTCGGCGTCACGCACCCTCAATTTCACGATCCGGTTCTTGTTGCGCTTCATGACGATGAAGCGTTTGCCGTGGAAGGTGAAGGCCTGTTTTTCCTCCGGGATCGACTGTGCCTCGTGGATCACCAGCCCGGCGATCGTTGTCGCCTCCTCGTCCGGCAAGTGCCAGTCGAGCGCGCGGTTCAGGTCGCGGATCGGCACCGATCCGTCGACCACGACCGAGCCGTCCGCCTCCTGCTTGACGCCCTGGACGTCGACATCGTGCTCGTCGGCGATCTCGCCGACGATCTCCTCGATGATGTCCTCCAGCGTCACCAGCCCTTCGACCTCGCCATATTCGTCGACCACGATCGCCACATGCGCCTTCTTGCGCAGGAAGGCGTTGAGCTGGTCGTGCAGCGTCGTGGTATCCGGCACGAACCAGGGTTTGCTGGCCACCTTGAGGATGTCGACGCGCCGCGGGTCGTTGTCGACCTCGTGCAGGGCGCGCAACAAATCCTTGGCGTGGACCACACCGACGATGTTGTCGGTCGATTGCCGGTAGACCGGGATGCGCGTGTAGGGACTTTGCAGGATTTCGCGCACGACGACGTCCGGCGGATCGTCGGCGTTGACGAGCCGCATGCCGGTACGATGGATCATGACGTCGGAGACTTCGAGTTCGGCGAGGTCGAGCAGGCCGCCGACCCGGTCGCGCTCCTGCTTGATGAAGGCGCCCTCGCGATGCAGCACCTCGACCGTACCCCGCAATTCGTCATGCGCCGACACCATCGGCGCGTCGCGGGCCAGGTTGATGCCGAAAAGCACCAGGATGCCGCGCACGATGACATTGGCGGCCGACGAAACCGGGCCGAACAGGAACACGATCGCGCGCGCGAACGGCGACACCGTCAGCGCGAACTGTTCGGGCCGGAACAGCGCCAGCGACTTCGGCAGGATTTCCGCGAAAATCACCAGCATCACCGTCATGACCAGCGTGGCGTAGACCACGCCGGCCTCGCCGAACAGCCTGAGAAAAAGGCTGGTCGTCAACGCCGAGGCCAGAATGTTGACCAAATTGTTGCCGATCAGCAGCGCGCCCACCAGGCGGTCCTTGCGCTCGATCAGCTTTTCGACGATCCCGGCGCGAACGTCGCCCCCCGCCGCAAGCGAGTGCAACCGCGCCTTGGAGGTTGCCGTCATGCCGGTTTCACTGCCCGAAAACAGGAAGGACAGCATGATCAGGAAAAGGATGACGGCGCCGGTCAGCCACAATTCGGAAGTCATCCGGGATGGTTCTCCCTGAGAAAGGACAGCACTTCCGCGGCCGGCACGTCCTTGGCGATATAGGACTGGCCGATGCCGCGGCTCAGAACAAAGGTCAGCGCACCGCGCGACACCTTCTTGTCCTGCATGATATAGGTGAGCAATGTCTCGGCGTCCGGAAGCCGTCCGGAAATATCGGCCATGCGCGTCGGCAGGCCGACGGCCGCCAGATGCGCCTCCACCCTGGCTGCGTCATCTGCGCTGCACTGGTTGAGCCGCACCGAGAAGTGGTGCGCCAGCGTCATGCCGATCGCAACGCCTTCGCCATGCACCAGTCTTGCGCCATCATACCCGGTGGCGGCCTCGAGCGCGTGACCGAACGTGTGGCCGAGATTGAGCAGCGCGCGCTCGCCGGCCTCGGTCTCGTCGCGGGCCACGATCGCCGCCTTGGACCGGCACGATTGCGCGATCGCCTCGGCCCGCGCCGCCCCGCCCGAAAACACCGCGCGCCAGTTTTCTTCCAGCCAGTCGAAAAAACCCGGCCGGTCGATCAGCCCGTATTTGACCATCTCGGCATAGCCGGCGCGGAATTCGCGCGCCGGCAGCGTGTCGAGTACGGCCGTGTCGGCAAGCACCAGGCGCGGCTGGTGAAACACGCCGACCAGGTTCTTGCCGCGGGCGGTGTTGATGCCCGTCTTGCCGCCGACCGAGGAATCGACCTGCGCCAGCAGCGAGGTCGGCACCTGGACAAACCCCATCCCGCGCCGCACGACGCCGGCGGCAAAGCCGGCCAGGTCGCCGATGACCCCGCCGCCAAGCGCGATCACCAGATCGCCGCGCTCGAGACGGGCGCCGAGCAGGGCGTCGACGACCTGCTCGAACGGCCCGAAACTCTTGGTTTTTTCGCCCGGGTCGAGCGTGATGGCGCTATGGTCGATCCCGGCCCTGGCCAGGCTGTCGGCGAGCGCGTCGAGATGAGCGGCGGCGACGTTTTCGTCAGTGACCACCGCGCAGCGCACGCACTCCATCCTGCGCGCGATCTCCCCACCCGCCCGCGCGATCAGGCCCGGACCGATCAGGATGTCGTAGGCGCGCGCACCGAGGCCGACCTCGACGCGCGTGACCGGCATGTTCGCAGCGTCCTGCATCATGGCGCGACCTCCCTGTCTGTTCCGGCTTCGAGATGACACACAAGCGCGTCGAGCACGTCCTGCGCGATCACCTCCTTCGGCTCATCGCGCGACTGAACGGTGACGTCGGCCAAGGCATAGACCGGGTGACGCTCCGCCATCAGTCGTTCCATCACCGCCCTCGGATCCGAGGTCTTCAGCAGCGGCCGGTTCCTGTTCTTCATGACCCGTTCCATCAACACATCGATATCCGCCTTGAGCCAGACCGAGACCGCGCGTTCCGCGATCGCCTGCCGGGTCTGGGCGTTCATGAACGCGCCGCCGCCGGTTGATACGACGCGCCCGCCCTCCTCGAGCAGCCGAGCGATCACCCTGCGCTCGAGGGCACGGAACTCGGTTTCACCGTAGAGCGCGAACAGATCGGCCACCGACAGGCGCGAAACGGCCTCGATTTCATGATCACTGTCGATGAACGGCAGATCGAGCACTTGTGCGACCTTGCGCCCGATAGCCGTCTTGCCCGCACCCATCAGCCCTGTGAAAACAATCGTCTTCTTGCCGAGCAGCGCACGCAGCTTGGTTTCGACGGCATTCGGCGCGATCGTCATGAAACAGTTCCTTCGCCGCGCGTATGCACATCAAAATCGCCAGGGCGTCAAGCGCTTGCGCGCGCCGTCGCCGGGGTTGAATTCGCCCCCTCGCCAAAGCATAAGTAGGCGGGCGGGCACAGTATTGGGGATTTTCAGGGCGAATGCCGACCCTTTTTCGGTTCTTGGTGACCATAGCGGTACTGGTTGGCATCGCGTACGGAGCTATGTTCGCGCTGGCCACGTTCGTGGAACCCAGGAAGGGCGAGATGTCGGTGAGAATACCGCCTGAAAAGCTCAACCCCTAGGGTTCAGGCCCGGGCGGTCTCCCGGGATGGGACACGATGAACAGTCGGACCGCGATCGAAGCATTTCTGGAAATGATGAGCGCGGAGCGTGGAGCGAGCGCCAACACGCTCGACGCCTATCGGCGCGACCTCGAGGAAGCCCACGGCGACATGACCGGCGGCCTCGCCGACGCGGATGCCAGCGCCATTCACACCTATCTGGGGGCGGTCGCGGCACGGGGTTTCGCGCCCTCGACTCAGGCCCGCAAACTGTCCGCCCTGCGTCAGTTCTTCCGCTTCCTCTATGCAGAGGGCTTGCGCACCGACGATCCCACGGGAACCGCGAGCGCACCGCGCAGGACCGCTTCCCTGCCCAAAATCCTCAGCGAAGCCGAGACCGGACGGCTGCTCGATCTTGCGGCCGCCGAGGCGGCAAATCCGCCACCCGGCATCGCGCCCGCCGCCGCCGTTCGCCTGCACGCCCTCGTCGAGACGCTCTACGCGACGGGCCTTCGCGTTTCGGAACTGGTCGCACTGCCGATCAGCGTGGCGCTGCGCGACGACCGGTTCTTCATGGTGCGCGGCAAGGGCGGCAAGCAGCGCATGGTGCCGCTGACGGACGGCGCGCGAGGGGCAATGAGCGCCTGGCTCGACACGCGCGCCACCAGCAAGAGCACCGCCGACAGCGCTTTTTTGTTTCCGGCCGCCTCGGCGAGCGGATATCTGCCCCGGCAGGCATTTGCGCGCGAGTTGAAGGCGCTGGCCGCCCGCGCCGGCATCGCGCCGTCGAAAATATCGCCGCACGTGATCCGTCACGCCTTCGCAAGCCATTTGCTGCAGAACGGCGCCGATCTTCGCGCGGTGCAGCAATTGCTCGGCCACGCCGACATTTCGACGACGCAGATCTACACGCATGTGCTGGAGGAGCGGCTTGTGCGGCTGGTCAACGACCATCATCCGCTTGCCGATTAGACCCGCGAACGTTATGTGAGGGCCTGTCCAGCGCCGCAACCGTCCGACAAGATCGGTTTTAGCGCCTTTTTCGCGTATCGTGAGCACGGCTGATCCACAGCGAATGTATAATTATCTCGACTTCGAAAAACCCGTCGCGGATCTCGAGGGCAAGATCCTCGAATTGAAGAAGCTGAACGAAAGCGGCGAAGCCGTCGACGTGGCCGACGAGATCGCACGCCTGGAAAAACGCGCCGCCGATGCCTTGAAAGATGCCTACCGCGCGCTGACGCCGTGGCAGAAGACCCAGGTCGCGCGCCATCCCGACCGTCCGCACTGCCTGGACTATGTCAAGCGCCTGTTCACCGACTTCACCGCGCTGGCGGGCGACCGCAGTTTCGGCGAAGACAACGCCATTATCGGCGGATTCGCCCGTTTCAACGGCCAACCGGTAGCGGTTCTCGGCCAGGAAAAGGGCGCCGACACCAAAAGCAGGCTGAAGCACAATTTCGGCTCGGCCCGGCCCGAGGGTTACCGCAAGGCCGTGCGCATCATGAAACTCGCCGATCGTTTCAACGTGCCCCTGGTGACGCTGGTCGACACGGCCGGCGCCTATCCGGGCGTGGGCGCGGAGGAGCGCGGCCAGGCCGAGGCGATCGCGCGTTCGATTTCCGCCTCGCTGGCCTTGCGTGTGCCCGTCGTGTCGGTGGTGATCGGCGAAGGCGGATCCGGCGGCGCGATCGCGATCGCGACTGCCAACAAGGTCTACATGCTGGAACATTCGATCTATTCGGTGATTTCGCCGGAGGGCGCGGCCTCGATCCTGTGGCACGATTCCACGCGCGCCAAGGACGCCGCCACCTCGATGAAGATCACCGCGCAGAACCTGCTCGAGATGAAGATCATCGACGGCATCATCCAGGAGCCGATGGGTGGCGCCCATCGCGGACCCGAAGCCGTCATCGAGGCCACCGGCAAACAGATCGCGACCGCCCTGGAGGAAATGGCCGGCGCCGATATGGACTGTCGCGAGCACCGGCGCGAGAAGTTCCTGGCCATCGGCCGCTCGGTCTGATACGCCTCGGCCGCGGCAAGTCCGCGCTGTCGGCCGGCCGGAAAATCGGTCGCCGCGAACCGCGAACGGCGCAATTTGGACCCGCTTCGCCACAAAATCGCCAAGTCTTGGCCGTCAATGACAAGCGCGTGAGGCACGCGGGACGGACCTTGTGATAAGGATTTTTCAAGGTTAACGACCTTAACGTGCGCCGAATGCGGGGCCGCGCCGGACGCGACCGCACCCGAAGCGATGTTTGTAGGTAGCCGACACCGATGATCTCAAACCTGATACGAGGGGGACTCCTTGTCGCGGCGATGGCGCTGGCCCTGGCCGGCTGCACGGAATCGACACTGCAATCGGCGAGCGGCAAGGCCGAGCGGCCGGTGCCGGCCCGCCTCATTTCGGAGATGAAAGCCAAGGGCATGAACCGCAATTCGCCGGTCATGGCCCGCGTCTTCAAGGAAGAAGGCCAGCTCGAGGTCTGGAAGCAGAAGACCAACGGGCGCTACGACCTGCTCGCCACCTACGAGATCTGCAAATGGTCCGGCAAGCTGGGCCCCAAATTCACCGAGGGCGACCGCCAGGCGCCGGAAGGGTTCTACACCGTCAAACCGGCGCAGATGAACCCGCGTTCGAACTACCATCTCGCCTTCAACATGGGCTACCCGAACGCCTATGACCGCGCCAATGGCCGCACCGGGTCGCATCTGATGGTGCACGGCGCCTGTTCGTCGGCGGGCTGCTATTCGATGAACGACAAGGAGATGGAAGAGATCTACGCGCTCGCCCGGGACGCCTTCCGCGGCGGGCAGCGCGAATTCCAGATCCAGGCCTTTCCGTTCCGCATGACGGCGCGCAACATGGCGCGCTATCGCAACGACCCGAATTACAAGTTCTGGACGATGCTGAAGGAAGGTTACGATCATTTCGAGATCACCAAGGTACCGCCCAAGGTCGACGTGTGCGAGAAGCGCTACGTGTTCAACCGCACCACGGAAGGCGGCGCCGCCTTCTCGCCCACCGGCGCATGCCCGCCGAGCGTTCAGCCCGAGGCGCTGATGACCGCCTTTCAAAGCTATCGGTCCAATTACGACGCCGCCTTCGCCACCCACACCGCCCAAGGCGGCGGCGAGGCGCCGAAAGCCTCGATCGCCGGCCTCAAGGAGGCCGATCTGGTCGCCGACTGGACCCGCCGCCGCGCCCGTGGCGAGCGCGTGCCGGTCGAGCCGCCGTCGCTGTCGCCCGACGGCACCGTGGTCACCACATCGGTGATGGGGCGCATCGATTCGCCCGCCGGCCGCCGCCAGGCCGCGATCGACGCCGAAAAGGCGGCCAAGCGCAAGGCCGAGGAGGAAAAGGCCGCCGCCGTGCGCCGCGCCGCCGAGGCCAAGGCCGCCGCCGAAGCCGCCAGGACAGCGGACGAAGAAGCGGCCGCGCGCGCCGCCGAGGCTCCCGTCGAGACCACGCCGCAGGACGATCCCGGCATGCTCGGCTCGGTGCGCAAGCGCTTTACCAATCTTTTCGGAAGCTGATGCCGCGGCCATGTCCGCTGCCACGGATGTCTACGATCTGAGGGGGCTGCAATGCCCGCTGCCCGTCCTGCGGACCCGCAAACGGCTGGAGGCAATGCACCCCGGCGCGCATCTGTGGGTCGAGACGACCGATCCGCTCGCCGTGATCGACATTCCCGCCTTCTGCGCCGAGGCCGGGCACCGGATGATGTCGAGCGAGGCCGCACGAGGCGGCGGCCACCGTTTCCTGATCGAACGGCGACGATAAGACGGGGCGCCGATGACGGCCGGCGTTCGGCTCAGGGCCGGTATCCGCCGATCGCGAGCGGATTGTCCTCCAGCGCGCGGCGATCGGGCGTATCGATCCCCGGCCGCTCCGCGAACGCGTCAAACAGGCGGCGGACATAATCCTGCGGCACATCCTTGGTGATCAGCACCAGCCGCGTCCCGCGCCTGCCGTCGGGCCAGGCGGCAAGCCGCACCGGCGGATGCAGAAAGCGCCGCACGCCGTGAATGACCAAGGGCCGCTCCGGCTCCTCGACCGTCTCCACGATGCCCTTCATGCGCAACAGGCCCTCGCCATGCGTGGAACGCAGGAGGTCGAGGAAATTGGCCACCGCCGCGAAGGCGATCGGCCGGTCCAATGTCAGCGAAAACGTCTCGAAACGATGGTCGTGCGCATGGTGGTGGTCGTGCCGGTGCCCGTCGTCGGCGTGGTCGTGGTGGTGGTGATCATCTGCCGCGACCGCGCGCAGCCATCGTTCGACATCGACGCTCTTGGTCGACGGATCGTAGAGCCCGCAATCGAACAAGGAGCCGACATCCGCCTCGCCGCCGGCCGCATCGAGGATCGGCGCGCCGGGATTGATCCGCGCCAGCCGCGCGCGCAAGGACGCCTCGGCCTCGCGCGAAGCCAGGTCCGTCTTGGTCAGCACGATCCGGTCGGCGACGGCGATCTGGCGTACCGCCTCCTCATGCGCGTCGAGCGTGGCCTCGCCGTTGGGCGCGTCGGCGACCGCGATCACGCCGTCCAGCCGATAGGCGGCCAACAGCGCCGGATGCGCCATGATCGACTGCAGCACCGGACAGGGGTCGGCGAGCCCGGTGGTCTCAACGACGACGCGCGCCAGCGGGGCGAGCCGGCCGGTCTGCACCCGGTCGGCGAGATCGGCCAGCGTGTCGACCAGTTCGCCGCGCACCGTGCAGCACAGGCAGCCGTCGGACAGCTCGATAATACCGTCGGAGGCCTGTTCGACGAGCAGGTGATCGATCGGCACGTCGCCGAACTCGTTGATGATGACCGCGGTCCCGGCCATGCCCGGCGCCTTCAAAAGCCGGTTGAGCAGCGTGGTCTTGCCCGCGCCGAGAAATCCGGTGAGCACGCTGACGGGAACCGGCGGGCGGGGAGCGGTCTGAAGGTCGGTATCCACGCGCGCTATTGCACCGCCGTTTGCCTGGCCGGCGTGTAGTCCGGACGCGGCGTCGGAATGGGCACGTTGGCGTATTCCACCGCCGCCGCCGGCGATTTCGGCCCCGTCGCGCCGCCGAGGCCGACGGCAACCAGGCGCGGCTCGCGGTCGAGATCGCGGATATGGGGCGAACGGATGATCATGCGGCCGTCCTCGTCGCGGTTTTCGGCTCGTTCCTTGCGCGCGTCCTCGGTGCAGATCACCGGGCGCATATTCGTCGCCTCGACGAGCATGCCGCCGTCGACCGGCAGCGTGGCGAGCGACGAGGCGAAGGACTGATTGCGTTGAAACCCGTCCTCCAGCAATTGCGCGGCCTTCTCGGCCCGTTGCGAGACGGACGGTTCGCCGACCAGCACGGCGATGATCGTGCGCCCCTTGCGGGTCGCCGAGGCCACCAGATTGAAGCCGGCCGGACAGGTAAAGCCGGTCTTCATGCCGTCGGCGCCGTCGAACCGGCCGATCAGCGTATTGTGGTTGGGCAGTTTCACCTTGCCGGCCGCCAGGCCCTCGATGGCGAAATAGCCGACATGTTCGGGAAACTCTCTGCGGATCGCCACCGCCAGCAGCGCCATGTCGCGCGCCGTCGTATACTGCTCGTCGTCGTGCAGCCCGTGCGCGTTGACCCAGTGCGAGCCGCTCATGCCCAGGCGCCGCGATTCCGCGTTCATGCGCGCGGCGAACGCCTTTTCGGACCCGGCGATGCTTTCGGCGATCGCCGTGGCGACGTCGTTGGCCGACTTGACCATGATGATCTTGATCGCATTGTCCAGGGTCAGCACCGAGCCGGGCTTGTAGCCCATCTTGCTCGGCGGCTCCTTGGCCGCGTTCCTGGAGATCGTCACCGGCGATTTCAGCGTCACCTCGCCGGCCTTGACGGCGCGAAAGGCGACATAGGCCGTCATCAGCTTCGACAGCGATGCCGGATACCAGCGCCGGAACGCCTCCTCCTGGGACAAGACCTTGCCGGATTTCAGGTCGACGACGATCGACGGGCCGGCCTGCGCCGGCGATGCCGCGATGATGATCGCCGCCACCAGCCATGCCGGTTTCACGAGACGCATCGCCCAATTCCGTGTCGATTTCACTATGGCCTCTCCGGGGATTTGCGCTACCTTCGCCCGGTCCCGACAGGCCCGGATGGCGGGTCGGGACGCTTCAGTCGAGCGTCGGCGGGTCTTATTTAGCGCATGTGACGCCATGATGGCAAAGCCGGCCGGGACCGGCGCGACAGGGCGGATTTGCGCCTTGATGTGGAGTGGGAGCCTAAAGAATGCCAATACTCAACCGGGCGGCCGAGCTTCAGGAGGAAGTCAGCGGATGGCGCCGCCAGCTGCATCGCAGGCCGGAACTGAATTTCGACCTGTTCGAAACCTCGACCTTCGTGGCCGACAAGCTGCGCGAATTCGGCTGCGACGAGGTCGCCACCGGGATCGCCAAGACCGGCGTCGTCGGCCTCATCCGCGGACGCCTGGGCGACGGGCCGACGATCGGGCTGCGCTCCGACATGGACGCGCTGCCGATCAACGAGGCGAGCGGCGTTCCGCACGCGTCGGAAACCCCCGGCAAGATGCACGCCTGCGGCCATGACGGCCACACCGCCATGTTGCTCGGCGCGGCCAAATATCTGACCGAGACCCGCAATTTCCACGGCACCGTGGCGGTCATCTTCCAGCCGGCGGAGGAAGGCGGCGGCGGCGGCCGCGTCATGGTCAAGGAAGGGCTGATGGAACGCTTCGGCATCGAGCGCGTCTTCGGCATGCACAATGCGCCCGGCCTGCCCGTCGGCCAGTTCGCGACCCGGCCCGGCGCGATCATGGCCTCGACCGCCGAATTCACCATCACGATCAAGGGCAAGGGCGGGCACGCGGCCTTTCCGCACCAGACGGTGGACCCGATCGTCATCACCAGCCGGATCGTCGGTGCCATGCAGTCGATCGCCTCGCGCAGCGCCGACCCGGTCGACCCGCTGGTCGTGTCGGTGACGAAATTCCACGCCGGCGACGCCTACAACGTCATTCCCGAAACGGCCGAGATCGCCGGCACGGTGCGCACGCTGCGCCGCGAGACCGCGGACCTGGCCGAGGAGCGCATCCGCGCGCTGGTGACCGGCATCGCCGTGGCGAGCGGGGCGGAGGCGAATATCCACTACGACCGCAACTATCCCGTCACCTTCAACCATGCCGAAGAGACCGATTTCGCCGTCGACGTGGCGCGCGACGTCGCCGGCGAGGCCAAGGTCGATCCGCAGATGCCCGCGATGATGGGCGGCGAGGATTTTTCCTATATGCTGGAGGCCCGGCCCGGATCGTTCGTCTTCGTCGGCAATGGCGACACCGCCAACCTCCACCACCCCGCCTATGACTTCAACGACGAGGCGATCCCGCACGGTATTTCCTATTGGGTGCGGCTGACGGAAAAGGCGCTCGCCGCCTGAACCGGGATCCGCGCCGGTCGGCGCGGGCTGCCGCTGACGCCACGGCGGATGTTCCGACGCCGCCTGGCTCCATCGCAGAACCGGAAGCACGGCGGCGGCGATGCTATGGCCGATACCGGCATGGCCAAAACGCGGTTGGCGAAGCGACGCGAAACCGCTATGAGGGCAACGGGGTCCCGTAGCTCAGCAGGATAGAGCATCAGATTCCTAATCTGAGGGTCGCAGGTTCGAATCCTGCCGGGATCACCATTTTCTCGAAAAAGGTCTCGCCGTGCCGGACACCGGTAAGCGCAGGCGTTAACGCCTCGGCATCGCGATCGCAAAGCGGCGGGGCCGCCCCGCCATCCTCAGTTGATCGTCATGACGACGGCGTCATCGTCGTCGTCTTCGCTCGCCCGCGCGACCGGATCGAAATCCACATGCCAGGCTGCCGGAAGCCGCTTGTTTTCCAGAAAGCGCCTGATCTCACCCGGCCGGTCACACGCCGCCTTGGCGGCCAGAAACGCGCTGTAGGGAATGTTCCGGGACTGCGTCTGCATCGCAACCTCCTCCTTGCCCGGCATTGAAGACCCAGAAATTGGCCGAAATCTGACAGACACTAATTTTTCGTGAACACGGGCGCCAAGCGGCACGACGGGTACGTCTCCACGTCAGCACTCGGTCGCGCCGGCGGTGGATTTCATCCCGCTGCAACAAAACCGTAGCCGGACTGTCATGCGCTGCCGATAGGCGACGGGCTGAAAGTACTCGAACTTTCGCCAACCCAATCCAGGGAGAGCCTCATGAAGCCCTATGGTATCGCAGCCGGTCTCGCGGCCGGACTGTCGCTCCTTTCCGTCAATTCAGCCTTCGCCGTCACCGAGATTTCGTGGTGGCACGCGATGGGCGGCGCGCTCGGCGAGACCGTCAACGAGATCGCCACCAATTTTAACGCCGCGCAGGACGAGATCGTCCTGACCCCGGTCTTCAAGGGCACCTACGAGGAAACGCTGACGGCCGGCATCGCCGCCTTCCGCGCCGGCGAACAGCCCAACATCCTTCAGGTCTTCGACGCCGGCGCGGCCACCGTCATCGGCGCCAAGGGCGCGGTCAAGCCGGTGCAGGATCTGCTCGAGGACGCCGGCGCGTCGTTCGATATCGAGGACTACATCTCCGGCGTGCGCTATTTCTACGCCGACAGCGACGGCAAGATGATCGGCATGCCGTTCAACTCCTCCGCGCCGATCATGTATTACAACGAAGAGGCCCTCGAAAAGGCCGGTGTCGAAGCGCCCAAGACCTGGGAAGAGTTCGAGCAGATCGCGCCAAAGCTCAAGCAGGCCGGCTACATCCCGCTGGTGCAGTCGCATCTGACATGGGAATTCACCGAGAATTTCTTCTCCCGCCACAATTTGCCGTTCGCCACCAACAATAACGGCTATGACGGCGCCGAAGGCACCAAGCTGCTCGTCAACACCGACGGGCTGAAGATGATGTTCGCCAAGCTTGCCGCTTGGAAGCAGAACGGCCATTTCGAATGGTACGGCACCGGCTGGAGCGATAACCAGACCCCGTTCGAACAGGGCAAGGTCGCGCTCTGGGTCGGCTCGTCGGGTTCCTTCGGCGGCCTGACCAAGTCGGCCACCATGCCCTTCGGCGCCGTGCCCTTGCCCTACTGGGAAGCGATCGCCGGCGAGGACGGCTACCAGTCCTTCATCGGCGGCGCGGCGCTGTTTGCCATGGCCGGAAAATCCGAGGAAGAAAACAAGGCCACCGCCAAATTCTTCGAATACCTGACCTCGCCGGAGGTGCAGCTGATGTGGCACAAGAGCACCGGCTACGTGCCGGTCACCAACGCCGCCTATGAGCTCGCCAAGCAGCAGGGCTACTACGACGAGACGCCGCAGGCCGAAATCGGCATCCAGCAGCTCAACATGAAAGCCGGCGAGTGGACCAGGGGCTACCGCATGGGCTTCTACGTCCAGATCCGCGACGTGATGAACCGCGAATACGGCAAGCTGTTCACCGGCGAGACCACCGTGGACGAGGCGTTCAAGGCGATCGAGGCCGAAGGCAACCAGCTTCTCGAGCGTTTCGCCAAGACCGGTAGCTAGGCATCGTTTCCTTCCCGACAGCGGGGCGCATCCGGCAGCGGCTGCGCCCCTTCCCGGCAACGGAGCCCCGCGCGATGAACAAGGTCCGGTTCGGCCATTCAATCGTCCCTTATCTGTTCCTGCTGCCGCAGATGGCCGTCGTTGCGGTGTTTTTCTACCTGCCCGCCGGCGAGGCGGTGCGCTCGTCCTTCTTCCTGGAGGATCCGTTCGGGTTCAGTTCCACCTTTGTCGGTCTGGACAACTATGCCGATGTGCTGTCGAGCACGGAATATCGCCGTGTGGCGATCTTCACCGTCTGGTTCACCGTTCTGGTCGCCTTCTTCGCGCTCGCCATCGCGCTGCTGCTCGCGGTCAAGGCCGACGCGGTGCTGCGCGGCGCCAAGACCTACCGCACGCTGCTGATGTGGGTCTACGCCATCGCGCCCCCGGTCGCCGGCCTGCTCGGCATCTTGTTGTTCGACCAGCATGTCGGCCCGTTCGTCGACATCGCCTCCTGGTTCGGCTGGACCCTGCGCATCGGCGTCAACTATTACGACACCGCCTTCGCCATGATCACGACCGCGGTCTGGTACCAGGTGGCGGTCAACTTCATCTTCTTCCTGTCCGGCCTGCAGTCGATCCCGCGCGCGGTGCGCGAGGCAGCCCTGATCGACTGTCGGTCCGGCCTGCGGCGGTTTTTCACCGTGACGCTGCCGCTGCTGACCCCGACCGCCTTCTTCCTGCTGGTGATCAACGTCACCTACGCGCTGTTCGACACGTTCGGGCTGATCGACCCGATGACCAAGAACGAGCCGGGCAACAACCCCGTAACACTGGTCTACAAGGTGTTCCTGGACGGGTTCCGCGGCAACGATCTCGGCGGCTCCTCGGCGCAGTCCGTCATCCTGATGATCGTCGTCTTCGCACTCACCGTCGTGCAGTTCCGCTTCATGGAACGCCGGGTGCATTATGCGTGAGGCCCAGATGAGCGACGCCGTCTCCGCCGCCCGGCCGCTTGCGCCGGCAAGCCACAGGCCGGCCTTCAAATGGGGCCCGGTCTTCGACCACGCCATCCTGATCGCCGGCGCGGCCTTCATGCTCGTGCCGGTCTTCCTCGCCTTCATGACCTCGACCCACGACGCCGTGACGGTTCACACCGGCGGCGTCCAAGCGTGGCCCGGCGGCAGTCTGATCGACAATTACGCGACCGTGATGTTCGACGGTCTCGGCTTTTCCGGCGCGGTCAACGGCACCACGATGATGCTCAACTCGCTGATCCTCGGCCTGGGTTTCGCCGTCGGCAAGATCGTGCTTTCGATGATGGCCGCCTATGCGATCGTCTATTTCCGCTTTCCGCTGGCCGAATTCGCGTTCTGGGCGATCTTCGTCACCCTGCTCCTGCCGCTCGAGGTGCGCATCCTGCCCTCCTACGAGATCGTGCAGTCGATGGGGCTGATCAACACCTATACCGGCCTGATCGTGCCGCTGGTGGCCTCGGCGACCGGAACGTTCTTTTTTCGCCAGTTCTTCAAATCCGTGCCCGACGAGCTGATCGAGGCGGCGCGCATCGACGGCGCGGGACCGCTAAAATTCTTCCGCGACATCCTGCTTCCGCTCAGCCGCACGATGATCGCCGCGATCTTCATCATCATGTTCGTCTACGGCTGGAACCAATATCTGTGGCCGACCCTGATCACCACCAACGAGGAGTATTTCACCCTCGTGCGCGGCATCAAGCAGATCATCCAGGTCTGGGTCGGATCGCAAATTCCCGAATACGGTCAGGCGATGGCGCTCGCCGTCCTCGCCATGCTGCCACCCGTCATCGTCGTGGTGGTGTTCCAGAGCTGGTTCATCAAGGGCCTGACCGAGAGCGACAAATAGGAGCAACACAGATGGCCCGGCTGCATATCGACCAGGTTTCCAAGATCTATACCGGCACCCAGCGCGCCGTCGACACGGTGTCGATCGACGTCGACGACGGCGAATTCCTCGTGCTCGTCGGTCCGTCCGGCTGCGGAAAGTCGACGCTTTTGCGTATGATCGCCGGGCTCGAGGCGATCACCGAGGGGGCGATCACCATCGGCGAGCGCGTCGTCAACGACCTCGACCCGGCCGAGCGCGACATCGCCATGGTGTTCCAGAACTATGCGCTCTACCCGCATATGAAGGTCTACGACAACATGGCCTACGGCCTGCGCAACCGCGGCATCGCCAGGGACGAGATCGACAGGCGCGTACGCGAGGCCGCGACCACGCTCGAACTGGGCCCGCTTCTGGAGCGCAAGCCGCGCGAATTGTCGGGCGGACAGCGCCAGCGCGTGGCCATGGGCCGGGCGATCGTGCGCAACCCGGCCGCCTTCCTGTTCGACGAGCCGCTGTCCAATCTCGACGCCAAGCTGCGCAGCCACATGCGCGTCGAGATCAAGCATCTGCAGCGCTCGCTCGGCATCACTTCGGTCTATGTCACCCACGACCAGCTCGAGGCGATGACGCTGGCCGACAAGCTGGTGGTCATGAATGCCGGCAAGGTCGAGCAGATCGGCGCGCCGCTCGACGTCTACGAACGCCCGGCCAGCACGTTCGTGGCCAGCTTCATCGGCGCGCCGGCGATGAATCTCATCCCCTTTTCGGCCCTCGGCGACGACGGCCGGCTGGGCCTGCGCGACGCAGCGGTCGCCACGATCGGCTTTCGCCCGCAGGACATCATCGAGGTCGCCAACGACAATGAGGATGGCGACGGCCTGTCGTTGCGCTTTGTCGTCGATGCCGTCGAGCCGGTCGGCTCGGAAAGCTATCTGCACGGCAAGGTCGGCGACGAACGCGTTGTGGTGCGCATCGACGGCCGGGCGCCGCATCGCGAAGGCGACAGGATCGGCATCGCCGTGCCGTCCGAGCGGCTGCACGCCTTCGACGCCGACGGCCGCCGGCTGGAAGGATGGCGCGTGCCGGAGGCAGTCGGCGACGCCGGCACCGCCATACGCAAGACCCGCGCCACGTGAGAGGGGTCGCGGAAGCGGCGGGCATAAGGTAGGGAAACGGAACGACCCGCCACCAAGGTTCCGTTCGAGGCCGCCATGCCCAACCCGCTCTACGACGCTCTCCTCCGCCCGCATCAGGGCAGCGACCGGCCGTTCCTGATCCTCAAGACCGGCGAGCGGCTGAGCTACGGCGAATTTCTGGCGATGGCGGGCCGCTTCGCCCATGCGCTGCGCGCGGCCGGAATCGGGGTCGGCGACCGCGTCGCGCTGCAAGCGGCGAAATCGCCGCAGGCGCTCGCGATCTATGCCGCCTGCGTGGCCGCCGGCGCGGTCTTCCTGCCGCTCAACACCGCCTACACGGCGGCCGAAGTGGAGTATTTCGTCACCGACGCGCAGGCAGGGCTCCTGATCTGCGACCCCGCGGCCGCGGCATCGCTGGCGCCGGTCGCCAAAGCCGCCGGCGCGGCACTGGCGACGCTCGACGCCGATGGCGGAGGCAGTTTCGCGGCCGCCGCCGACGGCAAGCCCGGGCACTTCGATCCAGCCGAGCGCGAACCGGACGATCTGGCCGCCTTCCTCTACACGTCAGGCACCACCGGCCGCTCCAAGGGGGCGATGCTGACCCAGGACAATCTATTGTCCAACGCCCGGGTGCTGGTCGACTACTGGCGCTTTTCGGCCGACGACGTGCTGCTGCACGCTTTGCCGATCTTTCACACGCACGGCCTGTTCGTCGCCACCAACGTCATGCTTCTTTCGGGCGGCGCAATGATCTTTTTACCCCGGCTCGACGTCGACGACCTGATCGCCGGCCTGCCGGGCGCGACGGCAATGATGGGCGTGCCGACATTCTACACCCGCCTGCTCGCCGATCCGCGCCTGACGCGCGATCTGGTCGCGCATATGCGGCTGTTCATCTCCGGCAGCGCGCCGCTCCTTGCCGAAACCCACACCGCCTTCGAGGCCCGCACCGGCAAGCGCATTCTCGAACGCTACGGCATGACCGAAATCAATATGGGCACCTCCAACCCCTATGACGGCGAGCGCCGCGCCGGCACGGTCGGGTTTCCCTTGCCCGGCACGCAACTGCGCGTCTGTGATCCGGAAACCGGCAAGACGCTGGCGCAAGGCGAGATCGGCGTCATCGAGGTGCGCGGACCCAACGTCTTCAAGGGCTATTGGAACATGCCTGAAAAGACCCGCGCGGAATTCCGCGCCGACGGTTTCTTCATCACCGGCGATCTCGGAACGATCGACGCTGACGGCTACGTCACCATTGTCGGGCGCGCCAAGGACCTGATCATCTCCGGCGGCTACAACATCTATCCCAAGGAAATCGAGCTCGTGCTCGACGAGCAGGAGGGCGTGGCCGAATCGGCCGTGATCGGCGTGCCGCATCCCGATCTCGGCGAAGGTGTCGTCGGCGTCGTCACCGCCAGGGCGGATATCGCCATCGACGCGCAGGCCCTGCTTGACGGCCTGGGCGACAGGCTCGCGCGCTTCAAGCAGCCGCGCCGGATCGTCATCGTCGACGAACTGCCGCGCAACACCATGGGCAAGGTTCAAAAGAACGTACTGCGCGAGCGTTACGCGACGATTTTCACGGCCTGATCCGGGTTCAAAACAGCACGCCCCGCGTCATCGTCACCGGGCCAGAACGTCGTCCCAGTCGGGTTGATGGCGCTTGAACTCGTCGGCAACGAACCAGCAGCTCGGCACGATCGTCCGGCCCGCCGCCCGCGCGTCGGCGACCAACCGTTCGACCATCGCCTCGGCGATGCCCTGCTCGCGATAGGCAACCGGCACGAAGGTGTGGTTGGCGTCAATCACCCCGTCGCCGAGATGACGCCAGGTCAGGCGCGAGTCCTCGCCATTGGGCATGGCAACGACATAGTGTCCGCCGGCCTGCGTTTCCGCCGCACGGATTTGCGGTTGTGTTTTGCTCATCACTTGGCCTTTTTCAAAACATCCGCCCATTCCGGGTGCCGGCGGAACTGCGACGCGGCGAACGGGCACAACGGAATGATCGTCTTGCCTGCGGCGCGCGCGTCGTCGACGGCCCGCGCAACGAGGCGCGCGCCCGCGCCCTGGCCGCGAAAACTGTCGGGAACGCCGGTATGATCGATGATCATCTGGCGTGTCCCGATCTTGGAGAAGGTCAGTTCCGCCTCGTCGCCGGCTGCACCGCGCAGGACGTAACGTCCCTTGGAGTCCGTCTCCTCCAGTTCGATGTCTCGCGACGGCTCGGTCATGAACGGGGCTCCCTGGCAACGAATAGGCTGATCGACAGGCTTTCTGGTCTCGAACGCCGGAGGATGGATCGTATCCGTCCTCGCGGCGATATATGGTGACATCACCGCAGGCCGTCTGCAAACGGCTTTCCGACCGTTTGATCCGCACCGGCCGACAGAGCGGATCGGAACTCGAAACGGATCGAATCGGCTTGACATGCGTTTGCCGTTCTCTTCTCTGGTTCTACCGGTAGCGGAAGATCATGCGCATAATCGCCCTCTTGAATCGCGGCGGCGGCACGCTCCGCACCACCGACCTCGACGCCCTGGAAACTCAATTGCGCGAGGCGATGCGGGCTGCCGGACACATGATCGACATTCGCTTCATCGACGGCGAGGCGGTCGGCCGCGAACTCGAAGCAGCCGCCGGGAGCCCAGATCATGACGCGGTGCTGGCCGGCGGCGGGGATGGCACGATCTCGGCCGCGGCCGCGGCGCTGATGGGCTCTGGCAAGACGCTGCTGGTGCTGCCGGCCGGAACGATGAATCTCTTCGCCCGCGCGCTCGGCCTGCCGATGGACCTGCACAAATCGGTCGACGCACTGGCAAGCGGCGTCGCGCGCGACGTCGATATCGCCACCGCCGACGGCCGACCGTTCGTGCACCAGTTCTCGGTCGGTCTGCATGCGCGCATGGTGTTGATGCGTTCGCGCTTCGAATATGCCTCGCGGCTGGGAAAGATGCTCGCCTCGCTGCGCGCGGCATCCGCCGCCCTCGCCAAACCCTCGACCATCGAGGCCGAATTGGTCATGGGCGAGACG
This sequence comes from Nitratireductor sp., assembly GCA_039973095.1. Taxonomy (GTDB): domain Bacteria; phylum Pseudomonadota; class Alphaproteobacteria; order Rhizobiales; family Rhizobiaceae; genus Mangrovimarina. Next base: position 296,224 of record JBDWLQ010000012.1, on the reverse strand, counting down.
GTGGTCCGCGCCAGAACGCCGGGCATCGGCATCTCCAACAACCTGTTCGGGGACGGTCCGTTGCCGATCGCCGACAAGCCGGACGGCGGCGTGCTCGGCATCTATATTTTCCGCACCGCGCGGCGCCTGGAGATCGCCGTTTTGTTCCTCGCCATGATGCTCGGCCGCTGGAAGGAGATCGAGACCGTCGACATCCACCGGTCAAAAGAGGTTTTGCTGCGCATCCGTTCGCGTCGCCGCAACCAGGTCTGCGTGATCGACGGCGAACTGGTGCCTCTCGGCAACGAAACCGTCTTGCGTATCCACCCGAAGGCGCTGCGTGTCGTGGTACCCGCCGAAAAAAGCAGGTAGCGAATGCCGGAAGTCGGGCGGGTGATTTTCCAATAGCGCTATCATTCGGCCTTTGCCGGCTTCTTCGACCTGCATGCCGGCTTCCGGATCGATGGCCTCGCCCCACCATTGCGCGCCGACCCATGCCAGGCCGGCAAGAAACAGAACGACGACGAGAACGATTTACGCCGGAAGGCCGCGACGGCCCTGACGGGCCTTTTCAGGACCAAGCGGAGTGGGCATGGGTTCAAACGCTGGCCTGCTGGAATGCGCGATGATCGGTAGCGGCGAATTCTGCACGCCGCGTCCGTGCTCTCGAGCCTAACGGTTCTGGCCCGGCATCGTCCCAACACGGCTCGCCGAACGACTAGACATCGTCGTCGGAAGGCGGCTCGTCGCCGTCATCGATACTTTCGCGATAGATCGCATAGGCCGCGATCGCGGCGAGCGGAATGGCGATCTGGCCGACAAGGCTTCGTGAACGGATGATCGAGGGCAGCGCCGCAAGCGCGGCCGTTATTGCAAAGGACTTGACCTGTTCGGCTCGCTTTTCCTCAGCCCGCCGCCGCATTTGCAGGCCGACGATCATACGGTGCACGATCAGGATCAGGCCGGCGAGCACGATGAAGCCGACGCCGAAACCGGCAGTGGTGTAAAGCGCCCCGTAGCGTTCGGACATGAAGATGAAAGCGGCGGCGATCAGAAATCCCAGGCCGAGCAGCAGTGCCGCGCCGGCAAGCGCGAAATCGATCACCGCCCGGCGAAACCGTCGCGCCGCCCGCTTGGCATCGAGGCCGGCGAGCATTTCGATTGCCGATCTGAACATGGGATGCAGCCGAGCCTCAGCGCCGCGCGATCAGGGCGAATAGGAAGCCGACGCCGGCAGCGATCGCCAGCGACGTGACCGGCTTGCGACGCACATTCTCCACCAGCTGGGTTTCGATATCCCTGGCGTTGGCGCGCAACTCTTCGAGCGCGGCCTCGCCCTGCTCGCGCAGGTGATCGCGGCCGCTGGCCGCCGCCTTGCGCGCCGCTTTCGCCGAGCGTTCGCCAGAACCGGCGAGCTGTGCCTTGACGGCCGCCAGTTCCTCTTTCAACGCCTCGATCTGCGCCTCGAATTCCGCCTGTGCCTCGGTCTTGCCGGCGGCGGCCGATTTGGCGCCTGCGCTCCGTGCTGCGTTCATGTCTGGCTCCCTGTCTTGTTGATGCGTGGCATGGACCGAACGCATACAGCCGACGGTCGTTCCCCAAAATCGTACCGGCCATGAAAAGGCGTTTCAACGGCCGTGTCCAGCCGCAATCTCATCGCCATGACGGCGACCGGCCGACGCCTTCGCCGCGCAGGGGCGCCAGTTGGCGCTACGGCGCGGACTGAGTGGGTTATTTGACATAGGGCGGAACAGAAGGGCGCTAACATCGTTTCCATAGGCGAAAGGAACGCGCCATGGAACACATTGCCGCCTTACTTCTCGTTATCGGATGTTCCGGTAATCTCGGCGACTGCCGCGAGATCCCGGTGGACGTCCCGATTTTCGAAACGCGGGAAGAATGCCGTAACGCCTTGCGCGACGTCCCCGAAACGGGCAATCAGGAGACGCCCCGGATCATGGCGACATGCGTCAATGTCGATCCTGCCCTGGTTTACGACGACGCCGAGTTGGTCTGGCATGTTGATGCCGACGGCCGTCTCGAAGCCGCGCTGGAGCGAACCGACGTCCTGACGGCGTTCAATACCCATCGCGCGAGCGAGGGGCTTGCAATCACGCAGGATTTCTGAAGCTATCGCGCGGGCATCACCCTGATGCAAGGGCGAGGACCTGAAGGGACATCAGCGTAGAATGGAGAGAATGGAATGAAGAAATTCTTGCTAGTCGCGGCGGCGGTCGTGGCGCTTGCCGGCTGCACGACCACTGAGCGCGACGCGGCGCTGGGCGGCGCGGCGGGCGCGGCGATCGGCGGGCTGGCCACGGGCACGGCTTCCGGGGCGGTCATCGGCGGCGTTGCCGGTGCTGCGACGGGTGTCTTGGTTAGCAAGGCGACACGGCGCGGATGGTGCGTGTACCGCGATCGTCGCGGCCGTCTCTACGAAGCCCGTTGCCGCGGCCTCTAAGGCCTGCCCGGCAGAACACTTGCGAACCGGCCGCGTGGTGACGCGCGGCCGGTTTTTTCGTCCATAAACCACCTTTCGACACCATGGCGCGCCGCGGTCAGGCCACCGCGCTCAGCGCGCCGGGCCCCGGCGAGGCGCCGGCCGGGCATTTTCCCAAAATGATCATGCCCAGCACCTCGTCCTTGGTGACGTCGTTTGTGCTGGCGGTTCCGACCACCTGCCCGTTCTTCATCACGCACACCCGATCGGCGAGATCGAACACGTCATGGATGTCGTGGCTGATCAGGAAAATGCCGATCCCCTCAGATTTGAGCTGCTTGACCAGTTCGGCCACCTGGGCCGTTTCCTGCGGGCCGAGTGCCGCGGTCGGCTCGTCCATGATCAGGATGCGCGCGTTGAACAGGATCGCCCGCGCGATCGCGACCGACTGGCGTTGACCGCCCGAAAGCGCCTTGACCGGGTCCTTGAAGCGCTCGAAACGCGGATTGAGCCGCCCCATCACCTTGCGCGCCTCCGCCTCCATGGCGACGTCGTCGAGCGTGCCCCACGGCGTCAGGCGTTCGCGGCCGAGAAACAGATTGGCGGCGGCGTCGACATTATCGGCAAGCGCCAGCGTCTGGTAGATCGTCTCGATACCGTAATGCTTGGCATCGCGCGGATTGTTGATCGCGACCGGCTTGCCGTCGACGCGGATCTCGCCCACGTCGCGTTTGTAGGCCCCCGACAGGATCTTGATCAGCGTCGACTTGCCCGCGCCATTGTGGCCGAGCAGCGCCATCACCTCGCCCGGATAGAGATCGACGGAAGCGTCGTCGACGGCGCGGATGCCGCCGAAGGCGATCGAGATATTGGTCATCTCGACCAGCGGCGTTTGCGAAACGCTCATCGTGCCCTCCCTACTGAACCCTGCGGCGATAAAGCGTATCGAGCCATACCGCGACGACCAGCACCAGCCCGACCACAATGTTTTGCAGCGGCGTGTCGACGCCCAGCAAGACCATGCCCGACTGGAGCGACTGCATCAAAACCGCGCCCAGCATGGCGCCAGCCACCGTTCCCGCCCCGCCGGCAAGCGACGTGCCGCCGATCACCGCCGCGGCGATCACCAGCAATTCGTCGAGCGTGCCCTGCGCGTTGGTGGCGGCATTGAGGCGCGCGGTCGAGATCGCCGACCCGATCGCGGCCAGCGCGCCCATCAGCATGAAGATCTTCATCACCACCCAGCGGGTATTGATGCCGGCCAGTTCCGCCGCCTCCGGATTCCCGCCGATCGCAAAGACATAACGGCCGAAGCGGGTCCGCGTGGAGATGAACGTCATCACCAGTCCGGCGCCAAGCGCGATCAGGACCGGGATGGCGATACCGTGGGCGATGAACACGTCCTCCGGTACCGGCAGGCCCAGCCCTTCGAAATGACGGCGCACGATGCCGACCGGCCACGGGTAGGAATTGACGACCCAGACCGCGCCGAGGATCAGCGCCGAGCCGACGACACCGAGAAAGATCTCGGCCCAGACCGGGCGCAGCGGAAACGCGAAACGCTTGCGCTGGATGCGGCCATTGACCAGCACGAGCATCACCGCGACACAGCCGACTATGCCGATGATCCAGCTCCAGGTCGCCCCGATCGAACCGGCCGGACCACCGCCCATCAGCCGAAACGTTGCGTCCATCGGCGCGACGGTGCGTCCGCTCGTGACCCACCAGGCCGCGCCGCGCCAGACAAGCAGACCGCCGAGCGTGACGATGAAGGCGGGAACCCCCAGATAGGCGATGACGAAGCCCTGCAGGCCGCCGATCAGCGCGCCGACGCCGATACCGGCGACGAGCGCGATCACCCAGATCCAGGGATTGCCGAAATCGAGGCTTTGCGGCAGCAGCTCCGCCTGTACGACGCCCATCACCATGCCGACGAATCCAAGGATCGAACCGACCGACAGGTCGATATTGCGGGTGACGATCACCAGCACCATCCCGGTCGCCATCACCGCGATCGACGAGGATTGCACCGACAGGTTCCAGAGATTGCGCGGCGTCAGGAACAGGCCGCCCGACAGGAAATGGAAACCGACCCAGATCAGCACCAGCGCACCGATCATGCCGAGCATGCGTGTATCGAGTTCGGTCGCCTTCAAGAAGCCGGCCACCGGACCGGCCTCGGTCGTGCGGGCTCGGTCGGTCGACGCCACCGAAGTCGCTTCGGACATCGTTTCCTCCCCCATTGTCCGCGGGGCCGTCACCGTCTGCGCGGCGTTATGTTGGGAAGTCTAAAGCAATGCCGGGCCGGATTGAACCTCTGCGGTCGATCCGGCCCGCTTGTGAAGCGTACCACAACGTCCCTCACGTCGCGGCACGCGGGTCAGGTCGGTCCGTCAGCCGCAGACATCAACCTGGCCGGCGGGAACGCCCTGGCAGACCACGTCCTTTTCCACCCAGCCCGCGTCGATGACGACGTCGAGATTGTCCCTGGTGATCGGGATCGGCGCCAGGAAGACGGCGTTCATCTCCACGCCGTTCGGTCCGCCAGACCATTTTTGCGCGTCGGGAATGTCGGCCATCGCCGTACCGTCCGCCATCATCGAGGCGATTTCGGCCGCCGCCTTGCCGAGTTCGCGCGCGTCCTTCCACACCGAAACGGTCTGCGTGCCCAGGGCCACGCGGTTCAGGGCAGCATGGTCGCCATCCTGACCGGACACCGGCACCGAGCCGGCCAGGCCCTGCGCGTCGAGTGCCGCGACGACGCCGCCGGCCGTCCCGTCATTGGAGGCCACGACCGCGTCGACCGCGTTGTCGTTGGCCGTCAGGATCTGCTCCATGTTTTTCTGCGCGTTGGCCGGCAGCCAGCCGTCGGTATAGGCCTCGCCGACATTCTTGATCTTGCCGGCGTCGATCGCCTCTTTCAGCACTTCCATCTGGCCGGAAAACAGGAAATCCGCGTTCGGGTCGGCCGACGATCCCTTGATGAAGGCGTAGTTGCCTTCCGGCTTGACTTCGAAGACCGCGCGGGCCTGCATGCGGCCGACTTCCTTGTTGTCGAAGGTCAGGTAAAAGGCCTCAGGATTTTCGATCAGGCGGTCATAACCGACCACCGGGATGCCTTCCGCGACCGCCTTTTCGACCGCCGGGCCGATGGCAGAGGCGTCCTGCGCCAGGATGATCAGTGCATTGGCGCCTTGCGCGATCAGCGCCTCGACGTCGGTCAGCTGTTTGGCGGCGGACGATTGCGCGTCAGCCGAGATATAGGTGTCGCCGGCCGCCTCGATCGCCGCCTTCATGGCCGCTTCGTCGGTTTTCCACCGTTCTTCCTGAAAATTCGACCAGGACACGCCGACGATCTTGTCCTTGGCCAAGGCCGCGCCGGAGATCGGCAGGGCGAGGACGGCGCAGCTCAGCGCCAGAGCCAGTCTGTTCATGTTTTCCTCCCGGGTGCATCGCGCACATTTTTGGCCGGAACGGTGCGAGCGGACCGGCCGCCGCCTCTATTAATTCGAGGCTCGAAAAAAATAGTGACTCACCCGGAAAGCTGTGTCAAGATGATTTTCGGACGCCCTAACGTGTTGCAATGCAACATGGAATTCCTGCAGAACTGCCGGGACGTTCAAGGGAGGAAGACGCCGCATGACGGCGATCGCACGTTCGGACGATGTGCGCCGGCAGAACCGGCGGCTGGTGTTGTCGGTACTCCGGCGCAGCGAGACGCTCTCGCGCACGGAGATCACCGCGCGTACCGGCCTGAGCCCGTCTACCGTTTCCGCCATCACCTCCGACCTGCTGTCGGACGGCATCCTGCGCAAGCTTGGCGACGGCGATGCGGCGGCGGCAAGGCGGGGCCGTCCCCAGGTCGCGCTTGGTCTCAATCCCGACGCGGCGGCGGTGATCGGCGTCGTCTTGTCGCTGAACGCGCTGTCGGCGGCGTTGATCGACTATGCCGGCGACGTCATCGTCAGCGAACAGCTCCGCCTCGACACGCTGGCCGTGTCGGGCGCCGAGATCGTCGCCAGCGTGCGCGCCATGGTCGGCACGCTGGTCGACGAAGCCACCTATCGCGACCTGCGCGTTCCGCGGATCGCGGTCGCCTTTCAGGGCATCACCGATGCCGGCGCGCGCACGCTTCTATGGTCGCCGATCACCCGCGAGATTGACATTCCGCTCGGCGACGCGCTCGAGGACGCCTTCGGCATTCCCGTCACCGTGGAAAACGACTGCAACATGATCGCCGTCGCGCTCAAGGCGAAGGATCCCGGGCACTATGGCGACAATTTCATCGCCATCCTGCTGTCGCACGGCCTCGGCATGGGGATGATGGTGCGCGGCGAGCTGTTCACCGGCACCAAATCCTCGGGCGGCGAGTTCGGCCACATGAACCATATCCCCGACGGGGCGCTGTGCCGCTGCGGGCGACGTGGGTGCATCGAGGCCTATGCCGGCAACTACGCGATCTGGCGCGCGGCCCGCGGTCTCGGCGGGGATACGCCTCCGGCGGCCGATATCGCCGATGACGACATCGCCGCTCTGGCGGCCGCCGCGCGCGCCGCCGACGGGCCGGAACGCCGGGCCTTCCATGCGGCCGGCCGGGCGATCGGCTTCGGCCTGGGCAGCCTGTTCGCCATCCTCGATCCGGCGCCGGTGGCGATCGTCGGTCAGGGCGCGCTCGCCTTCGACCTGATCGAGGGACCGTTGCTGGAGGCGCTGGCCAAGACCGCCGGCGGCCAGCACCATCCCATCCCAAGCTTCTACACCGATCCCGACGAGATGCCGCTGATCCGCGCCGGCTGCGCCATGCGCGCCCTGACCTTCGTCGACCGGGAAATCTTCGCGCGCGGCGCGGCTTCGCCCGCAGACCGCCTCGGGCAGGCGGTGGCGTGAAACGCGGCGGCCTCACGCGCCTCATCTTTGCCGCCCTCGCCGGCCTTCTTGCCGCACGCCCGGCGACCGGCACGGAGCCCTGGGCCGAACGCGTCGTCACCCGTCACGTCGATCAGGCGACACTTGCCGGACGGCTCGACGGCGACGCGCTCGCCGAATTGCGCGCGGCGGGCGAGCACCTGTTCACCGGACGCTTCACCGCGCTCGACGGCGTCGGCCGGCCACTCGCCACCCAGGCCATCATCCCCACCAAACGCAAGCGCCAGCCCGAAACCGCGTTCAGCCGGACGTCGGGCATGGATTCCAACGCCTGTTCGTCCTGCCACAACCAGCCGGTCACCGGCGGCGCCGGCGATTTCGTCACCAATGTATTCGTCTCGGAAGGGTTCGAGAGTTTCGACTTCGATTCCACCGATCCGCAGTTTTCCAACGAGCGCGGCACCAATCACCTGTTCGGCGCCGGGCTGATCGAACTTCTGGGGCGCGAGATCACCGCCGAGCTGAAGGCGATCCGCAAGGCCGCGCTGGCCGAGGCACGGGCAACCGGCGCGCCGGCGACCCGCGCGCTTGCCGCCAAGGGCATCGAGTACGGCACGATCACCGCCCATCCCGACGGCGTGCTCGACATGGCGGGCATTACCGGCGTCGACGCCGATCTGACCGTCAGGCCGTTCAGCCAGAAGGGCGTCATGACGTCGCTGCGCCAGTTCACCGTCAACGCGCTCAACCACCATCACGGCATGCAGCCGCAAGAGCGTTTCGGCGCACGCTGGACCGGCGAGCGCGACCATGACGGCGACGGCCATGACGACGAGATCAGCGCCGGCGACGTGTCAGCGCTCGTCGCCTGGCAGGCCGGCCTGCCGGCACCGGTGCGCGCCGTGCCCGAAGAGGCCGCGTGGCGCGCGGCCGCCGCCCGCGGCGAAACGACTTTCGCCGCCATCGGCTGCGAGACCTGCCACAAGCCGTTCCTGCCGCTGGCCTCGCTCGAATTCGCCGATCCCGGCCCCAACGACATGGCCGGCACGCTGCGCGCGGGCGACGTCGAGAAAGGCGCGACCTACGACCTTGCCCTGCTCGAATGGACCAAACGTCTGCCGCGCAACGCCAAGGGCGAGATCATGGTCCCGCTGTTCGGCGACCTGAAGCGCCACCGGATCGCCGACCGCCAGGTCGCCGTGCTCGGCAACGAGCTGCTCGCCCAGCGTTTCGTGGAACGCAATGTCTTCATGACGGCCGAGCTCTGGGGTGTTGGCTCGACCGATCCTTACGGTCATCGCAACGACCTGCCCTCGCTCGACAGCGTGATCCGCGCCCATGGCGGCGACGCGCGCGCGGCGCGCGACAATTACCTCGCGCTTGCCGAAACCGAGCGCAGCGCCCTGATCGCTTTTTTGAGGACCCTGGTGATCGAGTCGGAGCGGGTAACGCCATGACCGCCTGCTCGCGCGACCTCCCGCGTCTTGCGTGCTGGATCGCGGCCGCCGCGACGCTTTTGTCGACGCCGCTCGCCGCCGACGAAGCGCTGCCCGATCCGTCGGGCGACGTGCCGGTGATGGAGGAGCAGGCGCGCGCGGCGGGGCTCGTCCACGCCTATCGCGGCCCGTGGGAATTCTTCGTCGGCGGCGGCGCGGCTGCCCTCGACTGCGACGGCGACCGCCTGCCCGATTTGTTCGTGGCCGGCGGGCGCGAGCCGGCCCGGCTTTACCGCAACCGCAGCACGGCCGGCGGCGCACTGCGTTTCGACGAGGTCCCGCTCGGCCTCGAGCCGGACGATCTCGACAAGGTGCTCGGCGCCTATCCGCTCGATATCGACGATGACGGCCACCGCGATCTCGTCTTACTGCGGCTCGGCGAGAACCTGATCCTGAAGGGCGGACCGGACTGCGCTTTCGAAAAGGCCAATCGCGCCTTCGCCTTCGATGGGGCGCGCGCCTGGACGACGGCCTTCGCGGCAAGCTGGGAGGCCGGCCGGCGCTTTCCCACGCTCGCCTTCGGCAATTATGTCGACCGCAGCGCGCCCGGCTCGCCCTGGGGCACCTGCCACGACAACCGGCTCTACCGGCCGGGCGCCGGCCCCCGGCCAGACTATGCCGCCGCCAGTGCGCTCAGGCCGGGCTATTGCGCGCTGTCGATGTTGTTCACCGACTGGAACCGCTCGGGCACGCCGGCGCTGCGCATCACCAATGACCGGCATTATTATCGCGGCGGCCAGGAACAGCTCTGGCGCGTCGAGCCCGGCCGGCCGCCGCGCGCCTATCGCAAATCCGAAGGCTGGCGGCACCTGACGATCTGGGGCATGGGCATCGCCGAGGGCGACCTCGACGGCGACGGCTTTCCCGAATACGCGCTGACCTCGATGGGCGACACCAAGCTGCAAAAGCTCTCCGAAGAGGCCGACGAGGACGAGCCCGCCTATGTCGACATCGCCTTCGAAAAGGGCGCGACCGCGCACCGCCCCTACGCCAGCGACGACCTGAAACCGTCGACCGGCTGGCATTCCGAGTTCGCCGACCTCAACAATGACGGCCTGCTCGATCTCTTTATCGCCAAGGGCAATGTCGAGCGCATGCCCGATTTCGCCGCGGTCGATCCCGACAATCTGCTACTCGGTCAATGGGACGGCACCTTCGTGGAGGCCGGTCACCTGGCCGGTATCGACCGGCCGACCAAGGGGCGCGGCGCGATCGTCACCGATTTCAACGCGGACGGCATGCTCGACCTCATCGTCGTCAATCGCGAGCAGAACCTGTCGCTGTTCCGCAATCGCGGCGCCAGGACGGCGTTCGGCACAAGGCCGATGGGCAATTTCCTGGCCGTGGAGCTCAGCCAGCCGGAACCCAACCGCCACGCCGTTGGCGCGCTCATTTCGGTCAAGGCCGGCAACAACACCTATAACCGCACGGTACAAGTCGGCGGCGGCCACGCCTCCGGCCATGCCGGTTTCGTCCATGTCGGGCTGGGCACCGCCGAACGGGCCCAGGTGCGCATCAAGTGGCCGGACGGCGAATGGAGCGCGCCCTACCGGGTGTTCGCCAACAATTTCGTGCTGATTGCGCGCGAGACCGACGCGGCGCGCTACTGGTATCCGCCCGAGACGCCGGACGCCGACAGCTGGAAGGCGAGCGGCGCACAATAACGCCGCGATCCATCGGTTCTAACCGTCCTTGATCGCGTAGCCCGCCCCGCGAATGGTGCGGATGACATCGGGCAGCCGGCCGACATTGACCGCCTTGCGCAACCGACCGACATGCACGTCGACCGTGCGTTCGTCGATATAGATCGTCTCGCCCCACACATTGTCGAGCAACTGGCTGCGCGAGAACACGCGGCCTGGATGCTGCATCAAGAATTCCAGCAGCCGGAATTCCGTCGGGCCGAGACGGATCTCGCTCTTGCCGCGATAGACGCGGTGCGCCTCACGGTCGAGCATGATGTCGCCGACTTTCAAGACGCTCGACAGCACTTCGGGCTTGGCGCGTCGCAGCAACGCGCGCACGCGCGCGATGAACTCCGGCGTCGAGAACGGCTTGACGAGATAGTCGTCGGCGCCGGTCGACAGGCCGCGCACGCGGTCGCTTTCCTCGCCCCGCGCCGTCAGCATGATCACCGGCAGGCGCTCGGTCTCGGGCCGCATGCGCAGCCGCCGGCACAGTTCGATGCCCGATACCGCCGGGACCATCCAGTCGAGCACCAGAAGATCGGGCACGCTTTCCTGCAGGCGCAGTTCCGCCTCGTCGCCGCGGGTGATCACCTCGACCTGATAGCCCTCCGCCTCAAGATTGTATTTGAGCAGCACGCATAACGGCTCCTCATCCTCCACGACCATGATCTTCGCAGCGTTCATCGCCAAGTCGACACCCCGTCAGGCTTCGGAAGCCGCGCTCGAAACGGCTGTTTCGTCGAGCTTCGGCCGGTTGATGGGGAGTTGTTCGCCGGTCATCACATAATAGGCGTTCTCGGCGATATTGGTCGCATGATCGCCGATGCGCTCGAGGTTCTTGGCACAGAACAACAAATGCGTGCAGGCGGTGATGTTGCGCGGATCTTCCATCATATAGGTCAGCAGTTCGCGGAAGATGGCGGTGTATTTGATGTCGATCTTCTCGTCCCCGGCCCTGAGATCCTTGAGCGCCGCGGCGTCGCGCGCGACATAGCGGTCGACGATGCCCGAAGCCTGGGCATGCACCATCTCCGCCATCGATTCGATCGACTGCGACAGGCTTTTGGGGGTGGTCGTCTGGCCGACGGCCCCGACACGCTTGGCGATGTTCTTGGCAAGATCGCCGATCCGTTCCAGATCGCCCGCCATGCGGATCGCGCCGATCACCGCGCGCAGGTCCTGCGCCATCGGCTGGCGCCGGGCGATCAGCGTGATCGCCCGCTCGTCGAGCTCGCGCTGCTTGGCGTCCATGATCGTATCGTCGGACACGACCCGCTGCGCCAGCGGATTGTCCGACGACAACAGCGCCCGCGTGGCGTCGGCGACCATCGTCCCCGCCAAATCGCCCATCTCGCGGATCAGGCGGTCGACGCCTTCCAACTCCTCGCCGAAAGAAGTGACGATATGTTCGCCCATCGGTTCATCCTTGCATTCAAAAAAACGCGCAAGCGCCGGGTCAGCCGAACCGGCCGGTAATGTAGTCCTGGGTGCGCTTGTCGTCGGGGTTGGTGAACATCTTGTCGGTGGCCCCTTCCTCGACCAGGTAGCCGAGATGGAACATCGCCGTGCGCTGCGAGACGCGGGCGGCCTGCTGCATGGAATGGGTCACGATCACGATGGTGTAGTTCTGCCTGAGTTCGTCGATCAGCTCCTCGACCTTGGCCGTGGCGATCGGGTCGAGCGCCGAACACGGCTCGTCCATCAGGATGACCTCGGGCGACACGGCGATGGCGCGGGCGATGCACAGGCGCTGCTGCTGGCCGCCGGAAAGCCCGGTGCCCGGCTCCTGCAGCCTGTCCTTGACCTCGTCCCAGAGCGCAGCCTTGCGCAGGCTCGATTCCACCACCTGGTCGAGCTCCGCCTTGTTCCTGGTCAGGCCGTGAATGCGCGGGCCGTAGGCGACGTTCTCGTAGATCGACTTGGGAAACGGGTTCGGTTTCTGAAACACCATGCCGACGCGGGCGCGCAGTTCGACGACGTCGATCCTGGGGTCGTAGATGTCCTCGCCGTCGAGCGTAATATCGCCGCCGACGCGGCAGATCGCGATCGTGTCGTTCATCCGGTTGAGACAGCGCAGAAAGGTGGATTTGCCGCAGCCGGACGGGCCGATCAGCGCCGTCACCTGCTTTTCGGGAACGTCGAGATCGACCCCGAACAACGCCTGCTTGTCGCCGTAGTGAACGGTGACGCCCTTGCCGCGCATCTTGATCGCGGTAATGTCCGTCTGGTCGGCGATTTGCTGTTCAACACCGGCTTCGGTCAGCATGTTCATCGTCCTCACTCCGTTACCACCGCCGTTCGAAGCGCTTGCGCAGCACGACAGCGATGGCGTTCATGATCACAAGAAATCCGAGCAGGATCAAAATCGCGGCGGACGTCTTTTGCTGAAAGGCGGGTTCCGGAAAATCGGCCCACATGAAGATCTGCACCGGCAGGACGGTGGCCGCGTCGGTGAACCCGCCGGGGATGTCGACGATGAAGGCGACCATGCCGATCATCAGGAGCGGCGCCGTTTCGCCCAGCGCCTGGGCCATGCCGATGATCGTCCCGGTCATGATGCCGGGCATGGCCAGCGGCAAGACGTGATGGAAGACGGTCTGGACCTTGGAGGCCCCGATGCCCAGCGCCGCCTCGCGGATCGACGGCGGCACCGCTCGAAGAGCCGCGCGCGCGGCGATGATGATCGTGGGCAGCGTCATCAGCGCAAGCACCATGCCGCCGACAAGCGGCGCCGATCGCGGCAGGCTGAACCAGTTGAGAAACACCGCCAGACCGAGCAGGCCGAAAACGATCGACGGCACGGCGGCGAGGTTGTTGATATTGACCTCGATCAGATTGGTGAACCGGTTCCTGGTCGCGAATTCCTCCAGATAGATCGCCGCGGCGACCCCGATCGGAAAGGACAGCGCCAGGGTGACGACCATCGTCAGCGCCGAGCCGACCACCGCGCCCCAGATGCCGGCGAGTTCCGGCTCGCGACTGGCGCCGGTGAAGAAGAACAGCGTATTCCAGCGGTTCTCGATCTTTCCCGCGCCGGCGAGCCGGTCGAGCCAGACGATCTCGCGGTCCGTGATCTTGCGATTGGCCTCCGCCGTCTCGATGGTGCGCAGCATGGCGTCGGCGGGCGTCTCCGCACCGCTCTCCAGCGGCTCCAGCACGGTGCCTTTGCCGACCGCGCCGACCGCCTCCCCCGACGACAATTCGGTGATCTTGACCGTGCCGCCGGCGATCTCCAGCAGCAAGGATTGCGATCCGCTGGTCAGGCGCAGATCGCCGCCCTCGCCTTCGACCGCTCCCGCGCCGCGCGCCATCGCCAGGATGGCGTCGTCGGCAAAGCCGATCGCGACCTTGTCGCCCGCTCCCGAAACCGTGACCTCCGCGATCCGGCGCGACGGCCCGGACTTCGCCAGCAGGCCTTTCAGATAAAGATCGGCGAAATCGTCGAGCGGCACGGCGATCTCGTGGGTCCCGCCGAGCATGGCCGGGTCCGCCTCGATCTCCTCGCGCAGCATCACGCCCGCTCCCGTCGAGACGAACCCGCGCAGGAGCCGCCGCTCCTGCCGGCCGGAGACCAGCGGGAATTCACTGCCCAACCCGTCATGAACAAGGCCGAGAAAGTTTGCCGCGCGCGGGTCCGCCGGGTCGATCTTGTCCGCCGACAGATCGACCTCCAGCATGACGTAATTCTGTTGGAAGGCCGGCAGCGCCTTGGTGACGATGGTGGAAAGCAAAAGCAGCAGAAAGAACCCTGCCAGCGCCACCGCGCCCGCGCCCAGCCATTTGAAGCGTGCCTCCGCGGCGTAGCGCGCGCGCAGGCGTGCCTTCGCGGCATCGCCGGTATGAAGGCCGTCGGGCGAGGCAGGCCCGGTCGATAGGGTGGTATCAGTCATATTGCTCACGATATTTCTGGACCACGCGCAGCGCGATCACATTGAGAGCCAGCGTGATGACGAACAAGAGCAGGCCGAGCGCGAACGCCGCGCGCGTCTTGGCGCTGTCGAATTCCTGATCGCCGACCAGCAGCGTCACGATCTGAACCGTCACGGTCGTCACCGCCTCCAGCGGATTGAAGGTGAGATTCGCCGCCAGCCCCGCCGCCATCACCACGATCATGGTTTCGCCGACCGCCCGGCTGACGGCCAAAAGCAGGGCCGACACGATGCCCGGCAATGCAGCCGGCAGCACCACGCGCCGGATCGTCTCCGAGCGGGTCGCGCCCAGCCCGGCCGAGCCGTCGCGCAAGGATTGCGGCACGGCGTTGATGACGTCGTCGGACAGTGACGACACGAACGGGATGATCATGATGCCCATGACCACGCCGGCGGCGAGCGCGGATTCGGAGGCGACGTCCAGGCCGATGCTCTCGCCGACGCCGCGAAAGAAGGGAGCGACCGTCAGCGCGGCGAAGAAGCCGTAGACGACGGTGGGAATGCCGGCCAGGATCTCCAGTACAGGCTTCGCCACCGCCCGCACGCGCTGGGTGGCGTAGTCGGACAGGTAGATCGCCGCCATCAGCCCGACCGGCGCGGCGATCAGCATGGCGATGAAGGTGATCAGCAACGTGCCCGCCAGCAGCGGTACGGCCCCGAAGATTTCGGTGTTGACGTCGCCCGCCTCGCCGCCGGCGCCGGTAAAGGCACTTTGCGGCGACCAATGCAGGCCGAACAGGAAATTGAAGATCGGGATTTCCGAGAAGAACAGGATCGATTCGAAGATCAGCGACAACACGATCCCGATCGTGGTCAGGATGGCGATCATCGAGCACAGAATGAGAAACCACTTCACCACCCGTTCGACGACGTGGCGGGCGCGATAGGCCGGTGCGATCCGCGAGTAGCCGAAAAGGCTTCCGCCGGCCGCGAGAATGAGCGTGACCGCGGTGATCAGCCAGATGCTGGTCTGGTGGAGCGAGCGGAAAACGACGGCCGCGGCTTCCTTGGTTTCGTCGGGAAACGACACGATGCCGCCGAAGGCGATCGCGCGCGCATCGCGCAGGAAAGCCTGGAGCTGCGGTACGCCGAGTTCGGCCAGTTCCGCCGCGAAACGCGACTGCACGATGGAATCTTCGATACCCGGCGTGGCGATGCGCCAGATCAGGACGGCCAGCAGCGCCGGTCCGGCGGCGATCATGGCCAGAAACAGGCCGTGCTGGCCTGGAAGCGAGTGAAGCCGCGACACTTCGCCGCCGACGGTTGCGACAGCCCGCGAGCGGCCGACGAGATAGGCCGCGACAGCGAGGGCAACCATCAACAGGACGAGATAATTAACCATCGGCGACGACCCACCCCAAACAGTGTCTCGAAGTCCCGGGCGCTCTCACGCACCGGTCTTGCGGGTTTCGTATGGCGCGGCCGGCCGTTGACCGCCCGCGCCATATCGAACTGTGTCAGGAGCCCATGCCCTTGAGCGCCTTGGCTTCCTCGGCCTGTGCGGCGCGGTCGGCCTCCGGCAGCGGGATCAGACCCTTGTCGGCAAGATAGCCCTCGGGGCCCCAGGCCGCCTCGGACGTGTATTCGGCAATGAACTCTTCCATGCCCGGAATGACGCCGACATGTTCCTTCTTGGCGTAGACGAACAGCGAGCGTGACACGCCGTAGTCGCCCGACGCGATGTTTTCGAAGGTCGGCTCGACGCCCTCGACCGTTGCGCCCTGCAGCTTGTCGGCGTTCTGGTCCAGGAAGGAGAAGCCGAAGATGCCGAATGCCTTGGGGTTGGCTTCCAGCTTCTGCACGATCAGATTGTCGTTCTCGCCGGCTTCCACATAGGCGCCGTCCTCGCGGATTTCCGTGCAGGCCTTTTCATTGGCCGCCTCGACCGCTTCCTGGCAGGCCTCTTCCATCACCAGTTCGACGAACGCGTCGCGCGTGCCGGAGGTGGGCGGCGGGCCGAGCACTTCGATCTTGTCGGCCGGCAATGCCGAATCGATATCGGCCCAGGTCGCGTACGGGTTGGCAACGACTTTGCCGTCGATCTCGACATTCTTGGCCAGAGCCTTGAAAATCTGTTCCTTGCTCAGCTCCACTGCCGTGCCGGCCTTGGAATTGGCGAGCACGATCCCGTCGAAGCCGACCTTGATCTGCACCGGTGTCACGCCGGCTTCCCTGCAGCTCGCCAGTTCCTTGTCCTTGATGGCGCGCGAGGCGTTGGTGAAGTCGGGCGTGCCTTCGCCGACGCCGGCGCAAAACAGCTTCATGCCGCCGCCGGTGCCGGTCGATTCCACGACCGGCGTCTTGAACGCGCCGCTCTGGCCGAGTTTTTCGGCAACGGCGGTGGTGAACGGAAATACCGTCGACGAGCCGACGATCTGGATCTGGTCGCGCGCAGCCGCCACACCGGCGGAGGCGGCAACGGCGAGGGCCGCGGCCGACGCCGTAAGGAGAACTTTCTTCATGAGGCCTACTCCTGTTCGGAATTCTTCTTCGCCGCACTCCAGCGGCGACGAGGTCCGAGTAACCGGCCTGTGTTACAGTTCGATGACGGTTTTGTGTCGCGCCGATTACGCCGTCAGCAGGCGCCGGGAGGCCGTAGCGCCGGCGTCGCGGCGCGTCACCGATAATCCGCAAATATCAGGGGCTTGGTTTCGGGCATTGTCCCCGCCCGCGCCAGACGGCGCCGGCGGGACTGCGGGGTATTTTTTTTAAGGCGTCCCGGATTGCGGACCTCGAAATAAAAAGCCGGGCAGGTGAGCGCTGCGTGCGTCGTCTGGAGCACATGCGGCGGACTTGGTAGGAACCGGATCGGTTGGAGCTTGCGATTGCCGTGTTCGATCCGCCGCCGCTCATCCTGCCCGGAAACACTATCCGGCCTGAAGATTGAAATGATGGTAGCGGTTAACCATAGGGGGTGCGCTATGGCGTGATCACACCATGGTTTCACTTATCGCAAAAAAACGCAAACCAACGTCAAACGCCGAGTTCACGGCGCAGGGCTGTCGTTTCGTGCCATTTTTGGATCTTGGCCAGCAGCGCGTTCGGGCTGATCGGCTTGGGCAGGTAATCGTCCATGCCGGCCTCCATGCAGCGCGCCCGGTCACCCTTGAGCGCATGCGCTGTGACGCCGATGATCGGCGTGTGGGCCGCCTCTGGCGCCTCGGCCCGACGGATTGCCGCGGTCGCCTCCAAACCGTTCATCTCCGGCATGGAAACATCCATCAGGATAATGGAAGGTTGCATCTCGGCATGTGCCTCGACGGCCAGCCGGCCATTGCGAACGATCTCGTAGGTGAACGGCGTTTCGCCCAGGATCTGCGCGAACACGAGCTGGTTGACCTCGTTGTCCTCGGCCACGAGGATATCGACCCGGGACCGCCTCGCCGGCTCGGCGCGCGCCTTGTGGTCGTCTAACGTGTTTTCGTCCGGCGGCCGAACGGCGGTGCCCTGAAGTGACGGCGGCGCGGCGGGGCCGCGAATGGCGGGCGGTACGACGAGGACGGAAGCCTCGGCCGGCGCGTGTCGCATCCCGGTCGGACCACCATCGCGGCCGCGCCGATAGTGTATATGATCGAGAAGGACATCCCGCAGGGCGGAGGAACGCACCGGCTTGGTGAGCTGGGCGTCGATTCCGTATTCGGCGAATTCAGCGCTTGTCAGGGCATGGTCGACCGACGTCAGAAGAATGATCGCCGCCTTGTCGAGACCGGCGGTGTTGCGAATCGCGGCCGCAACCTCGAGCCCGCTCATCCCCGGCATCTGGTAGTCCAGAACCACGCAATCGACCGCGATATCCCGCGCGGCCGCCGCTTGCAGGACCGCGAGCCCTTCGCTGCCGTTTTCGGCCGCGCATGCATCGAAGTTCCAGGAACGCATCTGTTCGAGCAGAATGGCGCGGTTGACTTCATTGTCATCCACCACGAGCACCCGCGCGCCGGAGACGTCCACGGGCGTGGGGTCGCTGCGCCTGCACTCGTCGGCGACAGGCAGTTCCACGACAAACCAGAAGGTCGAGCCTTCGCCGACTGCGCTTTCGACTCCGATCTTGCCGCCCATCAGCGCAACGAGTCGCGCGGTGATCGCCAGTCCCAGTCCGGTTCCCTCGTGACGACGTGTCGAGCTTGCGTCGCCCTGGCTGAATTTCTCGAAGACCTTTGGCAGCGTTTCCCGCGCGATACCGATGCCGGTGTCGGTTATGTCGAAGCGCAGCGCCACCTGTCCGTCCTCGACGGTGCCGGACACGTCCGCGAGCACATGACCGGAATCGGTGAATTTCACCGCATTGCCGATCAGATTTGTGAGTATCTGGCGCAGACGGCCGACATCGCCAGTCACCGTGCTTGGCAGATCGGGATCGACCCTGACGATCAACTCGAGGTCTTTTTCCTTTGCCCGCGTCGACATCAGCGTGGCCACATCCTCGACCGCCTCAGCGAGACTGAACGGCACCGGATCCAGGACGAGCTGGCCGGCGGCGATTTTGGAGAAGTCGAGAATGTCGTTGATGATCGTCAGCAGCGCGTTGCCGGATTTCAGGATGATGTCGGTAAAGGTTTTCTGCTTCTGATTGAGGTCGCTCTTCGCCAGCAGCTCGGCCATGCCGAGCACACCGTTCATCGGCGTGCGGATCTCGTGGCTCATGTTAGCCAGAAACTCGGATTTGGCCCGATCGGCAAGCACCGCGCGCTGCTCGGCGGCGCGCAGGTCCTCTTCGCGTTGTTTGAGTTCGGTGACGTCGGTGGTGGAGCCGATCAGATAAAGCGACCCGTCGGAAGCTATCATCGTGCTCTTGCGTGCGATCCGGTAGTTGGGAGCGCCGTCGGCGCCGGTGCCGGTTTCCTCGATGACCCGCATCTCGCCGGTTTTCAGAACCTCGCGATCCGCCGCCATATACGCTTCACCGTCTGCCCCGAACACCTCCACATCGGTACGCCCGACGGCAGCGTCCCTGGCAAGGCCGGTCAGGTCGCACCAGCCCTTGTTGACGTAAGCGATGCGCAGATCCGGATGCTTGGCGTAGATGGCAACCGGCACATTGTCGATCAGCGTACAAAACAGCTCGTTCTCCCGGGTCGCTTCCTGCAGAGACGCCTCACGGCGTTTCATGTCGGTAATGTCGACCCGAACCCCGACGAACAGACCGTCTTTTGTGCGTGTGTCATAGACCCGGAACCAGCGACCATCCGGGTTTCTGCGTTCGGATACCGAGTGCCCGACATGATACCGTTGCAGCGTCCGATCGATCCAGCTTTCACGATCCACATCGTAAAGGGCGTCCACCTCCGGATCGCCCGAATGGCGGAAATAACCGGCATCATGCGCCGTCTCGACCGCCAGCCGCAGCGACTGACCCGGTTCGATGAACGGCCGCAGGGCCGGCAACGAATCCTGGATGCGCTTGTTGGATAAGACCAGCCGGTCGTTCTTGTCGTAGATGATGACGCCGGCCGGCAAGGTCTCGATCACCCGCGCCAGAAGCGTGCGCGCTTCATCGGCCTCGCGCTCGCGCCGCCTGATGTCGGTGACATCGAAAACGCAGCCGGCGACATAAACGGTGCCCGACGCCGTTTGCAGGCGGGTCTTACGCACGACGTGCGAGCGCATGGCGCCGGCAAACTCAAAATCCTCCTCGACCTCGTAGGTCTCGCCACTGGCCAGCACCGCGCGCTCGCTGTCCTCAAACAGCCTGGCGTCCGCGGGAGCCACGATGTCGGCGGCGCGCTTGCCCAGCATCGCGGCAACGGTGGTGCCGTTCAGGCGTGCGAAGGCCTCGTTGACGAAGACAAACCGCAGGTCCGCATCCTTGACGAACACGGCGTCCTCGACGCTGTTGATCGCCGCGTCTGCCAGATGCGCCCGTCTTAGTGCCTCGGCGAGCTCCGCCTCGCGTTGTTTCAACGCGGTAATGTCGGTGCAGATGCCCATCCGACCGCCGTCATGGGTCGGCAGTTCGCGATGCATCAGCCAGCGCCCGTCCGAAAGCCGCAGCGTTACGGAGGTATTCGGCTCCTTCGCTCGCCGCTCGAAAAAGGCTTCGCGCCACGCAGCCGCGTCGAGCCCGTCGGTCGACCAGATCCCGCGCTCGAGCCCGGTATCGATGAATTCGCCGACCGGCAGCCCCGGCCGGATCACATCCTCCATCCCGCGATAGAGGCTCAATAGCGCATCGTTGTACAAAACGATGCGATCCTCGGCATCATAACAGACGAACGCGTCCTGCATGACGTTGAGCGCCGCCATCAGACGTTCCGCGTCGGTCCGGCCGGCTTCGGGCACCGGCTCCGCGACGGCAGCAGCGGTCGGCGCAATGGTTTCGATCAATGCGGTCACGTCGCGCGCGGTGCCGCGATAGCCGGCAAAACCGCTATCGGCGTCGACTTTCGGCAGGCCCGACAGCGCCACCCAGCGGCACGAGGCGCCGGGCACGTGTATCCGCTGCAAGAAATCCCGGAAGGGACGCCGCGCCGCCAGCGTTCCGCGATGGTTGGCGGCCGCCTCGGTCGACGCCGCATCGCGGTCGAGCGTAGCGAGCCGGGAACGGCCGATGATGCCAGACGGCTTGATCCCGGTCAGGATGGAGCAATTGTCGCCGATCTCGGTGTAACGGTGATCCGCGTCGGTTTCCCACGTCCAGTCGCAGGCAAGGGAGAAGAGTTCGGCGGCGTTGGAGATATCGGCTTTTGTAGACATGGCAGGCCGTTCCAGGTCGCGCATGACAGCGCGCGGCGTTGCCTTCTTCCGGCCTATTCCGGGACTGTCGTCGCCTCGCTCCACCCTCGCAGCGTCCTTTCGGCAGCTCTAACCGCGCAAGGATGGGCGACAACGCTTAACGTTCCGCTAACCTTGTTGCACGTCAGGGGCGAATTGCGCAGCCAGCAGGGGGCGGCTTCGGCGTCAGGCGAAAGCGCCGTGGCAATGCTTGAATTTCTTGCCCGATCCGCACGGACAGGCCTCGTTGCGGCCCACCTTGCCCCAACTCGACGGATCCTGCGGATCGCGGTCCTCCGGCGCGACCGTGCGCGAGGACTGCAGCAAGGCAAGCGTGTCGCCCTCGTCACCGAAATCGTCCTCGCCGGTGCTGGCGTCGAGATGGTGCCCCTCCGCCTCGGGCGCCTCGGGCGGCGGCGCGTCGGCCGCCTCGCGCACCAGTTCGACCCGCATGAGCTGCGCCGTCACCGCCTGGCGCAGGTTGCCGAGCATGCCCTGGAAGAGTTCGAACGCTTCTGATTTGTACTCGTTGAGCGGATCGCGTTGAGCGTAACCGCGGAAGCCGATCACCGAGCGCAGATGATCGAGATTGACCAGATGCTCGCGCCACAAATGGTCGACCGTCTGCAGCAGGATGGATTTTTCGACATAGGTCATGACCTCCGGGCCGAAGCGCTCCGCGCGTTCGGCGGCCGCCTTTTGCGTCGCCTCGGTGAGACGCTCGCGGATGGCCTCCTCGTCGATCCCCTCTTCCATGGCCCAGTCCTCGACCGGCAGATCGAGGTTGAGATAGGCAGCCACCCCCTGTTTGAGGCCGTCGACATCCCACTGCTCGGCATAGGCGTTTTCGGGGATATGCTTGGCGACCAGGTCGTCGATCACGTCCTGGCGCATTTCGGCGACGGTGTCCGACAGGTTCTCCCCGTCCATCAGTTCGATCCGCTGCTCAAACACGACCTTGCGCTGGTCGTTCATCACGTCGTCGAATTTCAGCAGATTCTTACGGATGTCGAAATTGCGCGCCTCGACCTTCTTCTGTGCCTTCTCCAGCGCCTTGTTGATCCAGGGATGGATGATCGCCTCGTCTTCCTTCAGGCCGAGCTTCTTGAGCATGCCGTCCATGCGCTCGGACCCGAAAATGCGCATCAGGTCGTCCTGCAACGACAGGAAGAATTTGGAACGTCCCGGATCGCCCTGACGGCCGGAGCGGCCGCGCAGCTGGTTGTCGATGCGGCGGCTCTCATGGCGCTCGGTGGCCAGGACATAAAGCCCGCCGGCGGCGAGTGCCTCGCCCTTCAGCCGCAACACGTCCTCACGGATCGCCTTTTCGAGCGCGTCCCGCTCGGGCCCCTCGGGCATGTCGCCCAGCTCTTCCTGGATCCGCAATTCGGCATTGCCGCCAAGTTGGATGTCGGTGCCGCGACCGGCCATGTTGGTCGCGATCGTAATCGCGCCCGGCTTGCCGGCCTGGGCGATGATCTGCGCCTCGCGCTCATGATGGCGGGCATTCAGGACCTCGAAGCCGGGCAGGCCTTCCTTGCGCATCAGCTCGGCCAGATATTCCGACTTCTCGATCGAGGTCGTGCCGACCAGGATGGGCTGGTTGCGCCCGTTGGCATCGCGGATTTCGCGCACGATGGCGCGGAATTTTTCCTCTGCGGTGCGGTAGACTTCGTCGTCCTCGTCCAGACGCGCGACCGGAAGGTTGGTCGGGATTTCCGAAACGCCCAGGCCATAGATATTGCCGAATTCCTCGGCCTCCGTCGAAGCCGTACCGGTCATGCCGGCGAGCTTCTTGTACATGCGGAAATAGTTCTGGAAGGTGACCGAGGCCAGCGTCTGGTTTTCGGGCTGGACCTGTACGTGTTCCTTGGCCTCGAGCGCCTGGTGCAATCCCTCCGAAAAGCGCCGGCCCGGCATCATGCGGCCGGTGAATTCGTCGATGATGACGACCTCGCCATCACGCACGATATAGTCCTTGTCGCGCTGGAACAGGCGGTGTGCCTTCAGCGCGTTGTTGATGTGGTGCACGATGGCGACGTTCTCCACGTCGTAGAGCGAGTCGCCCTTGAGCATGCCCGCGTCGCGCAACAGGTTTTCGACCTTTTCCGTGCCTTGCTCGGTGAAGGTCGCGGTACGCTGTTTCTCGTCGATCTCATAATCGGCCTCGTCCAGCCCGGGAATGAATGCGTCGACCTGGTTGTAGAGTTCGGAACGGTCGTCGAGCGGACCGGAGATGATCAGCGGCGTGCGCGCCTCGTCGATCAGAATGGAATCGACCTCGTCGACGATCGCGTAATTGTGACCGCGCTGCACCATCTGGGCGCGCTCATATTTCATATTGTCGCGCAGATAGTCGAAGCCGAGCTCGTTGTTGGTGCCGTAGGTGACGTCGCAGCCATAGGCCTCGCGCCGCTCGTCGTCGGAAAGACCGTGCACGATCACGCCGGTGGTCAGGCCGAGAAAGGCGTAGACCTTGCTCATCCACTCCGCGTCGCGGCGGGCGAGATAGTCGTTGACGGTCACCACGTGTACGCCCTTGCCCTCGAGCGCGTTCAGATAGACCGGCAGCGTGGCGACCAGCGTCTTGCCCTCGCCCGTCTTCATCTCGGCGATCGAGCCGTCGTGCAGCACCATGCCGCCGATGAGCTGAACGTCGAAGGGCCGAAGTCCGAGGGCGCGCTTGGCAGCTTCGCGCACGACGGCGAAGGCCGGCACCAGCAGGTCGTCGATCGGGGTACCGGCCGCGACCTTTTCCCGGAACTCAGCGGTCTTGGCTTTCAACTGCTCGTCCGACAGCGCTTCCATGTCGGGCTCGAGCGCGTTGATCGCCTCGACGCGCGGCCGAAGTCCTTTGATGCGGCGGTCGTTGGAGGACCCGAATATCTTGCGGGCGAGGACACCGAGGCTGACCATCAGATGGTCCTTTCGATCAATTATTTCCCGGCGAAACCGGCCGAAACGTGCTTACGATCGCGATATGTGCGGATCAAGGAGATAAAAGCGTCCGGAAAACGGTTCTGGACGCGAAGCCGAAGGACAGATAAGAGGGGCCCACCGTGATGTCAACTTGACGCCGGGGAGCGGTGGCACGCGGATTTTCGCCGTATTGACGCCCATATTGGCGCCATTCTGCGCGCTGTTTTCTGGAGACATTTCATGCCCGTGTCCTACGCCTTCCGCCCCCTGCTTGCCTGCGGAACCGCATTGGCGCTCTCGATCTGCACCTCCACGGCCAGCTTCGCCGCGGAAACGGACGTGGTCGCGACCGTCAACGGCGCGCCGGTCACCGAAGGCGATCTCGCCATCGCCGAGAGCGATCTCGATCCGCAATTCAACCAGTTGCCGGCGGACAAGCGCCGTGCCGCGGCGCTTTCCGCCATTATCGAAATCCGGCTGCTTGCAGCCGCGGCCGAGGACGGCGGACTGGCCGACAACGACGCGTTCAAGCGCCGCATGGCGTTTCTGCGCGACCGGGCCCTGCACAGCGCCTTCGTCGAGCAAAACCTCGCCGCCAAGGTCGGCGAGGACGCGGTGCGCGAACGCTATGACCGCGAGATCGCCAACACCCCGCCGGCCAACGAGATCCGCGCCCGCCACATCCTGGTCAAGACCAGGGAAGAGGCCGAGGCGATTATCGACCAGCTCGAGGCCGGCGGTGATTTCGAGGCCATCGCCAAGGAAAAATCGACCGATGGCGCCGCCGCGCAGGGTGGCGATCTCGGCTATTTCGGCCCGGGGCAGATGGTTCCCGCCTTTGAAAAGGCCGCCTTTGCCATCGAGATCGGGGCGTTTTCCAAGGAACCGGTCGAGACCCAGTTCGGCTTCCATGTGATCAAGGTCGAGGACAAGCGCGCGCAGCAGCCGCCGGCCTTTGACAAGGTTCAGGAACAGTTGCGGTCGCTGCTCCTGCGCGAGGCCTATTTCGGCGCCGTCAAGGAACTGCGTGAAAAGGCCGAGATCGAGATTTCCGATCCGGCCCTCAAGGAGACGGTCGACGCGCTCGACCGAAGCGAATAGACGTCGCTTCTTCGAGGCAAGGCCATGCTGTCCCCCGTCTCTCCACTGGCCCCGAAAAAGGCCCCCGTCTTGCCAGCGCTCGGCGGTGTGCGGATCGCAACCGCCGCTGCCGGCATCAAATATAAGGGCCGCACCGACCTGATGGTCATGCTGTTCGAGCAAGGCACGCAGGCGGCCGGCGTATTCACGCGCTCGAAATGCCCGTCCGCACCGGTCGATTTCTGCCGCGCCAATCTCGCACCGGGCGATGCCCGCATCCTGGTCGTCAATTCCGGCAACGCCAACGCCTTCACCGGTCGCAGGGGCGAGGAGGCGACACGATTGACCGCCGAAGCGGCTGCACGCGCCGCAGCCTGCGAGACCGGCGCGGTTTTCCTGGCGTCGACCGGCGTGATCGGCGAGCCGCTCGAAACCGGCCGGTTCACCCATCTGCTCGACCGTCTCGTCGCCGAAGCCGAGCCCGATCGCTGGGCCGACGCCGGCAAGGCGATCATGACGACCGACACCTATCCCAAATACGCCACCGCCACGGTGAAGCTCGATGGTGTCGAGGTGACGATCAACGGCATCGCCAAGGGCGCGGGCATGGTCGCCCCCGACATGGCGACCATGTTGTCCTTCGTCGTCACCGACGCGCCGATCGAGGCGCCGGTCTTGCAAACGCTGCTGCGCCAGGGCGTCGGCCGGTCGTTCAATTCGATCACCGTCGACAGCGATACATCGACCAGCGACACACTGATGTTTTTTGCCACCGGCGCCGCGGAACGGCGCGGCGCACCGCGTATCAAGGACGCAGGCGACCGTCGGCTGGTGTCGTTCCGGCGGGCGCTGAACCGGATCCTGAAAGATCTTGCGCTCCAGGTCGTCCGCGACGGCGAAGGCGCGCGCAAGGAAATCGAAATCACCGTCTCCGGCGCGCGCTCGGCCCGGTCCGCCAAGCGTATCGCCCTGTCGATCGCCAATTCGCCGCTGGTCAAGACGGCGATCGCCGGCGAGGATGCGAATTGGGGCCGTGTCGTCATGGCTGTCGGCAAGGCCGGCGAGCCGGCCGATCGCGATCGTCTGGCGATCAGCTTCGGCGAATACCGGGTTGCTTTTGAAGGCGAACGCGACCCTTCCTATTCGGAGGACGCCGTATCGCGCTACATGCAGGGCGAGCGCATCGCCATCGGCGTCGACCTCGGCATCGGTCGCGGCCGGGCCACCGTATGGACCTGCGACCTGACGAAGGACTATGTCGCCATCAACGGCGACTACCGCAGCTAAGCAGGGGCGACACGTGCGGACGAACGTCGAAGACAGGACCGATCTGGCCAGAGTTCGGCGTTTCGAGGCGGCGGGATTTCGGGCCTGGCCTGCAAGTTTCGTGTTGTATGACGGCACATGGCTGGTCCGGCTGACCGCCGGCCTGCCGGCGAAACGGCTCAATTCCGTCAATCCGCTCGATCCGCGCGACGACGGCCGGCTCGAAGAAAGGCTGGCGCGCGTACGCCGGCGCTTCGAGGGCCATGGCCGGCCGCTGACGTTTCGCATGTCGCCGCTTGCCGGCCACACGCTGGCCCGCCATCTCGACCGGGAGGGCTGGTCGCGATTCGGCGAATCGATCGTCATGCACGCGTCTCTGGAGGAGGCCGGGCTCGAGAACGCTATCGACCAGATCCCGCTGCAGGACGTGGGACGTTTCGTCGGCGCGGCGCTGGACATCCATGCCCTCGATCCGGCCCTGCGCCCGGGCCTGTCGGAAGTGATCGGTTCGATCGAGCCCGAAACGGGATTGTTCGTGCTGGAAGGCGAAAGCGCGCCGGTAGCGACAGCGATCTGCGTTCTCGACAGCGAACTGGCCGGCCTGTTCGAAGTCGCCACATTGCTTGAAAAACGCGGACGCGGCTACGGCCGGCGCGTCGTGCAGGCCGCCTTGAAATGGGCCCGCCAACGCGGCGCGCGGGAGGCTTGGCTGCAGGTCGAGGCCGACAACGACCACGCGCTCGGTCTTTACCGCGCGCTCGGCTTTCGCCAGGCCTATCGCTACCATTATCGGCGCCCCCCCGGGTCATGACCGTTCCCCAGCCCAGCAAACCGGTCGTCCTGGTTGCCGCCTGCGCGCTGGTCGACGCCGACGGACGCGTTCTGATCGCGCAGCGCCCGGCCGGCAAGGCGCTGGCGGGCCTGTGGGAATTTCCCGGTGGCAAGGTCGAGACCGGCGAGACGCCGGAAGCGGCCTTGATTCGCGAGTTGGAGGAAGAACTCGGCCTGAAGACCTGGGCCTCGTGCCTGGCGCCGCTGACCTTCGCCAGCCATAGCTACGAGACCTTCCACCTGCTGATGCCGCTCTACGTATGCCGCCAGTTCGACGGCACGGCGGCGGGACGCGAGGGTCAGGCCATCAGGTGGGTCAGGCCGCGTGCCCTGCGTGACTACCCCATGCCGCCGGCCGACCAGCCGCTGATTGCTCATCTGATCGACCTGTTGTGATCTCCCGGTCCCCACGCCATTCGCGCAAACAGCGTTAATGGATCGTTTAGCCAGACGTGACATTTTTACCGAGCGGCCGGCCGATGCCGGACGCGCGACGCGACTGCCGGGATGGACCGATGCGATCAGAACGCGAATGGCGACCAGATGACGGGGACTATTTCCTGAACGGAAACGGCCTGAGCGCGATACGCCTGGCGCTTTTGTTCGGAGCCGGCGCCGTAGCGCTCGGCCTCGTCGTCGCCCCGCTCGCCGAAAAACGGTTCTCCGGCGGCATCGCCGCCGCCGACGCGTTTTACGGCGTCGACATGACCAGCACCGGCTCGATCGGCTCCGGCAAAACCTACACGGTGCGCAAGAGCGTTCTGCAATCGGTTCCCGGCGCGACCTGCATCATCAACGGGGATGGCCGCCAGATCGGCGATTGCTGAGCGCTTCGCAACGCATCCGCGCGGGACTGAGCGACGTCCTGCCCCGATCGGCCGGTAAGCGGAGGTTAACCGCCCTCGTTAAACCTTTCTCACGGCTTTGGGGCTAGTTTGACGACAAAGGAAAGGCGCCGAACGATGCTCTTGCGTTTCTGGAACGACCGGTCGGGCGCCACCATCATTGAGTATGGCGTGCTCTTGACGGTATTGTCGCTGGTGATCGTGGCGGCTGTCGCCAATGTCGCCGACAAGATCGAATTCCTATTCTCCGATCCCGCCAGCAAGCTGCAACAGGGGCTCGACTAGCCCGTTTCCACAATCACGTCTTGGTGCTGGCTGACCAATGCCGGCCGGCCGGTGGAATAGCGTCACGTCCCGTCAAGTCGAATTTCCTTCCGACAAGCCTTTCGCCCGCTCCAAAAGCAGATCAAGCGTACCAATCAGCGCCCGAATCTCGTCGCCCGAAAAACCCTCCAACAAGATCTTGTTGCGTTCGATCGCCGCGATTGTCAGGTCGGCATGAAGGGAGAGTCCGTTCGCCGTCAGGGTAATTTCGGCCTCGCGGCGATCCCGTGCGCTTTGGCGCCGCGACACGAACCCACGCTCGGCAAGCGCTGACACGGCCCGACTAACCTGGGCCGGATCGAGCAAAGCGTGAAAAGTCAGCTCGCGAATCGAGATCGGCTGGAAGACACCCAATAGCGTAATCACCTGCCATTCGACCTGGCCGAGGCCGAAACGGCTGCGAGCATCCTGCACCGCTGCGCGGGTGAGGTATTTCGACAAGGTGTTGACGTGCGGCGCGACCAGGTCGCCCGCGCTGGGAAACGACGTCCGCGCTGCGTTCATACTGCCAGGTCCTCGGAATTCTTATCTCACCCGATCACTACTGGCCGATCGCGAACAATCTGTCGAGGTCGCTATAGGGCGGCAATTCGCTATTTACCGGACGACCCGCACGCAGGACGGCGCGATCCGCCTGCGGACGGCTGAGAAGTTCCGACATCGACCGCGCGGGAAACAGGACAAGGTCGGCCGTCGCTCCGGCGCGCAGCGTGACGTCGCTGCCCATCCGTGCTGCCGGAACCGTTGTGACCGCTGCCGCCCAGCCGGGCGTGACCTCATCCAGATGCGCCGTTCGGGTGGTTTCCCGCAACACTTCGAGCAGGTCGTAATCCCCGAACGGATGAAAGGGATCGCCGCAATTGTCGCTCGCCAGCGCGACCGGAATTCCGAGCGCGGCTGCTTCCTGCAACGGAGCGACACCGCGACGCAAAGGCGTCGAGGACGCATGGCGGTCCTGCAGCCACGAATTGACGAGCGGCAGGCTTACGAGACCGATGCCGGCCTCGGCGCACCGCCCGAGGATCGCCTGCTTGCGGGCATCGCTCATCACCGACAGGCTGCAGCAATGACCGCAGGTCACCCGCCCCTCGTATCCATGGCGAATAGTCGCCTCGGCGACGGCGAGCAGCGTGTCGGCCTGCGGATCAAGACTCTCGTCGACATGAAGGTCGATGTCGAGGTCGTGCGCGACGGCAAGGCCGAACAGGGCGGCAAGCGAGCGCGACAGCGTTTCGGCCTGGCGTTCCGGCGGAACGCCGATCAGTTTCGTCACGCCGCCTATCAACGCCCCGTTCTCGGCCGCCCTCGCGGCGAACGCGGCCGCCCCATCGTCCAGGTAAAACCCGATCGGCGCCATGGCCACGAATTGCAGCCCGACGCGAGCGGCCCATTCACGGCGCAACTCCGTCATCACACGCCAGAGGGCGCCCGACTGGGGTCCGAGCGCATCGAGATGGCTGCGCATCGCCGAGGTGCCATGGGCATAGGCACAACGAAGGGCGAAGGTGGCCCGTCCACGCAGATCCTCCTCCGTCCAGTTGGCATGATCGGCCCGCGTCGCGCCGACGGCTCCCAGCAATGTCCGGTCCGGGTTTTTCACCCGCCGGCCGAGATGGGACTTGTCGAGATGGGTGTGCATGTCGACGAATGTCGGCCAAACCATCGCGCCGCCGAGGTCGAGCGCGTCGGCAGGAGCCGTGCCGGGTGGCGAGACTCCGACGAACGCGTCCCCGTCAACGGCGATGTCGGCCAGAACGAAACCGGCGGCATCGGCCTGGAAGTCCGTGGAATCTGCGACAAGACCGGCGGGAATGCGCGCCTTCGACAGCGCGAACGCACCGGACGAACGCGCCACATGATCGAGAATGCGCTGCTTCATTTTTCAAGATCCATCGCGCTTTCGTGCCAACGGCCGAGAATACGCTGCGAGACGGCGCTGGTTGCCAGGAAGATCAGGACGCCCGTCAGCGAGATCAGCAGCAGGGCCGCAAACATGCGCGGGGTCTGCAGCTGATAGCTGGATTCGAGAATGCGGTAGGCCAGGCCGGATCCCTGCCCGCTGGTGCCCGCGACGAATTCCGCGACCACGGCGCCGGTAAGCGAAAGGCCGCCGGAAATGCGCACCCCGGTCAGGAAATAGGGCATGGCCGAGGGCACCCTCAGCTTCAGCAATGTCTGGCGCGGCGTCGCCCGGTAGAGTCGGAACATGTCGCGCAAATTGTGGTCCGAGCTGTTCAACCCGACCGTCGTATTGGACAGGATGGGAAAGAAGGCGACCAGCCAGGCACAGGCAAGAAGGGCGAGCCTGACATTGTCGATCCAGATGATCAGCAGCGGCGCGATCGCGACGACCGGCGTCACCTGCATGATGACGGCGTAGGGAAACAGCGTCGTTTCCACAGTCTTCGACAAGCTGAACAGAATGGCGATCAGGCCGCCGCCGACGACGGCGCACACAAACGCCATTCCGGTGATCTGCAAGGTGACCAGCAGCGCTTCCGACAGCAAAGGCCAATCCTTGATCAGCGCTTCGGCAATGGCCGTGGGACCAGGCAGGATGAACGGCGAAACGCCGAAGCCGCGCACCGTGGCTTCCCACAGAACGAGACACACGACACCAAGCCCGACGGGCAGGCCGATTTGACGCCAGCGATATGAGGTATTCATAGGGCCATTGCCTTTTCGAGGGCGCTGGAAGCCTTGCGACACAGGGTCGAGTAGGCCGTGGAAGTCCGGAACTCCGCCCCTCGCGCGAGATCTGTCTGGATCGCGAGATCATCCGAAACCCTCCCGGGGCGCGCCGCCATGACGACAACCCGCTCGGAAAGATAGACCGATTCGAATACCGAATGGGTCACGAAGACCGCCGTGAACCGCTTTGCCTGCCACAATGCGAGAAGATCGTTGTTGAGCTTGAAGCGCGTGATCTCGTCGAGCGCGGCGAACGGCTCATCGAGAAGCAGGATGTCGGGATCGGTGGCGAGCGCACGCGCCAGCGACACCCGCATTTTCATCCCGCCCGAAAGCTCCCTTGGATAGGCGTCCTCGAACCCTTTCAGGCCGACCTGGTCGAGAGCCTCGGCCGCGCGGGCGCGCATCTGTGCCTTCGGCATGCCGGCGAGATCGAGCGGCAGCATGACGTTGGCGAGCGCCGTTGCCCAGGGCATCAGCGTCGGTTCCTGAAAAACGAAGCCGATTCGTCCGGCATCCCGGCGCCCCGACACCGCGCCCTCGCTGGGCTCCACCAGCCCGGCGATAATGCGCAGCACGGTGCTTTTGCCGCATCCCGAAGGGCCGAGCAGGCTTACGAAGCTGCCCGGCGCCAGATCGAGGTCCAGCTTCGACACCGCTGTGGTGCCGTTGTTGAACGTCTTGGAGATGCCCTGCAACCGGACGATTGCGTCCGGCATCACTGTCTCTGCCGTCACTTCAGGCCGACCCGCTTGTTGACAAACTGCAAGGTGTAGGCCCGCGAAAGATCGATCCCCTCCGGCAGGACGCCGGACTTGACCATCGTGTCGTAATATTCCTTCCAGCGCGCATCCGTCATCGCGCCGATGCCGAGCTCGGCGGCGTCTTCTGAATCGACGAACCCACCATTGCGGATCGCGTCGAGCGCGAACTCGAGCACGTCGTCGGCCATGTCGGGATTGCGCTCCTTGATCAGCGCGTTGCCGGGCGCCGGGTCGCCGTGCAGATAGTCCTGCCAGCCCTCGATCGAGGCATCGACGAATTTCTGCACATAGTCGGGCCGATCAGCGACGTTGTCGTGCGTTGTCATGATATTCACCGCGTAGGGGCGGTAGCCGTAATCATGCAACAAAAAGGTCACCGGGTTCTTGACGCCCGCCATCTCGAGCACATGCGGTTCGTTCGTTGCGTAACCCTGCTGGATCGCCGTTTTGTCGGCGACGAACGGAGCGATCGAGAACGTATAGGGTTTCACGTCCTCGTTCCTGAAGCCGAATTCCTGGCGCAGGAAGGGCCAGAACGTCGCCATGCCCAGCGCCCCGACATAGGCGGTATGTCCCACCATGTCCTCCAGCTTTTCATACCCCTGGTCGGGATGGCCGACCATGATGCGCGGGTCCTTCTGGAAGACTGCCGCCACGGCGGTAATCGGCGCGCCTTCGCGGGCGGCGTTGAGAGCCGTTCCGCTGGAACCGACGGTGAAATTGACCTTGCCGGCGATGAGCTGCGGCGCGGGATTGCTCTGCGGATTGCCAAGCTGGATTTCGACATCCAGCCCGTGCTTTTCGTAAAGCCCCGTCGCCAGCGCGTGGAAAAAGCCGCCGAACTCGGCTTCGGCGCGCCAGCCGATGTAGAGTACGGCTTTCTCGAGTTCGCCCTCGGCGGCCATGGCCGGCACGGCAGGAACCATCCCGCCGAGCGCGCAAAAGACGGCTCCGATCACAAAGTGTCTTCTCATCATAGCACTTCCCCTTGTTGTTTGATTGTCGCTGTCCGGTCGTATCGCCGGATCAGAAGAAACGGCCGCAATCGACGGGTTCCTGCAGAAGGCCGGCTCCCTGCAGCACTCTCACCCAATCCTCGTACATCCCCCTGATCTCGGGAGCGTTCATCGGACACGCGTGAAAAAACGAGGTCTGAAACCCGATCTCGCGCAGCAGGTCGAGCCGTTGCCCCGTCTGGCGCGACATCGCATCCAACGCCGCGCCTTGATCGGCATAGATGCGCTCTATCGCCTCGTTGAGGGCCGCATTGACGGCTTCGAACAGCTCCGGCTTTTCCTGATATGCCTGGCGGGTTGTCCACCAGTTGGAGACCAGCGACGGATTGCCGGTGGCCGCCATCGCCAGCGATCCGGCGCCGAATATCTCATCGACGGTCGTTCCGAGATCGCGACGGCGCATGAGCGTCACGAAGGGCTCGACATTGACCGCGACGTCGACCTCACCCGCCGCCATCGCATCGGCCATGCGGTGGAACGGCATCGTCTTCCAGTGAATCGTCGCCGCATCGACGCCATGTTTGTTGAACAGGTAAAGCGGCGCAGAATGGGTTATGCCGCCATCCAGAGCGAAAACGGCGATCGTCTTGCCCTCGAAATCGGCGGGCACACGGATGTCCACGCCCCTTGCAGCCACGATGTTCATGAAGTCGGCCGAGTGGCCATTGTAACTGCCCCGCAACGCGGCAGCCGAGACGAACTTTGTATCGAGTCCGAACTTCTCGTGAGCCATGATGGTCAGGGTCGGCCCTGAAAACGAAAGATCCATACGGCCCGCGCGCATATCCTCGATGGCCTGGACATTGGTACGCTCGACGAAAACCGGCTCGATTCCGCGCTTCTGGAAAAGCCCGAAATCGATTGCGCAGAACAGGGGCATCATGCCCATCATCGGATCGGGGTGGTGATCGATTCTCAATTGCATCTTGTGTTGGCCTCGATGTTTCCGCGTCGCATGCCCCATCACCGCAGCCGCCGCCACTCGGCGCAGCACGGATGACGGTGATAGGAGGCGTATTTAAATGATTTTATCATTATATTTTCGAAGGCACGCCCGGTCCCTCACGAATGAGGACAGGAAAAGGCAACGTCTCTACTAGCCTTTAGGACGATCGACCCCTCACCCCTCAACCGATAGACCATCTATTTACATGATATTATCATCTACTTGATCGAGGTCAATGCGGAATTTGCGAAAATGTTGCAGGCCCCAGCCGGCTGCGATATGTTCAAATATGGCAGAAACGTTCAAATAGGCGCGCACGCGGACAGGGCCGATCGGGGTTGGGGACACCATGACGCAAGCGAAAGCCGAGCCGGTCTATGTCGTGCCACCGGTCGTGCGCGCGATCGCGGTCCTGCGCCACGTTGCGGCTGGCAATCGCTGCCGCAATATCAGCAGCACCGCCAAGATGCTCGACATCAACCGGACGACCCTGATTCGACTTCTGGCCACGCTCGAGACCGAAGGTCTGCTTGAGGCGATTGCCGATGACGGCGGCTACCGCCTCGGCACCGGCTTGATCGCGCTGGCGTCCGAGGCGCTCAATGAACGCAGCATCCTTCGCGTGGCGCGCCCGTTCCTGACCCAACTTGTCCGCGATCTCAACCTGTCGGCGCATCTGGGCGTGCTCGAGGGCCGCGAGATCGTCTATCTCGCCCGCGAGACACCCAATTCGCACCTCGCAAGCACGGTACGCGAGGGCACAAGATTGCCGGCTCATGCGACCACGATCGGCCGCATCTTGCTCTCCGAACTGCCTGTTGCCACGCTGCGGGCGCTTTATGCCGACCAGGACATGGAAGTGTTCTCGTCGAAAACCCCAACCACTCTGGCCGACCTTGAAGCCCAGCTTGGTGCCGACCGCGCACGCGGCATGTCCTGGAGCGTCGCCAATTTCGAGCCGGAGATCGGATCGGCGGCCGTCGCGATCCACGATCATCAGGGGCGTGCCGTTGGCGCCGTCAACGTCACGGGTCATGCAAGCATCTTCACCACCGAAAACCCGCAGACGCTTCGTATCGAGCAAAGTCTGAAGGCCACGGCGCGCGCCATGTCGGAAGCGCTTGGCTATCGAGGCCGGTCGGCCGATCAACTGTAGCAACTGGCGTAGACGCGCGCGAACGCATCGCTCGATAGGGCGCATTGCCGGCTCGCGTGCACCGCAGCCAAGGCCGTCCGCGAACGGGGCCGCGGCCGGGGCAGACATAGCGCCGCGCCAGCCGGTCTTGACGTAACAGCGGTTTTCCAGCGCGGCGGCGACCGTTGGATCATCAGGCGCGCACCGTCGCCGCCGCCCAGGGGTGCGGCGCGCCCGACAGATCGGTGTAGAACGCCTTTTGCGCCATATAGGCGCGGATGCCGTCACGCCCCTTCTCACGCCCCATGCCGCTTTCCTTCTCGCCCCCGAACGGGGTCGAGATCGAGAACTGCTTGTAGGTATTGACCCAAACCGTACCGGCGTTGATGGCCGTGCCGACGCGCCAGCTTTTCGGAAAGTCGCGGGTCCAGATGCCGCAGGCGAGGCCGTATTCATTGTCGTTTGCCTGGGAAATGACATCGGCTTCGTCGTCGAACGGAAGAACCACCAGAACCGGCCCGAACACTTCCTCGCGGCAGATCCTGGCCGTGTTGGCGACGCCGGCAAGGACGGTCGGCAGGTAGTAGGCGCCCCGCGCGAATTCCGCTCCTGCGGGCGCAGATCCGCCGGCAAGCAGCTCGGCGCCGTCCTCACGCGCCCTGCGCACATGCTCGGCAACGCCGTCGCGGTGATCGACATGGACCAACGGCGCAACCTGTGTATCGGCCGCGAATGGATGACCGACCTTCAAGCGTTTGGTCGCCGCCACCAGCCGCTCGACGAACTCCCGGTAGATCGGGCGCTCGACAAAAAGACGTGCGCCGGCAATGCAGCTTTGGCCCGAGGACGAAAAAATGCCGAAAAGAACGCCGGCCAGCGCCTGCTCGATGTCGGCGTCGGCAAACACGATGCTTGGCGACTTGCCGCCGAGTTCCAGGGACACCGGCATGAGCTTGCGCGCGGCTTTCAAGGCCAGCGCCCGGCCGGTCGCGGTGCCGCCCGTAAAGCTCACCTTGGCGATGGCCGGATGCTCGACCAGCAGGTTTCCGATCTCGCCGCCCGATCCCGGCAGCACCGAAAACAATCCCTTCGGCAGCCCCGCCGCCTCGATGATGCGCGCAAGCTCGAGCGAGACAAGCGGCGACCAGGAAGCGGGCTTGAGCAACACCGCGTTGCCGGCGGCCAGCGCGGGCGCGACTTTCTGCGCATCCGAGGCGATCGGCGAGTTCCAGGGCGTGATCGCCGCCACCAGCCCGAGCGGCTGGTGGATCGACATTGTCAGCGCATCGCCGCGACGGACCGTCAGCGCCTCGTCCGACGTTTCCAGCACCGCTCCGAAATAGCGGAACGTCCCGGCCGCCGAGCCGGCGAGCGCTGCCGTTTCGCGCAGTGTCTTGCCGGTGTCGCGGCTTTGTATGTGTGCAATGCGCTGCGCATTCGCCTCGATGCCATCGGCGATCGCGTAAAGAATGTGAGCCCGTTCATGCGGCTTCAGGGCGCGCCATTCGGGATTGGCCTGCGCCTTGATCGCCCGTTCGATAGCGCGTTCGCCGTCGGCGATGCTGGCGCCGCGCAAAACGCGGTTGACGGTTCCGTCTGCCGGGAAGACCGAGCTTATCTCGGGACCGCTTCCCTCTTCCCATTCCCCGCCCACATAGAGCTTGCCGTGCGGCATTTCGATCATACCCGCCTCCAATCGCGGATCGCCCGCGTGCCCACCCGCCCGCAGGCGAAAGCGGCGCCCGGCCTGGTGGTGATTGTCTCAAGACCCGACACAGTCAGCGCTTCGGACATGCGCGCCGCAACGGCGCCAGATCCGATCGTTGCGTGCCGCATCGCCTCATCCGCCCTTGCCGGCCGCGCCCGCGGGTGGCCCGGCAAACGCTTCAGCGAACGGGCCAATGGCGCACATGTCGATTTCGATCAGGCACGGTCCTTCGGTCGCAACGGCCTCATCGAACGCCGCGGCGAAGCCGTCCACATCGCCGACGCGCTGGTGCGGCAGTCCGATCGACTGACAAAAGGCGGCGAAATCGGGTGTCGCAAGCGCCGAATAGTGCCGACGGCTTGCGTATTGCGCGTCCTGGATATTCTGGATCACGCCATAGGCCTTGTCGTTCATCAGCAGATAGACCAGCGGCGCCCGCTCATCGACGGCCGTTATCATTTCGGCCAGCCCGAGCATGGCGCCGCCGTCGCCAAGCAGCGTGACGGCCTTGCCCCGGCACGCCGCCAAGGCAGCGCCGACCCCCATGGCCACGCCCTGGCCGATGCCGCCGCCCAAGGCATGAACGCCAAGGTTGGGCGCGGCGATACGTACATACCGATTGCCGAAGGTCGAGTTGGAAATCGTCACATCGCGGACCCAGGGATGGCCGTTTGCAAACACCCGCTCCGCCAGCGTGTCGGCGACGACCCGGTAGGGACCGAGCACATCGCGCATGCGTCCTTCGCACTGCGCCCGCGCTCTGGCGATGTCGAAGGAGAGATTGGCATCGACGTCGAGCGCCGCGGGCAAGCGCTCGATGAGACGCGCCAGCGTGTCGGCGGCATCGCCATGCGCGAAGACGTCGACTGGATAGTTGCGGCCGCCCTGCGCGGCGTCGGCGTCCACCTGGATCAGCGGGCTCGGCAGCGGCATCTCGTTGTTGCGCGTTTCGTTGCCGCGCAGCCGCGACCCCACCACGATCATCAGGTCGCAGCTTGCATAAAGTTCACACGCCTCCGGCGTCATGTTGAAAGCGCCAAGGCTTGCCGGAGAGGCTTCCGACACGACCGCGCGCCCGTTGGTGGACGTGACGACGCCGAAGCCACGACGCATCAACTCCGTGGCTTGCTTATCCGCGCCGCGCGCGCCGCCGCCAAGCCAAAGGAGCGGACGTTTCGCGGCCATGACCAGCGCGGCGATCTCGTCGAGCACCGTTTCAGGCGCCACCGGCCGCGCCGGCTGCGGTTTGTGAACCCGGGCAGGCCCGCGCGCAGGTTTTCGCTGGATGTCGACCGGGATCTCCAGACTGACCGGCCCCGTGGGAGCGGACAGCGCCGCCGTACACGCCGCCGTCAGCACGCCGACGGCCCCGTTGGCGTCCCACATGCGAAACACCGCCTTGGAGATGCCCTGCAGCATCTGCGGCTGCCTCGGCACATCGTGAATCGCCGCGCGGTCACGGTCTGCGAACTCCAGATCGACCTGCGTGGTGATATGCAGGACCGGCGACCCAGCCGTCAGCGCCTCGGCCTGCGCGCCGGCCGCATTGCCGGCCGCGGTCCCTGTCGAGGTCAGGCACACGCCGAGCGTTCCCGATACGCGTGCATAGGCGTCGGCCATGTTCATGGCTCCCGCCTCGCCGCGCGCCGGCACGAAGCGGATGCGTTCCTGGCGGGCGATGGCATCAAGAATCGGCATGTTGTGAATCGAGATCACCCCGAACACCGTGGTGACGCCGATCTCTGCGAGATAGCGGGCAATGAAATCCCCGACCGTTTCGGAGACTGTCATAGTTTCGAGTTTCATCCCGTATCCTTCAAATGTAACGAGACAGGCCGCCCGATACTTCAAGCTGGGCGCCTGTGATGTAGCTCGCCGCCGGCGAGCCAAGAAAAGCAATTGCCGCAGCCGCCTCTTCGGGCTTGCCGAGACGGCCGAGCGGAATGCCCTTTTTGGCCGCCAGCGCCGCGTACCAGTCCGCCCGGCTCTGGCTCTGGTCCTCGCGCTCGGCAAAGCGTCGCGACCATTGTCCCGAGCCGACGAGCCCGAGCAGGATCGAGTTCACCCGCACGTCTGGCGCCAACTCGACGCTCAGCGATTTGATCAGGTTCTGCACACCCGCGCGTGCCGACGAGGTGCACACCATGTGTGGTTCCGGCTGGTAGGCAAGCAGCGAGTTGACGGCAACGATCGCGCCTTTGGCCCTGCGCAGCATCGGCAGAAAGGCGCGCGTGGGATGAATCTGGCTGAACAGCTTCAACTCGTATTCGGCGCGCCAGTCGTCGTCGCCGGTTTCGGCGAAGGTCGACAGACGCCCCTGGCCGGCATTGTTGACGAGCAGGTTGCAGCACCCGAAGCGCGCCTCGACCTCGCTGGCGAACGCCTTTACGGCGTCCGGTTCGAGCACCGACACGGCGCGCGCCATGACGCGCTCTTCGCCATGGTCGCGCACGAGAACCGACGCCACATCGTTCAGCCGGCTTTCAGTACGGGCGCACAGCGCCACGCTGGCGCCTGAGCGCAACAGCATCTCGACGGTGGCAAGGCCGATGCCGGACGAGCCGCCTGTGACCACCGCCACCTTACCGTCATAGCCAAGATCCATCAGGCGTCGCTCCTGGTGGGAGCGAGTTCGGGAAAGCCTGGATCGGGACGACCCTGCATCACCGCGCGCTGGGCCGGCGTCGGCGGGCCGGCCGTCATCCACCGGTCCATCGCGTCGGGCTTGTCGCGCGGCCAGACCTGGGCTTCGTGGGTCGCCTCGTCGATCTGCTGCAGTTCGGAGGTGAACTCGATGACAAAGCCCGAGGGCGAAACGAAATAGGCGAAGGGGTTGTTGCCCGGTCCGTGGCGGCCCGGTCCCCAGGTTGGCACGTGCCCCTTCTGCTTCATACGGCCGATACCGCGCATGAACTCGTCGATCGACGGCATCTCGAAAGCAACGTGATTGACGCTCGGGTAATCGCCGCGCACGAGAGCGATCGAGTGATGATCGGAATTGCAGCGCAGAAACACCATCTGGTCGGCGGAGTAGTCGGAGACGCGGAAGCCCAGCACATGGACGTAGAAATTCTGCACGCCGTCCATGTCCGGCGTGTTCAGCACGACATGGCTGACCTTGCGCGGCTTCGCCCATTCGGCCTCTTCGTCGAGGCTCAGCGCTTCGGTGCGAAACCGCAGACGCCGGCTGTCAGGATCGAGGATCTCGAACCCGTAGCCGCCCGCATAGTCGTCGAACGGTCCCGGCGGCCCAAGCACGGTACCGCCGCGCGCCAGCACCTGACGGTGCAGCGCATCCATCGAGGCGCGGTCCGGCATTGCGAAATGCACATAGTCAATGCCGTAGACCGGGCCGTCCTTCAAACCGTACAGGAACGGTTCGCTGCCGGTGCCGCGCAGCAGCGCCGTGCCCTTTTGGGCATGGGCCAGGCTGAGCCCCCACATATCCTGATAAAAGGGCAGGGTCTGGGTAATGCCGGGCCCGCGCATCATGATGCCACGCAGCCGGCCGACGCGAACGGTGTCGGTCATCGTCGTTTCCTCTCAAAATGTCCGTCGACAGTTTCAGCCGGCGCCTCGAGCGCGGCGACGAATGCTGCGGGCGCCTGCTGGTAAAGGGCGTGCCCGGCGGCGGGCACGAGGGTAAGCGAACCGCGCCAAGCCGGCTTGATCGCGGCGTGGGCCCGACGCGCGTATTCCGGCGGCGTGACAACATCTTCGGCGCCGACGATCACGTCGGTCGGCACCTGCAGTCGCGCCGCATCGTCTAGCAGTCGGCCGGCCGCAAGCATGCGGGCGGCCTGCCCATAGCCGGGACTTTGCACCCGCGCCATGCCATCACGGACCTGGTCCACGATCGCCGTATTCGCCTGCGGTGCGTAAACCAGCCGCGGCGCCCGCCGTCGTGCGAAACCATCCGGCCCATATGCGTCGAGATCATCGATGCGCGCCTGGGCGGCGGCGCTGAGCTGACAACCGCGCGGCACGCCGTGCCCGAGCGCCGGGGAACTGAGCAGGAGCCGCCCGACGCGCTCGCGATGGGCCGCTGCGAAAGCCGCGCCGATCAGGCAACCCAGCGAATGGCCGGCGAGAAACACGCGATCGAGACCAAGATGGTCCAACAACTGCCTGAGCGCTTTGGCATAATCGCTCGCCAGCGGCCACTCGACATCGAGCGGGGCCGAGCCGCTATAACCCGGCGCGTTCCACGCTATCACGCGCCAGCTTCCTGGCAGGCGGGCCAAGAGCGGCTCGAATGTTGCGGCATTGGAGCCGATTCCGTGCAGCAGCACCAACACCGCGCCCTGCGCCGCCGGCCTTTCCAGATATTCGATACGACCGAAGACATGTTTTTCGAACGCCATCGTCACCTCAACCAAAGACAAAGCCGTTGTCGGGCGGCACACCGTGCCCGGTGAGCCCCAGGGCTCCCTCGAACGACAATAGGGAAACGGCACCGCAAGCGACAAAGAGGATGCGCCTCGAAACCGAGGGGCTGAGCGCCGGTGCCGCCGCGCCCGTCTTCGGCCAGATGCCGCGCGCCTGGATGGCGGCACCACCACACCGGTTCGGGCCGTCGCTCGGCAAAGCGGGCAACATCCGGCTCGCCGCCTGCATGGCCCGCATCAGCGCATCGGCCAAGCCGGCTTCACCGGCGTCCAGCGCCCTGCCGCGAACCCGATAGGTCTGTTCAAGCCGGGCCGCATCCTGAACCCATTGCCAGAGCCAGTTCCTGAGAGCGTCCATCGCAATGCCTGCTCATGTGTTCCTATATGAACATTATGTTCATCATAGAATTGCCCCAACTGCTTTGGGAGTCAACGCGGATTATTCCGGTACGCGCAGACATGGCGGCCGGCTGACGGCACATCTGACCACAATGATCGACCCCGATCCCGCGCCGGAAGCAGCCACGCCCCGGGTTCGACCGCGCCGGTGATGGGCGACGGCCAGACCCGGGCTCGTTGGCCGCGCGCTTATGCGGCCTCGTACACGACGGTGTCGGGTTCGGCGGTGCCAATTACCGACCAGACGGTGGCCGGCACTGCTGAATTGTTGCGGAACCAATGCCTGCGGCCGGCGGGAGTCTTGACCAGATCCCGCGGCCCGAGCTCGATTTCGACTCTCTGGCCGTTTTCCTCCCAACCGACGACGAGAGACCCTTCGAGCACGAAATACGCATCCTCAACATCGCGGACGATCGGCTTGATGCCGACACCGGAAGGGATGCCCAGCATCTCCTTGCGACACGTATCGTGCTCGAGTCCGCCCGGCCCGACATAGATCTTGCGGGTAAAACCTGCCTTTTCCCAAACGGTCGGAAGTTCACTATGGCGCACGACATAGCGGCTCATCAGTTTTTGCAGCGGATGATCGCCGTTGCGGTCAAACGGCAGGGTCTTGCCGGGCGCCGCGCCAAAACTGCGCGCGAGCTCGCTCGGATGCTCCCTGGGATGATAGTGATAGACGGGCGGCAACGGCTTGCCGACATCGACGGAAATCGACATCAAAACCGGCTCAACGCCATCGACGCGGAAACCGTGTCCGATTTCGCGGGCATTCAGGATCATGTCTTTCGGGCCGAGATTCACTTCGACCACCTCGCCATCCTTCTCCCAGCCGACGATCAGCGCACCGTCGATGATCAGGAAGCTCTCCTCGATCTCGTGGCTGTGGCAGGCGGCATATCTGCCGGGCTGCTTGTAGATCAGGCTCAGGGTGAAATGGTCCGGCTTCAGGGTCGACGTGTCGCCGACCTTGGGCGAGCCGCCGGCGCCGATATAGCGCATCTGCGCGCGCGCCAGTTCGTCGAAACCGGCATTGGACGGGAAGGCGTTCCAGTCAAACGTCTTGTCCGTGAAGCGGCCGGTATGGGCGGCGAGTTCATCGGCAAGTCCGGTGGTGGGCGTCGCGTGAAGTGTCATGGCGGTTCCTCTGTGTTCGACCCACCGACACGCTAGATCGCTGCCGTTTTACTTGCTAGACAACGTTTTATGGATAAAACAGAGGAGATCGATGCCGTGTCCAGGCCAGCCGAGGACAAATATCTCGTTCCCGGTTTGATACGGGGTCTGGAAGTGCTTCGGGCCTTTACGCCCGAGTGCCGCGAAATGTCGCTCTCCGACATCGCCCGCCGGTTGGGAACCACACGCTCTGCCGCGTTCCGCGCGGTCTATACGCTGGCCCATCACGGCTATCTTCTGCATGACGCACAGCGCGGGCATTACATGCTCGGACCGGCCGTACTGCGGCTCGGCTACGGTTATCTCGCGACACGGGAACTGGTGGAGATCGCGCTTCCGGAACTGGAGAAATTGCGAGACGCCACCGATTGGTCGGCCCATCTTGGCGTGCGCGACGGGCGCGACGTGCTCTACATGCTCAGGGTTCCGAGCCATATGGGGCTTGTCAGCATCGTTCATGTCGGCAGCCGCCTGCCTGCGGCCGCGACGACGATGGGACGCGTCCTGTTGGCCGCTCTGGACGAGGCGAGTGTAATCAGGCTCTATCGCGAAGAGGCCTACCCAAACGCGTCCGGCCCGACACCGCGATCGCTCGGCGAACTCCTCGCCCAATGGCGGCGCGACCGGCAATCCGACACAGTCTCGCAGATCGGCAATTTCGAAACGGGCGCCGCCAGCGTCGCCGCCCCGATACGCGACATCGAGGGCAAGGTCGTCGCGGCCATCAACGTCACCCAGGTCAACTCCGCCGATCCCGCCGCCGGCCATGACGCCGGGATTGAGCAGGCAGTTCTGCGCGCAGCATCCTCCATCACGCGGCTTTTGGGCGGCGCGCCCAAACGCGCGACGGTATTGACCGACACGCCTTAGAACCACTCGTCTTCGAAGCCAGGCGGCGTAAAGAACGCACCTTCTATCGCGTCGACAACGACTGCCCGCTCCGCAAGAGCCGGTCGCGCAGCGCGGCCGTTTGATCGTCGGACAAATCGATCGGCAGCACCAGGCAGATCGTGGCTTCGACATGCCCCTCGGCATTGTAGATCGGGGCGGCCAGACATTGCGTGAAAGCGTCAACCAGTCCCTTCGTCAGGCAATAGCCGTCCTTCCGGGATTGCGCGATGGCCGCGATGAAATCGTCAATCATGATCCGGCGCCCGTCGGGCAGCATCAGATCCTCCGGCGCGATGAGCGCCTCGATCTCCGCGCGGCTGTGTCCGGCGAGCAGGAGCCGCCCCGACGCCGTCCAAGGGATCGGAATCTGCAGACCGACGGCGGAACTGATGCGGAACGGGCGGGTGCCCGGACACATATGCATGATGGTGTAGCGGCCGGTCTGCAACATGCAGAACTCGCAGGTCTCGCCGGTTTCCTTCGCCAGGCGGTCGACCTCCGCCCGCGCGCGCTTGGCGAGCGAATTCTCGCGGATATAATTCAGACCGTAGAGATACATCCGCTTGCCGAAAAAGATGCGCGCGTCGTCCGGGGAGACCTCGAGCAGGCCTGCCACTGTCAAATCGTTGACCACGGTGTAGATCGACGAACGCGGCGCGCCCAAGGCCTTTGCCAGGGCCCCGATGCGGATGCCCTCGCCGTGACCATGCAGAAACTCCAGAATCTGCACGATGCGATCGACGCTGCGTTCTCGCCGCGTCGCGGGCTTCGCGTGCGCCGCGCGCCCTTCGGTATCAGTCCCCACGTCCTGCTCCACTTGCGTATTTCTCCGTCAATGCTATTCTGTCTTTAACACAA
This sequence comes from Nitratireductor sp., assembly GCA_039973095.1. Classification (GTDB taxonomy): domain Bacteria; phylum Pseudomonadota; class Alphaproteobacteria; order Rhizobiales; family Rhizobiaceae; genus Mangrovimarina. Next base: position 251,881 of record JBDWLQ010000012.1, on the reverse strand, counting down.
GACAACTGTCCTGTATACAGGACAAATTTGATCGTGAGCGACGCGCAATCCGCCGCCTTCCGACAAGGGGCGAGTACTGCCGACAAGGGGATTTCGGTGAGGTTGAGATGAGTGGCTTGTCCGGGATCCATGCGCGCATCCGCCAATCTATCGCGACGCTGCCGCGCCTCGATATCGCGCTCAAGAACACGCCACTCGAGGAAGCCGGAAACCTTTCCCGCGTGCTCGGCGGTCCGCGCATCTTCGTCAAGCGCGACGACCTGACCGGTGTGGCGCTCGGCGGCAACAAGCTGCGCAACCTCGAGTTCCGGCTCGCCCACGCGATGAAGGACGAGCCCGACACCGTCATCGTCGGTCTCGACCTGCAGTCGAATTCGGCACGCCAGACCGTCGGCGCTTGCAACAAGCTGGGCCTGCGAACCATCCTCGTGCTGGAAGGACGTCGGCCCGGCACGATCCAGGGCAATCTTCTGGTCGACTATCTTTTGGGCGCCGAGGTTCATTTCGCCGCCGACGTCCACGAACAGCGCGCGATGCTCGACCGTCTGGCCGCGGATGTGCGCGCCGGCGGCGGACGCCCGCACATCCTCAACGACAACCCGATGTTCGACGTCGCCTCCGCCGTTGCCTATCTGGAAGTGACGTTGGAGATCGTCGAGCAGCTCGACGAATTAGGGCGAGCGCCCGACTGCCTCTACATGTCGTCGAGCGGCAAAGGCCAGGCGGGCATGATTCTGGCCCAGAAACTGCTCGACCTGCGCTTCGCCATCCATGGCGTGACCGCCACGGACGAGTTCCACATTCCCTCGCGCACCGCCACCATCGCCAACCAGACCAGCGCGGCCATCGGACTGGATGTGACCGTCGACGAAACGGACGTGGTCAATTTCGACGATTTCGTCGGCGAGGGTTACGGTATCCCGAGCGAGGCCGGCAACGAGGCCGTGCGCCTGTTCGCCCGAACCGAGGGTATCATTCTCGACCCCATCTATACCGGCAAGGCGGCCGCCGGCCTGGTCGCGCATGTGCGCGAGGGCCGCTTCGCAAGCGACGACGTGGTGGTGTTTGTCCATACCGGGGGCACACCGGCGATCTTCACCTGGAACGAATTATGGCTTTGACGCGCGACGCGCAAAGTCCGCACCCGGCAATGTCAACGAAGAAAAGGGGAATAGTCATGCAACGCAGAACACTTCTCACCGGCGCGGCAGGCGCCATGCTCCTGTCGGCACTGCCGGCAACGACGCTTCGGGCTTTCGCCCAGACAAGCCAGGGTGTCATCACCTTCGGCCAGAGCACCGCCGTGCTGACGCTCGATCCGGCGCACGGGGCGTTCACGGGCTATCCCGGCGGGTACGAGGCGGCGCTCGTGCTTTTCGACCGGCTGCTGGATTTCGATGCGGACATGACCATCGTGCCGCAGCTGGCCGAATCCTACCGCATGAGCGACGACCTTAAATCCTGCGAACTGAAGCTGCGTACCGGCGTTACCTTCCATGACGGAACCCCATGCGACGCGGCAGCCGTCAAGTTCAACATCGAGCGGATGATGAACAAGGAGATCAACACCACCAACAGGCCGCTCTGGGACCCGATCTCGGGTGTCGACATGGTCGATGACACCACGATCGTCATCCGCATGTCGGCGCCTTTTGCGCAGCTGCCGAACACGCTCGCCCATGGTTCCGGGGCGATCGTTTCGCCGGCCGCGATCGAGAAATTCGGCGAGGACAGCTTTGCCCAGAACCCGGTCGGTGCGGGCCCCTATAGGCTGGACTCCTTCAACGCCGGACAGGAACTGGTGCTCAAGGCCTATGACGGATACTGGGGCGGCGCGCCGGGCGCGACTGGAATCGTCTTCCGCTTCATCGCCGAACCGGCGACACGCATCAACGCACTGACCACCGGAGCGGTCGACGTCATCGACGCCGTGCCGGTGCATCTGGTCGGCCAGCTCTCCGGCAATGCCGATATCGAGATCGCACGCCGCCCGGGCCTGCGCCCGATCGGTCTCGCCTTCAATCTCACCCGGCCCGCTTTGCAGGACGTGAAGGTGCGCAAGGCGCTCAATCTCGCCGTTCCCGTGGCGACGATCGCCGAGCGGGTCTTCTTCGGCTTCGCCAAGGCGCCCGATTCGCCGCTGGCCTTCGACGCCATCGGCCACAGGACGGTGGGCGAAACCGTGTTCGATCAGGCCAAGGCCAAAGCCCTGCTCGCCGAGGCCGGCTATAGCGCGGGCGCCGACGGCATCCTGGAAAAGGACGGCGAGAAGCTCAGCCTGTCCTTCTTCGCGCCGGACGGTCTGTTCCCGGGCGACGTCGCAGTGGCGGAAATCGTCGCGGCCTCGCTGCGACAGGTCGGCGTCGACGCCGCGATCAACAAGATCGAGAAGGGCGCCTACTGGGATCACCTGCGCCAGGACAAGGCCAACCTCGCCTGGGACATGGCGATGTTCGGGTTCAATCCCTCCAACGCGTCCGGCACCTATCACCTGGCCTCGCTGTTCAAGTCGAACGCCGACGACAATGGCAAGCCGGATGTCTGGAACATCGCCCGCTACCGCAACGAAAAGGTCGACACGCTTCTGGAGACGGCCAGCAGCGCGCCCGAGGAATCCGCGCGTCTCGACGCGCTCGGTGAGGCCCAGGCCCTGATTTGGGAAGACGCGCCCTATCTGTGGCTGCAGATCAACGAGAACGTGTCGGCCGCCGGCAAGTCCGTCTCCGGCCTGGGCGTGCTGCCGATCGTCTTCACGACATTGCGCAACGCCTCCAAGGCATAACGACCGGCGGCACGATGTTCAGGTTCCTCGTCAAGCGTTTTGCGATGATTCCCCTGGTGGTGCTGGGAGTCGTGACGATCCTGTTCATCATCTTCAAGTCGGTGCCCGGCGACGAGGCGGCCTTCGTCGCCGGGGCCACCGCTACCCAGGAAGAGATCGAGGCGGTGCGCATCAGGCTCGGCCTCGACCGCCCCCTGGCGGAACAATATCTCAAGCATCTCGCCGGCCTCGCCGTCGGGGATTTCGGCTATTCCACCACCTTCCGCGGCAACCCGCTTCCGCATATCGTCGATCGGCTACCGGCCACCGTAGCCCTGACGGTATCCGCTATCATCTTGACCATCGTCGCGGGCATACCCGCCGGCATCGTCGCCGCCGCCTTCCGCAATCGATGGCCGGACTACCTGATCTCGTTCACCGTCGTGGGCCTGCTCGCGGTGCCGAATTTCTGGCTCGGCATGCTGCTGATCGCCTTCCTGTCGGTCAATCTCGGGCTGCTGCCCAGTTTCGGCGCATCGGGACCAGCATCGCTGGTCATTCCCACGCTCGCGCTCGCCGCACGGCTGATCGCGCTGGTGGCCAGGATGACGCGGGGCGTCGTGATCGAGGAACTGCGCAAGGACTACGTACGCACCGCGCGCGCCAAGGGTCTTTCCCATGACGGCGTGCTGCGTGGACACGTGTTGCGCAATGTGATGATCCCAACGGTTACCGTGATCGGCCTTCAAACGGGATATCTTCTCGGCGGGTCGGTGGTCATCGAAAGGCTCTGCGCATGGCCGGGCATCGGCGACCTGCTGCTGACGGCGGTCTCGGTGCGCGACTACACGCTCGTTCAGGCGATCGCGCTGATCTTCGTGGTATCCTTCCTCGTCATCAACATCGCCGTCGAGATCATCTACCGCTTCGTCAATCCGAGGTTGCGTTATGCATGAGGTCACGCCGGCACGGCCGGCAAGGCGGCGGCGACGAGGCGTCAACGTGTTCCTTTGGCTGGGCGCGAGTCTGCTGGCACTCTTCGCGCTGCTGGCACTTTTCGGCGAGGCCGTGGCGCCGCACGATCCCAATGCCCAGGACCTTTTCGCGATGCTCGAGCCGCCCTCGGCGGCCCACCTTCTCGGCACCGACAATGTCGGTCGCGACATCCTTTCGCGCATCATCGTCGGCACGCGCTTTACGCTGTCGATCGCGCTCGCTTCGGTGTTTTTCGCCGGCATTGGCGGGGTCGCGCTGGGCGCCATTGCCGGCTATTTCGGCGGCGTGACAGACCGCGTGGTCACCGGGATCATCGACCTCCTGCTGACCGTGCCCAACATCGTGCTTGCGATCGCGATCGCCTCGGTTGCCGGCTCCAGCGCAACCGGGCTCACCATCGCCATCACAGCGAGCTTCATCCCGCCGCTGGCACGGCTCGTCCGGGGCCGGGTGATCGAACTCGCCGAGGAGGATTTCGTTGCCGCCTCAATCACCGTGGGCATGAGCCATACGCGCATCCTCCTGCGCCATATCCTGCCCAACGCGGCGACTGTCATCATCATCGAACTCAGCCTCAATGCGGGCCAGGCGGTGCTGATCGGCTCGGCGCTGGGTTTCCTCGGGCTCGGCGTCCAGCCGCCCGCGCCCGAATGGGGAACCATGCTCGGCGCCAGCCGGGAATATCTGACCATGGCGCCGCACCTCGTGATCGCGCCCGGCATCGCCATCTCCCTCCTCGTTCTCGCCTTCAACGCCTTCGGCGATGGTTTGCGCGACGTCTTCGATCCAGGTTCCAGCTCATGACGGTGTCCACAATGGATTTCGGCATCATCGATTGCCACGCCCATATCTTCCCGCCGGCCGCCGGCGCCGCCGGTTTTCCCGACGCGGAAACGCACCTTCTGCACCAGCAGCGCGCCATGCATATGCATGGAAACCAACCCTACCGCCGAACCCGCGACGGTTCCGTCGCCACTGAGCGCATGCTGTGGGATCCGGCCGACCCGTCTCCCGCGGGCCGGCGCGACTGCGCCTTCCGGGCCGGGCGGTTCGGCCGCTTCGAATGGACGAGCGGCGGCGAGGATTTTTACGTTCAGTTCCTGCCACCCTGGATGGACGACCTGTCGATGAGCGCCGAAAAGCTGCTGGCGTTCATGGACAATGCCGGTGTTGCGGCCGCGATTCTCCAGAACGACCATATTTACGGCAATCTGGCCGAGGATTTTGCCGCCGCGGCAGGCGCCCATCCCGGCCGCTTGGTCGGCCTTGCCCAGGTCGAGGAGGCCTTCGCCTATACCGACGAGGAACTGCAGCGCCTTGCCGACGAGATCGGTCGTCTGAAGATGGCAGGCGTCTATTTTACCACGACGGGGCTGTTTCGCAGCGGCTACCGGCCAATGCACTCCGACGCCGTCTACGCCCCCTTCTGGCGCTTCATCGAGCAGAGCGGCCTGCCGGTGTTCTGGGTCCAGTCGGCAAACTCGCCGGTCGGCACCTATGAAGACGAGATGCGCCATCTGGAACGCATCGTGGAGCGCTTTCCCGGCATCCGCCATGTTCTGGTTCACGGCGTGCCGACATCGCTTTATGCCGACGACCAGGATCGTCTAACCCTTCCCGCCGTGATCCAAAGACTGCTTTCCCAGGCGCCGGTTTCCGCCGAAATCCTCTACCCGATCGCCTGGGGCGGGCGGCAGGACTACCCCTATCCCCGCGCGCACCTTCATATCCGCCAGCTGGTCGAGCGCTTCGGCGCCGAGCGCTTCCTGTGGGGCTCCGACGCGCCCAATGTCGACCGCTACTGCACCTATGCGCAGTCGCTGACCTATTTCACCCGTTACGCCGACTATCTTTCGGACCGGGATCGGCGCGCCATCCTGCGCGACAACGCGGTCGCGCTCATCCCGGCGCTCGCCGGGCGGGACGGCACCGGATGACGCCGCTTCTCGCAATCCAGGACCTGACCGTGGAACTGTCTGCCCGGGACCGCACATTCGATGCCGTAAGCGATCTGTCCTTCACCGTCGCGCGCGGCGAAGTGCTTGCGCTGGTGGGAGAATCGGGCTCGGGCAAGAGCATGACCGCCCTGGCGATCATGCGGCTTTTGCCCGACCCGGTCGCGCGGATCAGCAAGGGCCGCATCCTGTTCGACGAACTCGACCTTGCCGCAGCGAGCGAGGCCAGCCTGCGCTCGATAAGGGGAAACCGCATCGGCCTGATCTTCCAGGAACCGATGACTTCGCTCAATCCGTCGATGCGCGTCGGCCCGCAGGTCGCCGAGGCCCTGCGCCTGCACAAGGGGCTCGACGCCGCCGCCGCCAGACGGCGCGTGGAAGAAATCTTCGAACAGGTGCGCATACCCGATCCGAAGCGGCGCTTCGACGACTACCCGCATCAAATGTCGGGCGGCATGCGCCAACGCGTGGTGATCGCGCTCGCACTGGCCTGCGATCCGGATGTGCTGATCGCCGACGAGCCGACCACGGCGCTGGACGTGACCACCCAGGCCCAGATTCTGGAAACGTTCCGCGACCTGCAGGCCGCCGTCGGCGCCGCGACGATCCTGATCACCCACGATCTGGCCGTCGTCGCCGAAACGGCCGACCGCGTGGCCGTCATGTATGCCGGCAGGATTGTCGAGGAGACGACGACCGAAAGATTGTTTGCCGACCCCCAGCACCCCTACACGCACGGCCTGCTCGGTTCGATCCCGCATATCGCCGAAACCGGCAGCGCCACCGAACGCGGCCGTCTTACCGAAATCCCGGGCACCGTGCCCGCGCTGTGGGCCCTGCCCAAGGGCTGCGCCTTCGCGCCGCGCTGCCCGCGAGCCCGGCAGCGATGCGAGGTCGAACGGCCGCCACTGTCCGACATGGCGCCCGGACACCGCGCGGCCTGCTGGTATCCGATGAAAGGCGCGGCATGAGCAAGCTGCTTGAGGTCAGCAATCTGGGCAAGCGCTTCACCATTGCCGGCGGGCTCGCCGGCAGGGTGCGAACCGTTCACGCCGTCGACGACGTTTCCTTTTCCATCGCCGCGGGCGAAACGCTCGGCCTGGTCGGCGAATCGGGCTGCGGCAAGTCGACCGTCGGCAAGATGATCGTCAGACTGCTTGAGCCGAGCGACGGAAAGATCCTTCTCGACGGCATCGACATCTCCCACCTGTCCCATCGCCGCATGCGCCCGTTACGACGTCGCGTGCAGATGATTTTCCAGGATCCGAACGGTTCGCTCGATCCGCGACAGCGCGCCCAGGACATCGTCGCCGAACCGCTGCTGGTCAGCGGCATGCGCGGCGCCGCGCGGCGGCGCGAGCGGGTCGCCGACCTGTTCGAAAAGGTCGGATTGCGGCCGGACCAGATGCGCAATGTGCCGTCGAAATTCTCCGGCGGACAGCGCCAGCGGCTGGCGATCGCGCGCGCGCTGGCGCTCAATCCCGCGCTGATCGTCGCCGACGAACCCGTCTCGGCCCTGGACGTGTCGATCCAGGCACAGGTTGTCAACCTGATGTCGGACATCCAGCGCGAATTCGGTCTCGCCTATCTGTTCGTCGCGCACGATCTCGGCATCGTGCAGCACATCAGCGACCGGGTCGCGGTGATGTATCTGGGCCGCATCGTCGAAATCGGCGACACCGCGCGTGTCTATCAGCAGCCCAGCCACCCCTATACGCGCACGCTGATGGATGCCGTGCCCAAGCCCGATCCGTCGCGCCGCCACCGCCGCCTCAAGGTGCCGCGCGGCGAGGTGCCCAGTCCGCTGGACCCGCCCTCTGGCTGCGCGTTCCATCCGCGCTGCCCGGTCGCGACCGACATCTGCCGCAGCGAGCGGCCGCTTCTGCGCCGTGTTGCGTCCGGCGCCGAGGCCGCGTGCCACCATGCTGATTGATCAACCGCCGCGCCGCTGGCGCGGACACGGCCAACGCAGGCCCTGCGTTCGGCAATCATGGAGTCTTCGATGAATCTCGCATGTTCCGGCCCGGCGGCCGGTCGCTCCCCCGAGGAACGGCTTGCGCAAATGGGGGTCGTTCTGCCGCCTCCCCCGCCGCCGATCGGCAACTTCCTGACGCATGTGCGCGAAGGCGAGCTTCTGTTCCTGTCCGGCCAGGGGCCGCGTGAGGCCGACGGACGCCTGCATACCGGCAAGGTGGGCGCCGATGTCTCGGTCGAACAGGCCTACGCGCATGCACGGCTGACCGGCATGAACCTGCTTTCGGTCGTGCGCGCCGCGCTTGGAGGGCTTCACCGCGTCAGGCGGGTGGTCAAGCTCCTGGGCATGGTCAATGCGACGCCGGACTTCACTCACCATCCCGACGTCATCAACGGCTGTTCGGATCTGCTCATCATGACTTTCGGCGAAAACGGCCAGCATGCGCGCTCAGCCGTCGGGCTGGGTTCGCTACCGGGAAACATCACCGTCGAGATCGAACTGGTGGTCGCGGTCGAACCATTCGCCCCGGAGAAACTGTAACCCATCTCTCCGGTACAATCTGTTACCCATGTCTCCGGGTCGTACCCGTACCGAAGTGGCGGAGAGGGGGGGATTCGAACCCCCGATACCCTTGCGAGTATGCCGCATTTCGAGTGCGGTGCATTCGACCACTCTGCCACCTCTCCGCGGGTGATGGTCAGCCGTTGCCGGCGCGGCGCACAGATAGCGAAGGTCGCCCGCCGAAACAAGGCCCGTTGTGCCGAAAAACACCACGCTTGCTTGACTTGAAGCACCCGTTCGGCTAACGACGCGTGGCTTCCGGCGTGGAAACTCTCCGCGCCGTTTGTCATTTGAACCCGAAACAGACTGAAAAGAAGACGGCCGGGCGGAACGTATCCGCTCAACGAGCCGGTCCGAACAGCGAAAGGCAAGAAATGTTCGCAGTCATCAAAACCGGCGGCAAGCAGTATCGCGTTGCCGCGGACGACCTCCTGAAGGTCGAAAAGGTCGCGGGCGAAGCCGGCGACATCATCGAATTTCCGCACGTGCTCGTCGTCGGCGAGGGCGAGGACGTTACATTGGGCGCCCCCTTCATCGACGGCGCCTCGGTGGCGGCCGAAGTGGTCGAGCAGGGCCGCGGCAAGAAGGTGATCGCCTTCAAGAAGCGGCGCCGCCAGAATTCGCGCCGCACGCGCGGCCACCGGCAGCTTCTGACCACGGTGCGCATTTCCGAGATCCTGACCGGAGGCGCCAAGCCGTCGAAGAAGCCGGCCGCCAAGAAGGACGCCGCGCCGAAGAAGGCCGACGACAAGCCCGCGGCCAAGAAAGAGGCGGCGCCGAAAAAGGCGGACGCCAAGGTCGACACCGCGGCCGCTCCGCTGTTCACCGCCCCGAAGGGCGACAAGGACGACCTGACCACGATCAAGGGCATTGGCCCGGTGGCGGCCGGACAGTTGAACGAGCAGGGCATCACCACCTTCGCGCAGATCGCCGCGCTGTCGGACAAGGACGTGGCGCGCATCGACGAAGCAATGCCGTTCAGCGCCGACCAGATCAAGGACTGGCGCGACCAGGCCAAGGAACTGGCCAAGGGCTGACCCCGAGCCTAAGGTTTGAAAAGCGGCGCGAATGCGCCCATAAGGTTGAAGGCGCCTCTGCGGCGCGAAGGAGCAGAAAATGGCACACAAGAAAGCTGGCGGTTCGTCGCGTAACGGTCGCGATTCGGAATCCAAGCGCCTTGGCGTGAAGAAATTCGGCGGCGAGAAGGTGATCGCCGGCAACATCATCGTGCGTCAGCGCGGCACCAAGTGGCACCCGGGCGAACGTGTGGGCATGGGCAAGGACCATACTCTTTTTGCGCTCGAGACCGGTGCGGTGTCCTTCCGCAAGAAAGCCAATGGCCGCACCTACGTATCGGTGAATCCGATTATGGAAGCCGCGGAATAGCCGGTTCCGCTTCAAGATACCGGCGCCCCCTCTCGGGAACCGGTGTCTGGACACTCCAGCAATAGGATCAGGGGAGATGGGGCGCCATCTCCCCTTTTTCATTGCCGGAGGACAGGACATGGTTGCCGAAAAGGAAGACGTCGAAGACGAAAGTCTGCGGATCGATTGCCCGGTACTCGTCACAGCCAGGCTGGTGCTGCGACCGCCGCATCGCGACGACCTGCCGGAGTTGATCGAGCTCGCCGACAATCGCCGCATCGCCGAGATGCTCGGGCGCATGCCGCACCCTTACGGCGAGATGGAAGCCAAGGCCTTCATCGCCACCGCGCGCAATCGCGGTCCCGGCTGCACCTATGCCATCACCAATTCCGAAAACGGCGCCTTCATCGGCTGCGCGGGACTGAACGTCACGCAGCGCGGACTGGAGATCGGCTACTGGATCGGCGAGCCCTACTGGGGTCGCGGTTACGCCACCGAGGCCGCGCACGCGCTGGTGGACCTCGCCTTTCGCGCAACCACGATCGACACGTTGCACGCCTCCTGTCGCGTCATCAATGACGGGTCGCGCCGCGTGATCCACAAATGCGGGTTCCAGTATGCCGGCCAGGGCATGCTGGACTCGCTCTCCGCCGGGCAGGTGCCGGTAGAGCGCTACCGGCTCGACCGCAAGACCTGGGTGAGCCTGCGCACCTGGGCGCAGAGCTAGAGCGTTTCCAGGCGAAGTGGAAGCCGGTTCTCCGTTCGGAAACGCGTTAAGACAATAAGTTAGAGCTGGTCTGCGATTCCGTGAAAAGCAGACCGGCTCTAAGCCGACGCCGAGTGCCGCCCGTCCTGGCGACGGGCGGTGAACCGCCTCACCCCAACTCCATCCAGACCGGGCGGTGATCGGAGCCGACCGCCTGGGTGTCGACGAAGCAGCGCTTCACCCTGGCGGCGAGACCGGCATAGACGAAACAATAGTCGAGGCAGCGCCGCGCGTTCTTATCGTCGAGCCGTTTCGGATCGAGCCAGGTCACGCGCCCGGCATGGTCGGGATCGACCAGCACCGCGGCGTCGACCGGCAGGCGGCTGCGCCGCGTCACCCCGAACTCGACGTCGGGATGGCCGGTCATGGCGATATATTCGGGCGAGCCGGGCACAAGATTGAAGTCGCCCATCAGCACGAACGCTTCGGGATGCGGCGGTTCGGGAAAGCCGCGTTCGGACGTACCGGTCAATGCCCCGCCTTCGATGCCGTAGGCGAGCGCCTTGTCGACCAGATAGCCGATCTGCTCGATACGTTCAGCCGGACTGGTATGGTCGAGATGGACCGAATAGAAACGCAGCGGCCCAAGCGGCGTTTCGACCATCGCCTCCAGCGCGCCGCGCTGCAAATTGAGCCGGTCGAAGGTGCGCTGGCGCGGCAACAGCAGGTTGCGCGAGGACAGGATCGGCGTCTTCGACAAAACCATATTGCCAAACTCGAACATGCGGGTGACCGCGCGCCCGTTCTCCACGGCAGACCCCATATCGCCCTGAAAGGGCGCGCCGAAGACGGAAAAATACTCGGGCAGAAGCTCCGCCATCTCCGCGACCATGTCGCGACCGGCATTGTCGGGATTGTTGCGCGAGACTTCCTGCAGCGCGATCAGATCGGCCCCGCGCACGGCATCGGCGATGCGGGACAGATCGTAGCGACCATCAAGGCCGATGCCGTACTGGATATTGTAGGTGACGCATTGCATGGTCTCGAGCCCGCCCCTGCCCAGCGGTTTACCGCACGGAGATTGCGGTAAACCGTCATTTCCGATATCGCTCTCGCGCCCGCATGCGCGAACGTAGCGGCTCAAGCAGATAGAACGGCAAGTTGTCAATCCGATGAAATTTCTCGACCAGGCCAAGGTCTATATTCGTTCGGGCGACGGCGGAGCCGGATCGGTTTCCTTCCGGCGCGAGAAATATCTCGAGTTCGGCGGGCCGGACGGCGGCGATGGCGGCCGCGGCGGCGATGTGTGGGTCGAGGCGGTCGACGGGCTGAACACGCTGATCGACTATCGCTACCAGCAGCATTTCAAGGCCAAGACCGGCATGCACGGCATGGGCCGCAACCGCACCGGCGGCAAGGGCGCGGACGCCGTGCTGAAGGTGCCGGTCGGCACCCAGGTGTTCGAAGACGACAACGAGACCCTGATCTGCGACCTGACCGAGGTCGGCCAGCGCGTGAGGCTTGCCGCCGGCGGCAATGGCGGTTTCGGCAACACCCATTTCAAGAGTTCAACCAACCAGGCGCCGCGCCGGGCCAATCCCGGCCTCGAAGGCCAGGAACGGACGATCTGGCTGCGGCTGAAACTGATCGCCGACGCCGGACTGGTCGGCCTGCCCAATGCCGGCAAGTCGACCTTTCTGTCGACCGTTACCGCGGCCAAGCCGAAGATCGCCGACTACCCCTTCACCACGCTCCACCCGGGCCTCGGCGTGGCGCGGGTCGACGCACGCGAATTCGTCATCGCCGACATCCCCGGCCTGATCGAGGGCGCGCACCAGGGCGCGGGGATTGGCGACCGATTCCTCGGCCATGTCGAACGCACCCGGGTCATCCTGCATCTGGTGTCCGCGCGCGAAGACGACCCCGCCGCCGCCTACCGCACCGTGCGCGGCGAGCTTGAAGCCTATGGTCACGGCCTCGGCGACAAGCCCGAAATCGTCGCGCTGGCGCAGATCGACACCCTCGACGAAGAAGAACGTGCCGAAAAGGTCGCCGCCCTGCAGGCGGCTGCCGGGCGCGCGCCCCTGCTCTTGTCGTCGGCCACGCGCGAAGGCGTCGAGCAGACCCTGCGCGCCTTGATGGCCGTGATCGAGGAGACCCGCGCCGCCGAGGCGCAAACAGATGACACGCCCGATCCGCGCTGGCAGCGCACGGAGCGATAATGGTCCGGCAACCGCTTTCCGCCTATCGCCGCATCACGGTCAAGGTCGGCTCCGCCCTGCTCGTCGACCCCGAGCGCGGCCTCAGGCGCGACTGGCTCGCATCGCTGTGCGCGGACGTCGCCAACCTGTCGGCGGCCGGTGCGGATATCTGCGTCGTCTCCTCGGGCGCCATCGCGCTCGGCCGCAAGCTGCTCGGCCTAGGCCGCCGGGCGCTGAAACTCGAGGAAAGCCAGGCCGCCGCCGCCGTTGGCCAGATTGCGCTCGCCGGCGCCTGGTCGGAGGAGCTCGACCGTCTGGGACTCGTCTCTGGACAGGTTCTGGTGACGCTTGGCGACACCGAGGAACGCCGCCGTTATCTCAACGCCCGGGCGACCATCTCGACCCTGTTCAAGCTCCGTGCCGTGCCGGTCATCAACGAAAACGATACCGTCGCCACCACCGAGATCCGCTATGGCGACAATGACCGGCTGGCCGCGCGCGTGGCGACCATGATCCAGTCGGACCTTCTGGTTCTGCTGTCGGACATTGACGGGCTTTACACCGCCCCGCCGGCGCGCGATCCCGCCGCCCGCTTCGTGCCCGAGGTCGACGCGATCACGCCGGAGATCGAGGCGATGGCCGGCGAGGCCGCCTCGGAATTCTCGCGCGGCGGCATGCGCACCAAGCTCGACGCCGGCAGAATAGCCACCCGGGCCGGCACCGCCATGATCATTGCGTCGGGCACCAGACTGTCGCCGCTTGCGGCCATCGACCGCGGCGAACCGTCGACTTTTTTTGCGCCCAGCCAGACGCCGGTGCGCGGCTACAAGACATGGATCGCGGGCCAACTCGAACCGGCTGGCCGGCTCGTCATCGACGACGGCGCGATCGGCGCGCTGCGCTCGGGCAAGTCTTTGCTGCCGGCCGGCGTGCGCGCGGTCGAAGGCGGGTTCGCACGCGGCGACACCGTGGCCGTGCTCGCGCCGGACGGCAGCGAGATCGCGCGCGGCCTGGTTGCCTACGACGCCGCCGATGCCGTAAGGATTGCGGGACTGAAGAGCGCCGACATCGCCCGCGTGCTGGGCTACGAAGCGCGCGCGGCGATGATTCACCGCGACGATCTCGTGGTGACGCCGGCCCCCTCGGCCAGGAAAGAGGCCCGCGGCTGAGCGCTGGGAGGACGACATGCTCACAACCAATGACGACGCCCGCATCGACGTGGTAACGCTCATGAACGAGATGGGCCGTGCCGCCCGCGCCGCGGCGCGACCGCTGGCCACGGCGTCGGAAACCGTCAAGAATGCCGCACTCCACGCTATGGCCGACGCGCTTGAGGCCAACGAGCGCCAGATCATGACCGCCAACGCCATCGATGTCGCCAACGGCACCGAAAACGGTCTCTCGGCCGCCTTGATGGATCGTCTCGTTCTGACGACTGAACGTATTCGCGCCGTCGCCGGGGGGGTGCGCGCCATCGCCGCCCTGCCGGATCCGGTGGGCGACGTCATTGCCGCGTGGGAGCGGCCCAACGGGCTCAAGATCGAGCGCGTGCGCACGCCGCTCGGTGTTATCGGCGTGATTTTCGAAAGCCGGCCCAACGTCACCGCCGACGCGGGAGCGCTGTGCCTGAAGGCCGGCAACGCCGTCATTCTGCGCGGCGGCTCGGACTCGGCCAATTCCTCGGCCGCGATCCACGCCTGCCTGACCGAGGGGTTGAAAACCGCCGGCCTGCCGGAAACCGCGATCCAGATCGTTCCGACCACCGACCGCGCCGCCGTCGGCGCGATGCTCAAAGGCCTCTCCGGCGCGATCGACGTCATCGTGCCGCGCGGCGGCAAGAGCCTGGTCAGTCGGGTGCAGGAGGAGGCCAGGGTGCCGGTCTTCGCCCATCTCGAAGGCTTGTGCCATCTCTATATCGATGCCTCGGCCGATCCGGACATGGCGCGCGCGATCGCCGTCAACGCCAAGATGCGTCGCACCGGCATTTGCGGCGCCACGGAGACCCTGCTCGTCGACCGCGCCGCAGCCGACACCCAACTCGTGCCGGTCCTGACCGCGCTCGCGGGGGCGGGCTGCGAAATCCGCGCCGACAGCGCGGTGCGCACCTATTATCCGGCCGCGACGCCGGCGAGCGACGACGACTGGACGACCGAATATCTCGACGCCATCATCTCGGTGAAGCTGGTCGAGGGTATCGCGGGCGCGATCGAGCATATCGAGACCCATTCGTCGCATCACACCGAGGCGATCGTGGCGGAAGACCCGGCCGTGGTCGAGCGCTTCTTCAACGAGATCGATTCTGCGATCCTGCTCCACAACGCCTCGACCCAGTTTGCCGACGGCGGCGAATTCGGCATGGGCGCGGAGATCGGCATCGCGACCGGAAAGATGCATGCGCGCGGTCCGGTCGGCGTCGAACAGTTGACATCGTTCAAGTACCGCGTCCGCGGTTCCGGCCAGCTCCGGCCTTGACCAGCGCCAGCCAGAGGCTTGAGGGCATTCCGGCCCGTTACCTGCGCATGCCCCATGTCGAGCGCGGCATGGCGGTCGGCATTTTCGGCGGCTCGTTCAACCCGCCGCATGCCGGCCACGCCCTGGTCGCCGAGATCTCGCTGCGGCGCCTGCGCCTCGACCAACTCTGGTGGCTGGTCACGCCGGGCAATCCCCTCAAGGACGTGAAGGAGCTCGCGCCGCTGGCGCGGCGGCTGGCGCAATCCGAGGCGATCACGCCGGACCCGCGCATCAAGGTGACCGCCTTCGAGGCGGCGCACCGCATCCGCTACACCGCCGACACGCTGGAACTGGCGACACGGCGCAATCCCGGCGTCGATTTCGTCTGGATCATGGGCGCCGACAGCCTCGCCGGCTTCCATCGCTGGCAGCGCTGGCGCGACATCATGGCGATCATGCCGATCGCCGTCATCGACCGGCCCGGCGCGACGCTGTCCTTTCTCTCGTCGGTGACCGCCAAGGCCTTCAGCCGGGCCCGCATCGACGAGGACCAGGCCGCGCGACTGGCCCGCACCCCGGCGCCCGCCTGGACGTTCATCCACGGGCCGCGCTCCTCTTTGTCCTCGACCGCCCTCCGCAACGCGGACTAGCCCGGTCCCGGATACGCCGACGCTCGGTCGCGCGCCCACCGCCGCCGCCCGTCCAGTTCCAGACAGTTCGTGCCGTTTTCGTCGTGTTCCGCCGCGCCCGAAAGGAACATCATCGGCGCGATGAGCTTCGTTTCGAGCACAGAAGCGGCCAGTGCGCCGCCGACCGATCCGGCGCAATCCGCGCCGGCGATCGCGATCGCCAGCGTGATCCTGTCGACGGCGCTTGTGGCGGTCGGCAACGGGCTGATGTTCGCTTTCGTGCCGGTCCGGCTGGCCGTGGACGGATTTCCGCCAACCTGGGCCGGACTGATCCTGACCGGTCTTTCGGCCGGCGGCATGGCCGGTTGCTTCCTGACCGGGCGCATCGTCAACCGCGTCGGCCACGCCCGCGCCTATATGATCTTTTCGGCACTGATCATCCTGTCGAGCGTCGCGATCAGCATCAAGGTGACCCCCGCGCTCTGGGTTCCGGCGCGAGCGCTGTACGGCTTTGCCATATCGGGGCTCTTCATCGTTGCCCAGAGCTGGCTCAACGACGTCGTGGAAAACCACGTGCGCGGTCGCGTGATCGCCATTTTCTACGTCAGCTATATCGTCGGATTGGGCCTCGGGTCCTATCTGCTGACCTTTATCGACATCGCCACCAACGCAGCACCGGTGGTCGCGGTCGCGTTCGGCGCGCTGTCGATCATTCCCGTCGGCCTGACCCGGCTGCGCACCCCGCCGCCGCCGCCGATCGCCTCGATCGCGCTCCGGCGCGCCTGGCAGGTTTCGCCGGTCGGGCTGGCCGGCATGCTGGCCGTCGGCGGGCTGTCGATGATGGTCGCCGGCTTCGCGCCCATCCACGCCACCGCAATCGGATTTTCCAAGGACCAGGTCGCCCTGCTCCTGCTGGCCATGCCGCTCGGCACCATGCTGGTACAATTGCCGTTCGGCTGGCTGTCCGACCGCACGGACCGGCGCTACGTGCTGGTTGCCGCCTCCGTGATCGTGATCGGCGCCGGCGCGCTGGCGACTGGCGCCGACGGAAAGGAAATGGCGTGGATGATCCTGATCTACATGGTGTGGAGCGGCGCCACCGAATCGATCTATTCGATTTGCTCCGCGCACGCCAATGACCGCGCGGAAAAGGGCGACCTCGTCTTGCTGTCGAGCACCATGCTGTTCACCTGGTCTTTGTCGGGCTTCGTCATACCGGGGATCGCCACCGCCCTGACCGCCTTTGCCGGCACTGGCGCCTTCATCGCCGTGGCGATTGCCATCGCCGCCGTCTTCTGCGCCTTCGTCGTCTGGCGGCTGACGCAGGCAGACGCCGTGCCTGCCGACGAAAGCGGTGATTTCGCGCCTTTGTCCGCACAGGCGCCGCCAGCCCCCGAATTCGCCTATGCGACCGAGGAGTACGGTTCGGGGGACGCGAACGAGGCGGCCGGCCAGTCTTGAAACTGTTAAGGGTCCATGCCTATCTTTAGCATGTCACGTGACTCGCGCGTGGCGGAGTTGTTCTTACCGTGAAAGGAAAGACACTGAGAACAGCACTGGGCAAGAAGGCTGAAATCATGCCTTCGCCGGCCGGGATGACCCGACAGGGTGAATCTCAGGCCTTGAAAATCGTCCTTGAATCTCTGGAAGACTCAAAGGCGGAAGACATCGTCTCAATCGACATCCGGGGTAAATCGAGCCTTGGCGACCACATGGTGATCGCCTCGGGCCGGTCGAACCGTCATGTCGGAGCGGTGTCGGACCATCTGATCAAGGCGCTCAAGGAGGCCGGACTGGGTAGCGCCCGGGTCGAAGGCCTGGCGAATTCGGATTGGGTTCTGATCGACGCCGGCGACATCATCGTCCATGTCTTCCGGCCCGAGGTCCGCGAGTTCTACAACA
This sequence comes from Nitratireductor sp., assembly GCA_039973095.1. GTDB lineage: Bacteria > Pseudomonadota > Alphaproteobacteria > Rhizobiales > Rhizobiaceae > Mangrovimarina. The sequence continues at coordinate 234,379 of JBDWLQ010000012.1, read as the reverse complement.
TCGAAAAGATGTGGCAGGCTCCCGATCTCGAGGACGAAACGGTTCACTGAACCGAAGGCGATGCGGATTGCCGTGCATGCAGTGGGCCGGATGAAGACCGGCCCCGAGGCGGAGCTTGCCGGCCGCTATTTCGATCGCCTCGCCAAAATCGGCCCGTCAGTCGGCCTGGAATGGGCGGGGCTATCCGAAACCGTCGAAAGCCGCGCCCCCGGTCCAGGCGAGCGCAAGCGCGAGGAAGCCGCGCGGCTCACCTCGGTGCTCGAGCCCGGATCTGTGTTGCTGCTTCTCGACGAACGCGGCAAGGCCCAGGGGTCGGAAGACCTCGCGCGCTGGATCGCAAAGACCCGCGATGAGGGATGCCGCAGGCTGGTGACCGCGCTCGGTGGCCCGGACGGCCACGATGCGGCGCTGCGCGACGGGGCCGGCCTCGTTCTCTCCATGGGCAAGCTCACCTGGCCGCATCAGCTGGCGCGCGTCATGATCGCCGAACAGCTCTACCGGTGCGCGACCATTCTGGCCGGTCACCCATATCACCGTATCTGACGGCGCGTTCGGACGGCGTTTGCCGCCCGTCGCCACAATTTCCGACAAAAGCGGGCCGACTCTGCGCGCGCACCCGCACGATGCGATATGGTTGATGCTTCCTTAACCGGCCGCTCCTAGGGTCGCGACCCGAGAAACGCCGGCAGGATCAGGGCGGAGCGATGACGAGAAACCGCAGCGACAGGAACGGGAGGCGCGGACGGACACTGCTTGCCGCTCTCGTGCTTGCGGTCGCCCTCCCGACCCCGTTTTTTGCCCAGGACATGGCGACCCTGGAGGAGAAGCGCACCGATACCGCCTCCGAATACCAAACAATCCTGCGCCAGATGTCGCTGTCGCAAGAGCGTCTCGATTCGCTGGCGGACGAGGTCGCGGCGATGCGCAAGGATAACGCGGCCATCACCACCGCCCTGATTCAGGCGGCAAAGACCGAAAAGAAGCTCTCCAACGACATCATCGCCATCGAGACGCGCCTGGAAACGCTCAAACAGCAGGAAGACGCGCTAAAATCCTCGCTTCATGCCCGTCGCGGTGTCCTGGCCGAAGTCCTGGGCGCACTCCAGCGCATGGGGCTCAATCCGCCGCCGGCGATTCTGGTCAGGCCCGAGGACGCGCTGTCGTCGGTACGCAGCGCGATCATTCTGGGCGCGGTCGTGCCCGAACTCAGAGCCGAGACCGAAATCCTCCTCGGCGATCTCAAGGAACTGGCCGCGCTGCGTCGCGCGATCGCCGGCGAACGCGAGAGACTGTCTGCCACCGTGCAGGACCAGGCGGCGGAAAAGAAGCGACTGGCGCTGCTGCTGGAGGAAAAGAGCAGGCTCTTGCGGGCGAACGAATCAACCATGGAAAAAGAGCGCGAGAAGGCCGCCGCCCTCGCTGCCAGGGCAGGCAGTCTCAAAGAATTGATCGCCTCCATCGAGGCCGAGATCACCGGCGTTCAGGAAGCCGCGCGCGCGGCGCGTCTGGCGGAGGAAGAGCGCAGGCGCCGCGAGGCGGAAGCCGCGGGCCGCCCCGTGCCGGAAGCCAACCGGCTGGTGACGGGCCTACCCTTTGAAAGTCTTGAAGGAACGGTCGCGCTGCCGGTGTCGGGCACGTTCGTGCGACGCTTCGGCGAGAGCGACGGGCTCGGCGGTCACATGGCTGGCGACACGCTTCAAACACAATCCGGCTCTATCGTCACCGCACCTGCCGATGGCAGTATTTTGTACGCGGGCCCGTTTCGTTCATACGGCCAACTCTTGATCGTCGATGTTGGCGACGGTTATCATGTCGTGCTGGCGGGTCTGGCGACCACGAACGTTTCCCTGGGCCAGACGGTGCTGTCGGGAGAACCGATCGGCGCCATGGGGGAAGCAAGGGTCGCCAGCGTGGTGACATTGGGAAGTGCGAGCAGCAGTCCGGAGCTTTACGTAGAGTTCCGCAAGGATGGCAAACCCGTCGACCCGGGCCCATGGTGGGCCGACCGGGATTCTGGAAGGACGAAAGATGATTCGTAAGTTGTCGCTTCTTCTTGCCGGCGCCTTGATGGGCGCCTCCGTGATGAGCGTCGTTTACGGCCCCACGGGCTCTTCCGCGATCGCGGCCAGCTCGGAAACCTATCGCCACCTCGCGGTTTTTGGCGACATTTTCGAGCGCGTGCGCGCGCAATATGTGACGCCGCCCGAGGACAAGGACCTGGTTGAGAACGCCATCAACGGCATGCTCACCTCGCTCGATCCGCATTCGTCCTATCTCAATCCGGACGCCGCCAAGGACATGCGGGTCCAGACCAAGGGCGAGTTTGGCGGCCTCGGCATCGAGGTCACCATGGAAAACGAGCTGGTCAAGGTGATCACGCCGATCGACGACACGCCGGCCGCCCGCGCCGGCGTGCTTGCCGGCGACCTGATCGCGGAGATCGACGGCGAGGACGTGCGCGGCCTCAACCTGTCGGACGCGGTCGAGCGCATGCGCGGCGCCGTCAACACGCCGATTGAACTGACAATCCTGCGCGAGGGCGCCGTCGAGCCGATCAAGATCACGATCGTGCGCGCCATCATCAAGGTCAGGGCGGTCAAATACCGCGTCGAGGGCGATATCGGCTATGTGAAGATCGCCTCCTTCACCGAAAAGACCTTCGACGATCTGCAGGCAGCCATCACCGACATCGAAAACGAGGTTCCGGCCGACAGGCTGAAGGGTTTCGTGCTCGACCTGCGGCTCAACCCCGGCGGCCTGCTCGACCAGGCGGTGAGCGTTTCTGACGCCTTCCTGGATCGCGGCGAGATCGTCTCGACCCGTGGCCGCGATCCCAAGGACGTGGTCCGGTTCGATGCGCGTGCTGGCGACCTGACCGGTGGCAAGCCGCTGATCGTCATGGTCAATGGCGGCTCGGCGAGTGCGTCCGAGATCGTCGCCGGCGCCCTTCAGGATCATCGCCGCGCGACCGTGCTCGGCACGCGCTCGTTCGGCAAGGGATCGGTGCAGACCATCATCCCGCTGGCCGAGAACGGCGCCCTGCGCCTGACCACCGCGCTCTATTACACGCCGGCGGGAAAATCGATCCAGGGCAAGGGCATCACCCCCGACATCCGTGTCGAGCAACCGCTGCCGGACGAATTGCTCGGGCGTGACGTGACGCGCGGCGAATCGGACCTGCGCGGCCACATCAAGGGTGACGAGGAAAGCGAGGAAGGTTCGGGTTCGGCCGCCTATGTGCCGCCGGAAGCCAAGGACGACGTCCAGCTTACCTACGCGCTCGCGTTGCTGCGCGGTGAAAAGACCGATCCGGCCTTTCCGCCCAATCCGGACCAGGCGGTCCTCAATCAGTAAGCATGCGGCGCCGGCGGTTCAACCGCCCGGCGCCGTTCGGCCCATGCCTCGACACACCTGATTCATTCCTGCCTGAAAGGCTCCTGGCTTGCCGCTCGACAAGCAGATCGAACGTCCCCTCGGTCAGCACGGCGCGCGGCCGGCCAGGCGGCCGTGGCCGATGCCCGGCGCGGCCCAAATCGCCGGCGCTGCGAGCCTATGCATCGTCGCCGCAGCCGGGCTGTGGGTCGCCCTGCTGCCCGATCCCTGGCGCCAGCCCGCTGCCGAGATCGTGGCGCTGGAGAGCGCCCAGCAACCCGCTCCCGGGCCATCCGCCGAAGAGGCCCTGGCGCCGGCCGACGATGAGACGGCCCCGACGCCCTCCATCATTCGCGTTCCCGAAAGATCCGAGGCCAAGTCGGGGTCGAACGTGATCGTGATCCGCGATCCCTCCGCCATCGGCCAGGATCTGCGGGTCGCGCATCTTCCCGATCGGGCTCTCCTGGAACAGTCCGAGCATGGCCCGCTGCCGGTTCGGGCCGATGACGGGCGCCGGCCCTTCGACGTCTATGCCCGACCCTGGTCGGGCGCGCGCGGCGCGCGCGTGGCGATCGTGATCGGCGGCATGGCCCTGTCGCAGACCGGCACCCAGGCGGCAATCGCCAAGCTGCCGCCCGAGGTGACCCTCGCCTTCGCACCGCAGGGCAACTCGATCGGCCGCTGGATGCAGGCCGCGCGCGGCAAGGGACACGAGATATTGATGCAATTGCCGCTCGAGCCGTTCGATTATCCGCGCATCAATCCCGGCCGCGACACGCTGACGACCGAGGCGTCCGGCGAACAGAATATTGACACCCTTCACAAGGTGCTGGGCCGCACGACGAACTATGTCGGCGTGATGAACTATATGGGCGCGCGCTTCACCGCCGAGGACGCCGCCTTCGCCCCGGTTATGCGCGATCTCGGCGCCCGCGGGCTGCTTTATCTCGACGACGGCTCGTCCGCGCGCAGCCTCGCCGGAGAGCTGGCCGCCAAGAGCCGGGTTCCCTATGTCGAGGGCGATGCGACGATCGACCAGCGCCGCGACCGGGCCGCCATCCTGGAAAAGCTCGACGAACTGGAGCGAATCGCCCGCGCCCGCGGCTTCGCGCTCGGCACTGGATCGGCCTTCGACGTCACGGTCGAAACCGTGGCGTCATGGGTGGCTGAGGCCAAAAAACGCGGCATCGAGATCGTCCCCGTCTCCGCACTCGCCGCCGATCCGGAAAAAAGGTAACACCGCACAATGGCAAGAGAGAACACCGCGGCGCGCAATACCGCGCTGCCCTACCGGCGCTGTGTCGGCATTGTCGTGTTGAACCGGGCCGGCCACGCCTGGGTCGGCCGGCGCATCCATGTTCCCGACGGCGAGATGACCGGCTCCGACAAGCTCTGGCAGATGCCGCAAGGCGGGATCGACAAGGGCGAGGAACCGCTTCTGGCCGCGCGTCGGGAACTGTTCGAAGAGACCGGCATGGAAACGGTCAGCCTGCTTGCCGAAGCGCCGGACTGGATCGACTACGATCTGCCCGATCATCTCGTCGGCGTCGCGCTGAAGGGCAAATATCGCGGCCAGACGCAAAAATGGTACGCCTTCCGTTTCGACGGCCCAGACAGCGAAATCCGCATCAACCCGCCGCCCTGCGGACACGAGCCGGAGTTCGACGCCTGGGCCTGGAAACCGCTCAGCGACCTTCCCGGCATGGTCGTGCCGTTCAAGCGCGGCGTCTACGACGCGGTGATCGCCGCCTTCCGGCATCTCGCCGCCTGAAGGCGGCCGCGGCCACGCGCGCCCCGTCTGTCGGCGGTCGGGGCGGCTACCACACGCCGCGTGTCAGCCCCGTCCAAAGATAGGACCAGATGGTGGGATGATACCATTGTCGCGACGGGCCCTCGGGCGCGCGCGGCGCGAGCCGGCCTTCAAGCGCATCGCCGACCGCCTCCACGCACATCGCGCGCGACAGCGCCGCCAGCCGGTGCGCATAGGTCATGATCGTGTCGCCGGGTTCGGGCGAGCCGCGCACCTGGCGCACGATCATCCCGGTGTCGACGCCGGCATCGACCAGATGCACGGTGGCGCCGAAATTTTCCCGATCGCCCATGGCCAGCGCCCAATAGCCGCCATTCATGCCGCGATAGGCCGGGGTGATGCCGGCGTGATAGTTGAGCACCGGACAGGACAGCCGCGCCAGAACCCACGGCCTGACGATGCGGCAACCGGCCAGAAGCACAACGCGCGGCTTCAGCCGGTCGATTTCCTGGACGAAGCGGTCGCTGTTGACCGACGCGACGCGTATGATGCTCTGGTCGGGACCGGGCGCTGTCTCGAGCCTCTCCGCCGCCACGATACCCGCGATCTGACGCGCCGACAGGCGTTTGCCGAGCCGGATCAAGACCATCGTGCCAAATTGGCCGGCGAGCGAAATCCAGCCGGTCTTCCGCGCGCGACGGCGCAGGAAGGCGAGCTGTGGCTCGCCATCCTCCTCGATGACGTCGATCACTCCGAACCGCCGTACGAGCGCATTGACGATGATCCAGGGATAGGGCCCGCCAGCCGTCACCACGCACACGCCGGAGCGCGCCTGGCCGTGGGCGGAGCTCATGGGATCGCCGCCCTCAGGCACGCAGGTGGGCCGTATCGACGGGCCTTCTCCACGCCGCGTGGCGGTGACAGGCGAGCAAGCGGGCCACGGTGCTCGTCATGATCCCGGCAGCGCTCCAGCCAGTTCGTCGATGATCGGGCAATCCGGCCGGTGATCGCCGTGGCAATGCGCCACCAGATGGCTGAGCACGTCGCGCAACCCTTTGAGTTCGGCAATCTTGCGGTCGATCTCGACCAGTTTCGCGCTGGCAATCGTCTTGACGTCGGCGCTCTCGCGGCCGGTATCGTCGTAAAGCGACAGCAATTGCCGGCACTCCGCGACGGAAAAGCCCAATCCCCGCGCGCGCTGAACGAAGCGCAGTCGGTGCACATCGGAGGTCGAATAATCGCGATAGCCATTGTCGCCGCGATCCGGCTTCAAGAGCCCGATATCCTCGTAATAACGGATCGTCTTGGCCGGCAGGCCGGATCGTTCGGAAGCGATGCCGATATTCATCTCATCAGTTCCCGTTCAACAGCACAAACCTTCCTAAAACAGGAAGCCTCATCAATCTGGCCCATCAACGGTCCTATTTCAAGTCGAGACTGCGCAACCGCAGCGCGTTGCCGATCACGGAAACCGATGACAGGCTCATCGCCGCCGCCGCGATCATCGGCGACAACAACATGCCCAGCAGCGGATAGAGCACGCCGGCAGCCACCGGAACACCGAGCGCATTGTAGACGAAGGCGAAGAACAGGTTCTCGCGGATGTTGCGAATTGTCGCCCTGGCCAGCTTGCGGGCGCGCACAATGCCATTGAGGTCGCCCTTGACCAGCGTGATGCCGGCGCTCTCCACCGCGACATCGGCGCCGGTGCCCATGGCGATACCGACGTCGGCGGCAGCCAGCGCCGGCGCATCGTTGACGCCGTCACCGGCCATGGCGACCTTTGCGCCACCGGCGCGCAATTCCTCGATCAACGCCTGCTTCTGCTCCGGCAGCAATCCGGCACGGATATCGTCGATGCCCAACGTCCTGGCGACAGCACTGGCCGTTCGCTCATTGTCGCCCGTCGCCATGATCACGGTAAGTCCGCTTTTGTGCAGCGCCCGGATCGCGGCGGGTGTGGTCTCCTTGATCGGGTCGGCAACCGCTACCAGCCCGCCAAGGCGGCCGTCGACCGCGACGAACATCGCCGTCTTGCCATCGGCGCGCAGGTCGTCGGCCCTGGCCTCGAGCGCCGCGGTGTCGATTCCCAGATCCTTCATCATCGCCCGGTTGCCGAGCGCCACCTTGCGGCCTGCTACCGAACCGTGCACGCCCTTGCCTGTGACGGCGTCGAAATCCTTGGTATCGGCAAGCGAAAGGTCGCGCTGGCGGGCGCCTTCAACAATCGCCTCGGCGAGCGGATGCTCCGAGCCTTTTTCCACGCTCGCGGCCAGACTCAATATGTCGTCCTCGTCGAAGCCAGCGGCCGCGATCACGTCGGTGAGTTTCGGCCGCCCCTCGGTCAGGGTACCGGTCTTGTCGACGATCAGCGTATCGACGGCGGCGAATCGTTCCAGCGCCTCGGCATCCTTGATCAGCACGCCGGCCTGCGCGCCGCGCCCGGTCGCCGTCATGATCGACATCGGCGTGGCCAGCCCGAGCGCGCATGGACAGGCGATGATCAGCACCGACACAGCAGCGAGAATGGCATAGACCATGCTGGGCTGCGGACCGAACAGCGCCCACACCCCAAACGCCACCACCGCAATAAGCACCACAGCGGGGACGAAATAGAAGGACACGCGGTCGGCCAGGCCCTGGATCGGAGCACGCGAACGCTGCGCCTTCGCAACCATCTCCACGATCTGTGACAACACCGTGTCGGCGCCGACCCTGTGCGCTTCGATCACCAGCGTACCGCTGCGGTTGAGCGTGCCGGCGGTGACCTGGTCGCCCTCCACCTTCTCGATCGGAACGGCTTCTCCAGTGATCATCGATTCGTCGATCGACGAACGCCCTTCCAGCACCGCGCCGTCGACGGGCACGCTGCCGCCGGGCCGCACCCGGAGCCTGTCGCCCTTTGCGATCGATTCGAGCGGCACGTCTTCCTCGTTGCCGTCGGCGTCGATGCGGCGCGCCGTCTTCGGCGCCAGATCGAGCAAAGCGCGGATCGCCGAGCCGGTGCGCTCGCGCGCCCTCAGTTCCAACACCTGGCCGACAAAGATCAGCGCAACGATCACCGCGGCCGCCTCGAAATAGACCGGTACCGCGCCACCATGGCTGCGGAACTGTTGCGGAAACAGGTCGGGAAACAGCGTCGCAACGACGCTGTAGAGATAGGCCGTGCCGACGCCGATCGAAATCAGGGTCCACATATTCGGGCTGCGGTTGACGATCGACTGGTAGCCGCGCACGAAGAACGGTATCGCCGCCCACAGTACGACCGGGGTCGCCAGAACGAGTTCGATCCACACCGCGAGGCGGCTGCCGAGCCACTCGCGAACCGGCAGACCGACCATCGGCCCCATCGCGATGATCAAGAGCGGCACCGAAAGCGCGCCGCTGACCCAAAGCCGGCGGGTGAAGTCGACTAGTTCCGGATTGGGGCCTTCCTCGCCTGTCGGCACGCCCATCGGCTCGAGCGCCATGCCGCATTTCGGGCACGACCCCGGCCCTTCACGTACGATCTCGGGGTGCATCGGACAGGTATAGAGTGTTCCCTTGGGCATCGGCGCCGGTTCGGCGCGCCCGTCGAGATAGGTTTGTGGCGCGGCCTGGAACTTGTCCAGACAGCGGGCCGAGCAGAAATAGTACCCGTTGCCGTCGTGCCGGTGGAAATGCTCCGCCCGCGCACGGTCGACATCCATGCCGCACACCGGATCGGTCGCGCTGATGTGATCTTCCGGCGCGCCTTCGAACGTGTCGCGACAGCGTTGCGAACAGAAATGATAGACGTGACCGCCATAGTCGAGGCTCGGCGTATCGGTTTCCGGCTCGACCAGCATGCCGCACACCGGATCGCGCACGATCTCCCCGTCCGCGCCGGAAGCCTGTGCATGGCCGCCGCAGCACGCAGCTTGTTTCGTGCCTGGCGATTTCGTCTGGTATCGGCTCATGGTAGTCGCTCCCGGACCGCGTGGATATTGCAGGATCGGTTCTCCACCTTCCAGAAACAGGAAGGTCAAGCCGCTTCTGGCAGGCGTCTCGGGTCACGGGTCAACGCGGGCGCAACTGCTCCGCCCTTGACTTCCCCAAACGGTCGAAGACCAACGCCGCGTGCCGGCGATGGTTCCCGGCATCGTCGCGGCCGATGGGAACACAGACCCGGTCTGCGCCAAGATCCGCGCCTATCCGCCGGCGTACCAAAAGCAAAACGGCCGTCGGGGGCACCAACGACCGTCTCGTATGTCTTTATGGGGTGTGGTCGGCGCTCGTGCCGCCTTATGCCGGCAGGATCGCGCGCTCCAGCGTGGTGAGCTGGGCCAGATAGGCCTCGGCCCTGGTGCGGGCTTCCTCGTCCTTGGCGTCGGACACGTCCTCACGCGCATCCTGGATGCGGCGAGCCAGCCCTTCACGGTCGATATCGTCGACATGGGTCGCCGATTCGGCCAACAACGTGCAGCCTTCCGGCAGAATATCGGCGAAACCGCCGAACACGACATAGCGGTCGGCCTTGCCGGCCGCGGACTTGACCGTCACGACGCCCGGCTGAACGGTGGTCATGACCGGCGCGTGCTTGGCCATCACCGTCATTTCGCCTTCCGCGCCCGGAACGACGACTGATTCGACGTCCTCCGACACCAGAAGCCGCTCTGGAGAGACGAGTTCGAACTTGAAGCTCTCGGCCATCAGTGACCTGCCTGTTTCATCGTGCTTTCAGGGCTTCGCGACGCCTGGCCGCGAAGCAGTCTCGTCGGGTCGGGCTCAGGCCGCTTCCGCGGCGAGTTTCTTGCCCTGTTCCACAGCTTCCTCGATCGTGCCGACCATGTAGAAGGCCGCCTCGGGAAGGTGATCGTATTCACCTTCGCACAATCCCTTGAAGCTCTTGATCGTATCCGGCAGATCGACGAACTTGCCCGACTTGCCGGTGAAGACCTCGGCCACGAAGAACGGCTGCGACAGGAAGCGCTCGATCTTGCGGGCGCGCGCCACCGTCAGCTTGTCCTCTTCCGACAGCTCGTCCATGCCCAGAATGGCGATAATGTCCTGCAGCGACTTGTAGCGCTGAAGAATCTCCTGCACCTGGCGGGCGACAGCATAGTGCTCGTCGCCGACGATACGCGGATCGAGCATGCGCGAGGTCGAGTCGAGCGGATCGACGGCCGGGTAGATGCCCTTTTCCGAGATCGCGCGCGACAGCACCGTCGTGGCATCCAGATGCGCAAACGAAGCCGCGGGCGCCGGATCGGTCAAATCGTCGGCCGGCACGTAGATCGCCTGCACCGAGGTGATCGAGCCCTTCTGGGTGGTGGTGATGCGCTCCTGCAGCGCGCCCATGTCGGTGGCGAGCGTCGGCTGGTAGCCCACCGCCGAGGGGATGCGGCCGAGCAGCGCCGACACTTCCGAACCCGCCTGGGTGAAGCGGAAGATGTTGTCGACGAAGAACAGCACGTCCTGGCCCTGATCGCGGAAATGCTCGGCGACCGTCAGCCCGGTCAGGCCGACGCGCGCGCGCGCGCCGGGCGGTTCGTTCATCTGGCCGAACACCAGCGCGCATTTGGAACCTTCGGTCGAGCCGTTGTTCTTGTGCGGGTCCTTGTTGACGCCCGATTCGATCATCTCGTGATAGAGGTCGTTGCCCTCGCGGGTACGCTCGCCGACACCGGCGAAGACCGAATAGCCGCCATGCGCCTTGGCAACGTTGTTGATCAGCTCCTGGATCAAGACCGTCTTGCCCACGCCGGCGCCGCCGAACAGGCCGATCTTGCCGCCCTTGGCGTAGGGCGCGAGCAGGTCGACGACCTTGATGCCGGTGATCAGAATCTCGGCTTCCGTCGACTGGTCGATATATTCGGGCGCCGGCTGGTGGATGGCGCGCGTGCCGTCGCCCTTGACCGGCCCGGCCTCGTCGATCGCCTCGCCGACCACGTTCATGATGCGGCCGAGTGTGGCGTCGCCCACCGGAACCGCGATCGGAATGCCGGTGTCGCGCACCGCCTGCCCGCGCACCAGACCCTCGGTGGAGTCCATGGCGATGCAGCGCACGGTGTTTTCGCCCAGATGCTGCGCCACCTCGAGCACGAGACGGTTGCCCTGGTTCTCCGCCTCGAGGGCGTTGAGGATCGCCGGCAGCTCGCCGTCGAAGGAAACGTCGACGACCGCGCCGATGACCTGATGGATGCGGCCGGTCGCGGCGCCGGCGGCCTTCTTGGTGGCCGTCGCCTTGCTGGTGGCGGCCTTGGCCGCCGGCTTCCGTGCCGCGGCGGGCTTCGCCGCAGCCTTGGAGGCGGATGCGGCCGTCGTCTTCTTGGGGGTCGCTGCTTTCGCCATCTTCTGTGCCTCTTCGGTCCTTAATGTTCGAGACGCCGCGCCGCCGCAACAGGGCGGCGCCGCGCGCCTAGAGCGCTTCCGCGCCCGAAATGATCTCGATCAGTTCCTTGGTGATCTGCGCCTGCCGCTGACGGTTGTAGGTGATCGTCAGCTTGTTGATCATGTCGCCGGCATTGCGCGTGGCATTGTCCATCGCGCTCATCTTGGCGCCCATTTCACCGGCCGCGTTCTCCAACAATGCGGAAAAGACCTGCACGGCGATGTTGCGCGGAATAAGATCGCTGAGCAGCTCTCCCGCGTCCGGCTCGTATTCGTAGACGCTGCCGCCATTCGACACCTCGTTGCCCGCGGCTTCGGTCGCGGGTTTGGCGGGAATGAGCTGCTGCGCGGTCGGGATCTGGCTGATCACCGACTTGAACTGCGAATAAAACAGCGTGCAGACGTCGAACTCGCCGGCGTCGAACAGCGAGATAACCTTCTTGGCGACGCCGTCGGCATGGGCGAAGCCGATCTGCTTGGCCTCGCGCAGATCGACGCGCTCGACGATCAAGTTAGCGTAGTCGCGGCGAAGGATGTCGTAGCCCTTCTTGCCCACGCAGATGATCTTGACGGTCTTGCCCGCGCTCAGGAGCTTGCGCGTGTGCTCGCGCGCCAGACGCGCGATCTGCGAATTGAAGGAGCCGCACAGGCCGCGTTCGGCCGTGCACACGACGAGCAGATGCACGTCGTCCTTGCCCGTCCCCGTCATCAGCGGCGGGGCGTCGGTGCCGGACACCGCATTGGCGATGTTGGCGAGCACGACGGCCATGCGCTCGGAATAGGGCCGCGCTGCTTCGGCCGCCTCCTGCGCGCGACGCAGCTTCGCCGCGGCGACCATCTGCATCGCCTTGGTGATTTTCTGCGTCGCCTTCACGGAGGCGATGCGGTTGCGGAGGTCCTTGAGTGACGCCATAACGCGGGTTCCGTCAGCCTCAGGCGAAGTTCTTCGCGAAGGCGTCGATCTGCGCCTTCAGCTTGTCGCGCAGATCGTCCGACAGCGCCTTTTCCTTGCGGATGGCGTCCAGAACGCTCTTGCCCTCGGTGCACAGATGGGTCAGCAGGCCCTGCTCGAACCGGCCGACATCGGCGATCGCGAGCTTGTCGAGATAACCCTGCGTACCGGCGAAGATCACCGCAACCTGCTCTTCGGTCTTGAGCGGAGAGAACTGCGGCTGCTTCAAGAGCTCGGTCAGGCGCGCGCCGCGGTTGAGGAGGCGCTGCGTCGCGGCGTCGAGGTCGGAACCGAACTGGGCGAACGCAGCCATCTCGCGATACTGGGCGAGCTCGCCCTTGATCGAGCCGGCAACCTGCTTCATCGCCTTGATCTGGGCCGAGGAGCCGACGCGCGACACCGAAAGGCCGACATTCACGGCCGGACGGATGCCCTGGAAGAACAGATTGGTCTCCAGGAAGATCTGGCCGTCGGTGATCGAGATCACGTTGGTCGGGATATAGGCCGAGACGTCGTTGGCCTGGGTCTCGATGATCGGCAGCGCGGTCAGCGAACCGGCGCCGTTGTCGTCGTTCATCTTGGCCGCGCGCTCGAGCAGGCGCGAATGCAGGTAGAAGACGTCGCCCGGATAGGCTTCGCGGCCGGGCGGACGGCGCAGCAGCAGCGACATCTGACGATAGGCGACCGCCTGTTTCGACAGATCGTCATAGGCGATCACGGCGTGCTTGCCGTTGTCGCGGAAATATTCGCCCATCGCACAGCCGGCGAACGGCGCCAGGAACTGCATCGGTGCCGGATCGGACGCGGTGGCCGCGACAACGATCGAATATTCGAGCGCGCCGCGCTCTTCCAGCACCTTGACGAACTGGGCCACGGTGGAGCGCTTCTGGCCGACGGCGACATAGACGCAATAGAGCTTCTGGCTCTCGTCGTCGCCGTCATTGAGCGGCTTCTGGTTCAGGAACGTGTCGAGAACGATGGCGGTCTTGCCGGTCTGGCGATCGCCGATGATCAGCTCGCGCTGGCCACGACCGACCGGGATCAGCGCGTCGATGGCCTTCAGGCCGGTCGACATCGGCTCGTGCACCGACTTGCGCGGAATGATGCCGGGCGCCTTGACGTCGACGCGGCGACGTTCGGCCGCCTTGATCGGGCCCTTGCCGTCGATCGGATTGCCGAGCGCGTCGACCACGCGGCCAAGCAGGCCCGGGCCCACCGGAACGTCAACGATGGCGCCGGTCCGCTTGACGGTGTCGCCTTCCTTGATGTCGCGGTCGGCACCGAAGATCACAACGCCGACATTGTCGCTTTCCAGGTTCAGCGCCATGCCGCGAATGCCGCCGGGGAACTCGACCATCTCGCCGGCCTGAACATTGTCGAGACCGTACACGCGAGCGATACCGTCACCCACGGAGAGCACCTGACCGACCTCCGATACTTCGGCCTCCTTGCCGAAATTCTTGATCTGGTCCTTGAGAATTGCGGAGATTTCCGCGGCCCGGATATCCATCAGCCGACCTCTTTCAGTGCAAGCTTGAGCGAATTGAGTTTGGTTTTGAGCGATGTATCGATCTGCCGCGAGCCGATCCTCACGACAAGTCCCCCGAGCAGCGAGGGATCGACGGTCAGATTGACCACCACATCCTTGCCGGCGACGCCTTTCAGCGTCGCTTCCAGCTCGTTGCGCTGCGCGGCCGTCAGATCATGCGCAGAGGTGACGTCTGCGGCCACCTCGCCACGATTCTCGGCGGCGATGCGCCGGAACGCTTCGATCATGCCGGGAACGGCGAAAAGCCGGCGATTCCTGGCGACGACCCGAAGAAAATTTGCGAAAAGTCCGCCGATCTTGGCCTTTTCGACGATGGCGGAAACCGCTTTGTACTGATCGTCGGCCGAAAAGACCGGGCTTGTGATCAGGCGCCGCAGGTCCGCGCTACCGGCAAGAAGCGCCTCGAATTCGCCCAACTCCTTTTCGACGAGCGAAACCGAATCGGCCTCAAGAGCCAGATCGAAAAGCGAGCCCGCATAGCGCTCGGCGACGTTGGAAACGGGTGAGTTAGACTGTGCCACGAACGGTCTTCTCTTCCTGGGAAGGCCGCAAGTTTTTTGCGCAAGCGTGAGAAGCCGGCTAAACCTTTGACCTTATTGATAAATCTCGACCGCTACGGCATACGCGCCATATCCCCCGGTCGAAAGTCGCTTGCCGTCTAGCACACGCTTCCGTGACTCGCAACAACCCGAAACATCGCCGTTCCGGCACTATTGTCGCATCCGTGCGCGCTGAGGGAGCGGCCGCCCGCAATCAGGGCAGGAAACCGAAGACGAAGGCGAGAGGCAGCACCGCCAGCGCCAACTCAACGACAAGGCTCACCCAATTGAAGACAGTACCGCCCCTGTCCGACAGCATGGAGATGATGCGGCCGAAGGCGGTAAACAGCCAGGATACGCCCAGCGTCAGATAAATGAATGGCTGGGCCAGAAGGATCGCGCACAGCCCGACCCCGAGATAGAAGCCGGCCATGGTGGCCCGGGCTTCGGAGACCGCCTCGGGATGGCCGGCCGCCGTTTCGAGCCGCAGCAGCCGCAACGACAGCCGCGGCGCGAACAAAAGCACCAGGCCGAAAAAAACCGTGACCGCCGCGGCACTCCAGGCGAGCCACTCGCCATTGCTTGTCGGTACCGGAAAAGCGAAATCCATCATGTTCCTCCGCGCTGTCGCGTCGGAACATGCCCCGCCGCCGGGCGTCTCAACCGCCGCATTTTCAAACCCCGCAATCGCCCTGGAAGGCGACCGTCTCGGACCCGTAGGGGCCGTCGACCGCGATCGTGCCCGTATAGCCGGTCGATTCGGTCCCCGCCTCGCCGGCCGTCATCGTGACGACGACATCGTGCGGGGACGCCCCCAGACTGCGATAACGTCTTTCCTCGCCGGTCTCCACTTTCGTGGCCGACACCAGTTCGAGCTGCCGTAATTGATGGCCGAGCGCGATGAAGCCCGTTTCCGGATAGGGCTCGTGCAGGCCGTCTTTCTGCGTGAAAAAGACGAAGCGCCAGCTCTCGGGATCGTTGAAATTGAAGCTGTGGTCCTTGCGCCAGAATGTGCAATAGCTGTCGATATAGGGCCAGTGAATATCGGTCACGACCGGCTGGTTCGCGGCCGCCGGCGCGGCGGCCAGTAGGGCAGATCCGGCAAGCGCCCGTGCCAGGAACCTCATCGATGTCCTCCCCGTTTCCAGCGCGACTTTGACAGAAGCGGACGCCAATGCAAACCGCCGACGGACACCGGTGCCGCGCATTCCCCGGTCAATCACGGCTCCGCGTCCCGCGTCCGGCCGGCTGCGACGGCGGCAGATGCTCGATCACTTCGACAACGGCGTCGAGCCCGATGTCGGGATAGTGCTCGCGCATGCCGGCGAGCATGACCGGGTCGGGCCATTCGTCCTTTCTGCCGACGAAGGCGGCGGCGGCGCGCAGCGGCATTCTGGTCACCCGGGTCATCTCGACCACCAAGGTGCGTTCCGGCGCGTCCTGGCAGACATAGATCATCGGACCGGGCCTGATCGGCGTTTAGCGCCAGCGGATCGTCGAGCGTTTCGCGCCGCTTTCGATCTGCGGAAACAACCGCGCCACGACTTCGAGCTTCTGCATGCCGGGTCTTCTCCGCTCCGGTCGCGACGGGTTATGCCTGTCGGCAACATTTCGCAGGTCCGATGGCCGGCCCGTTCCTACAAAAAACTCTGCGGGTCGATGTCGATCTGCACCCGGATCGACCCGCGCGGCGACGGCGCGGCCTTGACCATCGCCCGCAGGAAGGCCTGCAGATCGGCCCGCAAACCGCCCTGTACCATGAGCCGAAACCGGTAGCGCCCGGCCACCAGCGACAGCGGCGCCTCGGCCGGGCCGAGAACGACGATCCCCGCATCGCCGGGCGCGGCGCGGCGCAGCGCCCGCGCATGGCCTTCGGCTTCCGCGCGCGTTGCCGCGCTGACGATGATACCGGCAAGCCGGCCGAAAGGCGGCAGGCCGGCACGCTCGCGCTCGGCCGTCTCGCGCTCGTAAAACGCCTCCCAGTCTCCAGAGACGATCGCCCGCATCACCGGATGGTCGGGCTGGTAGGTCTGCAACAGGCCCTTGCTCTTCTTGCCGGTGCGACCGGCCCGGCCGGTAACCTGGGACAGGAGCTGGAACGTGCGTTCGGCCGCGCGCGGATCGCCATTGGCCAGGCCCAGATCGGCATCGACCACACCGACCAGCGTCAGGTTCGGGAAATTGTGCCCCTTGGCGACGAGCTGGGTGCCGATCACGATGTCGGCCTCGCCCTTTTCGATCGCCTCCAGTTCCAGCCGCAGCCGCCGTACGCCGCCGGCAAGGTCGGACGACAGAACAATCGAGCGCGCATCGGGAAAATGCGACACCACCTCCTCTGCGATCCGCTCCACCCCCGGCCCGCAGGCGACGAGATGATCGAGCGCGCCGCAGGAAGGGCAGGCTTCGGGGCGCGGTTCGGCGTAGCCGCATTGATGGCACAAAAGCTGACCGCGAAACCGATGCTCAACCAGCCAGCTCGAACAATCCGGGCACTGGAAGCGGTGTCCGCACACCCGGCACAGCGTCAGCGGCGCATAGCCGCGGCGATTGAGGAACAACAGCGATTGTTCGCCGCGCCGCCAGGTCTTGGCGATTTCGTCGATCAGCACCGGCGACAGGAAGCCGCCGCGCGCCGGCGGTTTGCGGCGCAGGTCCACCGTGTCGAGCTCGGGAAGCGCCGCCTCGGCGAAGCGGGCGGGAAGCGCCACGCGCCGGTAGCGGCCCTGCTGGGCATTGTAGCGGCTTTCGATCGACGGCGTGGCGGAGGCCAGCACCACCGGGTGCCCACCGAGATGGCCGCGCACCACCGCCATGTCGCGGGCGCTGTAGAACACCCGGTCTTCCTGCTTGTAGGACGGGTCGTGCTCCTCGTCGACGACGATCAGGCCGAGATCGCGAAACGGCAGGAAAAGCGCCGAGCGCGCACCGGCGATGACACGGACCTGATTCTCCGCTACCTGCCGCCAGACCCGCTCGCGCATGCGCGGCGGCAGGTCGGAGTGCCATTCGGCCGGCTTGGCGCCGAACCGGTCCTGGAACCGTTCAAGGAAGGCATGGGTGAGCGCGATCTCCGGCAGCAGGATCAGCACCTGCCGGCCCTGGCGGATGGCCGCCGCGACGGCCTCGAAATAGACTTCGGTCTTGCCCGATCCGGTTACCCCGTCGAGCAGGCAGACGCCGAAACCGCCCTGCTCGACCATCGCGCGCAACTCCCGACCGGCCGCGACCTGATCGCTGGAAAGATCCGGCTGCTTGAAGGCAGGATCCGGGTCGGCCACCACCGGTCGCGGCGGCAAGACGACGTTCTCGAAGACACCCTGGGCCCTCAGCCCCTCGATCACGCTCGCCGACACGCCCGCCGCCCGCGCCAATCCGGGCCGGGTCCAGCCGGAGCCGGTCTCGGCAATCTCCAACACGCGGCCGCGCGCCGCGGTCATGCGGTCGGGCAAGCATTCGGTACGCGCAATTCCGTCGACCTGCGGCTCCGGATCGAGCGCAGCGGGCGCGCGCAGAAACATGCGGGCCACCATGCCGGGCGGCGTCATCGTGTAATGCGCGATCCAGGCGATGAAACGCAGGCTTTCGCCAGATAGCGGCGGGCAATCGAACACCGCCGAGATCGGCCGCAGCTTCCTGGCGTCGACGGCGCCGGCCGGCTGATCCGAGACGATCGCGGCTACCTCGCGCGGCCCCAACGGCACGCGAACGATCGAGCCCGGCACGACGGTCATATCGTCGGGCACCGCATAGGAATAGGGCGTCTCCGTCGGAACCGGCACCAGCACCGGCACGACCGCCTGGCGGGGCGAATCTTGTTTCATGGCGCGTGACCTTGCCCCGACTTTCGTCTAGATCAAAGCCCGACACGACGGACGGCGCCAGGCCGCCGCAGAAAATTCGCTAAGGAGACGGTCATGAAGTTTTTTGTCGACACCGCCGACGTGAAGGATATCCGCGAACTGAACGAGCTGGGTCTCCTCGACGGCGTCACCACCAACCCCTCGCTGATCATGAAGGCCGGTCGCGACATCAAGGAAGTCACCAAGGAAATCTGCGACATCGTCGACGGCCCGGTTTCGGCCGAGGTCACCGCGACGGAATTCGCCGCGATGATGCAGGAAGCCGACATTCTGTCGAAGATCGCCGACAATATCTGCATCAAGGTGCCGCTCACCTTCGACGGGCTGAAGGCCTGCAAGGCGATCACCTCCGACGGCCGCAAGGTCAATGTCACCTTGTGTTTTTCGGCCAATCAGGCGCTGCTGGCCGCCAAGGCGGGCGCGACCTTCATCTCGCCCTTCATCGGCCGCATCGACGACATGGGCGTAGACGGAATGGAGCTGATTTCGGAGATCCGCACCATCTATGACAATTACGATTTCAAGACCGAAATCCTTGCCGCCTCGGTGCGCACCGTCAACCACGTCAAGCAGGCCGCGCTGATCGGCGCCGATGTCGCCACGGTGCCGCCGGCGACGCTGCGCGCCCTTGTCAAGCATCCGCTGACCGACAAGGGCCTGGAGGCGTTTTTGGCCGACTGGGCCAAGACCGGCCAGAAGATCGGGTAATCCCGACCACGGCATCAAGAAAAGCCGGGCCCGCGGCCCGGCACCGCCGGTTCACCATCGAAAAGCGGCCTACGCGGCAGACGGCGCCTCGAAGGAGGCCTGCGGATCGGCCGCGAGCCGATACACGGCGTGTTCCTGGAGACCGGCGGTCAGCACGGCCTGGTCGCCGTCGAGGACGTCCGAGGGAACCGGTTTTCCGAAGGTGATCGAGAAGTGGAAGCGCTTCTTGTTCAACAGTTCGTGGAACAGCGTCATGTCGCGCAGTTCCGTCGAATATTTGCCGAGGAAGTAAAACAGTCCCGAATTGCGCGCGGTGATGTGGACGGGTACGATCGGCGTGTCGAAACGGCGCGCCAACGCGACCGCCGAGCTCTGCCAGGGGCGTTCGGTGAGATGGCCCTCGTGCCAGTAGGCGATGCGGCCGGCGGGAAACAGCACCACCGCCCTTTCGTCGGCGAAGGCGCGCGCCGTCATTTCCAGCGTATCCCGGCTCTTTGAATGCGACTTCTCGCCCGCGCGCCATTCGACCGGAATGATCATGTCGCGAAAGCCCTGCGCCACGCGCAAGGCATCCCGGTTGGCAAAGAAGACGAGGTCGCCGCGCAGGCGCTTCAGCGCATCGTACATGGCGACACCGTCGGCAATGCCGGTCGGATGGTTCGGCGCGATGATGACGGAGCCTTCACACGGCAGGTTCTCCAGGCCGGCAACGTCGATCTCCAGCGACAGAAGACCGCTAATATGTTCAAAAGCCTCGCGGCCGCCCATGGCCGCGATCCGGTCGGCCATGCGCACGGCTTCGCGATAATGAAACGCGCGATACAAAAGCGGCTTGAACACCGGCCACAGCGGATTACGCGACAGGTTGACCGTGCGCTCCTCGATGAGCTGGTCGATAATATGGGCGTCGCCGTCAGACATATGACCGTAGAGGGCCCGCCCTCCGATGAGCTTGGCGATAGAGGACGGCGACGTCGGCATATCCATGGTCATCCACTCCGGTCGACCTTGTTTGGCCAAACTCTGTGACGCAAGAATGACGCCCGCCCGCTGTGGGCGACTGACCGGGCTGAACGCTCAATTTGCCGGAAGGTTCTCCAAATCCTGCGCGAGCGCGACCCGCAGCATTTCCGCCAGTTCCCGCGCGGCGCGGTTTTCGGCGTCGCGTTCGGCGCGCAGGACTGCAAATTCCTGCCGCGGCTTGTCGAAGGCGGCGTTGACCGAGCGGTTTCCGTTGGCGACGGCCTTGCCGGTCTCCGCGTCGATCAGCCGGTAGCGCGATGTCATCACCACCGCGCCGGCCGTCGGTTCATTCTCACGCGCCACCTGGACGGACGCCGAATTGCGGAAGGTGGAGGTGACGTTGAGGTCAAGCAGGTAGCGCGGGGTCGCCGGCTGGCCGGCACCGCCGTTGAGGCCGAAGATCAGATGATTGCGCACCTCCTGCGCATAGCGGCTGGTGACCGGGTTGACCGCGATCGACCCGAGGCCGGCGCCAGCGCCGATCGACCCGGACGCTTCGCCGTAAAGCGGTCGCACGGTGCAGGCCGACGCGACCACAAGCAGCACCAGCAGCGGCACCAGGAACAGAAGCCGCAGCACGGACCTGTCACGGAAAGCCATGGGCTCAAACGACGACATTGACGATTCTCCGCAGCACCACAATCACCTTGCGCGGCGCCTTGCCGTCAAGCGCCTTCTTCACGACGTCCAGATCGAGGACCGCCTGCTCGACGGCAGCTTGATCCGCGTCGCGTGCAATTGTCAAATCACCGCGCTTCTTGCCGTTGATCTGCACGGGATAAGTGTATTGGTCGTCGACGACCAGCGCGGCGTCGTAGGCCGGCCAGGCGCGTTCGCCGACAAGTCCGGCCTCGGGACCGGCAAGCGCTGCCCAGCATTCCTCGGCCAGATGCGGCATCATCGGCGCGATCATGACGATGAGGAACTCCAGCGCCTCGCGGGCGGCGCCGGCAACGGCGGGTTCGGACTTGCCCTCCGCAATGGCCGCCAGCGGCGCCTGCAGGGTATTGGTCAGCTCGTAGAGACGGGCAACCGCCTTGTTGAAGGCGAGCTTTTCGATGTCCTCGCCGACCGCCTTGACCGTCTTGTGCGCCGTTTTGGACACCGCCGCCGCCTCGCCCTCGCGCGCCGCCGCCGGTTGCACGTCGGCAAGCAGCGGCGCGGCGCCCGACACCAGCCGCCACAGGCGCTGCACGAAGCGATGCGCGCCCTCCACGCCAGCCTCCGTCCAGATCACGTCGCGGTCGGGCGGCGAGTCGGACAGCATGAACCAGCGCGCCGTGTCGGCGCCGTAGCTGGCGATGATGTCGTCGGGATCGACGACGTTCTTCTTCGACTTCGACATTTTCTCGATCGGGCCGATGACCAGCTTCTCGCCGGTGGCGACCAGCGTCGCCTGGCGCGTACCGCCATTGTCGTCGATCCTGGTTTCGGCCGGGGTCACGAAGCCGTCCGGCCCCTTGTAGGTTTCGTGCACGACCATGCCCTGGGTGAACAGGCCCTCGAACGGCTCCTCGACGGCGTTGAGATGGCCGGTCGCCTTCATTGCGCGGGCAAAAAACCGCGAATAAAGCAGATGCAGAATCGCGTGCTCGACCCCGCCAATATACTGGTTGACCGGCAACCAGCCGTCCTTGCCGTCGACATGGGCCAGCGTCGTGGGACGCTCAATGTTCCACGGATCGGTAAAACGGGCGAAATACCACGATGAATCGACAAAGGTGTCCATCGTGTCGGTGTCGCGCTCGGCCGCGCCGCCGCATTGCGGACAGGCGACGTGTTTCCAGCGCGCATGACGGTCGAGCGGGTTGCCGGGCTTGTCGAAACTGACATCGGTCGGCAGTTCGATCGGCAGCTGCGCGTCGGAGACCGGCAGCGAACCGCAGGTCGCGCAGTGAATCACCGGGATCGGGCAGCCCCAATAGCGCTGGCGCGATATCAGCCAGTCGCGCAGCCGGAACTGCACCTTGCGTTCGGCCATCGGCCGGGTGCCCGAGGGGATCTTCTCCAGCCGCTGTGCGACCTCGTCGAAGGCCGCCTCGGGCGTCATGCCGTCGAGAAAGCGCGAATTGATCATCACCCCGTCGTCGACATAGGCCTCGTCGAGGATCTGGAAGGTCGCGGCGTCCTCACCCTCGGGCATCACCACCGGCACGACCGGCAATCCGTATTTGTTGGCGAAGTCGAGGTCGCGCTGGTCGCCCGAGGGGCAGCCGAAAATCGCGCCGGTGCCGTAATCCATCAAAACGAAATTGGCGACATAGACCGGCAGCGTCCAGCTCTCGTCGAAAGGGTGGACGACGCGGATGCCGGTATCAAAACCCTTTTTCTCGGCGGTCTCCAGGGCGGCCACCGACGTGCCCATGCGCCGGCACTCCTCGCAGAACGCCGCCAGTTCGGAATTCCGTGCCGCCGCCTTCCTGGCCAGCGGATGGTCGGCGGCGATCGCCATGAACGAGGCGCCGAAAATCGTGTCCGGCCGCGTCGTGTAGACCTCCAGCTCGGTTTCGCCCTGCGGCGCGGTTTCCGCCGCGAGCGGCCAGCGGATCAGCAGGCCTTCGGAGCGGCCGATCCAGTTCTGCTGCATCAGCCGGACTTTTTCGGGCCAACGCTCGAGCGTGTCGAGCCCGTCGAGCAGGTCCTGGCTCATCGACGAGATCTTGAAGAACCATTGCGTCAGGTCGCGCTGCTCGACCGGCGCGCCGGAGCGCCAGCCTCGCCCCTCGATCACCTGCTCGTTGGCGAGCACCGTCATGTCGACCGGATCCCAGTTGACCTTGGCCGATTTGCGCTCGACGAGACCCGCCTTCCAGAAGTCGAGGAACATCTTTTGCTGATGCTTGTAGTAGGACGGGTCGCAGGTGGCGAACTCGCGTGCCCAGTCGAGCGACAGGCCCATCGTCTTCAACTGGCCCTTCATCGTCTCGATATTGGCGTAGGTCCAGTCGCGCGGATTGACCTTGTTGTCGCGCGCCGCGTTCTCGGCCGGCAGGCCGAAGGCGTCCCAGCCCATCGGGTGCAGCACGTTATGGCCGGTCGCCCTCTTGTAGCGCGCCACCACGTCGCCCATCGTATAGTTGCGCACATGCCCCATATGGATGCGCCCGGACGGATAAGGGAACATCTCCAGCACGTAATATTTCGGACGCGGGTCGTCGTTTTTCGTCTCGAACAGCTTTCGTTCGGACCAGACCTTCTGCCAACGGGGTTCTGAGACGCGGGGGTTGTATCGCTCGGTTGCCATGACCGGTATTTCACTTAAGAGAGGATGCTGGGATATGTCGGGGCGGACCTTCACCATGGTTTGGTGAAGGCGTCAACTCCGGCGCGGCGACGCATGCTGCAACGGTCAGCGTCGCGATTACGAATTCAAGGGCAAAACATGGACAACGTCATCACCCGACTTGCCGCCGTCAGGGCCGAAATCGCCAGCGCGGAGGAAGAGAACGACCGGCCCGCCGGGTCGGTGACGCTGGTGGCCGTTTCCAAGACCTTCGACGCCGCCGCGATCCGCCCGGCCATCGACGCCGGCCAGCGCGTGTTCGGCGAAAACCGGGTCCAGGAGGCGCAGGCCAAATGGCCGGCACTGAAGGCTGAGTTCGCCGATATCGAGTTGCGCCTGATCGGACCGCTGCAATCCAACAAGGCCCGGGACGCGGTCGCCCTGTTCGATGTGATCGAGACCGTCGACCGCGACAAGATCGCCGCCGAACTGGCCAAGGAAATCGCCAGGCAGGAGCGGCGGCCACGGCTTTATGTCCAGGTCAATACAGGCTCTGAGCCGCAAAAGGCGGGCCTCGACCCGCGCGAGGCCGTCGCCTTCGTGCGCCGCTGCCGCGACACGCACGGGCTCGCCATCGAGGGCCTGATGTGCATCCCGCCGGTCGAAGACAATCCCGGCCCGCATTTCGCGCTTTTGGACAAGCTTGCGGGCGAAGCCGGGCTCGATCGCCTGTCGATGGGCATGTCGGCCGATTTCCGGCTGGCGATCGCCTTCGGCGCCACCAGCGTGCGCGTCGGGTCGGCGATCTTCGGCACACGCTGACGCAGCCCCCGCGCCCCCGGCGGCCGATGCAATCAGTGCAACACGAGCTCGCCTTCGATGCTGCGCCATTCGCTCGGCGTGATCAGCCGCTTGTGCGTATACGCGATCGAATGCAACGGGCCGTCGAGCTTTTCCTTCCAGAAATCGAGAAAGGCGCCGAGCACCGGAAACCGCGGCGCGATATCGTAGTCCTGCCAGACATAGGTCTGCAAAAGATGCGGATGGTCGGGCATGTGATAGAGAATGCGTGCCGTCGTCAGCCCGTAGCCATCGAGCATCCGCTTCAGTTCGGTTCTTTCATCCATGATGCTACCCCGGTGTTCCGGTTCTCCTCCGCGAGCCTATCGTGCGTCGCTTTGGTTAATGATTTCCTCAAAAATCCAGTGAAATCAAGTTTTATGATATAAAAATCAATAGTTTAGCAGCGAACATGGCTGAGTGCTGACAATCGCCGGACTGTTGGCCGGACTTGCACTGGCATGTTTGGCGAGACGAACCCAATGTCTAATGTTGTGCCCGACGAGCGAATGGTAATAATGCCGCCAACGCCCCCGCGCGGCACAATCGCGGCAGCGCGAAGGCTTGTCGGTCACGGTTTGAAGGAATGAGGAAATAATGTCCGAGGTTCACGTTCACCGCGTTCAGCCTGCGTGGAAGAAGAATGCGCTTATCGACAACGACACCTATCTCAAATGGTACCGCGACTCGATCAAGAATCCGGATAAATTCTGGGCCAAGCACGGCAAGCGCATCGACTGGATGAAACCTTTCACCAAGGTCAAGGACACCTCCTTTTCCGGCAAGGTGGCGATCAAATGGTTCGAGGACGGTCGCCTCAACGTCTCGGCCAACTGCATCGACCGCCATCTGAAAAAGCGCGGCGACCAGGTGGCCATCATCTGGGAAGGCGACAATCCTTACGACGACCGGAAAATCACCTATCGCGAGCTCTACGATCATGTGTGCCGGCTCGCCAACGTGATGAAGAAGCACGGCGTCAAGAAGGGCGACCGCGTCACCATCTACATGCCGATGATACCCGAGGCCGCCTATGCGATGCTGGCCTGTACGCGTATCGGCGCGGTGCACTCCGTGGTTTTCGGCGGCTTTTCGCCCGACGCGCTTGCCGGGCGCATCGTCGATTGCGAATCCACCTTTGTCATCACCGCCGACGAGGGCCTGCGCGGCGGCCGCACCATTCCTCTGAAGGAAAACACCGACAAGGCGATCGCGATCGCGGCCAAGAAGAAGGTCGACGTCGAGACCGTGCTGGTGGTGCGCCGCACCGGCGGCAAGACCGGCTGGCAGGAAGGCCGCGACCTCTGGTACCACGACGAGGTCCGCACCGTGAAAGGCGACTGCAAGCCGGAAAAGATGAAGGCGGAGGATCCGCTGTTCATCCTCTACACCTCCGGCTCGACCGGCCAGCCCAAGGGCGTGCTGCACACGTCGGGCGGCTATCTCGTCTATGCCGCCATGACGCATGAATATGTCTTCGACTATCAGGATGGCGACGTCTACTGGTGTACGGCCGATGTCGGCTGGGTCACCGGTCATTCCTATATCGTCTACGGACCGCTGGCCAACGGCGCGACCACGCTGATGTTCGAGGGCGTGCCGAACTACCCGAGCGCAGCGCGCTTCTGGGAGGTGGTCGACAAGCACCAGGTCAACATCTTTTATACCGCGCCGACGGCGATCCGTGCCCTGATGGGTGCCGGCGACGAGCTGGTCAAGAAGACCTCGCGCAAATCGCTGCGCGTGCTCGGCTCCGTCGGCGAGCCGATCAATCCGGAAGCCTGGGAGTGGTATTTCAAGGTCGTCGGCGAGGAAAAATGTCCGATCGTCGACACCTGGTGGCAGACCGAGACCGGCGGCATCATGATCACGCCGCTGCCCGGCGCGACCGAACTCAAGGCCGGCTCGGCGACACGGCCGTTCTTCGGTATCCAGCCGCAGCTCGTCGACAATGACGGCAATGTGCTGGACGGCGCGGCAGACGGCAATCTGTGCATCGTCGATTCCTGGCCGGGCCAGATGCGCACGGTCTACGGCGATCACGAACGTTTCGTGCAGACCTATTTTTCCACCTACAAGGGAAAATATTTCACCGGCGACGGCTGCCGCCGCGATGCGGACGGCTATTACTGGATCACCGGGCGCGTCGATGACGTCATCAACGTGTCGGGCCACCGCATGGGCACGGCCGAGGTGGAATCGGCGCTGGTCGCGCACGACAAGGTGTCGGAAGCTGCCGTGGTCGGCTATCCGCACGACGTCAAGGGCCAGGGCATCTATTGCTACGTGACGCTGATGTCGGGCGAGGCACCGGACGACGATCTGAAGAAGGAACTGCGCGACTGGGTCCGCTCGGAGATCGGCCCGATCGCCTCTCCCGATTTGATCCAGTTCGCCCCCGGCCTGCCGAAGACGCGCTCGGGCAAGATCATGCGCCGCATCCTGCGCAAGATCGCCGAGGACGATTTCGGCGCACTGGGCGACACCTCGACGCTGGCCGATCCGGCGGTCGTCGACGATCTGGTCGAGAACCGGCAGAACCGGAGAGGCTGATCAGCGAAGCTGCCATTCGCCGAGGTTCGGGTGCGCGTCAGCAACCGATCTTGCGGCGAATGGCATCGACTTCCTGCTTCGAACGGCAAACGTTCTCGCAAGGGATGCCGTCTTTGTCGCCGTCCGCGCGCCTGTATCCCCCGCACCACAGCCTCACCGCTTCCTCGCACGACGACACCTGCTTGCAGGTCCGTCGTGCCTGAGCAAGCAACAGACTCGAGCCGACGATTCCGGGCGCGTCCTGCGACCCGTGCACGCCTGAGCCCAATGAGCCCAAGGCCAGCGCCAGAAAAAATGCGGTTGCGAGCCGCCAGCGTCTTGCGGACCCCACCCTTGCCCCTCCCATTCCAGGCAACCAGCCGCCGAATGGCCACAACCATGTCGTGTATATTGCAGGATTGCAAACGGGCCTATCGAACGAGGTCCGTTGTCGGCCAGGGGTGCCTGGTCCCATCCTTGAAACGCGGCGTCGAATCTCCCACCTTGGGTTTGTGTTCAACGAAACGAAAGGAGGTGATCCGATGTCGAGTGATTTCGTTTTCCGTAGTGTGGTCTCGGCGGATTGCCGCGTCGGGGAGCAGCCTTCCTGACCAGGGCATGACGCGCGGCCGGTGATTGCGATCACCTCCTGCGGCCGCGCTACGAACGGAAACACGGGGGGCCGCCTGTCGGGGCGGCCCTTTCCGTTTCAAAGATCCTATTTGATTATGGCCAGCCGCTCGATACTGCCGGCGATTTCCTGAAAGGCGGCGTCGAGTTCCTGGCCACTTGCCGCTTCGAAATAATGCTGGATCGACCCCCGGTCCGGCGAGGCGCAGGCCTGCATGACCTGCTTTGCGTTGCGTTGGCGCAACTGAAAGCCGACGGTGAAGATCTCGATGCCCTGCTTCTTCATCTCCTCGCAGAGCCGTTCGGCCTGGTTGCGCGAACGGCCGGCCTGGCCGCCCTTTGTGGCGCCGCGCCGGGGCACACCGGCAAAGGCGGTGTTGAACTCGCCGTCGGTCATCAGGATGGCGAATTTGCCGACCTTCTTGGCATTGTGGGCAAGCGGCCGCGACCCCGCGGGCAGCACGTCCGCCCATTTGCGCGACAACATGTACCAGCTCCACTGGATGCCGATATGGCCTGCCGTGTATCCGCTGGCGCGGAACGCGCCGATCGTCGCCTTCAGCCGCGAGACGTCTGCGGTCAGCGGCTCCAAGGCCGCCGAGGGACAAAAGGCCAGCCGGTAGTCGCGGTTGACCATGGCCGTGCGCGGCGAGGCATCGCTGAATTGCTGCGCGCCCTTGCGCTCGGTCGCGCAGGAATCGGGCCGGCGCGAACCATCCGGCAGGCGGCGCGACCGGCGCAGGCCGGCCGAGACAATCTTTGCGCCGTCCAGCGCGGGAGGCTCGCCGGTGGCGAACTCCGTCTCCACATGCACCACCGGCGCCAGCACGCCGGTATTGACCGCGTCGGCATATGGCACGATGGCAAGACGCACGCGCGGGTCGGTCGCGTTCTGCCCGGCCAGAAACGTGTCGACGACATTGCCGGCGGCGGTCTGGAGATCGCGCAGCTTTCTGCCGTTCATCGAACCCGTTATGTCGAGCATCATCGCCACTTCGATCTTGCGGTCGGAATAGAGCGCTTTCGATTCGACCCGGATCAGGCGCGACGCCGCCGCGTTGAAGACGGGAAAGGCGAGATCGATCTCGGTGCTGGCCACGGCCGAAACGGTACGCGCCTGCCTGTCGATGGTCACCCGGTCGAGCGTGATCCGGTCCTGGCTGGCAAAGCTGCCCGATCCGTTCGCCTTCAGGAAGGCCAGCACCAGCGCATCGGCGTCGTCGGGCGCAATCTTGCCGGTGGTCAGGTCGCGCGCAGTCGACGTCACCGCCGCGTCAAGCGCGTTCGACAGGTTCGAACGTGTCAGCGTCACCTGGGCCAGATTGAGTGCAAACCCGCCACCGGCAACCAGAGCGGACATTACCGCAGCGGTCGCCAGGGCGAAATTGCCCGAACGATCGGTGCCGAAATTCCGTAAGCGGCTGCAAAGTCCCGTTTTGGCGCGCATTCCTGTCTTCCTCTTCGACGGATGGATGTGTCGCGAGGAGCCATGCAGCTTTCCTGCCGACGACGGCTCCAAACCGGCGCGCCGCCGAGTTGTCCGGCCAGGATGTTGATTTCATTGAAAACCGGTGTGGGGCAGGCTTACCGAGCGGTTAACGCCATCACGTTCTCAGAAGCGAATGAGGCAGGCACATCGCCCCCTGTCCCGAAACGAAACAGGACCGCGACACCGATCCCGTCAGCACCATGTGTCCCGGCGCCCGCCGCGGTAAGGCCGCACGACGGCGAGCGCGAGCAGGGCCGGCGCGAGCACGGTGCCGCCCGGTGTGGCGACATCGGCCAGCACCCGGCCGTAATATTTGCCGCCCGCCACGTTCGAGATCGCGACCCGGCCATGCCCGACCATCCCTTCAAGGGCGGCGCGCGCCATCTTCGCGGCACGGCGTTCGCGCCAACATCTGCTCTTAAGCTCCGGGGCGTCGATGCCGCGCAGGCGCACCGTGACCGCGAGCCTGTGGCCCGGCCACAACAGCGCCTCGGCCACGAACGTGTCGCCGTCGATCACCCTGACCACACGCGCCTCGACAGGACCGCGGAACATTTCGCCCGCCGAAAGCCGGGGCGACCATGCCGACACGACCGCCGTCACGATCAGAACGAGGAGGAAAAGGCGCGAACGATTGGCAGGCGGTGCAGCGACAAGCATGGTTGGCAGAATATATTCCTATCATCCATCGAGCGCAACACCCATGCGATCCAGCTCCGCGTTCCCGTCGTGCAGAGAAATTCGGGTTGGCGGGCGTGATGCCCCGAACGCTCAGAAGTCCGTGGCGATGCCCTTGACCTCCCAGTCGCCGTAGCGGCCGGGTTCCAGCCCGCCGCGCCCGCCGACCTCGGACGGGCGTTCGGCTTCGCGATGCTTGTATTCGGCGCGTCGGGCCTCGGCCTCGGCCAGCGCCCGGCGGGCCTGCGGCGACAGCGGCCTGGAAGTGTCGCACTCTTCCGCCCGGCGCTGCTCAGCGTCGTCTCGCCCGGTGCTGTCCGTCATGCGCGCCTCCGCGGAAAATATTGAAGTTGGCCGGCGACCCACCCATCATATAGACCGGTTCGAATCCGTTTTCGAGTATCGCAA
The DNA here is from genome assembly GCA_039973095.1 of Nitratireductor sp. GTDB lineage: Bacteria > Pseudomonadota > Alphaproteobacteria > Rhizobiales > Rhizobiaceae > Mangrovimarina. Next base: position 204,475 of record JBDWLQ010000012.1, on the reverse strand, counting down.
ACGGCCTATCACTCTGGAGCGTCCGATGAACATGATCCGCACAGCCATGCTGCTTGCCGCGATGACGGCGCTCTTCATGGGCGTCGGGTATCTGATCGGCGGCTCGGGCGGCATGATGATCGCCTTCGTTCTGGCCGCCGGCATGAACCTGTTCAGCTATTGGAACGCCGACAAGATGGTGCTGCGCATGCACCACGCCGTCGAGGTCGACGAGGCCGCCGCGCCGGAATTCTACGAGATCGTGCGCGGGCTGTCGCACAATGCCGGCCTGCCGATGCCGAAGGTCTACCTGATCAGGAACGATCAGCCCAACGCCTTCGCCACCGGCCGCAATCCGCAAAACGCGGCGGTAGCCGCGACCACGGGGCTGCTGGAGCGGCTGTCCTACGAGGAGGTCGCCGGCGTGATGGCGCACGAGCTCGCCCATGTGAAGAACCGCGACACGCTGATCATGACGATTACCGCCACGCTTGCCGGCGCGATATCGATGCTGGGCAATTTCGCCTTCTTTTTCGGCGGCAACCGCGACAACAACAACCCGCTCGGCTTCGTTGGCGTGCTGGCGGCGATGATCGTGGCGCCGCTGGCGGCCATGCTGGTGCAGATGGCGATCAGCCGCACCCGCGAATATTCGGCCGACCGGCTCGGCGCCGAGATCTGCGGTGCGCCGCTGTGGCTCGCCTCGGCCCTCGACAAGATCGCCCGCGCCGCCGGCCGCATTCCCAACCAGGACGCCGAGCGCAACCCGGCGACCGCGCACATGTTCATCATCAACCCGCTGTCGGGCGAACGCATGGACAATCTGTTCTCCACCCATCCCGACACCGCAAACCGCATCGCGGCGCTGCAAGCGATGGCGGATGAGTTTGCCGCCGATCCGCGCCCGAGCGCTGCCGCGCCGAAGCAGACATCCCCGCAGACCCCGGCCGAGGCGGGACCGTGGGACCGCGCCGGCAAGAATCCCGGGCCGCAGAAGACCGACGAACCCAAGCGCCGACCCAACCCGTGGGGCCGCAATCCGACCGGACCCAAGGGGCCGTGGTCGTGACCGCACGGGCAGCCGCCGGCCGGCGGGGCAAAACCGGAGCGAAGGCGAAACCGGACGCCAGCACCGCGCCGGCGACGGAAATGCCCGGCCTTGCCGCCCGGCGCGCCGCGGCGCGCCTGCTGGCCGCCGTGGTCGACGCCAGGACCTCGCTCGACGGCCTCACCGATGCCGAGCACGGCAACCCGCAATTTACCGCACTTGAAGCGCGCGACCGCAGTCTCGTGCGCGCGATACTGGCCGCCGCGCTGAGACACCGACTGTCGATCGGCGCGCTGATCGACAGCCGCCTCGACCGCCCGCTGCCCGCCAAGGCCGGCACGCTGCTCCACATCCTGCACGTGGCCGCGGCGCAGATCCTGTTTCTGGACGTGCCCGACAGCGCCGCCGTCAATCTCGCCGTCGCCCATGCCGGCTCCGATCCGCGCACGCGCCGTTTTGCCGGCCTGGTCAACGCGGTGCTGCGGGCGTTGGCCGCGCGCAAGGAGCGCGCACTGCCGAAAGTGCTGGCCACGACCCGCGATGCGCCGGCCTGGTTTGCCGAGCGCCTGATTGCCGCCTACGGCCCCGAGACCGCCGACCAGATCATGGCCGCCCACCGGATAGAGGCGCCGCTCGACCTCACCGTGCGCACCGACCCCGGCGGCTGGGCGCAAAGACTGGGCGGCCGCCTGATGCCCAACGGCACCGTGCGCCTTGTCCAGCCGGGCACGCCGGTGCCCGAGCTTGCCGGCTACGCCGAGGGTGCGTGGTGGGTGCAGGACGCCGCCGCCAGTCTGCCGGCGCGGCTGCTTGGCGCGGTCGACGGGCGCGACGTCGCCGATCTCTGCGCCGCCCCCGGCGGCAAGACCGCGCAACTCGCCAATGCCGGCGCACACGTGACCGCCGTCGACGGCTCGGCCAACCGGCTGCGGCGGCTCGCCGTCAACCTCGACCGGCTCGGCCTATCGGCCGAGATCGTTCGCGCCGACCTGGTAACATGGCGCCCCGCGCGCCTGTTCGACGCCGTGCTGCTCGACGCGCCCTGCTCGGCGACCGGAACGCTGCGGCGTCACCCCGATATCGCCTGGACCAAAACGCCGGACGACATCGCCCGGCTCGCCGCCGCGCAGCGCCGCCTGCTCGACGCTGCCTCGGCGCTGGTCCGGCCCGGCGGGCGGCTGGTTTTTTCCAATTGTTCGCTCGACCCCGAAGAGGGCGAACAATTGATCGCCGGCTTTCTGGACGAGCGGCACGATTTCTGCCGCGAACCGGTCGGCCCCGCCGAATTCGACGGGCTCGAAGGTCTCGTCGACGCCCGTGGCGACCTGCGCACGACGCCGGCCGACTGGCCGGCCGAGGATCCGCGCTGGTCGGGCATGGACGGTTTTTTCGCCACCCGGCTGCGAAGGAGCGGTTGACAGCCGGATTTTTGCTGTCGCACGGGTTTTTGAATCGGATACACTCCAAAAAGGGTGGAAAGTTCGAGGGATAGCGATTCGTTGGTGACGGCGGCAGGTCAATCACCGCGCCTGTGGGGGCTTGTTGTGCAAGAGGTCTGGCGTCGAACGCGCCAGCGGCTGCGCACGGCGCCGGCCTATCGCTGGCGTTATGCCGGGCGCACGCCGGAGCGGGTTCTGATCGCCCCGCCCGACCTGCGACTGGCCGACCCCCAGATTGCCTCGGAGATCTATCACGGGCGTTTCGCTCTTGCCGGCAAGGTCGTGGAGACCGGCGGCCGCTCGCCGTTCGCCATCGACCATGCCAGCCCGATATGGCGCGAGGCGCTGCACGAATTCCGCTGGCTGCGCCATTTGCGAGAGGCCGGCACCGACCTGGCTGCCGCGAATGGGCGCGCGCTGGTCTCCGACTGGATAGACACGCACGGCGCCCATATCGCCGGCACCGCCTGGGAGCCGGCCATCACCGCCAAGCGGGTGATCGCCTGGCTCCAGCACTCCACCGTCGTGCTGCAGGGCGCGGAGTTCCAGTTCTACCGCAATTTCCTGAAATCGCTCACCACCCAGATCCGCTATCTGCGCGCCATCGTCCCTTACATGCGCGGCGGCGAGGACCGGTTGCGCGCGCGCATCGCCCTGGCCTTTGCCGCCCTGTCCCTGCCGACCTCGCCGGCGACCCTGCGCACCGCCACGCGCAACCTGGCGCGCGAGCTCGACCGGCAGATCCTGCCCGACGGCGGACACGTCTCCCGCCAACCGGCCGCGGTGATGGAACTGCTCGCCGACCTTCTGCCGCTGCGCCAGACCTATGCCAACCAGGCCGAGGCGCCCCCGCAGGCGTTGATGGGCGCGGTTGACCGCATGCTGCCGGCGCTGCGCTTCTTCCGCCACCGCGACGGCAGTCTTGCCCGCTTCAACGGCATGGGGGCGACGATCCCCGACCGGATCGCCGCCATTCTGCGCCATGACGACACCGCCGGGCAGCCGCTGCTGCATGCGCCGCATTCGGGCTTCGAGCGGCTGTCGATGAACGAGACGACCGTGATTGCCGACACCGGCGCACCGCACGTGCCCGAAGCCGCCATCCCCGCCCATGCCGGCTGCCTGTCCTTCGAACTGTCCTGCGGCCGGCGCATGTTCATCGTCAACGCCGGCGTCGACCGGCACGGTCCCGAAGAGTTTCGGCCGCTGTCGCGCGCCACCGCCGCCCATTCGACCGCGACGCTCAACGACACCTCCTCGTGCCGCTTCACCACCTCGCCACGGCTGACACGACTGATCGGCGCCTCCGTGATCAGCGGACCGGGCACCGTCACGTCCAAGCGTACCGACGCAACAGGACGGCAGGGATTCGTCGCCGCGCATGACGGTTACGTACCCACATTCGGGCTCCTGCACGAGCGTACGCTCGAACTCACCCAGGACGGCGACGTGCTCGACGGCACCGATCGGTTCTTCCGTCGCGACGGAGCCGCGCCGGGCGACCGCGATACCGTGGCGATCCGCTTTCATGTCCATCCCGACATCGACTTGCTGCGCGACGAAGCCGGACGGCTGGTGCTTGCGGCGCGTGACGGCCTGGCCTGGGTATTTTCGTGCGACGGCGTCGAACCGGTGGTGGAGGAATCGATCTTCTTTGCCGGCATCAGCGGCCCACGCCGCAACCTCCAGATCGTGCTCGCCTTCCCGTCTAGGGAGGTTCCCGAAGTCGCATGGCGGCTGACCCGCACAACGCTCGAGCGGCTGTAAGCCGTTCGCGCGCCTTTGCCATGCGCCGTGCGCATTTGTTTTGCGCCCTGCTTGTGATAGGTCGCGCACGCCCCTTCCCTCGGACACAGGAGACCGCCGGTCGATGGCCGTGACGTCGAAGAACATCCCCGCTCCCGATCTGGTGCCGGTGCGCCGGGCGCTGATCTCGGTCTCCGACAAGACCGGGCTGGCCGCATTCGCCGGCAGGCTGGCCGCGGCCGGGATCGAACTCGTCTCAACCGGCGGCACGGCGGCCGCGATCGCCGAAGCCGGGCTGGCAGTTACCGACATCTCCGATGTCACCGGCTTCCCCGAGATCATGGACGGGCGGGTGAAAACCCTGCATCCGCTGGTTCATGGCGGACTGCTCGCCATACGCGATGACCCGCAGCACGCCGCCGCGATGGACGCGCACGGCATCCGCCCCTTCGACCTCGTGGTCATCAACCTTTATCCCTTCGAAGAAGTCCGCAACGCCGGCAGCGACTACGCCACCACGGTGGAAAATGTCGACATAGGCGGGCCCGCCATGGTGCGTGCGGCGGCCAAGAACCATGCCTATGTCGCGGTCCTGACCGAGCCGGCCGATTACGGGCGGGTCGCCGACGCACTGGCCGAAAACGGCAATTGCCTGTCCTATCGACTACGCCAGGAACTCGCCGCCAAGGCGTTCGCGCGCACCGCCGCCTACGACGCCGCGATCTCGGGCTGGTTCGCCGACACACTCGGTCTCGCCGATCCGGACTGGCGCGCCTTCGGCGGCCGGCTCGGCGAAGCGATGCGCTACGGCGAAAACCCGCATCAAAAGGCCGGCTTCTACCGCGCCGGCGACAAGCGCGCCGGCGTCGCCACCGCCCACCAGGTCCAGGGCAAGCAATTGTCCTACAACAATATCAACGACACCGACGCCGCCTTCGAGCTGGTCGGCGAGTTCGATCCGGCCGAAAGCGCGGCCGTGGCGATCATCAAGCACGCCAACCCGTGCGGCGTGGCCCGGGCGGCGACCCTCAGCCAGGCCTACGGCAAAGCCCTCGCCTGCGATCCGGTCTCCGCCTTCGGCGGCATCGTCGCGCTCAACCGCATCCTCGACGCCGAGGCGGCGGCCGAGATCGTCAAGACCTTCACCGAAGTCATCATCGCGCCCGGGGCCGACGCCGATGCGCTCGCCCTGATCGCGGCCAAGAAGAACTTGCGGCTGCTGCTGACAGACGGGCTGCCCGACCCGCGCGCGGGCGGCCTGACCGTGAAATCGGTCGCCGGCGGCCTGCTCGTCCAGTCGCGCGACAGCGCCGTGGTCGAGGATCTCGACCTGAAATCGGTGACAAGGCGCGCGCCCGACGCGCGCGAACTCGCCGACCTGAAATTCGCCTTCAAGGTGGCCAAGCACGTCAAATCGAACGCGATCGTCTATGCCCGCGACGGCGCCACCGTCGGCATCGGCGCCGGCCAGATGAGCCGGGTCGATTCGGCCCGCATCGCCGCGCGCAAGGCCGAGGATGCCGCCGTGGCCGCCGGCGCGGCCGAACCGCTCACCCGTGGCGCGGTGGTTGCCTCGGATGCGTTCTTCCCCTTCGCCGACGGTCTGCTGGCGGCTGTCGAGGCGGGCGCAACGGCGGTGATCCAGCCGGGCGGATCGATGCGCGACGAGGAGGTGATCGCCGCCGCCGATGCACATGGCATTGCGATGGTGTTCACCGGCACGCGCCACTTCCGCCACTGAAGCAGCAAGGCGGCGAGCGCCGCCTCACCTCTCGGCGGCTTCGGCCTGGTGCCGGCTCTTGACCATCGGCAGGAGAACCAGCCCGAGCAGGAACAGCGCGATCACCGGCGTGACGCCGAGCCGCTGAGCATCCTGGGTCGACAGGCCGAGTGCTTCGGACGCGAAGAAGCCGGTTGCCAGCGCGATCGTCAGCGGACCGATAAAGGTCGTCGCCTTGCCGGACAGCGCGTAAAGCCCGAACGCCTCCGTCACCCGCTCGCGCTCGACCTGATCGACCAGCAGCGTGCGCGAGGCGGCCTGGATGGCGCCGCCCGCGGCCCCGATCAGCCCGCCGGCACAATAAAAGACGATGTCGGGCAGCGAACTGCCGCCATCGGCCGCCACCGTGACGAACAACACCTCGGTCTGCGTCGTGGAGATCACCAGGATACAGCACGCCGTCAGGACCACGGCGGCAATCGCGACCACGAAGCGCGGACCGAAACGCTGGTCGAGCCGGCCGCCGAACCAGGCGCCGGCCGCGCCGGTCAGGTTGGCCAGAATGCCGAATATGCCGATCTGGATGATCGACCAGCCGAGCACGCCGGCCGCATAGATACCGCCGAAGGTGTAAAGCGCATTGAGCGCATCGCGATAAAACATGCTCGACAGCAGAAAGCTGAAATAGCTGCGCTGCGAAGGCAGGCTGCGCAGCGTGCGCCCGAGCTGCGACAGGCCGCGCCGCACCGCGCCGCGCGCCGAGGTACGCCGCGCGATGTCGGGCGTGAACAGGAACATCGGCAATGCGAAAACCATGTACCACAGCGCGGTGAAGGGACCGGCCGCGCGATCACCCTCGCGCATCGCCGGGTCGAGGCCGAAGATCGGCTCGAGCCCGAGCAGCGTGCGCCCGCTCTCCGGCGAGGCCGACATGAAACCGAGCACCAGCACCAGCGTGATCAGGCCGCCGAGATAGCCCAGCCCCCAGGCCGAGCCGGAAAGACGCCCCAGTTCGGAGCGCGGCACCAGGTCGGGCATCATCGCATTGTTGAACACGGCGGCGAATTCCATGCCGAACACGGCCAGGGCGATGAAGAATAGAACCGGCCCGATCGCCTCCATGCCCGGCACCGCCCGCCACAACATGAAACAACCGATCACGCCCAGCACGGAGAAGAACAGGATCCAGGGCTTGCGCGGCCCGGTCGCATCCGCGATCGCACCCAAGACCGGCGACGACAGCGCGATCAGCAACCCGCCTACGCCGGTCGCGTAGCCCCACAATTCCTGTCCGCGGGCTGCGTCGCTGGCCACGCTCGAGGCAAAATAGGGGGCAAAGACGAAGGTGATGATCAGCGTATGGAACGGTTGCTGCGCCCAGTCGAAAAGCATCCAGCCCCATATGCCGCGGCGCGGCGCGCGGCGCTCTTGTGTGTCGGCCATGTCCCCTCCGTCGCCCCCGTCGGCGACATGTTGCGTCAAAGCTCGGATAGATCGGCCATCATGCCTGCCGCGACCGTGAGCCGCGACAGGGAAATATCGCCGGCCTCGGTCAGGGCCTGCAGTCTTTCGCGCGCGCGTGCCACCCGCGGCCCGCCCGCCACGATCCATTCCGCCACCGGATCCGCGGCCGATCCGTGCGCGGCAAGGACCGCGACCGCCATGCCGCGGCGCGCCATGCCGATCATGTCGGTCGCGCGCGACAGGGCCAGCCCGTCATAATAGTCGACCGGCGCCACGGCGCGCGCCGCGTCCTCGATCCGCGCGACACGGAAGGTCTCGGTGAGCCCCAGATAGGCGCGCGCGGCCGTATCGAAATCGGCGCCCGCCTTCTGGGCGACCAGGTCGATGTCGGGCACGATCTCGGCGATGCCGAAATAGGCCAGGCGCGCGGCCAGTGCGTCGGGCGCGCCGGCCGCGCGGAAATCTTGGCAACGCTCCTCGAGACGGCTTCGCATGAAGTCGGGCAGCAGGTCGGCCAGTCTCGGCTCCAGCGTCTGGCGCGCCTTTTTCAACTCGGCGATGCGCGCGCCCACGCTCTGGCTGCCGTCCCCGTTTTTCAGCATCCATGCGGTCGCGGTGTGGATCAGCCGGCCGACCGTCTGGTAGAAGCGCAATTGCTGCTGACCGTCCACCCTGGTGTCGAGCGCGTCGATCTCGGCGAAGGTCGCGGCAAGGTCGAACCCGTCCCGCACCACGGCGAAGGCGCCGACCGCCTCTGCGGGCGAACAGGCGGTCACGTCCTGGAGCCGGCTGATGAAGGACGGACCGCCCCGGTTGATCGCGTCGTTGGCCAGCAGCGTGGCGACGATCTCCCGCCGCAATCGGTGAGCCAGGATCTCGTCCTTGTATTTCTTGGCCATACGCTGGGGAAAATAGCCGAGCAGGTCGGCCGCGAAATGCGGATCGTCCGGCAGCTCGCTCTCCGCCAGGTCGGCAAACAGCACGATCTTGGCGTAGGCGAGCAGAACGCCGAGCTCGGCCCGGGTCAGCGGCTCGCCGCGCGCCGTGCGCTCGGCGAGCGCCTGTTCTCCCGGCAGGGTTTCCACCGCCCGGTCGAGCAGGCCGCGCGCCTCGAGCGCGGTCATGAACCGCGCCTGGTGGCCGAGGTCCGAAAGCCCGCGCCGCGCGGTCAGCGAAAGCGCCAGCGTCTGGTGGTAGTTGTTGGCCAGCACGAGACCGGCGACCTCGTCGGTCATGGCGGCAAGCAACGTATTGCGGGTGTCCCGCGTCAGGCTGTCGGAGCGCATGGCGGCGGCCAGCGCGATCTTGATGTTGACCTCGACGTCGGACGAGTTGACGCCGGCCGAATTGTCGATCGCGTCGGAATTGCATCGCCCGCCGGCAAGCCCGTATTCGATGCGCGCACGCTGGGTCATGCCGAGATTGGCGCCCTCGCCGACAACCTTGGCGCCGACCTCGCGCCCGATGACGCGAATGCCGTCATTGGCGCGGTCGCCGACATCCTGGTTCGATTCGTCGGCCGCCCGCACATAGGTGCCGATCCCGCCGAACCACAAGAGATCAACATCGGCCTTCAGGATCGCTGTCATGATCTCGGCCGGCGAGGCCTTGGTCTTGCCCAGGCCGATCGCATCCGCGGCGGCCTGCGAGAGCGTGATCGACTTCTGCGAACGCGGGAAGACGCCGCCGCCCTTGGAGATCTTGTCCGCGTTGTAATCCTGCCAGCTCGACCGGCCGAGTTCGAAGACGCGCTTGCGCTCGGCAAACGAGGTCGCGGGATCCGGATCGGGATCGATGAAGATGTCGCGATGGTCGAAGGCCGCGATCAGCCGGATCTGTTCGGACAACAGCATGCCGTTGCCGAACACGTCGCCCGACATGTCGCCCACGCCCACCACGGTGAACGGCTCGGACTGGATGTCGCGATTCATCTCGCGGAAATGGCGCTTCACCGCCTCCCACGCGCCCCGCGCGGTAATGCCCATCTTCTTGTGGTCGTAGCCGGCCGAGCCGCCGGAGGCGAAGGCATCGTCGAGCCAGAAATCGTGCGCCTGGCTGATCGCGTTGGCGGTGTCGGAGAAGGTGGCCGTGCCCTTGTCGGCGGCGACGACGAAATAGGGATCGTCGCCGTCATGGCGCACGACATGTTCCGGCGGCACAACCGTGTCGCCGTCGAGATTGTCGGTGATCGACAGCAGGCTGGAGATGAAATTGACATAGGCGCGCTTGCCGGCCTCGAATGTCGCGTCGCGTGTCCCGCCCTGTGGCAAACGCTTGGGATAGAAGCCGCCCTTGGCCCCGACGGGCACGATGACGGCGTTCTTGACCTGCTGCGCCTTGACCAGGCCGAGCACCTCGGTGCGATAGTCCTGCGCCCGATCCGACCAGCGCAGACCACCGCGCGCTACCGGCCCGAAGCGCAGATGCACGCCCTCAACCTCGGGCCCGTAGACGAAGATCTCGCGCCAGGGGCGCGGTTCGGGCAGGCCCGTCAGCATGCGTGAATCGAATTTGAAGGCCAGCGAACGCGTTTCACCCTCGGCTTCCGGTTTGAACTTGCTGGTCCGCAGGGTCGACTGGATCAGGTTCAGGAAGCGCCGCACGATCGTGTCATCGTCGAGCACCGGAACGTCTTCCAGCGCCCGCATCACCGCCTCGGCACGTTCTTCCTGCAGCCGCGCCGCGTCTTTCGTATCGAGACCAGGGTCGAACCGGGCCAGGAACAGACCGTAGAGATCGGCCGCGATCTCGGGATAGCGGTTCAGCACCGATGCGATGAAATCCTGGCTTTGCGGGATGCCGGCCTGCTGCAGATAACGCCCGTAGGCGCGCAGGATGGTGATTTCGCTCGACGCCAGCCCCGCCGTCTGGACGAGGCCGTTATAGCCGTCATTGTCGGCCAGACCGCGCCAGACCGAGAGGAAAACGGTCTCGAACCGGGCGGCGTCCTGTTCGAGCGCCGGCGCTCTGCCGAAGGCGCTTTCCAGTTCCATGTCGTGCACGAACACAGCCGCACCATTGTCGAGATCGACCTCGAAGGTCCGCTCGGAAATGACCCGGAAGCCCATATTCTCCAGAAGCGGCACGCGCCGCGACAGGGCGACGGCCTCGCCGTGATGATAGATCTTGAGCGCGACCTGTTGCGGCGTCTGGTCGGCGTGGCGGTAGAAATCGATTGCGATCGGGTTGTCGGCGTCGAGGGCTGCGATCCGTCCGGCGTCGCGCAGCGCCTCGACCGGCTTGAAGCTGGTGCGATAGGCTTCGGGAAAGCGGGTGGCGATGGCGGTATGCGCGCTGCCTTGGCCCGCCTGCGCGGCTGCCTCGCGCAAGGCGTCGTCCCAGGTGCGCACGATGTCTCGGATCGCGGCCTCGATCGACTGGGCGCTCACCTTGGGTGTCTTGCCGCCGGAACGGCCGATGATGAAGTGGACGCGCGCCAGCGCGCCTTCCGGGAACGCCGGATAATAAGCCGACAAGCGGCCGTCAAACGCGGTCCTCAGATAATCGCCGATCTGCGCCCGGGCACGCGAATCGTAGCGGTCGCGCGGGACGTAGACGAGCACGGAAACGAAGCGGTCGAACTGGTCGACGCGCACCAGCGCGCGCACCCGCGGCCGTTCGCCCAGCGCCAGAACCGCCATCGCGTGCTTGCGCAGAATGTGGGTATCGATCTGGAACAACTCGTCGCGCGGATAGGATTCCAGCACGTTGATCAGCGCCTTGCCGGAATGGTCGCCCTTGTCGAAGCCCGATTTGGCCAGCACCCGTTCCGCCTTCGAGCGCAGATAGGGAATGCGGAACACCGAACGCGTATAGGCGGTCGAGGTGAACAGGCCGACCATGCGCAATTCGCCGGTCAACTTGCCCTCGGCATCGAAGGTCTTCACCCCGACATAGTCGAGATAGGCGCGGCGATGAACGATCGAGCGCGCATTGGCCTTGGTGACGATCAGCGGCTCCGGCCCGAGCAGGAAGTCGCGGATTTCCGGCGTGGTGATCGAGGTCGAGTTGCTGCCGCGGAGAATTTTCAGATCGGGGTCCGACAGGATGCCCAGGCCCCGGTTGCCGGCACGCTCCAGAATGCCGGAATCGCCCTCGCCGGTATAGCTGTATTCGCGCATGCCCAGAAAGGTGAAATTGTCGTCGCGCAACCATTCCAGAAAGGCGATGGCTTCCCCGACCGCGCCTTTGTCGAGCGGGATCGGCATGTAGCGATAGTCCGAGATCGTGTGCTCGAGCCGGGCAAGCATCGGTTTCCAGTCGACCACCGCCGCCCTGACCTGCTTCAGCACCTCTTTCAGCCGGGTTTCGAGCTGCTCGGCTTGCTGCTGCGGAATCGGCGGAACGTGAACGTGGATGACGCTGACGCGGTCGCCTTCCGCCTTGCCGCCGGGATCGCCGCGAATCTCGCACACGCCCTGGCCGTCGTGATCGACCAGGAACACCGGATGAGCGACCAGCAGCGGCTCCACGCCGCCGGCGCCGATCTCGCCCATTACCGAATCGAACAGGAACGGCATATTGTCGTTGATGACGGTGATGGCCGTCACCGGGCGACCGGCCCGCTCGATACCGCTGTCGCGCGCGATCGCGATCACGCTCTCGCCCTTGCGGTGATGGGTGAGAGCCTGCCGCACCAGATCGGTCGCCTTCGACAGCATGGCCGGCTCGTAGGCTTCGACGTCCTCCGCCGGCGAACGCGATAGCAACAATTGTTTGAAATCAGAAAACTGAGGCTCTTTCGGACGGGCGTCGCCCCTGCCGCTTGCGGGTTTGGCCTTACCCTTGCTTGCCGTCATACTTTCCTCCGGCGGGAAACTTCCGCTATCGTATCAGACGTTATCGCGAATGCGAGCCCGGCTGGACCTGAACTCCCAGCCAAGATGGGGAAAGGCAGTAAAAAGAAGATGACGGAAAGCGACCAAAGACCGACGGCCCTCGATATTCCCCCGACGGGCGACCTCAGCCGCGGGACCAGGGCCTATTTCGACAAGTGCCGGGAAAAACTCGGCCTCGTCCCCAACGTGCTCTTGTCCTACGCCTTCGACGAAAAGAAGCTGCGCGCCTTCACCGACATGTACAACGATCTCATGCTCGCCGACTCGGCCCTGTCGAAGCTCGAGCGCGAGATGATCGCCGTCGCCGTGTCCTCGGTGAACCACTGCTACTATTGCCTGACCGCCCATGGCGCCGCGGTGCGCCAGCTCTCGGGCGATCCCGAACTCGGCGAAAAGATGGTGATGAACTATCGCGCGGCCGATCTCGACCCGCGCCAGAAAGCGATGCTCGACTTCGCCGTCAAGCTGACCGAAACACCCGACAGGATCGAGGAGACCGACCGCCAGGCATTGCGCGACGCCGGCTTTGCCGACCGCGACATCTGGGACATCGCCTCCGTTGCCGCCTTCTTCAACATGTCGAACCGGGTCGCGGCCGCCGTCGATATGCGCCCCAATCGCGACTATCACGCCATGGCCCGCTGAAGGCGGGACACTACTCGCGAAAACGTCATTTCGTATCTTTGTTAAATGATGCGAAAACCCTCCTCGTGCCGACGTTCAACCTATCGGGCACACCATGGGGAGAGGACCAATGCCGAAATTTCTCTACGTCTATCACGGCGGCAGCGTGCCGGAGACCGAGGAGGAGGGCAGAAAAGTCATGCAGGCCTGGACGGACTGGATGGGCTCGCTGGGGGACGCCATCGTCGACGGCGGCAATCCGGTCGGCCAATCGAAGACCGTTATGCCCGGCGGCGGCGTCGCCGAGAATGGCGGCGCCAACCCGGCCAGTGGCTACAGCCTGATCGACGCCGCCGACATGGACGATGCGCTCGCCAAGGCCAAGGGCTGCCCGATCCTGCAGGCGGGCGGCAGCGTCGAGGTCGCCGAGACGATGGACATGTAGCGCCGGACGGCGATCGGCAGTCGACGCCCATTCAACAAGACGCAATCGACCGAAGCCGCATGAACGTCGCCGGTTGCCCTGTGCATGCCGGAATCCGTTCCGGGACGGTAACCGGACAAAACACCGGCCCCACCTAGGGCGTTTCCAGGCGAAGCGGGAGCCGGTTCGCCGTTCGAAAAACGCGTCAAAACAATAGATTAGAGCCGGTCTGCGATCCCGCGAAAAGCAGACCGGTTCTAACGCGCGGCTATCGCCGCCGCCGCGCCGGCCATCGTCGTGGCGCTCAGCCGGTTCGCGATCCGCATCGCCCGCCCGCTTCTCAGGAGCCGGCGCGCCTGAGCGGCCGCAAGCACCCAGGCGCAATCGATGGCGATCAGGACAAGCGCCATCGTCGCCGTCAGTTCGACCCAGCCGACAAGGCCGACCGAGCCCAGGTCGACGATGGTGGGCAGCAGCGCCAGGTAAAACATCATGATCTTCGGATTGCCGAGCGTGACCGCCATGCCGGCGAAAAACAGGCGCCAGGGTGCCTCCTCGCGCGGCATTTCGCCTGCGCGGACCGTGGCCGGTGCGGTCCACAATTTCCAGGCCAGCCAACACAAATAGGCAACGCCGGCATATTTGATGACCACGAAGACGAGATGAAAGCTCTGGGCGAGCATCGCCAGGCCGAAAACCGCCAGCGACAGCCAGATCGCCTCGCCGATCCACATGGCGAGCACAAACGGCAAGACGTCGCGAAATCCCTTCGCGAGAACCCGCGCCACCAGCGCGGCGATGCTCGGTCCGGGCGACCCGGCCGCGACCAACAGCGCGCCGGCGAAGATCAACAGCGAGGCGAAATCCATCTCAACGTCCAATCGCTTCGGGCTTACGATAGCGGGATTTGGCCATGAAATGACAACCGCGGCAAGCCCGGCTGCCGTGACGCGTTGGCCGCTCAGTTCCCGTCTTCGTCGGGCGCACCGGCCAGGATGCGGCCGAGCGCCAGTACCATGTGGGCTTCGATGTCGTCGCGCAGGCGCAGGCGGATATCGGCGCGGTCCTCGACCAGGTAGAGATCGACAAGCGTACCCAGAAGCGCGTTGAGAAACGCCAGCGCGTGCGGGTCGGGTGTTGGCATCGCGGGCGCGAAACGGGAAAGAAAGGGGCCCAGAAAGTCGCCGACAATACGGTCTTCGGCCTGGCCCTGGTCGTGTTCGACCGGCCGCAGGCGACGCATGACGCGCAGCAGGCCGACATGGGCCGGCACCGCGTCGGCCGCCGCCAGATAGCGGTCCAGCATCGCGCGCGCCGCCTTGTCGAGCGGCAATGTCGGGTCCAGCCGGTCGAGTTCCGCCACGCAGCCCGCCACGATCCGCGCCACGGTATCGTCATAGGCCGCCAGAAGCAGCGCGTCGCGATCGGCGAAATAGCGGTAGACAGAGCCGACCGAGACACCGCATGCCGCGGCCACCCGAGAAGTGGTCACCGCCGCCTCGCCCTCGCTTGCCACCAGCTTTTCCGTCGCCTCGATCAGGGCCGCGCGGGTCTTCCGCGCGCGCGGCTGGCGCGGCGTCGAATTCCTTTTCGCCGACGCGGACAATCTGGCGTGCTCCATCCCCATGACCCGGCTTCACGAAACTGAAACAGTTTCATTTTTATTGACACCACACGCTTTCGGACGCATCGTCAAGCGCGTTTGGGGAGGACGAGCATGCGAAATTCCGCCTGGAGAACCGTCATTGGCGCCGCGCTGATCCTGGTTTTGCCGGCCGGCGCCCTTGCCGCCGAGATCCGCGTCGAACCGGGCGCGGACGCCAACGAAAAACTGATCGAGGCGCTGATCCTGGCTGAACCGGGCGACACGGTCACGATCGCGGCCGGACGCTACGCGCTTACGGACGGCCTGTCGCTGGA
Source organism: Nitratireductor sp. (assembly GCA_039973095.1). Lineage (GTDB taxonomy): Bacteria > Pseudomonadota > Alphaproteobacteria > Rhizobiales > Rhizobiaceae > Mangrovimarina. The sequence goes on along the minus strand of JBDWLQ010000012.1, from coordinate 189,273 downwards.
CGTCGACGACGTGATCGTCAGGGGCGAAGGCCCCGACCGCACCATTCTTTCCTTCACGGGTCAGACCGGGTCCGGCGAAGGCCTGCTGGTGACCTCCGACCGTGTTGTCCTGGAGGACTTCGCCGTCGAGGATACCAAGGGCGACGGCGTGAAATCCAAGGGCTCCGACCAGATCACCTTCCGCAATCTGCGTGTCGAGTGGACGGGCGGGCCGAAGGCCGAAAACGGCGCCTACGGCGTCTATCCGGTTTCGTCGAAAAACGTGCTCGTCGACGGCGTGCTGGTGCGCGGCGCCTCCGATGCCGGCATCTATGTCGGCCAGAGCGAGGATATCGTCGTGCGCAACAGCCGCGCCGAATACAACGTCGCCGGCATCGAGATCGAGAATTCCTTTCGCGCCGATGTCTACAAGAACGTTGCCACCCACAATACCGGCGGCATCCTGATCTTCGACCTGCCCAACCTGCCGGTCCAGGGCGGTCACGACATCCGCGTCTTCGACAATGACGTCGTCGACAACGACACGCCGAATTTCGCGCCGGAAGGCAACATCGTCGCGATCGTGCCGAAAGGCATGGGCATCATGGTGATGGCCAACCGCAACGTGCATGTGTTTGAAAACCGACTATCCGGCAATGCGACCGCCCATGTGCTGATCGCCGCCTATCCGGAGGATTATGACGACGACGCCTATATGTTCGTGCCGCGCGGCGTCTATGTGCACGACAACGAGTACGGCGAGGGTGGCGGCGCGCCTGACGGCGAAGTCGGCAAGACGATTTCCGACGTCTCCGGCACGCCGGTTCCCGACATCGTGTGGGACGGCGTTACCACCATCCCGGAATATTTCTCCTGGGTCGCAGCCGAAAACCGCATCTATGTCGACGAGGCCGAGGGCACGACCTTTGCCAATTTGAAGATGATCTCGCAGCTTCTTCTGCCATGGTCGACCGCGCCCGATACCGATATTTCCGACTACAAGGGCGCCCTGCCAGAGCCGAAACCGGTAGAACTGCCGCAGGATCAGGCAGGCTGAGCGGCCGGGCGATGCGGTATTGGCTGCGTCTTCTGTCTCCCGGCCGGCGCCTTGTCGCCGCCCGCCGCGCGGCGGGCGCGGCCTTTGTCGTGCTTACCGCGATGATCGCCGGTCCGGCGGCAGCCGTCGACGACGCGGCCCTTGCGGCCAAGAGGCCGCCGAAACTCCTGTCGCAGACCGGGCTCTTCGCCGATCCGGCCACCCAGAAACCGGCGGCGGGCGTGATCCCCTTCGCGATCACCACCCCGCTATTTTCCGACCATGCGCTCAAGACGCGCTTCGTCTATGTCCCCGAAGGCAAGACGGCCCGCTATCACGATACGGAAGCGTTCGAGTTTCCGGTCGGCTCCGTGCTGGTCAAGACCTTCGCCTTTCCCGCCGATATGCGCCAGCCGGAAAAGGCGGTTCGCCTGATCGAAACCCGGCTGCTTATCCGCGGGCACGACGGCTGGCGGGCCTGGGCCTATTTGTGGAACGACGAGCAGACCGACGCGGCGTTGAACATCGCCGGCGCCAAGGTCGAAATCGCGCTCGCCGGTATCGGCGAGACGCCCGACGAACCGCTGCGCTTCACCTATTCCGTACCCAACAAGAACCAGTGCAAGGCCTGTCACGCCCTTGACGGCGCGATTACCCCGCTCGGTCCCAAGGCGCGCAATCTGAACGGTGTCTTCCCCTATGTCGACGGCCCGCGCAACCAGCTAGCCTATTGGCACGACAAGGCAATCCTCGCCGGCGCGCCGGCGCCGTCGGCCGCGCCCGCCGTGCCGGACTGGCGCGATCAAGGCGCCCCGCTCGACGCCCGCGCCCGCGCCTGGCTCGACGTCAACTGCGCGCATTGCCATCGCCGAGAAGGTCCGGCGAGCAACTCGGGGCTGTTTCTGACCTATGGCGAGACCGACCCGGTCGCGCTGGGAATCGGCAAGCGGCCGGTCGCCGCGGGCCGTGGCTCGGGCGGCCGCGCCTTCGACATCAGCCCCGGCGATCCCGACGGGTCGATCCTGCTCTACCGCGCCGAAAGCACCGAGCCCGGCATCATGATGCCCGAACTGGGGCGCACCCGTCATGACCAGGCAGCGGTCGAACTTCTGCGCGACTGGATCGCAAATCTGCGTTAACTGTTTGCCGACAAAAGCCTATCGATAGATTTGACCGCCAATATTCGGTTACATCTTCTCATATAATGTGATTCCCTTGCCCCCTATGCCTATGGCAAACGGAGGCCGGGGTACGAATTCATTCGATGTGGGGACTTCGACGACATGTCGAGACGTTATTTCGGTACCGACGGTATCCGCGGTAGAGCCAATAGCTTTCCAATGACCGCCGATGTCGCCATGAAAGTCGGCATGGCGGCCGGCCTGTCGTTCCAGCGTGGCGACCATCGCCACCGCGTGGTGATCGGCAAGGATACCCGTCTGTCCGGCTACATGATCGAAAACGCCCTCGTGGCCGGCTTTTGCGCCGCCGGCATGGATGTGTTCCTGCTCGGGCCCGTGCCGACACCGGCCGTGGCCATGCTGACGCGGTCGCTGCGCGCCGACCTCGGCGTGATGATATCGGCTTCGCACAACGCCTTTCAGGACAACGGCATCAAGCTTTTCGGACCGGACGGCTACAAGCTCTCCGACGAGATCGAAATGCGTATCGAGGGCATGCTGGATCGCGATCTGGCCGCCGAACTGGCCCACTCCGACGGACTCGGCCGGGCCAAGCGCATCGACGGCGTCCACGATCGTTACATTGAATTCGCCAAGCGCACCCTGCCGCGTTCGGTCTCGCTGGCCGGCATGCGTGTCGTCATCGACAGCGCCAATGGCGCCGCCTACAAGGTCGCGCCGGCCGCCCTTTGGGAACTCGGCGCCGAAGTCTACGCCATTCACGACGAGCCCAACGGCGTCAACATCAATGCCGGCTGCGGGTCGACCCATCCCGAAAGCCTCTGCGACAAGGTCCGCGAACTCAAGGCCGATATCGGCATCGCGCTCGACGGCGACGCCGACCGGGTCCTGATCGTCGACGAAACCGGCGCCGTCGTCGACGGCGACCAGATCATGGCGGTGGTCGCCGACTCCTGGCACCAGGCCGGCCGGCTGGCCGGCGGCGGGCTGGTGGCGACCGTGATGTCCAATCTCGGCCTCGAGCGCCATCTCGCCGACCAGGGGCTCACGCTGCACCGCACCAAGGTCGGCGACCGCTACGTCGTCGAACACATGCGCGCGCACGGCTTCAATATCGGCGGCGAGCAGTCGGGCCACATCGTCCTGTCCGATTTTTCCACCACCGGCGACGGGCTGGTTTCCGCGCTTCAGGTCCTGTCCTGCATCAAGCGCTCGGACCGGCCGGCCAGCGAAGTGTGCCGCAAGTTCGAACCCGTGCCGCAGATCCTCAAGAATGTCCGTTTCAACGGCGGCAAGCCGCTTGAAACCGATCAGGTCCGCGCGGTGATCCGCGACGCCGAGGACAGGCTCGGCGCGACCGGCCGCCTCGTCATCCGGCCGTCGGGAACCGAACCGCTGATCCGCGTGATGGCGGAGGGCGATGACCCCTCGCTGGTCGAGACCGTCGTCGACGACATCGTCGGTGTGATCGGCGAGACCAAGACCGCAGCCTGAAAACACGGCCGCCGTCGCGCATTCGCCCGCGCGCTGCGGGTCGACCGTTTCGGCCCGTGCCGTCGCCGCGCCCTTAGCGTCGTGGCAGCCGCAAACAGGCCGCTCATCTTCCTCGATACATCGCCAAGCATGACTGATGCTTAAAATGCCATGCTTTCATGGTAAAGAAGCACGGTTAAGCCGGCCTTAACTTTTCCGATTCATTATTCCGGTCGAGTTCAATCGAACCCGGCCTCACGCTGTCGGGAAACGCTAAGGGTGATCCTCATGACAAAGCCTGCCAGGCTAACGCTCTTCGGCGCGCTTCTTCTCGGCAGCGCCACCGCCGTATCCGCCGCCGATTTCTACGATCCGCCGGTGGTGGAGGCTCCCCCGCCCCCCGTCGTCTATGAAGAGGTCGATTCCGGCGGCTGGTACATTCGCGGCGACATCGACTATCACTGGTCGAACTTCAAGGACGCCGACTACGTCACCTACAGCCCGCCCGGTTATGGCGGCTTCGATTTCGGCGATCTGCGCGGCGCGTGGTCCTTCGGCGCCGGCGTCGGCTACCAGGCCAACAAATATTTCCGCACCGACCTGACCATCGACTATTGGGCAAAATCCAAGTTCACCGGCCAGACGTCTGGTTTCTGCGGCGGCCTGCCCTGCCAGTCGGTGGACGAAACCTCCTACTCCGCCCTGGTGCTTCTGGCCAACGCCTATGCCGAATTCGGCACCTGGAACGGCGTCACGCCTTATGTCGGCGCCGGTATCGGCGGCGCGCGCATCAAGTGGGACGATTTGAACAACACGGTCGGCGGCGTCACCACGGTGCACGAGGGCACCGACGAATGGCGTTTCGCATGGGCGCTCATGGCCGGTGCCTCCTACTGCCTCACCGACAACATCCTGCTCGACGCCGGCTATCGCTTCACGCGTGTGAACGGCGGACGGATGTTCGAATACGCGCCCGTTGCCGGCCCCGGCTTCGACGAGGGCATCGACGTCCACGAGGTTCGTGGCGGCCTGCGCTATCAGTTCGGCGGATCGAGCCGCTGCGCGCCGCCGCCGCCAGCCTACGAACCGATCCCGATCGACCCGCCGGTCTACAAATAGACCGGTTCAAAAGACCGACCATCCAGACCGCCCGGCCCGCGCCGGGCGGTTTTTTGTGCCCGACAGATTGCTTGCAAGAGAAAGCGGCAAGCGGATGCGTGTTGCGTCTTATGCTTAACCGGCATTTAACCACTATAGTTAACAATGCCTCACGAACCGGCGGCCGCATCTGGACGGTGTCGACCCCGCGCAACCGGAGTGAGGTCCATGAAACTGCTTAAAGCCATCCTGCTTGCCGGCGCAGCGACCACGGTGGTCGCGCTTGCGCCAGCGGTCCACGCCGCCGACTACGATCCACCGATCTTCGTCGAGGAGGCGCCCGAATACGTGCCCGTTGAGGTCGGATCGGGCTGGTATCTGCGCGGCGACATCGGCTATGCCGTGTCCACCAGCTCACCGGGGTCCTTCGATTACCGCACGTTCAACGCGATCACCGGCACGTACGGCCAGTCGACATTCGCCACGGGTTCGGTCGACACCAGCTTTTCCTATGGTGGCGGCGTCGGCTACCGGTTCAACGAATGGTTCCGCGCCGAAGGCGTGATCGAGGGTTTCCAGGGCAAGTTTGAAGGCACCACGGTGGCCGCCGTGCCGTGCCTCGATCCCGTCGCCAATCCCGCCTATGTTGGAACGACCTGCCGGTCTGAGGACAGCGCGCGCTATAACGGCATGTCCTTGATGGCCAACGGCTACGTCGATCTGGGTACCTATGCCGGCTTCACGCCCTATGCGGGCGCCGGCGTCGGTTATACCTATCTGCGCTGGGCCGACCTCAACAACGACACCTATTGTGTCGACGGCGCCGCGGCCTGTCCGCCGCCACAGGCCTATCTGTCGAGCACCACTCACCCCGGAGAGAAGAGCTGGCGCTTCACCTACGCGCTGATGGCCGGCATGGCCTATGACATTTCCGACGTGCTGAAACTGGATGTCGGCTATCGCTATTCCAAGATCGAGGGCGGCCCGATGTTCGGCTTCGACGCGGCAACCGCGACCGCCGGCGCGGTCGGCGTGCAAGGCACCGATGACGGACTCGAAACCCATGAGATCCGGGTGGGTGTGCGCTACGAGCTCTGGTAGTCCCTCCCGGACGCGAAATTCAGTCCTCGAGAACGGCGGGATCACCCCGCCGTCTTTCGTTTTGGCGACGCGTGGCGCGCAAAAAACCCGGCATGCGCGCCGCGCTTTTATGTTGACGTCGCCGTCTCGTGGCTCTATCGCCGTCCGTGGGCTACCCCTCCCCACCGAGGGGCGAGCTATCTGGAAGGATAGGAACACGATGACGACTTACCCCACGCCCGGACTCCGTCCGGCGAATCCCAATTTCTCCTCCGGTCCCTGCGCGAAACGTCCCGGCTGGTCGCCAGCCGCCCTCGATGTTTCCACTCTGGGACGCTCCCACAGATCGAAACCCGGCAAGGCGGCGCTGCAACAGGCGATCGCGCAGACGCGCGACGTGCTGCAGGTGCCGGCCAGCCATGTGATCGGCATCGTACCGGCCTCCGATACCGGCGCGGTCGAGATGGCGTTGTGGTCGCTGCTCGGCGCGCGCGGCGTCGACATGGTCGCCTGGGAATCCTTCGGCTCCGGCTGGATCACCGACGTGGTCAAGCAGCTCAGGCTCGACGATGTGCGCCGCATTGAGGCCGATTACGGCGAATTGCCCAAGCTTTCGCAGATCGATTTCAATCGCGACGTGGTCTTCACCTGGAACGGCACCACGTCGGGCGTGCGCGTGCCGAACGGCGACTTCATTCCCGCCGACCGCAACGGCCTGACCATCTGCGACGCAACCTCGGCCGCTTTCGCCCAGCATCTCGATTTCGAAAAGCTCGATGTCGTCACCTTCTCCTGGCAAAAAGCGCTCGGCGGCGAGGCGGCCCACGGCGTGCTGATCCTGTCGCCGCGCGCCGTTGAACGCCTGGAGAGTTACACGCCGGCCTGGCCGATGCCGAAAATCTTCCGCCTGACCAAGGGCGGCAAACTGATCGACGGCATTTTCAAGGGCGAGACCATCAACACGCCCTCCATGCTGTGCGTGGCCGACTATCTCGACGCACTCGGCTGGGCGAAATCGGTCGGCGGGCTCGACGGCCTGGTCGCCCGCGCCGACGCCAATTTTGCCGTCATCGACGCCTTCGTCGAAAATTCGGCCTGGGCCGCGCATCTAGCCCTCGTACCGGAGACGCGTTCCAACACGTCGGTGTGCCTGTCGATCGTCGATCCCGAGGTGACCGCGCTCGACCCAGACCGGCAGGCCGCCTTTGCCAAGGCCATGGTCGCGCTGCTCGACGCAGAGGGCGTCGCCTACGACATCGGCGCCTATCGCGACGCGCCGCCTGGTCTGAGAATCTGGACGGGCGCAACCGTCGAGACCGCCGATCTCGAGGCGCTGATGCCCTGGCTCGACTGGGCCTTCGCCACCCAGAAAGCCGCGCTCAAGGCTGCCGCCTGACCGCGCGAGCGCCGCGCCGGCCCGGCCGGCGCGGGCGCCACTCACCGCATCGATCCAAAATCCCGCGCCGCAGGGTCGCTACGCGATCCCTCTTCGCCAGGAAGAGCCGGCCAACCGGAAGGAAATCCCATGCCCAAAGTGCTCGTTTCCGACAAGCTGTCCCCGACCGCCGTCCAGATTTTCAAGGATCGTGGCGTCGAGGTCGACTACATGCCCGATATCGGCAAGGACAAGGACAGGCTCCTCGAGATCATCGGCGATTATGACGGCCTCGCCATCCGCTCGGCGACCAAGGTTACGGCCAAGCTGATCGAGGCGGCCACGAACCTCAAAGTTGTCGGCCGCGCCGGCATCGGCGTCGACAATGTCGACATTCCCGCCGCCTCGCGCCGCGGCATCATCGTCATGAACACGCCCTTCGGCAATTCCATCACCACGGCCGAGCACGCCGTCTCGCTGATGCTCGCCGTCGCCCGCCAAATCCCCGAAGCCAACGCCTCCACCCAGGCCGGCAAGTGGGAAAAGAACCGCTTCATGGGCGTGGAGATCACCGGCAAGACGCTCGGCGTCGTCGGTTGCGGCAATATCGGCTCGATCGTGGCGACACGCGGCGTCGGGCTGAAAATGCACGTGATCGCCTTCGACCCCTTCCTGTCGGAAAAGCGCGCCGTCGAACTCGGCATCGAGAAGGTGGAGCTCGACGAACTGCTGGCCCGCTCCGACTTCATCACCCTTCACACGCCGCTGACCGACAAGACCCGCAACATCATCAACGCCCAGTCGATCGCCAGGATGAAGGACGGCGTGCGCATCATCAACTGCGCCCGCGGCGGGCTGATCGTCGAGGCCGACCTGGTCGCCGCCTTGAAATCCGGCAAGGTCGCCGGCGCCGGCATCGACGTCTTCGAGGTCGAGCCGGCCACCGAGAACGCGCTGTTCGGGCTCGACAACGTGGTCTGCACCCCGCATCTGGGCGCCGCCACCACCGAGGCGCAGGAAAACGTCGCCCTGCAGGTCGCCGAACAGATGTCTGATTATCTGGTCAAGGGCGCCGTCACCAACGCCATCAACATGCCCTCCATAACCGCGGAGGAAGCGCCGCGGCTGAAGCCGTTCATCAAGCTCGCCGAAGTGCTCGGTACCTTTGTCGGCCAGGTCACCGAGGATGCGATCAAGGAGGTCGAGATCCTGTTCGACGGCCAGACCGCGTCCATGAACACCCGCGCCCTGGTCAGCGCGGCCTTGGCCGGCCTGATCCGGCCGCAGGTTTCCGACGTCAACATGGTCTCGGCTCCGATCATGGCCAAAGAGCGCGGCGTCATCCTGTCGGAGATCAAGCGCGACAAGTCCGGCGTTTTCGACGGTTACATCAAGCTCACCGTCAAGACGCCGACCAAAACCCGCACGATCGCCGGCACCTGCTTTTCCGACGGCAAGCCGCGTTTCATCCAGATCAAGGGCATCAATCTTGAGGCCGAGGTCGGCGAGCACATGCTCTATACGACCAACCAGGACACGCCCGGCATTATCGGCCTGCTCGGGTCGGTGCTGGGCAAGGGCGAGGTCAACATCGCCAACTTCCAGCTCGGCCGCAACCGGGCCGGCGGCGACGCGATCGCGCTGCTTTATCTGGACGCGCCGATTCCCGACGCCGTTCTGGCCGAGCTGCGCGCCAATCCCAAGATCGATTCGGCCAAGCCGCTGCATTTCGACATCAACGGCAGCTGACCCGGGCCATGCCTCAACGTCCGGCCGGGTAACCGGCCAGACGCCGCCCAGAACGCTCGGCGATGAAGATGCCGCCGAGCGTCATCGCCAGCGCCAGGGCGTGATAGGGGCGCAGGTCTTCGCCGAGCACGAGGATCGACAGCACCGTCCCAAAAATCGGCACCAGATTGACGAACAGTCCGGCGCGGTTCGAGCCGATCAGCTCGACGCCGCGCACGTAAAAGACCTGGGCAAGCAGCGACGGGAACAGCGCGATGAAGGCGACCAGCGCCCAACCCCGCCCGTCCGGCCAGGTCAGCGCTCCGAAAGCGTATTCGACGGCCACGAACGGCAGCGTTCCCACAAAGGCGGCGGCCGACAGCACCATCAAGAAGCTCTGCCAGTGGATCGCCGGCCTGAACCGCAGCGCGACCGTGTAGCCGGCATAAACAAGCACCGCGCCCAGCATCAGCGCATCGCCGAGATTGAGTTCCAGCGCCAGCAGCCGCGCCGGCGCGCCGTGGCTCGCCACCAGTACGATACCCGCCACCGACACCACGAAACCGACCATCTGTCCCGGTGCGACGCGCACGCGGAAGACCAGGAAGTTGAGCAGAAAAATGAACATCGGAATGCCGCCCTGTTCGATGCTGACATTGATCGCGCTCGTATGGGCAAGGGCGGTGTAAAGCGCAACGTTGAACAAGGTGAAGCCGAAAAATCCGAGCAGGAAAAGCACGGCGAGATGCCGCCGCACCAACAGCCAGTCGACCCGCAACCGCCGGTGACCGACGCAGAAAAGTACCAGAAAGGCCGCCGCCCAGCGCAGCGCCGTCAACATCATCGGCGACACGTGCCCCACCGCCAGCTTGCCGGCGACGGCATTGGCGCCCCAGAAAAGGGTTGTCGCCAAAAGCAGGAAATAGGCGTTGCGCTGCATGAGCCATGTCCCCTGGAGGGCAGACTTTGGCCTACGCAGTTCGCGTTGCGATGTAAATCCGTGCCCGCGGCGCTTCTATCGGCGGCCAAGATGGGGTAGGCTTGCCTCGAACGAGGAAGCAGGACGCTCGGCGCATGCTTCAGAACTCATCGCCCGCCCTTATCCGCCACGCGCTTGCGCTCGCCGCACTCGTCGGGTTTTTCTTCCTGATCGGACAGAGCACGCCGGCCTTTGCCCGCGACGGGGCGCTGCTCGTCAACCCCCGGCAGCAGACGACGCCGAAACCGAAGCCGAAAAAAGTCGAAACCAGAAAAGCCCCGGCAGCCGCCCAACCGGCAAAAACCACGCGCAAGAAGGCAACGACGCCGCGCAGCGCCACGCGCAAGTCCACACGGCGCAAGACCCGGGCGCGTGCACCGCGTGAAACCGCGCCAAGCGGTAATCCGCCCGCCGGCGAAACCCGCTTCGTCGCCGACGAAGTGATCGTGCGTTACCGGCTTGCCGCCGCGCAACCGGCGATGGACGCTCTGGTGCGGCGCCTCAATCTGCGCCATATCGAGGGTCGAACCTTCGCGCTCGCCGGCATCACCGTCCATCGCTACGCCATTATCGACGGCTCGCCGGTCACAACGGTGATCGCCGCGCTGGAAGCCGATGCCACGGTCGTCTACGCCCAGCCCAACTATCTCTACGAGCTGGCCCAGGCCGCCGCCGCCGCGTCTGGCGGCCCGCAATATGCGCTCGCCAAAATGGCGATCGACGCCGCCCAGGCCGTCACGACCGGCAAGGACGTACCGGTGGCGGTGATCGATTCGGCCATCGACGTCACCCATCCCGAACTGGAGGCGGCCTCGGTGGAGACCGCCGACGTGACCGGCAGTAAGCCGGAGCCCCACCAGCATGGCAGCACCATCGCCGCGCTGATCGCATCGCACGGCACGTTGCGCGGCATCGCGCCGGACGTGAAGATGCTCGGCATTGCCGCCTTCGATTTTGACGCCGATACCGGCGCGGTCAACAGCAGCTCGTGGCGGGTCGCCGCGGCCATCGACCACGCGCATCGATGGGGTGCGCGCCTGGTCAATATGAGCTTTGCCGGCCCGCAAGATCCGCTGATCGCGCGCAGCGTCGCCGGCATGGGTCGACGTGGCATGATCGCCGTCGCGGCAGCCGGCAATGCCGGTCCCGACGCGCCGCCGCTCTTCCCGGCCGCCTATGCCGGCGTGATCGCGGTCACGGCGACCGACCGCGACGATGCGGTCTTCGCCAGGGCCAATCGCGGCGACTATGTCGCGCTCGCCGCGCCCGGTGTGGAGATCCTCGGCATCGCACCGGGCGGACGCTACGTCGTCTCGTCCGGCACCTCGCTGGCCGCGGCCCATATTAGCGGCCTGGCCGCGCTGCTGCTCGGCCGCGCCAAGCACCTGACGGCCACCGAACTTCTCGACGCGCTGACCACGTCCGCGCACGATCTCGGCGACCCTGGCGTTGACCCGGTCTACGGCGCGGGCCTGCCCGATGCAAGCAGCGCCATAAGCCGGTTCGGCTCCTGAAGCGAAGCGCAGCCGGGCGGTCGCACCGGCCGCATAGGCGCCAAAGTTTTTCTTGAAAAAATTCAATCGCTTGAGCAAGTGGTGCGGTTTTTCTCCGTGGATTGTGAACCTATTGCCGCGTCATGGCGACCAACGGACATGGCTTTCGGGCCTGGCAAGAAGCAAACCCTGGAGGACACCATGCTGACCAAACTGCTCACCACCGCGATCGTTTCCGGTCTCATCGCCACCGCCGTCGCGCCCGTGACCGCCTATGCCCGCGACGGCGCCGGGCTGCCATTTGCCCGCATGCACAATCCGGACGGCTCGACCGTCACCTCGCGCGGCCGCCGCGACGGTTCGCGCGTGGAGACCCACCGCAACAAACACGGCAAGGTCGTGAAGCGCGTTCCGCACCGCAAACCCATCGTTCGCAAGGGCAAGCGCCGCAGCGTGCCGTGGGCGAGCTCCTACGACCGACGCACCGGCACCAGCATCACCGCGATCGGCAACGGCGATGGCACCCGTACCGTCATCACCTTCGGCATCGGCGGTTTCGGTATCCATATTTCGCGCTGAACACGGACAAGACCGACCTCAGGCTCGCCGGTCCCGGCGGGCCTGACGTCGCGGCACATCGGGAACGGATCATGGGCGCGCTGTGTGTTTCACCTCGACCGCAACATCGGCTAGGCTGCACCGATACGCTTTTACGGTCGCGACAGCCGTCGACCGTCGGGAGGGCCAGCCACGCCGATGCAGGGTGCGCAGGAAACGGATACGGTCTTGTTGAGCCGGATCGGCGCGGGAGACCGGGCGGCCATGCAGGCGCTTTATGCGCGCCATGCCAAGCGCCTCTACCACTATCTGCTGCGCCTGACTCGCGACGGCCCCACGGCCGAGGATCTGGTCAACGACGTCTTCATCGATTTGTGGAAGGGCGGCAGCACGTTCGAGGGCCGCGCCCAGGTTTCGACCTGGCTGCTGGCGATCGCCCGCTACAAGGCGCTCTCGGCGCTGCGACGCCGCAAGAAGACGGTCGATTCCGACGCCGCCCTGGAAAACTGGGAGGAACCGGGCGACACACCGGAAGTCGCCGCGCAGAAAACGGACAAGAGAAAAAGGTTGCGCGCCTGTATCGAGCAGCTTTCGACCGAACACCGCGAGGTGATCGACCTGATCTATTACCAGGAAAAATCCGTCCGGGAGATCAGCGACATCGTCGGGATCCCCGAGGCGACCGTCAAGACGCGCATGTTTTACGCCCGCAAAAACCTTTCGGCGCTGATGGCGCAAGCGGGGCTTGATAGAGGTTGGCCATGACAAGGACCCTGACCAGAGACGAGCGCGAGGAACTGGAGTTACTGCTGCCGTGGTACGCGGCCGGCACGCTCGAGGAAGACGAGCGGCGGCGCGTCGAGATCGCCCTCGAAGCGGACCCGGATCTGGCCGACAGCCTCGCGCTGGTGCGACAGGACCGCGACGCCGCGCTCGAACTGATCGCAAAAGAGGCGGTTCCCGCCTCGATGGCGGCGCGCTTCGAGGCCGCGCTCAACGCCACGCCGCACCCGGTCGAAACGCGCCAAGCAGCGCCTGCCCGGTCGACCCGGGAGGGGCCCCTGGTCCGGTTCGGCGCCTGGCTGTCGCAGATTCTGTCGCCGCCGCGGCTGGCCGTGGCCGCCATGGCCGCCGCCCTGTTGATCGCGGTTCAGGCCGGGCTCCTCGTCTCGCTGATTGGCCCGGGCGAAGACGGGAACGGCTTCACCGTCGCCAGCGAAGAGGACGACAGCGCGCAGGCCGCGGGACTGGCCGTGCTCGTCCAGTTCGCGCCCGGTCTCGACATGGCCGCGCTCGCCACCTTCCTCGACGGGGCCGGCGGTCGCATCGTCGACGGCCCGCTTCCCGGCGACATGTTCAAGCTGCGCTTTGCCGAGGCCGCCGACCAGGACGCGCTGGCTGCACGGCTGCGCGCCGAGCCGGCCTTGTTCGCCCTGGTGCTGCCAAGCGAATGAGTGCTGCTGTTGCCCGCGCGAGGGCGCGGCGCCGGCAGCCGAATCGTGAAGTGGAAAAATGGCACTCCCAAGGGGACTCGAACCCCTGTTTCCGCCGTGAGAGGGCGGCGTCCTAGACCACTAGACGATGGGAGCCCGGGAACCGCGCCGATATAGGCCTTCGCACGCACAAATGCAACATCGCGCTGCGCCCAATCGACAATTCAAGACCGCACACGGGTCGCATCGCTTTTGCCATGTGCAGGGTCAGCCCTGCCGGGGCACAATCTGAGCCCATAAAACTCCACATGGATCCACGCGGCGTCGTTCTCCGACGGCATGACCACCGGGCATCGCCGCGATCTTCAATCAGCTCGGAACCGAGCTTGTCACGGCACCAACCGATCGCCTCGTCATCGTCGCACGCGACGACGTGACGGTCGCGATCCGGCGCTAGGCGCTTACTGAACGCGAATGTCGTAACGGCCGAGAAGCCGGCGCGCACCCAAATCGTAGATGAAAATCGCCGCCTGGCCGTCCGGCAGCGCGACATGCAGCGCGACCCGATCGCCCCACAGCGACTGCGACAGGATCTGCGCACCGGCAGGCAAGACGATTTCCGCTTCGATGAACGGCGCATCGGCGGGCGCCGGTACCGGGCTGTCGCCGGCGGTTTCGGGTGCCTTGCCGGAATAGCTCACCTTGTAGACAACCGCTCCGAGCACGGCCATAACGGCCACGAACAGGATGCCAAGATTGATGGCGACGAACCGGACCAGCTTGCGGCGCACTTTTTCGGCAGCCGGATCGAGCGGCTTGTCCTCGGCCTCATCGGTGGCAAATTGCGGTTGTTCCATGGACGGTGTTTCCGGAGCGGACGGGCAGGATTGACGAGCGCTCCTGATAGCCGAGGCACCACACGATGGAAAGAGGCGTCGAGATGAGGCAAAGTCACGCGGACATATGCGCCGGCGACGAGCGCCGCCTGACCGTCGGAGACGACGATGGCGGCGGCCGGCTCGACCTGTGGCTCGTCGGCCAGCTGGACGGCGCTCTGTCGCGCAGCCGCATCCAGGGACTGATCAAGGCCGGCGCGGTGACGGTCGGCGATCGGGCGGTGCGGGAGCCGAAGCACAAGCTTGCCGCCGGCGACCGCGTCGCGCTGACCCTGCCCGAGCCGGAACCGGCCGAGCCGATAGCCGAAGCGATCGCGCTCGACATCCTGTTCGAGGACGATCATCTGATCGTGCTCGACAAGCCGGCCGGCATGGTCGTGCATCCCGCCGCCGGCAATTGGACCGGAACGCTGGTCAACGCGCTGCTTTATCATTGCGGTGCATCCCTGTCGGGGATCGGCGGGGTCCGACGTCCCGGCATCGTGCACCGACTCGACAAGGAAACCAGCGGCGTGATGGTGGTGGCCAAATCCGACGCCGCCCATCGCGGCCTGGCCGCCGACTTTGCCGATCACGGCCGCGACGGCATGCTCGAGCGCGCCTATTCGGCCTTCGCCTGGGGCGCGCCCGAGCGCGATACGGGCACGATCGAGGCCGCGCTCGGCCGTTCGTCGAAGGACCGCACCCACCGCGCGGTCGTCGCGCCCGAGCGGCCCGATGCGCGCCGGGCCGTCACCCACTACAAGGTCGTCGAGCGTTTTCGCGCGGCCGACGGCAAGGCCGACGCGGCCGCCCTGTTCGATTGCCGCCTGGAAACCGGCCGCACCCACCAGATCCGGGTTCATCTGGCGCATATCGGTCATCCGCTGATCGGCGATCCGGACTATGGCCGCGCCCTGCGGACCAAGGCCAACCGCCTGTCCGGACCGGCGCGCGATCTGGCGCTCGCCTTCCCGCGCCAGGCCCTGCACGCCCGTCTGCTTGGCTTTCGCCATCCCGTCAGCGGCGAAACCATGCGCTTCGAGACCCCCCTGCCGGACGACCTCGCACGCCTGGCCGCCTGCTTGCGCACGCCGTAAAAAGTTGATAATTTGAGTTCACTTTCGAGCGATCGCAATTTCCGGCGACGGAAATTCGTGAAATCGCCCGAATCCTACCTATATTTCTTATATGGTCGCGGTGCGTCTTCTTAGCGGCCGCGCATCACCGGCCCGCCGGTTTCCGGGGGCGAATTCCATCGCAGGGAGGGTGCTTTATGGCCCAGACATTACCCAGTATCGTATCGGGAGAAGGCGGTCTCAGCCGCTATCTTGAGGAAATCCGCCGATTTCCCATGCTTCAGCCCGAAGAAGAATACATGCTCGCCAAGCGCTATCACGAGCACGGCGACACGGAGGCTGCGCATAGGCTCGTGACCAGCCATCTGCGGCTCGTCGCCAAGATCGGCATGGGCTATCGCGGCTATGGCCTGCCGATCGGCGAAGTCATTTCGGAAGGCAATGTCGGCCTCATGCAGGCCGTGAAGAAATTCGAACCGGAGCGTGGTTTCCGCCTCGCCACCTATGCGATGTGGTGGATCAAGGCGGCGATCCAGGAGTATATTCTGCGTTCCTGGAGCCTAGTCAAGATGGGCACCACGGCCAACCAGAAGCGGCTGTTCTTCAACCTGCGCAAGGTCAAGAGCAAGATCCAGGCGCTCGACGACGGCGATCTCAACCCCGAACAGGTCAGCGAGATCGCCACGCGGCTCAACGTCAGCGAGGAAGAAGTCATCTCGATGAACCGCCGGCTTTCCGGCGACGCGTCGCTCAACGCGCCGATTCGCGCCACGGAAGGCGAGTCGGGCGAATGGCAGGACTGGTTGGTGGACAACAGCCGGTCCCAGGAAGAAATCCTTGTCGAGCAGGACGAACTGGAGAACCGGCGCGGCATGCTCGGCGAGGCGCTCGACGTCCTCAACGAGCGCGAAAGGCGCATCTTCGAAGCCCGCCGGCTGTCGGAGGATCCGCTCACGCTCGAAGAACTGTCGGGCGAGTTCGACATCTCGCGCGAGCGCGTGCGTCAGATCGAGGTCCGGGCCTTCGAGAAGGTCCAGGAAGCCGTCAAGGCGGCGGCGAAACGCAGGGATCAGGCTATTCGCACCATCGACGCCGGCGCCGAGGCCTGAAATCGACCGGCGGCTCGCCGCAGCCCGGGGACGCCTTCCCCACGCGCGGGCGCGCAGATTTAAAATCGGCGAGCCGACGCGAACGGCGTTGCGAGGCCGCTTGAGCCCGCTTCGGCTTTTTGAACCGATCATCCTGATTTGGGACCGACGGGCGCCGGTACCCGGTCGCCCGATTCGGCGCAAAGCGAACTCCCGTGTGCGCGACAAGCCGGTACATACCCGCGCTCGACAACGTGGAAACCCGCCTCGGGCGGTGCCTCCATGCGCAGAAAAAGAGCTACCCGCTCGAGGCGGATTCCCACGCTTTCAGCGCTTCCTCGAAGATCTTTTCTCCGGGCAACCCCTTTTCCATCGTCACCAGCGCCCGTCGGCCGGACTTGTAGACGATCGGCAGGTCGATCCAGTTCTGGTCCCGCAGCATGCGCATGTTCTGCGCAAGGTCGGTTTCGGCATCGTTGAGCGCGACAAGGAAGAACCCGTCGGCGATCTTGGCCGGAATCCCGCGCAGCGGATTGCCCGCCGCCTGCTCGGTGTCCTTCATCGTCATCCTGAGCACATTGTCGATCGGGCCGCTGGCGAAATTTTCCGGCGTCAGGAAAATCAGTTCCACGATATGGCTCGCCGGAAGGGTCTGGTCGGCGTTGCGGCGGATCGTCAGGCGCAACTTCAGATCCTTGTCGGGAATGCTCGCCTCGGCGCGGATCGCCGGCTCTGGCGGCAGGTCGTTGCCGGGGGATTCCTGTGCCAGCGACCACACAACGGTGCCCGAATCGGCCGTGCCTTCCGCAACCGCCGTGCGTTCCTCGTAAAAAATCGCCTTCTGCGCCACCGGCACGCCGGCCTCGGCGGCCGTGGCCGTGCCGCCAGCGCTGTCATCGGCTTCCGCGGCGGCCTCACCGGCACCCGGCTGTGGCGCGCCGTCAGGCGGCGTCGCCGCCGCCATCGACGTTCCCTCACCGACCGTGGCCTCGCCGCCGGCCGGACCCTCGTCGGTTTCGCTGCCATCCGTGTTGAGACGCTGGGTGAATTTCTGCGGCGCCTCGGCTGCCGTCTCGGCCGGAGCGTCTGGATCCGGCGCCGTGGCCGTCTCCTCTTCCGCTTCGGGCTGCGGTTCAGGCTCCTGCGTTGCGGCGGCAGGCTCGCCGGCCGCCATATCCTCGCCCGCATCCTGGTCCGCGATTTCGGTTTGCCCAGCCCCGAACAGGCCGGTGAACCCATCCCTGTTCAGCCACATCGCATAGGCGGCGCCTCCGACAAGGACCACCACCGCGGCTGCAGCGACCCAGCGGCCGACGGGCCGCTTGGCGCGATTGTCCGGCGGCGGCGGCGGCACGTCTTGCGGCAGGAATACCGCATCGCCCGGCGGCGGCGCCTCGTCCTTCTCCACCGGATCATCCACATCGACTTCCGGTCCCTGAACCGGGGGGCGCGCAGGCGGCGCGACCGGCGCGGATGCGGGCACAGCCGCGGCCCCCGTCTTGACGCCCGCCGGCTGACGGCCGTCTGTCGGCGCGGCCGGTGCCGCGCTTACCGCCGGTGCGGTGGCGACTGCCGGTTCGGGTTTGGCCTTGTCCGGCTTCGGTTTGGAAAGATCGGCAAATAGCGCATCCAGTTCCGCGAGCGGATCGGACGTATCGGCCGGCGCCTTGGCCTGATATTCCCGCTCGATCTCGCGAATGGCGTTTTCGAGTTGTTGGCGCTGCCGCTCGGCGACGGCCTCAGGCGGCGGCGGATTCATGGCGTCCAGCTTGGCGCCAATCGTCGTACGGGCCTTCTGATAGACCTTCGCGCGAATCTCGGGCGTGGTTTCGCCGAGATTCCCGATCGTTTTTTTCAGAACCGCTACGAAATCTGCCATTCGTCGCCGACCTGTCCTTCCCTTTTCATGCGGCGAACCGGCATGTTTCCGGCCCGCGCCGGTGCGCCAAACTAGTCCTGAAACGGGTCCGTCACAAGTATCGTGTCGTCCCGCTCGGGGCTGGTCGAAAGCAGCGCGACCGGCGCGCCGATCAGTTCTTCCACATGACGCACATATTTGACCGCCTGTGCCGGAAGATCGTTCCAGCTCCTGGCGCCCTTGGTGCTGTCTTTCCATCCTTCGAGCGTCTCGTAGATCGGCTCGACCCGCGCCTGCGCGCCCTGGCTGGCGGGCAGGTAGTCGATCTCGCGGCCGTCGAGGCGATACCCCGTGCAGACCTTGATTTCGTCGAGGCCGTCGAGCACGTCGAGCTTGGTCAGCGCGATCCCGTCCATGCCGTTGACAGCCACCGACTGCCGCACCAGCACGGCGTCGAACCAGCCGCAGCGCCGCTTGCGCCCGGTCACCGTTCCGAACTCGCGCCCCTGCTGGCCGAGGAACTCGCCGATCTGATTGTCCTGCTCGCTGGGGAACGGTCCTTCGCCGACCCGCGTCGTGTACGCCTTCGTGATGCCCAGCACATACCCGATCGATCCGGGACCGGTACCGGCTCCGGTAGCGGCCTGACCGGCCACGGTGTTGGAGGAGGTCACGAACGGATAGGTGCCGTGGTCGATGTCGAGCAGGCTGCCCTGCGCGCCCTCGAAAAGGATGCGCTCGCCGGCGCGGCGGGCATCGTCGAGAATCTTCCAGACCCGGTCCATATAGGGCAGCACCTTGTCTGCAACCTCCTGAAGCTCGGCCAGGATGACGCCGGGCTCGGCTTGCGGATGCCCCAGGCCGCGTCTGAGCGCGTTGTGGTGGGTCAGCAATCGATCGACCTTGTGTGCGAGCGTCGCCGGGTCGGCGAGATCCATGACCCGGATGGCGCGACGACCGACCTTGTCCTCGTAGGCCGGGCCGATGCCCCTGCGGGTCGTTCCGATTTTCGTACCGGAATCCGAGGCGGCATCTTCGCGATAACCGTCGAGTTCCCTGTGCAAAGACAAGATTAGCGACGTGTTTTCGGCAATTTTCAGGCGCGACGGCCCGATATCGACACCCTGCTCGCGCAAACGTTCGATTTCGGCGACAAAAGCGTGCGGATCGAACACGACGCCGTTGCCGATGACCGACAGCTTGCCCGGCCGTACGACCCCTGAAGGCAACAGCGACAGCTTGTAGACCTTGCTGTCGACGACGAGCGTGTGGCCGGCATTGTGCCCACCCTGGAAACGCACGACCAGATCGGCGCGCTCCGAGAGCCAGTCGACGATCTTGCCCTTGCCCTCGTCGCCCCATTGCGAACCGACGACCACCACATTGGCCATGTTAAATCCTCTCTTGAATTTAGGGCGCGAGCACCCGCCGGACGGGCGCGCTTCTAGCCGCTTTCATGGCTGAATGGAATGGCTATCGCGTGCCGGCCGACAAAACAGCCTCGCAATACGGCCGCACCGAGACTTCGGTACGGCCGCTGCTGGTTCGGTGATAGTCGACGACCGGGAAAACCTGACGCCTCCCCTGCAGGGCAGGCGTCAGCCCTGCGGCTGCGGTTCCATGCCCCCTTCGGGTTCGTCGCCGCCCGATTTCTTGCCCTCGCTGCGATGGCCCGCCTTCGGCACCGCCGACCCGCGCGACGGCGGCGTATCGTCGCCCTGGTCGCGCGACGGTTTTTGGCCGGCGATCAACTGCTTGATCTCGTCGCCTGACAGCGTTTCGTATTCCAAAAGCCCCTCGGCGATCGCGATCCAGGCCTTTTTCTTCTTGGTCAGGATGCTGCGCGCGGAATCGTAAGCCTCGTCGATCAGGCGCCGCACCTCGGCGTCGATGAGCTGCTGGGTTTCCTGCGACATGTTCTGCTGGCGCGCCACCGAGTGGCCGAGGAAGACCTCCTCCTGGTTCTCGCCATAGGCGACCTGGCCGAGCTTGTCGGAAAAGCCCCAGCGCGTAACCATCGCCCGCGCCAGTTTGGTCGCCTGGTCGATGTCGGACGCGGCGCCCGAGGTGATGTTTTCCTTGCCGAACTTGATTTCCTCGGCCACGCGGCCGCCCATCATGATCGCCAGCCGGGAGATCATGTATTTGTAGCTCATCGAATAGCGATCGCCCTCGGGCAACTGCATGACCATACCCAGGGCACGGCCGCGCGGAATGATCGTCGCCTTGTGCAGCGGGTCCGACGCCGGCACGCTGAGCGCCACGATCGCATGGCCCGCCTCATGGAAGGCGGTGAGTTCCTTTTCTTCCTGGGTCATGGCGTGCGAGCGCCGCTCCGCGCCCATCATCACCTTGTCCTTGGCGTCCTCGAACTCGGCCATGGTGACAAGCCGCTTGTTGCGACGCGCGGCCAGCAAGGCGGCCTCGTTGACCAGGTTGGCGAGATCGGCGCCCGAAAAGCCGGGCGTGCCGCGTGCCAGCACTTTCAGGTCGACATTCGGCGCCAGCGGCACGTTGCGCACATGCACCTTCAGAATTTTCTCGCGCCCGGCAACATCCGGGTTGGGCACCACCACCTGACGGTCGAAACGGCCCGGACGCAGCAACGCCGGATCGAGAACGTCCGGACGGTTGGTCGCCGCGATCAGGATGATGCCCTCATTGGTCTCGAAGCCGTCCATCTCGACCAGCAACTGGTTCAGCGTCTGCTCGCGCTCGTCATTGCCGCCGCCAAGACCGGCGCCGCGATGGCGGCCGACCGCGTCGATCTCGTCGATGAAGATGATACAGGGTGCGTTCTTCTTGGCCTGCTCGAACATGTCGCGGACGCGGCTTGCGCCGACGCCGACGAACATTTCCACGAAGTCGGAGCCCGAAATGGTGAAGAAGGGCACGTTGGCCTCGCCGGCGACCGAACGGGCCAGCAGCGTCTTGCCGGTTCCGGGAGGGCCGACGAGCAGCACGCCGCGCGGAATCTTGCCGCCAAGACGCTGGAATTTCTGCGGATCGCGCAGGAATTCCACGATCTCCTCGAGATCTTCCTTGGCCTCGTCGACGCCCGCCACGTCGGCGAAGGTCACGCGACCGTGCGCCTCCGTCAGAAGCTTGGCCTTCGACTTGCCGAATCCCATGGCGCGTCCGGATCCGGACTGCATCTGGCGCATGAAGAAGATCCAAACGCCGAGGATCAGGATCATCGGCAGCCACGAGATCAGATAGCCGAACAAAGTATTCGAGCCATCGGATTCGGGACGCGCATTGATGGTCACGCCACGCTCTTCCAGGCGCGTCACCAGCGACGGATCGCCCGGAGAATAGGTCTGAAAACTGCCGCCGCCATCATTATAGGTGCCGGTGATGCGTTCGCCCGAGATCGTTACCGACTTCACGCGGCCGGACGATACCTCCTGGATAAACTCGGAATAGGCGATCTCACGCGAGCTTCCGCGCTGCTGCGGTGTCTGGAACAGATTGAACAGCGCGATCAGCAAGACAGCGATGATCGCCCACAGCGCGAGATTGCGATAATTTGGATTCATACGTTGCGTCCCGTACGCGTCAGATGCGGCGACGCGTGTGCCTGGCTCAGTGTTGGACCTAACATAGGGTTGGGCCGCGCCGTTGCCAAGCGATTGGCTCCGGCTCGGTTAAGGAGTTTATGCGGCATTGTGACCGCGCAATGGCGGCGCCGGCAAAGGCGGGCAGCCGAACACGGCGCCAAGCGCGGCAGCGAGTTCGAAATCGAACATCGGCAGATAGCAGGCAAAGGGCGCAACGACACGGACGAAACCGTCCGCGCCGTCTTCGATCTCGCGACCTTGCGCATCGACGAAGACCGGCTCCCCCGCCAAGGCCGAACGCTGCAGGGCTGCCGGAAGAACGTCGGAACCCTCCGTCGTATGCGCGCGCCCGCGGCCGCGCGCCTCCACCGCGACAGCGCCGGCGGGAATGGCAACGACCCGGCAACGCCGGTCCCAGAGCGCGCCGACGCGGGCCGGCACGGCGCCGGTCCAGCCTGCCCGCAATTCGCGATAAAGGAAGATGCCTGTCTTGCGGGCATCGATCACCGTGCCCGAAAGGGTCGCCCGGCACGGCCCCCGGGAGAACCGGGCAAGCAGTTCTTCGGCCCGACCGTCCTCGACAAGTCGGGCCCGCCCACCCACGGCCGCGATCAGGACGGACAGGGCAAGAGCGACGGCGGGCGCATCGTCGGCCCTGGCCACATCGCGGTCGAGGCGAACGAGACCCGGCGCCGCCATCCGCGCATGATCGCGTATGAGCGCCGCGGCGCGCAGGCCGAGCGCGACGCGGTCTCGCCGCGCCGTGCGGCCCATCGCCACGAGCGCGTCCGTCAGGCCGGGATCGGCGGCAAGACGGGAGCGCGCCCGCACCCGTTCATAGGCGCGGTCGCGATTGCTGGGATCGTCTATCCAGGCAAGCCCACGCTCGCGCAGCACATCGCGCAACGCCGCGCCCGAGATGCCGAGCAGCGGGCGCACCACCCATACGAGGCCGCGCAACAGGGTCGCCGGCGCGATGCCGGCAAGGCCACGGCCCGCGCCGCGCGTGCGTCGCATGAAGACCGTCTCCGCCTGGTCGTCGCGTGTGTGCGCGGTCACGATCATCGACGCTCCGCTTTCCCGCGCCGCCTGGAAAAGCAGGTCGTGGCGTGCCTGGCGCGCCGCCGCCATCAGCCCCGTCTTGGGCTTGGCGTCCTGCCAGGCGAGAATGCGATGGGCGATGCCGAGTTGCGCGCATACGGCGCCGACATGATGCGCTTCGCGCGCGGCGGCGGGGCGCAGGCGGTGATCGACGGTGACGGCGAGAATCGCCTGATCGGGCGCATGTCGGCTGAAATGATCGTTGAGAAGAACAAGCAGGGCAAGCGAATCACCGCCGCCCGATACGGCGACCAAGACCGGTCCGGTCGCGGGAAAAACGAGATCGGAAAAAAGAGGGGCGGGCTCGGTTCCAGGCGGGCTCAGCAACCGGCGAGCGCCTGTTCGGCCTTCACCCGTTCCTTCAGCGCCGGCGAGATGTCGCGGTAGCGTTTGCCGATCTCCAGATAGGTCGCGCAGGCGACGTCGCGCTGGTTGAGGGCGGCGAGCGACACGCCCAGTTTCAGCAGCATGTCCGGTGCCTTGCGCGAGCCGGCATAGTCGCGGCTGGCGTTCAAGAACACCTCCGCAGCACTGCGATATTGCTCCATGCCAAGCAGCGCCTCGCCGAGCCAGTAATGGGCGTCCGGCGCCTTGGCGTCGTTGGGAAAGCGCGCAATATGCTCGCGAAAGCCGGCCTCCGCCGTCGGGTAGTCGCCCGAAAGAATGAAGGAGTAGGCGTTGCGATAAAGCTCTTCGGGATTATTGGTGTCCGGCAGGGCAGCCACCACCGTGCCGTCGGTATCTCCGCCACCGGCACTTGGGACCTCCACGCCGGGCAAGGTCCCGTCGTCCGCGGCCGCGACGCCGCCGGTCGGATTGCCGTCGGCGTCAAAGGTAATGGTGCCAAGTGTGCGCGGCGGATCGGCCCGCGCGGGTGGGTCGGCATCCGCCGTCTGGCGCTCGGTGGAGGTCGTGCCGGCGTCGGAGCGTTTTTCCTCGAGCTGCCGGAAGCGGAACTCGTTGTCTTCCTGCATCTTGCGCGCCTGATCCTGCATCTGCAGAATCATGAAGGTCAGTTCCTCGACCTTGCCGGTAAGCTGGCGCACCTGCTCTTCAAGCTGGCCGATACGCGGATCGGTCGCCTGAACCCGATGCACAAGGCCGCGCTCCGCCGCCGGCTGCATTGCGGCAGAGGCGACATCGGGTCGCGCCATGAGGGCCGGAGAACCGGCACCGGCGGGGCCGCTCAGCAGGAACGGCAGCATGGCCGCCGCCCAGATAAGTCTATTCGGTTTCATCCAATGTCTCGCTTCGAGGCAGAATTGCAGGGCTCAAAAGCCCGTACCAACACTAACAGTGCCCGCGAGTTCGGCCAAATTTTGGTGATCGATCGCGAACGGCCGGCGGCCGGGCGATCGATCACGGATCAGGCCTGGATCGGGTTAGCTTCCCGCGCCGTTCAGCACCGTCACGGCGCGTCGGTTCTGAGACCAGCAGGAAATGTCGTCGCACACCGCAACGGGCCGTTCCTTGCCGTAGGTGATCGTCTTGATGCGGTTGGCCGCAACCCCGCGCGCCACCAGGAAGTCACGTGCCGCGGCCGCCCGGCGCGCGCCGAGCGCGAGGTTGTATTCGCGCGTACCACGCTCGTCGGCATGGCCCTCGACGGTGATGGCGTAGGAGCCGTACTGGTTCAGCCACTGCGCCTGCTTGGCCAGCGTCGCCTGGGCATCGGCGCGGATCAACGTGGAATCGGTATCGAAGAAGATGCGGTCGCCGACATTGACCGTGAAATCCTGGGCCGAACCCGGCGTGGCCGAGCCAAGGCCGAGATCGGCCGGATTGTTGGGAACCTTCTTGGATGCGCACCCTGCCACGGCAAGCGCCATGAAAAGCGCGATGACCGCCGGATTCCGTGTGAGCGCTGCGATACGGCGCATGACCGCCACTCCTTCGCAAATAGATGGGCTTCTTTGACGCTCCAGTAACCACATCGGGGTTAATCGGCGGCCAAGAAACACGGTTAATTCTTCGTTACCCGACGGGCATGGCCGTCCGTCCAACGACCCTTGGCAGCGCAAATGATGGCGAAATACGGCGGAAACACGACCCCGCCGCCGGAAATCGCCGCATCCGCGCCGAATTGCGCCCGGTTCGCCCTCATTCCAGCAAGGGCGACCAAGCCGGATCGGAGGCGAAGTTGGGGCTTGCGATCGGCTGCTCGTTGCGCCCGGTCAGATCGATGGAAAACAGCCGCGGCCCCGCCGAGCCGGCCGGCTGGCGGAAGAACATGATCACCCGGCCGTTCGGGGCCCAGGTCGGCCCTTCCTGGCTGAAGCCGCTCGACAGGATCCGTTCGCCGGACCCGTCGGTGCGCATCACGCCGATCTGGAATTCGCCGCCCGACTGCTTGGTGAAGGCGACCAGATCGCCGCGCGGCGACCAGACCGGGGTCGAATAGGAGCCGTCGCCGAACGAGATACGGCGCTGGTTGGAGCCGTCGGCGTTCATGACGTAGATCTGCGCCCGCCCGCCGCGATCCGATGTAAACACGATCTGCGTGCCGTCGGGCGAATAGGACGGCGAGGTGTCGATCGCGCTCGAATCGGTCAGCCTGGTGGTCGTGCGACTGCGCAGGTCAAGCGTGTAGATGTTGGAATTGCCGTCGTCGCGCAGCAGGCTCATGATCACCTTCTGCCCGTCGGGCGAGAAGCGCGGGGCGAACGTCATGCCCGGGAAATTGCCCACCAGTTCGCGCTGTCCCGTCTCGATCTGCAGGAGATAGACCTGCGGTTGGCCGCTCTCGTAGGACATGTAGGTGATTTCCTGCCGGTTGGGCGAAAAGCGCGGCGTCAGCGCGATCGCCCGACCGTCGGACAAATAGCGCGCATTGGCGCCGTCCTGGTCCATGATCGCCAGCCTCTTCTTGCGCTGGTTCTTCGGACCGGATTCGTCGATGAAGACGATGCGGGTATCGAAATAGCCCTTCTCGCCGGTCAGGCGTTCGTAGATCGCGTCGGCGATGATATGGGCGACCCGGCGCGTATTGGCCTTGGAGGCGAAGAACTGCTCGCCGATCAGTTGCTGACCGGCGAACGTGTCCCAGAGCCGGAATTCGGCGCGCACGCGCCCGTCGCTTTCCTGGGTGACACGGCCGGTGACGAGGGCCTGGGCGTTGATCACCTTCCAGTCCTCGAACCGCGGTGCAGCGTCGGGGTTGGAAATCTTCTCGATGAAGGCGCCGCGATCGATCGGCGCAAACAGCCCCGAGCGTTGCAGGTCGGCCGCGACGATGTCGGAAATCTCCTTGCCGAGCGTGTCGCCGGACAGGAATTCGGTGATGGCGATCGGCAGCGGCTCGATCACGCCCTTGTTGACGTCGATCTCCACCAGCGCGCGCGCCGGCTGCGTCGTCAGGACGCCGGCAACGGCCAGCGTCATGGCTAGCATCACGGATCTGAAAATAGCTGTCATGTCGGTCCCTTCATCAGGATCGGTGGCCTGGCGCCGTTGCGGTCTCGGTCGCGCCAGCAAGGCTTCTAGAACATATCGGTTGGATCGAAGTGAACAATGACCTCGGACCATGTCTCGTATTTGTCGCCAGGCAGGTTGAACGGGGCGCATTTCTGCACCGCCCGCAGTGCCGATTCGGCGGCGGTGCGGCCAGGTCCAGAACTGGCGCCACCCTTGATTAGTTCCGGCGGCCCGTCGAGATTTCCGGCCCGGTCGAGCCGGAAGCGCACCGACACCTTGAGCAGTTCGTAGTCGACAATGCCGGCCGGGAGCGACCAGCATCCGCCCAGCCGCTGGCGCAGCGCGTCCATTTCGCTGCGCGACAGTTTTTCGGCCGGGCGCTTGGTTTCCGCGCCGAGCGAGGCTTCACGGTTCGACCGCTTGGCGCCGCCGCCTGAGGGTTTTTCCTTGTTGAGCAGCGCCGCCACGTCATCGAGCAGGTTGTCCGTGTTCTCCGATTGCGGCTTGCGCGCCTGATCGGTCTTGGGCTTGTCGGCGTCCTTGCGCTCGGGCGCCTTGGCCGTCTGCGCCTCGGGCGGGGTCGGCCGCGCCTGCGGCGCGGGCGCGGAGTCCGGCAATTCAGCCGCATCCGCCTCGGGGCTCTCCGCCGCCACGGCCTCGGGTGCGGGGTCGGGCTTGACGTCCTGTTTCGGCTGCGGCTCGGGCCGGATTTCGGTTGCCGGAACCGGGGCCGGCGCGGCCTCGTCGGGCTGGGTCGGGGCCGGGTCCGGCGTCGGATCGGGGGCCGGCACGGGTTCGGGCTGCGCTTCCGGCAAAGCGGCGGTCTCAACCGGTTTGGGCTTCGCATCGGGCACCGGCGGCGCGTCGGTGTCGACGGAATTTTCGCCGACCTTTTCGGCGTTCTCGACCACGTCCGGCCGTTGCGTCGGCAAGGGCGCCGGCCTGTCGGCCGCCGGCGCGTCCTTGTCGCCGGTCTGCAGACGGGTCCATTCCTCGACCGGGATGGTGTCGACCATCACCGCCTGTTCTTCGGCGACTTCATAGGCGCGCGGCGCCGACAGCGTCACCAGGCCGAAACCCAGCACCACCGCGTGCAGCACCGTCGAGGCGACGAGGCCCGTTTTCATGATCCGCCAGAACCCGCAGCCGGACGCATCGGCTAGCCGTCCTGTTCCTGCAGCGTTACCAGGCCGAGATTGCGAAAGCCGGCCGCCGAGATACGGGCCATCACCTTCATGACCGTGCCGTAGTCGGCCGCCTTGTCGCCGCGCACATAGATGCGCTCGTCATAGCCGGTGCGCGCGATCGCCTCGAGCTTGGCAACCACCTCGTCGATCGGCACCTCGGTTTCCTGGAGAAAGATCTGGCCCTTGTCGTTGACCGACACCGTGATCGGCTGCGTATCGGCATTGAGCGCGTTGGCCTCGGTTTCGGGCAGGTCGATCGGCACGCCGACGGTCAACAGCGGCGCCGCGACCATGAAGATGATCAACAGCACCAGCATCACGTCGACGAACGGCGTGACGTTGATTTCCGACATCAAGGCGTGGTGACGACCACGGCGCCGGTGACCGCGTCCGCCGCGTCCACCCGATTGCACTACCGACATGGCCATGGTGCTGCTCCTGCCGCTCAGGCTTTCTGCGGAATTCTTTCATCGATTTGGCGCGAGAGTATGGCGGAGAATTCGTCCGCGAACCCTTCCATGCGCATGGCAAGCTTGCCCGCGTCGGAGGACAGCTTGTTGTAGGCGACGACCGCGGGAATGGCGGCCAGAAGGCCGATCGCGGTGGCCAGCAGCGCTTCGGCGATGCCCGGCGCGACCACGGCGAGACTGGTCGATTTCGACCCGGCGATCGCCTGGAAGGAGGTCATGATGCCGACCACCGTACCGAACAGGCCGATAAACGGCGCCGACGAGCCGATCGTGGCGAGGAAGCCGAGCCGCCCCTCCAGTCCCTCCATCTCGCGCGTCAGCGCCAGGTCCATCGCCTTGTCGATCCGCGTCTGCAAACCGATCGGCGAACGCGCCCCTTTTTCGAAACTCTTCTTCCACTCCGCCATGGCCGCCACGAAAATCGCACCCATGCCGGCGGTCGTGCGCTCCGACAAGGAGCGATAGAGTTCTTCGAGCGACTGCCCCGACCAGAAATTCTCCTCGAAGCGATCGAGCGTCGCGCGCATGCGGCGATAGGCGATCAGCTTGTCGATAATGATCGCCCAGGTCCAGATCGACGCCAGCAGCAGGCCGATCATCACCAGCTTGACGATCCAGCCCGCCTGCCAGAAGAGCGACCACACAGAAAGGCTGGTGGCAAGCTCGGGAAGAGCTGAAGATTCCATGGATATCCTGTCCTTAAGAATGGGGCGCCGGAGCCGCCGGCCCGCGCCTGTCTCCCGCCGGTCCGGTCGAACGCAGTCTCCCGGACATCACCCCACGCGCTGTCGCGGCCTTTTCCGTAGGAATCTTGGTAAAACCAAGGCGCGCCGGGACGTGACGATCCGATCGGTTCGATTCATGATGGGTTAAGGTTAAGGAGCGGTTAGGATTCGCCCCGTCTCCGCGTGGATTGGCTGTCGGCTCAGGCTTCCCGCCCCGGCATGAAGGCGGCAATCCATTCCTTTGGAAAGCGGCGCGGCCGCCCCCCTTCACCCACGATCGCCGCCTCCACCCTGGCCGTCACCAGCACGTCGTCGCCGCGCTTCAGCTCCTGGTCCATGAATATCCGCGCGCCGGAAATCTCGGCCGTACGGGTGTCGATGGTCAGGATATCGTCGATCTTCGCCGGCGCCTTGAATTCAATCGCCATTTTGCGCACCACCCAGACCAGCCTTTCGCCATGCTTGCCGTCGGCAAGCTCGGTATGATGCACCCCGGCCAGCCGCAGGAAATCGGACCGTCCGCGCTCGAAGAACTCCAGATAGCGCGCGTGGTAGACCACGCCGGAAAAATCCGTATCGGCATAATAGACCCGGGCGTGCAGCCGGTGGCCGACATCGGTCATCTCCCCGGCAATGCCCGCCAGACGTTCACCATGATCCGCCATCCCGCTTTCCTTCGTCCGATCCGTCTGGCAAGGAGCGCCCATGGGGCGCGCGCGCAAATCGATGGCATTCCTGGCCGTATTGTTCAAGCATGGCCTTGCCGGTCTGGTGCTTGTGCTGGCCGCGACCAGTTGGACGAACGCGGCGACCTTTTCGGCCCAGCGCGGCCTCAATCTCGACATTTGGGTCACCTGGCCCGACGAAAGCCGCTGGAGCGAGGAAGACGCGCTGCTGCCCTTTCCCGAATGGCGCCGCACCGTCAACCATGCCGCCCTGACACGCCTCAGGGAAGCCGGCTTCGACTTCGTGCGCATGCCGGTTGATCCCTCTCCCTTCCTGTCCGACAAATCGGCCCGTTTCCACGACCGGCTCTTTGGCGAAGTGTCGGACGCCGTACGCGCCGTCACGGCAGCCGGGCTGAAGGTCATTGTCGACATGCACCTGTTTCCCGCCGGCGGCAACCGCGCCATCGGCATGAGCCAGGTGATGGACGATGCGGCGCTGTTCGAGCGTTACGTCGAGACGGTCCGGCGCATGGCGCGCACGCTCGCGCGCGAAAACCCGTCCATGGTCGCCTTCGAGCTGATGAACGAGCCGATCGTGGACTGCGCGCCCGGTACGACGGCCTGGCCCGACCGGCTCGGGCGGCTGTTTGCCGCCGCGCGCGCCGCCGCGACCCGGCTGACGCTGGTGCTTTCGGGCGGGTGCTGGGGCTCGGCCGAGGGTCTGGCCGCGCTCGACCCGGCCACGATCCCCGACGACAATGTGCTGTGGTCGTTTCATTCCTACGCGCCCTTCCTGCTCACCCATCAGGGCGCGGGCTGGGCCGGCGACTTCATCCGCTATGTCGCCGGGCTACCCTACCCGCCGCACGCCGTGCCGCGCGCCGAACTCGACGCCGCGCTTGAAAGGATACGCGAGCGCATCCGCGCCGACGCGCCCTGGACACGCCGGGCCGGCATGCTGGCCTATCTCGACGAGGAGATCGCCAAGCTGGACACGGCCGACGAACTGGCTGCCGTGATGGCCGCCCCCTTCGTCGAGGTCGCCGGGTGGGCGCGTCGCCATGACATCGCCCCGCAGCGCATCCTGCTGGGAGAGTTCGGCATGATCCGCCAGGAATACGGCACCCAGGCCGTGATGCCGGCCGAATGGCGGGCCGCCTATGTCGCCGACATGATCGATCTCGCCGAACGAAACGGCTTCGCCTGGTCGATCTGGGGCTATGGCGGCGCCTTCGGCGTGGTCGAGGCCTTCGCGGGAGAACCGACCGAAGGCGCGATACTTCGGGCGGTGGGAAGATTGCCGAAGCCTTAGATCCGTCTTGCCGGCAGCCGCGTCGATCCGGCACAGGCTGCTTGCGCCACCGCCCTCATTCGTCTGCACCGAACAGGCCCGTCGGCCTGCCGTCGATACTGGTCAGGTTTTTACGGCGCCAGTAGTCGCGCACGCCGTCCGCGCCCATCGCCTCGTAGAACGGCAACAGTTCCTCCGGGCCCCTCTGTCGCGCGAACCGCATCAGCGGCACGCCGGTCCCGCACGAGGTTTGAACGAGGTCGATCGCCAGATCGAAAATCTGCCGGCTGCCGGCCATCTCCGGGAAACGTTCGACATGCTCTCGCCAGGCCTCGTCGCGCGCATGCACCGCCCTTGCCTGACCATAGACCCGCAGGATCAGCGGCGCGTCCTCGAACGCGGCGAACATCAGCGTCATCCGTGGCGTATCGCGGAGATGGGCCGCCGTCTCGTTGCCGCTTCCCGACAGGTTGAGCCACACGATCCGCCTGTCGTCGAGGATGCGCAGACTGTCCAGGCCCTTCGGCGAGACGTTTACCCTGCCGTCGCGGGCTGCCGTGGCGACCAAGAACAGCGGTTGCCGTTCGATAAAGGCGCGCAGGGTGGCGTTAAGCTTGCTCGAAACGGGCATGGCGACTCGGATTCGGATCGATCGCCACCCTAGCGCCTGCGTGCTGACACCGGAGTGTCAGTACATCACCGTCACTCCTCTTCGAACAGACGCCCCTGCATCTCGGCCAGGTTGCGCGGCGCTTCGAGCCCGAGATGACGCCAGGCATTGCCCGTCAACAGCCGCCCGCGCGGCGTACGCTGGATGAAACCCTGCTGGATCAGGAACGGCTCGATGATGTCCTCGATGGCGTCGCGCGGCTCCGAGAGCCCCGCGGCGATGGTTTCGATCCCCACCGGGCCGCCGCCGAAATTCCGCGCGATCATCGACAGATAACGCCGGTCGAGCTGATCGAGACCGAGCGCGTCGACCTCCAGCCGCGACAGCGCCTCGTCGGCGATCTTGCGGTCGACCACCTCCACGCCGGCAACGGAGGCGAAATCGCGTACCCGGCGCAGCAAGCGTCCGGCGATCCGCGGCGTACCGCGCGCCCGGCGGGCGATTTCCGTCGCGCCCTCCTCGGCCATCGGCAGATTGAGGATGCGCGCGCCGCGGCGCACGATCTTCTCCAACTCCTCGACCTCGTAGAAATTGAGCCGCACCGGGATGCCGAAGCGGTCGCGCAGAGGATTGGTGATCAGCCCGAGACGCGTGGTAGCGGCCACCAGGGTGAACCGCGAGAGGTCGATCTTGACCGAGCGCGCCGCCGGCCCCTCGCCGATGATCAGGTCGAGCTGGAAATCCTCCATCGCCGGATAGAGGATCTCCTCGACCGCCGGCGTCAGGCGGTGGATTTCGTCGATGAACAGGACGTCGCGATCCTCGAGATTGGTGAGCAGCGCCGCCAGATCGCCCGCCTTGGCGATCACCGGTCCGGAGGTGGAGCGGAAGTTCACGCCCAGCTCCTTGGCCATGATCTGGGCCAGCGTGGTCTTGCCGAGCCCGGGCGGGCCGACGAACAGCACGTGATCGAGCGCCTCGCCGCGCGCCTTGGCGGCTTCGACGAAGACTTTCAAATTGGCGCGCGCGGCCGCCTGGCCGACGAAGTCGTCCAGCGATTGCGGCCGCAGCGAGACGTCGACGTCCTCGCCTTTCTTTTCGGAAGAGATCAGCCGGGGCGCGGTGTTCATGACGTCCTCATCGCACGCCGGCCGGACCCCGGCAAGCCGGCGTTCATCTGGCCAGCTCCTTCAGTCCGAGCCGGATCAGCCTGGCCGAATCGGCCCCCTCGCCGGCCTCTTTCAACGCGGCGGAGACCGCGTTTGCGGCCACGTCGCGACCATAGCCGAGATTGGTCAGTGCGGAGACAGCGTCGGCGACCGGCGCCGGCGCCACGCCTTCGCCGAGTTCCTGCTTCAGGCCGATCGTGCCCGACGCCGCACCGGCATGGGCCGGCGCCTTGTCGCGCAACTCGGTGACGATGCGTTCGGCGACCTTCTTGCCGACGCCCGGCGCGCGGCTGACCATGGCGATGTCGCGCAGCGCCACCGCATTGGCCAAATCCGCCGCCGACAGGGTCGACAACACGGCGAGCGCCACCTTGGCGCCGACGCCCTGGACATTGTTCTGCAACAGCCGGAACCATTCGCGCTCGAGCGCGGAGGTGAAGCCGTAGAGCCTGATCATGTCCTCGCGGACATAGGTTTCGATATAGAGCGTCACCGCCTCGCCCGGCCCCGGCAGGCCGGCAAGCACGCGGGCGGGACAAAAGGCGACATAACCGACGCCGTGCACGTCGACCACGCAATAGTCCTCGCCAACCTCGTCGAGCGTGCCCTTAAGCTTGCCGATCATGCGCCCGCGCCCGCATAGGCCGCGGCCAGCTTCGCCGGTACGCTTTGGCGGTGATGGGCGTGGCATATTGCGATCGCAAGCGCGTCGGCCGCGTCCTCGCTGTCGAAAACCGCCTTGGGCATCAAAACCTTGACCATCATGTGGATCTGCTTCTTGTCGCCATGACCGACCCCGATCACCGTTTTCTTGACCGCGTTCGGGGCATATTCGGCAACCGAAAGGCCCGAAAGCGCCGGCACAAGCATGGCCACGCCGCGCGCCTGGCCGAGCTTCAGCGTCGCCGTGGCATCGCGGTTGACGAAAGTCTGCTCCACCGCCGCCTCGTCCGGATCGAGCGCGCGCATAACCTCTGCGAGCCCGTCATGCAATTGACGCAGGCGAACGGCGAGCGCGGCCGAGGCGTCAGAGCGCACGGTGCCGGCGGCCACGAAACGCAACGCGTTGCCTTCCGCCTCGACCAGCCCCCAGCCGGTGCGGCGCAGCCCCGGATCGATACCGATGATACGAATCGTGCTAGCCATGGTCCCACCTTAATCTGACGCAGGACCATTGCCAGCCGAATGTGAACAAACGAGAAACGAAATTACCGCCCTCGCCCGCCCTGCCTCGTTTTCTAAACAGCACCGGAACGCCATTTGCCTCTTCCCGACTTCGACCTGTCGCTTGCCATACTGCTTGGCACCGTGCTTGTCGGCGGCATTGCCCGCGGCATGTCGGGCTTCGGGACCGGCATGATCGTGGTGCCCGTCGCGGCGGCGCTCTACGGGCCGAAAGCGGCGCTGGTGATTGTTGTGCTGATCGACACGCTGCCGATCATCCCGGTGACGATCCCCGCACTCAAGGTCGCCCGCTGGCGCGAGGTCCTGCCAGTCCTGGCCGGGCTCGGCCTGTTGTTGCCGGTCGGCATCCAGATCCTCAAATGGGGCGACCCCACGGTCCTGCGCTGGCTGATATGCGTGGCGATCCTGCTCTGCGCGACGGCCCTGGTGAAAGGCTGGCGTTATGCCGGCCCGCGCACCGCCGGCACATCGCTGCTGGTCGGAGCGGTGGCCGGGCTGTTGTCGGGCATCGCGTCTATTCCCGGGCCGCCGGTCATCATCTACTGGCTCGCTTCGCAGCTGCCGCGCCTGATCGTGCGGGCCAATCTGATGACATTGTTTTTCCTGACGGAGGCGCTGTCGATTGGCAATATCTGGCTGGCGGGCCTGTTCGAGCGTCAGGCGGTGCTGTTGAGCATCGCCGCCGCCGGCCCCTATTTCGTCGGCCTGATGATCGGCTCGCGCCTGTTCGGCCTGGCCAGCGACAAGACCTACCGCCGGGTGACCTTCGTCCTGATCGCGGCCGCCGCGCTGTTGGCGCTGCCTGCGGCCGATCCGCTTTTTGCCGCTCTCGGCCGGCCGGTCGCGGACTGACCAATCAACCGCGGGCGAACGCGGTGTTCAGGAGCGTGATCTGGTCGGAAACCGGATTGGTCATGCCGGCGCCGGCGAGCGGGTCGGCGCCGCCGCCATAAATTTCATCGTCGAGCCGACGCACCCGTCCCTGCAGATTAAGCGAATGCGAAACCAGCGCGCGGAAGTCCTCCGGCAGCTCGGACCAGCCTTCAGCACGGTCATGGGCGGAAGCCGTGTCGAGCCGGACCTTCGATTTTTCCGCCGCAACCTGTTCGCGCGTCATCTCGCCGGAATTGGCCGCCCGCTGCAACAGCAGCCAGGAGGCAACCTGCATCAGCCGTGTCGTCAGCCGCATCGATTCGGCGGCATAAAGCGTGGCCGCCAGCCGCGACAGCTTCTTGGCCTCGGCCCGGCCTGGCCCGTCGAGATATTCCGCCGTCTGTTCAACCAGCCCCATGCCTTCGTCGTAGAGCGGCTTGAACGACGGCGAAAACAGCCTGCGCTCGGCAAGATTGATGGTATTTTCGTCGCCTCTGACCGCTTTACTCATGGACGTCACCCCGTACGCTCGACTGCTTCCGACCAGTGGCCATGCCTATAGCCCGATCAGGCCGGCGACCTAACGGTCCAGGAGGCAGAAATTGCGCGTTCTCCCCGTCGAACGCAAGGCGATGTTTAACAAAGGGTTAACGCCGCCGCCCGGATTCGTCCCGAAATCGGACAAAAAAAGAGCCGCGCTAAGCGGCTCTCAGGAGTTTAACAGGGAGGCGTCAAACAGAGCAGACCCAGCCGCTCGGTAAGAATCCAGCAAAACCGGACGAACTTAGTAAACCCCCATAAAGCTTAACGGCCGGTTAACGCCGAAGCGAAAGTCGGAGCGTTCCGGCGCGGGCGTAGACCCGGCATGGTGCCGGCCGTCACAGTGTTTTCGCCATCTCACGCAGGCGGAACTTCTGGATTTTGCCGGTCGAAGTCTTCGGGATTTCAGCGAAAACCACCATCTTGGGGCATTTGAAACGCGCGAGCAGCGTTTGGCAATGCGCGAGAATTTCTGCCTCGCTCGCCGTCTTGCCCGGCTTTAGTTCGACATAGGCGACCGGCGTTTCGCCCCATTTGTCGTCCGCCCTGGCGACAACGCCGCAGGCCGCCACCGCCGTGTGCTTGTAGAGCGCGTCCTCGACTTCGATGGAAGAGATGTTCTCGCCGCCGGAAATGATGATGTCCTTCGAACGGTCCTTGAGCTGGATATAGCCGTCGGGATGCATGACGCCGAGATCGCCGGAATGGAACCAGCCGCCGGCCAGCGCCTCGTCGGTCGCCGACTTGTTCTTCAGATAACCCTTCATCACGATATTGCCGCGAAACATCACCTCGCCGATCGTCTCGCCGTCGGCCGGGGTCTTGTCCATCGTCTGCGGATCCATAACGGTCAGGTTTTCCAGCGCCGCGTAGCGCACGCCCTGCCTGGCCTTTTTCGATGTGCGCTCGCCCTTGTCGAGCGCGTCCCATTCCCCCTTCCATTCGTTGACGACCGCCGGACCGTAGGTTTCGGTCAGCCCGTAAAGATGGTTCACCATGAAACCCGCATCGGCCATGCCCGACAGCACCGCCTCGGGCGGCGGCGCGGCGGCGGTGTTGAAGGTGACGGTTTGCGAAAACGTGCGCTTTTCCGCATCGGGCGCGTTGAGCAGGCTCGACATCACCACCGGTGCGCCGCACAGATGGGTGACGCCGTGATCGGCGATCGCGTCGTATATCGCCCCGGCGCGCACCCAGCGCAGGCACACATGGGTTCCCGCCTGCACGGCCAGCGTCCAGGGAAAGCACCAGCCGTTGCAGTGAAACATCGGCAGCGTCCACAGATAGACCGGATGTTGCCCCATGCCGGCATGGATGGTGTTGGCATAAGCCATCAGCGCAGCGCCGCGATGATGATAGACCACGCCCTTGGGATTGCCGGTCGTGCCGGAGGTGTAGTTGAGCGAGATCGCGTCCCATTCGTCGTCCGGCATCGACCAGGCGAACTCGGGGTTGCCCGACGCGACGAACGCCTCGTAATCGACAGAACCGATGCGCTCGCCCTTGGGATAGGGCGCATCGGCGCCGTGCTCAAGATCATCGTAGTCGATCACCAACGGGCTCATGTCGGTGCGTGCGAGCGCGTCCTTCACTACCGCCGAGAATTCCCGGTCGACGATCAGCACCTTGGTCTCGGCGTGATCGAGCTGGAAGGCGATGATGGCGGCGTCGAGGCGTGTATTGAGCGAATGCAGCACCCCTTTGACCATCGGCACGCCGAAATGGGCCTCCAGCATCGCCGGCGTGTTCGACAGCATCACCGACACGGTGTCGCCCTTGCCGATGCCGCGTGCGGCCAGCGCCGAGGCCAGTCGGCGCGAACGGGCGAAGAATTCGCGGTAGCTCGTGCGCGCGGCGCCATGAATGATCGCGGTCCGGTCGGGAAAGGTCATGGCCGCGCGTTCCAGATAGGACAGCGGCGTCAATGGCTGGAAATTGGCCGCATTGCGGTCAAGGCCGATCTCGAAAATGCCAGGCACGTCTACCTCCCCATGTGCGGTTCTCGGCGAGAGTAGCGAGCCGGCGTCACCGCGTCATCCGTCAAATTGGTCGCTGAATCGGGCAGGCCCGGCGGCGGCCGGAACGCCGGCGCGGGTCAGCCGGAAAACGCCGATACCCCGTCCCACACAAGCTTGAGCGCGACCACGAAAACCGTCGCATAGGCGAGCGGATAAAAGACTTCCGCGCGCATGCGTTTCACCACATAGGCGCCGGCCAGCGTGGCCAGGGGCGCGAACGGCAGCAGCGCCAGCGAAGTGCCGAGATTGACGGCGTCGAACTGGCCGAGCGCGAAATACGGGATGAGCTTGACCGCGTTGACGACCGAGAAATAGATGACGCTGGTTCCGGTATAAAGCTTCGGATCGTAGCGCAGGGGCAAGGTATAGACCTGATAGGGCGGGCCGCCGGCATGGGCGACGAAGCTGGTGAAACCGCTGACCGCGCCCCAGAACACACCGGCAGGCGGATTGTGCGTGCTCGCCTGCCCCGTGCCGGCCACCATCGAATAAAGCCAGCGCGCGACGAAGAGCAGGGTCACCACGCCCAGCACCAGCCTGACCATGTCGCCTGTGACCAGTGTCGCCGTCAGCCAGCCGATGCCGATGCCCAAAAGCGCGCCCGGCAGCATGATGGCCAGCGTACGCCGGTCGTAATAGCCCCGCCACGACCACAGCGAGACCACATCCATCAACACCAGGATAGGCAGCAGGATCGCGGCCGCCTGCACCGGCGAGATCACCAGCGCCATCAGCGGCACGCCGAGAAAACCCATGGCGCCCCCAAGCCCGCCCTTGGCCAGGCCGACGAGAACGACCG
The DNA here is from genome assembly GCA_039973095.1 of Nitratireductor sp. Taxonomy (GTDB): domain Bacteria; phylum Pseudomonadota; class Alphaproteobacteria; order Rhizobiales; family Rhizobiaceae; genus Mangrovimarina. The sequence goes on along the minus strand of JBDWLQ010000012.1, from coordinate 151,389 downwards.
CGGGGATCGCGACGAGGTAGAAGGAGGGATCGGTAATCAGGGATGGCATCGGCGAGCGGATTTGTTTGAGGCGCAGCCATAGCGGCTGGAGAACGCGAAGGCGAGCACCAATCGGACCTACGCCACGTTCCGGCTCTTCGAGGAGCGCTGGTCATTCAACGCGAGCTCGGCTATGCCCCATTCCCACCAAGATCGCACGCCATGAGCGGGCCGGAGAGCATGACCATGACACAAAAGCCCCCCAATCGCTGCCGTCTTGTGCTGATCGCGCCGCAGTCGCGCGATCTCGACACGCTCGCCGCGCAGATCGAACAAGCCTGCGGCGGCGGCGATGTGGCCTCCCTGATACTGCCCCAGTTCGACATGCTCGAGGCTGAATTCCAGGATCTGGCCGAACGGATCGTTCCGCCAACCCAGGCGCGCAACATCGCAGTGGTGATCGCCGGGGCGCCGCGCATCGCCGCGCGCGCAAAGGCCGACGGCATTCATGTCGACGGCCCTCATGCCGATCTCGCCGACGCCATCAGCCGCTATCAGCCGACGATGATGGTCGGCGCCGGTGGCGCGCGCGACCGCGACCGTGCGCTGGAACTGGGCGAACTGCGTCCCGACTACCTGTTCTTCGGGCGCTTCGGATACGATTCCAAACCGGAGCCGCATTCCCGCAACCTGGCGCTTGGCCGCTGGTGGTCGGAGATGATCGAGATTCCGTGCATCGTGCTCGCCGGCAGTCGCATCGGTTCGGTCGTCGAGGTCGCGCAAACGGGCGCGGAATTCGTTGCCGCGAGCGCGGCTGTGTTTGCCGAAGATGCCGATCCGCAAGCGGCCGTTGCCGAAATCAACCGTCTGCTCGACGAAACCGCTTCCGTCCGCGAGACGCCGCGATGAGAAGCCTGCCTCCGCTCGCCACGTTGCTTTTGGCCACTTTGACGCTCGCCGGTTCGCCGGCGGCCGCTGCCGATGGCGACCGCGCTGGCGGGTCGGACAAACCGTCCGTCGACCTGCAGCGCTTTGGTGAGAAACAGACCGATCCCGCATTCGGCGCCTACCAGCGCGGCCTTTACAAGACCGCCTACAACCTCGCCCTGCCGCGCGCCGAGAACGGCGACGCCGCCGCCCAGGCGCTGGTCGCCGAGATCCTGGCGCGCGGGCTCGGCCTGCCGCGCGACCCGGCCGAAGCGGCAAAATGGTACGGCAGGGCGGCAGAGGCCGGCATCGCCGAGGCCCAGTTCCAATACGCGCTGGTCCTGTCCGACGGCAAATATGCCGGGCCCGATCCGGACCGCGCCTTCGAGCTCATGAGGTCCGCGGCCGACGCCGGCAACCGGCTCGCCATGTTCAACTTCGCGCAGATGCTGATCAATCGCGAAGCCGGCGAGGCGGGCCTTGCCAAGGCGGTGCCCTATTATGAGAAGGCGGCCGAGGCCGGCCTGCCCGACGCCCAGTACGCCATGGCCCAGCTTTACGCCAACGGGGCAGCCGGACGCCCGCGCGACGAGGCGCGGGCGCGCGAATATCTGGTTCTCGCCGCGCGCCAGAACTACGACACCGCGCAGCTCGATCTCGGCACCTGGCTCGTGGAGGGCCGCGGCGGCGAACGCGACTACGATGCCGGCTTCGGCTGGATGAAACGTGCGGCCCAAAGCGGCAATGTCGCGGCCCGCAACCGCCTGGCCAAGCTCTACGTGCACGGTCTGGGTACCGAGCCGGACCCGATCGAGGCGGCCGCCTGGTACATCACCGCGCGCCGCGCCGGCCTGCGCGACCGCGATATGGACGATTTCCTTCAGGGCCTCACCACCGAGGAACAAAAAAGGGCGATCGAGCGGGCCAACCGCCTGCGCTGAACCGCCCGCCACGCCGCTCTCGTCTTGCCTCCCCGGCGGAATTGTGTTCTTGGGAGCCGCGAAAAGGCGCCACCCGCGCCGCAAGGCACTTTCTGGATTTGAACGCATGAAGATCAACGGCAACGAAATCCGTCCCGGCAACGTGATCGAACACAATGGCGGTCTGTGGGTCGCGGTGAAGACCAACGCCGTCAAGCCAGGCAAGGGCGGCGCCTACAACCAGGTCGAGTTGAAGAACCTGATCGACGGCACCAAGCTCAACGAACGTTTTCGCGCCGCCGAGACGGTCGAAAAGGTCCGGCTCGAGCAGAAGGATTTCACCTATCTCTACCAGCAGGACGACTCGCTGGTGTTCATGGATGCCGAAACCTACGAACAGCTCGAGCTGCAGAAGGATTTCGTCGGCGACCGTTCCTCCTTCCTGCAGGACGGTATGACCGTGACGGTCGAACTTTATCAGGAAAAGCCGATCGGCGTGTCGCTGCCCGATCAGGTGACGCTGACGATCGCGGAGGCCGACCCGGTGGTCAAGGGCCAGACCGCAGCGTCGTCCTACAAGCCGGCCGTGCTCGAAAACGGCGTCCGCGTCATGGTCCCGCCCTTCATCGCGTCGGGCGAACGCATCGTGGTCGACACCAACGAAATTACCTATATCCGCCGCGCCGACTGACGGCGTCCGCGAAGAAAGACCGGATACATGGCGCGTTCAGCGATCATCAACGTCATGGTGCAGGCCGCCGTCAAGGCCGGCCGCTCGCTCGCGCGCGATTTCGGCGAGGTGCAGAACCTGCAGGTCTCGCTGAAGGGGCCGGGCGACTATGTCAGCCAGGCCGACCGCCGCGCCGAGGATATCCTCCATACCGAACTCGCACGCGCCCGCCCCGGCTATGCCTTCCTGATGGAGGAGAGCGGCGCGATCGACGGCGACGACAACCAGCATCGCTGGATCGTCGACCCCCTCGACGGCACGACCAATTTCCTGCACGGCATTCCATTGTTCGCGGTCTCGATCGCGCTCGAACGCCAGGGCCAGCTCGTCGCCGGCCTGGTCTACAACCCGGCTATGGACGAGCTCTACACCGCCGAACGCGGCGGCGGTGCCTTCATGAACGACCGTCGGCTGCGCGTCGCCGGCCGTTCGAGGCTCACCGACTGCGTGATCGGCACCGGCATTCCGCATCTGGGCCGCGGCCACCACGGCAACGCACTGATCGAGCTGCGCAACGTCATGGGCGAAAGCGCCGGCATCCGGCGCATGGGCGCGGCGGCGCTCGATCTTGCCTATGTGGCGGCAGGACGGCTCGACGGTTTCTGGGAACACGGCCTGTCGGCCTGGGACATGGCGGCCGGCGCGCTCATGATCCGCGAGGCGGGCGGCTTCGTCACCGATTTCGACGGCGGCGCGGATTTCCTCGACACCGGCTCGATCGTGGCCGGCAACGAGACGATCCACCGCGTCCTGTCCAGGCAGCTGAAGAAAACGCCGTCAGCGCGCTGAGCGGTCGGCACGGTCCAGCTCCGCCGGCGGAGCTGGAAATATTTCCCTCTGCGCGGCAACTGCTCTACAGTTTCGTCACATCCGCCCGATAGTGTAACGGCATGGACGAGATGCGGCACGACGACCAGACCGAGCCTCCCTTTCGCGGACGATTTCAACACAGCCCGGCCGAACGCTGGGCGGACGGCATCGTGCACGCGATCGGCATCGTGCTGGCGATCGCGGCGGGCTCGACGCTGCTCGCCCTGTCGGCATTCAGCGCCGCGCCGGCCGAATATGTCGCGGTGACCTTCTACGTTGCCTCGCTGCTGACCGTGTTTTCGGTCTCGTGCGCCTACAACCTATGGCCGATATCGCCGACGAAATGGGTTCTGCGCCGTTTCGACCACGCCGCCATCTTCCTTTTGATCGCCGGCACCTACACGCCGTTTCTGGCGCAGCTTACCACCGGCACGGCAACCACGATGCTCGTCGTGGTCTGGACGGCCACGGTGCTCGGAGTTTCGGTGAAGCTTTTCCTGCCCGGCCGCTTCGACCGCCTCGCCGTCGCCTTCTACCTGGCGATCGGCTGGAGCGGTGTGGTCGTGGTCGGCGATATCGTCGACGTTCTGCCCCATTCGACCCTTTGGCTTATCGTTGCCGGCGGCATGGCCTATTCGTCGGGCGTCCTGTTTTTTGCCTGGCAACGGCTGCGTTTCCAGTCCGCGGTCTGGCACGGTTTCGTGGTTTCTGGCGCCGGGCTCCACCTCGCCGCGATGCTGGACCTGATGGTCATCAGCCGCGTCTAGCTGTGGAACCTCAACGGCTTGTCCGTGTCGAGGCCCGGCGGACAGCTTTCATTTTCGTCACAATTCCGCTTAGGATCGCGCACACGGTTTGGGCGGGATCGGATTCGAGGCTTGGCAATGGCATGGTTACGAAATCTTGCGGACGACGGACTGTCGGGAGAGACCGACTATGATCCGCATAAGCTGTCGAGTCCGCAGATTTTTCTGCTCTCCATGCTCATTTTCCTGGCGATCGCAGGCTTCGTCGCCGCGATCCTCTACCGGCAGATATCCTCGGCTTTCACGACCAATCCGGGCCTGAACGGCCTGATCCTCGGCGTCCTCGGCGTCGGCATCCTGCTGGTGTTCAGCCATGTGGTGCGGCTTTTCCGCGAAGTGCGCTGGGTGAACTCCTTCCGCCTCGGCACCGAGACCGGCAATCCGGTCCTGCTCGCGCCGATGAAAGTGATGCTAAGCCGCTCCTCGGCAACGGCGCTGACCACCTTGTCGATGCGTTCGATCCTCGATTCGATCGCCACGCGGCTCGACGAAAGCCGCGACATTTCCCGCTATCTGATCGGCCTGCTGGTCTTTCTGGGTCTGCTGGGAACCTTCTGGGGACTGCTGCAGACGATCGGCGCCATCGGCAACACGATCCAGTCGCTCGACCCCGCCTCCGGCGACACCAACGACGTGCTCGATGCGCTGAAATCCGGACTGGCCGCGCCGCTGGCCGGCATGGGCACCGCGTTTTCCTCCTCGCTGTTCGGCCTGGCCGGCTCGCTGGTGCTCGGTTTTCTCGATTTGCAGGCCGGCCGCGCGCAGAACCGGTTCTACACCGAGCTCGAGAACTGGCTGTCCTCGGTCACCGATCTCGATTCCGACACGGCGGTGGCCGCCGAAACCGCCACGGCCGGTTCCGCCGAGGAGATCCGCATGGTCGCCGAGCGGCTCCGCTCGCTGCAGGAGGCCGGCGGCTCGAGCCAACGCGTGGCGACCTCGATGGCGAGCCTGGCCGAAGGCATCTCCGGACTGGTCAAGAACATGCGCAACGAGCAGCAATTGATGCGCGACTGGGTCGAGGCGCAGTCGCAAGAGCAGAAGGCGACGCGCGCCGCCCTCGAAAAGATCGCCGACGCCCTCGATCACGACAAGCAGGGAGCCGGCTGAGATGGCCCTGGCGCGCGGCCGGCAGCGCAATCGCGGCGTCGACTACTGGCCGGGCTTCGTCGACGCGCTGTCGACGCTGCTGCTTGCCATCATGTTCCTGTTGTCGGTCTTCGTGCTGGCGCAGTTCCTGCTTAGCCGCGAAATCACCGGCAAGGACGCGGTCTTGAACCGCCTCAATTCGCAGATCAACGAACTGACCCAGCTTCTCGCCCTCGAACGCTCCAACAATCAGGATTCGGAAGACCAGCTTGCCAATCTGCGCGCCTCGCTCGAGGCCACCCAGGCCGATCGCTCGCGGCTGGAAGAGCTTCTCGCCGCCGGCGCCGGCGCCGACCAGGCCGCAGACGAGCGCATAGGCGCGCTCTCGGGTGCGCTCGACCAGGAGCGCCGCATCTCGCAGCGCGCGCTATCGCAGGTCGAGTTGCTCAACCAGCAGATATCGGCCCTGCGCAAGCAGATCGCCGCGCTCGAGGACGCGCTCGAAGTGTCGGAGAGGCGCGACCGCGAATCCAACGTCAAGATCGCCGATCTCGGCCGGCGCCTCAACGTGGCGCTGGCGCAACGCGTGCAGGAACTCAACCGCTACCGCTCCGATTTCTTCGGCCGGCTGCGCGAGATCCTGTCCGACCGCGAAAATATCCGCATCGTCGGCGATCGTTTCGTCTTCCAGTCGGAGGTTCTGTTTCCGTCGGGGGCAGAGGTGATCAACGAGGCCGGGCGCGTGGAGATGAAAAAACTCGCCGACGCCATCCTCGACCTGCAGCGGGAGATCCCGCCGGAGATCAACTGGGTCCTGCGCGTCGACGGCCACACCGACAACGTGCCGCTGTCGGGCACCGGGCGTTATCGCGACAATTGGGAACTGTCGTCGGCGCGCGCCACCTCGGTGGTCAAGTTCCTGATCGAGAACGGCGTCCCGGCCAACCGCCTGGTCGCGGCCGGCTTCGGCGAATTCCAGCCGCTCGAGGAAGGCGACACGCCGGAAGTGCGCGCCCGCAACCGACGCATCGAACTCAAACTGACCGAGCGATAACGCCCTACCAGCCGGCGAGAAGGGCAAGCAGCGCCAGGGCGCCCGGGAGCGCCTGCACCAACAGGATCTTGCGCGACACGGTCGCCGCGCCGACCAGGCCGGCGACCACCACGCAGCCGAGGAAGAACGCCTTGATGGCAAACCCCTCCGCGCCCAGCCACGCGCCCCAGACGAGACCGGCCGCCAGAAAACCGTTGTAGAGGCCCTGATTGATCGCCAGCGCCTTCGACTGGGCGGAAAACTCGGCCGTGGTGCCGAAGACCTTGCGGCCCGCGGGCGTGTCCCACAAGACCATTTCCAGATAGAGGAAATAGAGGTGAAGCAAGGCCACAAGGCCGGTCAGCGCGGTTGCAATCATGGTCGTCGGTCCGTTGTTGGCGAAAGATCCGCGCCGAGCTTAGGCCGATCGAGCGCGAATGGAAGCAGTTGCGCCGGAATGGCGGCGCCGCGATTGTCAGCCGGCGCAAATCGCCTACGATGACGGCAACGGACGGCACGGCGCCGCGGCGAAGGAAGGCAGCGACATGGTGACAGACGCGGATGCGATCATCATCGGCGGCGGACTGGCGGGACTGGTGGCCGCCGCGGAGATCGCCGATGCCGGCAAGCGCGTCATTATCCTCGACCAGGAGGGGGAGAATTCTCTCGGCGGCCAGGCCTTCTGGTCGCTCGGCGGCCTGTTTTTCGTCGACAGTCCCGAGCAACGCCGGCTGCGCATCAAAGACAGCCGCGATCTGGCACTGCAGGACTGGCTCGGCTCGGCCGGGTTCGACCGACGGGAGGATCACTGGCCGCGGCGATGGGCCGAAGCCTATATCGATTTTGCCGCCGGCGAAATGCGGTCATGGCTGCACGCCATGGGCATGCGCTGGTTTCCCGTCGTCGGCTGGGCCGAGCGCGGCGGCGGCTTCGCCGACGGCCACGGCAATTCCGTGCCGCGGTTCCACATCACCTGGGGAACCGGGCCGGGCGTGCTCGAACCGTTCGTGCGCCGCGTGCGCGCGCATGCCGCCGAAGGCCGGATCACACTGAAATTCCGCCACCGGGTCAGCCGCCTGGTCAGGACCAATGGCAGGGTCACCGGTGCAGCCGGCGAAATCCTCGAACCGTCCACGGTCGAACGCGGCGAACGATCGAGCCGGGCCGTCATGGGTGAATTTGAGCTCGCCGCAGGCGCCGTCGTGGTGGCGAGCGGCGGCATCGGCGGCGATTTCGACTTGGTGCGCAAGAACTGGCCGGTGGAGCGGCTCGGCCTGCCGCCGGTCACCATGGTCGCCGGCGTGCCGCATCATGTCGACGGCCGCATGATAGCGATCACCAGGGATGCCGGTGGCGCCGTTATCAATGCCGACCGGATGTGGCACTATACGGAGGGGGTGAAGAACTGGTCGCCGATCTGGCCGAATCACGGCATCCGCATCCTGCCCGGCCCGTCCTCGTTGTGGCTCGACGCCACCGGTAACCGCCTGCCCGCGCCCTGCCTGCCGGGCTTCGACACGCTCGCGACCCTGAGGCACATCCTTTCGACCGGGCACGACTATTCCTGGTTCATCCTGACCCAGAAGATCATCAAGAAGGAATTCGCGCTCTCCGGCTCCGAACAGAATCCCGACTTCACCGCCAAGAGCTGGCGCGCGGTGCTGAAAAGCCGGCGCGGGGCCGAGGCGCCGCCGCCTGTCGAGGCCTTCAAGCAAAACGGCGAGGATTTCGTCGTCCGCGACACGCTCGCCGAGCTGGTCGAGGCGATGAATGCGCTCACCGATGAAAAACTGCTCGATCATGACCGCATCAAGGCCCAGATCGAGGCCCGCGATTGCCAGATCGACAACCCGTTTTCCAAGGATGCCCAAATCACCGCCATCCGTGGCGCCCGCGCCTATCTCGGCGACAAGCTGATCCGCACCGCCGCGCCGCACAAATTGCTCGATCCGAAAAACGGTCCGCTGATCGCGGTTCGCCTGCACGTGCTGACCCGTAAATCGCTCGGCGGGCTGCATACCGATCTCGACAGCCGCGTGCTCGACAGCGGCGGAACCCCGGTTCCAGGACTTTACGCCGCCGGCGAGGTCGCCGGTTTCGGAGGCGGCGGATATCACGGCTACAACGCGCTCGAAGGCACTTTTCTCGGCGGCTGCATCTTTTCCGGCCGCGCGGCCGGGCGCCACGTCGCCCGTTCATGACCTCATTTGGAAACCCGGCACGCATGACCATCAAAGCCGCTTCCACGGTCGAGCACATCGCCGCCCACATCACGGCGGCTGTACGCGCCGGCCAGCTCGCGCCCGGCCAACGGCTGACGGAAGCCGAATTCTCCGCTCGGCTCGGCGTGTCGCGATCCTCCGTGCGCGAGGCCTTCCGCCGGCTATCGGCGGACGGTCTGCTCGCGTTTGCCCCACATCGCGGCGTCACCGTGCGCCGGCTGACCCGTGGCGAGGTCGACGATCTATTCGCCATGCGCGGTGTGCTCGAGGCGCTGGCCGTGCGCCTGGCAACACCGGCACTCAGCGCGGCGCCGGCGCGACTTGCCGCGTTGCGTCGCGACCTCGACGCGGCCGCCGAAGCCAATGACATGACGCGCTTTTCGGCTCTCAACGCGCGATTTCACGCCCTTTTCACCGAAACCGCCGACAACGCGTTGCTCGGCGATACAATCGCCAGATTGTCGAACTCGATCTATTGGCTACAGTTCCGGGTGATGGTCGACCGGCACGACGTATTTCGTACCAACCGCGAACATGCCCGTATCGCCGAGGCGGTACTGGCCGGCGATGCAGCCGGCGCCGAAGCGGCAATGCTTGCTCACGTCGAGACCGCCCGTCAGTTGATCCAGTCGTTGAGCGACGACCATTTCGCACGCAACGACGCCCAGATAGGGTCAGCTTGACGTCTTGAATATTGTCCGACAATATTGCCTGACAATAATGCGCAATGGAACGAACCGTGGAAAACGCCCGGACCGCTCACTATCAGCCCGTCCCCCTGCCGGACTATCGCGAACTGCCCGTTGAGGAAATGCGCGCCCGCGCGCAGGCGTTCTACGAGGAGATCCGCACGCGCCATACCGTGCGCGACTTCGCCACGCGCCCGGTGCCGCGCGACATCATCGAGACCTGCATTCGCGCCGCCGGCACCGCGCCCAATGGCGCCAACCACCAGCCCTGGCATTTCGCTGTCATCGGCGACCCCGTGCTCAAGAAGCGCATCCGCGACGCCGCGGAAATCGAGGAACAGGCCTTTTATGCCGGCCGTGGCGGCAAGGAATGGCTGGCCGCCCTCGCGCCGCTCGGCACGGACGCCAAAAAGCCCTTTCTGGAAGAGGCGCCTTGGCTGATCTGCATCTTCGGCGAACGACAGAGCCGCTCGGCCGACGGCGTCCGGCGCAAGAACTATTACGTGCCCGAATCGGTCTCGATCGCCACCGGCTTCCTGATCGCCGCGCTACATCGGGCCGGACTGGCGACGCTGACCCACACGCCCAATCCGATGAGTTTCCTCAACGAGTTGTGCGGTCGCGACCCGCATGACAAGCCCTATATCCTGATGGTCGTGGGCTATCCGAAGGAAAACGCGACGATTCCCGCCCACGCCATGGACAAAAAGCCGCTCGCGGAGATCGCCACCTTTCTGTGAGCGGCGGCGTCACTCCGCCGCGCGACTGAGCGCCCCCGCGCCGGTTTCGAACTGCAGCCGGGCCAGTCGGGCATAGACGCCGTCCAGCGCCACCAGGCTGGCATGCGTGCCTTCCTCGACGATCCGGCCATTGTCGATCACCAGAATGCGGTCGGCCTTGAGGATCGTCGCCAACCGGTGCGCGATCACGATCGTGGTGCGATCCTGCATCAACCGTTCCAGCGCCTCCTGCACCAGCGTCTCGCTTTCGGCGTCGAGCGCCGAGGTCGCCTCGTCGAGCAGCAGGATCGGCGCGTCGCGCAGGATGGCGCGCGCGATCGCCACGCGCTGCCGTTGCCCGCCCGACAAGGTCACGCCGCGCTCGCCGACCGGCGTGTCGTAGCCCTCTTCCAGTCTGCCGATGAATTCGTCGGCATGCGCATCGCGCGCCGCAGCCAGGATCTCCGGCTCGGAGGCCCCGGGACGGCCGAAGGCGATATTATCGCGCACCGTTGCGGCAAAGATCGTCAGGTCCTGAGGCACCAGCGCGATATGGCGGCGCGCGGCGCGCGGATCGGTGCGGGCGAGATCGACACCATCGATCAGCACCCTGCCTTGCTGCGGGTCGTAGAAGCGCAGGAGCAGCGAGATGATCGTGCTTTTGCCGGCGCCCGACGGCCCGACAATCGCCACCGTCTCCCCCGGGCTGACATCGAAGGACAGGCCGTGCAGCGCCGACTGGCCCGGCCGCGACGGATAGGCGAAGGCGACGGTCTCGAACGTGACCTGGCCGCGCACCCGGTCGGGCAGGGCGAGTGGCGCGGCCGGCGTGCGCAGGCTGGTTTCCTCGTCCAGAAGCTCGCTCAGCCGTTCGGCGGCGCCGGCCGCCTGGCTGAGTTCGCCCCACACCTCAGACAGCGCGCCGAGCGCACCGGCCGCGAACACCGAATAAAGCAGAAACTGTCCGAGCGTGCCTGGCGATATCGTCCCTTCGAGCACGTCGCGCGAGCCCATCCACAACACCGCCACAACCGAGGAAAACACCATGAAGATGGCGAAAAACGTCAGAAAGGACCGCGCGAAAATCGAGGATTGGGCGGCGCGGAAGGCATTTTCGACCGCGGTCGCGAATTTGCGCGCCACGTAGGTTTCGTTGGTAAAGGCCTGCAGCGTGCGCACCGCGCCGATCTGCTCGCTGGCAAAGGCGGTCGCTTCGGCGAGCATGTCCTGCGCGGCACGGGACTTGCGCCGCACGGCGCGGCCGAACGCGACGATCGGCACCACAATCACCGGGATCGCGCCGATAACCAGCAGCGACAGTTTCGGGCTGGTCACCACCATCATGCCGAGCGCGCCGACCCCCAGGATCGTATTGCGCAGGGCAAGCGACGCCGTCGCGCCTACGGCGGACTTGATCTGCGTTGTGTCGGCCGTCAGCCTGGATACGATTTCGCCCGATTGCACCGTGTCGAAGAACCCCGGTGACAGCGTGGTGACATGGGTGAAGACGTCGCGGCGCAGATCGGCCACCACGCGCTCGCCGAGCGAGATGACGAAATAATACCGGCACGCCGAGGCGAGCGCGAGCACCGCCGCTATCACGATCAGCATGGTGAAATAGTTCGCGATAAACACGGAATCGGCGCCGGAAAATCCGTGATCGACCATACGGCGCACCGCCAGCGGCAGGGTCAGCGTCGTGGCCGCGGCCAGCACCAGGAAAACGACCGCGCCGGCGACGAGCCCGGGATAGCGCTTCAGATAGGGAAGCAGCCGCGCAAGCGGCCGCAGCGAGCGCCTGCGCTTTTCGGTCTCGTCTGGTGATCGTGCCATTTGCGCGTCTCCTGAAGGCGGCGTCTCGCTGCCCGGCGCTGCGGTCTTGTGATTCCGGGGCGGCTGATGTATAGGCCGCGCAGGATTTGGCGAAGCCGTAGCCGTGAATGGCCGCGGCTTCAAGTTTTACAGACCAGGCGCATCGCCGCAGGCGGCCGGCACCAGCGCCGTTGAAGACCAGGACGAGATCGATGAAAGCGAAAATCCACCCCGACTACCACACCATCAAGGTCGTGATGACCGATGGCACCGAATACACGACCCGGTCGACCTGGGGCAAAGAGGGCGACACGCTCAACCTCGACATCGACCCCAACACCCATCCGGCCTGGACCGGTGGTCAGCAGCACCTCATGGACCGCGGCGGTCGCCTGTCGAAGTTCAAGAAGCGCTACGAGGGCCTCGGCCTCTGAGACGGGCCGCCCGGCTTCCAGTTGCGAAAACCCCGCTTCGGCGGGGTTTTCTTTTGGCGGCTCGCCGGGTGAAGGTCGGGCAGGCCGCGGGCAACCCGCCGCGGCTCAGCCGGCTCGGTCGGCATGGCCGAGATCGCGTTCCGGCCACGCGGCGTCGCGCATGCGTTCCCAGATGGTCTCGCCGTCAATCGTAATCCGGAACGCGCCGCCGGTGCCCGGAACCAGCGTCACGGCGCCCAGATCTGACCCGAAGGTCGACAGCAGTTCCTGCGCCATCCAGGTCTCGGCAGCAGCCAGTGGCACTGCGTGCTATTGAACTATGCGGACCGTCGGACGGCCATCGACGCTCACGCAGCGCTCAGCTTGGCCAGGGTTTCGTCGTCGATCTCGAAATTGGCGTAGACGTTCTGCACGTCGTCGTCGTCCTCGAGCACACCGATCAGCTTCATCAGCGACTGCGCCCGTTCTTCGTCCACCGGCACGCCGTTTTGCGGCTTCCAGATCGTCTTGACCGATTCCGGCTCGCCCAGCGCCGCCTCGAGCGCCTTTGAAACGTCGCCGATGCCCTCGAACGCACATAGAATCGTATGTCCGTGTTCGTCGGACTGGATGTCCTCGGCTCCCGCCTCGATCGCGGCTTCCATTACCGTGTCGGCATCGCCCGCCGACACCGGATAGACGATCTCGCCGACCCGGTCCCACATGAATGCGACCGACCCGGTCTCGCCGAGTGAGCCGCCCGCCTTGGTGAAGGCGGCGCGCACATTGGAAGCAGAGCGGTTGCGGTTGTCGGTCAGCGCCTCGACGATGACCGCCACACCGCCGGGGCCGTATCCCTCGTAGCGGACTTCCTCGTAATTCTCCGAGTCACCGCCCGACGCCTTGTTGATGGCGCGCTGGATGTTGTCCTTGGGCATCGACTGCGCCTTGGCGTTCTGGATCGCCAGCCTGAGCCGCGGGTTCATGTCCGGGTCGGGCATGCCCTGCCTGGCCGCAACCGTGATCTCGCGCGCGAGCTTGGAAAACATCTTGGAGCGGGCGGCGTCCTGCCGCCCCTTGCGGTGCATGATGTTCTTGAACTGTGAATGGCCGGCCATGGCACCTCTTGTCGTCAAATCATGGGAATTGGCGCGCTTTATAAATATTCCGCCGCACCAGGTCCAGAAGCGCGGAGGAAAACGCTCGCGAAATCGTGACTACGCGACGGAACGCGGCCATGCGCTAATATGCATCGAACCTGCGGAGAAAAAGGAGATTGGCATGTCCCTTCATCTGCGCATTCTTGCAGCCATGCTGGTCATCGCGGCGGCTATGTGCGGCGCCGCCGCACAGGATCGCGCCCCCGTTCCTTCACAATGCCTTGCCGTTGCCGAAGCCCTGCCCAGGACGGTGTTCGTCAGCGTCTCGCCCGCCGGATCGAGCGAAGCCGCCGAGCAGGTGACCATCACCTATGCCGGCCACTCCACCTATATTATCGAGACGCCCGGCGGCGTGCGCATCGCGACCGACTTTTCCGGCGTCTACGGCGCCGACCCGCTGCCGCGCGTGGCGACCATGAACAAGGCGCACCGCACCCATTTCACGCCCTCGCCCGATCCGCGAATCGAGCATGTCCTGCCCGGCTGGAACCCGGACGGAGACGGTCCGGCCCGACATGCGCTGGTTGTCGACGACGTCTATATCCGCAACGTGCCGACCGACATCCGCCGCTTCGGCGCCATGGAACGGGACGGCAATTCGATCTTCATCTTCGAGGTCGCCGATTTGTGCATCGGCCATCTCGGCCACCTCCACCACGACCTGACCGACGCCCACTATGCCGCCATCGGCCGGCTCGACATCGTCATGGTGCCGGTCGACGGCGGCATGACGCAATCGCTGTTCAATATGAGCGAGATCGCGCGGCGGCTTTATTCCTCGATCGTGCTGCCCATGCACCGCCATTCCACGCCGATCGGCGAGTTCCTGGCGATGATGGGCGAGAATTTCGCCGTCGATTTTTCCAGCGATCGCAGCTTCGCCGTCTCGTTGGCCAGCCTGCCGCGGCGGCCGACCATCCTGGTCCTGGACGGCGTGTGATCAGGGCCATGGCCGCCTCCGCCGGCTGGCAAGGACATCTGACCCGAGCGGGGCCTTGCACAACCGATTCCCGGGACGACCCGGGGACCGGATTGGCTAATCGCCGCCCAGCTCGCCTCCGCCGGTGGCCGCCTTCAGCCGCTGCCGCTTGCGCCGCGCCAACATGTTGAGCGCCTCGACCAGGGCGGAAAAGCCCATGGCGGCATAGATGTAGCCTTTCGGCACATGGAAGCCAAAACCGTCGGCGATCAGCGTCGTACCGATCATCAGCAGGAAGCCGAGCGCCAGCATGACGATGGTCGGATTCTTGGCGATGAAGCGCGACAGCGGCTCGGCGGCGATCAGCATCACCGTCACCGCGCAGATGACCGCGATATACATGATCGCGATCTCGTCGGTCATGCCGACCGCGGTGATGATCGAATCGATGGAAAACACCAGGTCGAGCAGCAGGATCTGAAAGATCGCCGCGCCGACGCCGAGCGTCGCGGCGCGACCGACAATATCGGCCTTGGGATCTTCCGGATCGACGGAATGGTGGATTTCCTTGGTCGCCTTCCAGACCAGGAACAGGCCGCCCGCGATCAGGATCAGGTCACGCCAGGAAAACCCGTGATCGAAGGCGGTGAAGACCGGCGTCGTGAGCTGAACGATGAAGGAAATCGTCGCCAGCAGCACAAGCCGCAGCACCAGGGCCGCGCCGATGCCGATCCGGCGCGCGTTCTTCTGCTGCTCGGCCGGCAGCTTGTTGGTCAGGATCGAGATGAAGATCAGATTGTCGATGCCGAGAACGACCTCGAGCACGATCAGCGTGGCGAGCGCGACCCAGCCGGTCGGGCTCCCGAGCCAGACAAAATGCGGCGCCAGAAAATCCATCAGTGCCATGCGGGCGTCCCTCGGCGGTTCGGTTGAAAATCGTCAGACTGGGGATAGGGATGAGACACCGTTGAAACGCGCGGCGTCAACCTTCGTTCCAGAAGGCGGGGACCGTCTCTTCCAGGCGTGGCCCGAGCCTCAGCGGTGCGACCTTTTCGGCAAGGCCCGTCCGGTCGGAGATTTCGACACCCAGACCGCAAATGGTCGCGGGCCCGGCCGCGGCCTCGAAGCGCCCCTTGGGCACCTTGTACAGAAACCGGTTGAGCGGCTCCTCCTTGTCCATGCCGAGCGAGGAATCGTAGTCGCCGCACATGCCCGCGTCCGACATGAACGCCGTGCCGCCATTGAGGATCTGGTGATCGGCGGTCGGATGATGGGTATGCGTGCCCACGACCAGGCTTGCCCGCCCGTCGACGAAATGGGCGAAACACATCTTTTCGCTGGTCGCCTCGGCGTGGAAGTCGATGACGACCGCGTCCGCCTGCTCGCCCAGCGGACAGGCGGCGATCTCGCGTTCGGCCGCCTGGAACGGATCGTCGAGTTCGGGATGCATGAAGACCCGGCCCATAATGTTGGCGACCATCACCCGCGCGCCGTTCCTGGCAATGAACAGCCCGGACCCGCGCCCCGGCGTGCCGCCGGGAAAATTGGCCGGACGCAGGAACCGCTCCTCGCGCGGCGCGAATTCCAGCGCCTCGCGCTGGTCCCACACATGATTGCCGGTGGTCACCACATCGGCGCCGGCCTCCAGCGTGGTCTTGAAGATGTCTTCGGTGATGCCGAAGCCGCCGGCGGCGTTTTCGCCGTTGACGATCACGAAATCGAGCCGGAGATCGGAAATCAGGCCGGGCAGGCGCTGCCATACCGCCATGCGTCCCGTCCGCCCCACCATGTCGCCGAGAAATAGAAGCCTCATTCGGCCGGATACCTGCTTGCGTCGCATGATGCCGGCGACCGGTGTAAAGCCGGTCGTCGGCTATGAACGGTCATCTAGCGATCGGAGCCCGATGTGTGCAAGCCGGTTTCGGTCAGGATGTCGGGGATGACGGCATCGTGAGGCAAATCCGGCTCGACCTCGACCTGCTGGCAATCGAAAGCGATCCCCACCAGGCGAAGCGGGGCGCCCCCCGCCCGCAGACGGGCAATCGCCCGTCTGTAATCGCCCGCGCCGCAAACGATCCGGTGGCCGCCACGATCGAAGGCGGCAAGCGGGACGAGCATAACGGTCGGGTCCAGAACCGGTGCCTCCGCGCCGGGCCCGACCATGCCGGAATCCGCCTCGATAAGCGGCACGCCGCGCAGCAATTCACGAAAATCGGTACAGGTCGCGTTGTGAAAGACCGGCAGGCACAGTCGCGCATGTCTTTCGCGCAAGCCGAACATCAGCGGCCGCACGTCGACTTGCGAGTGCATCGGCCAGTAACCGGCGACGACATCGCCGGCCGACACGGGTATCGCCGCGCCGAATTCGGCGATGCGCAACGAGGCCTCGACGCGATAGACCGGGTCGAGCGCGTCGCGCCGCGCAAGCGCGGCCGCTCGAATTGCCTGTTCTTGTCCTCCTGGCAACGCCATGGTCGTCCCCCGGACACACCCAAACCGACGACACGTCAACGGTCAAGGCCGGCCGGACAGGCCGCGAACGCCGTATCCTATCGGGGGGCAGACATGCATGCGCCCGAAACATACCCGCCTTTGCCGGCAGTGTTGGGGCATCGCGACGATCCACGCACACCGGTGGAGAGGTTGATCCCGGGTGCCTACAAAGTAGGTGGGCGCCGTATGAAAGGACCCACGGGTCCAAACAGGGACAGCTCCCTTGGGATCAATAAGGCCCCGGGGAATGTTACTCCTGCCGCGAGGCGCAGACCGTCACGGGCGAATATAGGCTTCGGCTCCCGGTTCCGCCAGAGCCGTTGCATCGCATTTCCCTCATTACCGGACCTTGCGCCAATACCCGTGTCTCCGTACGGTTTGCGTCAAACCTGAACAATCATCCGGGAAGACACTATGCGTTTTGAAGGCACGTCGGCTTATGTCGCCGACAAGGATCTGATGGTGGCCGTCAACGCGGCGATCGCGCTCGAGCGGCCGCTGCTCGTCAAGGGCGAACCGGGCACCGGAAAGACCGAACTGGCGCGCCAGATGGCCGCCGCCCTTGGCCTCGAGCTGATCGAGTGGCACGTCAAATCGACCACCAAGGCACAACAGGGTCTTTACGAATACGACGCCGTCTCGCGCCTGCGCGACAGCCAGCTCGGCGACGCGCGCTTCAACGACATCGCCAACTACATCAAGCGCGGCAAGTTGTGGGAAGCCTTCGCCGCCGACAAGAAGGTCGTGCTTCTGATCGACGAGGTCGACAAGGCCGACATCGAGTTTCCCAACGACCTGCTGCAGGAACTCGATCGTATGGAGTTCTTCGTCTATGAGACCGGCGAAACCGTGCGCGCCAGGCATCGGCCGATCGTCGTCATCACCTCCAACAACGAGAAGGAACTGCCCGACGCCTTTCTGCGCCGCTGCTTTTTCCACTATATCCGTTTCCCCGAGGCCGAGACGCTGGCCCGCATCGTCGACGTGCATTATCCGGGCATCAAGCATAAGCTGGTGCGCGCCGCGCTCACTCAGTTCTACGAGATCCGCGACGTGCCGGGCCTGAAGAAAAAACCGTCGACCTCCGAGGCGCTCGACTGGATCCGGCTCTTGGTCGCCGACGACGTCGACCCGGCCGATCTGCGCGCCGATCCGAAGAACGCATTGCCCAAGCTGCATGGCGCGTTGCTGAAGAACGAGCAGGACGTGCATTTGTTCGAACGCCTGGCCTTCATGGCGCGCCGGCAGGGTTAGGCCTGGCCGCACAGGTGCAAGCATCGCCGCGATGCTGGCCCTTTCCCGCCCCGGCCGGTGGCGGCAAACTAGCGCAAAACGGGCGGGGAGAAGATCGACCGTGACAGATATTGCCATCCGCCCGTTGCGACAATCCGACCATGCCGACTGGCGGCGTCTGTGGACCGCCTATCTCGCCTTTTACGAAACCACGGTGCCAGAGACCGTCTATGCCGCGACCTGGACGCGGCTGTTCGATCCCGGCGCCTTCGAACCCAACGGCCTGCTTGCGCTTTGCGACGGCAAACCGGTCGGGCTGGTCCATTTCATCTTCCACCGCACCTGCTGGTCCGACAAGAACACCTGCTATCTGCAGGATCTTTTCGCCGATCCGGATATGCGCGGCAAAGGCGTCGGCCGGGCGCTGATCGAAGCGGTCTACGCCGAGGCCGACCGGCGCGACGCCGCCGCCGTCTACTGGATGACGCAGGATTTCAACGAAACCGCACGCAAGCTTTACGACCGTATCGCCAGGCAGACCCCGTTCATCAAGTACCAGCGTTGAGACAGACCGTGCCGGCACACCGTCAGCCCGCGATCCGCCGACAATCCGGCAACGATCGCAACGGCTTGTTTTTGGCTGACAACCGGACGAAGGCGAATTAACGTCGGCCCATGTTCATTCCCTTCTTCCTCGAACTGAAAGCCGCGCGCGTGCCGGTTTCGCTGCGCGAATATCTGACCCTTCTGGAGGGCATGGACGCCCGTCTCGTCGACTACGATGTCGAAGGGTTTTATTATCTCGCCCGCGCCGCGCTGGTGAAGGACGAGCGCCATATCGACCGTTTCGACCAGGTGTTTTCGCATATCTTCAAGGGTGTCGAGGCGGTGTCGGGCGAAACCACGGTCGATGTCGCCAGCATCCCGGAGGAATGGCTGCGCCGGCTTGCCGAAAAGCATCTGAGCGAGGACGAAAAAAGGCTGGTCGAGGCGATGGGCGGTTTCGACAAGCTGATGGAGACGCTGAAGAAGCGGCTGGAAGAGCAGAAGGGACGCCACCAGGGCGGCTCGAAATGGATCGGCACCGCCGGCACCTCGCCGTTCGGCGCCTATGGCTACAATCCCGAGGGTGTCAGGATCGGCCAGCATGAATCGCGCCACCGCCGCGCGGTCAAGGTCTGGGACAAGCGAGAGTTCAAGAATTTCGACGACTCCGTCGAAATCGGCACCCGCAACATCAAGGTGGCGCTCAAGCGGCTCAGGCGCTGGGTGCGCGAGGGCGCGCATGAGGAACTCGACCTCCCCGGCACGATCCACGCGACCGCCGAGCACGGTTATCTCGACGTCCAGACGAGGCCGGAACGCCGCAATGCGGTCAAGCTGTTGATGTTCTTCGACGCCGGCGGGTCGATGGACGATCACGTCCGGGTCGTCGAGGAGCTGTTTTCGGCCGCGCGCGCCGAATTCCGTCAGCTCGAATATTTCTATTTCCACAACTGTCTTTACGAGGGCGTGTGGAAGGATAACCGCCGTCGCCACTCCCAGGTGCTGCCGACTTACGACGTGCTCAACAAATACGGCCACGACTACAAGGTGATCTTCGTCGGCGACGCCTCGATGAGCCCCTATGAAATAGCCTATCCGGGCGGCTCGGTCGAACACTGGAACGAGGAGGCCGGCATCGTGTGGCTGCAGCGCGTGCTCGCCCAGTGGCCGAACGCGGTCTGGATAAACCCCGTCACACAAAAGCACTGGGACTACACGCACTCGATCCAGATGATCCGCGAGATCTTTTCCGAGCGCATGTATCCGCTGACGCTCGCCGGGCTGGAAGCCGCGACACGGGACCTCTCGCGCAAGCACTGATCGCCGGGTGGAGGTCCCTTCCGGGGGGCTCTTTAGGCGACGCCCAGCTCCATGGAACGTTCAGGCCGGCTTCTTCTCGTCGATGCTGCGCGGCATCCCTTCGCGCACCTCGATGGTGCGGTAGAAATCGGCAAGCTGTTTGCCCCGCTCCGGTTTGAAGGTGCGCCCGCCGGCCGTCAGGCTCGCGATCCGGTCGATGCGAAAGGCCCTGAAATCGCCGCGCATCTCGCACCAGGCGACAAGCGTCCATACCTTGCCCCAGAACCACAGGCCAAGCGGGCGCACATCGCGCATGGTGCCGCGGCCGGCCTCGTCGCGATAGTCCAGCGTCAGCACCGAACGCGCCTCGATCGCGCGCTCGACCACGTCGATCGATTCGCGGTCGTTCTGGCTCACGACATAGAGCGGCGCATGGATTTCGGTTCGCGCGATGCGCTCGCGCTCATTGTCGGGCAGCACCGCGCCGATCTTGACCAACGCCTCCTCGGCCGAGCGCGCCATCGCCGCACCACCGAAGGCACGCACCATGCGCGCCCCGGCGACAAGCGCAACGATCTCGTCGCGCGTGAACATCAGCGGCGGCAGTTCGTAGCCCGACCGCATGATGTAGCCGACGCCGGCTTCGCCATCGATGGGCACGCCGGTCGACTGCAGGTCGGCGATATCGCGGTAGATGGTGCGTTCGGAGACTTCAAGCCACTCTCCCAGCATGCGGGCGGTGACGAGACGCCCACCGCGCAAATGTTGGACGATCTGGAACAGGCGGTCGGCACGTCTCATGCGGGCAGGCCCTCTTGGCTGCAACGTCCGCCAGCGCGATTGACCCTTGAGCCGGGCCGCCTCGTCGCGAACGTCTTCATCTCGATCACGCGCCGCAATGGCGCGACCTCACCGATCGGAGCCCCCCCGTTCCGGCGCGTCATGCGCGATCCCGGCAACGGCGCG
The DNA here is from genome assembly GCA_039973095.1 of Nitratireductor sp. Lineage (GTDB taxonomy): Bacteria > Pseudomonadota > Alphaproteobacteria > Rhizobiales > Rhizobiaceae > Mangrovimarina. The sequence goes on along the minus strand of JBDWLQ010000012.1, from coordinate 130,624 downwards.
CGCATGATAGCCGGGAACTGCCGGGTCTGTCACCAGCGCCGGGAACGCCGGCAAACCGCCGGGACACGGTCTTGCTCCATTCCTCCGAACGGGCGATGCCGACCTGTCCGCCCGCTCTTCCACCGGTCCCCTGCCGCCTTCTAGGCGCAGAAAATGCCGATGCTGTTGCCGTCGGGATCGATGCAGTAGGCAAAACGGCCTGCCGGAATCTCGATCACCGGCGACACCACCGAACCGCCATTGTCGGTGACGCGCTTCAGCGCGTCCTCAAGCGGTGCCGCGACGGCCAGATGGATCGTGTTTCCGCCGCCCTGGCTGGCCGGCTTGCCGGGGTAAAGATGACCGGACACGGCCTCACGCTCCTTACAGGCGAACACCGCCATCGGGTTGGGTCCGTCATTCTGGTCGGCAGGCGCATTATCCAGCACCGCGCCGTAAAAGGCCTTGGCGCGGTCCATGTCGGTGACCGGGATTTCGGCCCACACCACGGCATTTTCGGGGACGAAGCTTGTCATGGATTATCCTTTCGGTTGGGGGAGAATGCCACGCCCCTCCTGACAACATCGTGTCAGGAGGCGAGGGGGATCGCCGTCACGCAGAGCGGCGCGCACCGACCAGAAGTGGTCGGGCGTCAGGGACGCGAGGGTCCGTCGCCGTCGCGGCGGATGAAATCGGCAAGCGGGGTATCCGGCCAGCCGATATCCTTGCGGATATGCGCAGGCAACGTGCAGATCAGGCGCTGTGTGCGGGCTCGGTCGCGCATGGTGCGCCAGCGCCCCGCAAAGCGGCCGACCCGGTGGACGAGCGTATGGGAAAAGGACATGGCGGCCTCCGTCGACTGTTCGATGGAGACACAGTCGCACAGGGCTGCTGACAGCCTCGCGTCAGCAGTCCGTGGCGAGCGCGGCGACGGTGCGGTTCAGTCCGAAGCGACCGGCACCGTATAGTTGAGCGGCAGCCGTCCGCCATCGGCATAAAGCGTCTGGCCGGTGATATAGCTGGCATCGTCGGAAACGAGGAAAGCGGCGACCGAGGCGATTTCGGACGGCGCGCCGATGCGACCGAGCGGCGTGCGCGACAGGATGCGGTTCCTGGCCGCCGGATCGGCGTTCACGCTGGAAAGCAGATCGGTCATGATTGAACCCGGCCCGATCGCATTGACGCGGATTCCATAGGGTGCCAGCGACAGCGCCATCACCTTGGTAAGCTGGTTCACCCCGCCCTTCGACACCGAGTAAGGCACCTGGTTGGCGATCGCGAACACCGCGTTGACGGACGACATGTTGACGATCGCACCCGGCGCGCCGCCGCTCTTGACCTTGTCGACCATGTAGCGCGCGACCGCCTGTCCGACGAGGAAGGTGCCTTTCAAATTGACGTCGAGGACACGATCGAAATCCTCCTCGTTGAGGTCGAGGAAGTCGGCGCCGTGGACGATGCCGGCATTGTTGACCAGGATGTCGATATCGCCGAAACCGTCGATCGCGGCGGCGATCAGGTTGTGCACGTCAAGCCGTTTCCCGACATCGGATTTGACGAAACGGACCTCGCCGAGCAACGATAGGTCCTTTTCCGCCTTCTCGCCCTTCTCTGGATCGATGTCGGCGACGATCACCTTTGCCTTCTCGCGCAGGAAGCGCTCGGCGATGGCATAACCGATCCCGCCGGCCGCGCCGGTCACGATCGCGATTTTTCCGTCAAGCGGCATGATGCGCTCCTTGCAATTCACCAGCCGGCCTTATAACCGCCGGCACCGTGCCCGGCCAGAGGGCCGGCGCGGGCTGAAATCGTGATCAGACACCGATACCGTGCGCGTTGAGCGCGACGGTGATTTCGTCGAGGATCGCCGGATCGTCGATCGTGGCCGGCATCGCCCAGGCCTGCCTGTCGGCGATCTTCTGCATCGTGCCGCGCAGGATCTTGCCCGAACGCGTCTTCGGCAATCGCTTGACCACGACTACCGATTTGAAGGCGGCAACCGGTCCGATCCTGTCGCGCACCAGGCTGACGACCTCGCTTTCGATATCGCCCGCCCCGCGCGCGACACCGGCGTTGAGCACGACGAAGCCGCACGGCACCTGGCCCTTCATCGCATCCGCGATGCCGATCACCGCGCATTCGGCGACATCGGGATGTTCGGCCACAACCTCCTCCATGCCGCCGGTCGACAGCCGATGGCCGGCGACATTGATGATGTCGTCGGTGCGCGCCATGATGAACAGATAGCCGTCCTCGTCGATATAGCCGGCATCGGCCGTCTTGTAGTAACCGGGAAACTCGTCGAGATAGGCGCTGCGGAAACGGTCGTCCGCGTTCCACAGCGTCGGCAGGCAACCGGGCGGCAGCGGCAGCTTGACCACCACGTTGCCGAGCGTGCCGGTTTCCACCTCATGTCCGGCATCGTCGAGCACGCGCATGTCGTAACCCGGCATCGGCACGGCCGGCGAGCCGTACTTGACCCGCAATTGCCCCAGACCCACCGGATTGTTGGAGATCGGAGCCCCGGTCTCCGTCTGCCACCAATGGTCGATCACCGGAACGCCAAGTTTCTGCTCGGCCCATTTGATGGTTTCGGGATCGGCACGCTCGCCGGCCAAGAACAAGGTACGGAATTTCGACAGATTGTACTTCCCGACATGTTCGCCCTTCGGGTCCTGCCCCTTGATCGCCCTGAAGGCGGTCGGCGCGGTGAACAGCGCCACGACGCCGTGCTCGGCGATAACGCGCCAGAACGTGCCGGCGTCGGGCGTGCCGACGGGCTTGCCTTCGAAGAGCACCGTCGTGCAGCCATGCAGGAGCGGCGCATAGACGATGTAGGAATGACCGACCACCCAACCGACATCCGAGGCCGCCCAGAACACCTCGCCCGGCTCGATGCCGTATTCATGGCCCATCGACCATTCCAGCATGACCATGTGGCCGCCATTGTCACGCACCACCCCCTTGGGCTGGCCGGTCGTGCCGGACGTGTAGAGCACGTAAAGCGGATCGGCTGCCGCCAGTTCGACGCAGGGCACCGTTCGCCCCGATGCCTTGGCCTCGGCGACAGCGTCGGCGAAATCGACATCGCGCCCTTCGACAAGCGCGCAGCCCTGCTCGGGCCGCTGCAGCACGATGCAGCGCTCGACCTTGTGGCGTGCCATCGCGATCGCGCCGTCGAGCAGCGGCTTGTAGGCGACAATGCGTCCCGGCTCGATGCCGCACGAGGCCGAAACAATCAGCCTCGGCTGCGAGTCCTCGATACGGGTCGCCAGTTCCTTGGCCGCGAAGCCGCCGAACACCACGGAATGGACGGCGCCAAGCCTGGCACAGGCGAGCATGGCGAAAACCGCCTCGGGCACCATCGGCATATAGATGATGACGCGGTCGCCCTTCCTCACGCCCTGATCGGCGATGACGGCGGCGAGCGCCTCCACCTCGGCCTTCAGTTCGCCGTATGTGAAGGTTTTTTTCCGACCGGTGATCGGGCTGTCATAGATCAGCGCGGCCTGGTCGGCGCGCCCACCGGCCACGTGCCGGTCGACGGCGTTGTAACAGGTGTTGCAGGTGGCGTCCGGGAACCACTGGCCGTAGACGCCGGCCCCGGCGTCGAAAATCCTGTCCGGCGGCGAAAACCAGTCGATCGCCGCGGCCGCCACCGCCCAGAACGCCTCCGGGTCCCGTTGCCACGATTCGTAGACCGCCTGATAGCGCGAAGCCATTGTTCACCTCCCGATCGAGCCACGCCCGTTTGCCGTCTTTTAGCCGCCCCTCGCCGCACGCGTCCATTTGACTATGATCTAACACCGAGCGGTAGCGCCATGATGGGGCGGGCTTTGACATGCTGCCTTGATGCTGGTCAAAGGTCGAGACGCGCGCCGCACAGACAGCGCGTCGCGGAGGTCCGATGACCAAAATCCTGTCGCTGATGATCGTCTTGATGATGGTGGTTCAGCTCATCAAGCCGCTCGGCCTGCCCGGCCTGCGCCATCGCCGCGATTTCTGGAAGCTGGCGCTACTGGCGCTGGCCGCGATCTCGCTCACCGTCGCGCTGAGCCATGGCCGCTAAAGCTACGATTTCCGTATCGTCGAGCACGATCAGCGGCAGGAGATGGTCGGCCCAAGCCTGATATCCCGCCACCGAGGCGTGGAAACCGTCATGCGAGAATCCGGCTGCCGGATCGACGACCGGTAGCCGCGCGGCCGGCACCGCGCCGCGCTCCAGACACAACCTCGTTCCCATGCGGTTGATCGCGGCCGCTCGGATTTCCAGGATACGTCCGAGCAAGACCGGCAAGGCGGGAACCAGCGTCATGTCGATCACCGGCGACCAGACGATGCGCGCCCGCGGCCATTTCGCCCTGACGGCGTAGAGAAGGCCGCCGAACTCCTTCTTGAAGCGCGAGACGGAATGAAAATTCTTGGTGTCGTTGGTGCCCACCGAGAGCACGATATGGGTCCACGGCTCGGCCGCCATATTGGGCACGACATGGTCGCGCAGCTGGCCCGAGGTCGCGGAATTGAAGCCGGCCGCGCGCCAGGCGACCGGCCGGCCGGCGTCGCTGTTGAGCGCGTGAGCCAGCCGCGCGGCCAGCCCCTTCTCGCTGTCGTCGATGCCGACCGAAGCCGCCGAGGAATCCCCGAGCACCAGAAGCCGTACCGGCTCGCCGCGCCCGGTCAAGGTATGCAGTACGGGCCCCTCGGGCGGCAGAAGGCGGGGTGCGCGCCGCCTGACCGCCAGCCCTTGCCAGACATAGATTGGAAAGGCGAGCCAGGAAAGCAGGGGCAGCAAACGTGACATGGCGCGGGTCCGTTGGATCTCGCATCCCGAATAGTGCGCCGCGGCCAAAAGAAAAAGCCCGAACGCTGTCGTCCGGACTTTTTGGGACTTTGCCCCGGGTGTCGGGAGCCTGAGACCGCTCCCCCCATCGCGTCGACGGGGAAAATGCCCTCGTCGATCGTCAGGCGCTGCGCGACGCCTCGAAGATACTCTCGATCGCCGAAGCCAAGGCGGCGTCGAACTCGGCGTCGCTCTGGCGTGCGGAAAGCCCCTCCGTCAGGGCGCGCGAGAAACTGGCGATCATGCCCGTGTTCTGCGTCAGCTTTTCATTCGCCTCCGCGCGCGAATACCCGCCGGACAGCGCCACCACGCGCATGATGCGCGGATCGTCGATCAGAGGCTTGTAGAGGTTCGCCGTCGTCGGCAGCGTCAGCTTGAGCATGACCTGCTTGCCCGACGGCACGTCGTCGAGATGTTTTTGGATTTCCGACAGCAGAATCTCTTCGGCTTGCGCCTTGTCCGCGATCGAGATCGTCACCTCCGGCTCGATGATCGGCACCAGCCCATGGTCGAGGATCTGCCTGGCAACCTCGAACTGCTGGGCAACGATCGCCGCGATACCCTTGGCATTGGCCGCGTCGATCACCGACCGCATCTTGGTGCCGAAGACGCCCTTGGCGACAGCGCGTTCCGAAAGCGCGTCGAGATCCGGCATCGGCTTCATCAGCTTGACGCCGTCCTGCGTGTCGGCAAGGCCCTTGTCGACCTTCAGGAACGGCACCACGCCGCGCTGTTCCCAGAGATACTGAGCGGTCGGCGTACCATCGATGTCGCGGTCCATCGTCTGCTCGAACAGGATCGCGCCCATCACCTTGTCGCCGGTAAAGGCAGGCGACTTGATAATTCTTGCGCGCATCTGATGAATGAGGTCGAACATTTCCACCTCGTTCGACCAGGCCCCCTCATCAACCCCGTAGAGCTTGAGCGCCTTTGGCGTGGAGCCGCCCGACTGATCGAGCGCCGCGATGAAGCCGTCCTTGTTGGCGGCCTGCGCGGCCATGGCCTGCACGTTGTCTTTCAGACGCTCACTCATTATCCGGCCTCATCCTGTCTCTTCAACTGGATTGGCGCTCTAGCAGAGCGGGCGCGGAAACGGAACTACGGCGCCAGCGCTTTGAATCGATTGAAAGAATTTCAATCGGTTTAGCTCACCGGCATTTTGCCTCAGCCTTAACGCGCTATCGCACCCGCCCTGGCGGCGGGTCAGCCGCTCTTCTTGAGCGCGTCCACCCCCGGCAGCACCTTGCCTTCCATCCATTCCAGGAAGGCGCCGCCGGCGGTCGACACATAGGTGAAGGCGTCGGCCACCCCGGCATGGTTGAGGGCCGCGACCGTATCGCCACCGCCTGCCACCGAGATCAGCCGACCGTCGACGGTCTGCGCCGCGGCGAATTTGGCGGCCGCCACGGTGGCGGCGTCGAACGGCGCGATCTCGAACGCGCCCAGCGGTCCGTTCCACACCAGCGTCGCAGCACGGTCGATGCGGTCGGTCACCGTCTCGACCGTCTTCGGACCGACATCGAGGATCATCGCATCGGCCGGCACCGAATCGATAGCGACAATTTCGTTGTCCGCGCCCGCCTTGAATTCGCGCGCCACCACCGCGTCGACCGGCAACACGATCGCGCAGCCCGCCGAAGCGGCTTCGGTCATGATCTGCTTGGCCGTTTGGGCAAGGTCGTGTTCACACAAGGATTTGCCGACCTGCGTGCCCCGCGCGGCCAAAAACGTGTTGGCCATGCCGCCGCCGATCACCAGCACGTCGACCTTGCCGACCAGGTTCATCAGCAGGTCGATCTTGGTCGAAACCTTGGCCCCGCCGACGATCGCCACCACCGGCCGGGCGGGATCGCCGAGTCCCTTTTCGAGCGCAACCAGCTCCGCCTGCATCGTTCGCCCGGCATAGGCCGGCAAGACATGCGCAAGCCCCTCCGTGGAAGCGTGGGCGCGGTGCGCGGCCGAAAAGGCATCGTTGACGAAGAGATCGCCGTTTTCAGCCAGCGCCGCAACGAAATCGGGTTCGTTGGCCTCGTCTCCCTTGTGAAAACGGGTGTTTTCCAGGATCAGGATGTCGCCGGCGGCCATCGCGTTCACCGCTGCCGCCGCAACCGGGCCGATGCAGTCGGCCGCGAAATGAACCCGACGGTCCAGCACCGCCTCGGTCGCGGTCGCGATCGGCGCAAGCGACAGGGCCGGATCCGGACCGTTCTTCGGCCGGCCGAAATGCGCCAGCAAAATCACCTTCGCGCCCCGGTCTGACAGTTCGGAGATGGTCGGCGCAACGCGCTCGATACGCGTGACGTCACCAACCTTGCCGTCTTTCGTCGGCACGTTGAGATCGACGCGCACGAGCACCCGCTTGCCTGAAACGTCGCCGATATCATCGAGTGTCTTGAAAGCCGGCATCGCCGCAAATCTCCCGTCAGAAATCGCGCCGGACCATAACGATTGCCGGCCCGGGCGCAAGTCGCCCTCCGCCTTATTGCGGCAAAACCATCTGCGATGGATCGTCGTCGTTGTCGGACTTGTGCGGCGGCGGCTTGTCAGCGGCCCGCAGCCGCTTTTCGCGCCGCCGCTCGCGCCACGATTTGAACGCCTCCAGCACGCGGTCGCGAATCTCGCCCGCACTCAGGAAGACCGGAATTTTCGGCGCCTCCTGATGCGGCTCAAAGGACAGCCCGACCTCGGCGATCCGTGCCTTGTCGTCGACATCGCGCACGATCAGTTCGACCGGGCCGATCGTGACCCGGTCGGCATATTCGGCCTTGCCGCCGAGACGCTCCGTCATCAACTCCACGATCGGTTTTGCCGCGTCGGCTTCCGACAGGCCGAGCCCGTAGGCGGCGTCGAGATCGGCGGCGGGACGCGTCGCGTCGATGGCGAAGGCGCCGAAGAAGTCCGCATCCTCCAGGTCGAGTTCGGCCCGGCTCGCAAACAGCCGGTCGAGCAGCCGCGGATAACGGTCGGAGACGAAGATGTAGACGTGATCTTCGGCCTCCAGCCGGCCGGCATATTGATAGGTCATCGAGCGCCCGTCGCGCACCACAAGCGACGGCCGCGCCCAGCGCGGTATGCGCACCCCGGTCGCAACCGGGCTGCCGGCAACGACGCGATAGGCGAGCAGTTCGTGATGGGCCGCGCCCGGCAGTTCGAGCTCGACCTTGTCGAGCGGCCCGATACGCGGCGGCACCACCAGGCCGAGCCGGCGCGCCAGCGGCCCGATCGTCCAGCCTTGCACGATCAGCGAGACAAGCACGATGATGAAGGCGGCATTGAAGATGATGCCGCCGACGGCGAGATTCTCCAGCAGCGGCGTCAGCGCGAGCAGGATGGAGACCGCGCCGCGCAGGCCCACCCAGGACACGAAGGCCGTCTCGGCGCGGGTGAAGCGGAACGGCGCCAGGCACAGCCACACCGCGATCGGGCGGGCCACGAAGATCAGGAACAGGCCGAGCGCGACCGCAGGCAACGCGATCGCGGGGAATTGCGACGGCGTTGCGAAAAGGCCGAGCACCAGAAACATGATGATCTGCGCCAGCCAGGTGAGCCCATCCTGGAACTGCTTGAGATGCGCGGCCGAACGCACGCCGGAATTGCCGGCGATCAGTCCGGCGACATAGACGGCCAGGAATCCCGAACCGCCGACCGCGCCGGCCAGGCCGAACAAAAGCAGCGACAAGGTGATGGTGAAGATCGGCAGCAGGCCGCGATCGAGTTTCAGCCACTCCACCAGCCGCGCGATCACAAAGCCGCCGCTGACGCCGGCGGCGAGGCCGAGCCCCATCTGGATGGCGAACCCGGTCAGGATATCGACCAACAGCACCTCGGCCTTCGGATCGCTGCCGGTGGCGATCAGCGTGACGAAGGTGATGGTCAGGAAGATGGCGATCGGGTCGTTCGAGCCCGATTCGACCTCCAGCGTCGAGCGGACCCGGTCGCGGATGTTGAGATTGCCGGCCCTGAGCAGAAAAAACACCGCCGCGGCGTCGGTCGAGGCCACGGCCGCGCCGAGCAGGAAGGATTCCATCCAGCCGAGCCCGGTGAGATATCGCGCCGCGACGCCGAAAAGCGCCGTCGTCAGCGCGACGCCGAGCGTGGCCAGCGACAGCGCCGGGCCGGCCGCCTGGCGAAACGAGGCCAGCCGGGTGCCGAAGCCAGAATCGAACAGGATAACCGCCAGCGCAAGCGAGCCGACGAAATAGGCTACCGGAGCATTGCTAAAGGCGATCCCGAGACCGTCGACACCGGCGACGAGACCGATCCCCAGAAACAGAAGCAGCAGTGGCGCGCCGAAACGGAAGGCGATGAGGCTGGAAAAGGCGGCGGCGAGGATCAGCGCCGTACCGACCAGAACCACCACATAAATGCCTTCCATACGCCCGCTCCGCTCGACCTCCCGGATAGCCTCGACGCATAGAGTGCGGCGAAGGCGGGGAAGGACGCAAGCCGCAAGTCGCTTTTTTCAAGGCAAGCGAACGAATTACGCAAAAAAACGGTCGGGCAAGCCCGGGCGCCCTATCGGCATGTCTGGTGCGAAGGCGCGCTCAGGCCATGGTTTTGGCGAGCGCGACCGTGGTGTCGGCCATGCGGTTGGAGAAACCCCACTCATTGTCGTACCACGACATCACGCGCACCAGGTTGCCCTCGACGACCTTGGTCTGGTCGAGCGCGAAAGTGGACGAAGCGGGATTGTGGTTGAGGTCGATCGAGACCAGCGGCTCGTTGGTATAGGCGAGAATGCCCTTCAACGGCCCGTCCGCCGCCGCGACCAGCGCCTGGTTGACTTCATCGACGGTGACATCGCGCTTGGGAACGAACTTGAAGTCGATCACCGACACGTTCGGCGTCGGCACGCGGATCGACACGCCGTCAAGCTTGCCCTTGAGTTCGGGCAGCACCAGCCCGACGGCTTTGGCCGCGCCGGTCGATGTCGGGATCATCGACACTGCCGCGGCGCGCGCGCGATAGAGATCCTTGTGCATCGTGTCGAGCGTCGGCTGGTCGCCCGTATAGGCGTGCACCGTGGTCATGAAACCTTTTTCGATGCCGAAAGCGTCGTTGAGCACCTTGGCCACCGGCGCCAGACAATTGGTGGTGCACGAGGCGTTGGAGATGACGATGTGGTCCTTGGTCAGCTTGTCGTGATTGACGCCGTAGACCACGGTCAGGTCGGCGCCGTCGGCGGGTGCCGAAACCACGACCCGCTTCGCGCCGGCCGTCAGATGCGCCGAAGCCTTCTCCTTGGACGTGAAAATGCCCGTGCATTCGAGCACGATGTCGACGCCGAGCTCCTTCCAGGGCAGTTTCGACGGGTCGCGTTCCGACGTCACCTTGAAGCTGTCGCTGCCGACCGAGATCGTGTCGCCGGAGACCTTCACCTCGGAGGGGAAACGCCCGTGCACGCTGTCGTAACGCAAAAGATGGGCGTTGGTCTCCACCGGCCCGAGATCGTTCACGGCCACGATGTCGATGTCCTTGCGACCCGATTCGTAGACAGCCCGGACGATGTTCCGGCCGATGCGGCCAAATCCGTTGATGGCGACTTTTACGGTCATCGATATTTCCTTCAGGAGCTCTTGCGCGGAGGCACGCCGGTGATCGTTCGAACGCCGCCGGCCCGGCCGGCGCGCAGCGATCGCGCCCAGGGCCCGCGGACGAGGCGCTTCATAGCCCCGGCAAGGCAAAGAATCCAGCCGCAACCACATCTGGACCGGTGGATTCAGCCTTGCTGCCGCGCCCGCGCGGTCGTTACCGGTCGGTCGCGGCTCAGTTCAGGCTGGCGAGTCGCGCTTCCACGGCCTCCACCACCGCTTCGGCGGTGATGCCGAAATGGCTGTAGAGCTGCTCGTAGGGAGCGCTGGCGCCAAAACCGTCCATCCCGATAAAGATGCCGTCGGATCCGATCAGTCGGTCCCAGCTCTGTCGCACACCAGCCTCGATCGCCACCTTCACCGCCGCCGATCCCACGATCGCGGCGTGATATTCCGCGCTCTGCATGGCAAAGCGTTCCATCGACGGCACCGACACGACACGCGCGGGATGCCCCTTTGCTTCCAGCAGGCGTTGTGCGGCAAGCGCGATCTCGACTTCCGATCCGGTGGCAAACAGCGTCACGACCTCGTCGTCGCTGGCCGGCGCCAGATCGTAAGCGCCGAAGCGGCAGAGATTTTCCTCCGAGTGGTTGGTGCGCACCGCCGGCAGGTTCTGGCGCGTCAGGGCGAGGATGGAAGGGGCCTTGCCGTCTTCGAGCGCCAATTGCCAGCACTCCGCGGTTTCGACCGCATCTGCGGGCCGGTAGACGCGCAGATTGGGAATTGTCCTGAGTGCCGACAGGTGCTCGACCGGTTGATGGGTCGGCCCGTCTTCGCCGAGCCCGATCGAATCATGCGTCATCACGTAGATGACACGCTGGCCCATCAGCGCCGACAGCCTGATCGCAGGGCGGCAATAGTCGGTGAAGACGAGAAACGTGCCGCCATAGGGAATGATCCCGCCGTGCAGCGCCATGCCGTTCATCGCCGCCGCCATGCCGTGTTCGCGGATGCCGTAATAGACATAGCGACCAGAGTAGTCGCCCGGCGCGATCGGCCCGGTCTGGCTGGTCTTGGTGTTGTTCGATCCGGTGAGGTCGGCCGAGCCGCCGATCGTTTCCGGCAGCGCCGCATTGATGATCTCAAGCGCCATCTCGGAGGATTTCCGGGTCGCGACCTTCGGCTTGTCCTTGGCGAGCGCCTTCTTGTAGTCGGCGATCGCCGCTTCGAAACCGCCCGGCAGCTCGCCGCGCATGCGCCGTTCGAACTCGCTGCGGATCTCGGCTTCGGTTTCCGTCAACCGGCCTTCCCACTCCTTGCGTTCCTTGACCGAACGAAGTCCGGCCAGACGCCACATGTCGAGAATGTCGGACGGCACCTCGAAGGGTGCCGCGTCCCAGCCAAGAGCGGCGCGCGCGCCGGCGATTTCTTCGGCGCCGAGCGGCGAACCGTGCGCCTTGCTGGTGCCGGCCCGGTTCGGCGCGCCGAAGCCGATCGTCGTCTTGCAGGCGATCATGCTCGGCCGCTCCGAGGCCCGTGCCGCCTCGATCGCCTTGGCGATCGCGTCCGGATCGTGGCCGTCGCAACGCTGCGTGTGCCAGCCCGACGCCTCGAAGCGGGCGCATTGGTCGGTCGAATCCGAAAGCGACACGGCGCCGTCGATCGAAATGCCGTTGTCGTCGAAGAACACGATCAGCTTGCCGAGCTGGAGATGGCCGGCCAGCGAGATCGCCTCCTGGCTGATGCCCTCCATCAGGCAGCCGTCGCCGGCCAGAACATAGGTGTGATGGTCGACCAGCGCATCGCCGAACCGCGCATTGAGGATGCGCTCGGCCAGCGCCATGCCGACCGCGTTGGCCAGTCCCTGGCCGAGCGGGCCGGTGGTGGTCTCGATGCCGGCGGCATGACCGAATTCCGGGTGCCCCGCCGTCTTCGAGCCGAGTTGGCGGAAATTCTTGATCTCGTCGATGGTGATGTCTTCGTAGCCGGTCAGGTAAAGCAGCGAATAAAGCAGCATCGAGCCGTGACCGGCCGAGAGCACGAAACGGTCGCGGTCGGGCCAGTCGGGACGATGCGGATCGTGCTTGAGAAACTTCTTGTACAGAACCGTCGCGATGTCGGCGGCGCCCATCGGCAGGCCCGGATGACCGGAATTCGCTTTCTCTACCGCATCGGCGGACAAGAACCGGATCGCATTTGCCATACGGTCGTGTTTATCGCGTGAAGACATGTTTGCTCTCTAGGTCGTGAAGCCGCCGTGCAACGAAGCGGAAAAATCCCCGAAATCCGCGCCTTGTGAAAGGCAGGCTCCACATAGCAGGTGACCACCTGGAGTCAATAAAGCCGCCAGCGCCCCTCCGACCAAAGCGGATTTCGCGCATTTGCGACCATTAGCTGGGGAGGCCGGCCGCTGCTTGTTGACGCAACATTCACGCGCCGTCTAATCTTTCGCGGATAAGGCGTTAGGAAACCGCCTTGATTCGGGATTATCCCAAGGGAATGACCGGCGAAGCCACATTGAAAGAGGTTCTGGCGCGTCTCGCGAAGGCGATGGATGCGCTTGAAAACGCCGCCGCGGCCCGCCTCGAACAGGACCAGGACTATGCCGAGGCCGAAGCCGAGGTTCAGCGCATGAATGCCGACCGCTCGCGCCTGGCCCAGGAGCTCGACGCATCGGAAGCGCGCGCCGAACGCCTGGCGGACGCCAACAAGGAGGTGTCGCGGCGCCTCGTCACGGCGATGGAAACGATCCGCGCCGTGCTTGACCGATAACGGATGACGACAAATGGCGCAGGTCACCGTCACGATTGATGGAAAATCCTACCGGATGGCCTGCGACGAGGGCCAGGAGGAGCATCTGGTCGAACTCGCCGGCCGCTTCGACCGTTATATCGGCCACCTGAGGGGCTCGTTCGGCGAAATCGGCGATCACCGGCTCGCCGTCATGGCCGGCATCATGGTGATGGACGAGCTTTCCGAACTGCAGCGCCGCATGAAGGGGCTGGAAAGCGAGGTCGGCACCTTGCGCAAGACGCGCGACGACGCCCTGGTCAAGGCCGACAAGAACGACGCCGCACTGATCGGCACGCTCGGCGAACTGGCCGAACGCATCGAGGCGCTGTCGGCGCGACTGTCCGTCAAGACCAAAGCCGACGGGTAGTTTCACGCACGCTTTTGACGGTCCCGTCATCTCGCCGGGTTTTCACGTCTCGCGCGATATCGATTGCATGGTCGGCGTGATGGTTGCAACGCGACAGACCGCTTGACCCGGCCCCCGGGCTGGGGCATCCACGCGCTCGACCAGCGCCGGCATCCCGGCGGCGCGTTTGCGAATCGTTGCGGAGATCGACATGGCCGACGACATCACCGAGCCCACCACCGAAACCGTCGCAGCCGGTCAGTTGCGGGCCTTCATCGAGCGCATCGAGCGCCTGGAGGAGGAGAAAAAGACCATCGCCGACGACATCAAGGAAGTCTATGCCGAGATGAAGGGCACGGGCTTCGATACCAAGGCGGTGCGCACATTGATCAGGCTGCGCAAGCAAGATCAGGCCGAGCGCCAGGAAGCCGAAGCGATCCTCGACCTCTACAAGGCTGCCCTGGGCATGGCATGAGCCGTTGCGGGCGCCGGCGCGTCAGCGCCGCCCCGCACTTCGACCGATAGATGACACCAACATGCCGGCCCTGACGAGGGTTGGCGTCGTTTCGACGAGGCGCCGTCTGCTTCTCGCCTTTGCCTCGATCCGGCGTTCTTCGGCCTTCGGGAACCTCGGTGAGCGATCGCGTGCTATTCCACGTCGAGCACGATCTTGCCGATATGCTGTCCCTCCTCCATCCGCTCGTGCGCGCGCCAGGCGTCGCGCAGCGGAAAGATCATGTCCATGACCGGGGCGACCCGCCTTTCGGCCAGAAGCGGCCACACCCGGCGTTCCAGCGCCGCCGCGATCGCGCCTTTGAAGTCCGCCGTTCTCGGCCGCAGGGTCGATCCGGTATGAACCAGGCGCTTGAGCATCAGCTTGGAGAAATCCGCGCTGGCGACAGCACCGTTCAGGAAGGCGATCTGTACGATGCGGCCGTCGACCGCTGCCGCCTGATAGTTGCGCCCGATATAGTCGCCGCCGACCATGTCGAGAATCACGTCGACCCCCTTGGCCTGCGTCGCCTCGGCGACGACGGCGACGAAATCCTCGTTGCGATAGTTGACGGCGCGATCCGCACCCAGTTCCAGGCAGGCCGCGCATTTTTCGTCCGACCCGGCCGTGGCGATCACATAGGCGCCGAATGCCGAGGCGAGCTGGATCGCGGTGGTGCCGATTCCCGACGAGCCGCCATGGACCAGGAAGCGCTCGCCCTCCTTCAACCCGCCGCGCTCGAAGACATTGTGCCAGACGGTAAAGAAGGTTTCCGGCAGGGCCGCCGCTTCCGTGAGCGTGAAACCGTGCGGCACCGGCAAGGCATTGCTGGCCGGTACGACGCAATATTGCGCATAACCGCCGCCGGGCGCCAGCGCGCAGACCGGATCGCCCACCGACCAGCGGCGCGCGCCCTCGCCGAGCGCGGCCACCTCCCCGGCGACTTCCAGACCCGGCAGATCCGAAGCACCCGGCGGCGGCGGATAGGCGCCCTTGCGTTGCAGGACGTCGGGTCGGTTCACGCCCGCCGCGCGAACCCTGATCAGGATTTCGCCGGCACCCGGCCGCGGCACCGCGCGTTTTTCCGGTTTCAGCACCATCGGCCCGCCGGGCTCGGTGATGGCGATTGCCGTCATGGTTTCGGGGATCTTGCTCGACATGTCCAATATCGCCTCCTGCCGGAACGCGCGGCGCGAATTGATTCTCCACCGCCCGCGAATGTATCCTCCAATCGCCGCCCGGCCAATCAGGAGGAGACGATGATCTTCGCGGACGACGAACCGAAAAAGGCGCGCCCACACGTAATCGGACAGGATGTGTCGCTGCTGTCGGAGCACGAACTGGCCGAGCGCGTCGAAATGTTGCGCGCCGAAATCGCGCGGCTCGAAGCCGAGATGGCGGCACGGGGCACGACCAAGGCCGCGGCCGAAGCGCTTTTCCGACGCGGCTGAGGCCGGCCGGAACCCACCGGACGAATGCGCGAACCGCCCCCCGAGATTGCCAGACTGGATCGCTGATCCGGACCGCAATTCCGCCGCAATCATCCGTGTTCAAGCGACACTCGCCAGCCCTTCGTGGAGCCCGCCATGTTTGCCAGTTTCGGACCGATACTCGCCCTGCTCGGCGGCACCGCCTTTCTGCTGATCGGCTCGGGGCTACACGGCCTGCTGCTGCCGCTGCGCGGCCAGATGGAGGGATTCTCCACCGCATCGCTCGGCCTGCTCGGCACCGCCTGGGCGGGCGGCTTCGTCGCCGGCTGCGTCATCGCCCCGCATCTGGTGCGCCGTGTCGGCCATATACGCTCATTCGGCGCCTTTGCCGCCACCGGCGCCATCGTCGCGCTTCTGACCGGACTGGTGGTGCAGGAATATTTCTGGATCTTCCTGCGCGTGTTCACCGGCTTCGCCATGGCCGGCGCCTTCATGGTCATCGAAAGCTGGCTCAACGAGCGCGCCACCAACGAAAACCGCGGCACGGTGTTCGGCCTCTATATGATGGTCACCTACGCGTCGCTGATGGCCGGCCAGATGATGCTGGCCAGCGGAACGGTCGCCACGCCGACCTTTTTCATGATCACCGGCATCTTTTTCTGCCTGGCCCTGATCCCCACGACCGTGTCGGCCCAGGCGAGCCCGCGGCCCCTCCACAATGTCTCCCTGGACCTGAAGGGGCTCTATCGCAATTCGCCGGTCGCCTTCGCCGGCTGCCTGCTGATCGGCGTCGCCAACGGCGCCTGGGGCACGCTCGGTGCCGTTTACGGCGCGCGTATCGGCATTTCCACAGCCGAAATCGCACTGATGATGAGTATCGCGGTGATCGCCGGCGCCGCACTGCAGATGCCGGCCGGGCGACTGTCGGACCGCACCGACCGCCGCTTCGTGCTGGCCGGCGCGTCCGGCGGGGCGGCCGTGATCGGCCTGGCGATCTTTCTGCTGGCCGCGCGCTCCGGAACGGTCGTGATCGCGCTCACCGCCGCTTACGGCGCTCTCGCGTACACGCTCTATTCGATCGCCGTCGCGCACGCCAACGACCACGCCGATGCCGAGGATTTCGTCAAGGTGTCGGGTGGACTGCTGCTGCTCTACGGTTTCGGCACCATGATCGGACCGGTTCTGGGCGCCGTGTTGATGGCGGCCTGGCGTCCCGAAAGCCTGTTTATTGCCACCGGCCTCGCCCACCTGGCGCTCGCCGGCTACACGATGCTGCGCGTCAGCCGCCGCGCACCGATCCCTGTCGAGGAGCGCGAGACCTTCACCTCGCATCCCTCCGAGCGCGCGCTGACCCCGGAAGGACTGCATCTCGATCCGCGCAGCGAAGCAGGCGCGGAAGCGGAAGCGGAAGCGGAAGCGGAAAAGGCGCTGGAAGCGGCGTCCGTGTCAAACGCGTAGACCGGCGCGCCGAACGGAGCCCCGACATGCGATCGGAAACGATGGTGGTTCGTGCAAGGACGCGGCGCGGAGATGCGGACGCCGCGACACCGCGTCACAGGGCGGAGCGCATAGCGCTCCAGTGGGCTGCCGTCCGGACGCCGGCCTGACAAAAAACGCTTCCCACTCTTTTCCCCGATGCTCTACCATGACGGCAATGAGCACACCCGACGCCTTTGCCGCGATCGCTGATCCGAACCGGCGCCATCTGCTGGAAGAACTGCGCCGCGGCCCCAAGACAGTCAATGAACTGGCCGCCGGACTGCCGATTTCACGACCCGCCGTCTCCCAGCATCTGAAAATCCTGCTCGATGCCGGATTGGTCGTGTTCGAAGCCACGGGAACGAAACGCGTCTATGCCGTCGACAATAACGGTTTCCTCAGGCTCAACCTGTGGCTCGATCAGTTCTGGGAAGGATAGAGGGTCGCCGGGGATGGGCTACGGGCCTGTAGCTCAAACCGGCCCGCAGCACGCCATGGTCAGTGCCTGGTCGGCGGCAATTCCATCTTTTCGATTTCGTCCTTCAGCGCCAGTTTTCTGCGCTTCAGCCTGTTGATTTCAAGGTCGTCGACCGACGGATGGGCCAGGGCCTCGTCGATCTTGCGTTCGAGTTCTCCATGCTTGCGCCGCAATTCCTCAAGATGGGATGCTAGAGACATGTGTATCGTTCCCTTTCATCTGGTCCTCGAAGCGTCCGTCTCGGGTGCTTTTTGAGCGACTCGTGACGGTGCCATGACAGTGTGCCACCTGATTGCCGACAAGTCGAATGCCGGGTAGTAGCATTTTCTGAACGGGTGAAATGTGCTATGGCCGGAAGGCGATGCGGCGCCCGTCGGGCTCGCCGGAAAGGCGGGAATTCAGCGCCGGGAGCCTTTGATGCAAGATCAGGACCAAGCCGAAATTCGCCTCGAATTTGCGCGCTTGAAGCAGGAACACGCCGATTTCGATGCCGCGATACAAGCCATGATCTCCACGGGCTGCGACCCCCTGCAGGTGCAGCGCATGAAAAAGAAGAAGCTGTCGCTCAAGGATCGCCTGCGCGAGCTTGAAGACAGCATCATTCCCGATATCATCGCCTAACCGGCGCGGGCACCCGCCGGGCGGCGCGCGGCGTCCCTCGCTTGCGGCGACGGGGCGTTTCGGCTATGGCGCCTTTTGCCTTCTTCACACGGGACCAGCCCTTGCAAAGCCCCGCTCGCGACGTCGCCATCATCATGGGAAGCCAGTCGGACTGGCCGACCATGCGTCATACCGCCGACACATTGGCAAAGCTCGACATCGGCCACGACGCGCTGATCGTCTCGGCGCACCGCACGCCGGAGCGGCTTTACGAGTTCGCCCGCACGGCACGCGACAAGGGTTATCGCATCATCATCGCCGGCGCCGGCGGCGCGGCCCACCTGCCCGGCATGACGGCGTCGATGACGCCCTTGCCCGTCTTCGGCGTGCCGATTGAATCGAAGGCGCTTTCGGGTCAGGATTCGCTGCTTTCCATCGTCCAGATGCCGGCCGGCATCCCGGTCGGAACGCTGGCGATCGGCCGCGCCGGCGCCGTCAACGCGGCGTTGCTTGCGGCCGCCGTGCTTGCCCTCGGCGATACCGACCTCGCCGCCAGGCTCGACCACTACCGCAACCAGCAAAGCGAGCAGGTCGCGGCGCGTCCCGCCGACGACGCATGACAGCGCCGCTTTCCCCGGGAGCGACCATCGGCATTATCGGCGGCGGCCAGCTTGGCCGTATGCTCGCGGCGGCGGCCGCGCGATTGGGCTACAAGACGGTGGTCCTCGACCCGCAACCCGACTGCCCGGCCGCGCAACTGGCATCAAGCCAGATCGTCGGCGCCTATGACGACCGGGCAGCCCTTGCCGCCCTCGCCGACCGCGCCGACATCGTCACCTACGAGTTCGAAAACGTGCCCGTCGCGGCCGCCCGCGCGCTGGCTGAGCGGCTTGCCGTGCTGCCGCCGCCCAAGGCGCTGGAAATCGCCCAGGACCGGCTTACGGAAAAAACCTTCCTCAACGGCGCCGGCATATCCACAGCCCGCCATTTTGCTGTGGACAGCGACGCCGACCTCGCCGCCGCCCTCGACAGGCTCGGCGGAAGCGGAGTGCTCAAGACGCGCCGCCTCGGTTACGACGGCAAGGGTCAACGGGTGCTGCGCGGCCTCGCCGCAGCCGATTGCCGGGGCCTGTTCGACGCAATGGGCGGCGTACCGCTGATCCTGGAGCAGCTCGTCGATTTCAGCTTCGAATTTTCGGTGATCGCGGCGCGCGGCGCCGACGGCACGGGACACGCCTACGATCCCCCCCGCAACGAACACCGAAACGGCATCCTGCGCCGTTCCATAGTTCCCGCTGGCCTCGATCCGTCCACCCTTGCAGGCGCGCGCAAAGCGGCATTCGCTCTGATGGACGCGCTCGACTATGTCGGCGTCGTCGGCGTCGAGTTCTTCGCGCTCGCCGATGGCGGTTTCCTCGTCAACGAATTCGCGCCGCGCGTCCACAATTCCGGCCACTGGACCGACGCCGCCTGCGCCGTCTCCCAGTTCGAACAGCACATTCGAGCCGTGGCCGGCCTGCCGCTCGGCGATCCCCGGCGCCACTCGAACGCGGTGATGGAAAACCTGATCGGAACCGAAATCAACGACGCGGCCGGCATCATGCGCCAGCCGGGCGCGGTGCTGACGCTTTACGGCAAGGCCGAAACGCGGCAAGGCCGCAAGATGGGTCATGTCACCCGACTAGCACCGCTGTCGGCCAAAGGTTGACACGCCGCCGCCGGATCGTTTATGGACCGCCCGAGTTTACGGCGCGCCTTCCTGGCGCGCCTTTCACGTTGGGCCCACTCGGGTCGGCATGACGGACCGGAACAATGAAGATCAAGAATTCGCTCAAGGCGTTGAAATCCCGTCACCGCGACAACCGGATGGTTCGCCGCAAGGGCCGGATTTACATCATCAACAAGTCCAATCCGCGCTTCAAGGCGCGTCAGGGCTGAGGCCGAGGCATCGAACCGGAAGGGCGCAAGCCGGCTTTCGGACAGATGCCCCGTCGCGACGGACCCGGTGCAGTGCGCCGCGGCCGTCGGTCTCCGTGGCGCGCCGCGACCTCATCACGGTATTTTCAGTTTGACGTTCCGCCGCCGAGAGCTAGATTCTCGGCCATGCGGAACGTTTTTCGATTCCTTCGACCCCTTTTCCTGGGCGCCATACTGCTGCTCGTCGTCCCGGCCGCAGCGACTGAGCCTGAGCCCGCGCCGCTCGATAAGGCCTCGCGGCTCGACACGCTGTTTTTTGACCTTAAGCGCGAACGCAACGAAAAGGCCGCCGAACGCATCGCCCAGCGCATCTGGGACGAATGGATGAAATCGGGCAGCGCCACGGTGGATCTTCTGCTTCAATGGTCGAGCGAGGCGACGCGCAAGCAGGATTTCGCCGTCGCACTCGATTTCCTCGACCAGATCGTCACGCTCGAGCCCGGCTATGCCGAAGGCTGGAACAGGCGGGCGACCGTCCACTACATGATGGACAGCTATTCCAAATCGATGGCCGATATCGAGCGCACCCTCAATCTGGAGCCACGCCATTTCGGCGCCCTGTCCGGCATGGGCGCGATCCTCAAGGCGACCGGGCGCAAGAAACTCGCTCTGCGCGCCTATGAACGCGTGCTGGCGATCTACCCGATGATGCGCAACGCCCAGAACGAGGTCGTCACCTTGACCGAAGACCTGGCCGGCGAAGGCATTTGACCGACGCCCGGCCTTGCCCGCCCCCGCCGACAAGGCAATCCCTCCACACCAGTGGTGAACCCTGCCAGCGATGAACCTCGTCTACGCGTTCTGCGCCTTCCTGCTTGCCCTTGTTCTGGTCGCCGCCGGCGTCACGCGCATCGGCGTATGGATGACGGAGAGAAAAAATCCGCCGTCGGGAAGCTTCGCCACCGTTAACGACACTCGCATGCATTTCGTCCATGTGCCCGCCGCCGATGCATCGCTCCCGCCGGTGGTCTTTATCCACGGCGCCAGCGGCAATCTGCGCGATGCAATGCAGCCGCTGCGCGGGCTTCTGGAGGGGCGGGCCGAAATGCTGTTCGTCGACCGCCCCGGTCACGGCTGGTCGGCGCGCGGGCCGGCGGAAAACGCCACGCCGGCCGGCCAGGCGAAAACCATCGCGGCGCTGATGGACCAGCTCGGGATCGGCCGGGCGATCGTGGTCGGCCATTCCTTCGGCGGCGCAGTGGCCGCCACCTTCGCCCTCGATCATCCGCGAAAGACGGCCGGGCTGGTGTTTCTGGCGGCGGTGTCGCATCCATGGCCCGGCGCCGGAACCGCCTGGTATTACGAACTGACCGCCACCCCGCTGATCGGCTATTTGTTTTCCGAAACGCTCGCGCTTCCGGGCGGCGTCCTGCGCATGACGGCCGCGACCGCCTGCGTTTTCGCCCCCAATCGCGTCCCGGACGACTATGCCCAAAAGGCCGGCATCGGTCTTGTCCTGCGGCCGGCTACCTTTCGCGCCAATGCGCAGGATGTCGCCGGCCTTTACGACTATGTCACGCGGGTGGCCCCCCGCTACGGCGAGATCGATACTCCGACCGTGGTGATCTCGGGCAGGCGCGACACCGTCGTCTTCGAGGAGATCCATTCCGTCGGGCTTGCGCGCGACATTCCCGGCGCGGAGGCGGTGTGGATCGACAATCTCGGTCACAAACCGGACTGGACCGCGCCCGATCTCACCGTGGCGGCGATCGAAACCGTCGCCGGCCTCAACCGCGACCTTGAAACTGTCGCGCGCCAGGTCGAGGCCCGCATCGCCGGCGACGCGTTCGGTCCGATCGAGAATTGTCCCGACGAAAAACCGTCTGCAAGCGCCGCATTCCGGTAAGAGACGAACGCCTTGCCCGTGCGGATCAGATGCCGCTCAGCCCGTCCGAGCCGATATAGGCGATCCTGAGCATATTGGTGGCGCCGGGCGTCCTGAGCGGCACGCCGGCGGTGACGATGATACGGTCGCCGGGGCGGCAGAAGCCTTCGGAAAAGGCGATCCGGCAGGCGCGGTCGACCATGTCGTCGAGATCGGTCGCGTCCGGCGTGACCACGCAATGCGTGCCCCACACGAGCGACAGGCGACGTGCCGTCTCGACCACCGGCGACAGCGCGATGATCGGCACTTGCGGCCGCTCGCGCGCCGCGCGCAGACCCGTCGTGCCCGACGAGGTGTAGCACACGATCGCCGACAGCTTCAGCGTTTCGGCAATCTGGCGCGCGGCCAGCGAGATCGCATCCGCGCCGGTGGCTTCCGGCTCGGCGCGCTGGGCATGGACAATGCCGGCATAGGTCGGATCCTTCTCGACCTGTTCGGCGATCGCGTTCATCATGCCCACCGCCTCGACGGGATAGTCGCCGGCCGCCGATTCGGCCGAAAGCATGATGGCGTCCGCGCCCTCGAAGACCGCGGTGGCGACGTCCGACACTTCCGCCCGGGTCGGTGCCGGGGCTGAAATCATCGATTCCAGCATCTGCGTGGCGACCACCACCGGCTTGCCGGCGCGCCGCGCGGCGCGGGTGAGCTGCTTCTGGATGCCGGGCACCGCCTCGATCGGCATTTCCACGCCGAGATCGCCGCGCGCCACCATCAGCGCGTCCGAAAGCTCGATAATCTCGGAAAGCCGCGCCACCGCTTGCGGTTTTTCGATCTTCGACATCAGTGCCGCGCGTCCCCGCGCCACCTTGCGCACCTCGGCCAGATCCTCCGGTCGCTGGATGAAGGACAGCGCGATCCAGTCGACGCCCGCGTGAAGCACGGCGTCGAGGTCGCGGCGATCCTTGTCGGTCAGCGCTCCAACGGGCAGGTCGGTGTCGGGCAGGCTGACCCCCTTGCGGTCGGATATCTTCGTGCCGGCGACAACTTCGGCCTTGATCGCGGTCCCCGTCGTGCCGACCGCCTTGAGCTGCAACCTCCCGTCATCGATCAGCAGCCTGTCGCCTTTCTTGACGGAGTGCAGGATTTCCGGATGCGGCAGCTCGACACGGCTCGAATCGCCCGGCTCGGGATTGTCGTCGAAGGTGAAGGTCTGGCCGACTTCCAGCTCGACCGCGCCGTCGGCGAACTTGCCAACCCGCAATTTCGGTCCCTGCAGGTCCGCCAGAATGCCGATCGGCCGGCCGACCGCCTTTTCGACCGTCCGGATACGCTCCACGAGCGTGCGCATCAGCGGATGGTCGGCATGGCTCATATTGATGCGGAAGACATCGGCACCCGCTTCATAGAGCTTGCGGATCATGGCCTCTTCGGACGAGGCCGGCCCGAGTGTCGCGAGGATCCGGACCTTACGGCTGCGTTTCATTGATTTCCCGTTCCCGTGACGGCGGCCGTCCCGTCGGTTGCCGGTTCGTCGGTGAGCTGGACCATCCAGCTCGCCTGCTGACCGGTATCATATTCCTGGAACCCGGCCCGCTGGAAACCGCGCGGGATGCAGTCGCGCACACCGACGATTTTGAATTCCTTGTCGGCGATGCACATGTTGACCGGCCCGTCCCAGCGCCCGCCGCGTTCGGCATCTTCCGCATAAAGATAATAGTACCGTGACGACAGGCGGCCCTCGATCAGCGTCTTGCAGGTCGAACCCTCGATATGCCACCAGCCCTCGGTGATCCAGCCCGCGCTGGCGCGATAGCCGATGGCCACGCCGACGAGGTTCTGCGTAGCGTTGCAGACGCGGAAATCGGCTTTGGCCGACTGCGTGGTGCCCGCGAGAAAAAGGAAAACCAGAACGGGAAGCGACACGCTGACGCAGCGGACTGCAGATCGAACGCCTGCAAAATCCATAACGCTGTCCCTCACCCGTGAACGAAACATGGTCCGTTCCTCCTTTTCGGAAAACTGCAGGCCCGTGTCAACGCGGCCCCGCCGCGATTGCCCGATCCGCGGCGGCACGATCGCCTTTGGCATCAGCCACAACAGTGTCGAAACAACGGCATTGCCATCCGCCACCGGTCGTGAAAGGACATGCACCGCCTCTTCCATTCGGTCAATCGGACAGGTTCCTGCTTTTCGGTTTGCTACGCCCATGACCCGCACCGCCCTCTTTTCCCCTGTCGAGATCGTGGACCGCGCCCGCGAGCGCGGTATCGTCCTGATCGGCGACCACGCCCGCAACGCCGTGCCTGACGAATATGGAAATCTCGGTCTTCCCGCCGCCGAATTCGAACGCCACATCGCCTACGATATCGGCGTGGAATGGGTGGTGCGGCGCCTTGCCGCCCTGATCGGAGCGCCGGCCGTTCTGGCCGGATTCTCACGGCTGCTGATCGACCCCAATCGCGGCGAGGACGACCCGACACTGATTCGCCAGCTCTATGACGGCACCGTCATAACCGGCAATTATCCGATCAGCGCGCAAGAACGCGCGCGCCGGCTCGACCGGTTCTACCGTCCCTACCACGACGCCGTCGCGGCCATGACCGCCTCGGTCGCCGCGGCGAGCGGCCGGGCACCGTTCATCATCTCCATCCATTCCTTTACCCCCACCATGCAGGGTCGGCGCCGGCCCTGGCATGTCGGCATTTTGTGGGACAGCGACGACCGCGCGGTCAAACCGGTGCTGGAGGCGCTGCGCGCCGATCCCGACCTCGTGGTGGGCGACAACGAGCCTTACGACGGCGCGTTGCGCGGCGACACGATGTTCCGCCATGCCATCGTCAACGGCTACGCCCATATACTGATAGAGCTGCGCCAGGACCTGATCGCGACCGAGGTCGGCGCGGCGCGCTGGGCCGAGCGGCTGGCGCCGATCCTTGACGCGGTCGATCGCCGGGACGATATCCATCAGGTGAAACAGTTCCGTTCGCGAACCGGTCCGGTCTCACAGGGAGCAAGCACATGAATAAATTGCCGCCGGAACAGCAGCGCGATTTCGAGGCCGCCGCATTCCGCACCTTGCGCGATCATCTACGCGCCCGGTCCGACGTGCAGAATATCGACCTGATGAACCTGGCCGGATTCTGCCGCAACTGCCTGTCCAACTGGTACCGAGACGCGGCCGAGGCCGATGGCGTCACGCTGTCGAAGGAGGACGCACGCGAGATCGTCTACGGCATGCCCTACGAGGAATGGCGCGCAAAACACCAGACCGAGGCTTCCGCCGACCAGAAGGCCGCTTTCGAGAAAAGCCACCCGCGGCACGGTTAGAGGTCAAGTACCAGGCACGGCAGGAAACGGCCGGGGATCGAGCCGGAGGGCGACCGGCCGGCGTCGCGCGCGCCGTATTTGCGGTAGAAGGCTGCCGCATCGGGGTCGGCCTCGATGACCATGCGCAGGGCGCCGCCGTGCCGGCACGTCGCCATCGCCCATTCCAAAAGCATGCCTCCCACGCCGCAGCCCATCGCTTCGGGAACGACGAACAGTTTTTCCAGGCTGGCCTCGTCATCGGCGAGCGCGATCTCGGCCACGCCGACGATCGCGCCGTCGCGCTGGGCGACCCGCAGCCGGCCCCGGTCGAGATCGGCCTCCGCCAGCATGAGTTCCGCGCGGCAGGCCTCCATGAACGCCCGGTCATAGCCCCAATGCGCCTTGGATCGCAGGCACACAGTCGTCAGCAAGCCGGCCTCGCCCGGTCGCGGCGGCCGCAAGGTCACCGCGGAGGCCGACCCGCGCACCGGTCCTACCCCTGCTCGACCGTCTCGCGCAGCATCTCCAGTTCCAGCCATTCCTCCTCCATGGCGGCCAGTTCCGCCTTCTTGCCGTCCAGCCTGGCGGCAATTTTGGCAAAACCGTCGGGATCGCGCACGTAAAACTCCGGGTCTGCCAGCCGGGCCTCCAGTTTTTCGATCTCAGCTTCGGCCTGATCGATCTTGCCCGGCAAGGTCTCGAGCGCGAATTTCTGCTTGTAGGACAGTTTCCGGGCCGGCTGTCTGGCCGGTTGCGGTCGCGCGGCCGATGCGACCGATGACGACGGGGCGCCGTCCGGCTTGGTCCCGCCTTTCTTGTCGCCGCCCCCAAGCGCAAAGCGCGCGCTGCCGCGCTGGGCAAGCATGTCGCTATAGCCGCCGGCATAGGCGACCCAGCGGCCGCCTCCCTCCGGGGCGATCGTGCTGGTCACCGTGCGGTCGAGGAAGTCGCGATCGTGCGAGACCAGGATCACTGTGCCGGGAAAGCCGGCGACGAGTTCCTGCAACAGGTCGAGCGTCTCCATGTCGAGATCGTTGGTCGGCTCGTCGAGCACCAGAAGATTGGCCTGCCGCGCCAGAAGCCGGGCCAGGATCAGTCGCGCCTTTTCGCCGCCCGATAATTCCCGCACCGGTGTGCGCGCCTGTTCCGGCGTGAACAGGAAGTCCTTCATGTAGGAAACGACATGGCGTTCCTCGCCATTGACCGACACCGTATCGCCGCGCCCGTCGGTCAGGAAATGCGCCAGGGTTTCGTTGGGGTCGAGCGCGTCGCGCCGCTGGTCGAGCGTGGCGATCTCCAGGTTCGCGCCGAGCCGGACGGTACCGCTGTCGGGCGCAAGCGCGCCGATCAGCATCTTCAAAAGCGTGGTCTTGCCGGCACCGTTCGGGCCGACCAGGCCGATCCGATCGCCGCGCTGGATACGGATCGAGAAATCATCGACCACGGGCGGACCGTCGAAGCGCTTGGCGATCGCCTTGGCCTCGATGACGAGCTTGCCCGAGTCCGCAGCGTCGCTGGCGACAAGCTTGGCCGCGCCCTCCGCGCCGCGATGACTGCGAAACCGCTCGCGCAGCGTGGTCAGTTCACCGAGACGGCGCACATTGCGCTTGCGCCGCGCGGTCACGCCGTAGCGCAGCCAATGTTCCTCGCGCACGATCTGGCGGCCGAGCTTGTGCTGCTCACGCTCCTCCTCCTCCAGGAGCGTGTCGCGCCAGGCCTCGAAATGGGCGAACCCCTTGTCGAGGCGCCGCGCCGATCCGCGGTCGAGCCACACGGTCGCGCGTGTCACCGTCTCCAGGAAACGCCGGTCGTGCGAAATCACCACGAGCGCGGAGCTTGTCCGCGACAGCTCGTCTTCCAGCCACTCGATCGTCGACAGGTCGAGATGGTTGGTCGGTTCGTCGAGCAGGAGAATGTCCGGCTCGGGGGCGAGGACCCGGGCAAGCGCCGCCCGGCGCGCCTCGCCGCCTGAAAGTCGCTGCGGATCCGCATCCGCCTCAAGCTCAAGACTCTCGATCAGATAGGTCGCGCGATACGCATCGTCCGCCGGACCGAGCCCGGCCTCGACATAGGCCTCGACGGTGGAAAACCCCTCGAAATCCGGCGCCTGCGGCAGATAGCGGACCGTCACGGCGGGATGGCCAAACACCTCGCCGTCCTGCGGTTCGACCAGTCCGGCCGCGATCTTCAACAAGGTTGACTTGCCCGATCCATTGCGTCCGACAAGCGCGATCTTTTCGCCCGGCGCGACCGAAAGCGTCACATCGTCGAGAAGTGGCGTGCCGCCGAATGTAAGACGAATGGCGTCGAGGCGCAGCAGCGGTGGAGCCATGAGCGGTCAGTCCGCCTTTCCCGGTTGCGGATGGGCAAGCAGCATCGCGCGCCCCGTGTCGAGAGACAGATGCAGCCGCCCGGCCACCTCGTTCGACAATGTCAGAGAGGACCCGAACGCGATCTCGACATTGTCGAGCGGCCATTTCGCGCCCTCAACGCTCAGGCCGGACAAGGCCGAAAACGCGAGAACGCTAAACAGCGTGCCGGGCGCGTAGTCGTAATGCGCCTCCGTCCCGGCCAGGAGCGGATGGCCCTCCTCAACGCCGCTTGTAAGCATGGTCGCCACGCCGCGTTCGGCCAGCCTGATCGCCGCAGACATGTGCAAAAAGGCATGGTCGGCGCGCGGACCGCCGAACGCGCCCACCAGAGCGAGCCCGCTCGCCCCCCTGGCCAGCGCCGCCTCGATGGCGAGTTCGCCGTCGGTCTGGTCCTTGTCCGGCGGAAAGACCTCGCGCGCGACCGTGCCGTGCCGGGCGATCTCGGCTTGCGAGACCGAATCGAAATCGCCGACCCACAATTCCGGCACGACCCCGAGCGGGGCCGCGTGGCGCATGCCGGAATCGGCT
Source organism: Nitratireductor sp. (assembly GCA_039973095.1). Taxonomy (GTDB): domain Bacteria; phylum Pseudomonadota; class Alphaproteobacteria; order Rhizobiales; family Rhizobiaceae; genus Mangrovimarina. The sequence goes on along the minus strand of JBDWLQ010000012.1, from coordinate 102,647 downwards.
GCGATCACCCGCGCACCGGCAAGCTTGGCGTCGAGACGCGGCGTGCGGACCACGTCGCCGCCGAGAAGAATGGCAAATCTGCTCATGCCGAGCCCCAGTATCAAGGACCGGAGCCGAGAGGAAGCCCAGGTCGTCAACAAGAGCGTTCGCCAGGTCAGCAATCGACGGCACGGTGTTGTCGGCTGGCTTGCATGGGTCCGCGCAACGTCTTATGAAACCGGTGCTCTAACGGGGTGCCACGGCAGGTTTGCCGCGGCTGAGAGGCATTCGGGTCCGTCCCGGCCAACCCGCCGAACCTGATCCGGTTTGTACCGGCGGAGGGATTAGACGCTCCTTGCAAAGCGCCTGATTTCCCTTTCAACACCAACGAGAGGAGGCGCTCATGCGCGCACTGGGACCAACGACGATTTTAACGACCGGCCTGGCGGCCATGCTGCTCGTCCAGCCTGCGGTCGCGCAGGACGTCAAGGACAAGGTCACCGTCTACACTTATGACAGCTTTACCGCCGAATGGGGCCCCGGCCCGCTGGTGGAAAAGGCTTTCGAGGCCGAATGCGCCTGCGATCTGGAATTCGTCTCGGTCGCGGACGGCGTCGCGCTTCTCAACCGGCTGCGCCTGGAAGGCGATGCCGGCAAGGCCGATATCGTGCTCGGGCTCGATACCAATCTCGTCGTCGACGCCAAGCAGACCGGCCTGTTTGCCCCGCACGGGATCGACACCGGCAACGTCTCGGTTCCCGGCGGCTGGGCCGACGAGGTTTTCGTGCCGTATGATTACGGCTATTTCGCCATTGTCTATGACGGCGAAGCGATCCAGAACCCGCCAGCCAGCCTGAAGGCCCTGGTCGAGGGCGACAGCGAGGACAAGATCGTCATCCAGGATCCGCGCACCTCCACACCAGGCCTCGGCCTGCTGTTGTGGGTGAAGTCGGTCTATGGCGAAGACGCCGCCGCGGCCTGGGAGAAGCTCTCCGACCGCGTCCTGACCGTGACGCCCGGCTGGAGCGAGGCCTATGGGCTGTTCACCAGCGGCGAAGCGCCGATGGTGCTGTCCTACACGACCTCGCCCGCCTATCACATGATCGCCGAGGACACCGACCGCTACCGGGCGGCGGCGTTCGCCGAAGGCCATTATCTGCAGATCGAGATCGCCGGCCTGACCCGCAAGGGAGCGGAAAACCCGCTCGCGCGTGCGTTTCTTTCCTTCATGACCGGACCCGCCTTCCAGGATGTCATCCCCGAGACCAACTGGATGTTTCCGGCCGGAAAAACCGATAAGCCGCTCGATCCGGCCTTCGACAAGCTGGTTCAGCCGCAAGAGAGCCTGCTGTTCAGCCCCGAGGAGGTCGCCGAAAACCGCGACGCGTGGGTCGACGAATGGCTGGCCGTCATGAGCCGCTGATGACCGCCGGCCCTCCCCGGGCCGGCTTCGCCGCGCTCGCCTTCATCGCACTGCTCGTGGCGGGTGCGGGCGCCGGCCTGCTGTTGGAGGCGATGCGCGCGCCGCAGGCGCTTATCGTCGCGCCCGACGCCTATCTGCTGCGCGTTGTGCGCTTCACGCTGTGGCAAGCCCTGCTGTCGACCGTGCTGTCGGTCGTGCCGGCGATCTTCGTGGCGCGGGCGCTGGCGGGTCACCCGACCTTTCCCGGCCGCACCCTGGTGCTGCGGCTGTTCGCGCTGCCGCTCGCCCTGCCGCCGCTGGTCGCCGCTCTCGGCATTCTGGCGCTGTTCGGCCGTTCGGGCCTGATCGCCGATCTTTATGCCGCGCTGGGCGGCGGCCGCTGGCCGGGCATCTACGGTCTCGCCGGTATCCTGGTCGCCCACACCTTCTTCAACCTGCCGCTTGCCACGCGTTTCCTGTTGCAGGCGCTCGACACCGTACCGGCCGATCAGTGGCGCCTGGCCAGCCAACTCGGCATGAACGCCCGCGCCCGTTTTCGCTTCATCGAATGGCCGGCGATCCGCGCCAGCCTCGGCGGCGTGGCCGGCATCGTCTTCATGCTGTGCGTGACCTCCTTCACCATCGTCCTCGTGCTCGGCGGCGGGCCGGCCGCGACCACGCTCGAAGTGGCGATCTACCAGGCGCTGCGCTTCGATTTCGATCCCGCGCGCGCGCTGGTCCTGACCGGGTTGCAACTCGCCCTGACCGGATTTGCCCTCTATTTGCTTTTTCGCCTCGGCGCGGACCTGACCGCCGAGGCCAACCCCTCCGTGTCGGCGCGGCGCTTTTCGGCGCCCGGAACCGGCGAGCGCCTTGCAAATCTATGCCTGATCGTGCTCGCCGCAACCTATGTCGCCGCGCCGCTGGCGGCTGTTCTGGTCGCCGGGCTGCGGGCCGACCTGCCGCGCCTGGCCGGCGAGGCCGCCGTTCATCGGGCCGCCGCGACCAGCCTCGTCCTGGCGGTCTGCGCGGCAACCTTATGCCTGATGCTGACTTACGCGCTCGTCAGGACGCGCCACGCGCTGGCAGGCGCGCGCGCGGCAAGCCCGGCCTCGCTCGCCGAACGCGCCATGGACCAGGGCGCCGGCCTGGTGCTCGTCGTGCCCCCGATCGTCCTGGGCGCGGGCTGGTTCATATTGTTGCGCCATTTCGCCGACGCCTTCGCCATCGCTCCGATCATGGTGATCACCGTCAATGCGGTGATGGCGATGCCGTTTGCGCTCAGGGCGTTGCGCCCGGCCCACGATGCGGCGGCCGAACGCCACGACCGACTCTGCGCCAGTCTGGGCATCACCGGCTTCACCCGGTTGCGGCTGATCGATTGGCCGGCGCTCAGGCGTCCATTCCTGACCGCGTTCGCCTTCGCCATGGCCCTGTCGCTCGGCGACCTCGGCGTGATTGCGCTGTTTGGCAGCGACCAGGTGCAGACATTGCCCTATCTGCTGTTTGCGCGGCTCGGCAGTTACCGTACCGCCGACGCGGCCGGGCTCGCACTGGTGCTTGCGGTCTTGTGTTTTGCTCTGATGCTGCTGGTCGACCAGCGCGGGAGGACCTCGTCATGACCGGCCCCGCCACCGGACCATCCGCCGACATCGTTCTCGACCGGGTGGGCTTCGCCTATCCCGGCGGTACCGAGATGGTCTTCGACCTGACCGTGCCCGCCGGACAGATCATGGCGCTGATGGGTCCCAGCGGATCGGGCAAGTCGACGCTTTTGTCGTTAATTGCCGGCTTCGAGACACCGCGTTCAGGCCGCATCCTGATCGGCGGCCGCGATATCGCGCCCTTGTCGCCGGCCGCGCGGCCGGTCACGATGGTGTTTCAGGAAAACAACCTGTTCGCCCATCTCGACGTCGCCGCGAATGTCGGGCTCGGCCGCGCGCCCAATCTGCGCCTCACCGCGTCCGACCGTGCCGACGTGGCCGACGCCCTTGCCCTGGTGGGCCTCGCCGGCAAGGAGAAGCGGCTGCCGCGCGAATTGTCGGGCGGCGAACGGCAGCGCGTCGCGCTCGCCCGGGTTTTCGTTCGCAATCGCCCGGTGCTGCTGCTCGACGAGCCCTTCGCCTCGCTGGGACCGGCCCTGCGCCAGGACATGCTCGCGATCGTGGCCGACCTTCAGCGAAAAACCGGCATGACGGTGGTCATGGTGACCCACAATCCCGACGACGCGCGCGCCATCGCGCCGCATCTTGCCTTCCTCGAAAATGGACAGGTGGTTGAAACCGGGGCGACGGACCACATGTTCTCACACAAGGGCGGCGCCGCGCTGGGGCGATATCTCGGCGACGCACGCTCATAATTGACGAATTTCGATCCCGGTAACGGAAAGTTGCCCGCAAGCCGCCAAAATTGTACGCCACATCTGTGGCGTTGCAATAAAAGCATGCGTGCTATCGTTGATCATCGCGCATGGCCGAAACCGGTGGCGATCGGACGCGCCACACGTCGCGAGGCCAGGAAAGGAAGCGTTCTGTCCACGACAACTCAGCCAACCCTTGCGGGGCACGAATTAGTGTTTCCCGGCCGCTTGGCGCGCCGCCTTGCCGGCGTGCTTGCGCTCGCGCTGTGGGTTGGCGCGTGCCAGAGCCTGGACGGCGCCATAAGCGAACAGGCTTTCGTGCCGTCCACCAATCCGGTGACCGTCGACACGGTGACGCGCAACGACCGCATGGTCGAGCTGGCGCGCGCCCAGCATCCGCGCATCCTGGCAACCTATGGCGGCGAGTATTCCGATCCCAAGCTGGAGCGCATGGTCGCCAAGGTGGTCGGCAGCCTGACTCTGGTTTCAGACAATCCCGAGCAGACCTACCAGATCACCATCCTGAATTCGCCCAACGTCAATGCCTTCGCCCTGCCCGGAGGGTTCCTATACGTGACCCGCGGCCTGCTGGCGCTCGCCAATGATTCGGCCGAGCTGGCCGCCGTCATCGCACACGAAATGGGCCACGTCACCGCCAATCACGGCCTGCAACGCCAACAAAAGGAAGCCGAGGAACTGCTGGCCTCCAAGGTCGTCAGCGACGTGCTCGGCGGCAGCCAGGTAGCCAAGGCCGCGCTGGTGCGCGGCAAGCTGCGCTTGGCGCAATTTTCGCGCAACCAGGAATTGGAGGCCGACAAGATCGGCATCGGCATGATCGCCGAGGCCGGTTACGACCCTTACGCGGCGGCGCGCTTTCTCCAGTCGATGGCCTCCTATTCCGATTTCCGCAGCATAAGCGGCGCCACCGACGCCAGTCTCGACTTCCTCGCCTCGCACCCCAACGCGCCGCAGCGCATCGACCTGGCACGCGGCCATGCGCAGCGCCACGCGCAATCGGGCGCCAACGGCCGCGATCGCGATTCTTTCCTGAACGGGATCGACGGCATGCTGTTCGGCGACACGCCGGAAGAGGGTTTCGTGCGCGGCAACAATTTCCTGCATCCGCGGCTTGGCATCGCCTTCGCGGTCCCCGACGGGTTCGTGATCGACAACTCGGCCACCGCCGTCACCGCCGCCGGTCCCGGCGATGTCGCCATCCGTTTCGACGGCGTGACGCTCAAGCGCGGCGTGTCGCTGGAAGACTATCTGAAATCGGGCTGGGTCACCGGTCTCGATGCCAACAGCATCCGTTCCACCACAATCAATGGCAGCCAGGCCGCGACCGCGCGCGCGCGCGCGGAGGGCTGGCAGTTCCACATCGCGGTTTTTCGCGCCGGCGACCAGGCCTACCGCCTGCTGACGGCCGCGCCGCAGGCAAGCAGCGCGCTGATGCCGACGGCCAACACCGTGGCCGGCAGTTTCCGGATTCTCAGCGCGTCCGAACGGCGCAACCTCAAGCCGCTGCGCGTGCGGGTGGTGACGGTTCAGCCTGGCGAGACGGCGGGTTCGCTTGCCGCGCGCATGAGCGGCCTGGGCCGCGCGCTGGAAATGTTCCGGTTGTTGAATGCCATGCCGCCCGGAGCCGGCATCTCGGCAGGCGACCGGGTAAAGATTGTCACCGACCGCTGAGTTCTCCCGTACCGCACCAAGGCGGGAGCGCCGCCGCGCTCACCTTACGAACGGCGCTGCGTCCGGATAGCGCTCAAGCAGTACCGACTTCAGCTTCGCCAGGGCGCGGTTTTCGATCTGGCGCACCCGTTCCTTGGACACTCCAAGCCTGTCGCCAAGGCTTTCCAGCGTCGCGCCGCTCTCGTGCAGGCGCCGCCGTTCGATGATCTCGCGCTCGCGCGGGTCCAAAGCCTCCATCGCCTCGCGAAGCCAGCGGCTGTGACGCTCGCCGTCGATCATGCCGCCGACCGTCTGGTCCGGCAAAGGCGCGTCCGAAACCAGAAAATCCTGTCGTTCACCACCCGGCCCGTCTTCCCGCTCGCCAATCGGCGCATTTAGGGACTGGTCCGGCGCGGACAGCCGTGCATCCATCAGCGCGACGTCGGCCGCCGACACGCCGACCGCGTTTGCGATCCGGTCGAACAGCACCCTGTCGGGCACACCCGGCTCCATGCGCGCAAGCCTGGCGCGCAATCGCCTGAGACCGAAGAACAGAGATTTTTGCGAGGAACTCGTGCCGCTGCGTACGATCGACCAGTTGCGCAGGATATAGTCCTGGATAGAGGCGCGTATCCACCACGTCGCATAGGTCGAGAAGCGCACGCCACGGTCGGGGTCGAAGCGCGCGGCCGCCTCGAGCAGCCCGACATGGCCTTCCTGGACCAGTTCGCTCATCGGCAATCCGTAGCGGCGAAACTTGGCGGCCATCGAGATGACCAGACGCATATGCGCCAGAACGACCTCGTGCAATGCCTCCTGATCCTGACGTTCCTTCCAGCGAACCGTGAGCGCGTGTTCCCGGTCGCGCTGGAGATAGGGCGCCTTCATCGCCGCCCGCACCATGCTGTCATTCGCGATATGCCTGTGCATTCGACCCTCCGCTTGCGATGGCATGCGCCACGTTCTACGCTTTCGCGGCGGGCCTGGATCAGCGCCACTGCGGTGCGCTTGAGGCCCCCACGGGCGGGGGTCGATCGGTCTGTTGAATGCGAAACGCAAAATGACGTCATTCGTTGCATGATCACCATCGACCGGACCGACCTTGCCTTTCAACTGCACGATCTGCTCGACAGCGCACGGCTTGCCGCACATGCGCGTTTTGCGGACTATGACCGGGCCGCGATCGACGGCGTTCTCGACACGGCCGAACGGATCGCGATCGACCATTTCCTGCCGCACGCGGCGCTGCTCGACGCAAACGAACCTGCATTCGTCGACGGCAAGGTGAAGATGGATGACGCGGTGGGCGAAGCGTTGCGGCATTATCGCGAGGCCGGCTTCTTCGGCGCCGCCTTCGACCACGAATGGGGCGGCATGCAGATGCCGGAAACGGTCCGGCAGGCGGCAGCGTTCATGTTCATGATGGCCAATGTCGGCACGTCGGGTTATCCCTTCCTGACCGCCGGCGCCGCCAATCTTGTCGCCAGTTTCGGTAGCCCAACGCAAAAGGAGCTGTTCCTGCGCCCGATGGTCGAGGGCCGTTTCTTCGGCACGATGTGCCTGTCCGAACCGCAGGCCGGCTTCTCGCTCAGCGATATCACCACCAGTGCTGTGCCGGCGGGCGACGGCGAGTACCGGATTGCCGGCCGCAAGATGTGGATTTCGGGCGGCGACCACGAGATAGCCGACAATATCGTCCACATGGTTATCGCCCGCATCGATGGCGCGCCGCCCGGCGTGAAAGGCATATCCTTGTTCATCGTGCCCAAATACCGTCTCGGGCCAAACGGCGAACCCGCAGAACGCAACGGCGTCGTCTTGGCCGGCCTCAATCACAAGATGGGATATCGCGGCACCACCAACACCCTGCTTCATTTCGGCGAGGATGAACCCGCGATCGGCTGTCTTCTCGGCGAGCCGCATCGCGGCCTCGCCTACATGTTCCAGATGATGAACGAGGCGCGGATCGGCGTTGGCCTCGGCGCGGTGGCGCTTGCGGCGGCGGGATACCGGGCCTCTCTCGCCTACGCCCGCGAACGCCCGCAGGGACGCCATCCCGACAGCAAGGACCCGGCAAGCCAACCGGCGGTGGCCATCATCGGGCATGCCGACGTCAAGCGCCTGCTTCTGGCGCAGAAGGCGGCGGTAGAGGGGGGGCTCTCACTCGCCCTTTATGCGGCCGACCTGGTCGATCGTATCCGCGTGGCACAGGACGGGGAGGCACGCCGCGAAGACGAACGCCTGCTCGACCTGTTGACGCCGCTGGTGAAATCCTGGCCGTCCGAATACTGCCTGGAGGCCAACAAGCACGCCATCCAGGTGCTGGGCGGCTACGGCTATACGCGCGACTATCCCGTCGAGCGGCTTTATCGCGACAATCGGCTCAATCCGATCCATGAGGGTACGCACGGCATCCAGGCCATGGATCTCCTCGGTCGCAAGGTCACGCAAGCCGGCGGGACCGGCGTCAAAACGCTGGCCGCCCATCTTTCCGAAACGGTCGCCACCACCGGCAGGCTTGCAGGAACGGTCGCGGAGAACCCGCGCCTGGGGCTCGCCAACGCCACGATCTATCTCGACATGCTCGGCCATGTCGTCATCGCCTGGATGTGGTTGAGGCAGGCGGTCGTCGCGGCAGGCAAACGCGCAAACGGCGAAGGCAACCCGGACTTCCTCGACGGCAAGCTTGCCGCCTGCCGCTATTTCTTCGTGCACGAGCTGCCGGCCGCCCGCGTCAAGCGCGAGCTGCTCGACAGTCTCGACGACACGACGCTGACGATGAGACCCGCCTGGTTCTGAAGGGCTCTGCCTACGGACAGCCAACGCAGGTGCTGGCTCCCACTCAACGCGGCTCCGGATAGGGAAAGTCCACCACGAACCGCGCCCCGCCGCCTTCCGGCGTTTCGAGCCGAACGCGTGCACCGTGATGGCGGGCGATCTGGCGCACCAGCGACAGGCCGAGCCCCCAGCCGCCGGCCATCTCGCCACGGCCTGCCGGCCGATAGAACGGCTCGAACACCCGCTCGCCTTCGCTCTCCGGGATCCCCCCACCGTGATCCTCGACGCTCAGCCGGACGAAATCGGGGGTCGGCGCGACGCCGACCGTCACCGGGCGGGCGCCGTGGCGCAGCGCGTTCTGCATCAGATTGCGCACCAGCCGGGTGATCAGCCGCGCATCGCCCGTGATCTGCGCGGGCGTGCCGCTGACCGGAATTTTCAGGCGCGCGCCCTCTTCTGTCACGAGCGCGAGGAGATCGAGCGTCTGGGGATTGTCGAGTCGCTCGAGATGGTCGAGCCGGCTTGCCAGCAGGATCTCGTCGACCAGTTCGTCGATCTCGGCCAGGTTGCGGATGATCTCCTGCTTTGTGGCCTCTGTCGGCGCACGCTCGTAGAGGTCGATCGCCATGCGCAGCCGGGCGAGCGGCGAACGCAGTTCATGACTGGCATTGGCGAGCAGGCTGCGGTGCGCCGTAATCAGATGCTCGATCTGGGCCGCGGCGCGGTTGAAGCTTTTCGCCACGGCGGCAACCTCGTCACTGCCACGGTCGTCGACGCGCGTCACCAGCGCGCCGTCGCCCCAGGCGTCGACCCCGTGCCGCAGCCGTTCCAGGCGCCGCGTCAACTGCCGCACGACCGGATAGGCGGCCAGGCCGATAACGCCGGCTATCAGCGCCAGATAGGGAATGGGGTTGCGGCCGGGAGGTCCGAAAGGCCGATCCATGCGCGCGGCCAGCGCGCGGCCGTCGGCAAGCCGCATGACGAAGACATGGTGATCCTCGCGCCGCGCATGCATGCCGCGCCGGTCCAGCACCCTGGCATCGATCGGCGCACCGGCGCGCGCCAGCACGACACCGTGGCGATCGAACAGGGTCAGGTCGGTGTCGAACGTCTCGGAAAGGCGTCTTAGCGTCGCCGCGATGTCTTCCGGCCTGCCGTCGGCGGGCAGGATCGCCGCCACGAACAGGTCGCGCTGTGCGCGCCAGCCGGTATCGCGCTCGTCCAGGCCGATCCGCACGACCACGGCAGCGACGATCGCCACCACGGCCAGGCTTGCCAGCAGGGTCACATATATCTTGAAAAAAAGACTGCCGCGCATGAGCCGGTTCCGATCGAGACAACGAGAAAGCTAGAGATCGTCCTGATAGCGCGCGAAAACATATCCGGCGCCGCGCACGGTGATAAGCCGGCGCGGATGTTTCGGGTCGGCCTCGATCGCGGCGCGGATGCGCGACACATGCACGTCGATCGACCGGTCGAACGCCTCCAGTTCCTCGCCGCGCGTCATATCCATGAGTTGGTCGCGCGACAGGGTTCGTCCCGCGTTCCTCGCCAGCGCCAGCAAAAGGTCGAACTGGTGGCTGGTCAGCCTGCATTCGCTCCCGTCGAGCCTGGCCGCGCGCGAGCCCGGATCGATCTCCAGTCGCCCGAAGCGCAGCACGCGCTCGCTGCCGGCGGCGCCATGGCGCCGGCGCAGGATCGCCTTGAGCCGGGCCAGCAATTCGCGCGGGTTGAACGGTTTCGGCAAATAGTCGTCCGCACCGAGTTCGAGCCCGACGATGCGGTCTGTCTCCTCCCCTTTCGCCGTCAGCATCAGCACCGGAACGTCGGACACCGCGCGGATGCGCCGACAGGTCTCGAACCCGTCCATGTCCGGCAGCATGATGTCGAGGATGACGGCGTCGGGCGCCCGCCTTTGCAGGTCGGACAGCCCCTCCGCCGCGCTCGCCGCGCTTCGCACGGCGAAGCCGTTCCCGGTCAGGTAGTCGGCCAGCATGGCGGACAGGCGGGTGTCGTCGTCGACGATCAGAACCTGTTCCGCCATGCCCGGCCTCCTTCCACGACCGCCGGCCCCAGAGCCGTCCGGTTAGCGGCGATGACGCCCGCCGCGCTTGTTCATATGCTCGGCCAGTTTGGCGCGCTGCTCCGGCGTCAACACCTCGGCGGCGTCGAGCAGGGCCGCGGTCATCCTGCGCGAGGCCTCGTCCATCGCCTGCACCCTCTCGCTGCGCAGCTTTTCGGCCGCTTCGCGATCGATGGTCGGCGCGCTGATGATATTGACGATATCCGCGTGCGTGTCACGGAATTCGCGGAACATCGGCCGCATTTCGGCGCGCGCGGCGTCGATGATCTTCCACAATTTGTCCTGCTGCTCGTCCGTCGCGTCGATCTGGTCGAGCATGTTGCCCATCCGCCGTTCCATCATGAAACCGCCCATGTCGCCCATATGGCCGTTCGAAGCCCCGAAACCACCGGCGGCGGCGGCCACCAGTCCGGTGCCGGCGATCGCGGCCAGAGCCAACCCGCCCACGACCGCGCCACGCATCCAGCCGCGCGAACGCGGCGCGCCGTCGTTGATCGAATCGTCGAAATGATGCTTGTCGTCCTGCATGGTCCCGATCCTCTGTTGGGCAGCACTGTCGCTGCAATGGGATCAGACTAGGCGGCCAACGTTTCCCGCCTTACCGGTGGTTGTAAAGAAGTGTGAAGCCGCATCGTGCCCGTGCGAACCTATCGCGATATGCGGATGCCGCCGGCCGCCAGGACAGGCACCATGTCGGGCTCGGGAAGCGACAACTCCATAACGTCGACCGCGCCGTCGATCCCCTCGACCGCCACCCGGCGCGACACCGCCGTCAGCGACCCGTCATAACCCTGCGCGATCGCCAGCCGCCAACTCGCCGCATCGACGATGCAGGCGCTTTTGAGGTGCTTGTTGAGCTTCTCGAGCTTCGCCGCGAGATTGACGGGCGCGCCGATCACCGTCATCTCCAGCCGCTCGTCGCGCCCGACCGTGCCCCAGCTGACCAGCCCGGAGGCAAGGCCGATGCCGATCTCCAGCGGGCCGTCGTGGCCGGAAAACGCGGGCTCCCGCGACCAGCCGCTGGCATCGCGCAGGATCGCCTCCGCCGCCCGCAGGCCGTCGGCGGCGAACGTCTCACTGGCCCGTCCGAGACCGAAAACGGCCAGAATGCCGTCCCCAATGAACTTGTCGATGAGGCCGCCCTGAGCATGGACAAGCGGCAGGACCCGGCCCTGATAGGCGCCGAGAATGCGCATGACGGTGTCCGGATCGCACCGGTCCGCAATTTTGGTGAAGCCGCGAATGTCGACGGTCAGCACCGTCACGTCCTGACGCTCGGCCTTGCCCGGCACCAGCCTTTCACTGGCGGAGCGGATCGTGCGGGCAACCGGCGCGTCGAAGAAACGCGCGAATTCGGCCGCTGCGATGCCCTCCGTCATCGAGGTGACCAGAAAGTTGCGCGACCCGTTCACCGCCAGCGCCAGCACGACCGTGACCAGGAAGATCGACAGAAGCTTGTCGAGCTCGGCGCCGATCAGGATCGAATTGGAGGTCAGATAGTCGACATAAGAGCGCGTCAGCATGCTGTCATGGGGATCGATGCGTGTCACATAGACCATGATCGCCGCCCAGCCGACCATCGCGGCGAAGCCTGAAAACAGCACGAATTTCGGGTTGAAGCGCAGCGCGCGGATGGCGATGAAAATGAACACGTAAAGCAGTGCCGGCGCCTTGAGGACGAAGGTCGCCGGCTGCTCGTACTGGATGTGGAAACTGACCATCAGCCCGTAGAGCAGACAAAAATCAAAGAGAATGGAGACATAACTCGCCCAGTCAGGCGGCTCGCGAACAACGCACCACACGATGCCGATCAGCGACAGCGCGAGATAGGCGGCCAGCACATAGGGCGCGATCGCCATCGCGCCATCGGGATGCGTCTTCGGCGAGACGGCGTAGATTACGCAGAATGTCACGATCACGGCGAGCTGGATCGACCGCAGCAGGAGCTCGTTGGCCCAATCCCGCTCGCGGATCCGGTCTCGGATGCGCTGCGGAAGCACGGCAAGATCCGGCGCGGTAAGAAAGGTGCGGCGTGCGTCGCTCAGCAAGAACCGGACTCCCGGAAAAGCGTTCCTGATCGTCGGCGAGCTTACGGGCGTTTCGCCTCACCGGCGATCACATCGGCGCGGGCATCCGTGATCGGCGCACCGTGCACGCCCTCGCACGAAAAAGCCCGGTCGGGGTCCGGCCAGGCCTTGTCGCGCATGGTCTCGGAGGCCGAAGCCGCGTCAAACCTACATATGGATCGGCTTTGCGAAGGTGGCGAGCGCTGCTTCCTTGACCGATTCCGACATGGTCGGATGACCGTGACACGTGCGGGCCAGGTCTTCCGACGAACCGCCGAATTCCATCAGAACCGCGACTTCATGGATCAGTTCCCCGGCCCCGAACCCGACAATATGGGCGCCGAGTACGCGATCGGTCTTCTTGTCGGCGAGGATTTTGACGAATCCGTCGGTTTTCAGCATCGCGCGCGCGCGTCCATTGGCCGAGAACGGGAATTTTCCGGTCCGGTAGTCGACGCCGGCCTTTTTCAGCTCTTCCTCGGTCTTGCCGATCGAGGCAACCTCCGGGCTGGTATAAACGATGTTTGGAATGACGTCGTAGTTCACATGGCCGGCCTGGCCGGCGATGATCTCGGCAACCGCCACGCCTTCGTCCTCGGCCTTGTGCGCCAGCATCGGGCCGGCGATCACGTCGCCGATCGCGTAGATGCCCGGGATAGACGTGCGGAAATGACCATCCGTGCGCACCCGTCCGCGCTCGTCGAGCACGATGCCGGCCTGTTCGCAGCCGAGACCTTCGATGAACGGCTTGCGCCCGGTCGCGACAAGCACGACATCGGCATCGAGCGTTGCGGCGTCGCCGCCCTTGACCGGTTCGAAGGTGACGGTCGCGCCCTTTTTGGCCTTTTTCACCCCGGTCACCTTCTGGCCGAGCTTGAACTCGAGGCCCTGCTTGCCGAGCAGGCGCTGGAACTGCTTGGCGACCTCGCCGTCCATGCCGCCGAGAATGGTGTCGAGAAACTCCACCACGGTGACTCTGGCGCCGAGGCGCGCCCATACCGAACCCAGTTCGAGCCCGATCACGCCGCCGCCGACCACCACCATCGAGGACGGCACCTTCTCCAGCGTCAGCGCCCCCGTCGACGACACGATCGTCTTTTCATCGAACTCCAGCTCGACACCGGGAATGCCGGCGACATCGGAGCCGGTGGCGATCACGATGTTCTTCGCCTCGATCTCCTTGGTTTCGCCATCGGCGTCGGTCACCTCCAGCTTGCCTTCGCCGAGTATCCGGCCGGTGCCGCGCAGGCCGTCGATCTTGTTCTTCTTGAACAGGAAATCGAGACCCTTGGTGTTCTGGTCGACCGTCTGGGTCTTGTGCGCCATCATCGCCTTGAGATTGAGCTTCGGCTTGCCGACCTCCACGCCCAGCGCCTCCAGGCCGTGCCCGGCCTCCATGAAGGCCTCCGAGGCGTGCAGCAACGCCTTGGAGGGAATGCAACCGACATTGACGCACGTCCCGCCATAGGTCGGGCGCTTTTCCACCACCGCCGTCTTCAGTCCCAGTTGCGCGGCCTTGATGGCACAGACATATCCGCCCGGCCCGCCCCCGATCACGACAACGTCATATGTCATGCCTGCTTCCTTTCATTCGGTTCTTTCAGCGGCCGCCGCCCACTTTTTGGGATCGCGCCCGTGGTATAAGACGCCTCGTCGGACAAATGCCAGAGCACCACCGATGCAATTTCGTCCGGTCTGCCTTCCCGTTTCGTAGACGCGGACCCGCGCAGGCGCCCGAGCCCGGCGGGCGGCCATACATGGAGCCGCTTCCCGTGAGAACGCAACCCGCCGGTGTCCGGATACACGTTGCCGCCACTCATTCCTGGCACCCGCTGAGCGCAAAAACGTCCCAGGGAAGGACGCTGACGCCATCGGCGCCGAAGATGCGTGAATGGCGCACGGCTGCGCCGAAACCGGGCAAAAGCAGTTGCGCGGCCGCCGACGTTCCGCGTTTGGGCATCGTCGCGACAGCGCCATCGGCATCGATGCCGTAGATCGGCCCTTCCCAGATCGTACACGCCGCCAGTTCCTCGCCCGTGACGTCGCCGTCCGGACATTGGTGCATGGCCAGGCCGTAAGGGCGCGCGCCGGGGTCGGTTTGCATCACGATACCATCGAGCACGACGTCGTTCTGCGCGAATACCAGCTTGAATTCGATCGCGTGCAGGGCCGCGCCCGGCAGCGCGGGGCGAAAATCGATCCCCGCCGACCCCTCCCGTTCGGAATAGACGGCCAGTTCCTGCGGACAGGCTGCGCGCGCCTCGGCGTACGGCAAGGCCAGCGCCGTGAGCACGGCGACAGCCGCGCGTACCCCGTACCCGTCTCGGCCACGCGCGGGAGCAGGCCGGATCTGCGCGGCGCCCTTCATCGTTACCCGCCTTGTTCCAACGGCGCGTTGAAGGACCACACATGCCCGAACGGGTCGCGGATCTTGCCGTAGCGGGCACCCCAGAACTGGTCGTCGACCGGCATGACGATCTCCGCGCCGGCCGCCATGGCGCGGGCAACGGCCGCGTCGACCTCGTCCGGCTTGGCAAGATTGATGTTGATGGTCATGCTTGCGCCGCCGCGCGAGAGCGGCCCCAGCACGTCGGTGGAGTACTCGGGAAACTCGTCCTGCAGCATCACTTCCGAACCAAACATCGACAGGTTGGCATGCAGCACGCGCTCTCCGTCGTCAGCCATCTGCTCGAACGTCTCGACGGCGCCGAACGCCGCTTCATAGAAAGCGATCGCCGCCTTGCCGTCCTTGACGCACAGATGAATCTGGATCGGTGGAATCTCCGGCTCGAAGCCCATATCGACTCAATCCTGTTTATTGGCTATCGCGCCGGGCCGCGCCGGCATTCGCGCCCTACCGCTCCGCGAGCGCAAGACGCAGGCCGAACCCGGCAAATGTCAGGGCGACCGTGCGCCGCATCCAGCGCAGCACCGCGTCACGCGTCAGCACCCTCGCACCGATCATCGCCGCGAAACTGCCATAGACGACGAACACCACGAAGGTCATCGCCATGAACGTTGCGCCCAGCCCCAGCATCAGGCCGACCGGCGAGGCCGCCGCCGGATCGATGAACTGCGGCAGAAAGGCCAGGAAAAACACCGACAGTTTCGGGTTGAGGATGTTAATCACAAAACCCGTGCGCACCGTCGACAACAGGTCCCGGTCCGCCCGGCGATTGCCGTCAAGCCGCATCGGGCCGTTCTCCTGCAGCGTACGCCAGGCGAGGTAGAGGAGATAGGCGGCGCCGGCATATTTGAGCACCTGGAACAGGACCGCGCTGGTATGCAGGATCGCAGCCAGGCCGAGCACCGAGGCGAGGATCGCGGGAACAATACCGAGCGTGCAGCCGACGGCAGCGGCGATACTGGCCCGCCGCCCGGCCGAAAGTCCGATCGCGATCGTATAGACCACGCCAGTGCCCGGCACGAGAATGACGATCAGCGCGGTGATCAGATACTCGATGCTCATCGCGACGCCTCCCAGCACTTGGGCGTTTAGAGGTCCAGCACCAGCCTTTCGGGATCCTCCAGGCTTTCCTTGACCCGCACCAGGAAGGTGACTGCCTCCTTGCCGTCGACGATACGATGATCATAGGACAGCGCAAGATACATCATCGGCCGGATCTTGATTTCGCCGCCCACCGCCATCGGCCGCTCCTGGATCTTGTGCATGCCCAGAATGCCCGATTGCGGCGCATTGAGGATCGGCGTCGACATCAGCGAACCATAGACGCCGCCATTGGAAATGGTGAAAGTGCCGCCCTGCATGTCGGCGAGCGCCAGCTTGCCGTCCCGGGCGGCGGCGCCCAGTCGACCGATCTCCTTCTCGACCTCGGCGATTCCCATCCGGTCGGCATCGCGCACCACCGGCACCACCAGCCCCTTGTCGGTGCCGACCGCGACGCCGACATGGCAGAAGTTCTTGTAGATGATGTCGGTGCCGTCGATCTCGGCGTTCACGGCCGGAATTTCCTTCAGCGCGTGACAGACCGCCCTGGTGAAGAAGCCCATGAAGCCGAGCTTCACGCCGTGCTTCTTCTCGAACAGATCCTTGTAGCGCTTGCGCAGGTCCATCACCGCGCCCATGTCGACCTCGTTGAAGGTCGTCAGCATCGCAGCCGTATCCTGCGCATCCTTCAGCCGCCGCGCAATCGTCTGGCGCAGCCGCGTCATCTTCACGCGTTCCTCACGCGGTTCGTCGGCGCCCGTCGACGGCGCGCGTGCCACGTTCGGCGTCTCCGCGGGAGCACTTGCGGCGCGGCGGGCCGGTTCGTCGCCGCCCTTTGCGGGCGCGCCGGCGTCCTTGCCGCGCTCGATCGCAGCCAAAACGTCGGATTTCAGGATCTGGCCATCCTTGCCGGACCCAGCAATATCGCCGGCGGCAAGCTTGTGTTCCTCCATCAGCTTCTGCGCGGCCGGCGCCGGCGGACGCGCAGACTCCGTGCCGCCACCGCTGTGGCGCACGTCGCGCGCTGCCGTCGACGCGGATTCGCCGCTCGCCGACGCGCCCGCCTCGATCCGCGCAAGCAGCGCCCCCACCTTAACTTCGTCGCCGGCCGTGACCGCGAGTTCGCGCAGCACCCCGTCGACCGGCGACATCACTTCCTGGGCCGCCTTGTCGGTTTCCAGTTCCAGGATCGGCTCGTCAACCTTCACCACATCGCCGACGGCCTTGTAGACCTCGCCGACCTGCGCCTCGGTCACGGATTCGCCGGCTGACGGCACGTTGACATCGATCAGCTTGCCGCTGCTGGTCGAGGCGGTCTTCTCGCCGCTCGCCTCCGCATTCGCACTCTTCCTATCGTCGTTCGCCTTCGGAGTGGCGGCGGCGCCGGCCTCGCCAAGCGTGCCCAAAAGCGCGCCCACCGCGACGGTCTCGCCTTCCTGGACGGCGATCTCGTCGAGCGTGCCAGCGGCCGGGGCCGGCACCTCCAGGGTCACCTTGTCGGTCTCCAGTTCGACGATCGGCTCGTCGGCGGCGACGGTTTCGCCCGCCTTCTTGAACCAACGGCCGACGGTGGCTTCGGTAACCGATTCACCGAGAGTGGGAACGCGAATTTCGCTTGCCATGATATGTACTTCCGTTGCCTTCAGTTGGACCCGGACGGGTTCATTCGCCGAGCGCGTCTTCGAGGAACGCCTCGAGCTGCGCGAGATGTTTGGACATCAGCCCGGTCGCCGGCGAGGCCGCGGCCGGACGGCCGGCATAACGCACGCGCTGATGTTTGGCGTCGATATGGGCAAGCACCCATTCAAGATAGGGGTCGATGAACGACCAGGCACCCATGTTCTTGGGTTCCTCCTGGCACCACACCATTTCCGCGTTGCGGAACCGTGATAGCTCGTTGATCAGCGCCTTGGCCGGGAACGGGTAGAGTTGCTCGACCCTGAGCAGGTAGACATCGTCGATGCCGCGGTTCTCCCGATCCTCGTAAAGGTCGTAATAGACCTTGCCCGAGCACAGCACGACACGCCGGATTTTGGAATCCTTGACCAGCTTGATCTTCTGATCCGGCAACATCTGCGCGTCATCCCACAACAGCCGATGGAACGTGCTTTCGCCCGCCATTTCCGCCAGTGTCGATACCGCGCGCTTGTGGCGCAGGAGCGATTTCGGCGTCATCAGGATCAGCGGCTTGCGAAAATCGCGCTTCAACTGGCGTCGCAGGATGTGGAAATAGTTTGCCGGCGTTGTAACGTTGGCGACCTGCATGTTGTCCTCGGCGCACAATTGCAGGAAACGCTCCAGCCGCGCGGACGAATGCTCGGGGCCTTGCCCCTCGTATCCGTGTGGCAGCAGGCACACCAGTCCCGACATGCGCAACCATTTGCGCTCGCCCGACGAGATGAACTGATCGAACACCACCTGGGCGCCGTTGACGAAGTCACCGAACTGGGCTTCCCACAACACCAAGGCGCGCGGATCGGCAAGAGAATAGCCGTATTCGAAGCCGAGCACGGCCTCTTCCGACAGCATCGAGTTGATGACCTCGTAATGGGCCTGCGCGGGACCGAGATTGTTGAGCGGGATGAAGCGCCGTTCGTCTTTCTGGTCGTAAAGCACGGAATGCCGCTGCGAAAACGTGCCGCGCTCCGAATCCTGCCCCGACAGCCGCACCGGCGTGCCGTCCTGAAGAATCGCGCCGAACGCCAGCGCCTCCGCCAGCGCCCAGTCGATGCCCTCGCCGGCATCGAGTGCCTTGCGTCGATTGTCCAGGAAACGGTTGATCGTGCGGTGCGCCTCGAAATCCTTGGGCACCTCGGTCAGCTTCTTGCCGATCTCCTTGAGAGTCTTGAGCGGCACGGCGGTCTTGCCGCGGCGCTGTTCGTCCTGGTTGTCGGCCGTCCTCAGGCCCGACCAGGCACCGTCGAGCCAGTCCGCCTTGTTGGGCTTGTAGGTCTGACCGGCCTCGAATTCCTCTTCCAGACGGGTGCGCCAGTCTGCCTTGAGCTTCTCGAACTCGCCTTCGGTGATAAGGCCTTCCGCAATCAGCTTCTGGCCGTAGATCTGGACGGTCGTGGGATGCGTCCGGATCTTCTTGTACATCATCGGCTGGGTAAACGCCGGCTCGTCGCCCTCGTTATGGCCGAAGCGCCGGTAGCAGAACATGTCGATGACCACCGGCTTGTGGAACTTCATCCGGAACTCGGTCGCCACCTTGGCCGCGTAGACCACGGCCTCGGGATCGTCGCCATTGACGTGGAAGATCGGCGCCTCGATCATCTTGGCGACGTCGGACGGATAGGGAGAGGAGCGCGAGAAGCGCGGATTCGTCGTAAAGCCGATCTGGTTGTTGATGATGAAGTGAAGCGTGCCGGCGACGCGGTGCCCGCGCAGGCCGGACAGGCCCAGACATTCCGCAACCACGCCCTGCCCGGCGAAGGCCGCGTCGCCGTGCAGGAGCAGCGGCAGCACCTTCACGCGTTCGGGCAGCGGCACGATCTCCTCGCGTTTGCGCCCGAATATCTGGTCCTGCTTGGCGCGCGCCTTGCCCATCACCACCGGATTGACGATTTCCAGATGGGACGGATTGGCGGTCAGCGACAGATGCACGGTGTTGCCGTCGAATTCGCGGTCCGACGAGGCACCGAGATGGTATTTGACGTCGCCCGACCCTTCGACGTCGTCGGGCGCAAAGGAGCCGCCCTTGAACTCGTGGAAGATCGCCCGGTGCGGCTTGCCCATCACCTGCGACAGCACGTTGAGCCGGCCGCGATGCGCCATGCCCAGCACGACTTCCTTCATCCCGAGCGCGCCTCCGCGCTTGAGGATCTGTTCCAGCGCCGGTATCAAAGCCTCGGCGCCGTCGAGACCGAAACGCTTGGTGCCCTTGTACTTGACGTCGATGAACTGCTCGAAGCCTTCCGACTCGATAAGCTTCTGCAGGATGGCGAGCTTGCCGTTGGTGGTAAACGCGATGCCCTTGTCGGGACCTTCGATCCGCTCCTGGATCCACGCCTTCTCCTCCGGATTGGAGATGTGCATGAATTCCACGCCGAGCGTCGAGCAATAGGTGCGCCTGAGGATATCGAGCATTTCGCGGATGGTCGCGAATTCCAGCCCCAGCACATGATCGATGAAGATCGGCTTGTCGTAATCGGCCTCGGTAAAGCCATAGGCCTCCGGCGACAGCTCGTTATAGTCCTCGAGCGGGTTTGCAAGGCCGAGCGGATCGAGATTGGCATGGAGATGGCCGCGCATGCGATAGGCGCGGATCATCATGATCGCGCGCACCGAATTGCGCGTCGAACGCAGCATTTCCTCGTCGCTGAGCGCGACGCCGCCCTTGGCGGCCTTGTCCTTGATCTTGCCGGAGATACGCGTTTCGACCTGCGCCCAATCGCCGTCGAAGGCCGAGACCAGTTCGCCATTGGCCGTAATCGGCCAGTTGGCACGCTCCCACGAGGGTCCCTGCGCATTCTTGCGCACGTCGTCGGCATCGTCCTTGAGCTGGGCGAAATAATCGCGCCAGTCCGCATCGACGGACGCCGGGTCGTCCTGATAGGCGGCGTAGAGCTCCTCGATATAGTGGGCGTTGCCGCCATAGAGGAATGAGGTGATCGAGAACCGGTCGTTGGCCTGATCCTGCCGTGACATTACCCTGTCGGAGCCTTTGCGCCCCGTCCCTAGTTTAAGTCCGCCCGCCGCTACGCGGCCGGGCATTGTTGTTGTTCGTCCGCCCCATGCGTCGCCATCGTGGCCAACACATGGCGGCGATCAGCCTTTGATCGCCTCGACCAGCGTCTGTCCCAGCCGCGCCGGCGACGGCGACACCTTGATCCCGGCCGCCTCCATCGCGGTGATCTTGTCTTCCGCGCCGCCCTTGCCGCCGGAGATCACCGCGCCGGCATGGCCCATGGTGCGTCCGGGAGGCGCCGTGCGCCCGGCGATGAAGCCGGCCATCGGCTTGCTACGGCCCTTCCTGGCCTCGTCTCTGAGGAACTGCGCGGCGTCCTCTTCGGCCGAGCCGCCGATCTCGCCGATCATGATGATGGATTCGGTTTCCGGATCGGCCAGGAACATCTCCAGGACGTCGATGAACTCGGTGCCCTTGACCGGATCGCCGCCAATGCCGACCGCCGTCGTCTGGCCAAGCCCGGCATTGGTGGTCTGGAACACCGCCTCGTAGGTGAGCGTGCCCGAGCGCGAGACGACGCCGACCGAACCCTTCTTGAAGATATTGCCCGGCATGATGCCGATCTTGCATTCGTTCGGCGTCAACACGCCCGGGCAGTTCGGGCCGATCAGACGCGAATTCGACCGGTCGAGCCTGGCCTTGACCTTGACCATGTCCATGACCGGAATGCCTTCGGTGATGCACACGATCAGCGGGATCTCTGCCTCGATCGCCTCGATGATGGCGGCCGCCGCGCCCGCCGGCGGCACATAGACCACCGAGGCGTTGGCGCCGGTCTTCTCCTTGCCCTCGGCGACCGTCGCGAAGATCGGCAATTGCGCGCCGCTTTCGACCGAACCCCAGGTCTCGCCGCCCTTCTTCGGGTGGACGCCGCCGACCATCTTGGTGCCGTGATAGGCCAGCGCCTGCTCGGTGTGGAAGGTGCCGGTCTTGCCGGTCAGACCCTGGACGAGAACTTTGGTGTTTTTGTTGACGAGAATGGACATGCGAACGGTAACTCCAGAGCCTGTCAGGATTCGAATGGGAAAGCCGCGCCGGCGCGTGCGGCCGGCAGGGTAATGGGGGCGGAAACGCAGGCAGCGTTGAAACGGATCACTTCCCGTCCTCCCGCGGCTGCGAGGTCGAGAATTTCAGCATTTGGCCGTCGAAGCCGGCCTGCTCGGCATAGGGGCTGCCGGGCGGAATGAAGGTCAGATAGGTGTCGAGGGTGCGCGGCATCGACGGCGGCGGTCCCCACAGATGGGAAACCACGGTCTCGTCGCTGTGCGACTGCGCCGGCTTGCTGCCCATAATATCGGACACCGCCGCGGCCGCGACGGGCTCCGTCGCCTCGAAATCATAGAGATAGCAGCCGATCGCATCGAGAGGCTCCGACACTGTCAGCGACACGACGAGATGCAGCACGCGCTCTTCGACGTCCCGCGCGAAAGTCTGCGCGCGAAACGACATGCCGGGCATGTCGGTTTTGGCCTCCTCAAGCGCGGCCGCCGACTTCGCCATCAGCGCGCCGAACTCGCTCTGGCCGGCGGGCGTGAAAACCTCCCAGCCCGCCTCCCTGGCCTGAGCGAGCGTGCCCTCGTAGCTCAGGCGCTGCGGCACGCAGCTTTCTTGGAAGGTTGTCGCAAAACGCGTCGACCAGTCCTCGCCCGCCTGAACGCCTGACGGCGCCGACAGCGCCGCCACGAGCACGACAATGGATGCGGCGCGTCGCACGCGACTAACCCTCTTTCACCGCCTCGACGATCTTGCGGGCGGCATCATCGAGATCGTCGGCCGCGATCACGTTGAGGCCGCTCTCATTAATGATTTTCTTGCCGAGTTCGACGTTGGTGCCTTCCAGCCGCACGACCAGCGGGACCTTCAGACCCACTTCCTTGACCGCGGCGACCACGCCTTCCGCGATCACGTCGCAGCGCATGATGCCGCCGAAAATATTCACCAGGATGCCCTTCACGGCCGGATCGGCGGTGATGATCTTGAAGGCGGCCGTAACCTTTTCCTTCGAGGCGCCGCCGCCGACGTCGAGGAAGTTTGCCGGTTCAGCGCCGTAGAGCTTAATAATGTCCATCGTCGCCATGGCAAGGCCCGCGCCGTTGACCATGCAGCCAATATTGCCGTCGAGGGCGACATAGGCGAGATCGTGCTTGGACGCCTCGATTTCCTTCTCGTCCTCCTCCGTCTCGTCGCGCAGCTCGACCATGTCGGGATGGCGGTAGAGCGCGTTGTTGTCGAACGACACCTTGGCGTCGAGCACCCGCAGTCTTCCGTTGGTCATGACGATCAGCGGATTGACCTCGAGCAGGCTCATGTCCTTCTCGACAAAGGCCTTGTAGAGGATCGGAAACAGCGTCTCGCCGTCCGTCGCCGCTTCGCCCGAAAGCTCCAGCGCCGCATTCAGCCTGGCGATGTCGGCCGCCGTCACGCCGGCCTCGGGATCGATCGCCACGGTGATGATCTTGTCGGGCGTTTCCTCGGCCACGGCTTCGATGTCCATGCCGCCCTCGGTTGAAACCACGAAGGCGACCCGGCCGACGGTGCGGTCGACCAGGATCGACAGATAGAGTTCGCGGTCGATGTCGGCGCCGTCCTCGATATAGAGCCGGTTGACCTGCTTGCCGCCCGGTCCGGTCTGCTTGGTGACCAGCGTGTTGCCGAGCATCTCGCCGACATTGGCAACCACGTCCTCGACCGATTTCGCCAGCCGGACCCCGCCTTTGGCGTCGGCGCCGAGTTCCTTGAACTTGCCCTTGCCGCGCCCGCCGGCATGGATCTGGCTCTTGACCACATAGAGCGGACCGGGCAGCGATTTCGCCGCCTTTTCCGCCTCATCGGCCGACAGGATCGCCACGCCCTCGGCGACCGGCGCGCCAAAGCCTTTCAGGACCTGTTTGGCCTGATATTCATGAATGTTCATTGGGCCGCGCTCGCTTATTTCTTCAGGTTCGGGGCGATATTCATGCACGCTTCGCACAGACCGGTGACCGCGGCCACCGACTTGTCGAACATCTTCTGCTCGGCCTTGTTCAAGCTGATCTCGATGACGCGCTCGATGCCGCCGGAGCCGATCACCGTCGGCACGCCGACATAGAGATCCTTGACCCCGTACTGGCCCGACAGATGCGCCGCGCAGGGCAGGACGCGCTTCTTGTCCTTGAGATAGCTCTCCGCCATCGCCACCGCCGAGGCCGCCGGCGCATAATAGGCCGAGCCGGACTTCAGCAGCCCGACGATCTCCGCGCCGCCGTCCCGCGTGCGCTGGACGATCTCGTCGAGCTTTTCCTTGGAGGTCCAGCCCATCTTGACGAGGTCGGGCAGCGGAATGCCGGCCACGGTCGAATAGCGCGTCAGCGGCACCATCGTGTCGCCATGACCTCCGAGCACGAAGGCGGTGACGTCCTCGATCGAGACCTTGAATTCCTCGGCCAGGAAATAGCGGAACCGCGAGGAATCAAGCACACCGGCCATGCCGACCACATGGGTCTTCGGCAGGCCAGAGAATTTCTGCAGCGCCCACACCATGGCGTCGAGCGGGTTGGTGATGCAGATCACGAACGCCTTGGGCGCGTATTTCTTGATGCCGGCGCCGACCTGTTCCATCACCTTCAGATTGATGCCGAGAAGATCGTCGCGGCTCATGCCCGGCTTGCGCGGCACGCCCGCGGTGACGATGCAAACGTCGGCGTCCTTGATCGCCGAATAGTCGTTGGCGCCCGCAAAATGGGCGTCGAAGCCCTCGACCGGCGCGGACTGTGCGATATCGAGGCCCTTGCCCTGGGGGATGCCTTCGGCGATGTCGAACAGGACTACATCGCCGAGTTCCTTCAGGCCGATCAGATGGGCGAGCGTTCCGCCGATCATGCCGGAACCGATAAGCGCGATCTTTCTGCGTGCCATTCGAGAGCTATCCCCGCAATGTGTGGGCTAACATGGCCCAGTCAGGTTGAGATTGAAAGGCATCGACTGGTGTTCAATGCCTTTCGTCGAGGCGAAATTCGCGCGTGGCCTTAGACTCGCACGAAAAAAAAGACAACCGATTCCTCGGGTATAAATAATTTCAATCGTTTAGAAACGACAGGGATTACGTAAACGTCAAAAATATACGACACCTCGCCGTCCGCACGATGCCGTGAAGTGCCGAACGGGCGGGCCGGCGCTGCTCACGCCTGACCGGCCGTGTCGACCGCTCCGGCTGCTTCCTCGCCGGGCCAATCGCGGCTTTGCATTTCGATCAGCCGCGAGGCCGTGCGATCGAATTCGAAGGATTCCGTCGTCCCGGTTCGGCCGCGATAAAGTCCTTGCGGCTGGGCAGCGGCGCTGGCGACGAGGCGCAGACGCTTGTCGTAGAGCGTGTCGATCAACAGGATGAACCGTTTGGCCTCGTTCCGGCCGCGGTCGTCGAAAACCGGAATGCCCTCGACGAACAGCGTCTTGAAGCGGGCGGCGATCGCCAGATAGTCGCGCGCACCGAGCGGACGGGCGCACAATTCCTCGAAAGTGAAGCGGGCGGCGTCGCGCACGCAGCGCGCGACGCGGATGGTGCGGCCCTTGACCTTGATCGTCTCGGCCGCCTCGTCTGCGCCGTCGGCATAATTCGCCCACGCGGTCTCGAAAGCCGCCCGGCTGTCGGCGTCGAGCGGCGTCAGATAGACCGGCACACGGTTCAGCTTTTCCAGCCGATAGTCGATCTCGCTGTCGAGGCTCATGACGTCGGCATGGCGTTCAAGGATTGTGATGAAGGGTTCAAACAGCGGCCGGTTCAGCCCGTCGCGGTAAAGGTCTTGCGGGGCTACGTTCGACGTCGCCACGAGCACGACCCCCTCGTCGAACAGCGCCGAAAACAGTCGCGACAGGATCATCGCATCGGCGATGTCGGTGATGGCGAATTCGTCGAAGCACAACACCCAGGCTTCGTTGGCCAGCGCCCGCGCCACCGGCGGGATCGGGTCGTCGCTCTTGGCCTCGCCCGACTTGACGGCGGCGCGGTGGCGACCGATCCGGTCGTGCACATCGGCCATAAAGTCGTTGAAATGGACCCGCCTCTTGCGGTTGACCGGCGCCAGGTCGTAAAATAGGTCCATCAGCATGGTCTTGCCGCGCCCGACCGCGCCGTGGACGTACAATCCCTTGACCGGCGCCTTCGTCTCGCGCCGGCGCGCGAACAGCCAGCCGAGCGCACTCGATTTGGATGCGAGTCGCTTGGTCGCCAATTCCTCGATCAGCCGGTCGAACCGGTCGGCGATTTTTTCCTGCGCGCCATCACGCTTCACCGCGCCGCGCTCGACCCGATCGTCATAGGCCTGGCGCACCGAGGCAAAGGGTTTGAGTCCGTCGCGCAAAGACATGGGCCGGCCTCGATATCGCGATCAGCCTGGAAAGCGGAGAGCCGCGTTCACCGCGACAGCGAGATCGGCTGGCCGGACGTCATCTGGCCGTCGAAGCGCTCGGCGCCGGACGAGTAGAGCCGGGCGAGAACTGCGCCGCTCGCGTCATAGAGCGAGAGCTGCTTGCCCGCGACGTTCCAGGATTTCACGCCGTCGAGCGGCGCCGGACAACGCAGCGGCCCGGCCCGAAATCCCTGGCCGAACTTGGTCTGCGGCGTGGCGACCCGGCAGGACTGGCCAGAAACGGACGCGTTCCAGACGCCGGCGACGCTACCGACGGTCAAATCGGTCGCCGTCGCGGGCGCCCCAGGCAATTCGGCCGGCGCGTTCGGATCGAGCGCGGCAACGTCCGTCTCACCGGTTTCCGTGGCGGTCGAAGGCGGCTTGGGGAAGCTCGACGGATCGGTCGGGCCGGTGGGTGCGGGCGGCGGCAACTGCCCGGCCGTGACCGTGCCGGCTGGCGCCGGGTTGAGCGGCTCCGGACGGCCGCCAAGCGACCCGAGCCGGGAACTCTGGCATCCGGCGAGCGCGACCGCGAACAGCGTCAGCACCAGCGGGCCGGAAATCGAAAAACGCATCATAGTCCTCCGTGGGAACTCACGACGGGGCACGCCCCGCAGTCGCGAGTTGAATCGCGACAATCATGGCAATGTTGGGGTTAATTGCACGATGGCATGGTTAAATTTGGGTTTCCGCCGTCGAATCTTCTCGCGATATAGCGCGGCTGGGAACGAATATATAGCCCGAAGGCCCGACGATGTGGCATTCGCGCAGCCCGTGCGGTTTGTCGAGCGCGCCTGACAGGACGGTCGAACCCGCGCTGCGGGCGCGCTTTTCGATGCGATCGGGATCAACGCCGTAGATCCGGATTTCCATGCCAGTGCCGCGCAACCCGGCATCGGCGACGACCCCGGCCATCTCGTGATCGGCGTAGGTGTGATCGGCATGCAGCATCAAAACCGACCCTGCGATTTCGATGACCGCGAAATCCTCGTCTGCATAGACCGTGTTGGCGCCGATCACCTCGCGGCAGAACCGCTCCATCGGTCCGATCTCGGGCACCAGAAGGTTGAGGCCGATGCCGCGCGGCAACGATCGGCCGAAATCGTCCGCCGGCATCCACGGATCCTTGCTACGCTTTTTCAAGCCTGCCTCCGCTCGCTACCGGCAAGTTCTTATCCCGTCCGCCATGCAAGGTCGAGCCCGATGCCACCGGTCGGGCCAAGGCGCCGGCTTGTCGACACCGATTACCAACAGCGTAAGATTGGGATAGGGTGGCACCCGAGGGGGATTGGACAATGCGCGGTTTACGGGCGATCTTGATACTCATGACAACAGCAGCATTTTGCGGAGCCGTTGCCGCCGGCTCGATTGCCGACAAAGGCGCTGAGGCCGAAAACCAGGTCGCCGCCGGCGATCCGGCCGCCGCGATCGAAACCCTCGACGCCGCCATCGCCGAAATCTGGGACGCCATGCCGCTGACGATCCGCAAGGCGGTACCCGTCGACAGCGCCACAGGCTACGGGGTCTACGCCGAGCGCGAAAATACGGTCTACAAGACCGGCGAGAAGGTTCTGGTCTATGTCGAGCCGATCGGCTTTACCTATGGGCGCGGCCCGCTTGGCGATCGGCTGATCTCGCTCGGTGTCGATCTCGCCATTCTCGACGCCGACGGCGACAAGGTTTTTGGCAAGGAAGATCTGATGCGCCTCGAACTGCCGGTGCGCTACCGCAACCGCGAGTTCTTCCTCACGCTCAACATCAACCTGGAAACCCCGCCGCCCGGAAAATATACCGGCCGTTTCCTGCTCAAGGACACTCATTCCGACAAAACGGCCGAATTCGAGATTCCGTTCGAGGTCGCGGACTGATCCGCAGCGGATTCACCGCGGTGACGGGAACGCGATGCGTTCTGACGCGTTGTCTGTAGCGTTGGCTTCGGGGGCGGGCCCCGGGTCGCAAGCCGGAGAAAAACAGATGCTCAAATGGATTCTCATCCTTCTCGTCGTTGCGGCCGTGGCCGGCCTGCTCGGCATGAACTCGCTCGCCGGCGCCGCCATGACCGGCGCCAAGGTGCTGATCGCGATCGCGCTGATCCTGTTCCTGCTGGTCCTGTTCGGTCTGGTGGCGATCGCCTGACCATCCTGCGTCTTCCGCGCCGGCCGCACGTCTGGTAATTGCGGCCCCGTTCCGCCATATAGGGGCCGGATCGACAGGCATGGCCGGCATGGAAAAACGCCCACCCTTTGCGAAGATGAACGGGCTCGGCAACGAGATCATCGTGGCCGACATGCGCGGGCGCGCCGATCGGGTCGCACCGGCCGCCGCGCGGGCGCTGGCCGCCGATCCGGCGACCCGCTTCGACCAGATCATGGCCGTCCACGACGCAAGAACGCCGGGCACTGCGAATTTTGTCGAGATCCTCAATGCCGACGGTTCATCGGCCCAGGCCTGCGGCAACGGCATGCGCTGTGTGGTGCAGGCGCTGGCGGCCGAAACCGGCACTCGCCGCTTTACCTTCGAGACCGTCGCCGGCATCCTCAATGCCGAAGAACACGCCGACGGGTCGATTTCCGTCGACATGGGCAGGCCGCGCTTCGACTGGCAGGATATTCCACTCGCCGAGGAGTTCCGCGACACCCGCATGATCGAGCTGCAGATCGGCCCGATCGACGCGCCCGTCCTGCATTCGCCGTCGGTGGCCTCGATGGGCAATCCGCACGCGATCTTCTGGGTCGAGGACGATGTGTGGAGCTACGATCTCGAACGGTTCGGACCCCTGCTCGAAAACCACCCGATCTTCCCCGAGCGCGCCAACATCACCATCGCCCAGGTGACGGCGACCGACGCCATCACGATTCGCACCTGGGAGCGCGGCGTCGGCCTGACACGCGCCTGCGGGTCGGCCGCGTGCGCGACCGTTGTCTCGGCCGCACGCACGCGTCGTACCGGCCGCGCGGTCACAGTGACGCTACCCGGCGGGCCGCTGATGATCGAATGGCGCGACGACGACCATGTCATCATGACCGGCCCGGCCGAATGGGAGTTCTCCGGCCGGTTCGACCCTGCGACCGGAGCCTGGACCCGCGACGCGGAAGGCGTGGTCTGATGGCGGTCGACATCGTCACCTTCGGATGCCGCCTCAACACCTACGAATCCGAGGTCATGCGCCGCGAGGCCGACAGCGCCGGTCTCGGCGCGCTCGATGGCGGCGCGGTGGTGTTCAACACCTGCGCCGTCACCGCAGAGGCGGTGCGTCAGGCCCGACAGGCAATCCGCAAGGCCAGGCGCGAGAACCCGCAGGCGCGTATCGTCGTCACCGGCTGCGCCGCACAGACCGACCCCGACGCCTTCGCGGCGATGGACGAGGTGGACCTGGTGCTCGGCAACGAGGAGAAGCTGCACAGCCACAGCTACCGCGCCCTGCCCGATTTCGGCGTCAACGACACCGAGAAGCTGCGCGTCAACGACATCATGTCGGTCACCGAGACCGCCGCCCACATGGTCGACGCCATCGACGGCCGCGCGCGCGCCTTCGTCCAGGTGCAGAACGGCTGCGACCATCGCTGCACCTTCTGCATCATCCCCTATGGTCGCGGCAATTCGCGCTCCGTGCCGATGGGCGCCGTCGTCGAGCAGGTGAAGCGGCTGGCCGGCAACGGTTATCGCGAAGTGGTCATCACCGGCGTCGACATCACCAGCTACGGCGCCGACCTGCCCGGCACCCCCCGGCTCGGCCGGCTGGTGCGCACCGTGCTGCAACAAGTGCCCGATCTGGACCGGCTGCGGTTGTCCTCGATCGATTCGATCGAGGCCGACGACGACCTGATGGAGGCGCTCGCCACCGAGCCCCGGCTGATGCCGCATCTGCATCTGTCGCTACAATCGGGCGACGACATGATCCTCAAGCGTATGAAACGTCGCCATCTGCGCGACCATTCGATCCGCTTCTGCCACGAGGTCCGCGCTCTGCGTCCCGACGCCGTCTTCGGCGCCGACATCATTGCCGGCTTTCCCACCGAGACCGAAGCGATGTTCGACAACTCGCTCAAGATCGTCGCCGAATGCGGCCTGACCCATTTGCACGTCTTCCCCTTCAGCCCGCGCGAGGGTACGCCGGCCGCCCGCATGCCCCAGCTCGACCGCCGCATCGTCAAGGACCGCGCCGCCAGGCTGCGCGCGGCGGGCGAGGCCGCCTATGGCGCGCATCTCGAAACCCTTGTCGGCTCCACGCAGAAGCTCCTGATCGAGCGCGACGGGATCGGCCGTACGGAAGGCTTTGCCCTCGCCGCGGTCGCCGCCGGCGCACCGGGCGAGATCGTGTCGGCGCGCATCACCGGCCATGACGGCGCTCTGCTGAAGGCCCAATTCCTGGCCGAGGCGGCCTGACGGACGAAAGCATGGCATTCGGATTCATCAAGAAGGTCTTTTCCTTCGGCCGCAAGACGGTAGAGGACCGCAACGAGGACGGCGCGCCGCTGCCCGAAACGGCGCAGCCGGACGATGCGGCAACCGCAACGCAGGACGCGGCGGTCACGCCGGCCGGGGCGACCGAAACCCTCGAGCCGGCAGCCTCCGAACCCGCGCGCGAAAACCCCGTCAAGCCAAAGCCGGCCGACGAAGCCAGACCGGCGGACAGCGAAGACCGTACCGCGAGCGTGCCGGACCGGCACAACGGCGATGCCGCGTCGCGGCCGGTAGAGGTCGATACGCCGCCGATCGACCCGCCTGCACCGCAGACACCGGAAGGCGAACCCGCCGAAGAGACCATCGACGCGGAGCCGCTGCGCCCCACGATCGCCGACGACACGAGCGATACGCGGGAAACGGCCGCACCCTCGCCAAGCGACGGCTCCGAACCGATTGCCCCCCAACCGGCGGCCGCCGCGCCGGCCAGGCCCAGGGCCTCAGCCAAGAAGGCTGACCGGTCCGTCTCGACTGAAAAGCCGCAAGACGACCCCATCGCTCCGCGACCGGCTGAACGGCTGGCCGGCGACAAGCCCGTCACGCCATCCGAACCGGAGCCTGCGGCGGCCGCCCCGGAGGCGACGACGCCACCGGAACCGGCTACGCCCGACATCGCGCCTGACGCGTCGCCCGGCCAGCCCGAGCCGACGCAAACCGAGTCGGATGCCGATCAACCGACCGCGCCGCAATCCCCGCCGAGCCCGAAGCCCACCGCACCGGTCGGCAAGGTTACGGTGGCAAAATCCGTCGAGGCCAAACGCGCCGACGAACCCGCGCCGCCCGAGGCGGCGGTCAGGTCGAGCTGGTTCCAGCGTCTGCGCCAGGGGCTGGCGCGCTCCTCGCGCGAGCTCACAGGCAACATCGCCGGCGTGTTTACCAAGCGCAAGCTCGACGACGACGCGCTGCAGGATCTCGAGGACGTCCTGATCCAGGCCGATCTCGGCATGGAAACGGCGATCCGCATCACCGATACGCTGGCTTCGGGCCGGTACGGCCGCGACGTGTCGGAAGAGGAAGTGCGCGCGGTAATGGCGAGCGAGATCGAAAAGGTTCTGACGCCGGTGGCGCTGCCGCTCGAGCTCGACCTGTCGCACAAGCCGCATGTGGTGCTTGTCGTCGGGGTCAACGGCACCGGCAAGACGACCACGATCGGCAAGCTCGCCGCCAAGCTGACCGCCGGCGGGCTCGACGTCATGCTGGCGGCCGGCGACACGTTCCGCGCCGCAGCGATCGAGCAGCTCAAGATCTGGGGCGAGCGCACCAATTCGCCGGTCGTCGCCTCCAGGCTCGGCGCCGACGCGGCAGGGCTGGCTTACGATGCCTTCGAGAAAGCAAAGGAGGCCGGCTCCGACGTGCTGATCATCGACACCGCCGGTCG
This sequence comes from Nitratireductor sp., assembly GCA_039973095.1. Classification (GTDB taxonomy): domain Bacteria; phylum Pseudomonadota; class Alphaproteobacteria; order Rhizobiales; family Rhizobiaceae; genus Mangrovimarina. Next base: position 70,948 of record JBDWLQ010000012.1, on the reverse strand, counting down.
GCTGCAGAACAAGGCCGAACTGATGGCCGAACTGGAAAAGATCGTCCGCGTGCTCGGCAAGCTCGATCCCGAGGCCCCGCATACCGTGCTGCAGACCGTGGATGCGACCACCGGCCAAAACGCGCTCAACCAGGTCGAGATCTTCCGCAATATCGCCGGTGTCAACGGCCTGGTGATGACCAAGCTTGACGGCACCGCGCGCGGCGGCATCCTGGTCGGCATCGCGGCGAAGCACAAGCTGCCCGTCTATTTCATCGGCGTCGGCGAACAGGTCGACGACCTCGAACCCTTCTCGGCCGGCGATTTCGCCAAGGCGATCGCGGGCGTGGCGTGAGCGACATGAACCAACAGATTTTCGAACGCGAACCCGACGACCCAAAGCGCAAACCGATGAACCCGCTCCTGAAACTGGTGCTGGAGCTGGGCCCGCTGGTGGTGTTTTTCTTCGCCAATGCACGCGGCGAATGGCTGGCCGAGCTCTTTCCGGCCCTGGCCGCGTTCGGCGGACCGATCTTCATCGCCACCGGTCTGTTCATGATCGCCACGGCGCTGTCGCTCGGCGTGTCCTGGCTTCTGGTGCGCACGCTGCCGATCATGCCGCTGATCTCGGGCGTCGTGGTGTTCGTCTTCGGCGCACTGACGTTGTGGCTGCAGGACGACACCTTCATCAAGATGAAGCCGACCATCGTCAATTCGTTGTTCGCCGCCGTTCTTCTCGGCGGCCTGCTGTTCGGTCGCTCCCTGCTCGGTTATGTCTTCGATCAGGCTTTCAAGCTCGACGCGGAGGGCTGGCGCAAGCTCACCTTCCGCTGGGGTCTGTTCTTCGTCTTCCTGGCCCTTGTCAACGAGATCGTCTGGCGGTCTTTTTCCACCGACATATGGGTGGCGTTCAAGGTCTGGGGCATCATGCCGATTACGCTGGTCTTCACATTCAGCCAGATGCCGCTGATCATGCGCCACTCGCTCGACGACCAGTTCCGCAAGGAGTAGGCGATGCGTTTCATCGAGACCCGCGAGGCACTGCGCGACCACTACAAGGCGCCCAGCGACCGGGCGGTCCGCAAGGAGCTGGGCGCGCTCGACGGACATTGCCGCGCCTTCATCGAAAAAAGCCCGTTCGTGCTGATCGGCTCGTCCGACGGGGCAGGTAACGGCGACGTGACGCCGAAGGGCGACCGGCCGGGCTTCGTGGCCGTTCTCGACGAGACGACGCTCGCCATTCCCGACCGGCCCGGCAACAACCGGCTCGACACGCTGGAAAATCTGATCGCCAACTCCGCTGTCGGCCTGCTGTTTTTGATCCCCGGCATGAACGAGACTTTGCGGGTCAACGGCAGCGCGCGCATCACCGCCGACGAGGCGCTGAGAGAGCTTCTTGCCGTCGACGGCAAGAAGCCGGCCACGGTGATGATCGTGTCGGTCAGGGCTTGCTACATGCATTGCGCCAAGGCGTTCCTGCGCTCCGCGCTATGGGACCCGCAATCCTGGCCCGCACGCAGCGCCATGCCGACGCTCGGCCAGATCCTGACGGATCAGCTCGCCATGACCACGCCGGCCGACCATACCGACCGGGCCCTGGAGGAGGGATACCGCAAGACGATGTGGTGACCTCTGCCCCGCACGCTCAGAGCCATTCGATCCAGCGGCCATGATAATCGCAATGGGCGAGATGGCGCCTCTCGCCGCCCGGCCAGACCGTCAGGCTCAGCGTCGCGTGCGGATCGCTGGTCTCGATCGGCTCCATCGTCACCCGGGCGATCGGTGTGTCGGGCCCGGCTTCGGCGCCCGCCGCCGCCAGCGCGGCCTCGATCGTTGTCTTGGTCGCGGCCGGAAGATATTGCCACATGATGGTGTGAAACAGCATCAGCGCCGCTCCCGGTTCTCGCGCCGAAAGCTGGCGGTCCACGAAATCGGCCGCGTCGGCCTGCCGTACTGAAAACGGCGTCGTCCCTGCAAGGCCGATCGCGGCGTCCAGGCGTTGCAGCCGCGCCTGCTGATCGGGCCACACATAGGAGCGCAGGCGCAGCCTCTGCGCCGGATCGTGGCAATCGATCGGGCGGATGTCATTGCCGGTGCGCGCGACGATCTCGACGACTCCATCGAGCGGTGGCGTCTTGCCGCGAACCTCCGGTTGAAGCCGCACCGGCGAGGTGCTTTCGCCCCAGCACGATCCGCCGTAATCGTAGTGGAACCGGTCGAACAACAGATTGAGCCCCGCGCTCGAACCGATCTCGGCCAGGGCGATCGGCCGGTCGAGTTCCCGCGCGGCAGCCAAGAGTCCCGGCAGGATCATGCCGGCGCGGGCGATCTCGTTAGTCTGCGGCGCGCTGTCGAGCGCACGCAACAGCGCCTCGTCATTGCGCCGGATCGCGGCGTCGAGCTCGGCGCGGAAAGTCGGCTCCGCCACCCGCGCCGGCGGATAGAGCCCGGCCAAGGCGTCGTCCTCGCCCGCCAGGACCAGTGCATGCAGCCCGCCGCACAGCCTGAGCGCGAGCGCGTCGGCGCGCGGATCGCCATCCCATTCCAGAACCGCCAGACCGGTCACGCTGGAGCGATCGAGGATCGCGGCCAGGGCCCGGCACAGCCGCGCGGTAAACGGCGAGCCGAGCGCAGCGCATCCCGCCGCCTGACGTTCGAAAGCGGCCCGGATATCGTTGTTTGTCATTGTCCGCTCCCCCGCTCCGGGCCTGAAAAGGATCATCCCTTGTCGGGGTTGGAAAACGGCGCGCCGCCACCGCCGTCCTGCACCTGTCGCTCGTGCGCCAGCATCCAGTGAACGCTCGGAAACGCAATCTCGTCCCAGGGAATCTCGTCCCAGGAAAATAGCCCGACCTCCAGGCTCTCCTCGCCGGCCGAAAAGCCCGGCCGGGCGAGGCCTGCCCGGTAGATGAGCTGTACTTGCGACAGTCTCGGCACGGAATAGACCGCCAGCAGGCTCTCGATCGACAGCCGGGCATTGGCTTCTTCCAGCGCCTCGCGGCGCGCGCCGTCCTCGGGCGTTTCGTGCAGTTCCAGGAAGCCGGCCGGCACGGTCCAGAAACCGCGGCGCGGCTCGATCGCCCGTCGGCACAACAACAGCTTGCCGTCATGGCGGACCACCGAACCGACGACGATCTTCGGGTTTTCGTAGTTGACGAACCCGCAGGTCTCGCAAACGGCGCGCTCATGCGTGTCGCCGTCGGGTACGGTGCGGGTGAAAATGGGTGACAGCGGATAGGTCATGCCGCCACGCTAAAACCTTTCGGGACCGGATTGAAGCGAATCCATTTCATGCTTCCCCAAACACGGTTTCACGTTGACGGAAAGCCACACGCCTTGCGTGCCGGCGTCCGGTCGCTAAACTGCCGCCCGAACCGGTCGCGACGGCCGGGACGCTGCCCCCAGGAGCTCCAGATGTCGAAATTGCTGTCAACGTTCGCCGCGCTTGCCGCCCTCGTCTTCGTCCCGCTTGCCGCCCAGGCGCAGGACGTTCCCGATCTCGGCGGCCGCACGGTCGTTGTGGTGACGGAAAACGCCTACCCGCCGCTGCAATTCGTCGATCCCAAGACCGGCGAGCAGATCGGCTGGGAATATGACGCCATGGCCGAGATGGCCAAGCGGCTGAACTTTTCCGTCGAGTATCAAAACACCAGCTGGGACGCGATGATCCAGGCCGTGTCCGACAGCCAGTACGATCTCGGCATGACCGGCATCACGATCCGCGACGACCGCAAGGAGAAGGTCGACTTCTCCGCCCCCTACATGCATTCGGAAATGCGCATGCTGGTGCGCGCCGACGAGGAACGGTTCGCCGACGAGAAGGAATTCGCGGCCAAGGACGACCTTTTGATCGCCGCCCAGCCCGGCACCACGCCGTTCTACGTCTCCGTCTACGACGTTCTCGACGGCGACGAGGCCAATCCGCGCATCAAGCTGTTTGAGACCTTCGGCGCGACCGTGCAGGCGCTGCGCGCCGGCGATGTCGACCTCGTGCTCACCGACGGCGTCGCCGCCAACGGCTATGTCGCCGCCTCGGACGGCAAGCTGAAGGTGATCGGCGGCCCGCTCGGCTCGGAGGATTTCGGCTTCATCTTCCCGAAAGGCTCCGATCTGGTCGAGCCTTTCAACGCCGTGATCGCGGCGATGAAGGCCGACGGCACCATCGACGCCCTCAACAAGAAATGGTTCCTCGACTACAAGCTGGGGCAGTGACGCCCAGCCGCCGCCGTGGCCGCGCTAAGCGCGGACACGGCCGCCTGCTTGAAAGCACCACAGCCTGATGAACCAGCCCTCCGCTTCGTCCACCGGGGAATTTCCCTGGTGGCTGGTCGTCGCCGCCATCATCGCGGCGACGATCGCCATCCTCATCGCCGCCAGCGACCTCTACTCCCAGGTCTTCGCCACCGTGTCGAAGGGCGTCACGATCACCGTTTTCGTGACCGGTGTCGCCTTTGCGTTCGCCTCGCTGATCGGGCTCGGCACGGCGCTGATGGCGCTGTCGGGCTCCGTGGTGCTGCGCCAGATCGCCCGCTTCTATGTCGAGACCATTCGCGGCGTGCCGGTGCTGGTGCTCTTGTTCTGGATCGCCTTCGCGGGCGTGCCGGCCTTCGTGGCGGTGTGGAACCTGGCGACCGCGCCGCTGCAGGATGCGGGCATGCTGGAACCGCTTCTGGTTCGCGACGTCTCGCTCCTGTGGCGCGCCATCATCGCGCTCACCATCGGCTATTCGGCCTTCATCTCGGAAGTGTTCCGCGCCGGCATCCAGTCCGTCGACGGCGGCCAGATCGAGGCGGCCAAGGCGCTTGGCCTGTCGCGCTTTCAGCGCTTTCGGCTGATCATCCTGCCGCAGGCGATCCGCATCATCCTGCCGCCGCTCGGCAATGATTTCGTCGCCATGGTCAAGGATTCCTCGCTGGTCTCGGTGCTCGGCGTCGCCGACATCACCCAGATGGGCAAGATCTACGCCTCCGGCTCCTTCCGCTTTTTCGAGACCTATTCGATCGTCGCCTATATCTATCTGATCCTCACCGTCAGCCTGTCACTGGCGCTGCGCGCGCTGGAAAAACGCCTGCGCCAAGGCGAGGCGCAGCGATCGCGCTGACGCGCCCAAGACCGCAGCATCGCAACAAAACCGGTTTCGATCGCCCTGGCCGCGCCACGCCGCCGACGAGACGCGGCTGGCGTCAGGCGGCGCATGACGGTACCATGACGCCATGTCCGAACATGCCACATCCGCCCCGCGCCCGCTCGACCAGGTCTATGCGGCCACGACCGAAACCGAACTCGCCGACGCCTATGCGGCCTGGGCGGCCGGCTACGATCGTGAAACGGCCGCGCTCGGCTATTGCCTGCCCTTCCTGATCACGAGTTGGCTTGCCCGCCACGTTCCGGCCGGCGAAGGGCCGATCCTCGACGCCGGCTGCGGTACCGGCCTGTCCGGCCCGTTCCTGAAGGCGCTCGGCTACGACCAGCTGGAAGGGCTCGACCTGTCCGACGAGATGCTGGCGATCGCTGCGTCACGGCAGGTCTACGGGAGGCTGAAAAAGGCCGCGCTCGGCGAGGCGCTGCCGTGGCCGGACGGCCATTTCCGCGCCGTGATCGCCGCCGGCGTCTTCACCGCCGGTCACGCGCCGGCGAGCGGATTGGACGAGATGGCCCGCATCACCCGTTCCGGCGGGCACGTCATGTTCACCGTACGCGACAGGCTGATCGCCGAGGCCGGCTTCCAGGACCGTTTCGACCGCCTTGAACAGGCCGGTATCTGGCGCCCGGTCGAGGAAAGCCTACCCTTCCGCGCCTTCGCCGTGGCCGAGCCGGACGTGTTCGTCAAGACCTTCGTTTTCAGGCGCGCCTGACCGACCGGATACGCATCGGCAACCTTTCCGACGTCCCGGCGTTTACCGCACGAGGCGCGTCATGGAACCATTTTTCACCGATTTCGGCCGCGCGAGCTGGCTTCCCTTCGAGGTGATCGCGGCCCGGTTACTGCTCGCCGCAACGCTCGGCGGCGTCGTCGGCTTCGAACGCGAATGGCGCAACCGGCCGGCCGGGCGGCGCACCCATATCCTCATCTGCCTGTCTGCGGCGACGATCGCCGTGCTTACCATCGAGATCACCCACCTGCCCGCCTTCGAGGACGACGCCATCCGCATCGATCCGGTCAGGCTTGTCGAGGCGGTCACGGCCGGCGTCGCCTTTCTCGCCGCCGGCCTCATCGTCTTCGCCCGTGGCGAGGTGCATGGCCTGACCACGGGCGCCGGCATGTGGCTGGCCGGGGCGGTCGGCCTCGCCTGCGGCCTCGGCTTCTGGCAGATCGCGCTTGTCGCGACCCTGCTCGCCGTCATCGTCCTGGCCGCGCTGCGGCTCGTGGAGCGGCGCGCGAAAACCGACACCGGCGGCGGCGAATGACCGGCAGCCCGCCTCCCTGCCGCGCCGGCTGGCACATTACTCCTTGCGCATGATGACGCCCGGCTGCGACAGGTCGCCGGACGCGACGTCGTAGACCCCGGTCACGCACAGAAGCGGCGCCTGGCCTGTCTCGTTGACGGTCAGTTCGGACGTGACCGCGTCGAACGAGACGGTTTCGCCATCGGCGACCGGCACGGTGATCTCCACCCGCTTGCCGTCGAGCCTCGGCGACATGCCGGGGCTGTCGAGAGCGAGCGGAAGCATCGGGGCGGTTGCCGGCAACAGGTCGACGCCGGGCGAGACATCGCGCACCTTCAGCCCCGCGACGCAGGCCTTGTCCTCGGCAAGCACCACCCAATGCGAATGCCAGTCCGCGCCGTCATTAGCCGGATCGCCGTCGCCGTTTTCGTCGAACAGCGGCGTGTCGTCGAAATCGGGATGCGCGGTGACGGCGAGGGCGAGAATTCCCGAACCGGCCGCAAAGCCCGCAACGGCCGGATCGAGCCCGGTCGGCCACACATAGGCGGCGACCTTGGCGCCCTTGAGCTGTCCGACCGCTTCTGGCTTTTGCGACCCCGCCTCGCCTGCCAGCTCCATCATGAAGGTCGCCAGCCGGCCATCGGTCGTGGCCGACGACACAACGATGTCGAAGGCCGGCGGTACGGCGGCGTCGACCGGGCTTTTGATGTCGTGCGCAAGCGCGGGCAGCGCCGTGCCGGCGGCAAGCAGAGCGGCGAAAACGAATCTGGTCATATGATCCTCCTAGTTAGTATCGAAACGATACCAAATAGGCGCTACCATGGCTTCGGCCGACTTGCAATAGTGGTTTCGTTACGATACCATCTTGACGATGACGGAAACGCACCGCACCCTGGAGCTGATGGAACGGCTCACCCGGCTGATCGGCCAGACCGGGCACGCGCACGGCATGAAACCGGCGCAATGGGATGCCCTGCGCTATCTGGCCAGAGCCAATCGCTTCTCGCGCACGCCAGGCGCGCTGACCGCCTATCTCGGCGCGACCAAGGGCACGGTCTCGCAGACCGTTATCGCGCTCGAACGCGCCGGCCTGGTGGAAAAATCGCCGCATCCCGGCGACCGCCGCTCGGTGCGACTGGAGCTGACGCCGGCCGGCCGCGTCATGCTGGACGGCGACCGGATCGAGACATTGCGCCGTGCGCTCGCCCGACTGGCGCCGGGGCGCGCGGCAGCGCTCGAGGACAGTCTCCAGGCTCTGCTTGCCGGGCTGATCGCCGATGGCGGTGGGCGGCCCTTCGGGCTTTGCCGCGCTTGCCGCCATTTCGGCAAAGACGAGCGCGGACCCGGCCTGCATCTCTGCCGTCTGCTCGACGAATCCCTGTCGGATGCCGAATCCGGCCAGATATGCGTCGAGCAGGAAGCAGCCTGACGCCGGAGCCTGGCGCAGGTTAAATGGGGTGACGCGAAGCCCGATGTTGCGCCGCAGCACGCCACGGTCTAGGGAAGAGCATTCATTCGGACCCGGTGCAATCCCGGGTGGCTCTTCCGGCCGCCGACCCGTCGGACAACTACACCCATACCGTCTTTCTTTGCGGTCCTGCCCTGTCGGGCCGCGGTTTGGTTTTTGACTTCCTGGACCCCGATGCCCTCATTCTACGCCTATCGCGCGCAATGGTTTTCCAACATCCGTGCCGATCTTCTCGCCGGTCTCGTCGTCGCGCTCGCGCTGATCCCCGAAGCCATCGCCTTTTCCATCATCGCCGGGGTCGATCCGAAAATCGGCCTCTACGCCTCATTCTCGATCGCGGTTCTGATCGCCTTCGTCGGCGGCCGGCCGGGCATGATCTCGGCCGCGACCGCCGCCACCGCCGTGCTGATGGTCACCCTGGTGCGCGACCACGGCCTGCAATATCTGCTCGCCGCGACGGTGCTTGCCGGACTGCTGCAGATCGGCGCCGGGCTGTTGAAGCTCGGCCAGGTGATGCGCTTCGTATCGCGCTCGGTGATGACCGGCTTCGTCAACGCGCTCGCCATTCTGATCTTCATGGCCCAGCTCCCCGAACTGATCGGGGTTCCCTGGCTGACCTATGTGATGGTCGCCGCCGGCCTTGGCATCATCTACCTGTTTCCATACCTGACCAGAGCCGTGCCCTCGCCCCTTGTGTGCATCGTCGTCCTGACGACGATCGCGATCGTCTTCGGCCTCGACGTGCGCACGGTCGGCGACATGGGCGAGCTGCCGTCGACACTGCCGGTCTTCCTGATCCCCGATATTCCGCTTACCCTCGAGACGCTGCTGATCATCCTGCCCTATTCGGCCGCGGTCGCGGTGGTCGGGCTTTTGGAATCGCTGATGACGTCGCAGATCGTCGACGATCTGACCGACACGACGTCCGACCGCGACCAGGAATGCATCGGCCAGGGCATCGCCAACACCGCCACCGGCTTCATCGGCGGCATGGCCGGCTGCGCCATGATCGGCCAGTCGATCATCAACGTGAAGTCGGGCGGGCGCGGCAGGTTGTCGACCTTCGCCGCCGGCGTGCTGTTGTTGTTCATGATTCTGGTGCTTGGCGACCTCGTCAGCCGGATTCCGATGCCGGCGCTGGTCGCGATCATGATCATGGTGTCGATCGGCACGTTCTCGTGGTCGTCGGTCAAGAACCTGAAGGACCATCCGCGCTCGTCTTCGATCGTCATGCTGGCGACGGTGATCTGCGTGGTGTTCACCCACAATCTCGCGATCGGCGTGCTGGTCGGCGTGCTGTTGTCCGGCATCTTCTTCGCCTGGAAGATCGCCCAGCTCTTCCGCGTATCGTCAACGCTGAGCGCCGACGGACGCCACCGCGCCTATGTGGTGGAAGGTCAGCTCTTTTTCGCCTCGGCAGAGGATTTCATGGCCGCCTTCGACTTCAAGGAGACCTTGGAAAAGGTAACGATCGACGTATCGCGCGCCCATATCTGGGACATTTCCAGCGTCAGCGCCCTCGACATGGCGGTGTTGAAATTCCGCCGCGACGGCGCCGATGTCGAGATCGTCGGCATGAACGAGGCCAGCGAGACGCTGGTCGACCGCCTCGCCATCCACGACAAGCCGGGCGCGCTCGACAAACTCATGGCGCATTAGCACCGTCTACGGCTAGGTTTCGGTCAGGAGAAGAAAATGACGGCTAGGATCATCGCGCTTGTCGACGGCTCGACCTACTCGAAAAGCGTATGCGAGAACGCCGCCTGGATCGCCGGGCGCACCGATGCGACGGTGGAACTGGTTCATGTGCTCGGCCGACGCGAAACGGCCTCGTCCGACCTTTCGGGCACGATCGCGCTTGGAGCCCGGTCGAGCCTTCTGGCCGAGCTCAGCAGCCTCGACGAGGAGCGCGCGCGGCTGGCCCAAAAGCGCGGCCGCGCCATACTCGAGGACGCACAGGCAATGCTGGCTGAAGCCGGCGTCGAGGCGAGCATGCGGCTGCGCAACGGCGATCTCCTGGAAACGGTGGCCGAGGCCGAAAAACAGGCCGACATGATCGTGATCGGCAAGCGCGGCGAGGGTGCCGATTTCGCAAAACTGCATCTCGGCTCCAATCTGGAACGCATCGTCCGCTCCGCCACGCGTCCGATCTATGTCGCCGCGCGCGCCTGGCGTCCGGTCGAAAAGGTGCTGATCGCCCATGACGGCGGGCCCAGCATCGGCCGCGCGGTGGATCATATCGCCCGCTCGGCGCTGTTTTCAGCGCTCGACATCCGCCTTCTCGCCGTCGGCGCCGACACCGCCGAACACCGCCGCAGGCTTGCCGACGCCGAGGCCGTGCTGAAAGCGGCCGGCCGCCAGGCCACCTCCCGGCTGGTCCAGGGCCAGCCGGACAAGGCGATCGCCGAGGCGGTCGAAAAGGACGGCATCGACCTCCTGGTGATGGGCGCCTATGGCCATTCGCGCATACGCTCGATGATTATCGGCTCCACCACCACGGAAATGATCCGCGCCTGCAAGATCCCGATCTTGTTGTTCCGGTAGCGGAGCGCGCCCACGCAACGCCGGGCGTAAGGCGGCGAAGAACGGCGGTGCGGCCGACGACGTCCGCCCCCAAACCTCGGTGCGGAAGCCGGCCAACGCCCCGTTTCGCTCGGCCCGCCCCCAAGATTGCCGCCCTGCGTCTTTGCTGGTATGAGCCACGCCATGGAAGAATTGTTCGGCAATCCGGCCTACAAGCGCTTTGCCCTGCAGGACAGAAAGCGCCTGCCGGCGCGTTTTTTCGCGCGGATTTCGGGCGCCAAGGCGACCCGGCGCGCCTGAACGCCGCCCGCCCGGCGACCCGCCGGTCCATCCAGCTCTCCTATCGACGGACGCAAGACAATGACCGCTCCCCGCACCCTTTACGACAAGATCTTCGACGACCATCTGGTCGACCGTCAGGACGACGGCACCTGTCTCCTCTATATCGACCGCCATCTCGTCCACGAAGTGACGAGTCCGCAGGCCTTCGAGGGCCTCAGAATCGCTGGCCGCAAGGTGCGTCATCCCGAAAAGACGCTCGCCGTCGTCGATCACAACGTGCCGACCACCGACCGCTCGCACGGCATCGCCAATCCCGAAAGCCGCATCCAGGTCGAGGCGCTGGCCAAGAACGCTGCCGATTTCGGCATCGACTATTACAACGAGGTCGATCTGCGCCAGGGCATCGTCCACATCGTCGGCCCCGAGCAGGGTTTCACCCTGCCCGGCATGACGATCGTCTGCGGCGACAGCCACACCTCGACCCATGGCGCCTTCGGCGCGCTGGCGCACGGTATCGGCACGTCGGAAGTCGAGCATGTGCTCGCCACCCAGACGCTGATCCAGAACAAGGCCAAGAACATGCTGGTGCGCGTCGACGGGCAACTGCCCGACGGCGTCACCGCCAAGGACATCATTTTGGCCATCATCGGCGAGATCGGCACGGCCGGCGGCACCGGCCATGTCATCGAATATGCCGGCGAGGCGATCCGCGCGCTGTCGATGGAAGGACGCATGACGGTCTGCAACATGTCGATCGAGGGCGGCGCCCGCGCCGGCCTGATCGCGCCCGACGAGACAACGTTCGACTATGTCAGAGGCAAGCCGCGCGCGCCGAAGGGCAAGGCCTGGGACATGGCCATGGAATACTGGAGAACGCTGCGCACCGACGAGGGCGCCCATTTCGACCGGACGGTGGTGCTCGACGCGGCCAATCTGCCGCCGATCGTCACCTGGGGATCCTCGCCCGAGGACGTCGTCTCCGTCACCGGCGTCGTGCCGGACCCCGACGAGATCGCCGACGAAAACAAGCGCAATTCCAAGAAGCGTGCGCTCGACTATATGGGCCTGACCCCGGGCACGAAGATCACCGACATCGCGCTCGACCGCGTCTTCATCGGCTCGTGCACCAATGGTCGCATCGAGGACCTGCGCGCTGTGGCCAAGGTGGTCGAGGGCCGCACGGTCAGCGAGCGCGTCGACGCCATGATCGTGCCGGGCTCCGGCCTCGTCAAGGCGCAGGCCGAGGCCGAGGGACTGGACGCGATCTTCAAGGCGGCCGGCTTCGACTGGCGCGAGCCGGGCTGTTCGATGTGCCTGGCCATGAACGAGGACCGGCTCAAGCCGCAGGAGCGCTGCGCCTCGACCTCGAACCGAAATTTCGAAGGCCGCCAGGGTTTCAAGGGCCGCACCCATCTGGTTTCGCCGGCCATGGCCGCGGCAGCGGCGATCGCCGGCCATTTCGTCGACATCCGCGACTGGCGCTGAGCGCCCGCACCACCGATCGCGAGGTCGCCCGCCTCAGCCGGCGGCCTCGCAGAGCCTGATGGCCGCTGTGCAGATCGGCGCTTGGTTTTTCGTCGTCCTCACCCAAATCTGGTGCATCCGACGTCTGTTCGGCGCTTTCGTGAACGACGATCAGCAAGCTGACAGGCAAGGCTGAGTGCACAGATGAAGCGGCCATGAACAGCGTCGTCAGACTCGCTTCAGGCACGTTCCTCCATCTTCGCCCCATTCCGGCTCGCAACCAGCCGGTGTTTGTGGAGGAAACCGCCATGCTTGCCAGAACCACGATATCGACGCTTACCGCGATCCTGCTCGCCACATCGATCGGCCCGTCTTTCGCGGAAATGAAAATCCGGAAAGTCAAGGCGACGCGCGATCAGGTCCGCACGGCGTGCGAAAAAAACGACGACAATATCGGCTATGGCACGCATGCCAAGAAGGGCGGCTATGGCTGCGTGACCGACAACGGCTTCATCGACTGCAAGGAAAACGGCGAGTGCACCGGCGGAACAGTCGAACGCAGGCAGACGCGCCGCCTGCCACGCATGTCCAATCCGGGCACGCTCGCTCGCCGCTGATCCGTTTGGCGATCGGGGAGCCGGATCGTTTCAACGCCCGCCGTCCGGTCTGATCGACACCTTATCGGAGCCCGTTGCATCTAAAACCGCAACGGGCTCCGCCACGTCGGGAAGCAGGTTTTTGTCCCGTCGGCATTAACCTCTTTTTCGAACCCTTGCGCTAATGTCGCCCGGCACGCGAACAGGAGCCGAACATGAGTGCTGCCGGATATATTCTGGCGATAAACCTCCTCGTCGCCGGCCTGTTTGCCGGCGCGTTCGCATGGGTCAGCATCTATGGCAAGGTCCGCATTCCGGCGCGCTGGATCGCCGCCAGTTTCGTGCTCGGGATGGCGAATTTCGGCGTGGAATGGATGGTCGCGGCTGTCGATAACCCACGCTTCGTCGTGTTTTCGGCTTTCGTCGTCTCGATCGCGGCTCTGGTCGCGTTCAATGTCGGAATTCTGAGAAAATACGACATACGCATCCCCTGGCGATTGCTGGCAATCCTGGTTCTTCTGTCGCTGCCGCTCAATCTCGCCATTTACGACATGCCGCGCGACTCCTTCGCGCGTGTGCTGCTTTACCAACTGCCCTATTTCGCCATACAGGCCGGCGCGGTGTTTTGCCTGATACGCGTGCCGGGCAAACGTTATCTCGATATTGCGCTGGCCGGCGTGCTTGCCGCGGGCGCGCTTCACTTCATGGCCAAACCGTTCTTTGCCGCCGCCTTCGGGCCCGGCGATCGTCCTCAAACCTATGTAGACAGCATCTATGCGCTGATCTCGCAATCCATGGGCTCTGTGCTGATCGTGGCGACCGGCCTGCTGGTGGCAGTGATCCTGGTGCGCGACCTGTTGATCGACGCGACCACGAAATCCGAAACCGATTCCCTGACCGGTCTGCTCAACCGCCGCGGTTTCGAAGAGCGCGCGCCTCTGGTGGCCCGGCAGGCTGCCGAAACCCGGATCCCAGCCGCGATCATCATTTGCGACCTCGATCATTTCAAGGCGGTCAACGACAGCTACGGCCATCCTGGCGGCGATCTCGTCATTCGCGCCTTCGCCACGCAACTGATCGAGGCAAAGGCGGAAAACCACGTCGTCGGCCGCATCGGCGGAGAGGAGTTCGCCATCCTGCTGCCAGGAGCCAATGTGGCCGCGGCGCGCCTGCTCGCCGAGACGATCCGCAGCGCCTTCGCCGGGCTCGCGATCCAGGGCATGCCGGGAACCGCGCGCTTCACCGCCAGCTTCGGCGTCGCCGAACTGAAAGCCGACGACACGATGTCCGACATGCTGCGTCGCGCCGACCTGGCGCTTTACGAAGCCAAGAACAGCGGCCGCAACTGCGTGCGCGTCGCGCCGACGCTCATCTACGACAACGGCGATCGCCGCGCGCACCGCGCGGCGCGCTGACAAATTGTACCGAATTTACTGGGCGGCAATCGGGCCCGTGCCGGTCGCCAGACCGTAGCCGCGCATCTCGTCCATGCTGAGGTAGTAGAGCGCGCGCGGCGGGGTATCGAGTGCATGCAGCCACAAGGCCGGGTCCACGCCCATCTCGTCCAGATGACGCGATATCCGCGCCGTGGTCGCCTGCGCATCGGACATGGCCTGGGCCGGTTCGGCGGGCATCTCGCCGACGGCGTAGAACTGGTGCACCCCGACCGCCGATGTGCCCCCGACCGAACGCGTCACCCCGCCGGCCAACATCAGCGGGCAGGACGAGGCGCAAAAGGCGCCGTCCGCAACCCCCGTCGCCAGCCCGCGAGCGCGGATCTGCCGGGCGATCTGGATCGCGTCGTCGAGCGAGCCGCCCGGCGAATTCAAAAGCACCGCGCGCACATATTCACCGCGCATCTCGATCTCGGCGGCGAAACGCGTCGCTGCGCCGACATCGACAAAACCCTCCGCCGCCAAAATGCCCCCTGGCTTGAGCGTAAAGCTGATCGCCTGGCGCAACCGAACTTCGTCAACCAGGACCTGATCGCGCGGATCAACCGTCGCCGAGCCGCCTTCACCATCCCGCGTGTCGACCGCCGGCGGCAGGATCGGCGACGTGATGCCGGCAGGCGGCGCGACGGCCGGACGCCGCGCCTTGATCAGATCGTGCAGATCCATCGCCAGCACGCCGACGGCGCCGATCAACAGGCCGCGAAACGCCCAGCGGATCACCTCGCCCTCGTCGAAACGGGCGAAATAGCGCCCTATCGCCGCCCACACACCCTGTGCGCGCCCGGAGTTTTTGCGAGCAAGCGAGAGATCGCCGGCGCGGCTCACGGATCGCTCCTCTTGCGCTCGGAAAGCGATAGCGGCGTCACGTTCTCGCCAGCCAGCCTTTCATCATCGTGGCGGTCTTCGTCATCCGCCGGTTCGGGCCCGGCCGCTTCCGGCGCTTCTGCCGCGACCGCATCCGGAGAGACCGGCCCGACCGCGGCGCGGCGCGCCAGCAGCGCGTCGTGGATTTCCAGCGACCGCAGCATGTCGGCCGCGGTGATGCGGTCCGTATCGGCCATCTGTTCCTCGCCGCGCCGCACCGCCGCCTGCACCACGGCCATGATCGCCACCAGCACGGCGGGAAGCAGGTCGATCGAGATCGCGCCTGCCCAGCTCGGAACGAAGTCGCCGCCGTAAAGCAGCACCGCCTCGGCCGACGACAGCGGCACGTAGCGCCGGTCAGGCACTTTGGGCTGGGCGAGAATCTGCTCGGCGGCCTTCGAAAGCGCCTTCGACTGCGCCTCGACGGAGGAGCGGATCGTCGCCATGACGACATCCTGCCGGCCGGCCAGGTCGGCGGTCGACCCGTCAGCCACCGGCGCGATGAAGCCGACCGAGAGATCCTCGGCCGCGCGCAGGACCGAGGGCGCAACCGATGTCTGCTCGAGTGCGGCGATCACGCCGGCAAGCGCCACGGCCTGCTCGGCGAAACGGTCCGACCGCGGCGCGATCGGGCCCGATCCGGAAACCAGCCCGCGCATCGCCGCCAGATGGGTCTGCCCCTCCTTGAAAAGTGTCGCCACCGTCTCCCGCGAAGCGAGGATATTGGCCTCGAGCTCGCGCATCTGCGCGGCCATCTGGGTCAGAAGCTGCACCACGCTTCCCGAGCCGGACGTGCCCGTCAGCGCCCCCGAATCGCGCTCGTCGCCGGCCAGCCTGGCAAACCGCTCGCCGGCGCGCTGGATATCGGGCAGCAGCGACAGCGCCCCAAGCGCGTTGGTGTTGGCCTGGTCGAGATCGCCGGTGTAGTCCTCCAGCGTCTCGGCCAGGTGCTGCTCGACCGCGGCCGAACCGGCGAGTGCGGCCGCGTTGAGCCAGGACGACATCGCCACGATCATCACCGACCCGACCGCCATGACAGCGACCAGCACCAGCCGCGAGGCGCCGTCGCGCATTTCGGGCAGGAACCTGAGCAGGTAGGTCCAGAAACCGTAAATACCAACGGACACCGCGGCCGAATAGATAATGGCGGCGAAAAACACGATCGTCGCCGAACCGTCGAGAAGGCTGCGCACGCCCAGATAGGTGTAGACGCCTGAAGCCAGCGCCAGCGTGGCGAGCACAAACCGCGTCATCGTCGTCAGCGACGCGGCGTGGTCCTTCAGTCTGCGGGCGGTCGCGGCTTCGCTCATTCTGTCTCCCGTCACGGCCTCGCCTTGCCCCGGCGTCGGGGCAGAAGCAGGCGGTGCAAACGTGACCAAATCAGGGCCACCGGGCTCGATTCGGACGAATCGCTCAGCGGCAGGGCCCGACCAGCACCGGCACGGTGTTGTCGGGCAGGCCGTACATGTAGCCGCGGCCCTTGAGCAGCACGCCGTGGCGCCGGCAGTCGCGCCGCACCCGGTCAGCCTCGTCGTAATAGACGATGTCAGGACCCGCGCCGGCGCGGCTGTACTCGCCCAGCTCCTTGGCCAGATGGCCCTGGCCGACGACGATGCGTTTGTAGCCTGAAGGGCTGCGGATCACGAGATTACCGAAGCTGTCTGCGTAAACCCGGTCGTAGAGACCGCCGGCCGCAGCAGGCGCCAGGGTAGATACGAGCAGCGGAACGGCGAACGCGGTCGCTGCAAACGCTCCCGTCCAGGATTTCCAGTTCAGGCGCATGGTGCGTCCTTTCTCGAGGTCGAAGCCTCCTCATCCTCAACATTAACCGTTTCTTAACCTCTGTCACCTGGGACGGGAAATCCGCACGCGGCAATTGACAGACATGGTTAATATCCCCGATGGAGAACAAATGACCGATCAGCCCGCAATCGACATCGCCCTGCTTCGTCTCAAGGACGCCCCCGATCTGGCGCCGCTGCTTGCCGCTTATGCCCAGGCGCTCAAACGCGGCGCGCCGCGCCGCCCCGATCAATATTATGCCGAGGCGCTGTTACAGGACCGCACCGCCGAAGTGTTGGGCGCCCGCATCGACGGCCAGCTGGTCGGCTTCGCGATCTTCGCCGACTTGCCCGAGCCGGTCTCCGGCATGCGCTGCGGGGCCTGCGACCATATCTATGTCCATCACCAACACCGGTCGAAGGGCATCGCCAAGGCGATGGTCGACGTGCTCGCCGACCGCGCCGAGGAACGCGGCTGGACCAAGCTGATGCTGAGCGCCCCGCGCCAGCCAGAGGACGGCAAGAAGCTCTATGAGCAGATCGCCGGCCCCGCCGACTGGTCGAGCTACGTCATCCGGTTCGACGGCAAATAGCGCCCGGATCCGCTTGATCCCGCGCGGACAAAATTTGTAGTTTTCGCGCGGCCCGTCCGCAAACTGCGAGGAATTCCCCTGAAAAACCGCCTGATCCTGTTGCCGGTCCTCTTCCTCGCGGCGTGCGTGGCCGACGGACCGGGCGCCACGCCCGGCGGCGTCTCGGCGCCGCGTGGCAAAACCACCTATCGCTGCGACGACGGCGCCCGCATGACGGTCGAAAACCGCGGCGCCAGCGTCCTCCTGACCCTTGGCGACGACGCGCCGATCACACTGCCGGCCTCCCCGGCCGATTCGCGCATCCGCTACGGCGCACCGCCCTATGCGCTGCTTCTGGACCACAACGAGGCACTGCTGATGAAGTCGGGAGCGGCGCCCAACACCTGCCGCCGCTGACGGCCAACCGTATGTCCCGGCGCCCCGTGCTGCTTTAATCGATTGAAGCTGGGTCATCGCTGGACGGCGCCGCACCGCCGCTCTAAATGCCCGGTGCGGCATCTTTTTCCGGCTTTGACGCGGTGCAAAAAGACCATTAGAAACGGGCAACCGGGCGGGCGCCGGCAGTCGTCGCGCCGCATCCGGAGCCTTCTATCTGGGGGAGCCATGAGCAATTCCACAGCCACCCGACCTGGCATGAGACAAAGACCGCTTTCGCCGCATCTTCAGGTCTATCGCCTGATCCCGACCATGCTGATGTCGATCGTGCACCGCATCACCGGCGCGGCACTTTATGTCGGCACGTTGCTGGTCGCCTGGTGGCTGATCGCAGCGGCCACGTCGGAGAGCTATTTCGAGTTCGTCAATGGGCTCTACGGCTCCTGGTTCGGACGGCTGGTTCTGTTCGGCTACACCTGGGCGCTGCTGCACCACATGCTGGGCGGCCTGCGCCATCTGGTCTGGGACACGGGTACAGCGATGGACAAGCAGACCGCGACGAAACTGGCCTGGGCCACGCTCGCCGGGTCGGTGACGCTGACCGTGCTGGTGTGGGTCGCCGGCTACATGGCACGCGGAGGCTGATGATGAACGACATGCGCACCCCCCTCGGCAAGGTCCGCGGCCTCGGTTCGGCCAAGGACGGGACCGACACGTTTTGGCGCCAGCGGCTGACGGCGATCGCCAACATCCCGCTGCTCTTGTTTTTCGTCGGCCTGCTGATCGCGCTCAATGGCGCCGGCTACGACGAGGTCCGCGCCACGCTGGGCAACCCCTTCGTGACGCTTGTCCTGATCCTCGTGCTGGTTTCCGGTTTCGTGCACATGCGCATCGGCATGAAGGAGATCATCGAGGACTACATCCATGACGAGGGCGTCAAGATCGCCCTTGTCGTGCTCAATATGTTTTTCGTGTTCACGATAGGCGCGGCCTGCGTGTTCGCGCTGTTGAAGATCGCGTTCGGAGGGTAATGGCGCCGATGGCTGAGGCAAGCAAGGCGGGCGGCAAAGCCTACGAGTTCGTCGATCACAAATTCGACGTGGTGGTGGTGGGCGCCGGCGGCGCCGGCCTGCGGGCGACACTCGGCATGGCCGAGCAGGGTCTCAAGACCGCCTGCATCACCAAGGTGTTTCCGACCCGCTCCCACACCGTGGCGGCGCAGGGCGGCATTGCCGCCTCGCTGCAGAACATGGGTCCCGACAACTGGCAGTGGCATCTTTACGACACGGTCAAGGGATCCGACTGGCTCGGCGATGTCGACGCCATGGAGTATCTCGCCCGCGAGGCGCCGGCCGCCGTCTACGAGCTCGAGCATTACGGCGTACCGTTCTCGCGCACCGAGGAAGGCAAGATCTATCAGCGTCCGTTCGGCGGCCACATGCAGAATTTCGGCGAAGGCCCGCCCGTGCAGCGCACCTGCGCGGCCGCCGACCGCACCGGCCACGCCATCCTGCACACGCTCTACGGCCAGTCGGTCAGGAACAACGCCCAGTTCTTCATCGAGTATTTCGCCCTCGACCTGATCATGGACGACGACGGAACCTGCACCGGCGTCGTCGCCTGGAATCTCGACGACGGCACCATCCACCGCTTCGCCGCCAAGATGGTGGTGCTGGCCACCGGCGGTTACGGCCGCGCCTATCTGTCGGCGACCTCGGCGCATACCTGCACCGGCGACGGCAACGGCATGATCGCGCGCGCCGGCCTGCCGCTGCAGGACATGGAGTTCGTGCAGTTTCACCCGACCGGCATTTACGGCGCCGGCTGCCTGATCACCGAGGGCGCGCGCGGCGAGGGCGGTTACCTGGTCAATTCCGAGGGTGAGCGTTTCATGGAGCGCTACGCACCTTCGGCCAAGGATCTGGCCTCCCGCGACGTGGTTTCGCGCTGCATGACGATGGAAATCCGCGAGGGGCGCGGCGTCGGCAAGGACAAGGATCACATTTTCCTGCATCTCGACCATCTCGACCCGGCCGTGCTCGCCGAGCGCCTGCCCGGCATTTCCGAGTCGGCCAAGATCTTCGCCGGCGTCGACGTCACCCGCGAGCCGATCCCGGTGCTGCCGACCGTGCACTATAATATGGGCGGCATCCCCACCAATTATTGGGGCGAGGTGCTGAACCCGACCAAGGACGATCCCGACCGCGTCACGCCCGGCCTGATGGCGGTGGGCGAGGCCGGCTGCGCGTCCGTGCACGGGGCAAACCGGCTCGGTTCCAATTCGCTGATCGACCTCGTCGTATTCGGCCGCGCCGCCGCGATCCGCGCCGGCCAGGTAATCGACCGGGCGGCCGCTATCCCGGCGATCAACGAAAAGGCGGTCGACAAGATCATGGACCGCTTCGACCGCACCCGCCACGCCGACGGCGGCAGCCCGACCGCCGCCCTGCGCGACAAGATGCAGCGCGCCATGCAGGAGGACGCGGCGGTGTTCCGCACCCAGGAATCGCTGGAACAGGGCTGCAAGCGTATTTCGGCGATCTGGGGCGAGCTTTCCGACATCAAGGTGTTCGACCGCTCGATGATCTGGAATTCCGATCTGGTCGAAACGCTGGAGCTGCAAAACCTGATGGCCTGCGCCATCACCACCGTCCACGGCGCCGAGGCGCGCAAGGAAAGCCGCGGCGCGCATGCCCGCGAGGATTTTTCCGAGCGCGACGACAAGAACTGGCGCCAGCACACGCTCGCCCGGCTGAACGACAAGGGCAAGGTGACGCTCTCCTATCGCCCGGTCCACACCGAGCCGCTGCTTGAGGAAAAGGACGGCGGCATCGCGCTGAAAAAGATCGCGCCCAAGGCGCGGGTGTATTGAGCATGAAAAGTTCTGGCTTGTGTAAATTGACGAGGCAGCCAGGTACGTTTGTGAAATCTCATTTGATACCGAAGGCCCTGACTAGAGCTGGGCGTATAAAAGGTGAAATGTTGCTTGAAAGCGGCCCTGATGTTTCTCGAGCGATAAACCGCCCCAATAGCTGGTATGATCGTCAGTTGGTCACCGCGAGAGGTGAGAAGATACTGGCAGAATACGATACTGAAGGCATCCAAGAAATAAGGCGTATCGGGGCCGTTTGGAGTGGCCGTCAGGACAAAAGTTTGCAAATTCAGCAAGTTGACACAGATACTGGCGTCGGCCACCTGACAGCAAAGACAGACCACCCCTACAAATTGAGATTATTTGTTTTGAGTCTACTTTGGAGATCTGCGGCGACAGAACTAGAAGAATTTCAGAATGTGCAAATGAGCAGCGAGGATCTCGAGTATCTGCGAGACCTTGTTGTCAGCGGTCAAAGCGGGAGGAGCGACGAGTTTCCTACCGTTTTTCTTTGCTTACGAGGCCCCGGCTTAGAACACAATCATACTCCGGTTCGACAGAAATATGAAAGTGAATCGAGCCGCCTGGAGATTTACAGGTTCTATTTCGACGGCCTGATTATCTTGGTCGGCGACAAGAACGCACCGGACGAGTTTGCCCGCGAAATGAAATCTTACCTCGTAGGATTTCAAAACGAATTCTTTATGATGGCTAGACCGTTCAAGGGATCACGACAGGAACGTGACCTTCTTGATGTGATGATCGGTGAGGTGGGGCCTCTTCCACCTGCGGGCCGAACCGCCAGCAATGTTATCGAAAGCTGACACGACATGGTTGAACTCGCTCTTCCCAAGAACTCGAAGATCAACGAAGGCAAGACTTGGCCGAAGCCGGACGGCGCGACCAATATCCGCGAATTCCGCATCTATCGCTGGTCGCCGGACGACGACGACAATCCCCGCGTCGACACCTATTACGTCGACATGGACGATTGCGGGCCGATGGTGCTCGACGCGCTGTTGTGGATCAAGAACCGGGTCGACCCGACGCTGACGCTGCGCCGCTCCTGCCGCGAGGGCATCTGCGGCTCCTGCGCCATGAATATCGACGGCACCAACACGCTTGCCTGCACCAAGGGCATGGACGAGATCGACGGCGGGGTGAAGGTCTACCCGCTGCCGCACATGCCGGTGGTCAAGGATCTGGTGCCCGACCTGACCGTGCCCTACGCCCAGCTCTCCTCGATCGAGCCCTGGCTCAAGACGGTCTCGCCCGAGCCCGCCAAGGAATGGCGCCAGAGCCACGAGGACCGGCAGAAGCTCGACGGGCTCTACGAATGCATCCTGTGCTTCTGCTGCCAGACCTCGTGCCCGTCCTATTGGTGGAACGGCGACCGCTATCTCGGCCCGGCAGTGCTGCTGCAGGCCTATCGCTGGCTGATCGACAGCCGCGACGAGGCGAGCGGCGAGCGGCTCGACAATCTGGAAGACCCGTTCCGCCTCTATCGCTGCCACACGATCATGAACTGTACCCAAGCCTGTCCGAAGGGCCTCAACCCGGCCAAGGCGATCGCCGAGATCAAGAAAATGATGGTGGAACGGCGGGTCTAGGACGAAACTCGCGATCTTGACGGCGTTTCATCCAAACGCCGCCAGGAGGCAGAACCTGACGGACGAAATCGGGGCCCTTTGTCGCGTGTGGGCCATGACTGCGCGCGACAGCCTCAAGCATATTGAGCGGCATCGAAAGACGCGACACGCGTTGGAACTACAACACCTCGTCGATACCCTACCGGATTGGACGCCTTGGACAGCAACGACCTCCCCCTTCTCAATCCGCTCGAGACGCGCGTTCTTGGCTGTCTGGCCGAAAAGAAAACGCTGACGCCGGACGTCTACCCGATGAGCCTCAACGGCGTGCACGGCGCGGCCAACCAGAAGACGGCGCGCGATCCGGTCATGACGCCGGAAACCGTCGAGGTCCGTCGCGCTCTTGCCCAGTTGCAGGACAAGGGCCTGGTGCGCCAGGCCTTCGCCTCGCGCGTCGAGCGCTACGAGCACCTGATGGCGCAGCGCTTTTCGCTGACCCAGGGCCAGACCGCGCTGATTGCGCTGATGATGCTGCGCGGCCCGCAGACCGCGCGCGAGCTCCTGACCCGCTGCGAGCGCATGGCGAACTACGCCTCTCTCGACGACCTGCTCGCCGATCTCGATCTTTTGATCGGTCGTCGGCCGGCCCTGGTTCAGCTCGTCGAGCGCGGCCCCGGCCAGCGCGAGGATCGCTACATGCATCTTCTGTCCGGGCCGGTGGCGGCGGTCGCCCATACCTCGCGCGCCCAGCCGCTGCCGGCACCGACGCCGAGCGCGCTGGAAAACCGCGTCGCGGCTCTCGAACAGGAGGTGTCGGCGTTGCGCGCCGAAATCGCCGCCCTCCTCGCCGACCGCACCCCGTAGAGCCGGACGACCGTCTCCCCTCACGCAGTCGTGTTGCGCCGTGAGTTGCTCCAAAACGGTCGCCCCCTAGCTTGAGCAGGGTTCGTTCCACGGAGATCGCCATGTTTCGCTTCCTCACCGCCCTCGCCCTTTTCGCAGCGTCGGCTTCGACGCCGCTGGCCGCGCAGGAAACCCGGACCGCGATCTTTGCCGGCGGCTGTTTTTGGTGCGTGGAATCGGATTTCGATAGCGTGCCGGGCGTGATCGCGACGGTCTCGGGCTATTCCGGCGGCGAGCTGGAAAATCCGACCTATGGCAACCATACCGGCCATCGCGAAGTGGTCCGGATCGAATTCGATCCCTCGAAGGTCGGCTATCGCACACTGGTCGACATCTTCTTCCGCTCCGTCGACCCGACCGACGCGGGCGGCCAGTTCTGCGACCGCGGCCATGCCTACACGACCGCGATCTACGCGCTCGACAGCAAACAACAGTCCGTCGTGGAAACGGCGAAAGCCGACGCCGAGGCCGAACTCGGCAAGCCAATCGTTACCCCGGTGGAACCGGCCGGCGCGTTCTGGGAGGCGGAAGCCTACCATCAGGACTACTACCGCAAGAATCCGTTGCGTTATAAGTATTACCGCTACGCATGCGGTCGCGACGACCGGATCGAGGAATTGTGGGGCGAGGCCGCCCATCGCGGCATTCCGGCACATTAGCGCGGTTCATCCTGAGCCGTATGTTCCCCATTCGTGGCGAGGAGAAGCCCTGACCGTGTCCAACAAGATTGCCGTGACATTCTTGGCGGCGGGTGCGTTGCTGTCGGCCGCGTCTCTGGCCCATACCCAGCAGCTCGCCGAGGAAATGAGCTGCGCGCAGGCCGTCGTGCATTACGAGCAAAACGGTTCGATCTATGTCATGACGAAGCGGAAATTCGCCGTTCCGGTCACGGTCGGCACGCCCATCGGCCAGGCGGACACCGTGTTCTGCACCGGGAGCGGCGCACAACCCCGTCCCCAGACCGTACGCACGCGCGATAAACGCCGCTGCGCCATCGCCGTGCGCTGCTAGAGAGCGTTTCCAGGCGAAGTGGAAGCCGGTTCGCCGTTCAAAAACGCGTTAAGACAACACGTTAGAGCCGGTCTGCGGTTCCGTGAAAAGCAACCGGCTCTAGCGCACCGCTTTCGACCGCCGTGCCTTTTTCGCCCGCGCGCTCTCGATATGTTCGAGCGCGATCGCTTCGGCGACGGCGTCGGTCGTGCGGCCCTCCGCCTCCGCGCGCTGGAATATCGCGCCGAGCGTACGCGGGATCACCCTCACCCGTTTCATCGCCGCCTCCGCGTCGTAGCCCGGCGGCGTCAGTTCCTCGGCGACGTTGATCAGCCCGCCCGCATTGATGACGTAGTCCGGCGCGTAGAGAATACCGAGCGCTCGCAGCCTTTCGGCATTCTGCGGTGTGGCGAGCTGGTTGTTGGCCGAACCCGCGACGATGCCGGCCTTCAAAAGCGGGATCGTCGCCTCCGACAACACCGCGCCCAGCGCGCAGGGCGCAAAAACGTCGACGTCGGCGCTAATGATCGCGTCGCCATCCAGCGCGACTGCATCAAGATGCGTAACCGCCTTTTCGGCCCGGGCAGGGTCGATATCGGTCACGGAAAGCCGCGCCCCCTCGTTTCTAAGCCGTTTGGCCAGCGACCAGCCGACCGCGCCCAGCCCCTGCACCGCGACACGTACGCCGTCGAGCTTTTCCGAGCCAGTCTTGTGTTTCAGCGCCGCCTTGATGCCCAGGAATACGCCCTGCGCGGTGACCGGCGAGGGATTGCCGCTGCCGCCGCGCGTCGTTCCGGTCACGTTCGGCGTGCGCGCCCGCAGATAGTCCGCATCCGCCAGCGACAGGCCGACATCCTCGGCGGTGATGTACTGGCCTTCGAGCGCGGCCAGCATTTCGGCATAGGCGTCCAGAAGCTCGGGCGTCTTGTCCGACCTGGCATCGGCAACGATCACCGCCTTGCCGCCGCCCAACGCCAGTCCCGCGACCGCCGCCTTCAGCGTCATGCCGTGCGACAGTCTGAGCGCGTCGGTCAGCGCGGCCTCGAAAGTCTCGTGTGGCCAAACGCGCGTTCCGCCGAGAGCGGGGCCGAGCGTGGTGTCGTGCACGGCAACGATCGCGGTCAGTCCGCGCGCCTCGTCGCGCCCCAGCCAGACCTGCTCGTGATCGGCAAAATCAGCGAGCCGGCTCGCCTCCTCGGTGATGTCGCTGAGTTTCAGGCTCGATTTGCCGCCCGGCACCTTGACGGTACGCGGTTCTGCCGCATGCAGCATGACGTCTCCTCCGCTTCGAGGCCGCAACAAGCCCCTGATGACGGGCGGTGAGCAGCTTTTGGCAAACTATAGGCCGTTTGGGGCGACTTTTGCTTTCGAACTACCTGCCTTCGGCGACCCGACCTTGCGCGGCAACCGCCGAAACCGGTCACAATCGTTCGGGCAAGCCGCCAGGCGCCGACGTCACGCAAGCCGCGCCTCGAGCCGGATCTCGATCGCCGAGAGCGCGCCGGAAACCGGACAGGACGCCTTTGCCTTGTCCGCCAGGTCTTTGAACGTGGCCGCGTCGATGCCGGCAACCTTGCCGGCAAGAGTCAGCACGCTGGCCGTGATGGCGAAACCGCCGCCGGCCGCGGGGCCGAATTCAACCCGCGCCGAGACATCCAGCGCCTCGGCCGGCGTGCCGTTTTCAGCCAGCAGGTGAGACAACTGCATGGCGAAGCAGCCGGCATGCGCCGCCGCGATCAGTTCTTCGGGATTGGTACCTGACTGGCCGCTTTCGTCCTGGAACCGCCCCTTGAACGAATAGGGCAGGTCGGCAAGCGCGCCACTTTGCGTCTCAAGCGTTCCCTGGCCTTCCGTCAGTGTGCCTTTCCAGACGGCTTTTGACGTACGGTGCATGGCATTCTCCATCGATTCCGGCGGCTGGCCGCCGATCCCGGAGCATCATAGCCGAAAGCACGCGGCACAGTGATGGCGCGATGGTGAAATTCATAGGACGTGTCGAAACGCGACCGTTCAAAAGCCGATCGAAAGTCCGGACCGTTTCAGATCGCCTCGCCGCGCAGAAGCCGCGGCGCCTCGCCGGCCAGGCCTGCCGCCTGACGGATGAAGAATTCCTTCAGCCGCGGCATCCGGTCGACCATGCCGAGCCCGAGATCGCGCATCGCGCGCAAGGGCCCGAAATCGTTTGAGAACATGCGGTTGAGCACGTCGGTGGTGATGCCCATCTGCACCGTGTCGAAGCGGCGCCAGCGCGCGTAACGCTCCAAGACGTCGAGCGCGCCGATATCCTCGCCGAGCCGATCGGCCTCGACCACCACCTCGGCCAGAGCGGCGGCGTCCTTGAAGCCGAGATTGAGCCCCTGGCCGGCGATCGGATGGATACCGTGCGCGGCATCGCCCACCAGCGCGAAACGGGGCGCAACGAACTCGCGCGCCAGCGTCAGCCCGAGCGGCCAGGCCCGGCGCGGCCCTTCGACGCTGATTTCGCCGAGCTTCAGTCCGAAACGGAGCTCCAGTTCCGTCTCGAAAACGATATCGTCCTCGGCGATCAGGCGCTCGGCTTCCTCGGTGCGCTCCGTCCACACGATCGACGAGCGGTTTCCCGTCAGCGGCAGTGTCGCGAACGGACCGGCCGGCAGGAAATGCTCCTCGGCGCGGCCGTTGTGCGGGCGTTCGTGCTTGACCGTGCACACAATGCCGGACTGGCCGTAATCCCAATGCACGGTCTTGATGCCGGCCATGTCACGCAAGCGCGACTTCACGCCGTCGGCGGCGACCAGCAGGGACGCCTCGATCGAAGCCCCGTCGGCCAGCATGACGCTGACGCCGGCGGGTCCGGCCTCGAACCGCTCGACCGCCACGCCTTCCAGGAGATCGATCCCCAGTTCGGCCGCCCGTCGCCGCAGGGCGCCATTCAGCACCTTGTTGGGCGTCATATGCGCGAACGGCTCCCCGGCGGAGACCTCGCCGTCGAACGTCAAGAACACCGGCCGCACCGGATCGGACGTGCGCGAATCGGTAACGACCATCTCGGTGATCGCCTGCGCCTGCGGCGCGATCTCGTCCCAGCAGCCAAGCTGCGACAGCATCCGGCACGCCGCTGCGGCGATCGCCGAGGCACGGCCGTCGCGTTGCCAGACGCCGGGCGGCGCGGCGTCAACCACGACGACCTTCAGTGCGGGCCGCGCCTGCGCGATCGATACCGCCGTCGCCAGCCCGACATATCCGGCACCCGCGACCACAACGTCGATCCGTTTGCGTTTTGCCATCTTCGCCATCATCAACTCCTCTGTGCGCGGGCCGGATCGTCGCGCGCAACCCGTCGATCCGGTTGACTTCGCCCTTGCCTTTCTGCTCGAAAACCCGCCAAGTCTGAACAATCGGACGTGTCGACGAAATCGGGGCCGTGACGATGTCGCCAGCCATGCAGGAACTTCTGGCCATTCTCGACCTCGAGCGGCTGGAACACAATCTGTTTCGTGGTCGCAGCCCGCAAACGGCCTGGCAGCGCGTGTTCGGCGGCCAGACCATCGGCCAGGCCCTCGTCGCCGCCCAGCGCACCGTCGACGCCGACCGGCAGGTACATTCGCTCCACGGCTATTTCATGCGTCCCGGCGACACCAAGGTGCCGATCGTCTACGAGGTCGACCGCATCCGCGACGGCGGCTCCTTCACCACGCGCCGGGTTGTCGCCGTCCAGCACGGCAAGGCAATCTTTTCGCTCGAAGCCTCCTTCCAGCTCGCCGAACCGGGGCTTGACCATCAGTTTCCCATGCCGCTCGACGTGCCGCCGCCAGAGAAACTCAAGACCCAGCGCGAACTGCTCGAGCACATGGACAACGTGCCCGACACGATTCGCCGTTTCTGGGCCCGCGAACGGCCTTTGGAAATCAAGCCGGTCAATCTCGAACACTACACCAGCCGCGACAAGCTGCCGCCGCGCCAGAACATCTGGCTGCGCACCACCGGCCCGGTGCCCGACCAGTGGCCGTTGCGCGCCGCCGTGCTTGCCTATCTCTCCGACATGACCCTTCTCGACACCTCGACCTTCGCGCATGGGCGCGCCGTCTTCGATCCCGACCTCCAGGTCGCCAGTCTCGACCATGCGATGTGGTTCCACCGCGAGCACCCGCTCGACGACTGGCTGCTCTACACCCAGGACAGCCCGTCCGCTTCCGGCGCCCGCGGCTTCACCCGCGGCGCCATCTATGGCCGCGACGGCGTGCTGATCGCCTCGGTCGCGCAGGAAGGGCTAATCCGGCTGCGCAGCGGCCCCGAGCGCACAGCCTAAAATATAGGCACGGCCCGCATTCTGCATGAATTTTCTGCAGAATGCCGTTTCGTACATGCGAAACGGTCCGGCGGCTGATTGGATTTCCCAAAACATTTCAAGCGATTGTTCGCAGGCCATCGAAACTGGCACGGAGCTTGAATTGCCCTTGTCACGCTCCGGTCGTCCGCGGGCCGCCGGTGGTGTGATGGAACGCGGGACCCCGCACAAACAAGGGTGAAGCCTGATGAAAATCGTGATGGCTATCATAAAGCCGTTCAAGCTCGACGAGGTCCGGGAGGCGCTGACCGGCGTCGGCATCCAGGGTCTGACCGTCACCGAGGTGAAGGGATACGGGCGCCAGAAGGGACATACCGAAATCTATCGCGGCGCCGAATACGCCGTCAGTTTCCTGCCAAAGGTCAAGATCGAGATCGTCGTCGCCGACGAGCTTGCCGAGCGGGCCGTCGAGGCGATCGGAGCGGCCGCTCGCACCGGACAGATCGGCGACGGCAAGATCTTCGTCCACGGGATCGACCAGGCGGTGCGCATTCGCACCGGAGAGACCGACATCGATGCGATCTGACCGTCAACCCGATTTCAAGGAGACCAAGATGACCATTCCAACACTTATCCGGCGCGGCCTTCGGCCCGCCCTGGCCGGCGGCCTGAGCGCCGGTGTCCTTGCGCCCTTCGCCGCCTATGCCCAGGATACGGCCGAGGCGGCCGCGCCCGTCATGGACAAGGGCGACACCGCGTTCATGATGATCGCCACCGTGCTGGTGTTGTTCATGATCCTGCCGGGCCTGGCGCTGTTTTACGGCGGGCTGGTGCGCGCCAAGAACATGCTGTCGGTGCTCATGCAATGCACGATGATCACCGCCGTCGTCATCGTGATCTGGACCGTGTGGGGTTATTCCTTCGCCTTCGGCGGCGGCACCAGCCCGTTCTGGGGCGGGTTCGGCAAGCTGTTCCTGTCCGGCGTGACGATGGACAGCACCGCGGCGACCTTCACCGACGGCGTCGTCATTCCCGAATTCGTCTTCATCTGCTTCCAGATGACCTTCGCCTGCATCACGCCGGCGCTGATCGTCGGCGCCTTCGCCGAACGGGTGAAGTTTTCAGCCGTGGTGCTGTTCGTCATCCTGTGGGTCACCTTCGTCTATTTCCCGATCGCACACATGGTCTGGGACGGCAGCGGTCTGCTGTTCGGCTGGGGCGCGCTCGACTTCGCCGGCGGCACCGTGGTGCACATCAATGCCGGTATCGCCGGGCTCGTCGGCTCCATCATGATCGGCAAGCGCACCGGCTACGGCAAGGACAACATGGCCCCGCATTCCATGACCCTGACCATGGTCGGCGCCTCGATCCTGTGGGTGGGCTGGTTCGGCTTCAACGCGGGTTCCAACCTCGAGGCGACCGGCGGCGCGGCACTTGCCATGATCAACACCTTTACCGCGACCGCGGGTGCGATCATCGCCTGGGTGGTGATCGAAGCGCTCGCCCGGGGCAAGGCCTCCATGCTCGGCGCGGCTTCCGGCGTCATCGCCGGCCTTGTCGCGGTGACCCCGGCCGCCGGGCTGGTCGGCCCGGTCGGCGCCATCGTGCTCGGCGCGGTCGCCAGCGCGGTGTGTTATTATTTCGTCGCCGTCGTGAAGATCAAACTCGGTTACGACGATTCGCTGGACGTGTTCGGCATTCACGGCATTGGCGGCATCGTCGGCGCGATCGGGACCGGCGTCTTTGCCTCCTCCGCGCTGGGCGGCATCGGCTATGCCGAAGGCGTGTCGATGGCCGGGCAGGTCTGGACGCAGATCCTGGCCGTGCTCGTCACCATCGTGTGGTGCGGCATCGGCTCGGCGATCTTCTACAAGCTCACCGATGTGTTGATCGGGCTCAGGCCGGCCGAGGACGCCGAACGCCAGGGCCTCGACCTGACCTCGCACGGCGAGGCCGCCTATCACTCGTAAACGCCAATTCCGGCCGGCAGCCTCCTGCCGGCCGGACCATTCAAAGCGCCCGCAGCCGCGAAAAGGGTTCGGCGCCGCGAGGCCTCGTGCACGAAGCGAGACTTGCACCGCGCTCCATTCTCTCCTCATATCCCAGACGCTACGCGGGGCGCCTGGGGAGGAAGAGCATTGTCGCTGGAAGATCAATATCGCATTGTCGATGCGATCAGCCGTCAGTTCGAAATCGAGCAGGGCCTGATCGCCGCACGGCTCAACTGGAATCTGACTTTTCAGGGTTTCATGATCGCCAGCTATGCGCTGGTCGCGACGGCCGAGACGTCCGATCCGGCACGGTTTTGGATACATGGCGTGATCACGCTGGTCGGCTTCCTCGTTGCGGCCTCGACCTGGGCGGGCATCGAAGCATCGTCGCGCCGAACAACTGCGCTGCGGGGTCACTGGTTCAGGGTCGTGGGCGCCGAATCCCCGTTCCCGCGTCCATTTTCGGAACGCGGCGGATCGCTGATGGGCAGACTTCCGCCGCGCTTCATCTGCGGATCGCTGATTTTGATGTGGACGGCGCTGAGTGTTGTGGGTTCGGGTCTGTCCTTTTGACAGGTAACCGGAATCGCCGTTCCGTTTTCAAAAAGGCAAAGTCAAATCGCTCGCAAACGCGCATGGTTAATGGGGCTTTAACCCTCGCTTCCTAGGTTGGGAGGCGGCCTGCCATCCGGATCGACCGGCCGGACGACGGCACGCGTGCGAGGAAGGCGAGATGAGAACAGGCAATTCGGCGGCACTGGCCCTGGGCGGAATCGGGCAGGGAATCCAGAATTTGGTGCAACGGCTGCTGACCCGCGCACTCGGGCTGGCGCTGCTGGCCTTCGGCGCCTTCGCCATCGCCGCCCTCGCCACCTGGAACGTCGCCGATCCCAGCTTCAGCCATGCCACCGGCAACACGCTCACCAACGCGATGGGCTATCCGGGTGCGGTCGTTGCCGATCTCGCCATGCAGTTCCTGGGCCTGGCCTCGGTCGCCGCGCTGGTGCCGGTTTTCGCCTGGAGCCTGTTCCTGCTCGCCGGCCGGCCGCCGGACCGCCTGTCGCGCCGCGGCGCGGCCTGGGCTGGCGCGGCCCTTCTAAGCGCGGCGGTTGCAGGCTGCATCGTCGCGCCGCCGACCTGGCCGTTGCCGTCCGGTCTCGGCGGGGTGTTCGGCGACATGGTGCTCAAACTGCCCGCCTTGTTGTCGGGCGGCTATCCGCAAGGCCTGCTTGCGGCCGCGCTCATGCTGCTGTTCGGCCTGCCCGCCCTATGGCTGATGATGTTCGCCGTCGGCCTGATCAGCCGCAGGGCGCTGCCTGTCGACAACTTCACGGCCTCCGAGGACGAGGACGCCGACGAGGACTTCACCGAAGCCGATGATGATGATGACGGCGTTCCCGCGCTCGGCGCGGTGTTCCATTGGTGGCTGTCGGCCCGCGCCTTCGTGCGCCGGCTGTCGGGTCGGCGAGACACCGGCATCGATTACGACGACGCACCGGACGAGATCGACGACGTGTCGCAGATACGGCCCGGACGCGCCGACCGGCTGCGCGTCGAGCCTGAATTCGAGAGTCTCGACGGTCTGGCGCCCGAACCGGTCGAGGAACCGGATTTCGACGATCCGGACGAATTCGAGCCGATGCCCCGGCAAAGCGCGCCCCAGCCGGCGCGTGCGGCCGCGCGCGTTGAAAACCCGGCGCCCAAACCCAAGCCCGGCGCCCGGGTCCAGCGCGAGGCGCAAACCTCCTTCATCGACGCCAGCGACTTCGAGATGCCGACGCTGCATTTCCTGGCCGAACCGAAGAACGTCGCGCGCGACCCCAGCCTGTCGACGGACGCGCTGGAACAGAATGCGCGCCTGCTCGAGGGCGTCCTGGAGGATTTCGGCGTCAAGGGCGAAATCATCCATGTCCGCCCCGGCCCGGTCGTCACCCTTTACGAGCTCGAGCCCGCACCCGGTATCAAGTCGTCTCGGGTCATTGGCCTTGCCGATGACATCGCCCGCTCGATGAGCGCGATCGCCTGCCGCGTCGCCGTGGTGCCGGGCCGCAACGCCATCGGCATCGAGCTTCCCAACGCGCGCCGCGAAACGGTCTTCCTGCGCGAGATCCTGGCCTCGCGCGACTACGAGCAGACCAAGGCGAAGCTCGGCCTGGCGCTCGGCAAGACCATCAATGGCGAGGTGGTGATCGCCGATCTCGCCAAGATGCCGCACGTGCTCGTCGCCGGCACCACCGGTTCGGGCAAGTCGGTTGCCATCAACACCATGATCCTGTCGATTCTCTATCGCATGCGGCCCGAACAGTGCCGGCTGATCATGATCGACCCGAAAATGCTCGAACTGTCGGTCTATGACGGCATCCCCCACCTTCTCACCCCGGTGGTCACCGACCCGAAAAAGGCCGTCGTCGCACTGAAATGGACCGTGCGCGAGATGGAGGACCGCTACCGCAAGATGTCCAAGGTCGGCGTCCGCAACATCGACGGGTTCAACCAGCGCGTCGCCCAGGCCACCAAGAAGGGCGAGGCGATCACGCGCACCGTCCAGACCGGTTTCGACCGCGAAACCGGCGAGGCGATCTACGAAACCGAGACGCTCGATCTGGCGCCGCTGCCTTACATCGTTGTCATCATCGACGAGATGGCCGACCTGATGATGGTTGCCGGCAAGGATATCGAGGGCGCCGTGCAGCGCCTGGCGCAAATGGCGCGCGCGGCCGGCATCCACGTCATCATGGCCACGCAGCGCCCCTCCGTCGACGTCATCACCGGCACCATCAAGGCCAATTTCCCGACCCGCATCTCCTTCCAGGTCACCTCCAAGATCGACAGCCGCACCATTCTGGGCGAGCAGGGCGCCGAACAGCTTCTCGGCATGGGCGACATGCTCTACATGGCCGGCGGCGGGCGTATCCAGCGCGTCCACGGCCCATTCGTCTCCGACGACGAGGTGGAAAAGGTCGTGGCCCATCTTAAGGTCCAGGGCGTGCCCGAATATCTCGATGCCATCACCGAAGACGACGAGGACGAAGACGCCTCCGGCCCTTCGGGCTCCGGCGGCGGCAATATCGACAATTCCGACGATCCCTACGACCAGGCCGTCGCCGTGGTCTTGCGCGACGGCAAGGCCTCCACCAGCTATATCCAGAGGCGTCTTGGCATCGGGTACAATCGCGCCGCCTCGATCATCGAGCGCATGGAGCAGGAAGGCATTGTCGGTCCGGCCAACCACGCCGGCAAGCGCGAGATCCTGGTTCCGACCGAGGACGAGACATTTTGACCTGCCGGACGCATGAGAGCCAAACTAATGCCGCACTCCGCGCCTAGGTCCGACATAACGCTTAGGAGAGCCGCTATCATGAATTCTTCGCCGCACCGGGCAGGACGATTGTCGCGCCGCGCCGCGATCGCCGGTTTCGCCGCGCTCGGCGCGACCTGCCTCATGCCGCTTGTGCCCGCCACGGCAGCCGCCGCCGCGAGCCCCGAGGCGCAGAAGATTGCCAATCATTTCACCCAGATCCGCACCATGATGGGCGAATTCGTGCAATTCGGTCCGCGCGGCGAGCAGACCGGCGGCAAATTCTACATCGAACGGCCCGGCAAGATTCGCTTCAATTACGAGGCCCCCGCCGGCGTACAGGTGATCGCCGACGGCAAGTCGGTCGTCATCAACAACAAGAAGCTGAAAACCTGGGACCTCTACCCGCTGTCGAAGACGCCGCTGAAGCTGCTGCTCGACGACAGCATCGATCTGTCGACCGAAAAAGTCAGCCAGGTCAGCCAGGAAAAGGACCTGACCACGATCAGGCTGCAGGACCGCTCGGTTTTCGGCGACGCCACCATCACCATGATGTTCGATCCCGAATCCTACGAATTGCGGCAGTGGACCATCACCGATTCGCAGGGCAAGGACACGACGGTGATGATCTTCAACGTCAAGCAGGGCGTGACCTTCGATCCGAGCGTGTTCGCGATCGACTACCAGTACATTTCCCGCCACGGCGCGCGCGGTCGCGGCGCGACCAAATAGCGCCGGACCGGGCCGGTGCGCCGCCCCTCGCGTCTTCGGCATGTCGGCGGGCAAACCGCGCTTCCGCCGCGGTGACGCGCCGTTACCGGCCAATCGTCTGTGGATGAACTGCCCCCGCCGGCTCCGGCGTCGGCCTGCGCTTGCCACCACCGCCCGCGGCTGGCAGTTTCGCGCCCTCACGCCAGTCGGAACCGCCCATGCCCTTCACCCTCGCCACCTGGAACATCAATTCCGTTCGCCTGCGCCTGCCGCTGGTGGAGCAGTTCTTGAAGGACTACGCGCCCGACGTCCTGTGTCTGCAGGAAACGAAATGTCCCGACGACCTGTTTCCGGCCGCCGCCTTCGAGGCGCTCGGCTACGGCCACATCGCGATCAGCGGCCAGAAGGGCTATCACGGCGTCGCCACGCTGTCCCGGCGGCCGCTCGACATCGTCGAAAAGCGCAATTTCTGCGGCATGGGCGACCGGCGCCATGTTTCGGCGCGGCTTTCGGCCGGCGGCCGGTCGGTGCTGCTGCATAATTTCTACGTTCCGGCCGGCGGCGACGAACCCGACCCCGATATCAATCCGAAATTCCGCCACAAGCTCGATTTCATCGAGGAAATGCGTTCGATCCGCGCCGGTTTCGACGGCGAATCGGCCGCGATCCTGGTCGGTGACCTGAACATCGCGCCGCTTGAGACCGATGTCTGGTCGCACAAGCAGCTTCTCAAGGTCGTCAGCCATACGCCGATCGAGACCGAAGGGCTTGAAGCGATGC
Source organism: Nitratireductor sp. (assembly GCA_039973095.1). Taxonomy (GTDB): domain Bacteria; phylum Pseudomonadota; class Alphaproteobacteria; order Rhizobiales; family Rhizobiaceae; genus Mangrovimarina. The sequence goes on along the minus strand of JBDWLQ010000012.1, from coordinate 35,781 downwards.
GCGCCGAGGGCGGCTGGGTCGACCTGATGCGCGCCCATATCCCGCCGCAGGAGCGGCTTTACACATGGTGGAGCTATCGCAACCGCGACTGGGCCGCCTCCGATCGCGGCCGCAGGCTCGACCATGTCTGGACCTCGCCGAACCTCGTCGACGACATGCGTGAGGTCGAGGTCCTGCGCGCCGCCCGCGGCTGGGAACGCCCGTCCGACCACGTCCCGGTCATCACGCGTTTCGGGTTCGACTAAAGTGTTTCCAGGCGAAGTGAAAGCCGGTTCGCCGTTCGCAAACGCGCTAAAACAATACGCTAGCTGTGGTTTCTCATGAGGTTGTTCATGACTGACAGTGGTGGCAGGCCATTGATTGCGGAATGTGGTCTTGATCGGTTGAACCAGTCAAGCCAGCGCGGCAGGTCGGCGTTTCGCGCCTTGGAAGAGGGATGCGTCAGCCCGTAGGCCCATTCGCGCAGAAGGGTCTGGATGAAGCGCTCTGCCTTGCCGTTGGTCTTCGGCGTGTAGGGCCGGGTATAGATATGGCGAATGCCCAGCCAGCGCAGCGCCTTGCGGAACCGGCGCGAGCGGTAGGCGCTGCCATTGTCGGTCATGACGCGTTCGACCGTCACGCCCTGGTCGCGGAACCAGCGCAGCGCCCTCAGCATGAAGCCCGTGGCGGTTGCCTTACGCTCGTCCGGCAGGACTTCGACATAGGCCAACCGGGTCGCGTCATCCACCGCCACATGCACGAAGTCCCAGCCCGCGCCGCGGTTGCGGCAGCCCTTGCGCGTCCCCACCACCCGGTGACCTAGCCGGTCGAAGCGGCCGAGCTTCTTGATGTCGAGATGGATCAACTCACCCGGGCGGTCCCGCTGATAGCGGCGCGCGGGGACGGGCGGTTCAAGAGCTGCCAGCTTGCCGAGCCCCGCCCGGGCCAGCCATCGGGCAACGGTCGAGCGCGGCAGGCCCAGTTTGCCGGCGATCGTCCCCGCGGTGAGACGCAGCGTCCGACGCATCCAGCCGATCACCGCGACAACGCGCTCCGGCAGCCGCCTGGCAACGCGGGCGGGCGCGCTGGCGCGATTTGCCAGCGCCGCGCGACCGCCCTGCCTGTACCTGGCAACCCATTTGCGCACGGTTCGAACCGAAACGCCGAACGACGCGGCGACCTCGACAGCGGTCTGTCCGTCCGCAACGCGGGCCACGACCTGTTCTCGACTGTAGACGGTCAGGCGGGCATTCTGATGCGGGTTGTTCATCCTTCGGGGTCCTCGGCTGGAGTTTGGCGATTGCAGCCTAACCCCGTTCCGGGTGAACAACCTTCTGAGATTTCACAGCTAGAGCCGGTCTGCGATTCCGTGAAAAGCAGAACGGCCTAGAAAAGTCCGGCAAACCCGCCTTGTTCGCGGGCCCAGCCCAGTCCCCCGACTGGCGCCGCCCTACCGCTTTGCTAGGAAAATTTCGGCGCCAGGCGCTCGATCCGTTCCAGCATGCCGGTGAGATCGGCCGATAGCCGCCGGTGCAGTTTGGCCGCTGCGTCGGGATACTCGACCAGGATGCGCTGGAACAGGCTCCGATTGAGGCGCATCAGCTCGACTTCGCTCTCGGCCATCGCCCCCGTCAGCCGGTAGCCGCTGGAAATCAGCGCCAACTCGCCCATCACCGAGCCCGCACCGATCCGGCCGACGATGATACGTTCGCCCTCGCGCTCGCGAAAAAGCGCGACCGTGCCCTCGACCACGACGAAGGCGCAGTCGGCCGCCGCCCCTTCGCGATAGATCTCCTTGCCGGCGGGCCGGCGCAGACGCTCCGTCCCGAACGCGAGAAGCCGAAGCTGGTCCTGCGTGAATTCGCGAAATATGCCCACGCCGGCGAGAATGCCGATATCGTCGTCAAGCGCCATGAAGGTGTCCCGGCCTTCCAGCCCTGCCCAACCGGTGCCTTTCGACTCAGGGGACGAGCTTGTAACCCCCGCTTTCTGTCACAAGAATTTCCGCATTGGAAGGATCACGCTCGATCTTCTGGCGTAGCCGGTAGACATGGGTCTCGAGCGTGTGGGTGGTGACGCCGGAATTATAACCCCACACTTCCTCCAGAAGCACGTCGCGCGTGATCACCTTCTGGCCGGCCCGGTAGAGATATTTGATGATCGAGGCTTCCTTCTCGGTCAGTCGCACCTTGCCGCCGCGCTGGTCGATCAACAGTTTCTGGCTCGGCTTGAACGTATAGGGCCCGACGACGAAGGTGGCGTCCTCGCTCTGCTCGTGCTGACGCAATTGCGCGCGCAGCCGCGCCAGCAGAACCGCGAAGCGGAACGGCTTGGTGACGTAGTCGTTGGCGCCCGCCTCGAGGCCCAGAATCGTGTCGGAATCGGTATCGTGGCCGGTCAGCATGATGATCGGCGCCTTGAAGCCGCCTTTGCGCAGCAATTTGACCGCCTCGCGCCCATCCATGTCGGGCAGGCCGACATCCATGATCAACAGGTCGATCAGCCCGGCGCGCGCGGTCTGGATGCCCTTGCCGGCCGTGGGTTCCTGGATGACCCTGAATTCCTCGTAGAGCGAGAGCTGCTCGACCAGCGTGGCGCGCAGATCGTCATCGTCGTCGACAATCAAAATGGTGCGTGAAGTCATGTTTCGGTCCATAAGCAATCGTGAAAGGGTCGATGATTCCACATCTATGAGGCACGCGCGAATCGTGAAAGACGCTCACCGTGATTTGTAAAGTCGCGTCATCATACTCCAAAAATCGTGAGCGCAATGCGGCAGGCGGCAATTCCGGCCCGCCACGGCTGGTCGTGCGGGCGCGGCCCGGACGCCCGACGCAAGGCCTGCTGCAGTGCGGGCACCACGTATTTTGCTGCGCACTCGGCCGCGCCGGCATCACAACGCGCAAGCGCGAAGGCGACGGCGCGACGCCGCACGGCCGGCTCACGCTGCTATGGGGCTATCGACGCGCCGACCGGGGTCGCGTCGACCCCTCGCGCCTGCCGCTGCGGCCGACCCCGCCCCGGCTCGGCTGGTGTGACGCGCCCGGCGACCGCAACTACAACCGTCCGGTGCGCCTGCCCTATCCGGCCAGCCACGAGACCATGCGCCGCGCCGACCATCTCTACGATGTCGTGATCGTACTCGACTGGAACATGCGCCCCGCCGTGCGGGGACGCGGCAGCGCGATCTTCCTGCATCTGGCCCGGCCTGGCTATACGCCTACCGAGGGCTGCGTGGCCGTCTCGCGCCGCACGATGTCGCGGCTCCTGCCGATCCTGCGACAGGGCGCGGTGATCGAGGTCGTCCGCTGATTCAAGCGCCCCACCAGCCGATGATCCCGCCCATGATCAGCGCCACGCCGAGCCAGTGGCCGGCGTCGATCAGCGTCAGATCCCAGCCGAACCCCTGATAGCGCTGGTTGACGGCGGTGATTGTCGCCATGAAGCCGAGCCAGAGGAAGAAACCGGAGACGACGCCGTTCCAAAGCGTCGCCTGGCCGGCGCCGAGATGGCCGATCACGCCGGCCATCACCCAGGCCATGACCAGTTCGCACCCGAAACTGGTGATAAACAGCATCGGCTCCATACGGGCATCTTCCGGCTTGATTTTCGCCGCCTTCATCCAGGGCTTGCCGAGCCCGCCATAATAGACGGCGCCGAACAGGAAGGCTGCGACCGCGGCGACCGGCACCGCCAGATAGCTCACCCCACCGAAATCCATGCCAGCACTCCCTTGCCCGCCATAAGTCTGCGCCGCATAGAACGCCGCTGCTGTGAGTTCGTCAATCGAACTGCCACACCGTGGTGCGCTTGACCTCCGCGTCCTCGAGCGCCCGCGTCACTGGCACCTGGTAGGTAGCGATTTCCGTAAGCAGCGCGCGCGGCAGATAGGATCGGCCGGGATCGCCGACGAGCACGAGCGCACCGCGCGCCGACAGCCGGCCGAGCCAGCACGACAGCCGCTCGGCGAGCGCGCGATCGTAAAAAACGTCGCCGGCAAGCACCACCTGCCAGCCGTCGTCGAGGCCGATCAGGTCGCGGTCGTCAAAGGCGATCTCGACATCGTTCGCGGTTGCGTTGAGCGCGACGGCCGCGCGGCAGAACGGGTCGATGTCGGCCGCGGTCACCGCGGCCGCGCCGGCCTTGCGCGCGGCGATCGCGACCAACCCGGATCCGGTCGCGAAATCCAGCACCGTCTTGCCGGCGACGATCCCGGGATGGTCGAGGAGATGGCGCGCCAGCCCCTGTCCGCCCGCCCAGGCGAACGCCCAGAAGGGCGGCGGAAGTCCGATCGCCTCCAGTTCCGCCTCGGTCCTGAGCCACAACGCATGCGCTTCGTCGGCAAGGTGGAGCACGATTTCGGGCACGTGCGGCGGCGCCATCACACCGGTATTGGCCGCGACGAAGGCGCTGGCCTCGGTCGGCGAAAGCGTCTTTGCGGACGTGCCGACCACCGGCCTGACGTCAGGCCGACTTAGGGTCGAGCCCGCCCATGCGGCAGATTTCGGCCCATTCCTCGGCGCGGACCGGTTGCACGGACAGCCGCGAATTCTTCACCAGCACCATCTCCGCCAGCGCTGGATTGGCCTTGATGTCGTTGAGGCTGACCGGTTTCGGCATGTCGCGCACCGCGCGGATATCGACGCATTCCCAGCGCGGATCGTCGGTGGTGCTGTCGGGATGGGCGGGCGCGCTCACCTCCACGATGCCGACGATCTCCAGCCCCTCCTGGGAGTGGTAGAAAAACCCCTTATCGCCGACCGTCATCGCCCGCATGTTGTTGCGCGCCTGGTAGTTGCGCACGCCGTCCCATTGCTCGCCGGCCTCGCCCTTGGCCTTCTGCTTCTCCCACGACCAGGTCGAGGGTTCCGATTTGAACAGCCAATATGCCATCTAGGCCTCCTGCGGCGGGTTGAAGACCCAGTTCCAGGCCTTGACATCGACGGCGGCAAACAACCCGGCGCGCGCGTAAGGGTCAGCCTCGGCGATCAGCGTGGCGGCCGCCCGGTCGGCCGCCTCCACGACCACCAGGCTGCCGGTCGGCGCGCCCGCCTCGTCGAGAAACGGGCCGGCAAATTTTAGCGTCCCCTTGGCGTTCAGCCCCTCCAGATAGGCGACATGATCGGGTCGTGTATCCAGTCGCACCTGGAGATGGTTGGGCTTGTCGGTGCAAATCAGGGCAAACAGCATCGGTCCTCCACTTGCCTGCCGGGTCAGAATTCGCTTTTCAGCGGCCGCGACAGCAGCGCCGTCATGGCTTCGCGCACGGTGATCGCGCGGTCAAGCAGAAGCGCGACATTTCTGGTGATCGGCGCATCGATACCGCCCTCGCGCGCCAGCCGGTCGGCGATCGCGGCGGTGGCCGCGCCCTCGGCCAGCGGCAGGCCGTCGAGCGGCTCGCCGCGCCCCAGCGCTACGCCATAGGTAAAATTGCGCGACTTGCCGGATCCGCAGGTCAGGAACAGGTCGCCGAAACCCGAAAGCCCCAACAGCGTTTCGCTGCGGGCACCGAAAATCCCGGCGATGCGCCGTAACTCCACGAACCCGCGCGTGACCGTGGCCGCCTGCGCGCTCGCGCCCAACCCGGCGCCGGCCACCGCGCCGGCCGCGATCGCCATCACGTTTTTCAGCGCGCCGCCCGCCTCGACACCGGCAAGATCGTCGCTGGAATAGCACCGCAGCACCGGAGTTGACAAAAGCGTCGACAGCGCGCCGGCGATCTCCGCATCGCCGGCCGCGATCGTTACCGCCGTCGGCAGACCGGCCGCCACATCGACGGCGAAGCTCGGACCCGAAAGCGCCGCGACCGGGTTTTGCGGCAGGTTGCGTGTCGCAACCGCCGACAAGAGCGCGCCGGATGCCGCGTCGATGCCCTTGGCGCACAAAACGACCGGGACGCCTGGCGCAAGCACCGAAGCAAGCATGCCGCTGACGGCCCCCACCGTTTGCGCCGGGGTTACCAGAAGCACCGAGGCCGCGCCGGCGACCGCATCGGCCAGATCGCCGGTGGCGCGGATATGCCGGTCGAGCGTGATATCGGACAAAAAACGCGGGTTGCGGCGCCCGCGGTTGATGGTTTCCACCGTTGCCGGATCACGCGCCCAAAGCCGGACCTCGTGTCCGGCGAGCGCCTCGGCCTGGGCCAGCGCCGTGCCCCATGCGCCGCCGCCGAGCACGGCGATCGCGGCCGCCTTCGCCTCGGGCGCGCTCATGCCTTGGCCCCGCGCTTGCCGGCCCCGATCAGCGGGGCGGCCGACATGTCGAGCGGCCAGCGCGAACGCGGCGCCTGGATCATCGGATCTTCCTGCGCTGTCAGCCCTGCCCGCAGGCGCTCGATACCCGCCCAGGCGATCATCGCCGCATTGTCGGTGCACAATTCCGCCGGCGGCGCCAAAAAGCCGAACCCGCGGTCTCCGCACAGCCTTTCCAGCGCTGTGCGGATCGCCCGGTTGGCCGCCACCCCGCCGGCCACCACCAGCACCGGCGCCGCCGCGTCGGCGAAATCGGCGCGAAACCGCAAAAGGCTGCGCGCAACGCGGTCCTCCAGCGTCTCCACGATGGCGCGCTGGAAGCTGGCGGCGATGTCGGCGACATCCTGCTGGCTCAACGGCGCGATCGCGCCCGCCGCCTGTCGCACCGCCGTCTTCAGCCCGGAAAAGGAAAAATCGGGCCGCGCCTCGCCCTTGAGCGGGCGCGGCAGATCGAAGCGGGTGGGATCGCCGCCTGCGGCGACACGTTCCACGCTCGGTCCGCCCGGATAGGGCAGGCCCAACAGCTTCGCGGTCTTGTCGAAAGCCTCGCCGAGCGCATCGTCGATGGTCGACGCCCAGCGCTCGTAGGATCCCGGCCCCTTCACCAGCACGATCTGGGTGTGCCCACCCGAAACCAGCAGCATCAGATAGGGAAAGGCGACCGGCGCCATCAGCCTGGCCGACAGCGCGTGCCCCTCCAGATGGTTGATGGCGATCAACGGCTTGTTTGTCGCTGCCGCCAACGCCTTGGCCGTCATCAGACCGACCAGAAGCCCGCCTATCAGGCCCGGCCCGGCGGTCACCGCGATCGCGTCGACATCCGACAGGCGCGTATCGGCTTCGGCAAGCGCCGCCGCAACGACACCGTCGAGTCCCTCGACATGAGCGCGCGCCGCGATCTCGGGCACCACGCCGCCAAATGCGGCATGTTCCGCGATCTGGCTGAGCACGACGTTGGAGCAGATCCGGGGCGGCCGCCCCGGCTGCGCCACGACCACCGCCGCCGCCGTTTCGTCGCAGCTTGTCTCGATGCCAAGAACGCAAATGTCGGCGTGATCGGGCCGCATGATTGCCGGATGGTCCTTTCCTCGGGTAGGAAGGCCGCCAATCACAACCCTCCGTCACGGGCGGGGGTTAGCACGGACTTTGAGACATGCAAACTGGCCAGATCAGGATCGGAACCCGGGGAAGCGCGCTCGCTCTGGCGCAAGCGCACGAAACGCGCGCCAGGCTGATGGCCGCGCACGGCCTTCCCGAGGACGCCTTCGCCATCGAGGTGATCACCACCAGCGGCGACCGCATCCAGGACCGGCCGCTGTCGGAAGCCGGCGGCAAGGGGCTGTTCACCAAGGAAATCGAGCAGGCGCTGCTTGACGGCGCCATCGATATGGCGGTGCATTCGTCCAAGGACATGCCGACCCAGTTGCCCGACGGCCTGGTTCTCGGCGCGTTCCTGGAACGCGAGGATGTGCGCGATGCCCTGATCGGCGGCACCGCGCCGACGCTGGAGGCGCTCGTCGATGGTGCGACGGTCGGCTCGTCCTCGCTGCGGCGCCAGGCGCTGATCCGTAGGTTGCGGCCCGACATTTCCGTCGTGATGTTTCGCGGCAACGTCCAGACCCGGCTGAGGAAACTCGCCGACGGCCAGGTCGATGCCACCTTGCTCGCTCATGCCGGACTGCGCCGGCTCGGTATGGCCGGCATTGTCACCGAGCTGTTGCCGGTCGACAGCTTCCCGCCTGCGCCGGGTCAGGGCGCGATCTGTATTGAACACCGTCGGGAAGATCAGCGCATTGAGGCCCTGCTGCAGCCGATCCACCATCAGGAAACGGGCCAGGCGCTCGCCTGCGAGCGCGCTTTCCTGGCCGCGCTGGACGGATCCTGCCGCACGCCGATCGCCGGCCATGCCGTGATCGAGGCGGACGCGGTGCGGTTTCACGGGCTCATCCTCACGCCGGACGGCACCGAAGCCCACGAGGTTTCCGGCGCTGGCCCTGCCGCGCATGCCGCCGCCATCGGCCGCGACGCCGGCGAACGGGTGCGCGCCCGCGCCGGCACACGCTTTTTCGAAAGCTGGAGCTGACCCGGTGGCCCGCGTGCTGGTGACGCGGCCCGAGCCGGACGCAAGCATGACGGCCGCCAGCCTTCGTCGGCGCGGTCATGTGCCGCTCGTCCTGCCGTTGAGCGCGGTCGGCGGGATCGAGGCCGACTGGCCCCAGGCCGACACTGTCGACGTGGTCGCCGTGACCAGCGCCAACGCGTTGCGCCACGCCCCTGCGGTCCGACTTGAGGCTCTGCTCGGCCTGCCCTGCCATTGCGTCGGCGAACGCACGGCCGCTGCCGCGCGCCAGACCGGGTTCACAAGCATCGATATCGCCAACGGCTACGGGCAAGACATGGCCCGGCGCATGGTCGCGCGATATTCGTCTGGAACGCGGGTGCTTTATCTATGCGGGCGGGTCCGCCACGGCGCTTTCGAAGAGGGGCTCGCCGCCGCCGGCCTGGACTGCACGCCCGTGGAAACCTACGAGACTGTTTTTCCGGCGCCCGACACGACCACCGTGCAAGAACTATGCGCCGGCGGCCCGCCCGATGTCGCCCTCGCCTATTCGGCGCGCGGCGCCGACGCGCTCGCCGCTTTGGCGGAGCGCGACGAAATCGCGCCTTTATTCGCGGCTATGCGGGTCGCATGCCTGTCGCCGGCGGTAGCCGAGCGGCTGGCCGGCAAAGGCGCCTGGCCGATCCTCGTCAGTCCCGCGCCCGAGGAAGCGGGCCTGCTGGACCTGCTGGACAGCCTGCCCTAGGTCCGGTCGACGCAAAAGGACTACACAAGGTCATGCTGCACGTGCGAATGTAGCGGATGACCACGGTCTACCCCGACCGGAAACGCAAAGCTTGCGGAGCAAGGAATGGTGAAACCGCCCAAAATCCGGCATTCGAAAGCGCGTCGCGATCCCGTGACCATCGACCTTGAGCCGGACGACGTGAAGCGCGACGGCCAGGGCGCGGCCAAGGACACCAAGGCCGGTGCGGCGGCGTCAGCCGGAAAAACCGCCGCCGACAAAACCGGCAACGACGCCGCGTCGAAGGGCGCCGCGACGCCCGTGGGGAGCGAAAGCGCAAAACCAGCCGATGACAAGACCGCCCCTCTCAAGCCCGACGACGCCGGCAAGAGCGCCGCACAGGAAAAGACGGCCGCCAAAAGCGGCGAGGGCGTAATGCGCGACCCTAAATCCACCACGCCCGAGAAGGGCGCAGCCGGGGCCACCTCCGCCGGCAAGACCGGCGCAGCGCGCGCGTTCGGCCGCGACGGCGCCCCAACGGAAAAACCGGTATCGGGCGGCGACGCCACGCCCCCTGCGGCGAAATCCGGCGAGAAATCGAAAGGGCGGGGCAGCCTCTCTTTGATCGCCGCCGGGCTGATCGGCGGTGTGGTCGTGCTCGCCGGCGCCGGCGGCCTGCAATATGCCGGCCTGCTGCCGGCACCGGGCGCGGCCCAGCCCGAAGATGGCGGCCTCGACACGATCCGCGCCGAGCTCGCAGCCTTGCGGGAAAAGGTCGAAGCCGGCGCCGGGCAGGGCCAGGGCGCGTCGGCCGAAGCGGTCGCGGCGGCCGAAGCGCGGATCGATGAGCTTTCCGGACGGTTGCAGACACTTGGCGAGCAGGTCGCCGCCATCCAGTCCTCGATCGCCGCGGGCGGCGCCGGCGAGGCGGCCGCCCTGCAGACGCTCGACACGCGACTGAAAGCGCTGGAGGAGACCGTGGCCGACCTGGCGCAGGGATCCGGATCGGACCAATCACCGCAGCTTGATGCGCTGAACGACCGGATCGCGGCCCTTGATGCCGCATTGGTGAAAGCGAACGAGGCCGCCGCAAGCGCGACGGCGAACGGAGCCGCGAACGCCGAAAAGCTCGCCGCCATCGAAACCGAGATCGCCGCGCTATCGGAGCGGGTCGACGCCCAGGCGGCCAATCCGAAGATCGCGCTGGCGATCGCCGCGGCCGGGCTCAAATCGGCGATCGACCGTGGCGTGCCGTTTATGACCGAACTGGAGACCTACGCCGCCGTCGCGCCCGACACGCCCGAAATCGCCGCGCTGCGCGCGCTGGCCGCCACCGGCGTGCCGACGCGCGCCCAGATCGAGCGGGAACTGGGCGACGCGGCCAATCGCATGATCGCGGCCGCCGCGCCGGCCGATGCCGACGCCGGGTTTTTCGAGCGGCTTCTTGCCAGCCTGCAATCGCTGGTCAAGGTACGGCCGATCGGCGAGGTCGAAGGCGAGGGCGCCGGCCCGACGGTCGCGCGCATGGAAAGCGCGATCCGCGCCGGCGACTACGAAAAGGCGATCGCCGAATTCGCCACCCTGCCCGATCCGGTCAAGGCCGCGGGCGCGGACTTCATCGCCAAGGTGGAAGCGCGGCAGACCGCCGACACCTTGGTCGAAAAGGCGCTGTCGGGCGCGCTCAGGGCCTGAGCGGAGGCATAGTCGATGATCCGAATACTCCTCTTCCTGCTTGTCGTCTTCGCGCTCGGCCTCGGCTTCTCCTGGCTGGCCGAGCGTCCCGGCGAACTTGTGGTGACATTCGCCGGTTATCAATATGAAGTCTCGCTGATGGTCGCCGCGATCATCGTCACCGCGCTGGTGGCGGCGGTGATGATCCTGTGGTGGCTCCTGAAGGCGATCTGGACCAGCCCGCAGACGGTAGCGCGCTATTTTCGCGTCCGGCGCCGCGACCGCGGCTATCAGGCTCTGTCGACCGGCATGATCGCGGCCGGGGCAGGCGATGCCGGTCTGGCGCGCACCAAAAAGCGCGAGGCGATGAAACTGATCAGCGCCGATCAGGAACCGCTGATTCACCTGCTCGACGCCCAGGCCTCGCTGCTGGAAGGCAATCACGAGGACGCGCGACGCAAGTTCGAGGCCATGCTGGACGATCCCGAGATGCGCATACTCGGTTTGCGCGGGCTTTATCTGGAGGCGCAGCGGCTCGGCGACCGGGAGGCCGCGCAACATTATGCCGGCCGGGCGGCCGAGATCGCGCCGCAGCTCGGCTGGGCCTCCAATGCCGCGCTCGAGGCGCGCACGGCGGCCGGCGACTGGGACGGCGCACTGGAAATCCTCGAGGCGCGCCGGTCGACGAAGCAGATCGAGGCCACCGAGGCCAAACGCAAACGCGCCGTGCTTTTGACCGCCAAGGCGATGGACGTGCTCGACCGCGATCCGCTTGCCGCCAAGAACGCCGCGCTCGAGGCCAACCGGCTCGCACCCGACCTGGTGCCGGCGGCCGTCATCGCCGCCAAGGCTCTGTTTCGGCAGGACGATCTGCGCAAGGGATCCAAGGTGCTGGAAACCGCGTGGCACAAGACCGCCCATCCCGACATCGCCGCGACCTATGTCTACGCCCGGCACGGCGATTCGGTCATGGACCGGCTCGTGCGCGCCAAGAAACTGCGTTCGCAGCGCCAGAACAATGCCGAATCGTCGCTGGCCGTTGCCCGTGCCGCCCTTGAGGCAGGCGAACTCGACCTCGCCCGCGAGACGGCCGAGGAGGCCATGCGCATCGAGCCGCGCGAGGCCGTGTTCCTGCTTCTGGCCGATATCGAGGAAGCCCTGACCGGCGACGAGGGCCGTATTCGGCAATGGCTGGCGCGCGCGGTGCGTGCGCCGCGGGATCCCGCCTGGGTCGCCGATGGGGTGGTCTCGGAACACTGGGCGCCGGTTTCGCCGGTTACCGGCAAGCTCGACATGTTCGAATGGCGGCCGCCGGTGGAAAAGACCTCCGGCCTGCTGGAGCAGGAAAGGCAGGAAGAGGACGAACTGCGCAAACCCTTGCTGGCCGCCCCGGTCGCGCCGGCCCCGGTCGCGGAACCCGAAAAGGCCGCTGCCGGGGATGGCGAGGCGATCGAAGAAGCCGAGCTGGTGGCCGCGACACCGGCAAGCGAACCACCGACGACGACGAAAAAGGCAGACGAGGAGGCCGCCGGCAGCGCGGATGCCGATCCGTCCGAGGAGGCACTGCAGCCGCCCCCGCCGCACGCCGCCGCCAATGACGACGCCTGGCCCAAAGAACCCGACGGGACCGCCATGCCGCAGCCCGACGACCCCGGCGTCGACCCCGAAGACAGAGACGACGATGCGCGCTCGAAGCGGTTCAAGCTGTTTTGACCGCTTGCGCTCGAAACGTCCTGGCGGCGATGCGATCGCACCTCGCCCCCGCGTATCGCGCACGCCTTCGGCAGGCGGACGGCGCGAACGATCGGGTCGGCGCGGATCGCCCTCGGCTTGATCTGTTCGCGAACCGGAGATTTGGATGTTCGATCGGCTGATTTCGTTCCTGCAGCAATTGCCCGGCGACACCGCCGATAAGGCCGAGGCCGATCGCGACGACCCGCGTATCGCCGCGGCTGCGCTTCTCATTCACCTGATGGATGCCGACGGGGTGCGTCTCGATGCCGAACGCGCCAAGCTCTCCGAAGCGCTGAACCGGGCCTATGGCTTGACCGGTCGCGACCGCGACGCCTTCATCGCGCGCGCGGAAAAGGTCGAGCGCGAATCAGTCGACCTCTACGCTTTCACCAGCGTTTTGAAACGCAATCTGGACGAACAGGCCCGCATCGAATTCATCGGCATCATGTGGGAGATGGTGTTCGCCGATGGCGAACTCAGCGAGCTGGAGGACAATATCGTCTGGCGCGTCGCCGAGCTGATCGGCGTCGAGCGCCGTGACCGGATCGCGATGCGCCAGCGCGTTGACCCGCAAAAGACGACGGGTGCCGCCGACGATGAATGACGGCACGGCGCGACACCGGCGCACGGACGCGGACAGGCCCAGAATCCTGATCGTGATGCATCAGGAAATGTCGAGCCCGGGCCGTGTCGGCCATCTGCTTCTGGAAGCCGGTTTCGAGCTCGACGAGCGCCGTCCTCCGCTTGGCGATCCGCTGCCCGAAACGCTCGCCGATCATGCCGGCGTGGTCATGTTCGGCGGACCGATGAGCGCCAACGATACCGACGAGTTCGTGCTGCGCGAAACCGAGTGGCTGAAAGTGCCGCTGAAGGAGAACAAGCCGTTTCTCGGCATTTGTCTCGGTGCGCAGATGCTGGTCAACCATCTCGGCGGTCGGGTCGAGGGCCACCAGGCGGGACTGGTCGAGATCGGCTGGTATCCGCTGCAGCCCACAGAGGCCGGCCGCGCGCTGATGGCCTGGCCGGAAATGGTCTATCAGTTCCACCGCGAGGGGTTTTCGCTGCCGCGCGACACGACCCTGCTGGCGACGGCCGAAACCTATCCCAACCAGGCCTTCCGCTATGGTGAAAACGCCTGGGGCGTCCAGTTTCACGCCGAATTGACCCGCATCATGATGCAGCGCTGGGTGGTGCGCGGCGCGCATCGCTTTTCCCTGCCCGGCGCTCAGCAGGGCCGCGACCATCTCGGCGGCCGGCTGATCTGGGACATGCATCTCAAGCGTTGGCTGATCGAGTTCCTCGACCTGATCTTCCACAGTCCCCGGCTCCATCCCGACGACCGGCCCGACTGAAACGCGGCACCGTCCCGATGGACCTGACGCCCACCACGGCACCTCGCACGCCGGCGGAGACCTGATCGATCATTGCGGATTCGGGAAAAATTCGCCGCTGGTGGAGCTGAGGGGAATCGAACCCCTGACCTCGTCATTGCGAACGACGCGCTCTCCCATCTGAGCTACAGCCCCGTCCAGCGGATGGCGGCATTTACTGGCCATGGACCGGCGCTGTCAAGCAGCACGAACCGCGACATTGCCTAACCGCGCCGGTCGTGCGGGAGGGCGTGCGTGCGCGCCATGCCATCAGCGGACTTGCCGCCGGGCGGGTCAATGGCTACATCTCGCGAAACCGATTGGAGACCGGCATGCTCGCGCTTATCCAGACCATCGTGCTCGCCATCGACATTTACTGGTGGCTGATCATCGCGTCGGCGATCTTTTCCTGGCTGTTCGCCTTCAACGTGATCAACGGGCGCAACCAGTTCGTCGCGACCATCGGCGATTTCCTCTACCGGGTCACCGAACCCGCGCTGCGACCGATCCGACGCGTCATGCCCGACCTCGGCGGCATCGACATTTCGCCGATCATCCTGCTTCTGGCGCTGTTTTTCCTGCGCCAGTTCATCCTCACCACCATCGCGCCGGCGCTGATCTGATCCGGTGGCGCCGGATTTCTTCCGCGCAAACGGCGAAACGATCGAGCTTGTCGTGCGGCTGACGCCGCGCGGCGGCATGGACGCGCTCGACGGCATTGATCGCGACGCTGCCGGCCGCGCCTTCCTGAAGGCGCGCGTCCGCGCCGTGCCGGAAAAGGGCGCCGCCAACGCGGCGCTGGAAAAACTGCTCGCCAAGCGGCTCGGCATCGCGCCCAGCCGCGTCGACATCGTCGCGGGCGCGACCGCGCGGCTGAAAACCGTGCGTATCGCCGGAGCTGGCGCCGACCTGCTTGACGCGCTGCGCGCCCTCGGCTGAGCGTCGGGGCACGGCTTGGCGAAAGCCGGTTTTGCTTCCGCGGCAATATGTTTAGATTGCTCCGTCACAGGCGGAGGAACCAAGAATGCGCCTACCCGCAAGCCCCCTATTGTTGCCGGCAGTCGCAAGCGCGGCCTTGACGATCGCCTCGCAGGCCGGCGCGCAGGACGTAACCAGCGCCTATACCGACCTTGCCGCCGACAAGACCTGCACGACCTACGCCGCCGCCGACCCGAACGAAGGCGGCGACTGGGCCAATCTGGTCTGCGACGGCTATCGCGGTTACCCGGTTTTTCTGTTTTACGGCG
This sequence comes from Nitratireductor sp., assembly GCA_039973095.1. Lineage (GTDB taxonomy): Bacteria > Pseudomonadota > Alphaproteobacteria > Rhizobiales > Rhizobiaceae > Mangrovimarina. The sequence goes on along the minus strand of JBDWLQ010000012.1, from coordinate 20,746 downwards.
ACGCGCGCGAATCGCTGTTTTACGGTTTTCCGCCGGCCGGCGACCTGGCGCCGGTCTGGGAAAGTTTCGATCCGTTCAATTCCACAGGTCCGAAGATCGAATGGCGGCTGGAGCGCAAGGGCGAACGCACCGTGCCGTTCGCCACCATTCATCGCTGGTTTGTCAGCGATCCCTACGACGAGACCCAGAATATCGAGGTGCTGGTGGTCGAGAAGGTCGGCCAGCCGCATGAGCGCGACGGCTGCGCCGTGGGTTACGTCGTGGCGAGCGGCAATCCGAATGCCAACGAAAAGGCGCGCACCATCGCCGACATGCAGGCGCGGGAGTTCGCCTGCGGCGCCGATCAGCCGGTCATTGACCAGGGCAGCGTCCCGGTGCCGCCCTTCCGCCGGGCGGAGAACTGAGCGGTCGCAACAGGTGATCGCGAACGCGGATGCCGCGTCTACGAAACGGTCAGCCGCGCGCCCGCTCGATTGCTTCCATGATCATCTTCTTGGCGAATGCCGCATCGTGCCAGCCGCCGATCTTGACCCATTTGCCGGGTTCCAGATCCTTGTAGTGCTCGAAGAAATGCTCGACCTGCTTCAGCGTGATGTCCGGCAGGTCGGTATAGTCGGTCACGTTTTCATAACGGCGCGTGAGGTGCGGCGAAGGCACCGCGATCACCTTTTCGTCGAGGCCGGCATTGTCTTCCATGATCAGAACGCCGATCGGGCGCACATTGATCAGGCAGCCGGGAATGAGCTGGCGCGTGTTGCACACCAAAACGTCGATCGGATCGCCGTCGCCCGAAAGCGTATGCGGCACGAAACCGTAATTGCCCGGATAGGTCATCGGCGTATAGAGGAACCGGTCGACGACGAGCGTGCCGGCCTCCTTGTCGAGCTCGTACTTGATCGGCTGGCCGCCGACGGGGACCTCGATCACGACATTGACGTCGTCGGGCGGGTTGTTTCCAATCGAGATGGCATCGATACGCATGGGCGGCTCCTTCAAGTCGCCGATGCGCTTAAACGCTTGTGCACTGCAACACAAGCCGTCCCGGCCGACTAAGCCGCCGGCAGGCGGCGCCCGCGACGAAACGCAGCGCCGTCGCCTACTCCCACACGAAAGCGATCTTGCGAATGGCCTTCTGGTCGAACACCTCGACGCCCTCGGCAACGTCGCGACCGCCGGCCCCGTGATAAAACGACATGGCGTTGTGATTTTCTTCAAGCGCCCAAACCACCAGCCCGTCGAGACCATGATCGGCCAATTTTTCGCGCGCGGCCGCAAACAACCGCGAACCGAGGCCGATGCCCTGATATTCAGGCCTCAAATAGAGTTCGTAGATTTCACCCTGCTGCGGCAGTTCCTGCGCCCGATTGCGCCCCATCGTGGCATAGCCGGCGATCTCGCCACCGCATTCGACCACCAGCACGCAGGCCGATCGGCGAATCGCGCTTCCCCACCAGCGACAATCGCGCCGGCTGATCATCCTGGCGAGCGCGCGATGGGGAATGATGCCCGCATAGGCGCCCTGCCAGGCATCCATATGCACGGCGGCAATCGCCAGGGCATCGTTTTCCTGGGCACGGCGGATGTCGATCGTAAGCGCGGTCTTCATGATTTGTTAACCTTAACGCCACGGCCGGGTCGCCGGCAAGACGCTACCGAACTTGTCCGCAGGACGATCGGGTTGAAAAATCAGAGCTCGACCAGATGGTCGTCGAGCTCGTTGGGGTTGTCGGCCCCTTTCGGGAAATGCGGAGCCAGCAGGTCGGCGGCGAAGCCGACGGCGTCCACGAAACCGTCGGCGATACGCGCCTCAGCCGCGCATGCGGTCAGCCGCGCGACGGCGTCGTCCCAGTTCTTCTGGGCCACCTTGGTGGCGATGCCGGCATCGGCGACGATCTCGCCGTAGCGTTCGGCAAGCGACAGAAACACCAGCACGCCCGTGCGTCCATCGGTGCGATGGACGTTGTGGGCCAGGAACTGCTTGACGGCATTGTCGTGCGCGCGCCGGTAGCGCAGGCGCCGCGGCACCAGATGCAGGCGCAGCGCCGGAAAAAGCCAGATCACCGCCAGCGCGGCCGCAAACGCCGTCGCCTGCGACAGCGCGAAAGCCGCCAGGCCGATATCGGCCCAAAGCCGTTCCAGCGCCAAGGCCGCGATCACGCCGGTGATCAGGATACCCGTCGCCAGCATGAAAGCGGCCGGGAAAAAATAGTCGTCGCTGCGGCGCGCGAGCACGCAGAAGATTTCGCCCGACGTGCGCGCCTCCGCCGCGGCGATTGCCTGGTGAACGCGCTGGCGATCGGCGGACGAGAGCACGGGGTTTTCCATCATCGTCTCCTACCAGCTCCCCGAGGCGCCGCCACCGCCCGACGAGCCGCCGCCGCCGGAAAATCCGCCGCTGCTTCCCGACGACCAGCCCGTACCGGACGAGCCGCTGCCCGAGCGCCCGGATGAACCGTAGGTGATGTCCATGCCCAGCCAGCGATAGCGCCCCGGGCCGATTTTCTTGCCGAACAGCCGCGCAAACAGCGCGAATCCGAAGGCGCCGAAAAACAGAACGAACCACACCAGGACGAAAAGATGCTCGAAACCCAGTCCGGGACCCGACGGCTGGTTGCGCTCCGCCCGCGCCTCCAACTCCGCCCCATTGCCCTCCAGCACCAGTATGATGTCGTCGACGGCCCGGCTGATGCCGCCGGAAAAATCCCCGGCCCGAAACGCCGGAACCATGGTGTTTTCAATGATCAGCTTGGCGTGCAGGTCGGTCAGCGTGCCCTCCAGCCCGTAGCCGACTTCGATGCGCATGCGCCGGTCGGCCTTGGCCACCAGGAGCAGGATGCCGTTATCCTCGCCCGCCTGCCCCAGTCCCCAGGCGCGGAACAGCCGGTTGGCGAACGGTTCGATCGCCTCGCCATCGAGGCTGTCTATGGTCGCGACCACGATCTGGTCCGACGATTTTTGCTCGAAATCGGCAAGCCGGGCAACGAGTGCGGCTTCGGTTTCGGCGTCGAGCAGGTCGGCCTTGTCGACCACGCGGCCGGTAAGCGCGGGCAGCTCGGCCGCCCAAGCCGCCGGCGACAGGCAAAGCGCGGCCAGGCTCCAGATGGCGAGAGCGGCAACAACGCACGCCATCGCAGCGAGCGGGCCTGATGCATGCCGCGATGGCCTCACCTCCACCTCCCCGCCGCCGTCAGTCGTTCTGTCCAGCCCCGAAATCGACCTTCGGCACGTCGATCTTGTCTTCGGCCACGGAGAAATTCTCGTAGGGTTCGTTGGTCGTGAACCACAGCCAGGCCCAGATCATCGACGGCAGGGTCTTGAGCGCGGTGTTGTAGACGCGTACCGCCTCGATATAGTCGCGCCGCGCCACCGCGATCCGGTTTTCCGTGCCCTCGAGTTGCGCCTGCAGGGCGAGGAAATTCTGGCTCGCCTTCAGGTCGGGATAGTTTTCCACCACCGCCAGCAGGCGCGACAGCGCGCCGGTCAGCGCGGACTGGCCTTCCTGGAAGGCCTTGAACGCCTCGGGGTCGGTGAGCGCGTCCGCCGACACGCTGACCTGGGTCGCCTTGGCGCGCGCTTCCACCACCGCTTCCAGCACCTCGCGCTCGTGGGCGGCATAGGCTTTCACCGTCTCGACCAGATTGGGGATCAGGTCGGCGCGGCGCTGATATTGGTTCAGAACCTCGCTCCAGGCCGCTTTGGCCCGCTCCTCGGCCGTCGGTATGGTGTTGAACCCACAAGCCGACAGCAAAGGCGCCAACAAGAAAATGACCGCGAGAACGCGTGCGCCGCGCATCCCGTTGGCCGGCACAAGACCAGAAACCGCCATGAACCTTCTCCACTGCCGATCGCGCCTAGAGTAGCCACCCGTCGCCGGCTTGCAAGCGCATCGAAGCAGCACGTGGCCCCTGTGATGCGCCAGGCAAATCCGCTAGCATCCCGGGTCCGGAGACGAACATCATGGCCGAGCCCAACAATCATGACGACCGCGAAGCGCAGCGGATCCTGAACCGGGTCCAGCAGGAATCGGACCCGTCCGGCTCGCTTGCCGCGCGCGCGACCAAGAAAATGCGCGATCACGTCGCCGCCGGGGATGCCGACCACAGCGACTGGATCGAGCTGTGGGGCACGCGAATCGGTCGCGTTCTGGGGCTGGGTCTGCTGGTTGTCCTGCTTGTGTCGCTGGCGCGGCTTTTTATCGGCGCATGACCGTGACGCCTGCCGATCCCTCCGCCAAGCCGGCCGTCATCGTCATTTCCAGCCATGTCGCCCGCGGCTCGGTCGGCAACCGCGCCGCGGTGTTCGCACTGGAAACCCTGGGCTATCCGGTCTGGGCGGTGCCGACGGTGATCTTGCCCTGGCATCCAGGCCACGGTCCGGCCACGCGCATCGTGCCGGACGACGACGCCTTCGCCGCCCTGTTGCGCGACCTTGCCGGTTCGCCACGGCTCGGCGAGGTAGGCGCGGTCCTGTCCGGCTATCTCGCAAGCCCGGCCCAGGCGCAAGCCGTTGCCGCGCTGGTCGAGGCCGCCAGAGCGCGCAGTCCGGGCCTGCTTTATGTCTGCGATCCGGTGATCGGCGATCTCGGCGGCCTTTATGTCGCCGATGGCGTGGCTTGCGCCATTCGCGACCGACTGATCCCGCTTGCCGACATCGCCACGCCCAACCGTTTCGAACTCGAGTGGATGGCGCAAAGACGCCTCGACGATATCGTGGCGGTGGCGGACGCGGCCCGCGCGCTCGGTCCCGCGACGATGCTGGTGACCTCGGCGCCGGCGCGCGAGCCCGACGCAACGGCCAATCTTCTGATGTGCGACGGCACGGCTTTGCTCGCCGAACACGGTCTGATCGACAACCCGCCCAACGGGCTCGGCGATCTGACGGCCGCGGTGTTTCTGGCTCGCGTGCTTGGCGGCGCGAGCGATGCGGACGCGCTCGAAAGCACCACGGCGTCGGTCTACGCGATCCTGGCGGGCACAGCCGCGCGCGGCGGCGATGAGCTCGAGATCGAAACCGACGCCCACCACCTCGTCGATCCGCTATTGCCGGTGCGCATGCGCAACTTGGGCGAGAGCGATGGCGTGCGATGAGTCTGGCCCGGCCGGTCGGGCGGACGGTCGCCGGGGTGGACGGCTGCAAGGCAGGCTGGATCGCGGTCACTCGGAGCGGGAGGGGCCGTTTCGCCGTCACGGTGTTTTCCCGCTTCACGGCCCTGGCCGACAGCCTGCCCGCCGATGCGGTGATCGCCGTGGACATGCCGATCGGCCTGCCGGACCGCACAGGTCAGGGTGGGCGCGGTCCGGAACGGCTGGTACGCGCTGTCCTCGGCGAGCGCCAGTCGGCGGTGTTTTCGATCCCCGCCCGCGCCGCCGTCTATGCCCAGACTGCGCCTTTCACCACGCTTGAAGCCTGGTATGTCGCCCATCGGCGCGCCAGTGCGGTGGCGCGGACGACCTCAAATCCGCCACGCGCCGTCTCCATCCAGGCTTTCGCCCTGTTCGCCAAAATCCGCGAGCTGGATACGGTCCTGCGCGGCGATCCCGGCCTTGCCGGACGGGTGATCGAATCCCATCCCGAAGCAGCGTTCTGGCGGCTCGCCGGAGGCTCGCCGATGCGTCTGCCCAAAAAGATCAAGGGCCGCGTCAACCCGGCCGGCATGGCCGAGCGCCGGGTCCTTCTCGCCCGCCACGGCCTGCCGGTCGATATGCTGAACGCCGAGCCGCCGGCGGGCGCGGGCGAAGACGATCTGCTGGACGCCGCCGCGGTCCTGGTCGTAGCAGCCCGTTTTGTCAGCGGCGAAGCCGTACCGTTTCCCGATCCGCCGGCGCGCGACCGGTATGGTCTGCCGATCGCGATCTGGACCTGAAACTCGCTTTGGAATTGACCCGGGCGAAAGACTGTGGCTATCGATCATTCATGACCGATCTTCCCGAGCGCCTTCTCGCCGGATACCGGCATTTCATGGGCGGCCGCTACGCCGCCGAAACCGCACGCTATCGCGACCTTGCCGCCAAGGGCCAGTCGCCGGAGACGATGGTGATCGCCTGCTGCGATTCGCGCGCAGCGCCCGAAACCATTTTCGATTCCGGTCCGGGCGAGCTTTTCGTCGTGCGCAACGTCGCCAATCTGGTGCCGCCCTACGAACCCGACGATCGACACCACTCGACCTCGGCGGCGCTCGAATTCGCGGTGCAGAGTCTCAAGGTCAAGCACATCGTCGTACTCGGCCACGGCCGCTGCGGCGGTATCCGCGCCGCGCTCGACCCGTCCGCCGAACCGTTGTCGCCAGGCGATTTCATTGGACGCTGGATGGGGCTGGTCGCACCGGCCGCCCAGGCCGTGAGCGGCAACAGCCTGATGACCGTGGGCGAACGCCAGACCGCGCTTGAGCGCATCTCGATCCGCTATTCGATCGACAATCTGCGCTCGTTTCCATGCGTCAAGATTCTCGAGGACAAGGGCCGCCTTTCCCTGCACGGTGCCTGGTTCGACATCGGCTCGGGAGAGCTGTGGGTAATGAACCGTAAGACCGGCGATTTTTTCAGGCCCGACATCGACTGAGAGGCCCCAGCACCGCGCTCGCCGGCTCGGAAGCAAACACGTCTAACTCACCGGCCCGCCATGGCGGGGCGTCGTTGCCGTCATCGGCGCCGGCTCCGGCAACAAGCGCCAGATCGCCCAACTCGTAATCGCGATCAGTCCGAGCGCCGGCACCACGATCGCCAGCGCCGCCACCGGTTCGCCGATCAAAGCCGCCACCAGGCCGCCGACCAGCCCGGTTCCCATCTGTAGGAAACCGGTCATCGACGAGGCGGAGCCGGCGATGCGTGGAAAGGGCGCCATGGCGGCGACCGACATGGCCGGCATGACGAAGCCGATCCCGAGCGCGTGGAGGCTCACCGGCGCCATCACGATCAGAAAGGTCGGTTCCCACACGCGCAGGAAGACCGCCATTGCCAGGCTTCCGGCCGCAACGAAGGCGAGACCGATCGGCACCAGCCGCGCCGGCGGCAATTTGCGCATCGTCCAGCGCGCGGCAAGCGATCCGGCAAAGAACAAACCCGACTGCATCAGCATGCCGACGCCGAATTGCGCCGGCGTCAGCCCGACCCGGTCCATCAGGATGAAGGGAAGCACGGTGGCCTGGGCGTAGATGGCGCCCATCGTGCCGGCGATCACCAGACTGGACAGCATGAAATAGCCATTGCCGAGCAAGGTCGCGTAGGCGAAAATCAGCGCGCCCGGCCGGATGCGCGACAGGTCCCGCGACACCGTCTCGTGCAGGCAGAAAATCGTCACGAGAACAACGACGACGCTCATCAACGCCATCAGCACGAAGACCGAGTGCCAGCCGGCGAGCTCGATCGCGATCCCGCCGAGCGTCGGAGAGATCGCCGGTCCGAGCGCGAGGATAATGCCGATCAGATTGGTGATCCGTACGGCACGTTCGCCGTTGAACAGGTCCCGCACCACCGCGCGCGCAATCGCGATCCCGACGGCGGCCCCGATTCCCTGCAGCAGCCGCGCCGCGATCAGCACCTCGATCGTGGGCGCGAATATGGCCAGGACGCTGGCGGCGAAAAAAATGCCCATGAAGCCGATCGTCACCGGCTTGCGGCCAAACCCGTCCGACAGCGGCCCGCAGACGAGCTGCGCCAGGGCAAAACCGGCGAAATACAGCGAAAGCGTGAGTTTGACCGCCGCTTCGGTGGTGTCGTAGGCCCGCACCAGTTCCGGCATCGCGGGAGTAAACAGAGCCAGCGAGATCGGCCCCACCGCCGCCAGCAGCGCGCCGATCACGCCCACGCGCCGTTCCGACATGGGTGCGGATGCGTCCGGACCGGGCGCGACGACGTTCATGCCGGCCTGTCGCCGGCCTGGCTGCGCATGGTGGCCAGATCGGCACGGATCTGCTTCAGCTGTTCGAGCAACTGGGTCCACCGGGCCTGCGGCATGCCGCGCGACAGGTCGGCGCGCAATTGTTCGCTGATGCGCCGGACATGGTCCAGAACCGCGTCGGCAGCCGGCGTCAGATCGACCAGCTTGGCGCGGCGATCGGCCGGGTCAGGTCTTCGGCTGACGAGGCCGCGCGCCTCCAGCCGGTCGAGATTAGTCGACAAGGTCATGGCTTCGAGCCCCATCCGTTCGGCAAGCACGTTCTGGCGTACGCAGCCGATCCGCGCGATGTTGGCGAGCGTGCGACCTTCCGCCGGCGTGACGGACACACCGGCCTGCGCGATCCGGCGCTCCATCTCCGCGCGGATCAGCCGCGAGAGGTCGCCGATGACGAAACCGAACGTGTCGGGATCCGGATAGTGCGACAATTTACTAAGCATCCCTTATAGTAAGGTACACTTATGATTGCGCCTGTTGCGAGTCAAGCCGTTGCAAGCCGGCCCCGGCGCGCCTAAATCCAGCCGACCACACAATCGGAAAAGCCATGCCCGACACAAACGCCGCCTTCGCGCTCGAGTCTCATCCGCTGGTCGACTGGACCGGCCCCTGCAGCCTGCCGGATTTCTCGCACATCCGCGACCAGGACTTCGCCGCCGCCTTTGAGGCTGCGCTTGCCGCGCATCGCCGCGAGATCGACGCCATCGCCGGCGATCCCGAACCCGCCACGATCACCAACACGCTGGCCGCGCTAGAATGCGCCGGCCAGCCCTTGTCGCGCATCGCCGCGATTTTCTGGTGTAAGGCCGGCGCCCATACCAACGACGCGCTCCAGGCGTTCGAACGCGAAATCGCGCCCGCCATGGCGCGTCATTTCTCGGCTATCTTGATGAACGCGGCGCTGTTTGCCCGTGTCGACGATCTGTATCGGCGCCGCGATGCGCTCGGCCTCGATCCCGAAACGGCCCACGTGCTGGAAAAGACCTGGAAGGGGTTTGTCCGCTCCGGCGCGCGCCTCGGCGAGGCCGACAAGCAGCGCCTGGCCGAAATCAATGAGCAACTGGCCGGGCTCGGGGCGCAATTCGGCCAGAACGTTCTCGCCGACGAAAGCGACTGGGCGCTGTTTCTCGACGAGATCGATCTCGACGGCTTGCCCGGGTCGCTGCGCGCCGCGATGGCCGAAGCAGCCGACGGGCGTGGCCGAAAGGGCCGTTTTGCCGTGACCCTGTCGCGCTCGATCATCGAACCGTTTCTCGCCCATGCCGAACGCCGCGACCTGCGCGAAGCCGCGTTTCGGGCCTTTGTCGGCCGTGGCGACAATGGCGGCAAGACCGACAACGGCCCGATCGTGGCGCGCATGCTCGCCTTGCGCGCCGAAAAAGCCAGGCTTCTCGGCTATGCCTCCTACGCCGCGCTCAAGCTCGACGACACGATGGCGAAAACCCCCGAGGCGGTGTTCGGCCTGCTCGATCCGGTCTGGCAGGAGGCCAAGCGCAAGGCGGCCGGAGACCAGGCCGAACTGCAGCGCCTTGCCGCCGCCGAGGGGCTGAACGCACCAATCGCGGCCTGGGACTGGCGCTATTTCCAGGAAAAGCTGCGCCAGGAAAAATTCGCCTTCGACGACGGCGCGCTCAAACCCTATTTCCGGCTGGAAAACGTCATCGCCGCCTGTTTCGATGTCGCTGGCCGCCTGTTCGGCTTGACCTTCGAGGAGAAGACGGGCGTTGCCACTTGGCATCGAGACGTGCGCGTGTTCGAAGTCAAGAACGCCGACGGATCGCATCGGGCGATGTTCTTAGCCGACTATTTCAACCGCCCGTCGAAGCGGTCTGGCGCCTGGATGAGCCGGCTGCAGGCAGGCTGGTCGCTTGGCGAGGGTGCGACGCCGATCGTCTTTAATGTGATGAATTTCGCCAAGCCGCCGGCTGGCAAGCCGGCGCTTTTGTCGCTCGACGAGGCACGCACGCTGTTTCACGAATTCGGCCATGCGCTGCACGGCATGCTGACCGAAGTCACCTGGCCGTCCGTGTCCGGCACTTCGGTCGCGCGCGATTTCGTCGAACTGCCCTCACAGCTTTACGAACACTGGCTGACCGTACCGGAAATCCTGGAAAAACACGCCCGCCACTACGAGACCGGCGCGCCGATGCCGACCGAACTGGCCGAAAGCATGAAGGCGGCGCGCAATTTCGACGCCGGCTTCGCCACCGTCGAGTTCGCCGCCTCCGCGCTTGTCGACATGGCCTTTCACGCCCGTCCGGAAGCGCCCGAAGACCCGCTTCGTTTCGAAGCCGAAACGCTTTCCGCACTCGGCATGCCGGGCGCGATCGCCATGCGCCACCGCACACCGCATTTCCTGCACGTGTTTTCCGGGGACGGCTATTCGGCCGGTTATTATTCCTACATGTGGTCGGAAGTGCTCGACGCCGACGCATTCGGCGCCTTCGAGGAGAGCGGCGACCCGTTCGAGCCGGCACTGGCTGAAAAGCTGCGCCGCCACATCTACGCCGCCGGCGGCTCGGCCGACCCGGAGGCGCTTTACCGCGCCTTCCGCGGCCAGATGCCCTCGCCCGAGGCGATGATGAAAAAGCGCGGCCTCGCCTGATCCGCCATCGTCCTACCGCCTCTGCGAATAGGGGTCCTTGGGCGCGCGATCGTCCGACAGCGACGGCCGGGCGCGCGCCACCAGCGCCTCGATCGCGTCGGCAAGATGCACGGCGGCGATGTTGTAGTCGCCGCGCGCGACCCGGATTTCATGCGCGGCCATCAGCACGTCGGCATGGCAGAAACCCTGCGGCGGCTCGAACCGGTAGCAGGCCAGTTCGATCAACAGCCCGAGCGGGTCCTTGAAATAGATCGAGTCCATGAAGCCGCGATCCTTGACCCCGCTATGATCGATCCGGCGGTCGTCGAGCCGGCTCACCGCCTGCAGGAAAACCGCCCGCGACACGGAAAAGGCCACGTGGTGGACGCAGCCGGGCTCGGTCGGCGTGCGATCCGGGTCGGGCTTGCGGCTTTCGTCGGTGAAGATGGTGATCAGTCGGCCGTCGCCCGGATCGAAATAGAGATGGCTCTCGCTCGCCCTGTCGAGATTCGGCTGTTCGAAAACGAACGGCATGCCGAGCACGCCCTCCCAAAAGTCGATCGAGGTTTGCCGGTCCGCACCCACCAGCGTGATGTGGTGCACGCCCTGCGACTGAAGTTTCTGCATCCGCGCCTCCCTTCCGGCCAATGCCGTTCAGCCGTTCTTGCTCCGCACCCGTCACCCGCCCGCACCCCGGGCCGTGACGGCGAACCGTGCCGCAACTGTCGCACGGGACGTGAAATCCGGTCTATAGTGAACACGCGTCCCGTCGGGCCGCATCCACCGCAGGAGCACCCCATGCAATGGTCCTTTCCCATCGGCCGGTTGGCCGGCAGCGAGATTCGCATTCACCTCACCTTCTTCCTGCTGCTTTTGTGGATCGGGATCGCGCATTTCCAGCATGGCGGCTCGGCCGCGGCCGTGGAGGGTATCGCCTTCGTGGTTGCGATCTTCGCCTGCGTGGTCCTGCACGAGCTCGGCCACGCGGTCGCGGCCCGACGCTATGGCATCGCCACGCCGCGCATCACGCTGTTGCCGATCGGCGGCGTCGCCGAACTGGAGCGCATGCCCGAAAAACCGTCTGAAGAGATCATCGTCGCACTCGCCGGACCGCTGGTCAATGTCGTGATCGCGGCGGTGTTGTTCCTCATTCTTGGCGCCCGCGTCGACACCGGCACGTTGGCGGCGATGGAGGACCCCGCCGGCGGGTTCGTGGCCCGGCTGGCGGCGGTCAACGTCGTGCTTGTCCTGTTCAACCTGATACCCGCCTTTCCGATGGATGGCGGCCGGGTGCTGCGGGCGCTGCTCGCCACGCGCTATCCGCGTGTGCGCGCCACCCAGATCGCCGGCACGGTCGGCCAATTCGCGGCCTTTGCGTTCGGGTTTCTCGGCCTTGTCGGCGGCAATCCGCTTTTGATTTTTGTCGCGATCTTCGTTTATCTCGCCGCGACCGCGGAGACCCAGGTCGTCGGGCTGCAGGATGCAGCGCGTTCGGTGGCGATCCGCGACGCCATGATCACCTCTTACGAGGCGCTGGGCCCGACCGCGACCTTGTCGCATGCCGCCGAGCTGTTGTTGCGCACCACCCAGCACGAATTTCCGGTGCTGGACGGCGGCGGCAGGCTGCGCGGCGTGCTTACCCGCGCCGGGCTTGTCGAAGGCATGCGCGACGGCGGCGGCGACGCACCGGCGATCGAGGCGATGGTGCGCGACATCCCGTCCCTGCGCGACGATGGCGGGCTCGACGCTGCGCTCGAGGCGCTGCAGAAAAGCGGTGCGCCGGCGGTCGCGATCGTCGACGGCGACGAGCGTTTTCTCGGCTATGTCACGATGGAGAATATCGGCGAACTGATGATGCTGCGCGCGGCGACGGCCGCGACATGATCAGGGGACCGGCAGGCCCGGCTCCTGTCTCACGTGGGACAGGATCACCCCTTCCAGGACGGTAGAAGAGCCGGGCACGGGCCGCGCAACGAAAACCCGGCCTTTGCGGGTCTCCGTCCGCCACGAGCGCGTGGCTTAGTCGGGGAAACAGGCTTTTGGAATATCGGGCCAGACCGCGTCGTCGCAGCCCAACGCCGCGCGGCGGCGCCTGAAATCGTCGGAAACCGGCCCGGTTACGACCGGATCGACCCAGGCGACCGACGCCTCCATCTCCTCGGGCATCCCGCCGGGATAATCCAACGCGACATCGCCCCCGTCGCGCGGCGAAGGCGGGCTGGCCGCCAGCATGCCCGGTATGCCGAGCGCAACGACGAGCGCCGTCGTCACGGCCACGCTCCGCCTTGTGTGGCGGGTTTGCACGGGTGGTTGATTATTCATGAACGCATGACGCGCGAAATTCGTAAATGTTCCGTAAATTTCTCGATATCTCCGACGAGAGCGATATTTGGCCGCCAGACGGAACGGCTGGAGCGGGAAGCCCCTTTCGCAGATGCGAAAAAGCCTGTAAGAGCGCCGCACCGAAACGGGCGCGGCAAAAGGAAGCGTCCCCGAAGCCCCCGAGAGACACATGAACATCCGCAATATCGCGATCATCGCGCACGTCGACCATGGCAAGACCACGTTGGTCGACGCGCTGCTGAAACAATCCGGCGCCTTGCGCGAACACCAGCGCGTCAGCGAACGCGCGATGGACTCCAACGACCTGGAGAAGGAACGCGGCATCACCATCCTCGCCAAGGCGACCTCGGTCGAGTGGAAGGAGACGCGCATCAACATCGTCGACACGCCCGGCCATGCCGATTTCGGCGGCGAGGTGGAACGCATCCTGTCGATGGTCGACGGCGCCATCGTGCTGGTCGATGCGGCCGAAGGGCCGATGCCGCAGACCAAGTTCGTCGTCGGCAAGGCGCTCAAGGTCGGTCTTCGCCCGATCGTCGCCGTCAACAAGATCGACCGACCCGACGCGCGCGCCGACGAGGTGATCAACGAAGTATTCGATCTGTTCGCCGCGCTCGACGCCAATGACGAGCAGCTCGACTTCCCGATCCTCTACGGCTCCGGCCGCGACGGCTGGATGGCCGAACAACCCGAGGGACCCAAGCAGGACGGGCTCGCGCCGCTGTTCGACCTGGTTTTGAGCCACGTCCCCGAACCGACGGTTGCCGAAGGGCCGTTCCGCATGATCGGCACCATTCTGGAAGCCAATCCGTTTCTCGGACGCATCATCACCGGACGCATCGAGGCCGGCTCGCTGAAGCCGAACCAGGCCGTCAAGGTCCTGCATCATGACGGCGCCCTGATGGAGACCGGCCGCGTGTCGAAGATCCTCGCCTTTCGCGGCCTCGAGCGCCAGCCGATCGAGGAGGCCCAGGCCGGCGACATCGTCGCCATCGCCGGGCTGTCGAAAGGCACCGTCGCCGACACGTTCTGCGATCCGTCGGTCAGCGAGCCGATGCCGGCCCAGCCGATCGATCCGCCGACCGTGACCATGTCCTTCATCGTCAACGATTCCCCGCTCGCCGGCACCGAGGGCGACAAGGTCACGAGCCGCGTCATCCGCGACCGGCTTTTGCGCGAGGCCGAGGGCAATGTCGCGCTGAAGATCGAGGAATCGAACGACAAGGACTCCTTCTACGTCTCCGGCCGCGGTGAACTACAGCTTGCCGTGCTGATCGAGACCATGCGCCGCGAGGGTTTCGAGCTCGCTGTCTCGCGTCCGCGTGTCGTCATGCAGCAGGACGAGAGCGGGCAGTTGCTCGAGCCGATCGAGGAGGTCGTGATCGACGTCGACGAGGAGCATTCCGGCGTCGTCGTGCAGAAAATGTCGGAGCGCAAGGCCGAGATGGTCGAGCTCAAGCCCTCGGGCGGCGACCGCCAGCGGCTGGTTTTCCACGCACCGACCCGCGGCCTGATCGGCTATCAGTCGGAGCTTTTGACCGACACGCGCGGCACCGCGGTGATGAACCGGCTATTTTACGAATACCAGCCCTACAAGGGCGAACTGGCCGGCCGCACCAACGGCGTCCTGATCGCCAACGAACCGGGCGAGGCCGTCGCTTATGCGCTGTGGAACCTCGAGGATCGCGGCCCGATGGTCATCGACCCGGGCGTCAAGGTCTATCAGGGCATGATCATCGGCATCCATTCCCGCGACAACGACCTCGAGGTCAACGTTCTCAAGGGCAAGAAGCTCACCAATGTGCGCGCCGCCGGCAAGGACGATGCCGTCAAGCTGACACCACCGGTGCGCATGACGCTGGAGCGTGCGCTGGCCTGGATCGAGAACGACGAACTGGTCGAGGTGACGCCGAAATCGATCCGGTTGAGAAAGCTCTATCTCGACCCGCACGAGCGCAAGCGTTTCGAAAAGCAGAAGACCGCCGGGGCGGCCTGACAACCGTCAGACAAACAGCGCCCGCGCTTTTTCGACTTCCGCGCCGATAAACGCCGAGACCGTCTGCACTCGTTTCAGCGGCCGGACGGTCTCGTGATAGACCAGCCAGTAGGCCCGGCGGATCGGCGGCACCGCCGGCACCGGCACCAGATCGGCGTGGCTTCGGGCGATGAAGGTATGCAAAATGCCGATGCCGGCTCCGGCGCGCACCGCCTCCGCCTGGCCGAGCGCTGAGGAAATCTGGAAGCGCGCGTGCCAGCCCGGCGAGAATTCCGTGGCATAGTCGAGGCTCGGGCTGATGGCGAGATCGGCGACATAACCTACCAGCCTGTGCGCGGCCAGCTGCTGCGGGATCTGCGGCATACCGTATTGCGCGACATAGTCGCGCGAGGCGTAAAGGCCGAGCGTGTAGTCGACAAGCTTGGCCGCGACCAGCCGGCCTTCGCTGGGCCGTGCGACGGTGATCGCGATATCGGCCTCGCGCCGGGACAGCGAAAAGGAACGCGGCACCGGCACGAGTTGAACCGACAGATCCGGGTGTCGCGCCGTCAGCGCTCCGAGCCGCGGCGCCAGAAAGGCGACACCGAAGCCGTCGGGCGCGCCGACCCTGACCGTGCCGGCGATCTCGTCGCCCTCGCCGGCAATCTCGGCCCGCGCCGCGATCATGTCGGCCTCGATGCGCTCGGCCACGGCAAGGAACCGCTCGCCGGCTTCCGTCATGTCGCTGCCGGAAGTGGTGCGGCGGAACAGGCGCGTCTTCAGGCTGGCCTCGAGCGCGGCAATGCGCCGGGAAACGGTGGCATGGTTGAGCCCGAGCCGGCGCGCGGCTCCCAGAATCTGGCCGGCGCGCGCAACCGCCAGAAAGATCCGAACGTCGTCCCAGTTCATTGCCTTGCTCGCACAGGCCCTATCCTTTGCAAGGAATAATGAACCTCGTGCCGCCGTACGTCAAATTTCGCACAACGGTTGCGTCGACGCTCGCGTTGCTTTCCGCAAGGGGAAGCGGGACAATGCCATCAACAACCGATCCAAGGGAGCGAAACGATGCAGGAACTCGGACATTTTATCGGCGGTGAGCACGTCGCCGCGACGGGCGGCCGCAGCCAGGACGTGATGCAGCCCATGGACGGCTCGGTACGCGGCAAGGTCGCGCTCGGCTCCAAGGATGACCTGCGCAAGGCGGTCGAAAACGCCAAGGCCGCGCAGCCGGCCTGGGCCGCCACCAACCCGCAGCGGCGCGTGCGCGTGCTGATGAAGTTCCTCGATCTGGTCCAGCAGGAAATGGAGTCTTTGGCCGAACTGCTCGCCCGCGAGCACGGCAAGACGATTCCCGACGCCAAGGGCGACATCCAGCGCGGCCTCGAGGTCGTGGAAGTGTCGATCGGCGCACCGCACATGATGAAGGGCGAGTTCACCGACGGCGCCGGTCCCGGCATCGATGTCTATTCCATGCGCCAGCCGCTTGGCGTCGTTGCCGGCATCACGCCCTTCAACTTCCCCGCCATGATCCCGCTGTGGAAGATCGGTCCGGCGATCGCGGCCGGCAACGCCTTCATCCTCAAGCCGTCCGAGCGCGACCCCGGCGTGCCGATGCGCATTGCCGAACTGTTCATCGAGGCCGGCCTGCCGAAGGGCATTTTGAACGTCGTCAACGGCGATAAGGAAGTGGTCGACGCCATCCTCGACGATCCCGACATCAAGGCCGTCGGTTTCGTCGGCTCGACGCCGATCGCGCAGTATATTTACGGCCGCGCCACCGCCAACGGCAAGCGCGCCCAGTGCTTCGGCGGCGCCAAGAACCACATGATCATCATGCCTGACGCCGACATGGACCAAACCGTCGACGCGCTGATCGGCGCCGGTTACGGATCGGCCGGCGAGCGCTGCATGGCGGTCTCGGTGGCCGTGCCCGTCGGCAAGGAAACCGCCGACCGCCTAGTCGAACGGCTGATCCCGCGCGTGGAGGGGCTCAAGGTCGGCCCGTCGACCGACGCCTCGGCCGATTTCGGCCCGCTCGTCACCAAGCAGGCGCTGGAGCGCGTCAAGGGTTACGTCGATCTCGGCATTAAGGAGGGCGCCAAGCTCGTCGTCGACGGCCGCGGCTTCACCATGCAGGGTTACGAGGACGGCTATTATATGGGCGGCTGCCTGTTCGACAACGTCACCGCCGACATGCGCATCTACAAGGAAGAGATCTTCGGTCCGGTGCTGTCGGTGGTCCGCGCCAACACCTACGAGGAGGCGCTGAAGCTGCCCAACGAGCATGAATATGGCAACGGCGTCGCCATCTTCACCCGCGACGGCGACGCGGCGCGCGATTTCGCCGCCCGCGTCGAAGTCGGCATGGTCGGCGTCAACGTGCCGATCCCCGTCCCGATCGCCTATTACACCTTCGGCGGCTGGAAGGGCTCGGCCTTCGGCGACCTGAACCAGCACGGCCCGGACGCGTTCCGCTTCTACACCAAGACCAAGACGGTCACCTCGCGCTGGCCGTCCGGCGTCAAGGACGGCGCGGAATTCGTCATCCCGACGATGAACTGATCGCCGCACCCTGCTTCGATCGTGAAGGCGCTGTCCATCCAGCGCCTTCAAACCACCGAGCCCCCCGTTAAAATACTAGCGGGGGGTTCCGTTCTCGCTTGGCGGTGCGGGACCGCGAACACGATCGTGTGTCGAGCACGAAACATGCTTGCCCACGCGTGTCGCAGCCACCATATCCTAAGACAAATACAGAACAAATCGCTCCCCCGGGAGCAGACCTGACATGACCACGCGTAACGCATGGACAGGTCGAGATCGGCCTTAAACGCTTCGGCCTAGAAATGTTCGCATCGTTCCTCGCCGGAGCTTACGGCAAGGAGAGTGCGATGTTGTACAAGGCAACCTTTGGTGCGGCGGCCATCATCATGGCCGCGACGATGGCGACTCCGATCCCTGGTTGGGCGCAAGTGATGCCACGCGGCCCGTGCGGCGCACGCGAGGAGATCGTGCAGTGGCTCGATGAACGCCATCAAGAATACAGGGCCGGGTTCGGCCTTGCCGGCGACAGGGCGCTGTTCGAGTTGTTCACCTCCAGGGACGGGACCTGGACCCTTATCCTCACGGGCACGACCAGGCGTTCGTGCCTGATGGCGGCCGGCACGTCCTGGGAAATGGTCGACAGGCCGGCCGAGCAGTCCGGCGAAGCGACCGGGGGGACTTGAGCGACGCTGATCGGCGTCCTGGAGGCAGGCTGCGCAAAGGCATGCGCCCGGCAAGACCCGGATTGATGTCGGCAGCCGCACCAATCCCCTTCCGCCTCCGCCAGGGCCGGACCGAACCGGTCGTATTGCCGACCTGTGAAGACGCTCGGCTCTAGGTGTGAAGTCTCGAAAGGTTGTTCACCCGGTTCGGGGTTAGGCTGCAATCGCCAAACTCCAGCCGAAGATCCCGAAGGATGAACAACCCGCACCAAGGTGCCCGCCTGACCGTCTATAGTCGAGAGCAGATCGTGGCCCGTGTCCTCGCGGGACAGAAGGCCGCCGAGGTGGCCGCTGCCTTCGGCGTTTCCCTCCGCACCGTTCGGAAGTGGTTGGCGCGGTTCCGCGCGGGCGGGGGCGCGGCGCTCTCCAACCGCGCAAGTGCTCCCGTCCGCGTGGCCGGGCGTCTGCCCGATCGCCTGGTCGCGCTCGCCCTGCATCTGCGGCGCGACCTGCGCCTGACGGGGGCGGCGATCGCGGCCAGGCTGGGTCTCGCGCGCTCGACCGTGGCGCGCTGGCTGGCACGGGCGGGGATGGGGCGACTGGCCCGGCTCGATCCGCCCGAGCCTGTGCGGCGTTACCAGCGCGCCCGGCCTGGCGAGCTGATCCATCTCGACATCAAGAAGCTCGGCCGGTTCGACCGGCCCGGCCATCGCGTCACCGGCACACGCACGGGCTGCCGCAATCGGGGCGCGGGCTGGGACTTCGTCCATGTTGCGGTCGATGACGCGACGCGGCTGGCCTATGTCGAGGTGCTGGGCGACGAGCGCCAGAACACCACCGCCGCCTTCCTGATCCGCGCCCTGCGCTGGTTCCATGCGCACGGCATCCGGACCGAGCGGGTGATGACCGACAATGGCAGCGCCTACCGCTCCCGCCGCTTCGCCAAGGCGCTGCGATGGCTGGGTATCCGCCACATCTTCACCCGACCCTACACGCCCAAGACCAACGGCAAGGCCGAGCGCTTCATCCAGACCCTCCTGCGTGAATGGGCCTACGGCCTCGCCCATCCCACATCGCAAGCCCGAAACGCCGACCTCCCCAGATGGCTTGACTGGTTCAACCGGGCAAGACAACACTCCGCTCTCAACGGCCTGCCGCCCCTCCAAAGGGTGAATGACCTCCTGAGAAATCACAGCTAGGTGACCGACTCATAAGTTCGCAACCAGATGCGGATTGAAGCGAGTTGGACCGAGGCGAGGAAGTCGTCGTCTCGCTTTGAACCGCCCCGGGTTTGTCGGAGGCTCCAACTCCTGAGTAGGATGGAGCATCATGAGCAAGACGACGAACAAGTATTCTCCCGAAGTCCGCGAGCGCGCGGTTCGGATGGTTCTGGACAACCAAGGGCAGCATGACAGCCGCTGGTCGGCGATCTTGTCGATTTCGGCAAAGATCGGCTGTGCGCCGCAGACGTTGAACGAGTGGGTCAAGAAGGCCGAAGTCGATCGCGGTGAACGGGACGGTGTAACGATGGAGATGGCCGACCGGCTGAGGGCGCTGGAACGGGAGAACCGGGAGCTCAAACAGGCCAACGAGATCCTGCGCAAGGCGTCCGCGTATTTTGCTCTGGCGGAGCTCGACCGCCGACCGAAGTCATGATCGCCTTCATCGACGATCACCGTGGAGAACTCGGGGTCGAGCCGATCTGCAGGCATCTGCCGATTGCCCCGTCCACCTATTATGATCATCTGGCCAAGCTGGCCGATCCGGAACGGCTCTCGGATCGGGGCAAGCGCGATGGCAAACTGTGTCCCGAGATACAGCGCGTTTTCGAGGCCAATTTCCAAGTCTACGGCGTGCGCAAAGTTTGGCGCCAAATGCGCCGGGAAGGGTTCAACGTGGCCCGATGCACCGTCGAGAGGCTGATGAAGGACATGGGCCCCGAAGGTGTCATTCGCGGCAAGAAGATCAAGACCACGCTTCCCGACAAGGCGCAGCCATGCCCGCTGGACAAGGTGAACCGCCAGTTCCGCGTGCCGGCGCCGGACATGCTTCGGGTGAGTGATTTCACCTATGTCGCGACCTGGCAGGGCTTCGTCTACGTCGCCTTCGTCATCGACGCCTTCGCGCGCCGCATTGTCGGATGGCGCGTGAGCCGCACGGCCCACGCCGGGTTCGTCCTGGATGCCCTGGAACAGGCCGTTCATCAACGACGGCCGGGAGCGGGATTGGTGCATCACTCGGATCGCGGATCGCAATACCTGTCGATCAAATACACCGAGCGACTGGCCGAGGCCGGCATCGAACCGTCGGTCGGCAGCGTCGGCGACTCTTATGACAACGCGCTCGCCGAGACGATCAACGGCCTATTCAAGGCAGAGGTCATTCATCGCCGTGGGCCATGGCGCAGCTTCGACGCCGTGGAATACGCTACATTCGAATGGGTCGACTGGTTCAACAACCGCCGCCTGCTGGAACCCATCGGCAACATCCCGCCAGCAGAGGCCGAAGCAAGCTTCTACGCAGCTCTGGAAACTTCAGAAATGGCCTCGTAGCTTATATCAACCAGCCTCCGGCAAACCCGGGGCGGTTCACTTGTCGTATCGTGTTGCAATGGCTCTGAAGTGTTTGAGTTTGTTGAAGAAGCGTTCGACAGCGTTGCGCTGTCGATAGACCCAGGCGCTGAACGGGAAGGTTTTGACGCGGTTCGGCATGGCGCGGATGTTGGCCCATGTGCCGCGCTCGGCCATTGCG
>JBDWLQ010000011.1:0-91475 GCA_039973095.1 Nitratireductor sp. | reverse complement strand
GGTTGAAGCGATTGACGCAGGTCGTGTGCGGACCGTAGCGCGCCGGAATGTCAGCCCAGGGCGCTCCCGTGCGAAGCCGCCAGAAGATGCCGTTCAGAACCTTGCGGTCATCCGCGCGCGGCACCCCGCGCACCTTCGTCGACAGCAGCGGCTGGATCACCGACCACTCGAAATCCGTCAGATCAAAACGCGCCATGTTCACCTCCGGCCAATGGCAGGAAGGGAATCACAACCGCATCCTCTTGGGAATCCCGTTTATGAGTCCGCGGCCTCGTCACCTGGAACTAAAATAAGTATCATTGTATAGGCTCTTGTCAAACAGACAGGAGCGTATGGGAATGGTAGGTCGACGGGCGGATATGGTGGTATTGAGCGGCGAGGAGCGGTCCTTTCTCGAAGCTCAGGTCCGACGGCACAAGGCACCTCGTTCGCTGTCGGATCGATGCCGAATGATCCTACTGTGTGCAGAGGGCTTGCAAAGCAAGGAGGTTGCCGAACGCTTCGGGGTACACGAGCACACGGTCGGCAAGTGGCGGCGGCGGTTCGTGAAAGATCGCGTCGAAGGGCTGACCGATGAATACCGCGCGGGCCGGCCACGCACAGTCTCGGATGCGCAGGTGGCTCAGGTGATCGAGCGCACGTTGAACACCACGCCGAAGGACGCAACCCATTGGTCGATCCGTTCGATGGCGGCACAGACGGGGCTTTCACACACCACCATCCGCCGGATTTGGACTGCGTTCGGCCTGCAGCCGCATCGGTCCGAGAAGTTCAAGCTGTCCGCGGATCCGCTATTTGTCGACAAGGTACAGGACATCGTCGGCCTTTACATGTCGCCACCAAACCGCGCGATTGTGTTGTGCGTGGACGAAAAATCCCAAATCCAGGCGCTGGATCGCGAACAACCGGTCCTGCCCATGGCGCCGGGCATGCCTGAGCGATGCACCCACACCTATATTCGCAACGGCACGACGTCTCTGTTCGCGGCGCTTGACATCGCAACAGGAGCCGTGATCGGCAAATGCTACACACGCCACCGGGCGAGCGAGTTTCTCGACTTCCTCAAGCGGATCGACGCCGAGATACCCGAGGGACCGGACGTGCATCTCGTGATGGACAACTATGCCACCCACAAGACACCGAGGATCAAGGCTTGGCTGGCGCGCCGACCGCATTGGCGTGTCCACTTCACACCGACATCGGCCTCCTGGATCAATCAGGTCGAACGCTGGTTTGCTGAGTTGACGCGCAAGCAGCTGCAACGTGGCGCCCACCGATCCACCGCCGAGCTGGAGGCCGACATCGTCGCCTTCATCAAGGCACACAATGAGAACCCCAAACCCTATAAGTGGACCAAATCCGCCGACGAAATCCTCGCATCCGTCAAACGATTCTGCCAAAAAACAATGACGCGAACTTCAGATTCAGGTGACTAGTTCATGATGGCGAAACAGGCCATGTTCTCCATCCATGCGATGCGCAACGCGTCGGCGTCTCCCGCCACGGCACTTACGCCTGGGCGGAGAACGCCGGCCGAGCGCCCGGGCTAATGCCGACGCGGTGCTAGTCGAGCGGCTGATGAAAGCGGCAGGCATTGCCGATGTTGGCCGCCGCAGGGGTGCCCACCACCTTCCGCGATAACCGCTTCCTCACGGCCTGTGATCTGGCCGATCGAAACTTCTACGCCGATGCCCCGTACGCGTTGTGGGTGGCGGACATCACATATGTCCCGACCTGGGCTGACTTCCTGTATCTGGCCGTCGGGCTGGATGCCTTCTCGCGGCGCGTCGCCGGGTGGGCGATTGGCCATGACTGTCCAAATTTCGCGCCAATGAGATAATCTCGGCCTAACGGACAGAGGAGGATTGCCGGCTCATTGTAGCCCTTCAAGGAGCGACGATGAGACGGAAACCCAGGACACGGAACAAGCCGGCGGAGAAGATCGTCAATGCTGGCCTCGATACGGTGCCGTTGAACCGAGAAAAAGGGAGCAGAAAATGTCTGTCAAACGAACAGCAGCAACTACCGCTCAACGGCAGCCACTGTCAGACGAATACCGTATCTGTCCTTATCACAATAGAATCAACCGGATCCCGAGACTGGATCGGATTTTCCGATCATCCTTTCGCACAAGGAAGCGCCGATTCGGTTGTCGCTCGCGCCTACCTCGCGTCAACGGAGAAATAGTCGACAGTATTTCGCTCTTTGGAGTACATTTTATTGCAACAATATTTAATATACACAAGAATATCCGAGCTGATAGACGCCGTCGTTTGACAATCGACACGCCATTCATCACTTTCCCGGTGGTGGAATCGTATGGCAAATTCGATTTATACGTTAGCCTTTCTGATAGGCCCAGCGATAGGGCTGGCCTTGAGCTGGCGGTTTCGGCACGCGCCTGCAAGAACAGCCTTGGTGTGCGGCATTAGTGTTTTTGCGCTGCTTCTCGTCGCCAAGCTCCATGCTCCATTCGTCACCGACCTGCCCGTCAAATGCGAATCCGGGCTGTTTCAGACCCGCGACAATACGCGCTGTCATGCGACGACCTCGTCCGTCGATCACCGGCGGTCGATCCGCAAGCGCGAATGAACCGCCCCCAATCCCGGTAAACACGCGCCCTGGGTCCATCCGGGTTCAATCGACACGCGTTGGCCTTGTGTCTTTCCACGCGCCGCAATCGGCTGCGTTGCGGGCGTTCAACGGTTCCCAATCCACAGTTTTTGGATCAAGACAGCGCGCTTGGTTGCCCTTATGCTGTTCAGTGTATAAACAAATGCTCAGGTGGCGTCCGCCGCTGGCTGTCCCCGATGCACTCGAACAGCGCCTCGCTCGCGAACCCTTCGTGGTTCGGGGCGGCGAGACACATGGCGCGCCGCACCCCATCCGCGATGGCGGTGCGAGACAGAAAAATCATGGTGAAGCCTCACTTCTGATTTCGAGTTCTCAGCGATTTTACCCCAGCCGTTCCCGGTCCCGGTGGACGATTGGCGGAGCCGTTCACCTGACCGTCAGCTTTAAAACGACCGAAAAGGAGAGTTCGTTGCTTAAGACAATCACCAAGGTAGTCCTGGCCGGCATCGCGGGCAGCCTCGTGGCCGCCGCCGTTCAGGCCGGACCCCTTGCAGAGCGCATCGAGGCGAACGAGCCGATCCGGCTGGGATTCGCCGCTGCGCCGCCATGGGCCTATCCGGGCGAGGACGGATCCGCCCAGGGCTTCGTCAACGGCATCACAATCGATGTCCTCGAGAAGATGGGCTACACCAATATCGAACCCGTCCTGACCGACTGGTCGGCGCTGATCCCCAGCGTGAACGCCAACCGGGTCGATATCGTGACCGGCGGCATGTACGTCCTTCCCGCGCGCTGCGCGAACATGGACTTTTCCGATCCGATCGGCGCGTTCGGCGACGTGTTTCTGGTGCCCGCGGGCAATCCGAAAGGTATCGAGACATATCAGGACCTGATCGACCAGGGTCTGACGATGGTGACGCCCTCGGGCTACAACACCGTCGCGGACGCCAAGGCGGCCGGCGTTCCCGACGGCCAGGTGATGGTCGTCCCCGATTCGACGGCGGCCCTGGCCGCCCTGCGCGCCGGCCGGGCCGACGCCCTGGCCACAACCATCCTCGAGGCCAATGACATGGTTGCCAAGGTCGAGGGGATCGAGGCAACGGATCCCGATGCGTTCGCCGGCCGCAAGAGGCAGGTGGTGGCGATAGGCTTCCGTCCTGCGGACGACGATTTCCGCCAGGCGTTCAACAAGGCGCTCGCCGGCTATATCGGCTCCGACGAGATGATGGAGACCGTGGCCGCCGACGGCTATGTCGAGGCCTACCTGCCCGGCGACGCCAGCACCCAGCAGGCCTGCCAGGCCGACTGACGCAACGCAGTCCAAGCTTGGAAGCCGGACGGCGATACCGTCCGGCTTCATCAACATGTCAGCTTCGGCGATAGCAGCTGGGAATCGATGTCTTATCTGGAGTTTCTGAATACGTACGGCGAGGCGCTGATCGGTGGCGCGCTTACCACCATAACGCAGTTCGTGCTGGCCGCGCTCGTTGCCGTGGCGGTGGCGCTCGTCGCCGGACTGATGAAGCTTGCGCCGGTCAAGTTCGTGCGTGGTATCGCGACGGTCTATGTCGAGATATTTCGCGGCACCTCGCTGCTGGTGCAGCTCTACTGGGTGTTTTTTGCGCTGCCGCTGTTCGGCGTGAGCCTGCACAAATTCACCGCGGGCTTTCTCACCGTCGGGCTGTGTTTCGGCGCCTATGGCGCCGAACTGGTGCGCGGGGCGGTCGCGTCGGTGCCGAAGGGGCAGTGGGAGGCGGCGTTGGCGCTCAACCTGTCGCCGACGCGACGGATGTGGCGCATCATCCTGCCGCAGGCCTTCATCATCATGCTGCCGCCATGGGGCAACCTGATGGTGGAAATCCTGAAGGGTACGGCCCTGGTCGCGCTGATCTCGGTTGCCGACCTGATGTTCGAGGCGCGCCAGATCAACAGCGCCACCTATCTGTCGGCCCAGGCCTTCGGCACGGCGCTGATCCTCTACTACGTCTTCGCGCGGTTTACGGTCACGCCGCTGATGCGCTGGCTCGAGCGCAGCATGGCGCGCCGGATCGGGAAGGCTTGAACATGCTCGACTGGAAATGGGAATTCACCTGGACGATTCTGCCGCGGCTGCTCGAGGCGACGGGCAAGACCGTGCTGGCCGCCGGCGGAGGCTTTGCGGTCGCGCTCGTGCTGGGACTGGTGCTGACCCTGGCGCAGCGCACGCGTTTTCGCCCTTTGAGCGTGATTACGCGCGAACTCGTCGAACTGGTCCGCTCCACGCCGCTGCTCCTGCAGGTGTTCTTCGTCTATTATGTCGGACCGCAATTCGGCCTGCGCCTTTCACCGTGGACGGCGGGCCTGCTCGCCATCGGCCTGCACTATGCCGCCTACCTCTCCGAAGTCTATCGCGGCGGCATCGAAAGCGTGCCGAAAGGCCAGTGGGAGGCCGCCAAGGCCATCAACCTGTCGGTGGCGAAGACCTATCGCCGCATCATCCTGCCGCAGGCGCTGCCGCCCGCGCTGGCCGGCGTGGGCAATTATCTGGTCGGCATCTTGAAGGACACGCCGATGCTGTCGGTGATCGGCGTGGTGGAGCTGATGCACACCGCCAACGCGATCGGCGCCGAGAACTATCGCTATCTGGAGCCCTACACCATTGTCGGCCTGGTCTTTCTGGCGCTCTCGCTGCCCCTGGCCTGGCTGTTTCGCCGTTTCGAAACCGCGGTGCGGCGCAAGCTTGGATTGATTAAATGACGGAAGACATGACCCAATATCCGTTGAGACTGGAGGGCGACGACGCGCCGATGATCCGGTTTCAGAACGTCACCAAGAAATACGGCGAGCTGACCGTGCTCGATCGCCTCGATCTCGACGTGGCGGCAGGCGAGATGGTGACAATCATCGGCCCTTCCGGCTCGGGAAAAACCACCGTTCTGCGCATGCTGATGACGCTCGAGCAGATCGACGCGGGCGTGATCTATGTCGACGGCGAACCGCTGACCCACATGGAAAAGGGTGGCCGGCTGGTGCGCGGCGACGCCCAGCACCTGCGCCGCATGCGCGGCAAGATCGGCATGTGTTTCCAGCATTTCAACCTGTTTCCGCACATGACCGCGCTCGGCAATTGCATGGAAGGCCCGGTGCAGGTTCTCGGCCTGTCGAAAAATGAGGCCGAGGAACGCGCCCTGGAACTGCTGGACATGGTCGGCATGGCGGAAAAACGCGACGAGCATCCCTCGCGCCTGTCAGGCGGGCAGCAGCAGCGTGTGGCGATCGCCCGCGCGCTGGCGATGCGCCCGCAGGTCATGCTCTTCGACGAAGTGACGTCGGCGCTCGACCCGGAGGTCATCAGCGAGGTGACCAACGTGATCCGCGCGCTTGCGGACCAGCACCAGCTGACCATGCTCATGGTCACCCACCAGATGGGTTTCGCCAAGGAGATTTCCGATCGCGTCATGCTGTTCTACGACGGCCGCATCGAGGAACAGGGCACGCCCGAGAAGCTGTTCGACAATCCGGAAAAGGAACGGACCCAGCAGTTTCTCAGCGCCGTTCTGGAGGCCGGCTAGACCGGCTGTTCCACGGCCGGTCGCGAAGTGGAGGTGCCTCGACCGGATCGCGCGCCGGGTCGCCGGCGACGATTGGGTTTGCCGGGATGGCCTGTCCTGCTACAGCAGGTCCGGCATGGAACCGAGCGGCCAAATACATGACGGAAACGCACATAGCTAAAGAGGCGCCCGGACTTCCGGGCACGCCGCCTGATCCCGGCAAGGCCACGATCGGCATAATCGGGCTCGGCTATGTCGGCCTGCCGCTCGCCGTCGCGTTCGGCAAGCGCGGCCGGGTGATCGGCTTCGACGTCAACCCGCAACGCGTGGCCGAACTCAGCGCCGGCCGCGATTCGACCCGCGAGGTCGACGCGGACGCGCTCGCGGCGGCCAGCCACGTCACCTTCACCAGCAAGGCGGACGACCTCGCCGCCTGTTCGGTCTTCATCGTGGCGGTGCCCACGCCGGTCGACGCTGCCAACCGGCCCGATCTCGGCCGTCTCGAACAGGCCAGCGAAACGGTCGGCGCCGTGCTCAGGAAGGGCGCGCTGGTGATCTACGAATCGACCGTTTATCCCGGCTGCACGCGCAGCGTCTGCGCGCCGATCCTGGCACGGTGTTCCGGGCTTGTCCCCGACCGCGACTTCTTCGTCGGCTACAGCCCCGAGCGGATCAATCCGGGCGATCCCTCGCGGCGCCTGGGCGATATCGTCAAGGTCACCAGCGGCTCGACGCCCGAGGCCGCCGACGCCGTCGACGCGCTTTACGCCGTGATCGTGCCGGCCGGCACCCACAAGGCCTCCTCGATCGAGGTCGCCGAGGCGGCCAAGGTGATCGAAAACACCCAGCGCGACCTCAACATCGCGCTGATGAACGAGCTCGCCATCGTCTTTCACCGGCTCGGACTCGACACGAAAGAGGTTTTGCAGGCGGCTTCGACCAAATGGAATTTTCTGCCGTTCACGCCCGGACTGGTCGGTGGCCACTGCATCGGGGTCGACCCCTATTATCTCACCCACCGGGCCCAGGAAGTCGGCTACCATCCGGAGATCATCCTGGCCGGCCGGCGCATCAACGACCGCATGGGCGGCCACGTCGTTGAGCGGGTGGCGCGTCTGATGATGCAAAACCGCCTGCCCGTGGTCGGCAGCAGGGTCCTGGTGATGGGGCTCGCCTTCAAGGAAAACTGCCCCGACGTCCGCAACACGCGCGTGATCGACATCGTTCGCGGGCTCGCCGAGCTCAACGCCACCGTCGACGTGTGGGACCCGTGGGTCGATCCCGCAACCGCGCGGCGGGAATTCGGGCTTGAAATCCTGACGACCGCACCGCAAGAGGGGCACTATGATGCCATCATCCTCGCCGTTGCCCATCGTGACTTCGCCGAACTGGGGGCGGTGTGGCTGCGCGCGCGCGGCAGGCCGGGCGCGGTGGTCTTCGACGTCAAGAGCGTTTTTGCCAAACACGACAGCGACGGGCGGCTCTAGAGCCGTTTCTCTTAACTGGAAGCGGTTTGATGGGATGGATTTTTCGCTCCGGCAAGGAGAAGCCCGCAGCGCGATATCTCTATCGGGCAAGGGCTTCGACGCGGGCCGGGGCGGAAAAGCCGTCCAAGCCGGGAGCGTCCATAGTGTTGATATCGCACGTCAAACCGCAATCGCCCGACCTTGGTCTTTCCCGTCCTGGACGGCGTCGCGCCCGGCTCACGGTGCCTGCACCGCATCGCCACGCGTTCCTGGCCAGACCGCGAAATCCCGGCGGTCAAACGATTCCAGTTAAGAGGAACGGCTCTAGACCATGAACGTGCTCGTCACCGGCACCGCCGGCTTTATCGGCTTTCACGTCGCAAAACACCTGCTGGAGCGCGGCGACACTGTGGTCGGCTTCGACGTCGTAAACGATTATTACGACCCGTCCCTGAAAGAGGCCCGGCTCGGCGTCCTGGAAGGGCTGGCCGGCGCCCGGCAGGGTTCGTTCCGGTGCGTGCGCGCCGACCTCGCCGACGCGGCGGCCGTCGAGGCCTGCTTTGCCGAACACCGCTTCGACCGGGTCATCCATCTCGCCGCACAGGCCGGCGTGCGCTATTCGCTCGACAATCCGCGCGCCTATGTGCACAGCAACATCGTCGCCTTCACCAATCTCCTGGAAGCCTGCCGGTACGCCAAGGTCGAGCATCTGACCTATGCCAGCACGAGCAGCGTCTACGGCGCCAACACGGCGATGCCATTTTCCGAAAACCAGGCCGCCGTGCACCCGCTGCAGTTTTACGCCGCCACCAAGCGCGCCAACGAATTGATGGCCCATTCCTACAGCCATCTGTTCGGGCTACCGACCACGGGCCTGCGCTTTTTCACCGTCTACGGTCCGTGGGGGCGGCCCGACATGGCGCTGTTCAAGTTCACCAAAAACATCCTGGCCGGCGAACCGATCGAGATTTTCAACAATGGCGACCACATGCGCGACTTCACCTATATCGACGACATCGTCGAGGGCGTGGTGCGCACCAGCGACCGGATCGCGGCGCCGGATCCAGGCTGGGACAGCGACGCGCCGGCGCCCGACAGGAGCAACGCACCCTACCGGATATTCAATATCGGCAACAGCCAGCCGGTGAAGCTGCTCGACTATGTCGAGGCGATCGAGGCGGCGCTGGGCAAAAAGGCCGAGCGCCGCTTTCTGCCGCTGCAGGCCGGCGACGTGCCGTCGACCTGGGCCGATGTGAGCGCGCTGCAGACCGCGGTCGGCTACCGCCCCGCGACCCCGGTGCGCGAGGGTGTCGGCCGTTTCGTGGCCTGGTATCGCGACTATTACGGTGCGTAGCTTTAAGAGCCTGATCTTCTAGGCTTTTATGCCGCGCCCCCTGGTCGTGCCGATATAAACGGACCCGACGATGATCGCGAGCGCGGCGATCCGCTGGAGTGTCATGGCCTCACCCAACAACAACACGCCCAGCAGGGCACCGCCCGCGGGAACGGCAAAGTTCACCTGCGACATGCGGGTGGCGCCAAGTCGCGGAACAAGAAAAAAATAGATCAGGTTGGCGCAAGCGGTCGAAAACAGGCCAAGATAAATTATCGCTCCCAGAGAGGTAACCGTCGGCTCAACGGTCGTCAGGTCAGCACCCGTCGCCAAAACAACACCAACCATAAACAATGTCCCAACGATCATGGACCCTGCCGCCATCTCCAGCGCGGGGCGTTGGACGAAACGGCGGATATAGACGGTGGACAAGGCGTAGCACAGTGTCGCTCCGATGATCGCCAGTTGGCCGGCAAGCTGCGTGCCCAACCCAGTCAGCGCAGTCGGACCGACAAGGACCGAAACGCCCAGAACCCCCACCATGCCGCGCAGCGTCAACTTCTCGTCGGGCACAAAAGCTGCAGCGAGCAAGAGGGTCGCCACCGGCACTACCCCCATGAGGATCGATGCAAGTGCGCTGTCGACTGTCAGTTCACCGTAAGTGATGAGCAGGAAAGGAAAAGCGGACCCGAAAAAGCCGGTGACGGCATAGGAAAACCAGTCCTGCAGCTTCCGTGAGAGCGACATGCCCCGCACCTTGAGCGCCGTACAGATGATCACGCCCCCCACGAGCATTCGACCGAGCACGAGCACCGATGGGTCCATGCCTGCAACGGCGATCTTGATTACGGCGTAAGACGAACTCCACATCGCTGCGAGGATCAGCCAAAGCAGGATATCTATTGTATTGTCGTTGCGCATGAGACCTGGATGATTTATCGCTACGATATAAGAAGCAATAAACCGCTACGAAATTCGTAGCAAGAGGAAAATGACCGCCTCTCGTTCAAGACCCGTCGCAAAAGCAGGCGAAAGTGTCCGCGGATCAAGGACGGGGCAGCCCATCATGGTTCTGTTTGATCTCTTGAGCCGTCGATGGGCGATGGGCATTTTGTGGAATCTTGCCGACGAGCCCCGAACCTTCCGAGATCTTCAGGAACGCTGCGGGTCCGCCTCTCCCAGTGTCCTGAACACACGGCTGAAAGAACTTCGGCAAGTCGAGCTCGTCGAAAAGACAGAAGGCGGATACACCCTTACGCCCACCGGCAGGGAGCTGTTCGACCGGCTCGAACCGCTGGGGGACTGGGCCATGGACTGGGTGCCGACGCTCTAAAGCCGTTCTGCTTTTCACCGAATCGCAGACCCGCTCCACCTTATTGTTTTGACGCTTTTTGAACGGCGAACCGGCTTCCACTTCGCCTGGAAACGCGCTAGATGCCGCCGCCGTCGCCGAAATGCTGGCCGGAAATGTCGCGCGCTGCCAGCCAGCGTTCGATCTCGGCGATGGCGTCGTCCGGCCGGCTTTCCTGGGTGCGGATATGGATATCGGGGGCGTCCGGCGCCTCGTAGGGCGACCCGATGCCGGTAAAATTCAAGATCTCGCCCTTGCGCGCCTTGGCGTAAAGCCCCTTGGGATCGCGCGCCGCGCAGTCCTCGAGTGGCGTATCGACGAATATTTCCGCAAACGCCACCTCGCCCATCAGCGCGCGCGCCATGGCGCGCTCGGCCCTGAAGGGCGAGATGAACGACACCAGCACGATCAGCCCGGCATCGGCCATCAGCTTCGCCGTCTCGGCGACCCGGCGGATGTTCTCGACCCGGTCGGCCTCCGAAAAACCGAGGTCGCGGTTCAGCCCGTGGCGGATATTGTCGCCGTCGAGAATATAGGTGTGCCGCCCTTCGGCATGCAGCTTGCGCTCGAGCCGATTGGCGATGGTCGATTTGCCCGACCCCGACAGGCCGGTGAACCACAGCACCGCCGGCTTTTGCCCCTTGATCGCCGCGCGCGCGCCGGCGTCGACGTCGAGCCCCTGCCAATGGATATTGTCGGCGCGGCGCAGCGGATGCGCAATCATGCCGGCGCCGACCGTGGCATTGGTCATGCGGTCGATCAGGACGAAGGCGCCGGTGGCGCGATTTTCGCCGTAGGGGTCGAAGGCGACCGGCGCCTGGGTGGCGATCTCGACCACGCCGACCTCGTTCAGCGCCAGGGTCTTCGCCGGCTGGCGGGCGAAACTGTTGATGTCGACCCGCGCCTTGAGCGCGCTGACATGCGCCGGCACCTCGTCGGTCTCGGTACGCAGCAGATAGGAGCGGCCGGGCACCAGCGCGCTTTCGCCGAACCAGACGATATTGGCGGCGAACTGGTCTGCGACATGCGGCCTGGCCGTCGGCGCAACCAGCATGTTGCCGCGCGAGACCTCGACCTCGTCGGCCAGCACCAATGTGACGGCCTGGCCCTCGCGGGCACTATCGAGATCGCCGTCGCGGGTGACGATGCGCGCCAGCGTGGAGGCGCGGCCGGATTTGGCCACGACGACCGCGTCGCCGACGGCGACCGAGCCCGAGGCGACGGTACCGGCGAACCCGCGAAAATCGAGATTGGGCCGCACCACATACTGGACGGGAAAGCGGAACGGCCGCGCGTCGGACGGTGCGTCGATGGCGACGGTTTCGAGATGGTCGAGCAGCGTCGGCCCTCCGAACCAGCCCAGGCGCTCGGAGGACGCGCTGACATTGTCGCCGTAGCGCGCCGAGATCGGCAGCGCGGTGACGGTGTCGAAGCCGAGTTCTTCGGTCAGCGCGGCGTAGTCTTCGGCGATGGCGTCGAAGGCGGTCTTGGAAAAATCGACCAGGTCGATCTTGTTGACGGCGAGCACGATGTGGCGAATGCCGAGCAGCGCGGCGATGTAGGTATGGCGCCGGGTCTGGCGCATGATGCCGGCGCGCGCGTCGACCAGCACGATCGCCAGATCGGCGGTCGAGGCGCCGGTGGCCATGTTGCGGGTATATTGCTCGTGGCCGGGCGTGTCGGCGACGATGAATTTGCGCCGCTCGGTGGCGAAGAAGCGATAGGCGACGTCGATGGTGATGCCCTGCTCGCGCTCGGCCTCCAGCCCGTCGACCAGAAGGGCGAAATCGATCTCCTCCCCGGCCGTGCCGTGCCGGCGCGAGTCGTTTTCGAGCGCGGCGAGCTGGTCCTCGAAAATCAGTCTGGCGTCGAACAGCAGCCGGCCGATCAGCGTCGACTTGCCGTCGTCGACCGATCCGCAGGTCAAAAACCGCAACAGCGACTTGCGCTCCTGGCCGGCGAGATAGGCGCGCACGCCGTCGCGCTGTTCGATGGCGCGGGGGGACACATGTTCCATCGTCAAAAATAGCCTTCGCGCTTCTTCTTCTCCATCGAACCCGCCTCGTCGCGGTCGATCAGCCGGCCCTGACGCTCGGAGGTGCGCGCGACCAGCATCTCGCCGACGATCTCTTCCAGACTGGTCGCCTGGGAGTCGATCGCGCCGGTCAGCGGGTAGCAGCCGAGCGTGCGGAAACGGACCATAAGCCGGCGCGGGACCTCGCCCGGCCGCAGCGTCAGCCGCGCGTCATCGACCATGATCAACATGCCGTCGCGCTCGACGACCGGGCGCGGCGCAGCGAAATAAAGCGGCACGATCGGGATGTCCTCGCGCAGGATGTATTGCCAGATGTCGAGCTCGGTCCAGTTCGACAGCGGAAAGACGCGGATCGACTCCCCCGGGCTGACGCGGGTGTTGTAGATCTTCCACATTTCCGGGCGCTGGTTCTTCGGATCCCAGCCGTGCTGGGCGTTGCGGAAGGAGAAGACACGCTCCTTGGCGCGCGACTTTTCCTCGTCGCGCCGCGCGCCGCCGAAGGCGGCGTCGAACTTGTGGGCGTCGAGCGCCTGGCGCAGCGCCACCGTCTTCATGATGTTGGTGTGGACGCTGGAGCCGTGGTCGATCGGGTTGATGCCCTCGCGCACGCCGTCCTGGTTGACGTGAACCAGAAGATCGAAGCCGAGTTCGGCCGCCATCCGGTCGCGAAAGGCGATCATCTCGCGGAATTTCCAGGTGGTGTCGACATGCAGGAACGGAAAAGGCGGCCTGGCCGGATAAAAGGCCTTCATCGCCAGATGCAGCATGACGGCGGAATCCTTGCCGACCGAGTAGAGCATCACCGGCCTGGAAAAGGTGGCGGCGACCTCGCGGAAAATGTGGATCGCCTCGGCTTCGAGCCGATCGAGATGGGTGAGCGTGTCGTAGCCGCCTCGGTTCTGGAGCATCGGGTTCGGGCCTTTGAAGCAGCCGGGATATCGCATCCCGGCATCCGGCCCGAACCTGCCGCTCCGGGCCGCACTTCTCAAGGCGCGCGGTGCTCTCCGGCGCCGCGCTGGCGAAGCATTTTTTTGCGTTTGGGCGTCATCGTGGAAACTTCGTCGCCGACGCGCCGCGCCGGCGCGCCCGGCATCCTCAGGCGTGCGACCTGGCTGCGCGGACGGGGCCCTTCGCCATCAGCGGCGCGACGCGGCCTTGTCGCGCGCGGCCAGTTCCTCCAGCGCCTCCAGCATCAAGTCGGCCTGCTTGGTGCGATGGAACTGCGACGAGGCGGCCACGCCCGCCGCCGACAGGGCCTTGCGCCGGGCGGGATCGTTGGCAAGCGCGGTGACGGCATCGGCAAGCGCGCCGGCATTGCCGGCCTCGACATGGACGGCCGAGCCGAGCGGCGTCAAAAGCTCTTCCAGTTCGCCCTTCACATTGGTGACGATCGGCGTGCCGGTGGCCATCGCCTCGAAGATCTTCGAGGGAATCACGGTGCGAAACAGCGGGTGGTCCTTCAGCACAACCAGGGTCATGTCGCTGACGCGCCAATAGTCGGGCACGGCGTCGTGCGCGATACGGTCAACGAACATCATGTTATCGAGCTGGCGCTCGGCGGCCATTGCCTTGAGCCGCTCGCGCTCGGCACCGCTGCCGACCATCAGCAGCGTGACCTGCGGGGCCTGTACGGCCAGCCTGGCGGCGGCCTCGATCAGCATGTCGAGGCCGTGCGCCATGCCGATCGTGCCGATATAGGAAACGACGATACGCCCGCTCAGCCCCAGCCTGGCGCGCAGATCGTCGGCCGGCCCCGGCGAAAACCGGCTCAAATCGGCGCCGTTGCGCACGACGCGGATTTTTTCGGGATCGATGCCGGTCTCGGCCAGGTGGCGGCGAAAGGCGTTGGTGACGGAAACGATCAGCTCGGCGCGGCGATAGAGAAAATACTCCAGCTTGCGGACCATGCGCAGCAAAGCGCCGTCCTTGAGCGCGCCGACGGCGATGATGGAATCGGGCCACAGATCCCTGAGTTCGAACACGAAGGGCCGCCAGCGCAGCACCGACGTCATCCAGCCGGCCACGGCGGCAAAGAACTGCGGCGAGGTGGCGACGACGATGTCGGGACGCTTTACGAACAGCGCAGCGATGGTCGCGGTCACCATATAGCTGACGAAATCGGCAATCCGCTTGGCTGTCCCGGCATTGGGGAAAATCAGCGTCGGAACGCGAATCACATCGACCCCGTCGACGGTCTCACGCTTCCACGGCGACTGTTTGTATCCGGCGAACAGCTTGCCTTCGGGAAAGTTCGGGAAACTCGTCACCACCGTGACCTCGTGGCCGCGCTCCACCCAGCGGCGGGCATGCGCGCTGCTCCTGAGCGCGGCGGCGTTGGTTTCGGGCGGATAATTGTCGGAAAGCAGAAGAATGCGCATCAGGCCAGGAACTCGACGGTAACTTCGATGGGAAGGTCGCGCGCCGCACGCCAGACCAGCACCGGGCGCGGCCGGCAAATGCCGAATTCGGGCGCGTAATGTCCCTGCTCGATCGCCAGCGCGTCGGCGCCCGCAACGGCGACCCTCACCGCCCGTCCGTCGGGCATGACAAGGCGGAAGCCGCCTTCGATCTGCTCGACCTTGTCCACGTCCGGATGGAGCGGAAACCGGCCGACGGCTGCATGACGCCCCCCGCCCTCGATGCGATCGACAATGCTGACCGCGCCGGCGGTGACCCTGACGTCGCGCGCGTGCACAGGCCGGCCAGCGAGAAAACGATAGCCGTCATGCGCGCCGCGCGCCTGCAGCGCACCGCCCGCCACCTTCGTCGACACCGACGCGGGGCGGGCGCGGCGACCGACCCGGAAACTCGCCCACACTTCGGAGGAATTCGCGCCGTCGAGCTCCACGGTGGCGTGGGCGCTGGTCGCCCGCTCGGCCTCGCGTTCGGGACCCGGCGCATAGGTCGAGGTGCCGGTGTTGGTGATGAGACGCGCGCCGGCCAACGAGATTTCGAGCGACAGCGTATCGGCATGCGCGTGGCCGGGAATATAGTCGGGGCCGACCGGCGCGGCGTCGAAGAAAACGCACCAGGGCCCCTCCTGCAGCCGCACATAACCGCTGTCGGCCAGATGGGCGAGCGCCGGCGGCGATGCCGGCGCGGCAATGCCGACCCGGCCGGCATAGGCGCATAACTGCGCCAGGTTGCGGGCCTGGCCGAGCGCGGCATCGTTGAAGAAGGCGATCTCGCCGTCGGGATGGCTCATCGCGGCCAGCCAGTCGATCATGCGCGCGGCGCGGACTTGCCAGTCCTGGTCGGCGGCGGCGCGGCCGAGCGCGGCGGGATAGACCGCGGCGAGCTGGACGAGATCGATCACGTCTTCCAGGATCAGCGCATGATACATCGGGCTGAGCTCGAAATGCCCGCCATCGGCCAGCACCTGCTCGTCGAGTTCGCGGGCCATGATCGCCAGCCCGGCGTCCAGCCAGCGCTCGGCCTCGGCACCGGAAAAATAGGCCCCGGCGAAGATCAGCGCCTTGGCATTGGCAAACAGATGATTGCCGAGCAGATGAAACTCGAGCATGCCGGCAAGCGCGCGCGTCTGCCGGGCGAGACTTTCGCGCGCTTTTTCGTCGAGCGGCAGGCCGGCCAGCGCGGCGGCGATCCAGTTCACGATACGCCGCGACAGCGTATAGGGCTCCCAGCCATTGCCGGCGAGCGGCGGATTGTCGTTTATCCAGCGGTCGATCAGCGCCAGATGCCAGGCCTGACGCGTGGCTGCGCCGTCGGCCAGGAGGTCGTCGAAATAATGCAGATTGTAGAGCCAGAGCTTGGGCATGGAGGCGTCGTTCCAGCCCGCCAGCCCGTCGAGATCGGCCTCGCGCGCCAGGAAGCGGAACCGCGACGGGCCGACGAGGCTTGGCGACCGGCCGGCGCAGGGTGTCCAGCCGGCCGTGACCGCGCGCAGGGGCGGCACCGGTCCGCCGACCTTAGGGGCGGCGCGCAGGCGGCGGGCGACACGATCGGAGATCTGGCCCGGGCGCAGATAGCGCACGGTCCGCAACAGGCGCCCGGCCTTGGATAGGGAAGCTCGCATGCCGCTCTCGGTAAGATGGGATCGGGAGACCGGCATTCCCAACCACACGAAACCGGCAATTGCAAGCATCGCCGCCGGCCACGGCGCCCGGTTGCCGAAGACCGCGACGCGCCATGCGGGTTCATCACCCGCAAGGCGATCCGCAAGTCGGCGCGCACGTCCTACCCGAACATCCGGGCGTTCATCAAGACGCCGAGCTCGGGATCGAGTTCGACATGGCCGAAGACGATTTTCGGCAGCGCGATCCACACCGCGCCCGACAGCGGCAGCTTGAGCTGGGCGAGGTCGTAGGCGTAGCCATACTGATTGGGAACGTTGTGGACGCAGATATGCGTCCAGCCGTCGGCATTGTCGATCGTCTGGGCCGCCTTGGGCTGGGCTGCGCCGTCGCGGCTGGCGCGCACGACCCGGCCGCTGTCGAGCGTCAGCGCCGCGGTGCCGGTCTTGACCTTGACGTGATAGGCGAAGGTAAGCCGGCTCGGCAAGGCCGTGAACAGGGTGGTGAAGGCAAGGCCGTACAGCGTGCCGCCGATATCGACCGCCTCGCTCATCGTCCCCGACGCCTTCTGGGTCACCTCGATCACGTACCATTCCGGCCCGAACCGGCGCGCGCCGGGCGACCGGATCGCATCAACCAGCGCCTTGACCTCGGCGTCGAGCGCGCCGGCCGCGCCGCCGTAATCGTCGTTGTTGTGGATGAACTTGGCGTGCGCGGCGAGCCCGGCGCCGGAGGTCGGGCTGAGATAGGTGGGCGCGGCATAGGCGATGCCGCTGAAGGCGGTGTTGTTGGCGTTGCCGTTGAAGCGGCCCGAATCCGGCAGCACGTTCTGCACCATGTCGCGGCCGACGCGCAGATGGCCGATCACCGCCTCGCCAGTCACCCGGTCGCCGCGCAGGATTTCTGTCCAGGCGGCGCCGTCGGGCGAGACGCGCACGGACAGATCGTCGTCGCCGACCAGGCCGAGCTCGGCGCGGCCCGACCAGTTCGACTGCATCAACAGCGACAGCACGTCGGCCTCGCCTTCCTTGTTGAGCGTGTAGCGCAGGTCGCCGTCGCCGCCCTCGGCCGCCGGTCTGGCCGTCCACAGCGCCTTGTTGAGTTTGGCCGAAAACGGGTTGGTGGGGTCCGCCGTCGTGCCGAGGCCGAGCAGGACAAGGTTCTGCAGCGTGGTGATGGCGCCGGCGACATCGGCCCAGGCCGCGCCGGTCCAGTAGCAAAGAAGCGCTTCGTCGGCGACAAAGGCCAGCCAGCCCTCACCGGGCTGGTAAAACGCCCAGGCGCCGTCCTGGAAGGCGGCGATGCGGCCCTCCTGTCCGGCCCAGTCACCGGTCGCGGCCGAAGCCACGATGTAGCGATCACCGTCAGCCGCGCCGCCGGGCGGCGCGGTCAGGTCGCGGTCGATGACGGCAAGCTGCACGACCGCGTCGAGCGCGCGCAGCGCCTCGTTATGGGTGACGTGTTTTTGCGCCTGCGCCGGCGCGATCACGGGAAGCGAGAGATTTGCGGTTGCGTCCATGGAGCCCTTCCTGCGGAAAAGCCCCTAGGGTAGCGCGCGGCATAAAGGGGTGGATGGATCGAGGCGTCTCGACCCCCATCATGATCTGGCGGATTTTCCACCGATCCAGTATTCGTACCAACAAACGAGATTGTATATCGTCCACAACTGTAGGCTTAAGTCGATTCTCCCTCCCCGATGTTCCCGAAACATCTCCTGCAGATAATCAAGGTCAAGGAAATCGCGCTCACCGATTTTTGAGTTGAGGATTTCGCTTTCGACCTTCCGGCCGAAATCGCCGCGCATCCATTGCGCCATTGGCGCACCAAATCCCATTTTCTTTCGGTAGATGAGATCGTCAGGGATAAGCCCTTCCACCGCTTTTTTCATCAAATATTTCCGGTCGCCGTTCTTGACCTTCAGATCACCGGGGATCGAAAATGTGAAATCAACCATGTCCTTGTCCAAAAACGGCACGCGCGCTTCCAGCGACACTGACATGGTAATTTTATCCACACGCATCAAAAGAAGTTCGGCCAGGCGCAGACGGAACTCGTTGTAGGTCATGCGCGTCAGGGCATCCGCGGTGGGATGAGCTGTATCAAACTCATCATACAGCGACTTGATGACTGCGAAGCTGTCCGGTACCAAGATGCTAGGGTCCAAGATACCTGCTTCAATCATCCTCTGGTGATGTTCACCAGGTTGCAACTTGTCATATTTTACAAGCTGATCCTTGCGGGAATTCCACAAGGACATGGACAATATCCAGAAATATTCACGATCTCGAGCGGCCCGATCTAGAGTGTCCGCCACTAATCGGGCTTTCGGATGCAACGATGACAGGCCGCGCGCACCCTTGGCCGCGAAGGATTGTATGCCCTTCGGTACGTGTTTTTGCCAAGGCTCCCAAAAACGGTCATGGAGCTTCAGATAGCGAAGATATCCATCGTATCCCGCGAACTGCTCGTCAGCGCCCTCCCCAACTTGTACCACGGTTACGCCGGAATCATGTGCAAGCTTGGAGACAAAATAGAGGGGGATGCAGACATAATCCGCCAGTGGCTCATCCTGATGGTGAACCAACTGATCAATATAGCCGATCATGTCGTTTTCGTCGATCAGCACCTCGCGGTAATTCGCTCCAAATTGTTGCGCCGCCTGCCTGGCGAAATCGAGTTCGTTTAGTTCTGGATGTCCTTTGAAACCAACAGTGAAGGTGTTTACCGGCTGATTGGTATATTTGCTCATGAGGGCGAGATTTGTGGACGAATCGATACCACCGGATAGGAAGACCCCGAACGGCACGTCCGACATCATTCGACGCTCGATCGATTCATCAAGTCGTTGCTTGATACCATCGATAAAGAAGCGTTCGGTGGCAGCAGGGCTCAGCCCTTTCACTTCTCGCTCGATATCACAGTTGCCCGGACCGGGTGAATAATAGCGTGTCAGTTCGATCTTCTTGTCCGCGCCGACCTTCAGCCAACAACCAGCCGGCAATTTGTATATGCCTTTAAACATGGTCAAAGGTGCTGGTGTAGTCAGAAAGCTGAGATAATGCACCATCGCGATGGGATCGACATCGCGTTCGGCACGCGGGTGTTCGAGAATAGCCTTGATTTCGGAGGCGAACACGAACTCGCCATCAATTTCAGCGAAATAGACCGGCTTTACACCAACGGGATCGCGCGCAAGATAAAGTGCTTGGTCTTTCGTGTCGAAGATGGCGAAAGCAAAATCACCCGACAGTCGCTCAAGCAATCCGCCAATGCCCCATTCTTCGAAGCCATGCACGAGTACTTCCGTATCCGAGTGATCGGTGACGAAGCGATGCCCGCCCCGCACCAGTTCGGGTCGTAAGGCTGCATGATTATAGATCTCGCCATTGTAGGTCAGCCAAACGTCCCTTTTTTCGTTCGGCATCGGTTGGTCGGCGAGACTGCTTAAATCAACAATTGACAAACGCCGGTGAGCCAAACCGACTGCTCCGTCGTCGGAAAGCCACAGACCATCGCCATCAGGCCCACGATGAACCATCGCGTCTCGCATTTTCGGCAAATACTCTAAAATGAAATCGCCCTTGGAAGCCCAAGTGCGAATGCCAACGATTCCACACATCCTAAAATCCTTTTATTTTTTTTCGTTCAATAAGTATATTAACTGAACTCATCTCAAATGCGATGGATACAATCCAAAATATCTGAGTAATTTTGATCTTAAGATAGTTATATATATTATAATTGAAATAGTTACAGCGCCTCCATAAAGCAATATCAGAAACGGAGAATACATCAAGGGTATAGAGAAAAATAGAAAAATCTTATTTCCTATAAAGATTGGGGAATTTCCCAATGTAAGAATCTTATCCGTTGCGGCGAAAACCAGCGCGAACAGAGCTGGAAATACTGCAACACCAACCCAACCCCAATTGTGAAAGATGTCTACAGCCAATGCCATTGGGGAATTGCCGGCCTGCCCTCCTCGATTCGCCTCCGACAATACATTGGACAGTTGTTTTTGCGTCCCTGGCTTCAGTCCGCCAAGATCGGTGATCCAACCTTGACCATAGGTTGGAGCATCTACGGCCCAAAATTCGTATGAGATGGTATTTTCCCGAGGTACCGCGATGATTGCTCTATGAACCAGCGCCACGATCGCGGCAATCGGTCGCGGTAATTGATAGAAGTCAGAAGTGGGAGCTTTCGCCGGCTCAGTTGCCGTGTCAACGGTCGCCGTCTCGCTTACTACGGGTTCCAATCTTTTTGGGTTCGCCTCAACCTCAGCGGCCTGTCGCGGGTAGGCAGACTTGCCTTCGGCGTCAGCCTCCCGAGCAGCAACGATCACACCACCCTTCGCGGACGTGACAGGCTCAAGCTCGCTGGAAGCGCCTGCAGCCTTGGTAGTCCGCGACAAGGAGGCCGGATCATTTTCAACTGCGGCTTCGTCGGAACGCTCGATCTCCGCCAGCTTTCTCTCAACAGCATTCTTCTGGGCGACATTTTCAGGCTGAGATTCAGTCTGAGAGGCACTCACCTTCGTTTCTACGTTCCTCGCAGGAGCAACGTCGGGCGACAACGCAATATCCAAACGGCCCAGCATTACGGTCAAGAACACCATTCCGGCGACGGTCGTAGCACCCATTGAGCCGGAAAGAAGCAGAGAAAACCGCGCTGCTCGCCCTCTCGAGAAAAAATCTACAAGAACCGCCGCCAATATGCACAGAAAAAACTGCGCGAAAACCAACCTCTGACCAGAAAGAAACCCGGCAGCCGCAACAAAAAAGAAAGAGGCAACCAAAATTTCATCAACAATCCTTCCGAACCTAAAAATTATTACGGAAACTAACAAAATTGGAAATAAAATATCCCTCACCTGCTTTATATATCCGGGATAGAAATAGCCGTACTCTCCGCTAGACATAGCGATACGAGCCGGTGTGAGCGATATTTCATTCAAAATTATAGATTTATAGTAAAGCTCAAAAAGCTCATCATTCAAATATATAGAAAACATAAAAGCTATACTCACAGCGGTGCACAGCAAAAGCCCAAAGATTACAGCAAATCGTTCACCACTGCCGATAGAAATCTGACGGATTCGCTTCGCGAGGGAAAGATCAACAGCCCCTCCCAACAGCGTACGCGCCGAAATAGAGGCACCAAGCGTACCCGAGATGCCTGCCAAAAGCCCGATATGAGCAACTTCAGACGAATACTCTATCGCCTCGACCCAAACCACGACGGATCCAGCAGCAAACAAAAAAACGCCGATTACAAAGGAGTCCAGCAGCGGAAGGCCGAAATTGCGTATCGACGGACGCCACAAGGCATACAGAATCAATACAAAAGCATACAGAACGCTCAACAGATAAATCATTCAACCACCCCTTCGCCTGTCGCGCCCCTATATACCCCTACATCCCAGAAGAAGTACCTTTGAATCGAACTTTACCTTTTCCCACGAGTACACCTCTTCATAATAGCGACGCGCTTCGGCGCACGCATCAGAATATATGTTGGGGGCCGCGATCATCTCGCGCAACCGATCGGCGGCCAAGCCAGCGTCCTTGTATTTGGTGTTGATGACGCAATTTAGACCGGCCATCGCCTTCGCCGCTTCGAGTTCTTCGTTCATCAATACCGGACGCCCAATTGCCATCGCTTCAGCCAGCTTGTTGGAGGCCGCGAATCTGTTGATTTCGCGACTCGGATCATAGAGAACCGGCACGAAGTGACACCTCCGGGTTTCCTCGATGACATCGCTTGATCTGAGAAAACCCAAGAAGGTTGCCGTTTTGCAGCGCTCAATCTCGGCGACTATGTCTTGCGAGCCTTCGCCTGCGATCCGAACGTCAAAATCCGGCTCCTTTGAAAGCTGAAGAAGCGCGGTCAGCCCTCTTTGGCGATCAAGCCAGCCCCCGTAAAAGATGCGTATCCTGGTATTTTCCAAAGGTGGGGGAGGCGCCCGATCATTTTCGGCGGGAACGTTTGGTATCACACGGACCCTTGAATGGCACCAAGTTGGCAACGCCGCTCGCCGGAACTCCTCTGGCACCGTAGCGCCGTCTGACAAGACGACGGCAATTCCTTCAACGACGTTCAACAGTTTCTTGATGATTGACGGCAATGCATAGCGCTGAGCCAAATTGTCATGAATATTGTAAACTAACCGACTTTTACTCGTCATCCTGTAGAGGTACGATGCAGGGAAAGTCTCAATATCAGAAGCATGAACGATGCGTGGTCGTTCCAAACGAAGCTGCCGGAAGAAACCTCGATTGCAGGAGGCTAGCGCACGAAGATAAAGCCATGGCCGCTTTCCGTTCAGAAGCGGAAAGGGCAATCC
Source organism: Nitratireductor sp. (assembly GCA_039973095.1). Classification (GTDB taxonomy): domain Bacteria; phylum Pseudomonadota; class Alphaproteobacteria; order Rhizobiales; family Rhizobiaceae; genus Mangrovimarina. The sequence continues at coordinate 68,806 of JBDWLQ010000011.1, read as the reverse complement.
GACACGGGTGATCGGAAATCCTTCCCATTCGTCGTGCGATGGCAAATTGCGGTCACGATGGGCTCCGATGAACTTTGCTTCCAGCCCAGCACCCCTAGCCACCGCCATCATCCGCGTCACCCGAGGAACGGGTCGGCTCGCCATTCGAAGAAATACCGCAACCTCACGGAGCTTTTTCATGTGCACCCCGATACATAGAATCCTTATGGACAAGGTAGTTTAGGGCGAGCGCGCTCACAGCCATGCACACACCGCTGGCAACTAAATACCCCTCTATCAGAAATCCCATAAAATGGACAAAAATCACATAGGAAACGGATAGACTAAAAATAGAAACAGCGGGCTCCAACCATACAAATTTGGTAGTTTTGAACATATTCGTCATATTCATACCAAACATAAAAACTACCGTAGATAATATTATAGATCTAACCTCTTCCTTATACTCAATATAATCAAAATTAAACAAAATTGAAACAATTCTTGGCATAATTGTATAGCTTAAAAAGGCTAGTATCAGTAAAATTAGTAAGGATTCCAATACAAACATTATATGCTTAGCTCCAAACCATAACTCGCGGGACAATTTGGGAAACCAGCGCAGCCAGGAAGACAAGAAAATCATTCCAAGTATCGTACAAAACGATAGTGTCACACCCACCACGCCCAACATATCTCCAGCAAAAAGGCTATCAGCAAGGATACGTGGCGAGTTGCTCGTAAAAGCAACAACTAGATAACTTATTGCAAACCAGCCGGCGCCTCGAGCCAAATTAGCGGAACGGCGAACTTGTCCGGCTCCAACTCGGAACGAACGATCTCCCCACGCATTTTGATGCAGCCAATACCATGTAAACACACATGACAGGCCGGCACCGACCATGAGGCATGCGATGATGTCGCCTGCGAAAAGGTAGAGGAACGCCACCGGAACAACAGTGACAATCAGCTTAAGGGTGTTAACGCTGGCGTATCGCCGCATTGCCTGGTCGCTTGGCAGTCTGTAGATATCGATTCCCCAACTCATCTCGACCCCAGCATCGGCAAGCCGCATCATGACGACGAGAGTCACGAGCTCAGACGGGATACTGAGAAAGGGTGCCCCGGCAATGAAGGCGAGTGACACGAAGCCCGCCGAAAAGGCGCGCGTAATCAGAAAGTCGCGAGTGTCAAACTGCTGGAGCTTCTCCACCACAACAAAAGCAGCAAGCCCAAGCGATGCGGCGGTGAACAGCACCGCTGCGATCCCCGCCGCTACGACGAACTTGCCTGCAAGCTCCAGACCCACCTGATGCGAGATGATCATCGTCACCAGCACCACCGGCGCCGCCGCCGCGACCTGACCGGCCACGCCGAACAGATGATGTTCGGCCCACCGCACCAAAGCGCTGATCGAAAGTCTGCTCATGCCGGCTTTCCCGCCATTCTTATTCACGTTCAGTCACAGCACCGCCTCTGCCGGCAAATTGCACCATCCAAATTCTTCCCGCGCGACGGGCCGGGTATCGCAACCTCTCACACATATCCAATATGCATCCTTGCCGAGTTGGGGCGCATCCGCACCATAGCGTACTCAGGCGCTTCGCCGATCCTGGCCGTTGAGGGACTCACTTTCGTCGGCGTTGACAACAACCGGCGTACGCAGGTCCACGGCTTCCTTGACACCCAGGAACAACTTGGCCGTGGCGCGGCTGTATTGCAGTGACGTTGCCTTGCTGTCGTCGCCGTCACGAACGGCAATATAGCTGTTGATCACGTTGGCGCGGTGGCCATGATCGCGGAAAAAACTCGAGGTCGTTGATTTCTTTTCGACCCGATCCAGCCTCAGCGTCTTGAAATCGCTGAGCGTGAGCAACACGTCGCCGCGATGGGCGTTGAGCGTTTCCCTCACACCCTCGAATGTATGCCCCTTGGCGGAAAAAGTGATACCGGCGACCGAGCCGTCGTCGAACAGAAACGAAATCGCGAAATCCGATTTAGCCTGGGGAGCGGCGATGGCGGTAATGGTGCAGGGAAACGCCTTTTCATGCCCGACCAGCTCAAGCGTCAGATCAGTCCAGTGACACAGATTGCCGAGAATACGGCCGCCTTCTTCCTCCGAGAAATACCAATGATCGTCCGGAATGCTGTGACCGGCCAAGAACCAGTTCACCATCAGCGGGCCGTCCTCCTTCTCCAGCGCATCGCGGGCACGCTCGAACAGCTTGCTGCGCGGCCGGTTGAAGCCCAGAAAGATCATGCATTGCGGATTGCGGCGTTGTGCGTCGGAAAGTCGCTTCAGCTGCTCTTCCGAAATGACATGCGGCTTTTCGATGTGGACATGCTTGCCGGCATCGAGACACGCAATGGCGTATTCTGCATGAGAGGCGTGATTGGACGCAATGTAGACGAGCCGGATCGCTTCGTCCTTGATGATCTTGCGCGGGTCTCCGGCCGCATAGGCCCCTCCGAAGTACGCGCACAGCGACCGCGCCTGCGGTCTTGCGATATCGTGGGTCGCGCGCAGGAACCGTGAGGATTCCTTGCCCAGGTAGTAGGCGATATTGGAGAAGGAGAAATTACCGCAGCCGATGATCCCCACCCACCGGTCAGGATGGTCGGGATCCTTGCAGGCCGGATTGATCCATTCCTCTCCATCGAAACCGGTCTTGCTGGCCATGTGATATTGGCCGCGAACCTTGATCAGGGTACGCCGGGGGCCATACAGCCTGTTGTAACGTAGAACTTTTTTGATCTTAAAAATGATCGACTGATCGAGATCGCTGTGCATGGGCTCGAGCTTCCTTGGCAGCGTTTATTCGCTTGATCCGATTTCACCAATTCCGAGGCGAAAACGGCTGACAAGCCGGCAATCTTGCGAAGCCGGGATTAAGAAACGGACGCCGCGACATTTCTCAGTCCGGCCATAGTTCGGATGGAAGTCAAACTCAAACAATTCCGACTCGAGATCGGCGCCGTCAACTGACAGACTTTGGAGGGCGGTCCCGCCGTCAAATCGGATCATACCGCCGCCTGCCGGTCGTGGAACTATGCCGGGGCCGAAATGCCAGTTCAGTTCGGTGTCGATACCGCTCGACCAAGTGTCACATACCTCGATCTCGACACCTTGGTCGACGGTGCGCGCGCGCAGTTGCCGACGAATTCCGCTGATCTCGCCCGCCTTGTGGATCGTGCCGTTAACGGAAGGGCACATAGCATGCCCAGCGGTGCCGGTGTCATCACAATATGGCGCGCCACGCATCGACAGATAGATCGAGCCCGGCCGACCGTCATAACGCCTACCACCTCGCGGTTGGACAAGATTGTGTGCGCCTGAAAGAATGAACGATTCTCTCAGCGCGGGATCGAGCGTGTAGGAATGACAGCCGCGGTCGACGATAATATCGCGTTGGCCGTATCGGAGCCAGATCGACAGCGCATCATCGTGATCGTGCGAGGCGCGCCCTTTCAGCCCCTGAGCGCCGACCCGCATTACCGCCACGGCTTCATTGAGGCTCAAGCGCAGAAAACCGCTCTTCTCACCGGCCGACGGGATAGGGTCGGCGACATTGTCGAGGAAGGTTTCGCGACCCGCTATGACCTGCAACCAGACAAGCAGGTCGTCCTGGCTTGTGGCGCTGCTCCTGCCGCACAGCCCGGCGAGCGCGGAAAAATCACGCGGCGATGTACCGAATTCCAGTACCTTGCCGCCATCGCAATCGCCGAAGATGGGCAATATCCGCTCGGCGCCGCTGACGAATTCGGCGAAATGAAGCGCCCGTGCGAACACGTCCCGCAACCGGGGTGATAACGTCCCCGTGGTTCGGATTTCCAGCGCGGCCACCATCGCTACCATGTCGAGACACAGACGATGATACACCGGCGCGCGCTCAAGATGGCTGCCGTCGCTCTCGAATTGCTTGTCGGCTTCGACCGTGAAATCCTCGACACGCCGCGAGAATTCCGGCCCCGGCGCCAACACTGAGGACAAAACGGCCGTACCCATCAGATTGGCAAGATAGTGGTTGCCGTTCACGTCGCTGGTTTCGGGAAATCGAAGGATGAACCGGTAATGATCGTCGAGCAGACGGATCAAGCGTCCGCGAAACGCTTCTCCCAGGCGGTCGTAGAGTGCGGCGCCCGCGACAAGAAGATTAACCGCACGGATTGCGACTTCCATCGCAACGGTCCAGTTGACACCCCAGCCCGTCGGATTGGCTCTTGCCCAATCGTCTACGAGCGCCTCAAACGTACGCACATAGCTATCGGGCTCTACCGAGCCGGCGAGTGCGCCTTCGGCCAGCCACAACGCGTACTGAAAACGTGACAGTTCCCAGGGCACCTTGACGTCGGCTCGGATTCCGGACGCAACGAAATCCACGCGCGGAAAATAGTCTAGCCGCCATTGATGACCGTGAAACCCGTCGCGCCACCACTCATCGCCCAATGGAATGTCGAGACTGCCGAAGCCGAGTACGTCCCACTTGCGGTCGAGTGCGCGCGCGCCGCGTTTCCACATGCGTTCTTTCAGCGCGGCGTCAGCTTCGATACGGCGACGGGCCTCGTCACGAATGGCCGCGCCCAGCGACGCCAGTGCCTCGTCATTCAAAGCTCCGGTCCGCAAGCGGGTGCGGGCCAGAGCATAGTCGGGGAAGTAGGCGTAGGGTTTGACCCTATGCATCACCCGCCGCCCAACGACCGCCGGACCTGCTTCGACGGCGCGTCTGAGTATATATCCGGCTCTACTCATTACCAACTAAGCGCGCATCTAAAGCGCGATCTGCTTTTCGACTTCAAAGCTGATGCGCGTGGCGAAAATCTGGTCTTCCAGCGAAATCGGCCAGGCCGCCCCCTTGCGCAGGGTTTCGGCCAGCGCGGCCAGCTCTTCCTGCTGGCCCTTCTGCATGGTGGTGCCCTTCCAGCCGCCGCTGCCGCCGGCAACCGTAAGCTGCTTGTAGTCGTCAAGCGTCAGCACCTTGCCGTCGACAAAGATGTCGGCGCGCTCCTTGGCGTAGCTCTTGGAGCCCATAGCGGTATAGGTGAGCGTGCACACCGAACCGTCGGCATAGCGTACGGTGGCGTTGAAATTGTCGTTGCGCAGCCAGTATTTGGACTCCGGCACGATCGACATGGCGTTGACCTCGACCGGGGTCGAGCCGGTCAGGGCGTTGAACAGATCGTAGATGTGGCACCCCTCGCCGATATTGCGGCCGCCGCCCTGGGGACCGTGCACCCAATGGTCGGCAGGAATGTAACCGGCATTCATGCGGTAATTGACGATCATCGGCGAAGTGCGGTTGGCGAGCACTTTCTTCGCCGCCACAACCGCCGGGGAAAACCGCCGGTTGAAGCCGGTCATCAGCACGGGCCCGTTCGGGTTGTCGCGATAGAATGCCTCGATCTCGGCCAGTTCGTCCTCGTTCATGGCCAGCGGCTTTTCGACGAACACGTGCTTGCCGGCCCTGAGCGCGTCGAGCGTCATGCCGGCATGCAAATCGTGGCGCGTGGCGATCAGCACCAGATCGATGTCGGGATCGTCGAGCACGGTCTTGAAATCGGTCGCGGCGTTGGGCGCGCCGAAGCGCTCGGCCGCCGAACGCGCCGACAGGCCGGTGCGGCTGACGATGGTGCGCAGATCGTAGCTGTCCTTCAGCTTCTGCAGATTGGGCAGGTGCATGCCCTGCGCGAAGCCGCCGGCGCCGACCAGGGCGAGCTTGATGCGCCCGTCGGCGGGCGCGGGCGACGCAATCTGCAGCGCCGGCCTGGTCGCTTCCGCACGCTCGGGATAGGTCAACATGACCAGGAGCGGTTTTTGCCCGGTCCCGCGCAGCGCGGCGTAGGCCTCCTCGGCCCGGTCGATCGGAAACGGCTCCTTGAGCATGTTGGCCAGGCTGATGCGGCCGCGCGCCAGAAGGCGCAGGAATTCCTCCATGTTGCGGTTTTCCGTCCAGCGCACATAGGCGATCGGATAGTCCGCGCCCTCCTCCTCGTAGACCGGGTCGTAGCGGCCGGGTCCGTAGGAGGTGGAGATGAAGAAATCGAGTTCCTTGGCGTAGATGTCGGACCGGGCGATGTTGAGACCGACATCGCCGACCACGACGACACGCGCCTTGCGCCGGCAGGCCTGGAAGGACTGGGCCAGGATCTCGCTGCTCGGCGAGGCGGCGGTGATGATGACGGCGTCGGCGCCATGGCCGTCGGTCAGCTTGACGATGCGCTCGACGATGTCGCCGTCCTTGGGATTGAGACCGATATCCATGCCGTTGGCACGCGCGATCTCGATGCGGTTCTCGTCGATGTCGGTGCCAATCACCCGGCAGCCGCTGGCCGACAGGAGCTGGGCGGTGAGCTGGCCGAGAATGCCGAGGCCGATCACGACGACGGTCTCGCCCAGTGTCGGGTTGGTGCGGCGCACGCCCTGCATGGCGATGGCGCCGAGCGTTACGGTGGCGGCGGCCTCGTAGTCGAGCCCATCGGGAACGGGCACGGTCAGGTTGACCGGGACGTCGACGACTTCGGCGTGATTGGCAATGCCCGCGCCGGCGCAGGCGACGCGATCGCCGACCTTGATGCCGGTGACCTCGCTGCCGACCTCGATCACCTCGCCGGCGGCCGAGTAGCCGGTTGGCAGGCCGGCATCGAGCTTGCCCTTGATCTGCTTGTAGACCCGGGCAAAGCCCTGATCCTTCATCAATTGCAGCGCCTTCTTGACGTGATGCGGCTGTTTCAGCGCACGGCGATAAAGCGGCAGGCCCGACATCTTGATGCCGGCCATCTCGGTGCCGACGGAAATGCAGGACGACTTGACCCGAACCAGAACGTTCCTGGGCCCGACGGTCGGCGCGGGAACCTCCTGCAGGAACACATTGCCCGAACGCACCAATAGTTGCTTCACGACCAGATACCTCGCGTGTCGATCACGGTCTTGCCGGCGAGCTCGTCCCGCGCGATCGTTTGATAAAGACGGTGGTTGACCAGCATCACCACCACGTCGGCTTCGCGCACCGCCTCGTGCATGTCGGCGGTCAGCCGCACGCCGGCGCCGTTGGCCAGCGAGGCCGGCAAGTGCTCGATATGCGGCTCGGAGACGACCACGTCGCAGTCGCCGCCCGCGACCACGGCCTCGGCGATCTGCAGGGCCGGGCTCTCGCGCAGGTCGTCGACATCCGGCTTGAAGGCCAGGCCCAGAAGGCCGACCACCGGCCGCCGCTTGCCGGAAGCCTTGCCGGCGACGGCGGCGGCGATCTTGTCGAGCACGTATTTCGGCTTGCCGTCATTGACTTCGCGCGCGGTGCGGATCAGGCGCGTTTCGTCGGGCGCGGCCTCGACGATGAACCAGGGATCGACCGCGATGCAGTGCCCGCCGACGCCGGGGCCGGGCTGAAGAATGTTGACGCGCGGGTGATGGTTGGCGAGCTTCACCAACTCCCAGACGTTGATGTCGAGCTTTTCGCAGACGATCGACAATTCGTTGGCAAAGGCGATGTTGACGTCGCGAAAGGCGTTTTCCGTCAGCTTGCACATTTCAGCGGTGCGGGCGTTGGTGCGCAACAACTCACCGCTGCAGAAGATGCGGTAGAGATCCTCGGCAAGGGCCGCGCACGCATCCGTCATGCCGCCCACCACCCGGCTGTTTTCGACCAGCTCGGTCAGAACCCGGCCGGGCAGGACCCGCTCGGGGCAATAGGCAACGTGCACGTCGCAGCCCTCGACACCAGGTTGGGCGATCTTGAGGTCGGGCCGCAATTCGGCAAGCAGGGCGGCCATCTTGTCGGTGGTGCCGGGCGGCGAGGTCGATTCCAGAACGACCAGGTTGCCGGCGGCAAGGCACGGCGCGATCGAGCGCGCGGCGTTCCAGACATAGTCGAGCTCGGCCTTGCCGTCGTGGAACGGCGTCGGCACGGCAATCATGTAGGCGTCGGCCGGCTCGGGCGTGGTGCTGGCGCGCAGATGGCCCTGCCGCACCGCGAGCGCGGTCACCGCGTCCAGATCCGGCTCGACGATATGGATCTCGCCCTTGTTGATGCGCGCCACGACCTCCGGCTTGACGTCGACGCCGACCACTTCGACGCCGCGCGAGGCGATTACGGAAGCCGTTGGCAGGCCAATATAGCCGAGACCAAGAACACAGACTTTCTTCAGGCGGGTTTCGGTCATGCCTGTTCCTCGATGATTTTTCGGATTCGTGCCGCGGCCATGCCGTCACCATAGGGGTTCATGGCCTGTGCCATGCGCTTATAATGGTTGCGGTCGCCAAGCAAGCGACCGGCCTCGCCGGCGATCCTGTCGCGCGCGGTGCCGACCAGGACGACGGTGCCGGCGTCCACCGCCTCCGGCCGCTCGGTGGTGTCGCGCATCACCAGGATCGGCTTGCCCAGCGACGGCGCCTCCTCCTGCACCCCGCCGGAATCGGTGATGATGATGTGCGAACGCTCCATCAGATAGACGAACGGTTCGTAGTCGAGCGGATCGATCAGATGAACCGACGGCGTGTCCTTGAGCCAGCGCTCCACCGGTTCGCGCACGCTCGGATTGGGATGGACCGGATAGACGATCTGCACATCGTGCGCGGCGACGATATCGAGGAACGCCTGGCAGATATTGTCGAAGCCGGCGCCGAAATTCTCGCGCCGGTGCCCGGTCACAAGCACGATCGGCCGCTCAGGATCGAGGAAGTCGAACCGTTCGGCGAGCCGAGCCTGCCGCTCCGGCGAGCCCTTGATGCGTTCAACCGTGGCAAAAAGCGCGTCGATCACCGTGTTTCCGGTGACATGGACATGCGCGTCCGGAACGCCCTCGGCAAGCAGATTGTGCCTGGATTGCTGCGTGGGCGCGAAATGGAACCGGGTGGCAAGGGTCGCCACGCGCCGGTTCATCTCTTCCGGCCATGGTGCCCACAGCGAGCCCGAGCGCAGGCCGGCCTCGACATGGCCGACAGGCAATTTGCGATAGAAGGCCGCCAGCGAGGCGGCCATGGTGGTGGTGGTGTCGCCATGCACCAGCACGATGTCGGGACGCTCCTCGTCGAAAACCTCGCCGAGGCCGGTCAAGACCCGGGCGGTCACCTGATCGAGGGTCTGGTTGGGCCGCATGACGTCGAGGTCGCGGTGCGGCGCGATCTCGAACAGGTCGAGCACCTGGTCGAGCATCTGCCGGTGCTGGGCGGTGACGCATATGCGCACGTCGAGCAGGCTGCTGCGCGCCAGCTCCTTGGCCACCGGTGCCATCTTGATCGCTTCCGGCCGCGTCCCGAAGACGGCGAGAACTTTTTTCATGCGCTCGGTTTCCCGGTGTCGTCCGATCGCAGCACCGGACGATCAGGTCTTCGCCTCGGAAGGTGCTGCTCGCTTCCGTCCTCTATGCCTGCAAACGGGATGAGGTACTCGATCGCGTGGCGGCGCGCCACGCGCGGCTGTTTAGACAATGGTGCTTTCCTTGTCCACCGCAATCCGGATCGTTCATTTGATCGACCCCAAGTTTTCCGCCGGCAACCAGGGCTTGTTTCGCGCCTTTGAAACTCGACTGATCCATCTACCGTCAGATTTCATCCCCGACCGGCCGCGATCGCCTAGTTCTTTTGAAGACTTCCCATGAGCAGAATACGGAACCGCTCCAGAGCATCGATCCGGTTGACGAGCCGCTCATAGGCGATACCGCAAACGTAACTGGCAGCCGTCATTCGCAAATATTCCGGACGGCCTTCGACCAGACGGATATCGGGATTGCCCAGCCCCACCCGTTTGCCGACCGCGGTGACGTCGGCCGGGGTATTGGCCCGGTAGTGGGTGTGAAACGTGTCTTCCGACGCCCGCCCGCGCATACGATTGTAGAAGCGATGGAACGACAACGGCGTCATGCGCGCGATCAGCGGCATGTAATGGCTACGGTTGGGCGTCTTGAAAAGAAACCGGCCGCCGGGCTTGAGCACCCTCGCCACCTCCGCAAAGACGCGGTCGGGATCGGCGAGGTGCTCCAGAACATTATCGGCAAAAACGAGATCGAAGGAGCTGTCAGGCCACGGGATATCCTCGCCCAGGCCGATCTTTGCCTCATCGAGGTATGGATTGGTTTCCACGCGCGGATCGGGATCGAGGCCGCATAGCCGGGCCGCCCGGCCGGAAAAATCCATTTCGGGCACGATGCCCGCGCCCGCGCCGAGATCCAGCACGGTGAATTCCGGCTTCATTCGCTCCAAAATGAACTGCCGGAAAAGCTTGTCGTCCCACGAATCCTCGAAATCGGGGTAGTACTTCTTATCAAGATAGTCCTTCATGGACATATTTTATCCCCTTGTTCTATTTTGATCCATGACCGGACAAAATAACCTTGATCGTCATGAAGAATATCGTCACGTCGAGCCAGAATGAAAAGTTCTTGATGTAATAGAAATCATAATGAAGTTTTTTGTGCACATCGCCGACGTCAGCGACATGCCCCTGATTGACCTGAGCCCATCCGGTAATGCCCGGCCGCACGATATGGCGATAGCTGTAAAACGGCAGTTCGGCATCATACCAGGCCGACAGCACCGTTGCTTCGGGCCTTGGGCCGATCCAGCTCATTTCGCCTCGCAGAATATTGAGTATTTGCGGCAGCTCGTCGAGCCGCGTGCGGCGCAGGAACCGGCCGACCCGGGTGATGCGGTTGTCTCCGGCCCGGGTGATCGCACGGTCGATCTCGGCATCCTGGACCTGACCGTCCGCGCCGCCCTGTTGGGCGGCCGAGCTCGACGGGTCGGCCTGTTGGGCGGTTGAGCTCGACGGGTCGGCCATCATCGTGCGGAACTTGAAGATCCGGAACGGCCTTTGCCGGTAGCCCTGACGGCTTTGGCGGAACATCACCTCTCCGGGCGAGTCCAGCTTGATGGCGATCGCGACCAGCAGGAATACCGGCAACAGCACGATCAGGGAAATCGCCGCCAGCAGCCAGTCAACGATGATCTTGAGTTCGAGATAGGCCTCGTTCGGGTTCAGGGAGCCGAGATTGTTTTCAGACAGATGCTCGATCTCGACCTGCCCCGTCAACGATTCCTCGATTTCCTTGACATGGAAAACCGGCGTGCCGGCCAGCGTCGCGTCGGCGATGAAGCGGGCCCAGCTGTCGGAGAGATCGATCCTGAGATCGACGACCACGCCGTCGCAGGCCGACAGCGGCGCGTCGGGGCTTTGCAGATAGGTCCAACTTGCCGTGCCGATGTCCTTCAGCCGCTCAACGCGCCCGCCAGGCACGACCAGGAACCGCCGTTTTTTTTCCGGCCGCAGCACGAACACAGTAAACACCATCCACGACACGAGCAGGAAATAGCTCAGCGCCAGTATCGTGCGGGAATAGTCGAGGCGAAAGAAAAACAGCACCAGGATGACGACGAGATAGGACGTCGTGAAGGTGGGCAGTATGAGATAGCCCGGACTGGCGCCCGGGACCGCCAGCACACGCCGATAAAGCACCAGCCCGCCAAAGGCGGCGAGTGCGGTCCAAAACAGCATGGTGAGATAGAGAGGGGTCTGCCCGGAGACGAACTGGAAATCGAGCCGGAACAGGATGGGAAACAGGACGCCCAGAAAAAGTGTGACGAGGGTCTGCACGCGAAGCGAATGTACAAGACTTCTGCTGTTCGATCTGGACATATATTTCTGTCACTCGCCCTAAGCGTTTAGCGGCTCTCCCGGCCGCTGAAACCTCATTGTCGAGATGCGATGCACGACAAAACGCGACCAACATGGATCATCATGCCGGTCGCTCCGCCTCTTCGTGCGATGCCCCGACCGGCCATTTGCCCCATCAGCCGGCGAGACGACACCCTCACCCCGTATCGGGCCTTTTCCTAGTCGGTATTCGGCCCCAGTCAAGGTAATTCCGAAGAAGAGTCAAGACAAATGGCGGGGTTCCAGCCACGGCCAAAATGATCAGCTCTGCATTGTTCAGTGTCGCGACCCCGGTCCGTGGCGGACCGCCACGGAGGCGGGATACCGGGACCGTCGAGCGGCCCGGTACCCCGTTGGCCGAAAAGCGATCTATGCGCGTCCGCCGCGCAGCCAGTCGGCGACCACCCACAGCGCCGGCATGGCGCTGGCGGCCAGCGCGACCTTGATCAGGTCGGGCACGATGAACGGCGCAACGCCGAACATCCAGGATTTCTCAGCGCCGATCAGGCCGGCGAGCCAGGCAAAACCCATTGCCATCATTACAAGTTCCGCGACCAGCATGGCGCCGAACAGCTTGACCGGCGAGCGATCCCAGCCGCGATCCGCCGCCCAGCCGACAATCGCGGCCATGGCCACGAATCCGGCAAGGTAACCGCCCGTGCCGCCAAGCATGTAAGCCAGACCGATGCCCTTTTCAGGCGTGCTCTGGAAGACCGGGAATCCCATCGCACCTTCGGCAAGGTAAAGCAGCAGCGTGGCGACGCCGAGGCGCATGCCAAAGCTGGTGCTGATCAGCAAGATGGCCAGGGTCTGCAGCGACAGGTCGACCGGCCCAAGAACGACCTTTGTCTTGGCCGACAGGGTCAGAAGCAGCGTACCGGCAAGAACAATGACGGCCTGAACGGCCAACCGGCCTGCTCCCCGATCGGGGATGGCGAATTCAATCAAAGGGCGCGATGCGATCGCAGCGGACATGAACTTCTCCAGTTTCCCTCTGCCCCGCGGGGCGTTCCGAACGGTTCCCCTATAAATTCATCCGTGATAAGCGGCAACAGTCAAACCGGTCGCCCAGGCCTTTGCGCGCGAATTTCCCATGGCCATTACATTCGATATGGACTTCGACCCCCTGTATGGCCAATCGGTGGAGGTCGCACCCGCGGTGCGGCGGATCACGGTCAACAATCCCGGCCCGTACACGTTTCACGGCACCAACAGCTATCTGGTCGGCGCCGACACGCTCGCCGTCATCGACCCCGGCCCCGACGACGAGCGCCATCTGGAAGCGCTGCTGACGGCGATCGCCGGCCGGCCCGTCAGCCATATTCTGGTCAGTCACACCCACCGCGATCACTCGCCGCTCGCCGCCCGCCTTCAGGCCGAAACCGGCGCGATCATGTGCGCGGAAGGCCCCCACCGGCCGGCGCGGCCGATGCGACTGGGAGAGGTCAATCCACTGGAGGCCAGCGCCGACACCGATTTCAAGCCCGATCTGGTGCTGGGCGACGGCGACATGATCGACGGGGACGGCTGGTGCCTGCGCGCGGTGTTGACGCCCGGCCATGCCGCCAACCATGCCGCATTCGCCCTGGAAGGAACCGGCATCCTGTTTTCGGCCGACCACGTCATGGCCTGGGCGACGTCTGTGGTGGCGCCGCCCGACGGCGCCATGGCCGATTATATGCGCTCCCTCGACACGCTGCTTGCGCGCGACGACCGGCTCTACCTGCCGGGGCATGGCGGCCCCGTGCGGAAACCTGCCGCCTTCGTGCGGGCCTTGAAGGCACACAGGAAGATGCGCGAGCGCGCGGTGCTCGAGCGGCTCAGATCCGGCGACCGGACGATTGCCGACATGGTGCGTGCCATCTATCGCGACACCGACCCGAGGCTGCACGGCGCGGCGGCGCTGTCGGTTCTGGCGCATCTGGAAGATATCGTCGCGCGCGGCGATGCCGCGGCCAATGGCGAAATCGGCCTGGAGGCGGAATACAGCCCCGCCTGAGGCAACCCGCCCTCTTCAGCCCGGCGCGGTCTCGGCGGCGACCATCGCATCGAGGTCGGCAAGGAAACGCATGATGCGCAGGGCGTTGTCGCCTAGATCGTGGGCGCCGAAATGCGAAGCCGAGCGCATGTCGACGAACGTGGTTTCGCCTTCGTCGGTGATACGAACGGCGACATCGGCGGGAAGACGCAGTAGATAGGAACCGGCCAGCGCCTCGATCGTGACTTCCCGATCCCGCTGCCAGTTTCCCCTGCGCTCGATGATGGCCCAGCCACGGCGCGCCATCAAAGCCTGTATGGTTTCCAGAACGCGGTCCGGGGCAAGCGGGTAACGCCTTCCGTCGACCTGCGGATAGGAGTCCTCGATCAGCGCGGTCTGGATGCCGTTGATGGGACCGATGGCATTGGCGCGCGGATCGCGCAGTATCGCGGCCGCCCGGAACCGGGGCGGCTCGACCAGATCGGTGGCGATGTCGGCCAGGCGCGGATAGTCGATCATGCGCCACAGCCCGACGCCGAAAGGAGCAAGCGTGAGCGCGGCCAGGATGATCGCAAAAACGAGCCGCCTGGCGCCGTTGCCGCCGTGCTCCCACAGAGCGAGCAGACCGGATACGGCCGCGCCGAGAGCGACCAGCGCCAGCAGTCCGACAAGGCCGAGCACCCACAGGAACGCGACCGTCTCCAGCGCCAGGTAGCGATGCGCCAGCGCCGCGGTCAGAAACAGGACAAGCGCAAAGGACGCCAGCCTGGCCGACCAGCGCGCAGCGGGTGATTCTTGCTTCTCAAACACGCTACACCAGAACCCACGTCATACGATTGCGCGTGGTCCTTAGAGAGTTTTCGGCGCCAAGGGAATGAGACAGCGCCGTCCTCCGTCAAAGACCAGGGCGTTTGGCGGCGAACGGCGCGCCCATCGTGTCTTTCGCGCGTGCCGCTACGCGCTCGGCAGCCGGTAGTCGCGAAACTGTTCGCGCAGCGTCGTCTTCTGGATCTTGCCCGTCGCCGTGTGCGGTATCTCCTCGACGAAGGCCACGTCGTCCGGCAGCCACCATTTGGCGCAGCGGCCTTTCATATAGTCGAGGATCGCCTCGCGCGAAGGCTCCTTGCCGGGCTTCTTCACCACCACGAGCAGCGGGCGTTCGTCCCATTTGGGATGCGGGATGCCGATCACCGCCGCCTCGGCGATTTCGGGATGGCCGACCGCGAGGTTTTCCAGGTCGATGGTGGAGATCCATTCGCCGCCCGACTTGATGACGTCCTTGGCCCGGTCGGTGATCTGCATATAACCCTGCGGGTCGATATGGGCGACGTCGCCGGTGTCGAACCAGCCGTCCTCGTCGAACTGCTCGGCCCCGTCGCCGCCGTAATAGGAGGCCGCGACCGCCGGGCCGCGGACCTTGAGGCGGCCGAACGTCTTGCCGTCCCAGGGCAATTCCCGATTGTCGTCGTCGGTGACCTTCATTTCCACGCCGAAAGGCGCATGGCCCTGTTTTTCCTGCAGGTCGAGCAGCGCATCACCGTCGAGATCGGCATAGGCCGGCTTGAGCGTGCCGAGCGAGCCCAGCGGCGACATCTCCGTCATGCCCCAGGCATGGATGACCTGGACGCCGTAGTTGTCCTGGAATTTCTCCGTCATGGCGCGCGGGCAGGCCGAGCCGCCGATGACGACCTTGTCGAGATGAGGCAGCGTCTTGCCGGTCTCTTCCAGATATTGCAGCAGCATGAGCCAGACCGTCGGCACGGCCGCGGTGAAGGTGACCTTTTCGGTATCGAGCAGCTCGTAGATCGAGGCCCCGTCCATCTTGCCGCCCGGCATGACCATCTTGGCGCCGATCATCGGTCCCGACTGGGCCAGCCCCCATGCATTGGCATGGAACATCGGCACCACGGGCAGGATCGTATCGCGCGAGGAAATGCCCATCGCGTCGGGCAGACAGGCGATCATGGCGTGCAGCACGTTGGAGCGGTGGCTGTAGACCACGCCTTTGGGATTGCCGGTCGTGCCGGAGGTGTAGCACATGCCGGCGGCCGTGTTCTCGTCGAAGTCGCGCCATTCGAAATCGCCGTCGGCCTCCGCCAGCCAGTCCTCGTAGGCGACGACGTCGCGCAGGCCGGTTTCAGGAATATGCGCGCCGTCGGTCAACACGATCACACGCTTCAGCGAGGTGACCGCCGGCGCGATCTTCTCCACCAGCGGCATGAAGGTCAGGTCGGCAAACAGGACCTTGTCCCCGGCGTGGTTCATGATCCAGGCAATCTGCTCGGGGAACAGCCGGGGGTTGAGCGTGTGATAGACCCCGCCCATGCCCATGGCGCCGTACCAGGCCTCCAGATGCCGGGCCGTGTTCCAGCCCAGCGTGGCGATCCGGTCGCCGGGCTTGCAGCCGTCGCGCTCCAGGCGTTGCGCCACCTTGAGCGCCCGCGCCCTGATCTCGGCATAGGTGGTGCGCACGATCGGCCCCTCGACGGCGCGCGACACCACCTCGCGCGCGCCGTGCTGGCGCGCGGCGTGATCGAGAATCTTATGGCACAGCAGCGGCCATTGCTGCATCAAACCGAGCATCGCAGTCCTCCCAGACATTTGCCGTATTGTGACGCGGGCACTTTGCTTGTCCAGAGGGGTTGGAACCGTTGCGGGAAAATTGCGGCCCGGATCGGCGGAATCATTCGCCTTATTGCGGCCATCGTGGCCGCGAATGGTGCGGTCGGCGGGCTGGTGCGAGAAGTTGGAGCTTTGCATGGATGCGCGCGACATCGTCACCCGTCTTCCGGAAATGCCGCTCGAGGCAGTGGAATTCGAGCTGGCGCTGAATTCACAGAATATCGCCGAAAGCGGCTTCGAAACCGCGCTGCAGCGCGCCGCCGAACGGGCGGACGGGTCGGTTCTGTTCCACATGCCGGCGCTCAAACAGCGCGACTGCCAGCGCGTGGCCGCCGTTTCACTCGGCGCGGGAAGCGAGACCCACACCGTGCTCGTTCTGCTCGGCCGGGACGGCGGCTCGGTGCGGATCGAAAACGCGACCGACAGCGACAGTCCGTTTGCCGGCATCGCGCTGTCCTATCGGGGTCTTCTCGACCTGTTCGGACCGGCCGGTACGATGCACGGCTGAGCGGCTGCGCCCGCGCGCTGCCGGACGATCGCGGCGGCGGGGCAATGCGGCCTCGCGCCGGATGGTGACGGCACGCTTGAAGCCATGGCGGGCGCCATGCATGGTCCTGCCACCCCATGCGCCAGACCACGAGAGGAGACCGCCAATGAGCCGCACCGCCAATCCAGCGCCCGGTTTCGCCAAAAATCCGGATCGCGTCGTCGCGGTCGAGCCCTATCGGGGCACCGTTACCGTCAGGGCCGGAAGAAACACGATCGCCTCCTCCTCACGGGCACTGACGCTGTCGGAGCCGCCTTACACGCCGGTGCTCTATATCCCGTTCGCCGATATCGATTTCTCCAAGCTGGAAAAGTCCGGCCATTCGACGCATTGCCCCTACAAGGGCGAGGCCTCCTACTGGAATGTGGCGCTCGCCGGCGCCGCGGGGCAGAATGCGATGTGGGGTTATGAGGCTCCGTACGACGAAATGGCCGCGATCAAGGATCACGCCGCCTTTTATCCCGACAAGGTGAGCGTGGAGACGGGGTGAGGCAAGGCTCCGTTCCGCGCCAATCACGCGCGCGGCTTTGCCATGCATTGGCCGCCAGGGTCCGCCTCGTCAGTTCGGACGAGCGCGTGCGGATGCACGATGTCGGCGGGCGGGCCGTAAGCCGGTGCCCGCGCCCGACCGACACGGCTCAATGCTCGCCCTCGCACAGATCATGCGCGCCGAGCGCGCGCAGCACATAGCACTCGCCCACAGTCTGCGCCTTGCAGGCGGCGATGCGCTCGAGCTCGGCTTCCAGACGCCTGAGTCGGGCGATCTTTTCGCGGATCGTGGCCAGATGGGTCGACGCGATCCGGTCGGCCTCGGCGCAGGGGCGCTGCGGATCGCCGGAAAGCGCGATCAGCTCGCGGATCGCCGGCACCGACACGCCGAGATCGCGGGCGTGCCTGATGAACACCAGCCGGTCGAGCTCCTCGCGCCCGTAGCGGCGCTGATTGCCGTGCGAGCGCCCGGCCTGCTCGAGCAGGCCGATCTGCTCGTAATAACGAATGGTGGCGACCTTCACGCCGGAGCGCCGCGCCATCTCCCCGATCGACAACATCGAAAAAAAACCTCTTGAAGCTCTAGTCGCTCGAGATTGTAGGGTCGCCACAGACTTGCTTCAAGGAGACGATCATGAGTGCGGGCTGCGGCCATTCCCATACATTCGACGGCATGTCCGACGACTTCAAGCGCCGCCTGTGGGCGGTGATCGCCATCAACGGCGCGATGTTCGCGGTGGAGATGACGGCCGGGCAGATGGCCGGCAGTCAGGCGCTGCAGGCCGACGCGCTCGACTTTTTCGCCGACGCGCTGACCTATGCGATTTCACTCGCCGTGATCGGCGCCTCGCTGAAGGTCCGGGCGACGGCCGCGCTCGCCAAGGGGCTGAGCCTGTTCGTCATGGGAGTGTGGGTGTTCGGGTCGACCGTGTGGCGGGTGCTTTATCTCGGCGTGCCACAGGCCGAAATCATGGGGGCGATCGGCTTTCTGGCGCTGGCAGCCAATGTCGCCAGCGTGCTGTTGCTGGTGCGCTACAAGGACGGCGACGCCAATGTCCGCTCTGTGTGGCTGTGCTCGCGCAACGACGCCATCGGCAATGTCGCCGTCATGGCCGCGGCCCTCGGCGTGTGGGGCACGACCAGCGGCTGGCCGGACGTGATCGTGGCCGGGCTGATGGCGGGCCTGTTCCTGTCCTCGTCCTTCCAGATCCTGCGCCAGGGCTGGCAGGAATTCTCGGCTGGCGACGCAATGCCGGGTGGCCACGATCACGCGCCCTCATGCGGACACGATCACGGTCGCGCTATGGAAAAACACCAGGAGGGGATCTGAATCCCAGGCGCGGGGGCGGCACACGACGCGGCCGCTGACCCTATCGTGACTGGACGGAACCTCGCACTGCGAAACGCACCGCTCAGGCACTGTCGATCGCGGCCTGCGCGGCGGCGAGGCGGGCGATCGGCACGCGGAAGGGCGAACAGGACACGTAATCCAGCCCGACCTCCTCGCAGAAGCGGATCGAGGCCGGATCGCCGCCGTGCTCGCCGCAAATGCCGAGCTTGATGCCCGCACGCGTCGCCCGGCCCTTGTCCGCGGCCATGCGCACCAGCTCGCCGACGCCTTCGATGTCGAGCGACACGAACGGATCGACCTCGATCACGCCCTTCTGGCGATAGGTTTCCAGGAAGGAAGCGGCATCGTCGCGCGAGATGCCGAAGGTGGTCTGGGTCAGATCGTTGGTGCCGAAGGAGAAGAACTCCGCCACCTCGGCGATCGCATGCGCGCGGATGGCGGCACGCGGCAACTCGATCATCGTGCCGGTCAGGTAGGCGATGCTGGCGCCGGTTTCGGCCTTCACCTCGGCAGCGACCTGATCGATGCGCGCTTTGACGAATTCGAGCTCTTTCATGATGCCGACCAGCGGCACCATGATTTCCGGCTCGACCGGGCGACCGGTCTTGGCCGCGGCCTCGATCGCCGCCTCGAAGATCGCCCGGGCCTGCATTTCGGCGATCTCGGGATAGGAGACGGCCAGCCGGCAGCCGCGGTGACCCAGCATCGGATTGAACTCGTGCAACGCCTCGGTGCGCCGGCGCAACAATTCCGCCTCGACGCCCATCACGGCCGCGACCTCGGCGATTTCCTCCTCGGTCTTGGGCAGGAATTCGTGCAGCGGCGGATCGAGCAGCCTGATGGTGACCGGCAGGCCGGCCATGATCTCGAAAAGCTCGGCGAAATCCGAGCGCTGCATCGGCAGGAGCTTGGCCAGCGCGGCGCGGCGTCCGCTCTCGTTGTCGGCCAGGATCATCTCGCGCATAGCCACGATGCGATCGCCGTCGAAGAACATGTGCTCGGTCCGGCACAGGCCAATGCCCTCCGCGCCGAAGGAACGCGCCGTGCGTGCATCGGCCGGGGTCTCGGCATTGGCGCGCACCCGCATGCGACGGATCGCGTCGGCCCATTCCATGATCGCGGCGAAGTCACCGGACAATTCGGGCTGCTGCATCGCCGTCGCACCGGCCAGAACCTGGCCGGACGCCCCGTCGATGGTGACAACGTCGCCGCGCCCGAAGCTGCGGCCAAGCGCGGTCATGGTCTGGGTCTTGTAGTCGACGCGCAACGCGCCCGCGCCCGACACGCACGGCTTGCCCATGCCGCGCGCCACCACCGCGGCATGGCTGGTCATGCCACCGCGCGTGGTCAGGATGCCTTCGGCGGCGTGCATGCCGTGAATGTCCTCGGGGCTGGTCTCGACACGCACGAGGATGACCTTGCGGCCTGCCGCCTTGGCTTCCTCGGCCTCGTCGGAGGAGAACACGATTTCGCCGGTGGCCGCCCCCGGCGAGGCCGGCAGGCCGGCGCCGATCACGTCGCGCTCCGCGGCCGGGTCGATGGTGGGATGCAGAAGCTGGTCGAGCGAGGCCGGATCGATCCGCGCCACAGCCTGCTCGCGGGTGATCAGGCCTTCCGCGGCCATCTCCACCGCGATGCGCAACGCCGCCTTGGCCGTGCGCTTGCCGGACCGGGTCTGCAGCATCCACAACTTGCCGCGCTCGATGGTGAATTCGAGGTCCTGCATGTCGCGATAATGGCGTTCGAGCGTCTCGGCCGTGCGCGCGAACTCGGTGAACGCCTCCGGCATCAGCTTTTGCAGCGACGGCTTGTCGGAGCCGGCCGCGATGCGCGCGTCCTCGGTGATGTTCTGCGGGGTCCGGATACCGGCGACCACGTCCTCGCCCTGGGCGTTGACCAGAAACTCTCCGTAGAGCGTACGCTCGCCGGTGGATGGATCGCGGGTGAAGGCCACACCAGTGGCGGAGCTGTCCCCCATATTGCCGAACACCATCGCCTGAACGTTGACGGCCGTGCCCCAGGCCTCGGGAATATTGTGCAGGCGGCGATAGGTGATCGCGCGATGGTTCATCCAGGAGGAAAACACCGCGCCGATGGCGCCCCACAACTGCTCGTGCGGATCCTGGGGAAAGGGCTGTCCCAATTCCTCCACCACCTTGGCCTTGTAGCGCTCGACCAGGCCGACCCAATGCGCGGCGTCGAGCTCGGTGTCGAATTCAACCCCGAGGCCGGCTTTTTCGTCTTCCAGGATTTCTTCGAAAACCTCGTGATCGAGCCCCATGACGACGTCGGTATACATCTGGATGAAACGACGATAGCTGTCATAGGCGAAGCGGCGATCCTGAGCCTCCTCGGCCAGGGCCTCGACGGTGGCGTCGTTGAGGCCGAGATTGAGCACGGTGTCCATCATGCCGGGCATCGAGGCGCGCGCGCCGGAGCGCACCGAGACCAAAAGCGGATTGCGCGGATCGCCGAAACGGCGGCCGGTATCGGCGCCGATCCGGGCAAGCGCGTCTTCGACCTGTTGTTTCAGTTCGCCGGGATAGGTTCGTGCGTTGGCGTAATAATGGGTGCAGACCTCGGTGGTGATGGTAAAGCCCGGCGGCACCGGCAATCCGAGCCCGGACATCTCGGCCAGATTGGCCCCCTTGCCCCCGAGCAGGTTCTTGTCGCCGACGCGGCCTTCCGCCTTGCCGTTGCCGAAATTGTAGACCCATTTGGCCATCGCGATCTCCCTCGCCGTCTGGACAATACCCGAAGTCATATCCACCGGACCGTCCGCTGGAAGGCCCGTGAATTGTCGGCACATCCGATCCCAACGCCCCGCCCCGTCCGGGCTCCTTCAACCGGCCGACGGCTCGCCTGGCAAGATCGCTTGGCGTGGCGCGCCGTGCCGGCCGCCTCTCACGCGAACCGAACCGCCGGACGCAAGACGGATCGCTCCGGCCCGGTCCGGGTTTGCTCTAACCGTTTCGGAGATCGATGACCACCGCAAATCCTCGCAGCGGCGGCCATGGCCATCGCCCATTCGGCAATCGGGCGTCATATTGGCGCCAACTAGTCATTGCACTGACGGCGGAGCGTCCATATAAGGGCGCCACCCGTCGCACGGCAGCGACCATGCTGGGGCGTAGCCAAGTGGTAAGGCAGCGGTTTTTGGTATCGCCATTCCCTGGTTCGAATCCAGGCGCCCCAGCCAAATCTCCCCGGCCCGTTCCGGCCCCAGAACGACGACAGGACCAGCAGCTTCCGACTTTTCGTCGCTGAGAGGCGGCCGTGCCAGCCCGCGCTACGGCGCCCGGGCGGCAGCCTGACGCAGATAATAGCAGCAAAAGCCGAAGCCGCCTGCCATCAGCATGTAGCTCTCGCCGACGGCGAGGCGGATATTGGAATTGCTGAGCATGCTGGCCAGGAAGAAGATCATCGTCAGCAGATAGAAGAAGTAGAGCTCGAGGGGGATCAGGCCACGCCGGACGGCCGCCGTCGCCTGGTAGAAACACCACGCCAGGAGAACGGCATAAAATTCCAGACCGAACAGGCCGAAGCGCACGGCGATCTCCAGATAGCCATTGTGCATCAGCTCGTAGCCGATATCGGCAAACCGGGTCTGCTGCCACAGGTTCTCCCACCAGATGCCCTGACCGAACAGCCAGTCCAGCCGCCAGATCGACATGGCGTTCCACCAGACGCGGATGCGCGCGTCGAGCGTGTAGGGTAAGGTTCCCGAATCGATCGCGTCGAGCACCATCTGGCGCACCGGCATTCCCGAAACCAGCCGCTGGGCCAGATCGAGCGCGCTCACGACCAGACGACCAATCGTATGCCACACCATGTCGTGAAAAATCAGGACGCCGAGGAGGGAGACACAGATGAAACCGGCCATGACCGCCCATCGCGCCTTGCCCCTCATTTGCGCGAACGTGGCCGCGACGACGGAGGGAGCGGTGACGAGCAGCGCGATCCAAACGCCCTTCGACTTGGCGCCGAAAATGCCGAGCACCGCGAGAATTCCAATCAGCAAGGCGACCGCCAGCCCCCCCCACACGATCCGGCCCGACAGGTCGGACCGACCCAGTAGCCATAGGGCGAAACAGAAGGCCGCGATCAGGATTAGACCGGCGCCGACCGAGGAATGGATGGTGTTTTTCTGGAAAAGAAACGGAATCAGCCCCGAATCAAGCTGAAAAACAGCGATAAGATCAGTGCTTGCGAGCAACGCGGCAAGGCTGATGGCCATGAAGACCCAGACGAGATGCGCGAGCTTGTCCCGGTAGAGAAACAGAACGTAACCGACCGTCATGTAGAGCGCCGGCATGAGATATATGCCTTCCGCCGAGCCGCCGGTCGATTCCGGTCTCGTCAGCAGGACCCACAGATAGCGCAGTGCGACATAGTGCGCCCACACCAGGCACGCCCAGCCCATCGGGCCGATCGCCGGGCGGAAATCGCGCCGGGAAAAATAGACCCAAATCCCGAGCGCGATCGGCGGCAGCATGGCCACGCGGTAGAGGTCGGTCTCAAGCCACACCGCCGAGATCATGCCGACCAGGCAAAACAGCACCGCGTGACCGACGATGTCTGTTCTGTGGAAAGGCGGCCGCTGGGTGGCCGGCTCCGTCGGCACGTTCATGCCGCCTCCAGCGCGTAGCTTGCGCGGCGCAGGAAATCGCGCGCCCTGAAGGAGAACGCGCCCCGCCTTTTCATGGTCGGCAGCTTGGTGTGCGCGTAGCTGGCGGTGATGGTGGAACTGGCGCGATGGCTGCTGAAGGCGACCAGCGGCTCGCGGGTGGTATAGGTCGCCACACCGGTCGCCCAGCCGCGCTCCAGCGCCACGTCCCAGGGCAGCCACATCGTGGCCAGCGTTTTTACCAGTCGCTCGGCGCCGCTGCGGTTGACGGCATAACAGGCTGCCGAACCCAGCGGCCCGAACAGGCAGCGCCCGTATGCGTCGCCTGTCGCCGTCACGCCCTTTTCCAGAAAGCCGGTGGTGCGGTGGTTGACGAGCTTGACCAGTCGCGGCTCCTCGACACCGGCAAACAACGCCACCGCCCTTTCGCCAAGCCGGTCGTTGAGGACGATGTCGTCCTCCGCGATCACCGCGACGTCAACGCCCTCGGCGACCACCGTCGCCAGGGCCGCCAGATGCGAGCGGTAGCAGCCATATTCGCCCGGCGTGACGACGCGCCCATGGCGGGCGCGGAACCTGTCCTGGTCGACGCCGGACCAGCGTTCGCGGGCGATCGCGCGGCCGTCGACGCCTTCCACACGGCGCAGTTCCAGCCCCGTCGCCGTTTGCCGGATCGCGTCCCAACGCTCGGGTGAGCGTGCGAGATTTATGACAAGAACTGGCACCATCAATGGTCTGTCACTGCAAAAAGAACCGCGTCGCCACCTCTGCGGCGCACCGGCCGGGGCAAAAACGTTTAGGTCGGCGCGCACTCTTACGCAACTGCAAGAACTCGTTTCGACGCTGTTGTTGAGAATATGGCAAACGCGCCCGTGCGCCAGATAGACGGCGCCGATGGCCGAGGAAATCGCCGCCCTGGTGGTGTGGTCAGGCCCGCCTTACCATCCCGGCCGCCGCGATCCCGCGCACGGCGTCGATGATACGGTCCTGATCGGCTTCGCCCAGATAAGGATGCATGGGCAGGCACATTATGGACCTGCTGGCCGCCTCGGAAGCCGCAAGGCCGCCCGGAGCGCGGCCGTAGGCCGCATAGGCGGTCTGCAGATGCAGCGGCTTTTCGTAATAGATCATCGAGGGAATGCCGACCTCGCTCAGATGGGCGCGAATCTCGTCGCGACGGTCCGATTCCACGGCATATTGCGCCCAGGCCGAACGATAGCCGGCAGCCACGGTCGGCACCCTGACCACGTCGGAGAGGCCGGCCGCATACCGATCGGCAACCGCCTGCCTGGCCTCGGTCTCCGAGGGCAGGATGGCCAGCTTCTCGATCAGGATCGCCGCCTGCAGCGTGTCCAGCCGCGAATTGAGGCCAATACGGACATTGTCGTACTGGCTGGCCCCCTTGCCGTGAAAGGCGATCGAGCGCATCGTCTCGGCAAGATCGTCGTCATCGGTCAGGATCGCACCGCCGTCGCCATAACACCCGAGCGGCTTGGCCGGGTAGAAGCTGGTGCCGGCGACCGTGCCGAAGGCCCCGCATTTGGTGTTGCCGAGACTGCCGCCGATCGCCTGGGCGGCGTCTTCCACGATCGCAAGCGAGCGCTCCTGCGCGAAACGGCCGATTGCCTGATAGTCGGCCGACAGGCCGAACAGATCGACGGGAATGATCGCCTTGGGCGTCAGACGGCCCTCGGCGCAGACCTGCTGGTAGGCGCCTTCCAGGCTGGCAAACGAAAGATTGTAGCTGTCCGGCTCGATATCGACGAACACCGGCTCGGCCCCGGCCAGAACCACGACTTCGGCGGTTGCCGCGAACGTGAAGCTGGGACAGAAAACCGCGTCGCCCGGTCCGATGCCCAGCGCCATCAACGGGATCAGCAACGCGTCGGTGCCGTTGGCGCACGCTACGACATGGCGAACGCCGACGAAATCGGCGAGCTGCCTTTCGAACGCGCCGACCTCGGGTCCGTGAATATAGCGACCATGCTCGAGCACCCTGGCCATGGCGGCCTCGAGCCGCGGCTTGATCCGTTCGCGCTGTGTGTGGAGATCGACAAACTGCATGTGCGCCTTTCAAGCGAAGCCTTGCTGTGCGGCCTTCCGGCCTGCCCCGCTGATAGAAGGCGCGCGTCAAAGGCGCAAGCGCGGTCGGCCGTCAATCTCGTCGCCCCGTCGTTACACAAGGTGAAGAGCAGGCGCCGGGCGGGCGCGAAACCCGGCGAGACGGGTGGCGCAGGCAAAGTTTTCTTGAAACCAGGCCCGCGCCATGCCACCACGCGCCATCGCCGCGGCGCAGACCGCGTGGGTTCGTTCCGGCCCTCCGGTGGGATGGGTCGTCATTCGTCGGGGTTCACATGAACATCGCCATGATCGGTTCCGGCTATGTCGGATTGGTGAGCGGCGCGTGCCTGGCCGATTTCGGGCATCGTGTGACCTGCGTCGACGTCGACGAACAAAAGGTCGCCGCGCTGCAATCGGCGCGCATACCGATCTACGAACCGGGTCTCGACCGGCTGGTTGCCGACAATGTCGCCGCTGACAGGCTGTTCTTCACCACGGAGATGGCTCCGGCGGTCGCCGAGGCCGATGTCGTGTTCATCGCGGTCGGCACGCCCTCGCGGCGCGGCGACGGCCATGCCGATTTGTCCTTCGTCGACGCGGCCGCCCGATCGATCGCCGAGGCCCTGCAGGGCTTCACCGTAGTCGTGACGAAATCGACCGTACCGCTCGGCACCGGCGACGATGTCGAGCGCATCATGCGCGAAACCAATCCCACGGCGGATTTCGCGGTCGCGTCAAATCCCGAGTTCCTGCGCGAGGGGGCGGCGATCGACGATTTCAAACGCCCCGACCGCATCGTCATCGGCACCGAGGACGAGCGCGCCCGCACCGTCATGGCCGAGGTCTACAGGCCGCTCTATCTCAACCAGGCCCCGATCCTTTTCACCAGCCGGCGCACGGCAGAGGTGATCAAATACGCCGCCAACGCGTTCCTGGCGACCAAGATCACCTTCATCAACGAAGTCGCGGATTTGTGCGAACAGGCGGGCGCGGACGTGCAGGAAGTGGCCCGCGGCATCGGTCTCGACAAGCGCATCGGCCCGAAATTTCTCAATGCCGGGCCGGGTTACGGCGGGTCCTGCTTTCCCAAGGATACGCTCGCCTTCGTCAAGACCGCGCAGGACATGGGGACGCCGCTGCGCCTGGTGGAAACGACGGTCGCCGTCAACGACCAGCGCAAACGCGCCATGGCGCGCAAGGTGGTCGCCGCCTGCGGCGGCGCG
Source organism: Nitratireductor sp. (assembly GCA_039973095.1). Classification (GTDB taxonomy): domain Bacteria; phylum Pseudomonadota; class Alphaproteobacteria; order Rhizobiales; family Rhizobiaceae; genus Mangrovimarina. The sequence continues at coordinate 42,284 of JBDWLQ010000011.1, read as the reverse complement.
GTGCGCGGCAAGCGCATCGCGATCTTCGGGCTGACCTTCAAGCCCAATACCGACGACATGCGCGAGGCGCCCTCGATCGCCATCATCCAGGCGCTGCTCGACCAGGGCGCGCACATCACCGCCTACGATCCCGAGGGCATGGACGCCGCGCGCGCCTATTTCGCCCGGATCGACTATGCGCAAAACGCCTACGATGCCGCCATCGACGCGGACTGCGTCGTGATCGTCACGGAGTGGAACGAGTTCCGCTCGCTCGACTTCGAGCGCCTGAAGGCGATCATGGCGACACCGGTGCTGGTCGACCTGCGCAACATCTACCGCCCGAAAGACGTCGAGCGGCTCGGATTTGCCTATGTGAGCCTCGGGCGGCCGAACGGGATCGACTGAGCGGCGCCGAACGTGCCGGGCCAACCGGCTTGACATGATGGCGCCCGAATTGGACAGGCAGATGAGGGGTTCGTCCCGAAGCGGAACGGGAGGCGGCGATGTTTGCACGATGGGGTCTTGTTGTTGTCGCCGGCTGGCTTGCCGGCTGCACCAGCCTTTCGGGCGGTCTCGACGAGGAGATCGTGTCGTCGCTTCAGTTCGACCAGGTTCCCTGCGAACGGCTGATCGCCCAGCGCGACGCGCTTGCCGCCGAACATGGCGACCCGACCACGCTCGACCCAGGCCAAAAGCCTGGCGCCCGGCCGGCGCTGCTGCCGACCGGTCTCGGCACGCTGGTGCCGGACGCGCGTGGCCGCCGCGCCAAGGAGCGTCGCAAGGCGCTCGGCCGCATCGAGGCGATGGATCGTTCGATCACCCGTCGCGAATGTCGCGGCGCATAGTGCCGCAGGTGCGGGCGAACAGGCAGCCACGCCTCTTGTGCGGCCCGTGGGGATCAGATAGAACAAATCAAGAACTTACAACGAGGAAAGACGATGAAAAAGACCGGCAAGATCGATTATCTGGAAATGTCGGCTCCCGGCGCGACGCTCGACGCGGTCAAGGCCTTCTACAGCAGCGCGTTCGGCTGGACCTTTACCGATTACGGCCCGACCTATTCCGCCTTCGACGAGGGGCTGGAAGGCGGGTTCGAGGCCACCAAGCCGGATGAAGCGGCAAAACCGCTGCCGGTGCTTTATTCGCAGAACCTGGAAGAAACGCTGGCCGCGGTCGAGGACGCCGGCGCGACGATCGTGCGGCCGATCTTTTCCTTCCCCGGCGGCAGGCGGTTCCATTTTACCGACCCGGCGGGCAACGAGCTGGCGGTGTGGAGCGAATAGGATAGGAGACCGGCCGGCGTGTCGAAGCGCGTAGCGACCGGTAGCGCGCGGCCTCAGCTGGCCTCGCGGATCTGCTCGGCGGTCTGCAGGTCGACCGAAACGAGCTGGCTGACGCCCTGCTCGGCCATGGTGACGCCGAACAGACGGTTCATGCGCGCCATGGTGATCGGGTTGTGGGTGATGATGACGAAGCGGGTCTGGGTGCTCGCCGCCATCTCGTCCATCAGGTTGCAGAAACGCTCGACATTGTGATCGTCGAGCGGTGCGTCGACCTCGTCGAGCACACAGATCGGCGCCGGGTTGGTCAGGAACACGGCAAAGATCAGCGCCATCGCCGTCAACGCCTGCTCACCGCCCGACAGCAGGGTCATGGTCTGCGGTTTCTTGCCCGGCGGGCGGGCGAGGATTTCCAGGCCCGCTTCCAGCGGGTCGTCGGATTCCACAAGCTGCAATTCGGCGGTGCCGCCGCCGAACAGATGGGTGAACAGCCGCTGAAACTGGGCGTTGACCCGGTCGAACGCCTCGAGCAGGCGTTCGCGGCCCTCCCGGTTCAGGCTCTGGATCGCCAGGCGCAGCTTCTTGATCGCCTCGATCACGTCCTCGCGTTCGGTGACGATCGTCTCGAGACGCTCGGCCAGTTCCCGCTGCTCCTCCTCGGCGCGCAGATTGACCGCGCCGAGCCGCTCGCGATCGACCTTCAACCGGTCGACCCGACGCTCGACATCCGCCATCTCGGGTAGCGGATCGTCGGGGCCGAGGCCGGTCTGGCGAAAGACCAGATGCGGTGCGATCCCCAGCGCCTCCTGAATACGCGCCTCGGCGTCGCGACGGCGTTCCTCCGCGGCCGTCAGGCGCTCCTCGGCGCGGCCGCGCGCCTCGCGGCTTTCAGACAGAGCCTGCAGGGCAGCGTTCGCGGCCTTGTCGAGCTCGGCCTGGCGCGTCTCGGCGACGGCGAGCGCGTCGGCGGCCTCGCCGCGGCGGGTCTCGGCCTGTCCCAGTTCGGACAGCAGCGCCCGGCGGCGCGCATCCAGCGCATCGGGCGCATCCTCGATCTCGGCGCGCTCGCGCCCGGCCTCGCCGCGCCGCTCGATCAATGCCGCCTTCTGGCGGTCGGCGTTGTCGGCGCGCGCAATCCAGGCCTGGCGCTCCTGCGCGATCGCCGTCAATCGCCTTTGCCTGGCCTCGGCCTCGCGCTTGAGGCCGTCATCGAGCGCGCGCGCATCCGCAAGGGCCGAGCGGTCCTCGGCGACTAGGGTCGACTGGCGTTCGAAACGCGACTGAATGTCGCCCGGATCCGGCGCGCCCTCGAGCGCGCTCTGCGCCTCGGCCAGAAGCCGACCCTCCTCCGCCGCACTCTCATCCAGCCGCGCGATCGCCTCGGCAAGGGTGGCCCTGCGGGTCGACAATTCGCCGGCCGCCTTTTCGGCCCTGGCCAGGTCCTCGCGCGCCTCGCCGGCCGCGCGCTGGGAGAGCCGCCAGGCCTCGCGGGCCTGCTTTTCAATCTCCACGGTCCGGCGCACTAGCGCGTCGGCGTCCTGCTGCGCGGCTTCGGCCTGCTGGAGGCGGGCCGCGGCGGCGGCAACCTCCTCATCCAGTTCGGCAAGCCGGTTTTTCTGCGCCAGGCGCTGGGCGGCGGCCGTCGGGGCATCGGCGCTGGCGGTGAAACCGTCCCACCGCCACAAGGCGCCGTCGCGGCTGACCAGACGCTGGCCGGGCGCGAGCGCCTTTTGCAGACTGGGTCCGTCGGCCGCCTCGACCAGGCCGATCTGGGCAAGCCGGCGCGCCAACTGGCGCGGCGCGCGCACGATCTCGACCAGCGGGCGCGCGCCCTCGGGCAGGCGCGGGTCGCCGTCGGCGGGATCGATCTCGCCCCAATGGACCGGGGCGGCACGGTCGAGCGGCACGTCGAGATCCTCGCCCAGCGCCGCGCCGAGCGCGGTCTCGAAACCGCGTTCGACCCTGATCTGCTCGAGGGCGGCGGGAAGAAGCCCGCTGTCGCCGGCATTGAGAACCTTGGCGAGCGTGCGCGCCTCGGTTTCCAGGCGCTGCAGCTCGGCGCGCGTCTCGTTGAGCGGCGCCCGCAACGCCGCCTCGGCGGCGCGTGCGTCGGCAACCTTGGTTTCGGCAGCCGTGGTCGCGGTCTCGGCCGCAGCGACATTGGCCTCGGCCTGTTCGACCTTGCGCTGTTTTTCGGCCGGATCGGGCAATTCGGAAAGCCGGGCCGCCACGGCTTCGGCCTCGCCGCGCTTTTCGGCAAGCTGGCGCTCGAACCTGTCGCGGCGTTCGGCATGCTCGCGCACGGAGCGCTCGAACTGGGTGCGCTGCGCCAGCGCCTCGGCCCGCTCGGCGGTGATCGCGGTCAGTTTCTCCTCGCTCGCCGCAAGCCGGGCCGATGCCTCCTGGAACGTCGCCTTGGCCGCCTGCTCGCGCTCGGCGGAGCCGCCCTGCTCGTCGGTCAGGGTCTTTTCCTCCGCGTCGAGCCGGGCCAGCGTGTCGGCATTGTCGCGCACGAGACGCTCTTCGCGCTCGATATCGGCGTCGAGCTGGGCGATGCGGCGGTCAAGTTCGCCCTGGCGCGCCTTCAGCCGTGCGGCTTCCTCGTCGAGCTGCGTGCGGGCGATCGCAAGGCGCTGCAGCGCGGCGGCGGCGGCGGCTTCGGCGTCGCGCAATTCGGGCAGGCGCATCGCCGCGACGGCCTGCTCCTTGGCGGCGTTCATCTGCTCCTGGGCGCGCTCGCCGACCAGCGACGTCGCCGCCGCGAGCGCCGATTGCGCCTCGCCCGCCTGCTGCTTGGCCTGCGACCAGCGCAGATGCAGCAGGATCGCCTCGGCCTGGCGGATATCGGCCGACACGCTCTTGAAACGGGCCGCCTGGCGCGCCTGACGCTTGAGGCTCTCGATCTGGCTTTCCAGCTCGCCGACGACATCGTCGAGCCGCTCGAGGTTCTGTTCGGCCGCGCGCAGCCGCAATTCGGCCTCGTGGCGGCGCGAATGCAGGCCGGAAATGCCGGCCGCCTCCTCCAGCAGCGCGCGCCGGGCCTGCGGCTTGGCCTGGATCAGCTCGCCGATGCGGCCCTGGCCGACCATGGAGGGCGAGCGCGCGCCTGTCGACTGGTCGGCGAACAGGAGCTGCACGTCCTTGGCGCGCGCCTCCTTGCCGTTGATACGGTAGACCGAGCCGGCCTCGCGTTCGATGCGCCGCGACACCTGGAGCTCGTCGGTGTCGTTATAGGCGGCCGGAGCGGTCCGGTCGGAATTGTCGAGGAAAAGCGTGACCTCGGCCGTGTTGCGGGCAGGCCGGGTGCCGGAACCGGAGAAGATGACGTCGTCCATGCCGGACGCGCGCATGTTCTTGTAGGAGTTCTCGCCCATCACCCAGCGCAGGGCCTCGACAAGATTGGACTTGCCGCAGCCGTTCGGCCCGACCACGCCGGTCAGGCCGCTTTCGATGACGAACTCGCTGGGTTCGACGAAAGATTTGAAACCGAGAACGCGAAGCCTTGAAAAGCGCATCAGGCCCAGCTCCGCCGCCATGCGGCCGCAGGGCGACCTCGCCGGGCTTGCGGCCAGGCGTCAGAGCATGCTGTCGATGATTGCCGAGAACTCGTCAATCGACATGGCCCCCGCATATTTCTTGCCGTTGATGAAGAATGTCGGCGTGGAGTCGACGCCAAATTCCTTCGCTCCGCGGTCTTTGACCGCCCTGACATCCTCCAGAAGCTTCTGGTTCGTCAAGCACGCCTCGAAGGACTCCTGTGAAAAACCGGCCAGACGCGCGATTTTCAGCAATGCGTCGCGGGCGTTTTCCACCGAGACCCAGGCGTCCTGCTGCTTGAACAGCACGTCGGCCATGGCGAAATATTTGTCGTCGGCGCAGCGCGCCAGCATGAAGCCGGCTTCCGCGCGCGGATCGAACGGAAATTCACGCAGGACCAGCCGCGCCTTGCCGGTGTCGATGTATTTTTCCTTGAGCGCGGGATAGGTGTTGCGGTGAAAACTGCCGCAATGGCCACAGGTGGTCGACGCATATTCCACGATGGTGATCGGGGCGTCCTCGTCGCCGACCCATTTTTCGGGCAGGGCGCCCGGTTCCATCAGCTTGTCGACGTCGACCGAACCCTGCGCGGCAGGCACGGCCACTTTCGGCGTCTCGGGCGCTTCAGGCGCGCTCGCGCCGTTGGAATCGCTGCACGCCGCCAGCAAAGCGGCTGCCGGCAGGGCTGCCAGCGAAGCGACGACGTTGCGACGCGAAACGAAACGGGTCATGCGAATCACCTGTCGATATCTGGATTTTGCTACGGACGACGATAAAAAGGCGAGAGTTGGCGCTTAATAAGGCATTGCAACCGCCAGTCACAGAGCAAAGTGTCGCGGCGCGTTCACGAAATCGCCAGCCTCGCCGGCACGACTTCACTTGCGCGCTGCGACAACGTTGCGGCCGAGACGTTCCAGCGCCGCGCGCAAGCCGGGATCGCTGACGCTGCTGACCCTGTTTTCGACCAGGCCGATTTCGTCCTTGCTCAAAGCGCGCGGGACAGGCCGTCGGGTTACCGTGCCGCCGCCGACCGGCTTTTGCACGATGCGGATGCGGCCGATCGCGGAAAAGCCGAAAAAACCGTTGATCCGGCTGATGATTTCGCCGGTTTCGTGCTGGAGATGCAGCGCGGCCGCGCCCTCGCAGGCGACGATCAGCGTCGCCGGCTCGAACGGATCGTCTTCGTGACGCCGCCGCGGCCAGGCGATCTTTTCCGGCCGGGTGGAGGCGGCCAGCCGCGTGCCGACCAGTTCTTCCCACGACTGGACCAGGCTCACCGACATGCCGGCGCGCTTTTTCATCACCGGGTCGAGAATGCGTGTCGCCAGATCGCTGACGGCGACCGGGGCACCTCGATATCCCTTTCCTTTCATGCCTGACCTGCCTTATCGGTGGGGCGTATCGCCGACCGACATCATAGCCGAGCAGCCCGCCGATGACAGCCCCCGCCAAGCCCGAACCGAACCGGACGGACTTCGCCGCGCGGCTCGTCACCTGGTACGACCGTCACCATCGCCGGCTGCCCTGGCGGGTGGCGCCCGGCGAGCGCGCAAAAGGATTACGGGCAACGCCCTACAGGGTCTGGCTGTCGGAGATCATGCTGCAGCAGACCACGGTCGCGGCGGTCAAACCCTATTACGAACGGTTCCTGCGCGACTGGCCCGACGTCGAGAGCCTGGCGGCGGCCGAGCGCGAGGCGGTAATGAAGGCCTGGGCGGGGCTTGGCTACTATTCGCGGGCGCGCAACCTCAAAAAATGCGCCGAGGAGGTGGTGGCGCGCCATGACGGCGTCTTTCCCGCCGACGTTGCCGCGCTCCGCGCCCTGCCCGGCATCGGCGCCTATACTTCCGCAGCGGTCGCGGCGATCGCCTTCGACATCCCGGTCGCCGTCGTCGACGGCAATGTCGAGCGGGTCGTTACCCGCCACGCGGCGATCGAAGCGCCGGTCGCCACGGTCAAGAAGGACATCGCCGCGATCGTAGAACGCTGGCTGCCCGCCGAGCGGCCGGGCGACTTCGCCCAGGCGATGATGGATCTCGGCGCCACGACCTGCACGCCGCGCGCGCCGGCCTGCGCGCTGTGCCCCGTCAGCGCCGACTGCGCCGCCTTTGCCGCCGGCGAGACCGAGCGCTATCCGGTCAAGCTGCCGAAGCCGGATAAACCGGCGCGCACCGGCGCCGCGTTCGTCGCCGAGCGCGCCGACGGGGCGGTGCTTCTGCGCAAGCGCGGCGAAACCGGCCTGCTGGCCGGCATGAGCGAGGTTCCGACGAGCGCCTGGACGGCGCGGACGGACGGCGCGGACGGCATCGAGGCCGCGCCGTTTGCCGCCGGCTGGCGCGCGGCGGGCGAGATCCGCCACGTCTTTACCCATTTCGAACTGCGGCTTGCGGTCTACCACGCCCGTTTCGACGACGACGCCCCGGCCGGCCATTGGTGGTCGCCGCGGCATCTCGTCCACGACGAAGCGCTGCCGACTGTCATGAAAAAGGCAATCGAGACTGCGATACCGGGCGCGACCAAAAAACCGACCGTCACCGGAGCCGGCCTATGAGCGACATCCGCCACATCGTGTTCGACATCGGCAAGGTGCTGATCCACTACGATCCCGAAATCCCCTATGCGCGCCTGATCCCCGACGCGCAGCAACGGCAGCGCTTCTTCGACACGGTGTGCACGCCGGCCTGGAACGTCGAGCAGGATCGCGGGCGTAGCTGGGAAGAGGCCGAAGCGCTGTTGATCGACGACCATCCGCACGAGGAAGACAATATCCGCGCCTTTCGCCGCCACTGGCACGAGATGGTGCCGCACGCCTATGACGAAACCGTCACGCTGATGCTGGAACTGATCGAGCGCGGCCACGACGTCACCATGCTGACCAATTTCGCCGCCGACACCTTTGTCGAGGCGCGCCGAAAGTTTCCGTTTCTCGATCGTCCGCGCGGGGTCACGGTGTCGGGCGAGGTCGGCATGATCAAGCCCGACCGCCGCATCTACGAGCTTCACGCGGCAACCTTCGGCCTCGACCCCGCCGGCGCGATCTTCATCGACGACAGCCAACCAAACGTCGAGGGCGCACGCGCGGCCGGATGGCGGGCGATCCACTTCACCGCGCCGGCCATGCTGGAAGACGCGCTGGCAAGCCACGGCATCGTCGTCTAGGCGCCGGAGGCGCGGCCGGCGGTCAGGCCGCGGCGACGGCCATGCGCTGGCGCATGTCCTGGCGCAAAGCGTCGAGCGGCGTCGGCGCGCCCTTTCTATCGAAATGCCAGAAGGTCCAGCCGTTGCAGGCGTCGAGCCCCTGAACGCGCGCGCCCATCTTGTGGATGGAACCGGCCTCGTTGCCGACGGCGACGGTGCCGTCGGCGCGCACCCGCGCGGTCCAACGGCGCTTGGCGTCGCTGAGTTCCAGGCCGGGCGCGACCAGCCCCGCCTCGATCAGGCTGACGAAGGCGATGCGCGGCTCGGCGCGCTTGCCCGTCAGGATGGCGAGTTCGGGATTGTCGAGCGGCTCGACCGCGTCGATACGCGCCGTGGCGGCGTCGATATAGGCCTGCTCGCGCTCGATGCCGACAAAATGCCGGCCGAGCCTCTTGGCGACCGCGCCGGTGGTGCCGGAGCCGAAGAATGGATCGAGCACCACGTCGCCGGGCCGGGTCGAGGCCATCAGCACCCGCGCCAACAGGGCTTCGGGCTTTTGTGTCGGGTGCGCCTTGGCGCCATCGGCGCCCTTCAGCCGCTCGGCGCCGGTGCAGATCGGAAACAGCCAGTCGGTGCGCATCTGCACGTCGTCGTTCGACGCCTTGAGCGCCTCGTAATTGAAGGTGTAGCCCTTCGCCTTCTGGTCGCGCGAGGCCCAGATCATGGTTTCATGCGCGTTCTGAAAACGCCGGCCACGGAAATTCGGCATCGGATTGGTCTTGCGCCAGACAATGTCGTTGAGGATCCAGTAGCCGAGATCCTGCAACTTGGCGCCGACGCGGAAAATGTTGTGATAGGAGCCGATGACCCAGATGGTGCCGGTCGGCTTGAGCACGCGGCGCGCGGCCAGCAGCCAGGCGCGGGTGAAGGCGTCATAGGCCTGGAAGCTGTCGAACTGGTCCCACGCATCGTCGACCGCGTCGACCTTGGACTGGTCGGGCCGGTGCAGATCGCCGCCGAGCTGGAGATTGTAGGGCGGGTCGGCGAAGATCGCGTCGACCGAGTTCTGCGGCAGGCGCTCGAGCGCGGCAACGCAGTCACCCTTCAGGATCGTGTCGCACCAATCGGTTCGGGAGGCGGTCAGGTCTGCGACGGGACGCACGGCTGGCATGGCGATACTCACAACACTGGGACTGTTTACGCCTCGTTATGGTTACCGCGTTGCGTAAATTTTTAGTGTATCGCCCGGCCGATTTGCGCCGGTGCGGCGCATGCGATATCTGGGCCGGCATTCGCATTCATCCAAACACAGGCCGATCCATGCAGCCCGAGCTGGTAATTTTCGATTGCGACGGGGTTCTCGTCGATTCCGAGATCATCGCCGCGCGCGTCGAGGCACAGATGATCACCGAGGCCGGCTTTCCCATCACCGCCGCCGAACTGGCCGAACGCTATGCCGGCCTCACCTTCCGCGACATCCTGCTGCGCATCGAGGAGGAGGCGAGCATTCCCCTGCAGGCCAGCCTGATGGAGCGCGCGCAAAAAGCCGTCGACCGCGCGCTCGCGCGCCAGCTGGAGGCGGTCGAGGGAGCGCTGGAAGCGGTGTTGAAGACCACCGCACCACGCTGCATCTGCTCCAATTCCTCGCCGCAGCGCCTCGAGATGATGCTGACCAAGACCGGACTGAGGCCGGCTTTCGGCGATACGGTGTTTTCGGTCGAACAGACGCCCGAACGGCGCCCCAAGCCAGCCCCCGACGTGTTCCGCTTCGCGGCCGAGCGCATGCGCGCCGACCCGGCCAACGCATTCGTCGTGGAGGATTCAGCACATGGGATCGCCGGCGCGAAGGCGGCCGGCATGCGGGTGATCGGCTTCACCGGCGGGCGCCACAGCTACCCCGGCCATGCCGACGTGCTGACGGAGGCCGGCGCGGAGACCGTGATCGGCCGCTGGGCCGATTTCCAGCCGACGCTGGCCGCCTTGTCGCAATGGTCGGAGGCGCGGTAGGCGCCACGATCCACCGGACCGCGACACCGGGGCGCCGCGGCGGTCATCCGTCAACCGTTCGGTTCCTGAAGCCCGCCTGTCCGCACCAGAGCGGCCGCACACTCAGCGCGTGTTGGGCGGCCCTTCGTCGTAACCGACGAAGACCTGCAGGTTCTGGGCGCTCGGCGTGGGGAAGGTCACGTTGGGATCGTTGAAGACGAACTGGGTCGCAGGCTGATTCGCGGTCAACGCCACATCGTATTTGTGCAGTTCGGAATAAAGCACCTGGTCGCCCTGCACCACCGCCACGCGAATGGGCATCGACACCTGGCCGTCCTTGGCGACCGGTCCGGGGACGACCCTGCCGGCGGCAGCGACGTTCATGGTCAGCGTGCCCGCCCCGTAGCTGCAGCTGCGCGTCACGTCGGTGATCGCGGCCTGGTAGACCACCTTGTCGGGGTCGTTCTCGCCACCCTTCTGGTAGGTGTTGTAATAGGCCGTCCCGGCGCGCAGGGTCACCCGCGGGCAGTAGGCCCTCAACTCGTCAGCCGAGATCTTTTCGTTCCCGTCAGTCGCGGCATTGTTGCCGACGCCTCCGAGGCCAAGATTCAATCCGCTGCCGGACTGGCAGCCCGCGAGGGCGAGCAGCAGCCCGAGGGCGGCCGCGCGCTTTACAAAACCCGGCTTGTTGACCAACAACACCATGAACCGCTCTTTCCTGTGACAACGGCGCCGTTCTATATCAACGCCACGCCGAAAATGCGACCGATGGATTGTGGTTTTTCGACGATGTGGCGGCGCCGATCGCCCGCCGCTGCCTGAAGATAGGAACGGACAGGTAAAAATGCGCTATGTCTCAACCCGGGGAACGGCCCCGGTCCTCGGCTTTTCCGACGTGCTCATGACCGGGCTCGCGCGCGACGGCGGGCTCTACCTGCCCGAAACCTGGCCGCAATTCTCGCCGGCCGACATCCGCGCCATGCGCGGGCGGCCCTATGACGAGGTCGCAAGCCGGGTCATGGCGCCGTTCATTGCCGGCGAAATTGCCCAGGACACGGTCTCGGCGATCGCACGCGAGGCCTATGCCACGTTCCATCATCCCGCCGTGTGTCCGCTCGTCCAGTCCCGGCCAGGCGAATTCGTGCTGGAGCTTTTCCACGGGCCAACGCTGGCGTTCAAGGATGTCGCCATGCAGATGCTGGCGCGGCTGATGGATCACGTGCTGGCCGAACGCGACGAGCGCGCCACGATCGTCGGCGCGACCTCGGGCGACACGGGCGGCGCGGCGATCGAGGCCTTCGCCGGCCGCGACCGGACCGACATCTTCATCCTGTTTCCGCACAACAAGGTCTCGCCGGTGCAACAGCGCCAGATGACCACCTCGCAGGCGGCCAATGTCCACGCCCTAGCGATCCAGGGCAATTTCGACGACTGCCAGGCGATCGTCAAAGCGATGTTCAATCATCACGGTTTTCGCGAAAAAACGCGGCTTTCGGGGGTGAATTCGATCAATTGGGGCCGGATCATGGCCCAGATCGTGTATTATTTCACGTCCGCCGTCGCGCTCGGCGCGCCGGAGCGGGCGGTGTCGTTTACCGTGCCGACCGGCAATTTCGGCGACATCTTCGCCGGCTACGCCGCCAAGAAGATGGGCCTGCCGATCGAAAGACTGGCGATCGCCACCAACGACAACGACATCCTCGCGCGCGCGCTCGCGTCGGGACGCTACGAGACCCAGGGCGTGGTGGCGACGACGTCGCCGTCGATGGACATCCAGGTCTCGTCCAACTTCGAACGCGCGCTTTTCGAAGCCAGCGGGCGTGACGGTGCGGCGACGCTCACCGCGATGGAGGGGCTCAGGCAGTCGGGCGCCTTCACCATCGCGCCGGCAGCGCTGGAAAGCTTGCGGGCGGATTTTGCAGCGGGACGTTCGACGATGGCCGAAACCGCCGGCACCATGCGTACGGTGCTCGACCAGAGCGGTTATCTGCTCGATCCGCACACGGCGACCGCGATGCGGGTGGCGCGCCAGATCGACGACGGGCACAGCCCGATGATCGTGCTCGCCACCGCCCACCCGGCGAAATTCCCCGATGCGGTCAAGGAGGCGACAGGGCTGCGGCCGACCTTGCCATCGCGCCTTGCGGGCCTTATGGATCAAGAAGAAAAATACCAAATCCTGGCGCCGGAAAACGAGGCCGTCGAGGATTATGTCGGCAGACACACACGCGCTGTCGGCTGAGGGAGTACAAGGAGTAGGCCATTTATGGCAGTTGAGGTAAGCCGTCTGTCGAACGGTTTGACGGTCGTGACCGAAACCCACCCCCATATCGACAGCGTCGCGCTCGGCGTGTGGGTCCGATCCGGATCGCGTGACGAGCTCGAGAACGAACACGGCATCGCCCATCTGCTGGAACATATGGCGTTCAAGGGCACCGGGTCGCGTTCGGCATGGGACATCGCCTCCCAGATCGAGGATGTGGGCGGCGAGATCAACGCGGCCACGAGCGTGGAGACGACATCGTTTTTCGCCCGCGTGCTGCGCGACGACCTGCCGCTGGCGATCGATCTCCTGGCCGACATCCTGACCGATTCCCGGTTCGATCCCGACGAGCTGCGCCGCGAGCAGCATGTGATCCTGCAGGAAATCGGCGCCGCTCACGACACGCCCGACGACGTGGTTTTCGACTATTTCTCCGAAACCGCCTTTCGCCACCAGACCCTCGGACGCACCATTCTCGGCACGCCCGAAACGGTGCAGTCGTTCACGCCCAAGCAGATCCACGATTTCATGGCCCGCCAATATGGCGCCGACCGCATGGTGGTGGTGGCCACCGGCGCGGTGCGTCACGACGAGTTCGCCCGCGAGGTCGAAAAGCGGCTCGGCCTGCTGCAGAAGAAGGCGCCGGCCGGCAAGCCGCAGACGGCGCATTATGTCGGCGGCGACTTTCGCGAGCACCGCGACCTGATGGACGCCCAGATCGTGCTCGGCTTCGAGGGCCGCGCCTATCATGTGCGCGACTTTTATGCCTCCCAGCTGCTTTCCATGATCCTGGGCGGCGGCATGTCGTCGCGCCTGTTCCAGGAGGTGCGCGAGCGCCGCGGGCTTTGCTATTCGGTCTATGCCTTCCATTGGGGCTTTTCGGATACCGGCGTGTTCGGCATCCACGCCGCCACCGGCAAGGAAGACATTGCCACGCTGGTTCCGGTCCTGCTCGGCGAATTGAGCAAGGCCGGCGAACGCATCAAGCAGGAAGAGCTCGACCGGGCGCGGGCGCAATACCGGGCCGGGTTGAAGATGTCGAGCGAAAGCGCGGCCAGCCGCGCCTCGCAGATCGCGCGCCAGATGCTGCTTTTCGGCCGACCGGTGTCCATGGACGAATTGATGGAACGGCTTTCGCTGATCACCGTGGATCGGCTGGCCGACCTGTCGGCGCGGCTTTTCTCCACCCGCCCGACCGTGGCCGCGGTCGGCCCGGTCGGCTCGCTGGCCGCCTTCGAGGACATTGTCGGCCTGCTGCCCGACCGGCAATCGGCCATGCGTGTCGTCGCCGGCTAGCCGGCAATGGCTGGCCTGCCATTCTTCAGCCGGGCCTACCCGTCCGCCAGAGGGGACAGGATCACGCTCCAATTTCCCACCGGGCAGGAATATTCCGAATGGGCCGAGCTGCGCAGCACCAGCCGCCAGTTCCTGGAACGGTGGGAACCGAAATGGGCCAGCGACGAACTCGGCCGGCCAGCCTGGCGCGCACGGATCAGACGCTATCGTGAGGAGTACGGGCGCGGCACCGGCACGACCTTTCTGATCTTCCTCAACGATACCGGCAGGATGGCCGGCGGCATCTCGATCGGCAATATCAGGCGCGGCGTGGCCCAGTCGGCGCAGATCGGCTACTGGATGGGTGAGCGCCACGCCGGTCGCGGCATCATGGCGGAGGCGCTGAACCTGGCCAGCGGCTACGGGTTCGAAACGCTCGGCCTGCACAGGATCGAGGCGGCTTGCATTCCCGGCAATACGCGGTCCATGCGTGTACTTGAAAAAGCCGGATTCACGCGGGAAGGACTGTTGCGGTCCTATCTGAAGATCAACGGAACGTGGCAGGACCACTATCTTTACGCCCTGATCGTGGACGACTATCGGGCACAGCAAATACGGGGCAAGACCGGTGGCACCTGATTCGACCGACCGCCACATACGTTATTTCCTGCTCGCGCTCGTCGCCGTGGTTGTGGCCGCGCTTTGGGCGCCCGTGCCGGCCGGCGCGATCGAGCCTATCAGAATATCGCGCGACGACATCGCGCTCGACCTGTCCGGCGCGCTGGAGTTTCACCGCAACAAGGGCGCCAGTTTCCAGGTGTCCACGGCGCCCGGTATCGACGGAATCGTGCGGCGCATCGAAGTCGAGGCGAAGGAGAACAATTCGTCCGGCGACTGGGCCGTGTTCGCACTCGCCAACACGACCGACCAGCAACTCGACCGGCTGATCGTGGCGCCGCATTTCCGTCTGGTCGGTTCCGGCCTGTTCTGGCCCGATCTCGGCGCGAGCCGGATCGGCGCGATCACGCCGAGCGAGGGCTTCGCGCTCGACCGGCAGGCAAGCCCCGACGCCGACGTCTTCCTGGTGACCCTCAATCCGGGCTCGGTGATCACCTTCATCGCCGAGCTGGCCTCGCCGGAAGTGCCGCAGGTCTATCTCTGGGATCCGGAAGCCTACAAGGACACCGTCAATTCATACACGCTGTTTCGCGGCATCGTGATCGGCATCGCGGGCCTGCTGGCGCTGTTCTTGACCATTCTCTTCGTCGTCAAGGGCACGACCATGTTTCCGGCAACGGCGGCCCTCGCCTGGGCGGCCCTTGCCTATATCTGCGTGGATTTCGGGTTCCTGAGCAAGGTCATCGAGATATCGCCGGGCAGCGAGCAGTTGTGGCGTTCGGTAACCGAGATCGCGCTGGCGGGAAGCTCGATCGTGTTCCTGTTCGCCTATCTCAACCTCAATCGCTGGCACGGCCATTTCAGCTATGTCGCGCTTGCCTGGATTTCCGCTCTCGGCCTGATTGCCGGCATCGCGGTGTTCTTCGATCCGGCCGTGGCCGCCGGCGTCGCGCGACTGTCCTTCGCTGCGACCGCGGTTATCGGCCTGCTTCTGGTCGTCTATCTGGGCCTGCGCGGCTACGACCGGGCGATCATGCTGGTGCCGAGCTGGCTGATGGTGCTGGTGTGGATGGCCGGCTCGTGGCTGGCCATCACCGGACTGCTCGACAACGACATCGTCCAGCCGGCACTGGGCGGCGGCCTGATCCTGATCGTGCTCCTGATCGGCTTCACCGTGATGCAGCACGCGTTTTCCGGCGGCGCGCTGCAGCAGGGTCTGTTCAGCGACATGGAACGCCAGGCGCTGGCCATCACCGGCTCCGGCGACACGGTGGTGGACTGGGACGTGCTGCGCGACCGCGTCGTGACCCGGCCCGACATCAGCGATCAGCTCGGCCTGAGCGGCGGCAGCCTGCACGGCCCGGCCCGCAACTGGCTGCCGGTGCTGCACCCCGACGACCGCGATCATTTCCGCACCACGCTCGACATGGTGCTGGAACACCGGCGCGGCCGCATCGGCCAGAGCTTTCGGCTGCGCGCCGCCGACGGCCATTATCACTGGTTCTTGATGCGGGCCCGCCCCGTGGTCGGCTCGGACGGCGAGGTGATTCGCTGCGTGGGCACGCTGATCGATGTCACCGAACAGAAAAAGGCCGAGGAGCGGCTGTTGCACGACGCCGTGCATGACAATCTGACCGGCCTGCCCAATCGCGAACTGTTCCTCAACCGGCTCGACGCGGTGGTCAGCATCGCGCGGGCGGAGGAAAAGGTCCGACCGACCGTCTTCGTCATCGATATCGACCGGTTCAAGCACGTCAATGACGGGCTCGGCATGTCGGCCGGCGACACCATGCTTCTTACGCTGGCGCGCCGGCTGCACCGGCTGATCAAGCCGCAGGACTCGCTGTCGCGCTTTACCGGCGATCAGTTCGCACTGATGCTGCTTTCGGAACAGGACCCGGCGCGGATCGCGGCCTTCGCCGACGCGTTGCGCCAGGCGATCCGGGCACCGATCAGCTTCGCCAAGCGCGAGATCGTGCTGACGGGGTCGATCGGCCTGATTTCGTGGACGTCGCCTTCCGCGACAGCCGAGGACATGGTCAAGGACGCCGAACTCGCCATGCAGCAGGCCAAGCGCTTCGGCGGCGACCGGATCGAGCCCTTCCGCCCGGCCTTCCGCTCCTATGGCGCCGACCGCCTGCAGATCGAGTCGGATCTGCGCCGCGCGCTCGATCGCGGCGAACTCAGTCTCGTCTACCAGCCGATCGTGCGTCTGGAAGACAATTCGGTCGCCGGTTTCGAGGCGCTGATGCGCTGGGACCATCCGCGCCGGGGCATGATCCTGCCGGGCGAATTCATCCCGGTCGCGGAAAACTGCAATCTGATCGTCCAGCTCGGCCTGTTCGCCATGCAGCGCGCCGCCGACGATCTCGCCTCGTGGCAAAAGCAGATCGGCAACTCGCCGCTGTCGGTGTCCGTCAACCTGTCGAGCCGCCAGCTCATCCGTCAGGATCTCGTCACCGACGTGCGCTCGGTGCTGGCCAGAGCCAATCTCAAACCGATCTATTTCCGTCTGGAACTGACCGAATCGCTGATCATGGACAATCCCGAGCAGTGCGCTCACGTGCTCGAAAAGCTGCGCAAGCTCGGGATCGGCCTGTCACTGGACGATTTCGGAACCGGCCATTCCTCGCTGTCCTACCTGACCCGCCTGCCCTTCGACACCATCAAGATCGACAAGAGCTTCGTCGACGACACCAGCCCGAAAAAGGCGGTGCTGTTGAGTTCCATGGTCGACATGGCGCACGATCTGGGCCTGTCGGTCGTTGCCGAGGGTGTGTCCACCGAGGCCGACGCGCTACAGCTCAGGCAAATGGGGTGCGAATTCGTTCAAAGCTTCCTGTTCGGAGCACCCCTGCCCGCGGACGCGGCGCTGAAGCTTCTCAAGGAGCAGTTCCCGCTCACTCAGGCGTGACCGGAGAAATTGCTCAAATGGGCCACATCGATGCCAAGCGAGGCCAGCACCCGGTCATATTTGCGATCGATGTCGCCGTCGAACAAAAGCTCGATGTCGACCGGGCAGGTCAACCAGCCATTGTCGACGATCTCCTGCTCGAGCTGGCCGGCGCCCCATCCCGCATAACCGAGCGCCATGATGGCGTGGCGCGGGCCTTCGCCCTCGGAGATGGCGCGCAAAATGTCGACCGTGGCGGTCAGGCAGATCTCGTCGGAAACCGGCAACGAGGACTCGACCACGTAATCGTCGGAGTGGAGCACGAAGCCGCGGCTGCGGTCGACCGGCCCGCCATTGTGCACCAAAAGGTCGCGCGCGGAGGGGGCGAGCCGGATCGCCTGCTTTTCATCGACGATGCCGAGTTGAACGAGCAGGTCGGCGAAACGCAGCGACTGGGACTGGTTGACGATCAGCCCCATCGCGCCCTCCTCGCTGTGGGCGCAGACATAGATAACGGCGCGCGCGAAACGGTCATCCGCCATGCCGGGCATGGCGATGAGGAAATGATCGTCGAGAAAACCGCCTGCCCCGCCGCCGGCATTGCCGGGAGGCGGGTTCGATTTTCCCTTCTGGCGCAACAAATCCATGCTTGAAGCCTATCGCGTTTCGGCATTTCTTGAAAGACGAATTCAAAATCGCCTGGATGGTCCCTCTTCACGCAGAAATGACGGCAAATGATGGCATGGCGGATTGAAGTTCACGCGAATTGACGACACTGCTGGCACGGAAGGAGGCGCTGCTTGAAACACATCATGTCCTTTGCGCTCGCGTTGGTGCTTGCCGCGCCGGCCGCCGGGCGCGCGCAGGCCGCGTCCAGCGAAAGTTTTCACACCGACGGCGCCACGATCCGCCTGATCACGACAGGGCTTGCCGACCGCGACGGCGTTTTGCGCGGCGCGCTCGAAGTCGATCTCGATCCGGGCTGGAAGACCTACTGGCGCGACCCCGGCGCGTCGGGCGTGCCGCCGCAGATCACCCTTGACGGCAGTCTCAACGTGGAGGACGCGCGCCTCGGCTATCCCGCCCCGCAATGGCACGAGGACAGTTACGGCGCCTGGGCCGGCTACGACGCTCCGGTCCGGTTTCCGGTGATTTTTACCATCGGCGCGCCCGAACGCTATGCGCTGATCGAGGCCAACGTCTTTGTGGGCGTGTGCCAGAATGTCTGCATTCCCGTCCAGGCGAGGCTCACCGTCGAACCGGGGAGCGCGCCCGACGCACCGGCCGACAAGGCCGCCGTCGAGGCGGCTTTCGCCGCCCTGCCGGCGCCTGCCGGTGACGATTTCGGCGTCACAGCGGTCCGCCTGGAGGCCGACCAGCTGATCGTCGAGGCAGCCATGCCGGCCGAAAGTGGCGAGGCCGCCTTGTTCGTCGCCGGCGCGCAGGGTTACTTGTTCGGCACTCCGCGGACCGACAGGACCGAGGCCGGCAACGGTCCGGCCGACCGAACCATCTTTCACGTACCGATCCTCCAGCGCCCTGGAACGGATACCCCACCGCCCACGGTCGCCTACACGCTGGTGACGGACGCCGGCGCGGTCGCGGGCGAAATCAGCCTTCCCTGATCAGAACCGGGCTGGACGTCGACGCTGTTCGCGTTATGTGGACATCTCAACCTCACCTCACAGAGATTTATCGGAGAGACTTTCATGACGATATCGGTCGGGGACACGCTGCCTGACGCCACGCTCAAGGCGATCGGCGCCGATGGCGCGCAAAGCAAGAGTGTGGCGGAGCTGTTCGAGGGCAAGACCGTGGTGCTGTTCGGCGTGCCCGGCGCGTTCACACCGACCTGCTCCAACAATCACCTGCCCGGCTATCTTGAGAACCACGACGCCATTCTCGCCCGCGGCGCCGATACGATCGCCGTCATCTCCGTCAACGATCATCATGTGATGACGGCTTGGGCGCGGTTTTCCGGCGGCGAAGGCAAGCTGGTCTATCTCGCCGACGGGAACGGCGATTTCACGCGCGCGCTCGGCCTCGACGTCGACCTGACCATCGCCGGGCTGGGCGTCCGTTCCAGGCGTTATTCGATGATCGTGGAGGATCGCAAAGTGCGCACGCTCAACATCGAAACCAGCCCGGCGGACGCCGTGGAATCGGGCGCGGCGAGAATTCTGGAACAAATCTGAAGCCGGCGACCGTCGGCCGGGGCGCGCGCCTGGTTCAGTCGCGCGCCGGCGCGGCGCGGCGCGGCCGCTTGAACGCGGCCAGGGCGAGGCGGGCAAGATCGTCGGCGCGTTCGTTTTCGGCGTGGCCGGCATGGCCTTTCACCCAGCGCCATTCGACCGTATGGCGGCGGCGCGCCTCGTCCAGCGCCTGCCACAGTTCGGCATTCTTGACCGGCTTCTTGGCGGCCGTCTTCCAGCCATTGCGCTTCCAGCCGTCGATCCAGCCGGAAATGCCGTCGCGCACATAGACGCTGTCTGTGGTGACGACGACCTGGCAGGACTGCTTGAGGGCGTTGAGCGCCTCGATCGCCGCCATCAGCTCCATTCGGTTGTTGGTGGTATGGGCCTCGCCGCCCGACAGCTCCTTTTCCGTGCCGTTGAAGCGCAGAATCGCGCCCCAACCGCCCGGGCCGGGATTGCCCGAACAGGCGCCATCGGTGAAAATTTCGACCTTTTTCATGAAGCTCCAAGTCCGTATTCGGAGGTCGCGCGGATGTGGCGATGAAAGCGCAGGCGACGGATGAACTCGCCCGGATCGCGTTTTTGCACCAGCGCGCCGTCGGGGATCGTGAGCCAATCGTAAAGGCGCGTGAGCATGAAACGCAGCGCCGAGCCGCGCGCCAGCAACGGCAACGCCTCGCGTTCGGCAGGCTCCAACCGACGGACGCTCTGGTAGCCGGCCAAGAAGGCCTGACCCTTGGTCAGATTGAAGGCATTGTCGGCTTCGAAGCACCACGCATTGAGGCAGGTTGCGACGTCGTAGGCAAAGATATCGTTGCAGGCGAAATAGAAATCGATCAGGCCGGACAGCCTGTCGCCGAGGAAGAACACATTGTCGGGAAAAAGATCGGCATGGATGATGCCCGACGGCAGGTCGGACGGCCAGTCGCGCTCGAAGGCCGCGAACTCGGCGTCGATCTCCTCCACCAGGCCGGCCTGAAACGTATCGGCGCGCGGCCGCGCCTGCAGCCAAAGCCGTTTCCAGCCGTCGACCGACAGCGCGTTCTCGCGGCCGAGCTTGAAATCGGCGCCGGCGAGATGCAGGGCGGCAAGCGCGGCGCCGACTGCATGGCAATGGGCGGGCGTCGGCCGTCGTACCCAGATTCCTTCCAGAAAGGTTATGATCGCGGCCGGCCGGCCGGCAAGCTCGCCGATCAGCCCGCCGTCCCGACGTTCGACCGGCAGCGGGCAGGAAATGCCCTTTTGCGCCAGATGCTGCATCAGGCCGAGGAAAAAAGGCAGGTCGGCGACCTCGACCCGCCGCTCGTAGAGCGTCAGGATATAGGTCCCGACCGTGGTGTGCAGGTAGAAATTGGAGTTCTCGGAGCCTTCGGCGATGCCCTTGTAGGACATCATCTCGCCAAGACGGTATTCCCGCAGGAAAGCGGCGAGTTCTATCTCGTTGATGTCTGTGTAGACGGCCATCGCGTGCGGCTCAGCCGTTGACGAAGGCCATATCGGCCCGGGTCAGGTCGACGTCGCGCAAGGCACGCATGACGGGGAAGTTCTCCGTCTCTGTGGCGGTTATGGCGAGATCGACCGTGACGTCGAAGCGTTCGCGAAAGGCTTCGATGATCTCGTTGACGATGATCTCGGGCGCCGAGGCCCCCGCCGACAGGCCGAGCGTGCGAATTGGGCCGATTTCGTCCCAGACGATGTCGGCGGCGCGCTGCACGAGAAGCGCGCGCCTGGCACCCGAGCGCTCGGCGACCTCGACGAGCCGGCGTGAATTGGACGAATTCGGCGCGCCGACGATCAGGAAGAGATCGGCGCCGGGCGCGGTTTCCTTGACCGCCTCCTGGCGGTTGGTGGTGGCGTAGCAGATCGATTCGGCGGCCGGCGCCTGCATGGCGGGAAAGCGCTGCTGCAGCGCGCCGATGATGCCGGCCGTGTCGTCGACCGAAAGCGTCGTCTGGGTGACGAACCCGAGTGCTGCCGGATCGGCCGGCGCGAAGCGCGCCACATCCTCCTCGGTCTCGATCAGGCTGACGGCGCCTTCAGGCAACTGGCCCATCGTACCGATGACCTCGGGATGGCCGGCATGGCCGACCAGCACGACATGGCGGCCGAGCCGATGGTGACGGATCGCCTGTTTGTGGACCTTGGACACCAGCGGACAGGTGGCGTCGAGGTAAAACAGCGCCCGCTCGGCGGCATCGCGCGGCACCGATTTCGGCACGCCATGGGCGGAAAACACCACCGGGCAGTCGCGATGCTCGTCCGGAATCTCGTCGATCTCCTCGACGAACACCGCTCCCAGGTTCTGCAGGCCCTCGACCACGTAGCGATTGTGGACAATCTCGTGGCGGACATAGACCGGCGCGCCGTATTTCTTCAGCGCCAGAACGACGATCTGAATGGCACGGTCGACGCCGGCGCAAAAGCCGCGCGGCTGGCACAGGCGGATGGTCAGCGGATGCTTGTCGGATTCGGGCATGGATCGATCACCTTCTTGCCGGCGGACATGATGTGCCGCACCCGCGCCTGTCAAGGGCGGGGGGCCCGATCCTCGCGCCTTATGCGCACCAGCCAGACGCCGACGACGCCTGCGAGCGCCGCCGCCAGGCCGAACCAGGTCACGGCATATTGCAGGTGATTGTTGGGCATGCTGATGAGCGTCACGCCGCCCACCGGCAGACCGCCGGGATTGGAACTGTCGTCGGCGTCGACGAAAAACGGCATGATTTCGGTGCCGTCCGGCAGACCGGCGGTGGCCGCCATCGCCTCGATATCCTTCCAGTAGAAGATGTTTTTGGCCGGTTCGTTGTCGGGCAGGATGGAGGACGGTTTTTGCGTCAGCCGATCGCGTGCAAGCCCGGTGATGGTGCGTTCGCCAGCGACCTGCCCCTCGCCGCGCGTGGCGGCCGGCTTGCGGTCGAAGGGGACGAAGCCGCGATTGACGAAGACGGCCGAACCGTCGGCGCGCAGCAGCGGCGTATAGACGAAATAGCCCGAGGCGCCTTTCCAGGTGGCGAAGAAATGGCGCTCGCCGGAATGCAGGAAGGTGCCCGTCACGCTGACCGGCAGATATTCGATATCCTGGCCGGCCCGATGCGCGGCCACGACGTCGTTGAAAGCGACCGGCGGCCGGTGGATACGCTCCTCGATAGTGGCGAGCAGGCCTTCCTTCCAGGCCAGGCGCTGGACCTGCCAGACGCCGAGCGCGCACAGGATGGCAAACAGGACGAGCGCGGCCAGCACGACCTTCCATACCGACGGCGTGGAGCGCGCGGGAGACGGCGTCTCAGTCCTCGCCATGGTCGAGCCGGCCTTCCTGGGCCTTGTTGGCGTATTGCAGATTGATCAGCACGCCCTTGAACAGGCGCAACGGCACCAGCGAGCCGACGATGGCAAGCGGGATCCACAACACAAAATGCAGCCATAGCGGCGGTCCGAACGACACTTCGGCCCACAGGGCGAGGCCGACCACCAGAAAACCAATAAACAGCATGACGAAAACCGCCGGTCCGTCGCCGGCATCGGCAAAGTCGAACGGCAGGCCGCAATTGGCGCAACCCTTGTTCACAGTCAGATAGCCGGAAAAAAGCCGCCCCTCGCCGCAGCGCGGACAGCGGCCCTTGAGGCCGGCACCGATCGGCTCGACCGGCGGATACTGCGCCTTGTCCTGGCTCATGGCCTGATCCCGATCGGCATGGCATTGTCCAGCATGGTACGGATTTCATCCATCTGCGCGTCGGCGACGGCGGTGGGGTCGGCGGTCCAGTCAGACCGCTGTCGGAACCGGGACACGCGCCCCGAGCCGCTCGGCTAGCGCTGTATCACGATCTTGCCGCCGGGGTCGACGCCCGCCATTGTCGCAGCCTGCCGGAACCATGCCGGGATAGGGCAGAACGCTCCAGCATCCGGAGCGCGCACAAGCGACAAAAAGGAACGGCCGCCCGAAGGCGGCCGCTGCATAACATGGTCTTGCGCGCGTCAGTGCGCTGCGATCGTGGCGCCCGAAGACGCCCACACATAGATGCAGGCGAACAGGAACAGCCACACCACGTCGACGAAGTGCCAGTACCAGGCAGCAGCCTCGAAGCCGAAATGCTGCTTCGCGGTAAAGTCGCCGCGCATGGCGCGCAACAGGCACACCAGCAGGAAGATCGTGCCGACGAAGACGTGGAAACCATGGAAACCGGTCGCCATGAAGAAGGTCGCGCCATAGATGGAATCGCTGAAGGCGAACGGCGCGTGCACATATTCGTAGACCTGCACGATGGAAAACAGCACGCCCAGCGCGACCGTCAGCGCCAGGCCCCAGACCAGGCCCTTGCGGTCGTCATGCAGCAGCGCATGGTGCGCCCAGGTGACCGTCGTGCCCGACAGGAGCAGGATGATGGTGTTGTAGAGCGGCAGGTGGAAAGGATCGAGCACCTCGATGCCCTGCGGCGGCCAGACACCGCCGGTATACTCCGCACGCGCGACCTGGGCGGCCTCGTTGGGAAACAGGCTGGCGTCGAAAAACGCCCAGAACCAGGCCACGAAGAACATCACCTCCGAGGCGATGAACATGATCATGCCGTAGCGCAGATGCAGCGACACCACGCGGGTGTGATGCCCCTCATGCGCTTCCTTGATCGTGTCGGACCACCAGGCGATCATCGTGTAGAGCACGACGGCGAGCCCGATCGCGAAGATCCAGTATTTGGCGCCGGCCAGATCCATGCCGAACACGGGCAGCGTGCCGCTGCGCATGCTCTGCATCCAGGCGACGCCGCCAATCGCCATGATCAGCGCGCCCACCGAGCCGATGAACGGCCAGGGGCTCGGGTCGATAATGTGGTAATCGTGTTGCGGTTTGGCGTGTGCGTCAGCCATGTCAGCCCCCGAGCTTGGTCGTCTCGTTCGTCGTTGCGTCAGTCGCCTTGCCCTTGGGCGTGGCGGCGACGGGTTCGTCCCCGTCAATGGAAAAGAAAGTGTAGGACAGCGTGATGGTCTCCGTCGTCTTCAGTTCCGGAACGTTGACGATTTCCGGATCGATGAAGAAAACGACGGGCATATCCACGGTCTCGCCCGGTTTCAGCTCGGTGTCGGTGAAGCAGAAACACTCGACCTTGTTGAAATAGGCGCCCGCCATCGGCGGCGAGACGTTGAAAGAGGCGCGCCCGCGCGTCGGTGTCTCGAACACGTTGCGGGCTGTATAGGCGATCTGCGCCGTCTCGCCGATCCGGATCTTCACGTCGCGCTGAACCGGCTTGAAATCCCAGGGCAGATCGCTGGCCACGTTGGCGTCGAAGCGGATTGTGATCTCGCGATCGAGAATGGTGTCGGAATATTGCTCGACGCGCTGCGTGGTGCCGCCATAGCCGGTGACCTGGCAGAAAAGCTGATAAAGCGGCACGGCCGCATAGGCCATGCCGATCATGCCGGCGAAAAACGCTAGGCAAGCCACGGCGATGACGCGGTTGGAACGTTCGGTTTTCGCGCTGGTGAGGTGTTTCGCGTTCATCGACGTCACAATGCCCGCTCAAAAATCGCCGGGCCGAACTTGGCGATCGTGGCGAAATAGAAGATCGCCACCATGGCCGCCAGCACCAGGCCGATCGCGATGGAGCGTGCCCGGCGCGCCTTGGCCTGGGCCGGACTGAGGACGAGACCTTTTTTGTCGCTCATGTCAGCCTCCGAGCCCGACGATCCGGCCGGCGACGGTGTCGATGAGGAACGCGGCGAAGATCGCGAACAGATAGACGATCGAGTATGCAAACAGCGCCTTGGCCGGCTTCATGGCGCGATCGTCGTCGGCCATGGTAAACACCCGCCAGGCATGCCACGCAAAGCCCGCGCCGAGCGCGACCGCAAGCACGCCGTAGGCCGCGCTGGCGAACCCGAACGCCCAGGGCGCCGCGCCGACCGGCGCGATGAGCAGCGAATAGACCAGGATCTGGCGACGGGTGGCGGCAGCGCCGGCGACGTTGGGCAACATGGGAACGCCGGCCCGCTCGTAGTCGCCGGACTTGAACAGGGCGAGCGCCCAGAAATGCGGCGGCGTCCACAAAAAGATGATCAAAAACAGGATGACGCTTTCGAGGCTGACGGAGCCCGTCGCGGCGGCCCAGCCGATCATCGGGGGGAAGGCGCCGGCCGCCCCGCCGATAACGATGTTTTGCGGCGTCCAGCGTTTCAGCCACATCGTGTAGACGACGGCGTAGAAGAAAATGGTGAAGGCGAGCAGACCGGCCGCGACCCAATTGACGATCACGCCCAGCGTCATGACCGAGAACGCCGACAGGACGAGCCCGAACGCCAGCGCCTCGCCGGCGGCGATGCGCCCGGACGGCACCGGGCGGTCGGCGGTGCGCGACATCACCACGTCGATGTCGGCGTCGTACCACATGTTGAGCGCGCCCGAGGCGCCGGCGCCAACCGCGATCGCCAGGATCGCGACCAGGGCGATGAACGGGTTCAAGGTGCCCGGCGCGGCGACCAGACCGACCAGAGCCGTGAAGATGACCAGCGACATGACCCGCGGCTTCAACAGCGCGAAATAGTCGCGCGGCGTCGCCTCCGAGAGGCGCACGCCCGCTTCCGTCGCGGAAATGTGGTTGTCGACGATGGCCATGAAGACGCGGTACCGCTTTGTCCCTTTGAGCGAAGCCGCCGGCGACCCGACGGCTTCGTTGTTTGCCTTTGCCTACTTGATCCTCGGCAGCTCTTCCCACTGGTGGAAGGGCGGCGGAGACGGCAGCTGCCATTCCAGCGTCGTGGCGCCCTCGCCCCACGGATTGGCGCCGGCGACGCGCTTCTTGCGGAAGGCTTCGAACACGCCATAGAGGAAGATCACCACGCCGATCGCGGCAATGTAGGAGCCATAGGACGAGACCATGTTCCAGCCCGCGAAGGCGTCGGGATAGTCGATATAACGACGCGGCATGCCGGCCAGGCCGAGGAAGTGCTGCGGGAAGAAGATCAGGTTCACGCCGATGAAGGTGACCCAGAAATGGGTGCGCGCGATCAGCGGCGAGTACATGTAACCCGTCATCTTGGGGAACCAGTAATACCAGGCCGCGAAGATCGCGAACACGGCGCCCAGCGACAGCACGTAATGGAAGTGCGCCACGACGTAATAGGTGTCATGCAAGGAGCGATCGAGACCGGCATTGGCGAGCTGGACGCCCGTCACGCCGCCGACGGTAAACAGGAAGATGAAGCCGATCGCCCACAGCATCGGGGTGCGCATGGAGATCGAGCCGCCCCACATGGTGGCGATCCACGAGAAGATCTTCACGCCCGTCGGCACCGCGATCACCATGGTGGCGAACACGAAATAGCGCTGGGTGTCGAGCGAAAGGCCGGTCGTGTACATGTGGTGCGCCCAGACGATGAAGCCGACCACGCCGATGGCGACCATGGCGTAGGCCATGCCGAGATAACCGAAGATCGGCTTGCGCGAGAAGGTCGACACGATGTGGCTGACGATACCGAAGCCCGGCAGGATCAGGATGTAGACCTCGGGGTGGCCGAAGAACCAGAACAGATGCTGGAACAGGATCGGGTCGCCGCCGCCTTCCGGCGCGAAGAAGGCGGTGCCGAAATTACGGTCAGTCAGAAGCATGGTGATGCCGCCGGCAAGCACCGGAAGCGACAGCAGCAGCAGGAACGCCGTGATCAGCACCGACCAGGCGAAAAGCGGCATCTTGTGCAGCGTCATGCCCGGCGCGCGCATGTTGAAGATGGTGGTGATGAAGTTGATCGCGCCGAGAATCGACGACGCGCCGGCGATGTGCAGCGACAGGATGACGAGATCCATCGCCGGACCGGGCTGACCCGAGGTCGACAGCGGCGGGTAGACCGTCCAGCCGCCACCGGCGCCGAGAGCGCCGGCGGGACCGGGCACGAACATCGACAGCAGCAGAAGAATGAAAGCAGGCGGCAGCAGCCAGAACGAGATGTTGTTCATGCGCGGGAACGCCATGTCCGGCGCACCGATCATGATCGGCACCATCCAGTTGGCGAAACCGCCGATCAGCGCGGGCATGACCATGAAGAAGATCATGATCAGGCCGTGGCCGGTCGTGAACACGTTGTACATGTGCTTGCCGGCATCGAGGGCTGCGTCGCCCTCCACGCCGTAGACCATGGCGGCGAGCCCGTGGAAGATCTGGATGCCCGGCTCGGCAAGCTCCCAGCGCATCATCACCGACAGGAAGCCGCCGATGATGCCGGCACAGATCGCGAAGATCAGATAGAGCGTGCCGATGTCCTTGTGATTGGTGGAATAGACCCACCGCGTCCAGCCATAGGGCTTGTGGTCGTGGTCCGCATCGTGAGCTGCAGCGCCTGCCATGTTACGCTCCGTTTCCCTTATTCTGACCGTTCGCGGCGTTATTCGCCGGCGGCCGCAACCTTGGTCTGCGCATCGGTCGCCGCCATCAGCGCCTTGTTGGCGACGGCGAGATCCGAGCGCGCGGCGGCGAGCCAGGTGTCGTACTGATCGGCCGACACCACCCGAATGGCGATCGGCATGAAAGCATGATCCTTGCCGCAAAGCTCGGAGCACTGCCCGTAATAGATGCCTTCCTTCTTGGCCTTGAACCAGATCTCGTTGATCCGGCCGGGAACGGCATCGGTCTTGACGCCGAAGGCCGGCACGGCGAAGGCGTGAATGACGTCGCTGGCCGTCACCAGAATGCGAACCGTGGTGTCGACGGGCACAACCACCTCGTTGTCGACGGCCAACAGGCGCGGATAGGTCTCACGATCCTCCTTGCCGAGCCCGGCGCGACCGTCCTCGGCCAGCATCAGCGAGGAAAAGGAAAGCGGCTCCTCCCCGGTCTGATATTCATAATCCCAATACCACTGAACGCCGGTCGCCTTGATGGTGATGGCGGGATCCTCCGGCGGTGAATACTGCGCCGACAGGAGTTGGAAGGACGGCACCGCCAAAAACAGCAGCACCACGACCGGACCGATCGTCCAGATGACTTCGATCAGCGTGTTGTGGCTGGTGCGCGACGGGTTCGGATTGGCGCTGGCGCGGTACCTCACCATCACCCAGCCAAGCAACAGCATGACAAGCACGGTGATCGGCAGAATGAACCACAGCGAATAGATCTCGAACCAGGTGGTCTGCTCCATGATGGAGGTGGCCGCCGGCTGAAAACGCGTCTGCCAGGGGGTCGGCTGCGCGGCAAGAGCGGGGGCGGCTGCCATACAGGCCGCCAAGCCGGACAGGA
Source organism: Nitratireductor sp. (assembly GCA_039973095.1). Taxonomy (GTDB): domain Bacteria; phylum Pseudomonadota; class Alphaproteobacteria; order Rhizobiales; family Rhizobiaceae; genus Mangrovimarina. The sequence goes on along the minus strand of JBDWLQ010000011.1, from coordinate 13,899 downwards.
TCGCCAAGGGCTTTCTTATCACGCTCATCTTCTCCTCGATCGGATTGCGCAGCCTATGCTCCGGTGCGCGCAAGTCTGCCAGGTCGAAGACCCAGCCATGATGTCGGCCGTTAAAACCATACTCTCCCGACATCTGCAAGGAAGCCCGCCCCGCCATCCATGCGGCATTTTTGCGCGAGCGGCAAATTGGCGCCGCGCAGGCTGGCGGACAGGGACCGCGACCGCGGTCGCTTCGGCGTTGCGCCGCCTTGGAGACGGCGCAACGGGGACGATCACGCGGGCTCAGGTCGCATTTCCGGCGGATTTCGAAGGCATCTGGTCCGGCGAATCATCGCTTCACGACCGCAAAGCCCCGCTTTGAATGGCAGCGGGCGCACGATAGATTCAGCTGATTCGCCATGGAGCCCTCATGCTGACCTTACCCGCACGTCTTTTCTCCGCCGCCGCCGTGATGGCCGCCAGCATGATGTTCCTGCCGGAGGCCTACGCCCAGCAGGGCGGCTCGGTGCGCTCGACCCATGGCGCGTGGTCGATCATCTGCGACGTGCCGGCCGGGGCGACCGGCGAGCAATGCGTGCTGATGCAGAACGTCGTGGCCGAGGACCGGCCCGAAGTCGGACTTTCGGTGGTGGTGCTGAAGACGGCCGACAACAAGGCCGAGATCCTGCGCGTGCTCGCCCCGCTCGGCGTGCTGCTGCCCAACGGGCTCGGTCTCAATGTCGACGGCAAGGATATCGGCCGCGCCTATTTCGTGCGCTGTTTCCAGGACGGCTGCTATGCCGAGGTGATCCTGGAGGACCAGTTGCTCGACACGTTCAAATCCGGCACCGCGGCCACCTTCATCGTCTTCCAGACGCCGGAAGAAGGCATCGGCATTCCGGTCGATCTGTCCGGCTTCTCGGAGGGGTTCGACGCACTGCCCTGAACCGTCGCGAGCGCGGTCTACGCCGGTCTGCCCGTAATGGAAGCGGACGCGCGCGGCGATACGCGCTTCAGCGGCGCAGGCCGAAATGAATACCAAGGCCGCCGGCCATGCCGAGCCCCGCGCCGGCCAGCATGTAGTCGCTTCCGAACGGCGATCCGGCCGCCAGCCCCGCCAGGGCGCCGGACAAGACCCAAAACAGCAGGTTTCTTACGCTCGCGCCCTTGCGCATTCTCGCCCTCCTCGCACGCTCGTGGGTGAAAGCCTTGCCCGCATTCTCTATATAGGCGAGGAAGCCGAAACAAACCCACCCAAGGGAGCCTGTGCGTGTCCGCCCCATTGCTGGAAAAATTCGATATCCCCGAAACGGCGGTCAAGCGCCTGGTCGCCAACGCCATCCAGGGCGCCGACGACGGCGAGCTGTTTGTGGAATATTCCGAAAACGAGGCGCTGGTCTTCGACAACGGCCGGCTGAAAACGGCCAGTTTCAATCAGGATCAGGGGTTCGGCTTGCGCGCGGTGGCCGGCGAAGCGACCGGCTACGCCCATTCGAGCGACTTCTCCGAAAACGCGCTGTTGCGCGCGGTCGACGCGGTCTCGGCGGTCAAGGCCGGCTATTCCGGCCGGCTCGCCGCTCCGCCGGCAGGCACCAACAGGCGGCTTTACGGCGACGAGAACCCGATCGCCGCGCCCGGCTTCGGCGAGAAAGCAAGGCTGCTGCAGGAAATCGACGCGTGGCTGCGGGCAAAGGACCCGCGTGTGCGCCAGGTCACCGCGTCGCTTGCCGCCTCGTGGCAGACGGTGGAGATCGTGCGCGCGGACGGGCATTTCGTGCGCGACGTCCGGCCGCTGGTGCGGCTGAACGTGGCCGTGGTGGTCGGCGACGGCGACCGCCAGGAAAGCGGCTCGCACGGCATGGGCGGGCGCAAGGGTTTCGGCGATTTCGTGGCCGAGACGTCGTGGAAACACGCCGCAGACGAGGCGTTGCGCCAGGCGCTGGTCAATCTTGAGGCAAAACCGGCGCCGGCCGGCACGTTCGACATCGTGCTGGGCGCGGGCTGGCCGGGCGTCATGCTGCACGAGGCGGTCGGCCATGGGCTGGAAGGCGACTTCAACCGCAAGAAGACCTCCGCCTTTGCCGGTCTGATGGGCCAGCAGGTGGCCGCCCGGGGCGTGACCGTGGTCGATGACGGCACGATCGCGGAACGTCGCGGCTCGATGACCATCGACGACGAGGGCACGCCGAGCGGCCGCAACGTGCTGATCGAGGACGGCAAGCTGGTCGGCTACATGCAGGACCGGCAGAATGCCCGGCTGATGGGGGTTGCGGCGACCGGCAATGGCCGGCGCGAATCCTACGCGCACGAGCCGATGCCGCGCATGACCAACACGTTCATGCTCGGCGGCGATGCGGAGCCGGCCGAAATCATCGCCTCGGTCAAGGACGGCGTCTACGCCGTGTCGTTCGGCGGTGGCCAGGTCGACATCACTTCCGGCAAGTTCGTGTTTGGCTGCACCGAGGCCTACCGGATCGAAAACGGCAGGGTGACCCACCCGATCAAGGGCGCGATGCTGATCGGCAACGGGCCGGACGCCATGCACCGGGTGACGATGGTCGGCAACGACATGAAGCTCGACACCGGCATCGGCATGTGCGGCAAGGCCGGCCAGGGCGTGCCGGTCGGCGTCGGCCAGCCGCATTTGAGAATGAACCAGATGACGGTCGGCGGCACGCAGACGTGAGCGGCCGGGCACCGGTTCCATGACCTTGGGTCGCCCTGTCTCTCACGTACACACCGCAAGGTTTCTTGTCTGACCAGAACGGGCAAAGCTGATCGAAAAAGACGGTTGTGCCTCATCCTTGAGACACAAGCCGGCTTTTCTCTCCATGGAAACCCAAAGTGATAGACAAAATCGCGCCGCCCAAGGCCGTCGTCATCCTCACCGGGGCCGGAATTTCGGCCGAATCGGGCATCGACACGTTTCGCGACGAGGGCGGGATCTGGTCGAAGGTCGACTATCGCGACGTCGCCACGCCGCAGGGTTTCGCGCGCGATGCCGAGCTGGTGCAGGATTTCTACAATCAGCGCCGACGCGGCCTGGCCGGGGTCGAGCCGAACGCCGCCCATTTCGCGCTGGCCGAACTCGAACGGGGGCCTTTCGACGACTTCCTGCTGGTAACCCAGAATATCGACGATCTGCACGAACGGGCCGGCTCGCGCGCGCTCGTCCATATGCACGGCGAACTGGGCAGCGCGCTGTGCACCAATTGCGGCCGGCGCCATCGATGGCGCGCGGACCTGTCGCGGACAACGCCCTGCCCGTCCTGCGCCACGGCCGGCTTCCTGCGGCCGGACGTGGTCTGGTTCGGCGAGATGCCCTACTGGATGGAGCGGATCGAGGCCGCGCTCGCGCGCTGCGACCTGTTCGTGTCGATCGGCACCAGCGGCAATGTCTATCCCGCGGCCGGTTTCGTCGACATCGCCGGCGCGGCCGGCGCGCACACGGTGGAACTCAATCTCGAACCGTCGCAGGGCGCCACGCAATTTGCCGAGAGCCGGCATGGCAGGGCGACCCAAATCGTGCCCGATTACGTGCGCGGGCTGCTTGCCGGCCGCTGAAACGCCCGCCGGCAGCTGGATCAGCGCCGCTTCTTGACGGGCTTTTCCAAGAGCGCCACCGCCTCGACATGGGCCGACCACAGGAACTGGTCGAAAGGCGCGGCCTCGACCACGCTGTAGCCGCCATCGACCAGAATGCGCAGATCGCGCGCCAGCGTGGCCGGATTGCACGACACCGCGGCAATACGCGGCACGTCGCTGATCGCGAGCTGTCGCGCCTGCGCCTCCGCGCCCGCCCGCGGCGGATCGAACACCACAGCGTCGAAGCCGTTGAGTTCCTTGGTCGTCAGCGGCCGGCGAAACAGGTCGCGCTTCTCCGTCGTGATCCGCTTGAGACCATCGGCGTGGCGAAAGCCGCGGTCGAGCGCGGCGAGCGCGGCCGCGTCGTTCTCCACGGCCAGGATCTCGGCTCGTTCGGCCAGCCTGAGCGCGAAGGTGCCGACACCGCAGAAAAGATCGGCGATGCGCCTTACCCTGCCCTTTCCGAGATGGAACACGACCCTTGCCGCGATCGCTGCCTCGATTGCGGGGACGGCCTGCAGAAAACCGCCAACGGGCGGGTTGACCACGGCCCGGCCGATGGTGATTTGCGGCGGGCGCGGCGCGATCAGCACCTCGCCGTCGAGAGAGAGCCTGGCAATCCCCTGGCGGATGGCGAAGTCGGCAGCGGCCCGGCGCGCCTTTTCGCCGGTCTTGCCGGCACCGGAAACCGCGACGTCGAGCCCGCTTTCGGTGTCGCTCACAGCGATGCGAAAGGTCTCGTCGGTGGCGCAGACGAGGGCCGCCAGCTCACGCAGCACGGGGAGCGAGGCGGGAATGCGCGGTACGAGGATCGGGCATTCATCAACGGATACGAGATGGTGCGTGGCAGCGCGGTTGTAGCCGAAGAGCAGTTCCTGCGCGGTCCTGCGGACCGAAAACACCGCCCGCCTTCGCCCGCCCGGTTCGCAGGCAACCGTCTCGCCGACCTCGACGTCGAGCCCCCTGCTGGCGAGCGCTGCGACCAGCTTGTCGCGCTTCCAGGCGAGATAGGCCGGCGCGTCGAGATGCTGCAGCGCGCAGCCGCCGCATTCGCCGAAATGCCGGCATGCCGGTTCCACGCGCGCGGCCGAAGGCTCCACGACCGCGATCAGCGTGCCGCGGTCTCCCCCGACGGCCACGGTCGCCAGTTCGCCCGGCAGCGCAAACGGCACGTAGACCGCTCCGGCCTCGGTGTCCGCAACGCCGTCGCCCTGGGCGCCGAGCCTGTCGATACGCAGCCTGGTCGTCATCGGTCCTTGATCCCCGCCAGCAGATATTCCCGGTTGCCATCCCCGCCCGCGATCGGCGAGGGCATTGTTCCAAGCCCGTGCCAGCCGGGCCGGCTTTCGAGCCATGCCGCCATGTCCTCGGCGATACGTTCGCCCAGGGCCGGATCGCGCAGGATGCCGCCCTTGCCGATCGCCGCCCGACCGGCCTCGAATTGCGGTTTGACCAGAAATGCCGCACCAGCGCCCTCCCCGGCCAGGTCGAGTGCGGCCGGCAGCGCCAGTTTCAGCGAAATGAAGGAGACGTCGGATACGATAAACTGCACCGATCGCCCATCCAGGTGCGACGGCGCGAGATCGCGCGCGTTGAGACCTTCGAGATTGGTGACGCGCGGGTCGGCTGCCAGATCCGCGTCGAGCTGGCCATGTCCGACATCGACGGCGTAGACGTGCTGCGCCCCGCGCTCGAGCAGGACCTGGGTGAAGCCCCCGGTCGAGGCACCGATGTCGAGCGCAACCGCGCCGGCGGGATCGAGACCGAACCGGTCGAAGGCCGCGACGAGCTTGAGCGCGGCGCGCGACACATAGGCCCGCGCCGGATCGTCGACCGCAAGGGCGGCGTCCTTGGCGACGCGGCTGCCCGGTTTCGTCTGCGGCCGGCCGTCAACCAGCACCGTTCCGCGCAAGACGGCATCGCGCGCCCGCGAGCGGGACGCGAAGAAACCGCGTGTTACGAGAAGATCGTCGAGGCGCGCCTTGTGCGAACCGGCCTGGTTTTCCGTCATGATCCTGTTTGACGAAAGCAGGCGCGCCACGCAAGCCGGCCCGCGCGAGCGGGCATGCGTCAGTTGGTATCGCTGGAAAGCGGCGCCACGTCGCGCGCCCGCGCCAGACCTTGATTCCAGAAGCTGGAGCCAGGCGCCGCCGAGGCGACAGTCTTGACCTCGCCGACAAAGTCCGGCGCGTGGCCCGGCGCGAAGCTGCCGCGAATCTCGCCGATCCTCTCGGCCACGATCCGCGCCGCCGCCGCGTCGATGCTGCGGTCGATCTTCTGGTCCGCCATGGCGGGCGCGGGCAATGCCAGCCCCGCCAGCACGATTGTCAATCTGATCATTGTGATGCTCCCTGTCCCAGGAGCGTGATTAGCACACAGGGCCTAAGATTCGGCCAAGGGACAGGGTAACCAGCTTACGAAAAACCAGCGTAAACAGGATGTTACGATTGGCCTTAAGCGCGGACGGCGCGAGCCTGCGCGCCGAGCGCGGCAAAGACCGTGGCGACGATCCCGGCCCGGTCGAGCCCGGCCCATTCATACATGCGCTCGGGCTTGGCCTGGTCGGTGAATTCGTCGGGCAGGACCAACGGGCGCACCTTGAGGCCGTTTTCCAGCAAGCCTTCATGGGCGAGGAAGTGCAGCACATGACTGCCGAAACCGCCGATCGCGCCTTCCTCGACCGTGACCAGAACCTCGTGTTCGCGGGCAAGGCGCGTGATCAACTCGCGGTCGAGCGGCTTGGCGAAACGGGCGTCGGCGACCGTCGTCGACAGGCCGGCGGCATCGAGTTCCTCGGCGGCGGCAAGGCAGTCCTGCAACCGGGTGCCGAGCGACAGCAGCGCCACCTTGGTGCCTTCGCGCAGGACCCGTCCCCTGCCGATGGCCAGCACCGCGCCGCGTTCGGGCATGTCGACGCCGACGCCGTTGCCGCGCGGATAACGGAAGGCGATCGGGCCCTGGTCGTAATCGACGGCGGTGCGCACCATATGGCGCAACTCGGCCTCGTCGGCCGCCGCCATCACCACGAAGCCCGGCAAGGTGGCGAGATAGGCGACGTCGAACGCGCCGCAATGGGTGGCGCCGTCGGCGCCGACATAACCTGCCCGGTCGATCGGAAAGCGCACCGGCAGGCCCTGGATGGCGATGTCGTGCACGACCTGATCGTAGGCGCGCTGCAAAAAGGTCGAATAGATCGCGGCGAAGGGTTTGTAGCCTTCGCTGGCAAGCCCGCCGGCGAAGGTGACGGCGTGCTGCTCGGCGATGCCGACGTCGAACATGCGCTCGGGAAACGCCTCGCCGAACAGATCGAGCCCGGTACCGCTCGGCATCGCCGCGGTGATGCCGACGACCCGCTCGTCCTCGCGCGCTTCCTGGATCAGGCTCTGAGCGAACACCTTGGTGTAGGACGGCGCATTGGCGGCCGGCTTGGCCTGGGCGCCGGTGATGACGTCGAACTTGTTGACCCCGTGATATTTGTCGCTCGCGGCCTCGGCCGGCGCGTAGCCCTTGCCCTTTTGGGTCACGACATGGATCAGGACCGGGCCGTCGCCGTGGTCGCGCACGTTTTTCAGCACCGGGATCAGGTGTTCGAGATTGTGCCCGTCGATCGGACCGATGTGAAAAAAGCCGAGTTCCTCAAACAGCGTGCCGCCCGTGACGTAGCCACGCGCGTGCTCGACGGCGCGGGTGATCGCCTTGTCGGCGGTCTTGCCCAGATAGGAGGTGAGCTTCTTGCCGATGTCGCGAATGCCCTGATAGGTGCGACCGGAGGCCAGGCGCGCCAGATAGGCGCTCATCGCACCCGAGGGCGGGGCGATCGACATGTCGTTGTCGTTGAGGATGACGATCAGCCGCGCGTCGAGCGCGCCGGCGTTGTTGAGCGCCTCATAAGCCATCCCGGCCGACATCGCGCCGTCGCCGATCACCGCGATGACATTGTTGTCGCCGCCTTTCAGATCGCGTGCGACCGCCATGCCGAGCCCGGCCGAGATCGAGGTCGAGGAATGCGCGGCGCCGAACGGGTCGTATTCGCTTTCGGCGCGTTTGGTGAAACCGGACAGGCCGCCTTCCTGACGCAGCGTGCGGATACGCTCGCGGCGGCCGGTCAGGATCTTGTGCGGATAGGCCTGGTGGCCGACATCCCAGATCACGCGATCGCCAGGCGTGTCGAACACATAATGAATGGCAATCGTCAGCTCGACCACGCCCAGTCCCGCGCCAAGATGACCGCCGGTCTGCGACACGGCATCGACGAGTTCGGTGCGTAGCTCCTCGGCAAGCTGCGGCAGCTTGCTCTCGGGCAGTTTTTTCAGATCGGCGGGCGTGCGGGCCTGATCCAGAAGGGGCGTTTGCGGAGGCGGGTTCGCGGCCATGGCTTTGTTTTCTTTTAAAGGCTTTAACGGACATAGGCGCTCGGGCGGTGAAAGTAAACGCGCTGAAACAACGCGGGCTCATGTGCCCGGCAATGGAATGAACTCCTCCTCGTCGCCCGGCACGATGTCGAAACGGCCGGAGCGCCACTCCTGCTTGGCCTGTTCGATACGCTCCTTGGAGGAGGAGACGAAATTCCACCAGATGTGGCGCGGCGAACCCAGCGATGCGCCGCCGAACAGCATGAAATGCGCGCCCGTTTCCGACGACACGACGATCTCGTCGCCAGGCCGCAGCACAAGCAGCCGGTCGGCGGCAAAGACGTCGCCGGAGACGGTCACCTCGCCGTCGAGCACGTAGATCGCCCGTTCCTCGGCCTCGGCGGGAATGCGCACGCGCGCGCCGGCGGCGAGCCGCAGATCGGCGTAAAGCGTGTCGGAGGCCGTGCGCACCGGCGAGGACAGGCCGTCGAAGCCGCCGATGATGATACGGCCGGCGAGCCCCTCGGCGTCGATCACCGGCAGGTCGGCCTTCGGCGTGTTTTCAAACATCGGCGCGATCTCCTCGCGATCCTCGGGCAGGGCAAGCCAGGTCTGCAGGCCCGATATGGCGTTGTCGCGGCCGCGGGTTTCCTGCGGCGTGCGCTCGGAATGGACAATGCCGCGGCCGGCCGTCATCAAGTTCACGTCGCCGGGTTCGATCACCATCTCGGTGCCGAGCGAATCGCGGTGGCGAATGGAGCCGTCGAACAGATAGGTCACCGTCGCCAGCCCGATATGGGGATGCGGCCTGACGTCGAGCGCCTGGCCGGCGCGCAGGATCGCCGGGCCCATGCGGTCGAAGAAGATGAACGGGCCGACCAGCCGCCGGCGCGCGGTCGGCAGGGCGCGGCGAACCTCGAAGCCGCCGATGTCGCGGGCGTTCGGCACGACCATCAGTTCGACCGCGTCGCAGCCGGACGCATCACCGGGACGGGGATCGTTTCCGGGAAAGAAGCTCATGGGGCCTCGCGCGGCTCTGAAAAAGCAATCATAGACCCGCGTTCACCGGGCGAAAAGACCGGCGAGACCTGCCGGTCGAGGCCCGGCGCGTTCAGTCCGGGTCGAGCGGCTCGGTGCCTTCCGGCTTGCCCTCGCGCGACAGGCGGATCTTCTCCACCTTGGTCTCCGCGGCCTTCAGGAGCTGGTCGCAATGGCGCTTCAGCGCCTCGCCGCGCTCGTAGATCGCGATCGACTGTTCCAGCGGAACGTCGCCCTTTTCGAGGTCGTCGACAATGCGTTCGAGAGCCGCCAGCGCGTCCTCGAAGCTCATCGCCTTGATGTCCTCGTTCGGCTTGTCCGCCATCGTCATCCCTTCATCATGCGCCGAATGTGAGTCGCGGCCGAGACGGCCAGCCCCTCGAGGTCGTAGCCGCCTTCCAGGAGACTGACAAGCCGGTCGTCGCAGAACCGGCCGGCCCGCTCCATGAGTTCGCCGGTCGCCCAGTCGAAATCGTCTTCGGTCAGGTTGATCTCGGCCAGCGGATCGCGGTGATGGGCATCGAAACCGGCCGAGATAATGATCAGATCGGGCGCGAAATCGTCGAGCGATTTGAGGACCCGCGTGCGGAACGCCTCGCGAAAGGCGGCACTGCCGTCGCCGGGCGAAAGCGGCGCGTTGACGATATTGCCGGCGCCGGTCTCGTGCTTGGCGCCCGTGCCGGGGAAAAGCGGCATCTGGTGGGTCGAGCAATAAAGCACCGTCGCGTCGTCCCAGAAAATGTCCTGGGTGCCGTTGCCGTGATGGACATCCCAGTCGATCACCGCGACACGCTCGGCGCCGTGCTTGCGCTGGGCATGGCGGGCGGCGATCGCGGCGTTGTTGAACAGGCAAAACCCCATCGCGCGGCCCTTCTCGGCGTGATGGCCGGGGGGACGGGCGGCAACGAAGACATTGTCGGCACGGCCTTCGAAAACGTCGTCGACGGCTGCGTTGGCAGCGCCGATGGCGGTGAGTGCTGCCTGCCAGCTTTTCGGGCTGACGGCGGTGTCTGCGTCCACGCGTGCGATCCCCTCATCGGGGATCGCAGTGCGAATCGTGTCCAGATGCGTCCGCGGATGAGCATAAAGGATGGTGTCGGGGTCGCCCTCGGGCGCCTCGACCCGCTCCAGCCCGGCAAAGACTTCATGCTCGAGCGCCTTTTCAATGGCGCGCAGCCGATCCGGGCGCTCGGGATGGCCCGCCGGCATCAGATGCTCAAGATAGATCGGGTGGGTGTACAGGCGCAGCGTCATGATTTCAGCCTAAATCACAACGCCGCGATCGGCCACCGCCAAGCGCGGTTTTCCGGCTGGCCGCGCACAGGCCATTTCAGGCCTGCCCGGCATCGGCGGCCGGCGCGCCGCCGAACGCGCCCCTGGCCTTGTCGACGAGTTCGCGGAAATGACGCGACGCACCGGCCAGGCGCTGGTCCCACTCCGGGTTGGGGACCTGCCCCTCGATGGTGCGGAAATAGACCGCCATCAGCGCGGCGATCGCGAACGGCTCGATCAGCGCCGCCTTGAGCGCAAGCGCGAACACGATGGCGAGCACGAACGACCAGCCGGCAAGCTGGCCTGGCATGGCGTAGAGAATGGCGGCGGCCGGCGCCAGCATAACGAGGAAGATGACGAAGGTCAGCAGCCACATGAACACGGCCAGCCAGAGGGCGTTCTTGATCATCGTGGTGGCGTTCTGGGCGTAGAGCACGACACCGTGGCGGGCGCTTTCAAACGGATTGCGGCTGTCGATGCGGATATTGTAGCCGAGTATGATCTCGTCGACATAGGTCAGCGACAAGCGGATGACGGTGTTGACGAAACGCGCCAGTCCCTGAAGGCCAGGAATCGGCAGGAACGCCGCAATACCGCCAATCAGGCCGGTGACGACACGGATCGCACCCTTGACGAGCTGGTCGAGAACAAAAAGCGCGTTGGCCTCTGCAAAGCGGTCGGTGACGATCTCGCGGGCATAGGCGACCTGGCCCTTGCCGTCCGGCACCGGCTGGCGTCGATGAGGCGCACCATCACCGCGATATGACCGGCCTTGACGACATAAAGAATATATTCGCGCATCCAGTAGAGCACGACCGACACCAGCGCGAAGCCCACTGCCCCGCCCCAGAAGGCGACCGTTGCCGGTCCCTCGGCGCCGCCGAAAACATGTCCGACACCGAAGCCGACACCGGCGCCCGTGCCGGTCGCCGCCACATAAGCGACCGTGATGGAGAAATAGACCAGCAGGCGCACGACGATGAAAGGCCAGGTTCTGGCGAGGATCGCGAGCGTGCGCCCGATGTCAAAATCCCACATTTCCCGCTCCGATTCGTTCAATCCGCGCGACGCTACACAGTCGCTCGCGCTAATGAAACCATTGCGAGACGAAGGACGCGCCGCCGCCGGGGGCGGGACCTAACGTTCCAATATGCTGGTGCGTGCGATGCGGATGCCGAACCCTTCGAGCCCGACATAATGGCGCTCGCGCGAGGCCAGCAGGTCGATCGAGGAAATGCCGAGATCGCGCAGGATCTGGGCGCCGAGGCCGATCTCGCGCCATTCGCTCTCACGCAGGCGCGCCTCGGCGTGATCTTCGCTGCCCTCTCCCGGACGGATGCGGGCCTGATGCGCGACGCCGACCGACCCCTCGCGCAGATAGACGACGACGCCGCGCTGCTTGTCGCTCATCACCGCCATGGCGCGCACCAGGCTGTCGCCGGTTCCGAACACGTCGGCAACCACGTCTTCGGAGTGAAGCCGCACCGGCACCTCGTCGCCGTCGCGGATATCGCCGAAGACGATCGCCAGATGATGCATCGGCTCCCAGGGCAGCGCATAGACATGCGCCATCGCCTTACCCACCGGCGTTTCGATCTCGAAACAGTCGATGCGCTGGACCAGCGTTTCCTGCCGCTGGCGGTAGGCGATCAGGTCGGCGACCGAAACCTGCTTCAGCCCGTGCCGGTCGGCGAACGAAGAGACTTGCGGGCCGCGCATTACCGAACCGTCGTCGTTGACCAATTCGCAGATGACGCCGACCGGCGGCAGACCGGCAAGCTTGCACAGATCGACCGCGGCCTCGGTATGCCCGGAGCGCATCAAAACCCCGCCCTCGCGCGCGACCAGCGGAAAGATGTGGCCGGGACGGACGAAATCGGCGGCGCCGGAATTGGGATTGGCCAGGTTGCGCACCGTGACCGTGCGGTCGTCGGCGGAAATGCCGGTGGTGGTGCCGTGCTTGTAGTCGACGGAGACGGTGAAAGCGGTGCTGTGCGGGGCGTCGTTGTCGGCGACCATCGGGGCCAGGTTCAACCGGCGCGCCTCGTCGCGGGTCATCGGCGCGCAGACGATGCCGGAGGTGTGACGCACGATGAATGCCATCTTCTCCGGCGTGCAATGGGTGGCCGAGACGATCAGGTCGCCTTCGTTCTCGCGCCCGTCATCGTCCATGACGACGACGATCTCGCCACGCTCGAACGCGCGCAGGGCCTCGACGGTCTTTTTCTGGTCGTAGGGCATAGGGCTCCGGCTTTTGAAATGCTCAGCCGCCAATCTGGCCGCGGTGACGAAGATAATGATCGGCGACCACGCAGGCCAGCATCGCCTCGCCGATCGGCACGGCGCGAATGCCGACGCAGGGATCGTGACGCCCCTTGGTGACCACATCGACGTCGCGGCCCTCAAGATCCACCGAACGGCGCGGCGTCAGAATGGAGGATGTCGGCTTGACGGCAAAACGCGCCACCACCGGCTCGCCGGTGGAAATGCCGCCCAGCACGCCGCCGGCGTGATTGCTCAGGAAGCGCGGCCGGCCGTCATTGCCCATGCGCATCTCGTCGGCGTTTTCCTCGCCGGTCAGGCCGGCGGCCGCGAAACCGTTGCCGATCTCGACGCCCTTGACGGCGTTGATCGACATCATCGCCGAAGCGATATCCTGATCGAGCTTGGCATAGATCGGCGCGCCGAGCCCGGCCGGCACACCCTCGGCGACGATTTCGACCACGGCGCCGACCGAAGAGCCCGCCTTGCGAACGGCGTCGAGATAATCGCTGAACACCGCCACCGACGCCGGGTCGGGGGTGAAGAAGGGATTGTCGTCATGGTCGACGAAATCCCAGTCCCAGTTCTCGCGCTCGATGCGCTTTTCGCCCATCGCCACCAGCGCGCCGCGCACGACAAGGCCCGGAACGACCTTGCGGGCGATCGCGCCCGCGGCCACGCGCGCGGCCGTCTCGCGGGCGGACGAGCGCCCACCGCCGCGGTGGTCGCGCAGCCCGTATTTGACGAAATAGCTGTAATCGGCGTGGCCGGGGCGGAACTGGCGCGCGATCTCGCCGTAATCCTTCGAGCGCTGATCGACGTTTTCGATCATCAGCGAGATCGGGGTGCCGGTGGTCGTCAGCGTCTCGCCGTCGTCGTCCGGCACGACACCGGACAGCACCTTGACCTGGTCGGGCTCGCGCCGCTGCGTGACGAAGCGCGACTTGCCCGGCCGACGCCGATCGAGCTCGCGCTGGATGTCGGCCGGCGTGAACGCAATCCCGGGCGGGCAGCCGTCGATCACGCAACCGAGCGCCGCTCCGTGGCTTTCACCCCAGGTGGTGACGCGGAAAAGATGTCCGAAAGTGTTGTGCGACATTCACCAGGCCCATCGGCCGCCTGTGCGGCCGTCGCTGCCTTCTATTTGCCTTTCCGGGATCGGTCAAACGGTCCTGGAGGACGATTTAGAGCATCTTCGAAGAACGCAGGGTCGGTTTTGGGATTCACGCGGTCGTGTTTGTCTGATTCACTGACGCTGGTGATTTGCCATGAGGTGAAGATGACGAGGAGCCTGAGCGGCGACCTTCGCGGTCGGGTGATTGCGGCTATTGAGGATGGGGTTTCGACGCGGGAGGCGGCGCGTCGCTTCCGCATCGGGATCTCGACGGCCGGGGCCTGGTATCGCCGCTAT
>JBDWLQ010000010.1:0-29625 GCA_039973095.1 Nitratireductor sp. | reverse complement strand
CTGCCTGGGTCCGCGCCGTCGTCCATTCCGATCTTGGCCTCAAGGCGACGAAGGCCTCGCCGCTGTTGACCGGGTCGGCATGGGCGCCGACTTCGCCGCGGCCGACCCGTGTCACCACGCGCTCGACCTCCGGGAAATCGTCGAGCAGGGTCTGCTCGAACCGGGTGACCGTATTGCGGGCCTCCGGCAGGCTGATGGAGGGTGCCATCGTCAAACGGATGAGCAGGTCGCCCTCATTCATGCGCGGTGTGAACTCCGAACCCAGACGCGGAAAGATCAGCGCGCCCGCGGCCAGCATGACGCCGGCGAGCAGGACGGCTGCCCAGCGCCGCGCCACGAAGAAGCCGACCGCCGGGCCGAACCAGCGCGCATAGAGGCCACCACCTTCCGCACTGGCCGGTCTTGGCCGCAGGCCCAGAAAGGCCGCGGCCGGCGCCAGCAGGACGGCGAAGATCAGCGAGCCCGCCATGGCGAAGACCACGGCAAAGGCAAGCGGCCGGAACGTCTTCCCCTCGACGCCATCGAGCGTGAGGATCGGCAGGAAGACGACCACGACGATGAGGATGGCGAAAACCAGCGGCTGCAGCACCTCGGCGCAGGCCTGTGCCACCACATTGCGCCGGTCTGCGTCCGCTTCGGCCTCGCGCAGGCGCCGATTGGCGTTCTCCACCATGACCACCGCCCCGTCGACCATCATGCCGATAGCGATAGCGATCCCGCCCAGCGACATCAGATTGGCCGACACGCCGAAGATTTGCATCGCGACGAGAGCAAAGCCGACCGAGAAGGGTATGGACGCCACCACGATCAGACTCGGCCGCCAGCCGCGCAGGAAGGCGAACAGGATCGCCGCAACCAGCAGGGCGCCCTGCCAGAGCGCTGTCGTCATAGTCGAGACAGCGGCACCGACCAGTTCGGACTGGTCGTAATAGGGCACGGCCTCGACACCGTCGGGCAGGGTCTCGTTGATGCGGTCCAGCCGGTCATGGACGCGGCCGATCACTTCGTTGGTATTGGCCCCGATCAGCTTGAGCACCAGCCCGGCGACAATCTCGCCCTGGCCGTTCATCGTGGCCAGGCCTTGGCGGGGCGCGCCGCCGATTTCGATCCCGGCGATATCCCGAACGCGCACCGGCACGCCGTCGACGACCTTGACGACGATATCGCCCAGATCGTGCTCGCCTTCGGCCAGGCCAACCGCCCGCACCGTATACTGTTCGGAGTTCTCGACCAGGAATTGTGCACCGGCATTGGCGTTGTTGGCCTCGACGGCTGCCACCACATCTGCGACTGTGAGGTCGTAGCGCAGGAGTGCGTCCGGCCGCACATCGATCTGGTATTGCCGTTCGAACCCGCCCAGCGAGAGCACTTCCGTCACGCCGCGCACGGTTTGCAGGTCGAACTTCACCAGCCAGTCCTGGATGGTGCGCAGTTCGACACCGTTCAGGGGGCCGTCGGCGCTGTCGAGGAAGTAGAAGAGGATCTGTCCGAGCCCAGTGGTGATCGGCCCCATGGCCGGTTCGCCAAAGCCGTTCGGTATGTCGTCGCGCGCCAGCCGGAGACGTTCGCCGACAAGCTGGCGGGCCCAGTAGATGTCGGTTCCGTCCTCGAAATAGATGTTCACCACCGACAGACCGAAATTCGAGGTGGAGCGGACTTCCGTCAGCCGCGGCAGACCGTTCATCGCCGTCTCGACCGGGAAGGTGACATAGCGCTCGACCTCTTCGGGGGCGAGGCCTTCGGTTTCGGTGAAGACCTGCACTAGGGTCGGCGTCACGTCCGGGAAAGCGTCGACCGGCATGGATCTAAAGGTGATCCCGCCCGCCAGGATGACCGCGACGAAGCCGAGTACCGCCAGGAGGCGACCGCCGGCGATGCGGTGCAGAAGCCGCGTTGCCGCCCCCTGGTTTTGCGGGGAGAGGTTGTCAGTGGGCGTGTCCATCTTCGAACTCCCCTTTTTGAAGTTCCGACTTGAGGGCGAAGGCGCCGGCAGTCGCGATCCGTTCGCCCGGCTCGACCCCCGCGAGGATTTCCGCGAAACGGTCGGAGCGCCGTCCGATCCGGACCGGACGAACTTCGAAACCGTGATCGGTGCGAACAAAGACGACATCGGCGCCGTCGACCGTCTGCAGTGCGGTCGCCGGAACGCGGGTACCTGCCTGGGCGGCGAGCGCCTCGGCGTGGACCGTGACGAACATGCCCGGACGCAAGCGTTCGCCGGCATTGTCGATGACGATCCGCGCCCGGCCCGTGCGCGTGCTTTCGCCGAGTTGCGGGCTGACGAAGGCGATCTCGCTGACGATTTCGGGGCCGCCATCGCCTGGATCGATACGGACAGGACTGCCGGCCCGCAGCCGGTCGAGATCGGCGCCGTAGATGGCCGCATCGACCCAGACCGTGGACGTATCGGCAATAATGAAGGCGGGTGGCTGCGCGCCTTCCTCGATCACCTCGCCCAGCACGGCGTGGCGCTCGATGACGTTACCGGAGATCGGTGCCGCGAGCGCGTAGCGTGTCAGGGGCTGATCGGTTTCCGAGGCAAGGGTGGCGCGCGCCGCCTCGTCAATGCCCAGCGCCTCCAATTGCTGGCGGGCGCTGCGCACCTCGATGCGCGATTCCTCCAGCGCCTGGCGGGCGTCGAGGAAGTCCTGCTCCGCCGAGATCTGCTGCTCCCACAGCCGGTTCTCACGCTCGAAGCGCGATCGGTCTAGGTCAAGGCGGGCCAGGGCGGACAGGTATCCGGCCTTGGCGTCCGCCAGGGCGCGACTGTCGAGCACGGCGAGGAGTTGACCCGCGTCGACGGTGTCGCCCTCGGTGACGTGGACAGCATGCACGATGCCCGATACGCGTGGCGAGACATGCGCCAGCCGCGTCTGGTCGAACCGGACCTCGGCGGGCAATTCCACCTCGCCGTCGACCGGACCGGTATCGGCCTGGCCGATCGTTACGCCCAGCGCGTCGATGTCGCCGTCGGTCACCTCCACGTATCCGGCTCCATCGGCGTGATTATCCCCTGCACGACCGGTCTCGGCCGTGCTCTCGTAGGTGTCCGTGCCCGCAGGAGCCTCACGGGCGGGCGCTTGCGCCGACGGTTCCGAGCAGGCGGACAAGAGCGCCAGTGTCGCCGTGCTGGCGAGGAGTGTCTTGGTCAGCGTCATTGTCATGGGTTGGCCTCCGCGCCGGCGAGTTGTTTCAGGCGTGGTGCGCCAAGGAGCACGTCGAGTTCGATGGCCGCGCGGGCGAGCTGCGCCCGGGCCTCAATCGCCTGGATACGGGTGTCAAAATAGGTGCGCTGGACGTCCAGCAGGTCGAGAAGCTGCAGCGCGCCCTCGCGATAGGCGAGACTGGTACGGGAGAAGGCGTTCTCCGCGGCCGGCAGCACGCGTTCGCTCAGTGCTGCATAACGCTGCTGCGCGTCGCTCCACCGACGGTAGGCGGCTGCATGTCGCGCCAGCAATTGCCGCCGCAGAGCCTCCTCGTCCAGTCGGGCCCCGGTCTCGCGCGCCGCGGCTGCGGCGATGGCGCCCTGATTCCGGTCGATCACCGGGATCGGCATTTCGACCATGGCGAGATACGCCGTCTCGTTATCGCTGCCGTACCGCCTGATCCCGGCACCGAGTGTGATATCCGGGATGGCTTCGGCCCGTTCTCTGGCAATCTCTTCGCTTCGCGCGCGGGATGTCTGCTGTGCGACCGCCAGATCCGGATTGCGCCGCATCATCGCCTCCGGCGTCAGTGCCGACAGTTCCGGATTGTTCACGAACACGGACGGGGGCGCGACCTCGCCCGCCGTCGCGCCGCCCCATATCGCGGCCAGCGCAAGACCTGCACGCCGCGCCTCGGTCAACGCCGATGCCGCCTCGATGCCGGCCGTGGCGGTCAGAATGTCGGCCCGCTCGAGATTGATCGGCGAGGACCGCCCCGCCTCGACGCGCTGGCGTATGGCCGACGCGGCGGTTTCCGCGAGATCCTGGAGTTCCGCCCTGACGCGAGCGGTTTCCTGGGCCGCACGGGCGTCCACGAACGCCGTGGCAGCGTCGCCGAGCAGGCTGGCGATCTCCGCGTTCAGCTGCGCGGTCTCGACACCGGCCCAGGCCTCGGCCGCCTCGCGGGCGCGGCGCCGGTCGCCGCCCAGCGGGATAGTCTGGCGCACGGCGACGGTCACATCGCCGTCGCCGATATCGCTGCGGTCGCCGCCGAAGTCCTCGGCTTCGGCTTCCAGGGAGGGGTTGTCCCAAAGGCCCGCTTGACGGGCTTCGCCAAGCCGTGCGGACACGTCCGCCCGGGCCGCCCCGATGCGCGGGTTGGATTGCGCGGCCCACTGCAGGGCCGTCGCGAGATCGAGCGGGGCGTCCCGCGGAGCCGGCTGTGCCAGCGCCGCAGACGCGAGGAGAGCACTGCAGGCCACGCCTGCAAGTCCTCGGCCCGGCCATCTCGGCCGGGAAGATTTGTCTGAATACATCCAGATATCCCGATTGTCTGAAGAGAACGAAGGGTTCGAACGCTCTCGTCAGGCAATGGGAGGCTGGTGGGGCGGCGCGAGCGCCCGGCCCGGGCCACGTTCGTGGCGGAGGCGGTATGTGACGCGGTTCGCGGGCACGCTCAGGGACGGCGCGCCGGTTTGAGCGGCGATCGCGTGATGGCAGGCGCCGCAGGCATGTACCGGATGCTGGGCGTGGCGGTGCTCGCTCTGCCCGGAACCGCCCGTTGCGAGGTCCTCATGGCCGACATGGTGGTCGTGTCCCGGCACAGCCGCTTCTGCCGCCTCTCCAGCGAAGGATAGGACGGTCAGGACGGCCAGTAATGTGCGCAGCAGGGTGAGCACGAACACCTCCGGTTCGACAGGGGACCTACAGGGGCAGACCTTTTCGATCAAGTCCTCAAGCGCCGGGAACAGCCTAATTCCTCTAGCTGCTAGAGGTTCAAGCCTGAATTTGCAGTATCTCCCGCGAGGCGAAAATCGCTTGTCTGATTTTGCGCCTGGCCGGTTTCCCGATAGCGGTCATGCCGGCGAACAGCTTAGGCAGGCCGCGCTGAAACATGAATGCGCGGTTCGCGAGCAAGTTGCCGTCGGGGCTTAGATCTGAGACGCTGCGCTTGCGTACCAGATCGGTGACATAGTCCTTCATCATGATTCGAGGGTGGATTTCCCGTCGAAACGCGGCTGGACCGCGCGGCCTGGCAGTTGCGGGCGGGCTGAAGCCTCGCAGCGTGCGCGATCGGCAGGGCAATAATGGCGATACGCCATTGCTTGACCCGGCGGTGCTCGGCAGGTACGAGTTCTGCCTCGAAAAGCGCCTTGGGGACGATGCGACAGGCTCTGACTCTTCTCCTGATTGCCATGCTGGCTTGTCTCGGACCCGTGTCCGGGGCGGCAGCGCATGCGCATGCGGTTGATGCGGACCACCATCATTCGATCCCGTCGCCCGACCTTCACGAGGATATTCATGTCCACCGGGGGACGGACCGCGAGATCGATCTGGAGCGGGGTCTGGCCGGTGCCGATACCGAGGCTCCCGAATCCGGCGATATCGTGCTTCACGCCCACGTCCATATGGACGGCGCTCCGATCGCCACGACCGACGGCCGTGGCATGCCGCAACGCGTCGGCATGATCCGGGAGCTGACCAATTCCGCACCTTTACGCGATCCCGGCTCGACCGGACCGCAACGCCCGCCTCGAACGATCCTGTAGCGACCAGACCGTGCCGCCGGCCTTGACCGGCGGCTTGTCCGCATTCGTTTTCGGGATCGAGTCCATGAAACCGCCATTCTGCCTGCTCGCGCTTGCCGCGACGCATTTCGCCCTGGTGCCGGCCGCGGCCGGCGCCCAGGAGGTGTCGCCTCCAAGCCTTACAATCGACGAGGCCATCGTCCGCGCGCTCGACAGCGCTCCGGAACTCACTGCTGCCGGCGCCCGTGTCGATGCGAGTGAACAGCGTATCGACGGCGCGTCCCGCCGGCCCAACCCCACGCTCGACTTCACGTCCGAAGGCGTGCTGGGCAGCGGGGATCACAATCTGTTCAACGAAGCCGAAGCCGCCGTGGGGGTGATGCAGCCCTGGGAACGCGGTGGCGATCTTGACGCCCGGCGCTCGCTGGCCGAACGCGAACGCGACGTGACCGCCGTCGAGGCCGAGATCGCCTGGCGCGACCTGATCCGGGCAGTGGAACTGGCTTATCTCGACATCCAGGCCGCCCGGATACGTCAGACCATTGCCGAAGCCCGCGTCGCAGCACTGCAGGCGCTGGCTGGGATCGTCGACCGTCGGGTCCAGGCTGCCCGCGATCCGGTGATGGCCCGCGACCGGATCGGAGCCCGCCTCGCCGAAGCGGAGATCGAGGCCGGTCTGGCCCGACGGCAGGTTGTCACGAGTGCCACGATCCTGGCCTCCTACTGGGGCGGCCTGCCGGACTTCACGGTAGAGACGGAGAGCTTTCTGAGCCTCGGCGGGTTGGGGAATGCCTCTGCCGATGCCGCCGCCCCGGAACTCGCACTGCTGCGCGCTCGCCGGGCCCGCAGCGATGCCGAGATCGAGCTGGAGACCGCCCGTGCCGTGCCGGACGCCAATGTCGGGCTCGAGCTGCGCCACTATCAGGCTTCCAACGATGTCGCGCTCGGCGTGCGGTTCTCAATTCCGCTGCAGGTGTGGAACGCGAACCGGGCCAATATAGCCTCGGCCCGCTCGGAAGCCGCCGCCATCGACGCCGATTTTGCCGCGCGGCAACGGCAAGTGCAGCGGGATGTCCAGGCGCTTGCCCTGCGGCGCCAGGCTGCGGCTGGGGAGCTGGCCGCGCTCGACGAAAGCGTCCTGCCGCGCCTCGAAACCGCGCTCGAACAGGCCCGGACCGGATTTGCCCGTGGCAGTTTCTCCTTCCTGGAAATCTACGACGTCCAGCAGGCGCTCATCGAGGCCCGCCTTCGTCGGACCGATGCGCTCTTCGCCATCCACCAGGCCGATATCCAGCTGCGCCGCCTGACCGGCGCGCCCCGCACTACGCTCCAGCGCCCGGGAACTCAACAATGACAAGATACAAGCTTTCTTCTTTCCTCCTCCTGTCCTCTATCGCCTTTGCATTCGCGGGCTGCTCCGCTGAGACTCCGCAGGGCGAGAGCGGCTCCGGCCATGGTGAAATTGCCGCCGGCGACGAGTATGAGCGCGGCCCGCATCGCGGCCGCATGCTCCGCGAGGGCGATTTCGCGCTTGAACTGACCATCTTCGAGGACGGCGTCGACCCGGAATTCCGCCTTTACCCCTATCTTGACGGCCAGCCGGTGGATCCGTCCCGCGTGACGGCCGCGGTGGAACTGACCCGTCTGGGCGGGCAGGTCGACCGGTTCGCGTTTGCACCGCAGGAGGATTTCCTCCGCGGCGATGGCGTGGTCACCGAACCGCATTCTTTCGACGTCGCCGTGACGGCCTCGATGCCGGGTTTGAATGCGCGCTGGCAGTACGAGTCCTATGAAGGCCGCACGACCATCTCTCCGGCACAGGCCGAGGCCGGTGGCATCGCCGTCGACCGGGCGAGGCCGGCCACGCTCGACGAGACGATCGAGGTCTATGGCGAGATGGAGCTGTTGCCGGAGGGTCGCGCCGAGCTGCGCGGCTGGCTGCCGGGGCGCATCGTGGCGCTCAATGCCAGCATCGGCGATGTGGTGGAGGCCGGGCAGACGCTCGCCCGCATCACCGCGACGGACAGCCTGCAGACCTATTCCGTCACAAGCCCGATCGGCGGCGTCGTGGTGGAACGCCGGGCCACGCTTAATGCGCCGGCCGGCAGCGAACCGCTCTACGTGATCGCCGACCCCTCCCAGCTGCATGCCGAGCTCTTAGTCTATCCGGGTGATCTGCCGGATCTCGCGCCAGGCCAGCCGGTCCGGGTGACCAGTACCGATGGACGCCGTGCGGTGGAGAGCGAGATCGAATTCCTCTCGCCGATGATCGACCCCGACAGCCAGCGCGCCATCGCGCATGTGGAGATTCCCAACCAGGACGGGCAATGGCGTCCCGGCGAGCGGATCCGGGCGCGGGTCGAGATCGGCGAGTTCGAGGTGCCGCTCGCCGTACGCACCGGTGCGCTCCAGCGCTTCCGCGACTTTACGGTGGTCTATGCCCGCGTGGGCGATACCTATGAGGTGCGCATGCTGGAACTGGGCCGCCAGACGCCGGAATGGACGGAAGTCCTCGGCGGCATCGAGCCGGGCGCGACCTATGTCAGCGAGAACGCCTTCCTGATCACCGCCGACGTGCTGAAGTCCGGCGCGAGCCACGATCACTAGGAGCGGATCATGCTGAAATCGATCATCTATCAGTCGATCCGCTACAGATGGCTGGTTCTCTTCCTCGTTATCGCCCTGGCGGCGCTCGGGGTGTGGAACTTCCAGCGCCTGCCGATCGACGCCACGCCGGATATCACCAATGTCCAGGTCCAGATCAATACCGAAGCGGAAGGCTTTTCGCCGCTCGAGGCCGAACAGAGGATCACCTTTCCCATCGAGACGGCCATTTCCGGCATTCCGGGACTGGACTACACCCGCTCGGTGTCGCGCTACGGCCTGTCCCAGGTGACCGTGGTCTTTCAGGACGGCACCGACATCTATTTCGCCCGCCAGCTCGTGAATGAACGGCTGCAGGCGGTGCGAGAGGAATTGCCCGAAGGCGTTACGCCGGAGATGGGACCTATCGCCACGGGGCTCGGCGAGATCTTCATGTACACGCTGGAGATCGAACCGGGCGCAACCCGCGACGACGGCACGCCGTGGACCGCAGAGGATTTGCGTACCCTGCAGGACTGGGTGATCCGGCCGCAGCTCCTGCGCACACCCGGCGTGGTGGAGGTCAACACGATCGGCGGCTATGTGCGCCAGTATCATGTGACGCCGCATCCCGACCGGCTCGCGGCCTACGGGCTGACCCTGGACGATGTCGTCGAGGCGCTGGCCCGCAACAATGCCAATACCGGCGCGGGCTATGTCGAGCACAGTGGCGAACAGCTCCTGATCCGGTCGTCCGGTCAGGCGCAGAGTATCGCCGATCTGGAAGCTTCGGTAATCGCCAACCGCAACGGCCAGCCCATCCTCGTGCGTGATGTCGCGGACGTGATCATGGGCGAGGAATTGCGGACCGGAGCCGCGACCGAAAACGGCGAGGAAGTCGTTCTCGGCACGGTCTTCATGCTGATGGGCGAGAACAGCCGCCAAGTCGCGCACGACGTGGCGATCCGTCTGGAGGAGGCTGCAGAAGCGCTTCCGTCCGGCATCCGCGCAGCGGCGATCTACAACCGGACCGAACTCGTGGACCGCACCATCGAAACGGTCGAAAAGAACCTCGTCGAAGGGGCTCTGCTGGTCATCGTCGTGCTCTTCCTGTTGCTCGGCAATGTGCGGGCGGCGATCCTGACGGCGCTGGTCATTCCCTTGTCCATGCTGATGACCATCACCGGCATGGTGGAAAATCGCGTCTCGGGCAATCTGATGAGCCTGGGCGCCCTGGATTTCGGCCTGATCGTCGATGGCGCGGTGATCATCGTCGAGAATTGTCTGCGGCGGCTGGGACTGAAACAGCACGAACTCGGACGCCTGCTGACCCGCCAGGAGCGCTTCCACGAGACCGCAGAAGCGGCGGCGGAAGTGATCCGCCCGTCGCTGTTCGGCGTGCTGATCATCACCCTGGTCTACGTTCCGATCTTCACGCTGACAGGTGTGGAAGGAAAAATGTTTCACCCGATGGCCTTCACGGTGATCTTCGCGCTGACCTCGGCGATGATCCTTTCGCTCACCTTCGTTCCCGCCGCAGTCGCCATGATCGTGACGGGCAAGGTCGAGGAAAAGCCGAATCTTGTGATGCGGGGCGCGGCGAAACTCTATGCGCCGCTGCTCGGCTTCGCCCTGCGGCTACGCTGGGTCGTGGTGGCGGGTGCGGTGGTGCTGGTCGTCATGGCCGGCCTGGCCGCCTCGCGCATGGGCTCGGAATTCATTCCGCAGCTCGACGAGGGCGATATCGCCCTGCACGCGCTGCGCATTCCGGGCACCAGTCTCAGTCAGGCCCTGGAGATGCAGACCCATCTGGAAGACGAGCTTCGCGATTTCCCGCAGATCGAACGCATCGTTTCCAAGATCGGCACGGCGGACGTCGCCACCGATCCGATGCCGCCGAGCGTGGCCGATACCTTCATCCTGCTCAAACCGCGGGAGGAATGGCCCGATCCACGCATGCCTCGGGACGCGCTGGTCGCCCAGCTGAACGACGCCGTCCAGCAGGTTCCGGGCAATCGCTACGAATTCACCCAGCCGATCGAGATGCGGTTCAACGAACTGCTCTCCGGCGTCCGGGCGGATGTTGCGGTGAAAGTGTTCGGGGACGATCTCGACGCGCTGCTGGCGATCGGCCAGCGGATTGAGGGCCTGATGGGGCAGGTCGACGGCGCCCAGGACATCTCCCTGGAACAGGCCACCGGACTGCCGATGATGCAGATCGAGCCCCGGCGCGAAGCGCTGGCCCGTTACGGGCTGACCATCGACGATGTCCAGTCCGTGATCCGGACTTCGCTGGCCGGAACACGTGCGGGTCTGATCTTCGAGGGCGACCGGCGGTTCGACGTCATCGTCCGCCTGCCGGAGGAGCTCCGGTCGAATGTGGCGCTGCTGGAACGGCTCCATATTCCGCTGCCGGCCGAGGCCGGAGCGCGGGTGGAGACCATACCGCTGCGCGAACTGGCCGATATCGAACTGGTCATCGGCCCCAACCAGATCAGCCGCGAGAACGGCAAACGGCGCATCGTCGTCACGGCGAATGTCCGCGGCCGCGATCTCGGCTCCTTCATCGCTGAGGTGCAGGATCTGGTGCGCAACGAGGCCGAGATCCCGCCCGGCTACTGGGTGGAGTATGGCGGCACGTTCGAACAGCTGATCTCGGCGGCCAACCGGCTCAGCCTTGTGGTGCCGGTCGCGCTGGCCATGATCTTCCTGCTTCTGCTGGCGCTGTTCCGATCCGTCGGCGATGCGGCGGTCGTCTTCTCGGGCGTTCCGCTGGCCCTGACAGGTGGTGTCGCAGCCCTCCTGCTGAGGGATCTGCCGCTGTCGATTTCCGCGGGTGTCGGCTTTATCGCCCTGTCGGGTGTGGCCGTGCTCAACGGGGTCGTGCTGGTCACCTTCATCCGCTCCCTGATGGATGAGGGCAAGCCGCTGGACGAGGCGATCCGGGAAGGGGCGCTGACGCGTCTGCGACCGGTGCTGATGACAGCGCTGGTGGCGAGTCTCGGCTTCGTGCCGATGGCCTTCAATGTCGGCGCCGGCGCCGAGGTCCAGCGCCCGCTGGCCACGGTGGTCATCGGCGGTATCGTCTCCTCCACCCTGCTGACCCTGCTGGTCCTGCCTGCCCTGCTGCGCATCGTGCGGGGCATGCTGGGCGAGAGCGCCGAACGGGCCCGGCACCTCGCGGACGAGGAACCGGCCTGATCGCACGACCTGCCCCGGCCGCCGCAGGCCGGGACAGTACTTTTCATTTCACGCGGAGTCATTCATGAAATTTCCCGATCTGACCGGCCCCACGGGCCGCATCGGCACACTCCTGTTTGCCGCCCTTGCCATCGCCCTCGTGACGGGAAGCGAGGCGCTCGCCCACGGCGTCACAGAAGGCGACAAGGGCTACATCCAGGAGATCACGGGCATCCATCTCCTGCCCTTCCTCTATCTCGGCGCCAAGCACATGGTGACCGGCTACGATCACATCCTCTTTCTGTTCGGCGTGGTCTTCTTCCTCTACCGGCTCAAGTATATCGGCATCTATGTCAGCTTGTTTGCGATCGGGCACTCCACCACGATGCTGGCCGGTGTCTTCTTCGATATCGGTCTGAACGCCTATCTGATCGACGCCGTTATCGGCCTCTCAGTCGTCTACAAGGCCCTCGACAATCTCGGCGCGTTCCAGCGCTGGTTCGGAGTGCAGCCCTCTACCAAGGCGGCAACCCTGGTTTTCGGGCTCTTCCACGGCTTCGGCCTGTCGACCAAGCTGATCGACTACGACATCGCTCCGGACGGTCTGCTGCCCAATCTCCTGGCTTTCAATGTCGGCGTCGAGGCGGGCCAGTTCCTCGCCCTCGCTGCCATTCTCATCGCCATGGGCTTCTGGCGCCGGACGGCAAGTTTCGCCCGCCATGTCTATGCCGCCAATGTCATCCTGATGGCCGCAGGCTTCATCCTCATGGGTTACCAGCTCACCGGCTATATCGTCGCGTGACCCCGAATTCCGGAGATACACAATGTTCAATTCCCAACTCCCGCCCCGCGACGATCTGCCGTCCAGCGAGAGCCTCCTGAAAGCCACCGCGATCGCGCTGCTGGCCGCCATCGTCATCCTCGTGACCATCGTGCTACCGGCCGAATACGGTGTCGATCCCACCCGTATCGGCCGCGTGCTGGGCCTCACGGAAATGGGCGAGATCAAGATGCAGCTTGCTGCCGAAGCCGAGGCCGACCGTCAGGGCGAGACCGCGGCTGTAGCGGCACGGGCCCCCGCATCCGAAACCGCCGCTGCCGCGCCCGACGAGGCCGATCCCACAGATACTCCGTCCGAAGCGGCGGAGGCATCCCCGATCGAGGAAACCGCAGCTGCGACAGACACCAATGAGCCGGTCGCCGCACAATGGCGCGACACAATCTCGATTACCCTGCAGCCCGGCGAAGCGACAGAAGTGAAACTGACGATGAGCGCCGGCGAGATTGCCGTCTACGAATGGACCACCGACCGGGCCGGCCTCAATTCGGACCTGCACGGCGACAATCCCCAGGACGCTTTCATCAGCTACCGGCAAGGGCGCAACGAACCTGGCGACAGCGGCGAATTCACGGCCGAATTTGACGGTGCGCATGGGTGGTTCTGGCGCAACCGTTCGGATGTCACCGTGAGGGTGACGCTGCGGGCGCGTGGTGCCTACAGCGAATTCAACCGGCTGTTCTGAAGGGGTGAGGGCTCGGCATTTGCGTCGGGCCTTCTCCTTTGGGGGAGATTGCCATGACCCGCATCGGCGAGGCCTTTCAGGGCCGCAATAACCGCTTCACGCCGGTCCGGATGGTTCTGGCGAGCCTTGTCATTCTGGAGCACGTGTTCGTCGTCGCCTATGGAACGGGCAGTCAGGGCCTCGTAAGCATCCAGGGCTGGTCGCCCGGCTATCTGGCGGTCAATGGCTTCTTCATCCTGTCCGGCTTCCTCATCGCCGGCAGTCTGGAACGGCGGCAAGACCTGGTCCGCTTCGTGATAGCCCGAATGCTGAGACTTTGGCCTGCGCTCATCGTGCTGGCTCTCGCGGCCGTATTGATCATCGGGCCGGCCGCGACCGGTCTGTCGCCCGCGGCCTACTGGCAGGACCCGCAGACCTGGCTCTTTATTCCCAACATTGTCTTCTTCGCCGACACATCGGGCGGTCCGGCGGCGGTCTTTCCGGACAATGCGGTGCCGGGCGAGTTCTCCGCCTCGCTGTGGACTCTGCGCTATGAGGCTCTGGCCTATGCGGCGGCGGCCCTGTTGTTTTTCACGCGCGTACTGTGGAGCCCGCTGGGCGGCGTGCTGTTGTGGGTGGCGGTATCAGCACTTACAGTCTGTCTCGCCACCCGCTTTCCCGAGGCGCCATCCATGCTCGTTGAGGGGACTCGGCTCGCTGCAGCCTTTCTCCTCGGTGTGGCGGCTTACATGCTGAGAGGGCGCATCGCGTTGACGCTGATACCGCTTGCCGCCCTTTTACCTGCTGCCTGGCTACTGGGCGAACACCCGGCGGCGCAGATACCCTGGAACCTCGCCCTGGCGAGCATCATCCTGTGGATCGGCCTGGTCCGGCTGGACCGTGTGCCGACCGGTGCCGGGCTGCCGGACTGGTCGTACGGCGTGTATATCTGGCACTATCCGCTGTTCCAGCTGGTCTGGCACTGGGGTTGGGCCTCGTCGCCCTTGCAGCTAGCCATCCTTGGAATACCTGTCACCGCAGTGATTGCTGCCATCTCGTGGCATATCGTGGAGAAGCCGTCGCTCGGGTTGCAAGCGCGGCTGTTCAAACCACGCATAGGCTGAAAGCAGCGCGACGCGGTCGTACACTTTTTGGTTCATGGAGAAGGCAATGTTCTGGCTGATCGTCAAATCCCTCCTGTCCGGCGTACTGGTCGGCATTGTTTCGGAGACCGCCAAGCGCAGCGCTGCCTTCGGTGCCCTGATCGCGTCGCTGCCCATCGTTTCCGTCCTCGGCATGCTGTGGCTCTGGCACGATACGCGTGACGCGGACCGGCTCGCCGATCATGCCGAGGCGACCTTCTGGTACGTTCTGCCCTCTCTGCCCATGTTCCTCATTCTTCCCGCTCTCCTGCGGCGAGGCATGGGTTTCTGGCCGTCCCTCGGCATCGGCTGCGCCATCACGATAGCGCTCTATTTCGCCATGACGGTATTCGGACCGAAACTGGGCCTGCGCCTGCCGATCTGAGCACGCTTGCAACGGCGCAGTGGCCGGTTCAGGACTTTTGAACGCACATCCCGTGATGTGCGGCAGGACGGGGACTTTTGGGAAGAGCGCTGGTTCTTGGGGCAGCGGCATCCCGTCCTGCGTCTGATCGGCGAGCACACGGCACCGACACGCCGGATTCGTGCTGGATATCCGACTTGGGAGTGTTCAGCGCCCTTCAGCGTCACAGCTCGATGCTCTCCGCCAGTTCCAGCGCATCCTCCAGCTCGACGCCAAGGTACCGCACCGTGCTGTCGAGCTTTGTATGGCCGAGCAGGAGCTGGACCGCCCGGACATTGCCGGTCTTGCGGTAGATGAGCGTCGCCTTGGTCCGGCGCAGGGAGTGCGTGCCATAGGCGGATATCGGCAGCCCGATCATGCCGACCCAGCGGTTGACGATGCGGCCGTATTGCCGCGTGCTGATAGGCCGGGCCGGGTCCTTGCGGCTGGGGAACAGCCAATCCTGCGGGTTCAGTCCCTTGAAGCGTCGCCAGGCCTCGAGGGCGTCTCGCGTCTGCTGGGTAACCTCGAACTGGACCGGCGCACCGGTCTTGCTCTGAACCAGCTTGGCGCGATGGCGGATCTCGCCGCCGATCCAGAGGTCGTTGACGCGCAGCCGTACCAGGTCGCAGCCGCGCAGCTTGCTGTCGATCGCCAGGTCGAACAAAGCCAGATCCCGCTTGTGGTCGGCGATCTGAAGACGAATCCGGATCGACCAGACCTCCTTCGCCTTGAACGGCGGCTTCTGCCCGATCAGCTTGCCCTTGTTCCAGGGCTCCGGCCGCGTGCGGTCCGAAAGATAGATCGTGTCCATAGTGGCCTCCATGTTGGGAAGCCGTGGATTATGCGCCTGGGGTGACCTGGGGCCAAAAGCGCCACAGATCCTGTGAGCTGACGTGACTGACCCAGCCCCGTGATCCGGGCCTTGTATGTCCCCTCCTGCGCCTGACCGTCCGATCTCCGAAAGCGGACAAAGTCTTCCCTTAAGTCGGGTTCGATACTCCGGAGGCGTCCCCCTCGCCACTAGTGCCCACCCTGCAGCGTCAACGGAGCAAGAGGAGTGTGGCCAAGACGGCGAGGGCCGTGAGCACCAGTATCCGGACAGTCACGTCTCGGGTCACCGAATAGTGCTGCAGCAGCGCTTCAAGGTCTGCCGGAATCGGCATGGGCTTGATGGCGGAGACGTCGGCCCCACCTGTATTGCCCTTGGGGACCCAGCCGAAGACATAGCCCGGTATGACGGCGACGAGCCTCACGATCTGTCCGCGAATCTCCCGCCGGTCGGCCCGCCGGAGGCCGAGTTTCAGCATCCACCAGTGCGTGGCCCAATGAGTGAGGAAATATCGCTGGCCGAGGATGTGCGCCCGCTCAAGATGGCGAAACGCCTCGGCGTCGTCGCGGGCCGCGCAGGCGGCCCGCGCCAGGCTCATTTCCGCCCTCCAGGCGGCCTTGAGGGTTCGCTTCATGGCCGCGCCTCCGCTTCTTTGTCGGCTGGCGTGTGCCGTGGTGGCCGGAGCCCCGAAAGAGCCAGCGAGGTGCCGTGCACCAGCCGGTAGAGGGCCGGCAGAACGACAAGCGTCAAAAGTGTCGAGGACAGGATGCCGCCGATCACCACGGTCGCCAGCGGACGCTGGACCTCGCTGCCGGTGCCTACATTGAAGGCCATCGGCACGAAGCCAAGGCTTGCCACCAGCGCCGTCATCAGCACCGGACGCAGGCGCTGCAGCGCTCCGTCGCGTATGGCGTCAACAAGGCTTGCGCCGCGATCCCTCAGCGCCTTGATGAAGGTGACCATGACAACCCCGTTCAGCACCGCCACGCCGGACAGCGCGATGAAGCCGACACCCGCGGAGATCGACAGGGGCATATCGCGAAGCGCCAGGGCCGCGACACCGCCGGTGAGCGCCAGCGGCACGCCGGTAAAGACGATTGCGGAATCCCGGACGGTACCGAACAGCATCATCAAAAGACCGAAGATCAGTGCCAAGGCGACGGGCACGACGACGGTCAGACGCTGGCTGGCCGAGATCAGCTGCTCGAACGTGCCTCCGTAATCGATCCAGTAGCCGGCGGGGATGTCCACCCGTTCGTCAACCGCCGCCCGTACATCTGCAACGAACGACCCCAGGTCGCGGTCACGAACGTTCGCGGTGACGACGACGCGCCGCTTGCCATTCTCGCGGCTGATCTGGTTGGGGCCGGTGACGATATCCACGCGTGCTACCTCGCTGAGTGGAACGAACAGCAGACCTTCCGGATCGGCCCGACCGCCGTCCAGCGGGACCGGAAGGCGTTCGATGGCGCGAATGTCCTCCCGCACCGCATCGGGAAAGCGCACGACGATGTCGAACCGCCGGTCGCCCTCGTAGAACTGACCGGCTCTCCTGCCGCCGATGGCGGCGCCGACGACGTCCTGGACATCCGAAACGCTCAACCCGTAACGCGCCACGGCCTGCCGGTCCGGCGTGATAGACAGGATCGGCAGGCCGGTGATCTGTTCGGTCCGCACATCCTGCGCGCCCTCGATGGACGCGACGACGGATTCGATGTCCTCGGCGGTCGCCAGGAGCTGATCGAGATCGTCGCCATAGACCTTGATGGCCAGATCGCTGCGGACGCCGGAAATCAGTTCGTTGAACCGCATCTCGATCGGTTGCGTGAACTCGTAATTGTTTCCGGGGACGCTCTGGGCCACCGCCTCGATCTCGGCGATGAGGCGGGATTTCGGCTTCCGGGAATCCGGCCACTCGCTGCGGGGCCTGAGGATCAGGAATGTGTCGGAGAGGCTGGGCGGCATCGGATCGGTGGCGATGTCCGGCGTACCGATACGCGAGAACACACGCTCGACTTCCGGTACCGTTCTGAGCCGGGCTTCGAGCTGCAGCTGCATTTCGATCGACTGGTTGAGGCCTGTGCCGGGAATCCGCATCGCATGCATCGCGATGTCGCCTTCGTCGAGGCTGGGAATAAATTCCGTACCCATGCGTGTGGCCCCCAGGCCCGCCATCACGACCAGGACGGCGCCCAGCATGGCCGGAATGAGCGGCCAGCGGAGCGAGGCGTCCAGAACGGGCCGATAGAGCCAGCTTGCACCGCGCACCACGCGGCTTTCCTTCTCGTCGATTTTGCCGGTGACGAATGTCGCCACGGCGGCCGGAACGAAGGTCAGGGACAGGATGAGCGCCGAAGTGAGGGCCAGCACGACCGTGAAGGCCATCGGGTGGAACATTTTTCCTTCCACACCGGTGAGGGCGAAGATCGGCAGATAGACCACCGTGATAATGACCACGCCGAAAATTGAGGGTTTGATCACTTCCGATGCGGCCGAGGCGGTGAGATCGAAACGCTCCTCCCGGCTGAGGAGCCGCCCCAGTTCGCGCTGAGCAATCGAAAATCGTCGCAGACAATTCTCGACGATGATCACCGCCCCGTCGACGATCAGTCCGAAATCGAGCGCGCCCAGGCTCATGAGATTGCCCGATACGCGGTTCTCGACCATGCCCGTCACCGTCATCAGCATGGAGAGCGGAATAACCAGCGCCGTCAGGATCGCCGCCCGGACATTGCCGAGCAGCAGGAAGAGCACAACGATTACGAGAAGGGCACCTTCGGCAAGGTTCTTCTCGACAGTCGCGATGGTCCGCTCGACCAGGGTGGTGCGATTGTAGACCGTCTCCAGAACGACGCCATCGGGCAGACTCGGGCGGATTTGGTCGATCCGTTCGTCGACAGCGTGAGCCACGGCACGGCTGTTTTCGCCGATCAACATGAAGGCGATGCCCAGAACGACCTCCTCGCCATTCTGCGTCGCCGCGCCGGTGCGAAGCTCTTCGCCGGGACCCACGCGCGCAATGTCGCCCAGCCGGATCTGCGTTTCGCCGGTATCGCGGACCACGATAGTCCGCAGTGCATCCAGGCTTTCCGCCTGGCCCGGCACGCGCACCAGGTTCTGCGCGCCATGGCGTTCGATGTAGCCGGCGCCGACATTCTCGTTGTTGCGCTCTACGGCTTCGACGATGTCGCGCAGGGAAATGCCGAACCCGGCGAGCTGCGCGGGGTCGGGGACGATGTGGATTTCCTTGGTGAACCCACCGAATGTATTGACCTCGGTCACACCGTCCACCGTGCGCAGCTGCGGCAGGACCACCCAGTCGTTCAGGGTGCGCAGGTCCATCGGCGTCCACGGCTCGCCGTCATCCCGGACAGCGCCCGGTTCCGCGGCGATCGTATAGAGGTATATCTCGCCCAGCCCCGTTGCGATGGGACCCAACTGCGGGGTGATACCCGGCGGCAGGGTGTCCGCGATCGATTGCAGCCGTTCCGAAATCAGCTGGCGGGCGCGGTAAAGATCGCTCCCGTCCTCGAACACGACGGTGACCTGGCTGAGACCGTAGCGCGAGATCGATCGCGTATAGTCGAGCCCGGGCAGACCGGAAATTGCAGTCTCGATGGGAAAGGTCAGACGCTGCTCGGCTTCAAGTGGCGAATAGCCAGGCGCTTCGGTGTTGATCTGGACCTGGACATTGGTGATGTCCGGTACGGCGTCGATCGGCAGCCTGGTGAAATTCCAGACACCGATGCCGGCGATGACCGCCGTCAGCACCAGGACGACCCAGCGGTAGCGGATGGACAGGCGGATGAGGTTTTCCAGCATGGCGCGGTCCTAGTGATTGTGTCCCGCACCGGCCTTTTCGATATCGGCCAGGATGAGGAAGGAATTCTCGACGACATAGGTCTCGCCGGGTTCGAGACCGGACAGGACTTCGGCGAAGACCCCGTCGCGACGTCCCAGTTCGAGCAGGCGCGCTTCGTAGACAGCTCCCTCCTGCACGAATACGGCCTGCCCGTTGCGATAGCGCTGGATGCCGCTTTCGCGCACGGCGAGCGGGACGTCGTATTCCGCCGTCGCCACGCGCGCCTCAACGCGCATTCCAGGCCTGAAACCGCTGCCCTCGGGCAGTTCCACACGCGCGATCAGCGACTGTGTCGCTGTTTCCGAAAGCGGCAGGAAGGCAGTAATCCGGCCATCGGCTTCTATGTCGCCGCCCGCCAGGCGGACGGTGACGGACTGGCCGGCCTCGATCCGGGCGGCATCGCGCGGGAAGACGTGCAGTTCGGCCTGGAGCGCATTCAGGTCTGCCAGGCGGTAGAGCGGCCGATCGTTTGCGACATCGCCAGGATTGGAGAACCGCTCGAGCACAGTCCCCGAAATCGGGGCCGGCACGCGATAGGCCTGCAGACTGCTCGCGTTCTCGACGACGGCCAGCGTATCGCCGGCCTCGACGGTGTCGCCTACGGTGGCCGTCGCCTCAAGCACGCGTCCCGGATAAACCGCCCTCACATCGGCCCGTGCCGACGGCTTGAGCCGGACGATGCCGAATAGTGCAGCGGTTTCGCGCATGACGGCGGGCCCGGCCGGCTCCGCTACCACCCCCAAAGCCAGCGCGACATCGGGAGCAATGCGCGTACGGCCTTCCTCATGTTCGTCGTCATGCTCGTCGTCTTGACCGTCTTCGCCATGGCCCGCCTCGTCGCCATGACCGTGGTCGTCGTCCTCATGAGCCTGCGCCCGCAATGTCGTCCCGCTATCGCCGCAGGCCGGCAGAGCCGCGCTGCAAGCCATCGCGAGCAGGACGGCAAGGAGTTTACGTTCGTGCATCATCGCTGGGACTCCGGGAGAGGCCGGGACCGTGACTCGATGCCCAGACGGGCGAGCGAGGCCTGGGCCTGGAAATAGGTTTCGAGAAGATCGATGCGGCGGGCATGGAGGTCGAACAGCGTGCGCCGCGCCTCAATGACGTCGAGATAGGTGAAGGCGCCGCGCTCATAGCCGTCGGTGGCAAGGTCGAGCGCGTCTCGGGCGTCGGCAATGGCGCTGGTTTCGAGCCGGCGCCAGGCCTGTCGCGCCGTCTCGGCTCTTTGGCGCAGGAAACGACGCTGCCGTTCGGCGCCCTGCACCAGGGCGTCGGCTTCGGCGGTGATCCGCGCCTGTTGTGCCCGGTCGCGGGCGACGCGGGCGCTGGACCGCGGCGGGGTGCCCAGGGGGATCGAGACGCTGCCGACCAGCGCGACATCGTCGTCGAGCCCGAAACTGCGTACGCCCATTCCCCAGGTTACGTCAGGCACGGCCTCGGCCTGCGACAGGCGCATGCGGGCCCGGTTTTCCGTCTGCTGCGCTTCGTAGCGGGCCAGCTCGGGCGGCTGAACCGCGCCAGCTGACGCGCCTGTTTCAGGTGCACGGGGGTGGAAGGAACAGGTGTCGAAATTCCCGCTGTCCTCGTTCCAAAACGCCGCAATGGCGGCGCTGAGTGTGTCGCGCTGCATCTCCAGCGTGACGATATCGCTCTCGGCAAGCGACACCTCGGTCGCCGCGCGCCGCGCAGCCAGCTCCGGATCCCGCGCCGCCGCAACCCGGCGCGTGACGAGAGCCTGGACGTCGCGCGCGACCGCCAGCCGCTCCTGCGCAAGTTCCAGGCGGGTCCGGGTGCTCCACAGCGACACGAACAGGGTCTCGATTTCGTAAGCGATGTCGGCCTCGACCACAGCCATGTCCGCCTGCGCGACCCCAACGCCGGCATCGGCCAGGGCCTCGCGTGCTTCGCGCTTGCCGCCACGTTCCCAGACGCGGGTATAGCGGCCGGTGATGTCGAGGTTCTCGATATCGCTACCCAGGCCGAAGCCCGGATAATTCTCGGTGGACAGCTCGAAACGGTCCTGCGGGCGAAAGCCGGCGATCGCGCGCTCCGCCCGGGCCGCATCGATCGCCGCGCGTATCGCATCGGGCCGCAGGTCGGCGGTTCGGGCCAGCGTGACGGCCTGATCGAGGCCGATGCCGCCGGGCGAGCAGGTCTGAGCCGCCGCAGGCATGGCCACGAGCAGCCCGCCCAGCGCGGCGAGCGCACCCATAGATTTGATTTTCATGTCTCGATTGTCCTCATCTCATTCCGAACGGGAGCCGTCGCGCTGCGACAGCCCGGGTTTCGAAATCAGATGCGGGGCGGGCGAAAATGGCCGCAATCGGTCCGGGTCGGTCCCGCGATGACTTCCAGCCTGGGACGATCCTGCGGCTCAGCGGCGATTGTCAGCGCGGTGTCGTGGGACGATGCCAGGAGACAAAGATGGCAGCCTCCGCACTGGACCGCCGCGGAGTGGTGCCCCGCCGACGGCTCGGCCGGTGCTTCGCCGTCAAACTGCCCACGGTCCGCGAGCGCGCAGATATCCCGCTCAGTGCCGCATCCATCGCCTTGTTCAGCCAGCGCACTCACAGGCACAGCCATGACAATCATCGTCATGAAAATGGCGATGACGGCCCTGGCCCGACTGAAGAGTCCGCGTCCTGTCATGCGCATACCAACGTCCCCCCGGGAGCGTTCGACCAAGCTACCGCTCGTCTCTAACACCTAAAGTCGCTAGAGGGTCAAGCCCGGTTATGGTTTTCATCAATCGAGAGCCAGCCCGAGCGCGGGTTCGGCTACCCGGGTATTCCGACACAAGGGAATTCCAATGTCCGCTGCTGCGCCAAAGCGGCAGTGCGCCGTCAAGCTGGGCCCGTAACGAGTTATCATTGAAATTTGTCAGAAATTCGCATATATTTCTGACAGGAGATTGAGATGACACGGCTTGCTGAGCAGATTCTTGCCTATGCGAAAGGCCTACCCGAAGGCACACCGATCACGGCGAAAGGCCTGCTCCACCTCGGCAACCGGGCCGCGGTGGACCAGGCCTTGTCACGTTTGGCTGAGCGGGGCCACCTCGTCCGGGCTGGTCGGGGTGTCTATCTGCACCCGGTAGAGAGCCGTTTCGGGACTCGCTCGCCGTCGGTCGAGCAAGCGATCCACGCATTCGCCACGCAGCGCGGCGAAGTGATCGTGCCGACGGGGGCGGCTGCTGCGAACATGCTGGGCCTGACGACACAGGTGCCCGTGCGGTCGGTCTATCTGACATCGGGCCGCAGTCGAAAGATGACGATCGGTAAGCAGAACGTTGAGCTGCATCATGCGCCACACTGGCAGTTGTCGATGGCCGACCGGCCGGCGGGACGGGCTGTTCGGGCGCTGGCTTGGCTTGGGCCGGAAAAGGCCGAGGCGGCGTTGAAGGCCCTGAAGCGCAAGCTGCCGCCAACGGCTTTTGGCGAACTCGTTGCCGCTGCCCCGCAATATCCGACCTGGCTGGCGCAAAGCGTGGGCAAGGTCGCCTATGGCTGATCCATTTCTTGCCCTCACAGCCGAGGACCGGCGCGATGCTTTGGGCGTGGCGGCGGATCGATCCGGACGGCCTGCCCATCTGCTTGAGAAGGATGTCTGGGTCGTCTGGGCCCTCGCCACGCTGTTCGGTTCTAAGTTGGGCGAGCACCTCGTTTTCAAGGGTGGAACCTCGCTGTCGAAGGTCTATGGGGCGATCCGACGCTTTTCCGAAGATGTGGATCTGACCTACGATATTCGGGCTATCGCGCCGGATCTGGTCGATGCGCAGGGCGAGCCCTTGCCGAAAGCCCGGAGCGAGGAGAGGCGATGGTCGAAGGCCGTGCGCCAGCGTCTGCCGGCCTGGATTGCAGACACGGTGCAACCCCTGATCGCCGACGCGCTCACGCGTGAAAGCTTGCCGGCGACACTGCGCCTCGACGGCGACAAGCTGTTCATTGACTATGACGCGACGGCCAGCGGGTCAGGCTATGTGGCGCCGAGCGTGATGCTCGAATTCGGGGGCCGCTCCACGGGCGAACCCGCCAGCGTGCGGGATGTGGTCTGCAATGCGGCCGATCATGTGGACGGAGTAGCCTTCCCGACAGCACGGCCCCGCGTGATGCATGCCGAGCGCACGTTTTGGGAAAAGGCGACGGCGATCCATGTCTATTGCCGGCAGGCGCGGCTTCGCGGCGACCGGTTTGCCCGTCACTGGCACGACCTCGTCCGGCTGGACGCGGCCGGTATCGTCGCGGCGGCCATCGCCGATCCGGCGCTCGCTCAAGCTGTCGCCCAGCACAAGACCATGTTCTTCGCTGAGAAGGCGGCGGACGGTGTCGCGATCAACTATGCGGCGGCGGTGGGCGGCGATCTTCAACTTGTCCCGACCGGAGAGGCACGCGCCGTTCTGGAGGATGACTATCGACGCATGGTGGAGGATGGCTTGTTGCACGACGATGCGGAACCCTTCGCCGTGCTCATGGCGCGATGCGCCGAGATTGCCGATCGAGTAAATCAGGCGGCACATTCTAGAGGATAGACCCGGCGTCTGGCAAAGGGCCGTGCAATGCTGCCGTCAGGCGGTTTTCGGCTCCACGTCCTGCAGGACCTCTTTCGTCAGCGTTTTCCCCTTTGCCAGCCGCCGGCCGAGTGTTTCCACAAACCCCTCATAGCGCTCGCGGCCCTTGGCCCGGGCGGCGTCGCGCATCGTCTCCGGCAGGGGCGAGGTCGTGGTCAGCCAGAACTGAATGAAGAGCGCCAGCGCTTCGGCGGTGATGGTCTGATCGCGCTCGAGCCGTTCGATGGCACGGGTCAGCCGATCGAGGCGCCGGACAAAAGCGGCCTCGCGCTGATCGGCGCCATCGGGTGAGAGATAAGCAGCCAAAGCCGCCTCGACGATGCGGGATTTCGACACGTTGCGGCGCGCCGCCAGCGCATCGAGTTCGGTCGTCAATGCACCGTCGAAATAGACATTCAGCCGGTCCTTCTTCATTGGGCGCCTCTTTTTTAAAGCTCGATACCGTCGTCGGGATCCAGGGCGGCCTGCCGCGCGACGGTCTTGGATTGCCGCTGCATCTGACGGGCGCGCAGCGACTCGTCGTCCGAGTCCGCGTCCAGATCCGCAAACTCCGTGCGCGCCGGTGTGGGCGGTTCGGGCGTCACCGCCTCGTGATCGGGAAGGTCCGGTTCGCGGCGCACGCCGCCCTCGCTGTCCTCATCGACCGTCTGCGTTGGCGGCTCCGGCTTCGGAGCCGAGACCGGCGGACGGCCACTCCAGTCGTCGGCTGGCGATGAGGGCGTCTCTCTCATAGTCTGCGTCTGCCGCGGCGGTGCCAGAATGCGCCCGGCCAGCTGCCGGTCCTCATAATAGCGGACCTTCTTGGCCCGGATGGGTGGCGTGCCCGAGACCAGCACGATCGCGTCGTCCGGCGGGAGTTGCATGATCTCGCCGGGAGTGAGGAGGGCGCGGGCCGTCTCCTGGCGCGAGACCATGAGATGCCCCAGCCAAGGCGAGAGCCGGTGACCGGCATAATTCTTCATCGCCCGCATCTCGGTGGCCGTGCCCAGGGCGTCCGAGACGCGCTTGGCCGTGCGCTCGTCATTGGTCGCGAAGGCAATGCGGACATGGCAGTTGTCGAGAATGGCGTTGTTGGGCCCGTAGGCCTTTTCGATCTGGTTGAGCGATTGCGCGATCAGGAAGGCTTTGAGCCCATAGCCGGCCATGAAGGCCAGCTGGCTTTCGAAAAAATCGAGTCGGCCGAGGGCGGGAAACTCGTCGAGCATGAGGAGGAGACGATGTCGCCGGTTCGCATCGCCGAGTGTCTCGGTGAGACGGCGGCCGATCTGGTTGAGGATGAGGCGGAGGAGCGGTTTGGTGCGGGCGATATCCGAGGGCGGCACGATCAAATAGAGCGTGACCGGCCTGTTGCCGGTGACGAGATCGTCGATGCGCCAGTCGCATTGCCGGGTGACCCGGGCGACGATGGGATCGCGATAAAGACCCAGAAAGCTCATCGCGGTCGAGAGCACGCCCGAGCGTTCGTTCTCGGACTTGTTGAGCAGTTCGCGCGCCGCCTGGGCAACGACCGGATGCGGGCGATCGCCCAGGTGCGGCGTCGTCATCATCGCCGCCAGTGTTGCGGCAATCGGCCGGTTCGGATCGGACAGGAAGCCGGCCACGCCGGCGAGCGTCTTGTCCGCTTCCGCATAGAGCACGTGCAAAATCGCGCCGACGAGGAGGGCGTGGCTGGTCTTTTCCCAATGATTGCGGTGTTCGAGCCGGCCATCCGGATCGACCAGGAGGTCGGCAATGTTCTGAACATCGCGCACCTCAGTATCACCGCGGCGCACTTCGAGCAGGGGATTATAGGCGGCGCTCGTCGGATCGGTTGGATCGAAGCGCAGGACGCGTGAATGCTGCGCCCGCCAGCCGGCTGTGAGATCCCAGTTTTCGCCCTTGATGTCGTGGACGATGGCCGAGTCCGGCCAGGTCAGAAGACTGGGCACGACCAGGCCGACGCCCTTGCCCGACCGTGTGGGCGCAAAACACAGCACATGTTCAGGCCCATCATGGCGCAGATAGCGGGTCTCGACCCGGCCCAGCACGACCCCGTCGGGGCCGAGCAGACCGGACGCGGCGAGATCGCGTCGATTGGCCCAGCGCGCCGATCCGTAGGTGATGACATCGTGTGCTTCGCGAGCCCGCAGCGTCGACAGAAAAATGGCCACGGCGATCGCGGCGATCCCGCCGCTGGCGGCGATGATAGCGCCCTCGACGAAAACTCGCGGCGCATAGGCTTCATAGCCATACCACCAGATGAAGACCCTCCAGGGCGTATAGACCGGCCAACCGAAGAGTTCGGTGAGGGGTTGGCCGAGCTGGGGTTGATATCCCAGCTGCCAGGCCACCCATTGTGTCGCCGCCCAGACGAACAACACGGCGACACTGCAGACCAACAAGATCTGCCCCCAGAGGATGGTGGTAATCGGCGACGGGCGCGGTGGGGTTGGCATAGTACAGTCTCTGCGAAATGGGGTTTAGCGGCTGGGTCCGCGCGTGCGGCCAAAAGTCCAATCGACCCGGCCACCGGGGATGAGCGTCCCGGTCACGCTCTGGCCGAGATGCTTGTCCAGCGGCGGGGTCCAGGGCACGAGGTAAAACCCCAGCCCGTCATCGATCATGGCGAACCGGCCCGAGGCGAGATCGAGGCGCCGGCGATAGGTGCCGGCGAGAGGCTCGCCTGGCTCCGGTGTGCGGGACGTCAGGCCGGTCTCGGCCGCCAGGCGCCGCGCCGTGGCGTCGAGCTCGCGTTGGCGCAGCGTGGTCAGGAGATCGCGCGCGAAGGTGACCCGATTGCCGCGGCGCGTGGCGAGGCCCTCGGCGATCAGATGCTCGGCCCGGCGATCCAACGCTGCGCGCACCTCGGCGCCAAATCCGCCCGTGCTGAGCGGCGCGCGAGCCGGCGCGAGGGCGAGCCGGTCGAGCCAGGTGGCGCCGGTCGCACCGATCTGGGCCTCCAAACTGAGATCGGACCGCCCGGCGAGGGTGAGGCGCGTCCGCCCGCCGGTCTTGGGTTGCCATGTGCGGGTTTCGACGATGCCGCCCTGCGGTGTGTCGCCGGTCGCATCGATTTGGGCGAAACGCAGATGATGGACCCGGCCATCGACCCCATCGATCACGGCATAGGCTTGCCCCGAGAGCTCGTCGTGCAGCCCGCGCTCGACCAGGCGGCCGAGCACGGGGTCGGCGGGAATATCCTCGATGGCAAAATCCGCTTGGGCGCGTTCGGGTTCGCCGGCGAGCGCGCGATGCATCGTCTTGATGATGTCGTGACGCGTGCCCATGGCGCGCAGCGTTGTTTCCAGACCGGGTTTCAAGCGCCAGACGGCCGGGGCGAGTTGTTCGGCGAGCCCCAAGCGTTCAAGCGTCTGCGCGCGGCCGATCATCAGGCGGTGCAGTGACGGATCTCCCGATTCGGCCGCCTTCAAGGCCGGAGCGTTCGGCCGCAGATCCACCGCGCCGGCGCCGTCATCGCAAAGAACCCGCAGGGCTCGATCCAGGCCGGTCCAGCGTTCCGCGCTCACCTCGGCCTCAAGGCCGGTGGCGATTTCACGGCTTGTGCGCGGGCCGAGTTCGAGCGCGACAAGATGTTCGGCCCGGACCCGCAGCCCGTGGCTGATATAATCGCGGGCGATCACCAAATCGGACCCGTCCTCGGCCCGGCCGCGCACGAGGATATGGATGTGTGGATTGTCGGTGTTCCAATGGTCGGCGGCGATCCAGTCGAGCCGCGTGCCCAGATCGCGCTCGGCCTGGCGCATCAGGTCGCGGGTGAAGCCGCGCAGATCTTGCATCCGGTCGGCGTCTTCCGGTGAGACCGTGAAGCGGAAATGATGCCGGTCCGTCTCGCAGGCGGTGGCAAAGGCATGGTCGTCGGCCCTGTCGGTGTCCGGGCCGAACATCGTCGCCTCGCGCCCGTCCCGAGTGACGCCCTCGCGTTTGAGATAGACGATATGCTTGGCCAGCGGCGCGGACCGGAAGCGCGCGCCGCGATGGCGCACCACGCGGGCTTTCACGATCACGCGCCGTCGGGACCGCGTGAGTCCGCGCACCGCGCCGGCAAACCGGCCGCGCCCGAAAGACGATCCGCCACCGCGTCCGCCCGCCCTTCCAAACCGGTAGCCGGTATGGCCGGCCTGGCGCGCCGCCCGCAGCACCTGCCCGACGAAACTCTTGGGCTTGCGCACCGAGCCCCGATCGCGAATGCGGCCCGGCCGGATGTGGAATTTCTCCTCGCGCTCGCTCATCGGCCGGCCTCACGGTTTTCGTGCGCGGCACGGTGAAAACGTCGCGAAGTCAAGCGCGTAACCAGGAGTGTGGCACGCCGACCGACCGCGCGGCGTGCAAAATCTTCAACACCAACAACACCATAGCGCACCGTAGTGCCGCGCCTTTTATCTTGCCCTCCCGTTGTTGTGGGCTCCGCTCCCGGTCGGTTCCTGGCCAGGGCCCCGCCGCCGTGCGACGGACGACGACGTTGTGCGATGGCGGCGATCATGGCGTGTCCGCCCTGTTGGCTGGCACGAACAGGTGTTCGGACGGTGCGGGCTCGGTCACTCGATCGACATCGGATGCATGTCCGGCTTGCGGCGGCCACAGCCTTGTCGTCGTGTCGGATGCATCACCGGTCCGGTTGTCATGCGACACAGCGAAGAGGCGCGCGCGGCGCCAATCGCGGACCGCCGGGATGTCGGGCGCAGGCGAATCCGCTGCCATGTCGATCCCGAGCCGCTGCGCGAGGGCGGCGAGATATCGGCGCGTCTCGCGCGGCAGCGGCCGTCCGGTGTCGCGATGGTCGCGATAGCGATCGGGTCCGGCATTGTAGGCGGCAAAGGCGCCGGGCACGCCGAAGCGATCATAGAGTTCGCGCAGATAGGCCGTGCCGGCGAATACATTCTCGCGCGGATCGAAAGGATCGTGTCCGAGGCCGTAGCGGGCCCGAAGGTCGCGCCAGGTGGCGGGCATGATCTGCAGCAGCCCCCTCGCGCCTTTGACACTAATGGCAGCCGCGTCACCGTCGCTTTCGACCGCGATTACGGCGTCGATCCAGCGCGCTGGAATGTCGAAGCGCTGCGCGGCTTCGACGATATGGCGCTCAAATGGTGTCTCCACGACTGACGGGCCCGATGCGTACGGCTGAACAGCCATGGCTGCCGACGTCGAGTCCAGCGCGAACACGCTGGACAGCAGTGACGCTGCAACGGGGCGCCAGGCGGGAACGACGCGGATGCGCGCGATGAGATCGAACCGGGTCACCACATCCCCCGTCAGCGCTCATGTGAGGGCAAACGGGGAGCCTCGTCGCGGCCGAACCCGTGCCAATCATAATGGCCGTCCGCATCGTCATCGGTGTAGATCGCGCGCACCCGGCCAAGGACGGCGCGCGCCGGCACCGGCCCGAAATACCGCCCGTCGAGACTGTCGGGATGATCGCGATTGAGCAGGAAGAGCATGCCGTCGGCGAGCCGCCGGCAGCCCGCCCAGCGGGGCAGGACGCGACCCCTCCGGTCACGCGCCTGGGCCCGCGCGACGGCCTTACCGTCGATCGACACAATGGCGCCGTGGCGACAGACACGCTGGCCGGG
The DNA here is from genome assembly GCA_039973095.1 of Nitratireductor sp. GTDB lineage: Bacteria > Pseudomonadota > Alphaproteobacteria > Rhizobiales > Rhizobiaceae > Mangrovimarina. Next base: position 313 of record JBDWLQ010000010.1, on the reverse strand, counting down.
CCCGGCGGCGATACGTTTGATCAGCGGGACGCCGCGCGGCAGGTATCCGCGGCGCTCGAGCCAGGCGGCCAGTGGGCCGGGCGGCGCGACGGCGACCCACTCGCCGACCGCCAGATCGTCGCGCGATCCCACGGTATAAAGACCCACCGGCGCACTCGCCGAGGTATTCCAGATCAGTGTCGGGGTAGGGCGAAGGATGGGCAGGCCGCCCAGTGCGATCGCTGCGACCCCCGCCGCCAGGAGGTAGCTGAACCGGATCATGGCGCATCTCCAGGGCGTGGGCGGAGCGCCTTTGACCCCCGATCCGCGCCAG
>JBDWLQ010000009.1:0-219896 GCA_039973095.1 Nitratireductor sp. | reverse complement strand
TGCTCTGAGACCGAACTTTGGAGCGCCGGTGGCTGGAGTTTTCCGGCTTTCTTCACGGTGACGGGCTGGCTTCGCCACCGGGATTTTGTAATGCGATCGGGACGTTGTATCCGATCGCCGAGTGAGGCCGAACCTCATTGTAGTATCTACGCCAATCCTCCAACTTTTCGCGGGCATCCGCAAGACTCAGGAACCAGTGTGCGTTCAAACACTCGGCCCGCAGCTTGCTGTTAAAGGCTTCGATGAAGCCGTTGTCCGTAGGCTTGCCCGGCCGTGAGAAGTCGAGGGTGACATCGTTCGCATAGGCCCACAGATCGAGGTCCCGGGAGATGAACTCGCTGCCATTATCGACCCTGATCGTCTTCGGATAGCCGATACGGCCACATACTCGCTCGAGCGTCTGGACGACATCCTCGCCGCGATAGGAGAAGCGCGGATCGACCGCTGGGCAATAGCGGGAATGAGTGTCGACAATGGTCAGGACACGGAGCTTCTTGCCGGTCGCGAGCTGGTCATGGACAAAATCCATGGCCCACACATCGTTCGGTCCGATGGCCTCCTGGCGATCCTCCCTGAGCTTGGCCTTCACCCGTCGCTTGGGGTGCTTGTTCCTGAGCTGTAGTCCCAACTCATTGTAAATCCTACGGGTCTTCTTCATGTTGATCGTCCATCCCTCACGACGCAACAGCACGTGGACACGCCGGTAGCCGTAGCGAACCCGCGTCTCGCAAATTTCCTTGATCCTTCGTTCGAGCGCGGCCTGACCGGTGCGACGGGACTTGTAGTGGTAGGTGGAGGTCTCGAACTTCAGTGCCTTGCAGGCCCGTCTGATCGATATCCCCCAGTCCACCAGCATCCCGTCGACCAGCTTGCGCTTCCGGGCAGGCCTCAGAGCTTTCGGCGAATGACGTCCTGCAGCATCTCGCGATCAAGCGTCAGGTCAGCGACGATCTTCTTCAGCCGACCGTTCTCGTCCTCAAGGGCCTTCAGCCGGCGCATCTCATCTGGCAACAGTCCAGCATACTTCTTCTTCCAGTTGAAATAGGTCGCCTGGCTGATCCCGGCCTTGCGGCAGATCTCTGCCACGGGCACGCCGTCATCGCCCTGCTTCAGAATGAACGCCTTCTGCGCGTCCGAAAACTTCGATGCCTTCATCGCTCTCCGCTCCATTCCAGCCAGGGAAAACTAAGCGGAAAAATCTAACCAAAAGCGATCCAGTTTGTGGGGATCAGAGCATCGGGATCGCCCGCTCGGATGTGGATACGCTTGGTAAAGCTCGGCTGCGTCTTAAGCCGTTGAAAGAGAGCGTTCGCATTTGCGCGCGTCATGAACCCTTGTCCCCTATTGCTAAAATTCACATATTGTTGTTCATGCTTTGTTTTTCAAGAATTGGGAGGCGAAAAATTGTTGAAACTCGTCCCGCGAACATTATCAATCAGCGTCATAGCCTATCTTGCACTCGCTGGAGGGCCTGTAACAGATTTCCTCCTCGATATTGTTCAGTCGTTCTCACCTCAGTCCGCAGAATTTTTACGCCCGTTAATCTCGTCGCGAACGATAGTTTTCGCCATAGGTATGATCATCGCCGCACTGTTGTGGCGGCCAGTTTGGGCTACCATCTGGAAATTGCCGATCGTAGGGAGCGCGGCTTCTACCTGGCTATTTCCTGACCTTCACGGCACTTGGGAAATAGAAATGAATTCCAATTGGCCAATCATTGAAAAAGTACGCAATGCAGCAAAAGGCGCTGAAAGCGGACGGTACGATGTTTTGGCGGAAGACGCCGAGATTCCAGAGCTTCAACTGGTCACACTAAGAGCGAAAATATCGCACACTTGGCGAGGCGTCTCGCTATCGATTGACCCATCGCCTTCATCAGTACTGCTTGAGTCCAGGACCCTTTCGATCGATTTGCTTCCTGCCAGCCAAGAGCGACCAAAACGGCTCGTGTGGTTGTATCGCCAAGTCAATAAACAACCTCGACTTCCCACCGACGAGCAGAAGTTCTATGGATCAGCAATCCTCAGTGTCTCAGAGGACGGGAAATCGATGGATGGAAATTATTGGACCAATCGCTCCTGGGACCGAGGATTAAACGCGGCTGGATTAATCACAGCAAAGCGAGTGTGAATTACGAATCTAGGTAGAATTAGTTGTATTTCAGGAATCGCACCACCGGTACGGGAAAAAAGGTGGGTAACAGCGCGGGTAATATTAAATTATAATCATCTAATAAAAATTTAAAAACAAATGCTTGCAACAAAAAATCGATTCCGCCCCTGGCACCACTTTTCCAATGAAATCAATAAATTGGACGAATGGCGCGCCGGCCCTCGGGCGAGCGGGTTCGTGTTGGGTGTCATTGCGGGTCTTGGCCGCGCGGGTTGAGGATGGTTCTTGCGCCGCCGCCGCGGTTTCGCCAAATGCCCGTCGCAACGGACATCTGCCCGATGGTCTTTCGGCATTGACCCGCGCCCCAGTCCGCTTCACCCACTCAGGTGTGGTTCTCCGCTTGCGCAGAAGAAGAACGCGCCTCTGGCGAATCATTCACGAGCAGGTAGTCTGGATGCCGTAAGAGCGGACACTCGGCGCGCATGTGCCGTGCAATCCGCCCGCATCGCCCAGCGCCAAGGAGCATCGCAGTGACCATCCGCAATCTCGAGAACGCCGTTCATCCCAAATCGCTTGCGGTCTTCGGCGCCTCGGTCCGCGAAGGGTCGGTTGGCCGCGTGGTGCTGCAAAACATCGTCGATGCCGGTTTTCGGGGCGAGATCTGGCCGATCAATCCGAAATATGACGAGGTCGCCGGGCGGCGTTGCTATGCCGGCGTCGCCGATCTGCCCGGCATTCCCGACCTTGGCGTCATCGCAACGCCGCCGGCGACCGTGCCCGGCATCATCGGCGATCTCGGCGCCAGGGGCACGCGCGCCGCGGTGGTCATCACCGCAGGGCTGACGCATGAGAACGGCTTGCGCCAGGCCATGCTCGAGGCGGCCCGCCCGTATCTCTTCCGCATCATCGGGCCGAACACGCTCGGGCTGATGATCCCGCCGGCCCGGCTCAATGCCGGCTTCGCACATATGGCGGCCAAGCCCGGCAATATCGCGCTTTTGTCGCAATCGGGCGCGATCGCGACCTCGCTGATCGACTGGGCGGCGGAAAACCATCTCGGCTTTTCCCACATCGTCTCGCTGGGCGACATGGCCGATGTCGATGTCGGCGACTGGCTCGACATGCTGGCCGGCGACGCGCACACAAGCGCGATCGTGATGTATCTCGAGACGATCCCCAATCCGCGCAAATTCATGTCGGCGGCGCGCGCGGCCGCGCGCGTCAAGCCGGTGATCGCCATCAAGTCTGGCCGCCACGAAGCCGCGGCCAAGGCGGCCGCCACCCATACCGGCGCGCTGTCGGGCGCCGACCGGGTGGCCGACGCCGCGCTGCAGCGGGCCGGCATCCTGCGCGTGAAAAGCCTTGCCGATCTTTTCGACGCTGCCGAGACCACTGCCCGTTTCGCGCCGCTCGAACGCGCGCGGGTCGCCATCGTCACCAATGGCGGTGGCGCCGGGGTGCTGGCCGTCGATCAACTCGTCGACTGCCGGGGCGAACTGGCCGCACTGGCGGACACAACCATCGAGCGACTGAACGCCGCCCTGCCGGAGACCTGGTCGCATGCCAACCCGGTCGACATCATCGGCGACGCCGCGGCCGAGCGTTACCGCGCGGCGGTCGCCGCGGTCGCCGCCGATCCGGGCGTCGATGCGGTCATGGTGCTCAACTGTCCGACCGGCCTGGCCTCGCCGATCGAGGCCGCCGGCGCGGTTGCCGGCCTGACGACCAGGGGCATGATCGACGGCAAGCCGGTTCTCACCTGCTGGCTCGGCGATCACACCGCCCGCGAGGGCCGCCGCATCCTGCAGCAAGCCGGACTTGCCAGCTTCGAGACACCGGCCGCCGCCGCCACCGCCGTTTCCTATCTCAGCGACTGGTCGCGCGCCCAGCGCGCCCTGATGCGCGTGCCGTCGAGCGGCGGCGAGGATGTCGCAAAAAATGGCGATGAAGTCCGGGCCGTGTTCGCCGCGGTGGCCGGAGAGGGCCGGCGCATGCTGACCGAGCCGGAAGCCAAGACCGTCATCTCCGCCTACGGCATCGCCGTGCCGGAGACGGTCGTGGCGGGATCGCCTGCCGAGGCCGGCAAGGCGGCCGCCAGGCTTTTGCAGGACAACGAAAACGTGGTGGTGAAGCTGTTGTCGAAGGCGATCTCGCACAAATCGGATGTCGGCGGCGTCGTGCTCAATCTGAGCACGCCCGAGGCGGCCGGCGCGGCAGCCGCCGCGATCGAGAGCCGGGTTCGCCGGCACGCGCCGCAGGCCGATATCCAGGGCTACGCCGTCCAGCCGATGGTGGTGCGCAAACATGCCCAGGAACTGATCCTGGGCATGAGCAACGATCCGATCTTCGGGCCGGTCGTCCTGTTCGGTGCCGGCGGCATCGCCGTCGAGGTGATGGACGACACCGCGATCGCGCTGCCGCCGCTCGACAGCGTGCTTGCCGGCGATCTGATCGAGCGCACCCGCATCGGCCGCCTCCTGGCGGGCTATCGCGACCGCAAGCCGGCCGATCGCGCGGCGATTACGGCGGCGCTCAAGGGCCTGTCGCAGCTGATCGTCGATTTCCCCTGCATCGTGTCGATCGACATCAACCCGCTTCTGGCGGACGCCGCCGGCACGATCGCGCTCGACGCCCGCGTCGAGATCGACCCCGGACGCGTCGACGAGGTTGGCCCCAATCCGGCGCTGGCGATAAGGCCCTATCCCGACGGCTGGGAAAAGCGGATCGATGCCGGCCCCGCGCGCTACGACATTCGCCCGATCCGCCCGGCTGACATCGCGCTCTATTCGGACTTTCTAGCCCGCATTGCTCCCGATGACATCCGTTTCCGCTTTCTCGCCCAGCGCAAGAGCTTTCCCCATCAGATGCTGGTTCGGCTGACCCAGCTCGACTATGCGCGCGAAATGGCGTTCGTGGCGCTCGACGCGATCACCGGCGAGCTGGCCGCCGTCGGGCGGCTGTCGTCGGACCCAGACAGGGAAAAGGCCGAATATGCGCTTCTCGTGCGCACCGACCTGCAGGGGCGCGGGCTCGGTTGGGCGCTGTTATCGCAACTCGTCGACTATGCGCGCAGCGAGGGCATCCGCCGCATCGAAGGGGTCGTGCTCGCCGACAACGAAAAGATGCTCGCGCTGTGTCGCGAATTCGGGTTTTCGGTCGCGCCCAGCGAAACCGAATCGGGTCTCTGCGTGGCCGCGCTGGAGCTGCGGTAGAGCGCGCTTCGCACGGCGACGAACAGTCTCGGCCCTGGCTGCTCTATCGCGGAGTTCGGGCCGCGCCTATTCCTGGATAGTCCTCATATAGGTGACGATGTCGTTCACCTGGCGCTCGTCCGGCTCGAATTGCGGCATCACCGCGTGCCGGAGAAAAAGGTCGCCGAGCATGTCGGCCGGAAGCGTTTCGAGCGGTCGGCGGTTGGCCATGTGTCTGAATGGCGGCGCGTCGGGATGGTCGCTTTCGTCGATCTGCGCCACGGCGTGGCACGGCGCGCAATTGGTTTCGGCCAGCCGGCGGCCGCGGAATGCGCTTTCCGGATCGAGGCTCTGCGCGGCTGCCGGCATCGCTGCGACCATCGCCAAAAGGGCCACGGCGAGGGCGGTCGTCCGCCCGGCTTGTCTTGTCTGCATCACATACATTCCCCGACATGTCCGAATTGGCAATCTACGGCAGCGCGCTCTGTGGTCATCCCCTCGTTCCCGTATGCACATCGTCGCGCTCCGGCCCGATCTCTGCGCCAGGCAAGCCGAGGATGTCGGCGACGATCCGCTCTGGCGCTCTCGCGGCGTCGATCCTGGTCCACTCGATATCGTCGCGGGCGCGCTGCAGCTGTCCGGCCAGCACGGCGACCGTGGCGTCGGACGGGCCGTCGGCGGATCGTTCGCTGACGCGACGTCGCAACAGCGCGGCCCCGGCCTCCAGCCAGATGCCGGCAAACGGCGTCCCGGTCTCGCGCGCGCACTCCATGATCCGCGCGCGATCGTCGGGCCGGTCGAACACCGCATCGGCGACGACCGTGCCGCCATCGGCGAGCAGTGCGCGGGCGCGGCTGGCCATGCCGGCATAGACCTTGGCGGAGTTTTCGGCGCTGTAGGCCTCTGTGGGCAATCGCGTCTCGGCGGCGACGTTGAACATTGCCTTGCGCAGTCGGTCGCTCTCCAGGATGCGCGCTCCCGGGGGGGCGCCGAGATGGGCGGCGAGTGCCTCCGCGACCGTGGTTTTTCCCGAGCCGCTAAGCCCGCCGATCGCGACCAGCCGTGCGCGAGGCTCCTCGAGCAGAGCCCCGGCAAGGTCGAAATAAGACCGCGCCTCGTCGGCGAGTGCACGGATTTTCCGGCCGCCTTCCTCGAACTGGGTCGCTGTGACGTGGGCGCGCACGGCGGCGCGCACGGCCATGAAGAACGGCAGCAGCACGAACCCGTCCTCTTCGTCCTGCGTGTCGAAATAGCGGTTCATGACCAGGTTGGCCAGGTCGCGATGCCCGCGATGCCACAGATCCATCAAGAGGAAGGCGAGGTCGTAGAGCACGTCGACGGTAGCGATCTGATCGTTGAACTCGATGCAGTCGAACAGGCGGGGCGCGCCGTCGATCACGCAGATATTGCGCAGGTGCAGATCGCCATGGCAGCGGCGGACCTTGCCGGCCGCCTCGCGGGCGTCGAGCAGGGCGGCGTGGCGGGCGAGCCCGGCGCGGAAGCGTTTGCCGATCGCAGCGACCGCGTGCGGCGAAAACAGCGTGCTGGTCGCAAAACCCGCCTCGTTGATGGCGAGCACGCCGGCGATGTTGTCGGCGCCGCCGCCGGCATGCACGACCGGCGCGCTCTCATGGAAACGAAGGACGGTGCGCGCCACGTCCCGCATCAGTTGCGGCGTCAGTTCGCCGGCCTCGGCCTTCCGGTCGAGCAGGCAGGACTGGTCGAAGCGCTTCATTTCCACCACCGCGTCGACGAGCGCGCCGTCGCCGTCGAATTCGAGCCCGCCAGCCGGGGTTGCGGTGAGACGCCGTGTCCCCAGATAAAGATCGGGCGCGGTGCGTGAATTCAGCGTCACTTCCTTGCGACAGGCCTCGAGCCGCGCCTGCGGCGTGGAAAAATCGACATAGGGCAGCAAGACCGCCCGCTTCATCTTGTAGGCGCGTTCGCCGACGAGAAAGATGCGCGAAATATGCGTCTCGATCACCGCGACCGGGGTGTCGAACCCGTAGCTTTCCGGCGTCGACAGAAACCTGGTCACGGCATCCCGCGCCCCGTTTTCACCGATCGTGTCTTGCGCGTTCATTTCGGCCGCCCTCGTGGTTTGCGGTCTGTCGCGGTGGTCCGCTCCGGGCCACCGCCATCACCATGCGGTGCGCGGTAAGGTGACGCCTTGACGAGGATCAAGCTTGTGCCTGGAACCCGGCGTCGGAGCCCGCTTGATCTAGCGCAACGACGGGGTGTGGGTGAACGCCTATCGATCCGAGAAGCATGCCGCGATGTCAAAACGGCGAATGGAGAATCGATTATGACCATCAAGACGATACTCGCTGTCACCGGGCTTGAGGCGAATGACGACGACCTGCACCGTGCCGCCGAATTGTGCGGGGAAATTGACGCCCATCTGTCGGTCTTCGTGCTCGCCGTCGCGGCCCCGCCGCCGGCCGGAGAATATGCCGCCATGGCTTCGGACGTCTGGGCCAGGGAGCGCAAGGAGGATGTCGAGCGGCTTGACGCGCGCACCGAGGCCGTGTCGAAGCTGGTCGCCGCGCTTCCGGTTCCCGGCGATGTCGCCAGCGACTATGTCGAGCAGGCCTGGGCCGACGACGCCATCGGCCGCCGCGCCCGCTATGCCGATCTCGTCCTGGCCGGGCCGGGACTGCAAGACAATCCCATTTTGTGGGACAAGATGCTGGAAGGCGTGCTGTTTTCATCCGGCACGCCGCTGCTCTTGGTGCCGCAAGGTGTGACGCCGAGCCTGCGGCCCGAGCGCGTCACCGTCGCCTGGGACGCGCGTCCGGAGGCCTCGCGCGCCGTGCGCGCGGCGCTCGATCTCATCGTCGGTGCAAAAGAGGTGTCGCTGGCGCTGGTCGATCCGGTGGCGGGGAACGCGGTCTACGGCGAGGAGCCGGGCGCGGATCTAGCCACCTATCTGTCGCGCCATGGCGCCAAGGTCACCGTCGACCGGTTGCCGAGCCAGGGACGCTCGGTTGCCGACATCCTGCGGCGGCACGCCACCGACAAGGATGCCGAGCTGATGGTGATGGGCGCCTACGGACATTCCCGGCTGCGGGAGCGCCTGTTCGGCGGAGTCACAAAATCCATGCTCGAGCAACCGCCGGTGCCGGTGCTGATGGCGCGCTGACGCGGGTCGGGGAGCGCCACAGCGCGTGGTTCGCGATTTCTCGCAAGGCCGGATAAGGCACGGATGCGCCGGCGCGCCGGCGGCAAGATTTCGTTCAGCCACGATAACGCGTCATGCGCAATGCGATCGCGGTCGAGCCGATCGTGATGACGAGAAGCAGGGTGGCGATCGCGTTGATGGAGGGGTCGAGCGAGGTACGCATCTTGCCCCAGACGAAGGTCGACAGCGTGTTGCCGGACCCGATCGTGAAAATCGTGATGATGAATTCGTCGAGCGAGATGGCGAAGGCGAGAAGCGCCGCGCCGACGAGCGCGGCCCTGATCTGCGGCAGCGTGACGTGCCGGAATGCCTGCCACGGGCTCGCGCCGAGGTCGCGCGCGGCCTCCAGCGCGACCCGGTCGAAGCTCGCCATGCGGGCACTGACGACCAGTGCGACCAGCGGCTGGGTCAAAAGCAGGTGCCCGCCGATGACGGCGCCGAGCCCGAGCGGCACCGACAGCCAGCGCACGTAAAGCACGACAAGTCCGATCGCCACGACCAGCGGCGGGATCATGATCGGCACCGAAAGCGCCGTCAGCAGCGGCACGCTTGCCGCCGCGCTCTTGCGGGTCAAGGCCAGTGCCGTCATCGTGCCGGTGACCGTTGCCAGCAACGCGGTCGGCACCGCCACCGCGAGACTGTTCTGGAACGCGGCCCAGAACTCGGCCGACGAAAACAGCGCCCGGTACCAATCGAGGCTGAAGCCGGTCAGCGGCAGGCTGACCAGCGCGCCGGAATTGAACGAAAACACCACGACGATCGCCAGCGGGCCGAGCATGAACAGCACCAGCATCGTGATGACGATGAACCAGAGGATGGCGCCAAACGCTCTCAAGACGGTCTTCTCCTGACGAACAGGGCGCCCACCAGCCCCAGAACCAGCAGGCTCGCCGCCATCAGCACGAACGACATCGCCCCGCCGGCGGGCCAGTTGAAACGGGTCGAGAATTCCTGGGCGATGAACTGGCCGATCATCGAGCCCGATCCGCCGCCCAGAAAGCGTGGCGTGATATAGTCGCCGGCGGCGTAGAGAAACGAGATCGCGAAGGCGGCGAACAGCCCGGTTCTGCATTGCGGGACGATGACGCGCATCAAAGTCTGGTGCCCGCTTGCCCCGAGATCGTGCGCGGCCTCGATCTGGATGTCGTTCACGTTGCGCAACTGCCCGTAGACCGGCAGGATGGCGAAGGGCAAAAGGAAATGCACCAGCGCCACGATGACGGCGCCGCGATTGTAAAGCAGCGTGTCGAGCGGCTCGGCGCTCAGCCCGGACGCGACCAGGATGGCATTCACGAAGCCGTCCGTGCTCAGGATCGCCTTCCAGGCGTAGATCTTGACCAGATAGCCGCCGAAAAGCGTGACGATCGCCACGAGGATGAGGGCGTCGCCCCAGCGGCCGGCGCGAAAGCGTGCGGCATAGGCGAACAGGAAACCGAGACCGACGCAGATCAGCGCGGTCAGGCCCCCATTTATCATCGTCGAGACGAGCACGTCGCCATACGTGTCGAAGACGCGGGCGTAGGCGGCCAGGGACATGTCGGGCGTCAGCGCGAAATTGCGCACGCGCCAGAAACTCACGACGAAAAGCAGCAGCATCGGCACTGCGAACAGCACCGCCAGGATCGCGAAGGCGGGGGCGGCGAGCAGGGCCGCGTGCAGGCGCTGCGATGGCATGCGCGCGCTGCTCATGGCGCCACTTCCACCATCGCGGACCTGGGCCAGCTTGCCGTGACCGTGTTGCCGGCCGCGAACGCATCGATCATCGTTCTGGGAATGCCGGCGATCTCGATCATGCGCCCGCCGTCCAGTTCGAGGAGGCATCGGGCGAATGGCCCGAGATCCACGATCTCCTTGATCTTGCCCTCGACGCCGAGCCGGCCCTCTCCCGGTCCACCGTCGCCGGCGGGATGGAGACGCCCCGCCTCTGGCCTGAGCAGGAGATGCAGCGGGCCGTCCGGGCCCGCCAGATCGAGACAGACGCCGATATCGAGGTCGACCCGTCCGTTGCTGCGCATGCCTGTGAGAAAATTCGCATCGCCGACGAATTCGGCCGCAAACAGGCTGCGCGGACGGGCATAGACCTCGCCGGGTGGTCCGGCCTGCTCGATCCGGCCCTTATTCATGATGATGAGCCGGTCGCCCAGTGCGAAGGCCTCGGCCTGGTCGTGGGTGACGAAAATGAAGGTGCCGCCGGCATCCTGATGAATGGCGCGCAGCTCCTCCTGCATCGCCTGGCGCAATTTGAGGTCGAGGGCGGAGAGCGGTTCGTCGAGCAGCAGGATTTTCGGACGCATCACCAGCGCGCGCGCCAGCGCCACGCGCTGCTGCTGGCCGCCGGAGAGCCGATCGACGGGACGGTTTTCGAAACCGTCAAGCCTGACCAGTTTCAAGGCATCGCTTACCCGGTCGTCGATCTCCGAGCGCGGGCGTCGGGCAAGCGAGAGGCCGAAGGCGACGTTCTCGCGCACGCTCATATGGGCGAACAGGCCGTGGCTCTGGAACACGGTGTTCGTAGGCCGCTTCTGCGGCGGCAGATAGGTGACGTCCTCGCCATCGATCTCGATGCGGCCGGATGTCGGCAGCGTCAGGCCGCCGATCATCCGCAAAAGGGTCGACTTGCCGCAGCCGGACGGGCCGAGGATCGACGTGAACGATCCGCGCGGGATCGCCAGGTCGATGTCCTTGACCACGTCCGTCTGGCCGTAGCGCCTGCCCAACCCTGACAGCCGCAGGATCGGGTCGTCGATTGCCGTGGCGTGCATTGATCAGGCTCGCAGGAAGCGCTGGTACTCTTCCTGGATCTGATCGTAGCTCGCATGTTCGCCGTCGTCCTGCAGCGGCCAGAACGGGTTGAAGCGGGCGCTCTGAAACAGGCTTTCGAAATCTCCGTACTGGTAGACTTCGCGGTTGACCTCCTCGACCAGCGGCACGGCATCGCTGCTGACGACGGCCTGGGTCAGGTCGGTAGCCATCACCGTCTGTCCTCCCGCCGAGATCGCCTGCGCCAGCGCCTTGTAGGCGGCGTCGCGATTGGGCGCACCGCTCGGAATGGCCAGCGTATCCATGAAGACCATCACGCCTTCCTGCGGGCGTACGAAAGCCAGTTGCTTGTCCTTCCCGGCGGCGAAGGCCACCTGCGCGTCCCAGCCGATCGCTGAAATCACGACCTCGCCGCGCGCGTAGAGGTCGGTCGCCTCGCCGTAGTTGGGCGACAGGGTGCGGGCGTGCTCGCGCTTGATCTTGATCAGAAAGTCGATCGTCTGCTTCAGCTCATCCGGCGTCAGGCGGGTCGGCGTCTTGGTGCCGGTGACGATCGGCGCCCAGGTCGAGATCAGGCCGGTAATGTCGTCGGTGATCGAAACCTTGCCCTTGTATTCGTCCTTCAGGCAGTCCTTCCACGAGGCCGGTTTGGCGATCGCGGCGGGATCGTAGATCATCGACAAGGTGCCCCAGGTGAAAGGCACGGCGTAGAGCTTGCCGTCCTTGCGGATCGTGTCGACGTCGAGGAATTCGGGGAAGATCTTGTCGATGCCCGGCACGCGTGCTTCGTCGATGGGTTCGACCAGTCCGGCATTGGCCAGGATCGGGATGTGCCCGAAATAGATCGAGATCAGGTCGAGCTGGCCGGCGCCGCCGGCCTGCAGCTTGGTGATGATCTCCTCGTTCGAGCTGATATAGGTCGTCGACAGATCGATGTCGTTCTTCTTCAGAAAGTCGCCGGCCTTGAGGGGGGCATCGTAGCCTTGCCATCCGATCCACGACAATTGCATGGCGGCCATGGCCGAACGCGGAAACGTCAGCATCGCCGCGGCCGCCGTGCCGGCGGCGATGAAGCTGCGGCGGTCGAGGCTGTGGCGTGGTTTGGCGTGATTACGGTGCATTCTTTTCTCCCTTTTGTTGATCCTGGTGTGTATCGGCGGCAGGCGTCTCCTTGCCGTAGGTCCATGATTTCAGACGGGCGAGAACCGCAGCCTTGAGCATGGGGTCGTAATTCATCAGGCCGAGGCTTTCCGAGAACCACAGGCCGTCGATCGCCATGCGCACGATGGTGCCGAGTACGGGATCGGGCGAGTCGGCGATGATGGCGTCCTGGTGGCGGCGGCCCTGGGCCTGGACGGCGGCAAGCCGTTCGGGCGTGTTGGCGAGCGCGGCGGTGATGGCGCCGTTCACCCGGTCGAAATATTCCCCGGTGAAGGCATCACCCTCGTGAGTGGCCGCGATATAGGCGCGCACGGTGCGCCCCCTTGCATCGGGATCGGATCCCATCGCGTGCGACAGGGCCGCGTCGAAGCGCGACACGAGCCGTTCGATCATCGCGGTGATGAGGTCTTCCTTCGAGGCGAAATGATAAAGCACCGTGCCCTTGGCGACGCCGGCATCCTTCGAAACCCGGTCGTAGGTGAGGCCGACGAGGCCGTCCCTGGCGACGATTGTCTCGGCGGTGTCCAGCAATTTCTGGACCGTTGGATGAGAGGTCTTGCGCTTGCTCATAGTTCTTTGTACTGTCCGGACGGTACAAAAACAAGGGGCGATCCGCTCGCGCCTTGAAGCACCCTTCAGCGGAGAGAGTTTTCAATGGGCTACAAATCGTCGCCGCGGCCTGTTTTCGACAGGCCGACCCACATCCCCTATGCCGAGGTCACACGTCACGTGTGGGGCGATGCCGGAGCCGGGCTGGTCGACGACCTGATCTACGCCTCCACCGACAAGATCCACCAGCTGGTCTTCAGCCTGGCCGGCGGCTCGGGCTTCAAACACTCGGAAGATTACCGCACGGTGTTCGGCGCCGACGAGGTGCTTTACGTGCTGTCGGGCACGTTCGGCGCGGCCAATCCGGAAACCGGCGAGGTCCGCATCGTCCAGGAAGGCGAGGCGATCTTCTTCCGCAAGGACACCTGGCATCACGGTTTCAGCCTGTCCGACAAGCCGGTGCGCGTGCTCGAATATTTCTCGCCGCCGCCGTCGACCGGCGCGTCGGGCGTCTATGCCCGCACCCGTCCCTATCTCGAACAGTCGACCTATCGCCAGGAGCGCTTCATCGGCCGCTGGCCGATGGCCGCCGACGAGGAAAAGCAGACCGCGACCATCAAGACCTTGCGCGACGTGGACCTGCTTTGGGAACTCGACCCCGAGGATCAGGGTGTCATCACCGGCCTTTACGCGGCCACGGAACATCTGGAAAGCGGCAAGACGACCGTGTTGCCGGGGCGCAAATCCTCGATGATCACCCGCAAGGGCGACGAATGCCTCTATGTGCTTTCGGGCTGCCTGCATGTCCTGTGCCCGGACAGGGAAGGGCAGGTCTGGTTCGAGCTCAATCCCGGCGACGGCTTCTTCTTTCCCGACGGCGCGCGCCACCAATACGCCAATCTGCGCGGCGAGCCGGCGAGCTTCGTCTTCGGCGTCGGCCCCGGACTGGGCGACAAGGACGCGTGAGCTGACGGCGCATGAACGTAATCGGCATCGACGTCGGCGGCAGCAAGACCGTCATCGGCCTGGTCGACACGGTCGGCGGGCGGGTCGAGCGCACTGTGCGGCTCGAAACCCCGGCGCACGAGCGCGCCGGGGGCGATTTTCTCGGCCGGGTTGCCGAAGAAGCGCGCGCACTGGCAGCTGACGAGGCTCTTCCTGTCGGGGTCGGCATCTGCGAGGCCGTCGACAGGGCCGGCGAGATCGTCAGTGCGCACCGCGTGCCGTGGACGACGGCCGAAGTCCGCGCGGCGTTTTCGTTCGCGCCGGCCTTGACGATCGATTCCGATGTCCGCGCCGCGGCCGTGGCCGAGGCGTGTTTCGGCGTCGGGCGCGGACTGGGCGACTGGCTCTACGCCAATGCCGGCACCGGCATTGCCAGCGTCGTGATGCGCGCCGCCGTGCCGTATCTGGGATGTCGCGGCCGGGCGATGGGGCTTGGCATGAGCCACCTGGTCGAGGAGGATCAGCGCCGCGAGCCGGTCAGCATCGAAGACATCGCCGGCGGCGCGGGCATGTTGATGCGTGCCCGCGCGGCGGGGCTGGCCGTGCCGTCCGTGGCCGTGCTGATCGCCCGGGCGGAAGCCGGCGACGCGAGCGCGCGTGTCATCGTCGCGGGCGCCGGCGCGCTGCTGGGCCGCGCGCTCGGCTTCCTGGCCAACGTGCTCGACCCCGAAGCGGTCGTTCTGGGCGGCGGGATGCCGTCGGCGAGCCCGACCTATCTTACCGCGTGCAGGCGCGCGCTCGAAGAGAGCCTGTGGCGCCCGGCGCCGCTGTGCCCGGAACTGAGGGTTGCCGGGCTCGGCCCCGAATCGGGCCTGGTCGGCGCGGCGCTGCTGGCCGCGCCGCAAGAAGCAACAGCGTTCCGAAGCGGCTGAACAGTCAACGCCGGCGCAAGCCCGTGCCGGGGCAAAGATGTCGGCCGTGTCGCCCGGACGGTATGCCTTCCCTTGTTAGTTGCGTCTGCCGCTGGCGCTGATCGCGACCGCGGCGACGATGATCAGCCCGGTCGTCAGGTCCTTGTAGAACGGATCGGCGTTGAGGATGTTGAAGCCGTTATTGACGAGCGCGAGCATGAACACGCCGGCGACCGAGCGCCACACCGCGCCCTGGCCGCCATAGATGCTGGTGCCGCCGATGATGACGGCGGCGATCGCCTCCAGTTCCATGCCGGTGCCGGCCGTGGCCTGGCCAAGCGAAATCCGCGAGACCGCGATCGCGGCGGCAAGGCCGGCTGCGAAGCCGTTGATGGAAAACGCGATGATCTTGATGCGCCGGGTGCGGATGCCCGACAGGATCGAGGCTTCCTCATTGCCGCCGACCGCGAACATTTTTCGGCCGAGCGTGGTCCTGGTGAGCACCACCGTCAAGATGACGGCGAATGCGATCAGCACGAGCACCGCGACATAGACCGGGCCGATCCGCTCGCGCCCGAGCCAGGTGAAGGCGTCGAGGCGCACGGGAATGAGCGTGCCGCCGGTGATCAGGATCGCGATGCCGCGATAGACCAGGCCGGTGGCGAGCGTGGCCAGGAAGGAATGGATCTTCAGCGCGGTGATGGTCAGGCCGTTGACAAAGCCGAGCGCCATGCCGACCAGCGGCGCTGCGATGAGCCCGGCCACCGGATGCACCTGCAGCGCCAGCGCGGCCGCGACCACGCCGCCGACGGCGAAGATCGCTCCCACGGAGAGGTCGAACCCGCCGCAGATGATGACCAGCGTCATCGCCGAGGCCATGATCGCCAGCGGCGCGTTCTGGTTCAAGATGTTGATCAGGTTCTGCAGCGTCAGGAACGAATCGCTGAGGATCGTCAGAAGAACAATCAGGGCCGCGATCATCACCGCCACGGCATAGGTTTGCAGGAACCGCAGCACCGGCAGCAGGGGGGCGGCGGATGCCCCGGGGGTCGTATTGGTGGCACTCATGCGCTTTTCTTTGCCTCCTGCTGGTCCTGTTCGTGGAACAGGCGCCATATGACCTTGTCGACGGTGGTCTCGCGCGGCACGAACTGGCCCGTCACGCGTCCGCCGGATACGGTGTAGGCGCGGTGGGCCAGGCCCATCACTTCCTCGATCTCCGAGGAAATCAGAAGAATGCCGGCGCCGCGGCGCGCCGTCTCGCCAATGAATTCGTGAATGCGCCGGCGCGCGCCTATGTCGACGCCGCGGCTGGGCTCGTCGAGAATGATGATTTGCGGATCGCCAAGGATCCATTTGCCCATCACCACCTTCTGCTGGTTGCCGCCGGAATAGTTGACCACCTGACCGTCGACCTGGTTCGGATGCACGTCGAAATAGTCGACGAGCCGGGCGACCGCTCCGCGTTCGTCACGTTTGCCGATCAGGCCAGCCCTGGCGAATCTACCGAGATGCGGCAGCGTCATGTTGGCCCGCACCGGCTGGGTGAGCACGAGACCCTGTTTGCGCCGGTCTTCCGGCACCATGGCAAGACCGCGTGCGATCGCGGCGTGAGGCGAACGCTCATCGAACGGCTCGCCGTCGATTTCGACCGTGCCCGAAAGGGCCGGGTCGGCGCCGAAGATCGCACGCACGATTTCGGTGCGTCCGCTGCCGACCAGCCCGACCAGCCCGACAATTTCGCCCGGATAAAGCGCGAGATCGGCGGACCGCACGCCGGTTTCGGTCGACAGGCCGTGCACCGAAAGCAGCGGCGTGCCGCTGCGCCGCGGTTCGGGCGGCAATTCGGGATAGGCGACGTCCTGGGCCGACCGGCCGATCATCGCCGTAATCAGCGATGCCTTGGTTTCGTCCTTCGCCGGGCCGGTGCGGATAATTGCCCCGTCGCGCATCACGGTGACGGTGTCGCAGACGGCAAGCACGTGATCGAGGAAATGCGAGACGTAGATGATGGTGTGGCCGCGGTCGCGCAGTCGCGTCATGACACCGTGCAGGCGCTCGGCCTCGTCATGCGTCAGCGAGGAGGTCGGCTCGTCCATCACGATCACGCGCGCCTCGCGCGCCAGCGCGCGCATGATCTCGACCTTCTGCTGGTCGGCGATGCTGAGCGTACCGGCCCGCGCCGACGGGTCGAGATCGAAGCCGGCGAATGCGGCGATCTCGGCCAGCCGCGCGGCCTCATTGCCGGCCAGAAAGCCGGCGCGGCTGGTTTCGATGCCCAGAAATACGTTCTGAGCGACGGTGAGGTCGGGCACCAGTTGCAGTTCCTGGTGCATCATGGCGACACCGCGCGCCAGCGCCTGCGGCGGGTCCCAATGCCCGACCGTCTCGCCGAAGACGGTGAGCGCCCCGCCCGAGCGCGTGTAGTAGCCGCCCACGATCTTGCCGACCGTGGACTTGCCGGCGCCGTTCTCGCCGATCAGGCCATGAATTTCGCCGGCTTTAAAGTCGATATCGATGTCGCGCAGCACGCTGACGCCGGAGAACGATTTTGAAACGCCCCGCAGGCTGATGCACGGGGCAGCCTCATCGCCGCTCCCGTGTGCTTCATGGCTGTACGTCACCGTTTCGTCCATCGACCGCAACGTCCTTTCGCCAGATCGATCAGTCCGACGCCGCTTCCTGCCGGCGCGGTGCGGTGTTGGCGGCATCGATGGCGCCATCCTCGGTCACCGCCACACCATAGAGCGAACGCGCCGCCTCGTGCGAGACCGTGCCGGCGAGAACGTCGGCGAGCACTTCGTCTTCGGGCCGCGCCCTGGGATCGCCATAACCGCCGCCGCCGCCGGTGCGGGTGACGACCAGCGTGCCTTTTGGAAAACGCTTGGCGCGCATCTTGAGCGGTTTTTCGACGGAGCCGTCCGGCAGCACGATATCGTTGTCCGGCCCGGCGCCGTCGCTGCCGCCCTTGATGCCCCAGGCCGGCGTCTTGGACCGTTCGAACCACAGCGCGCCGAAACAATCGTCGAGCAGCCGATAGCTGCGCACGACGCCACAGCCGCCGCGCCAGCGTCCCGCCCCGCCGGAATCGCGGCGCAGAGAAAACTCCTCCACCCGCACCGGGAACTTGGTCTCATAGACCTCGGCCGGCAGGTTGCGGAAACCGCCGTTGACGAGGTTGATCAGCGCGCTTTCGCCGTCCTGTCCGACGGTGCCGCCCCAGCCGCCGGCTGTCGGCTCGACGGAAATCCACTGGCCGCGCTCGGGATCCATGTCGAAAAAGGCCGCCACCATGGAATCGCCGTAGTGGGCGGCGGTCGCCTTGTGCGGCATCGCCTCGCCCAGGCAGGAAATCATCAGGTCGGCGAGCAGGCCGAGCCCGGTGAAATACCATTCGCAGGCCGCGGGCTCCTTGGCGTTGAACATACACTTTTCGGGGATGCGCACCTCCATGGTCGAAAACGACCCGCCAGTGATCGCGCGGTCCGGGTTGATCATGGTCTTGTAGGCGAGCCGCAGCAGGGAGCCGGTCTGCACCGCGCCGCAATTGATCGAGCCCTCGACCGGTCCCGACGAACCGTCCAGATCGATGATCATGCGTTCGCCTTCGATCGTCAGGCTGAGCGCGACTTTCACCGGCTCGGTGCCGACGCCGTCATCGTCGAGATAGCCCTCGCGGGAATAGGTCCCGTCCTTCAGCTTGGCGATCGCCTCGCGGTCGAGCAGCCGCGCCTGCTCGAAGATGTTGGCGCAGGCGGCGCGATAGGTGTCCGCTCCGATCCGGTCGAGGATCTGGCCGAGACGGCGCTCGCCGGTGCGGATCGCCGTGATCTGGGCGTTGAGGTCGCCAATCGTCATGTCCTTGAGCCGCGTGTTGCGGGTCAAAAGATCGTACCACTCCGGAATCCGCTTGAAACGGCTGACGATGCGCGTCGGGCCGAGCCGCAGGCCCTCGTGGAAGATCGAGGTCGAGCCCATGGTCGAGCCGGGATCGATCGCGCCGATGTCCTGCCAGTGGGCGCGCGCGGCGCCGAAGCCGACGAGCTCGTCCTTGTAAAACAGCGGCCCGATGGCGGTGACGTCGTGCAGATGCGTGCCCTGCAGGTAGGAATCGTTCAGGATGAAGATGTCGCCGGGATGGATGTCGTCGCCGTAACGGTCGAGCACCAGTTTCACACAGGCGTCGATCGCGCCGACGAACAGCGGCACACCGGTCGACTGGCCGAGCATGTTGCCCTCTTCGTCGAGCAGCGCCACGGCGCTGTCGCGGCCTTCGTAGATGATCGCCGAGAACGCCGAACGCCACAGGGCGGCATTCATGTCCTGGGCGCAGGAGATGACGAAATTGCGGACCACTTCCGTGGTGATCGGGTCGGCGTGAGCCATGGTCTGGTTCCTCCGCGGCCTAGCGATGTGTCAGGAGAAGCTGGCCGCCGGCGATTACCTCGGCCCGCCAGTCGGGCGGCAGCAATGTCGTGGCGGTCGCCTCCTCGATGATGGCTGGTCCTTCGACGGTTTCGCCGGCTGCGATCTCGGAGCGGTTGACGATGGCCGTTTCGTGCTCGGTGCCGTCGAAATAGACCTTGCGCCCGCGCGCGGCCGTTCGCTGGCTCGCCCGCGGATCGGGAATGGCAGGCCGCTCCAGCGTTCCGAGCGCGGCGACGCGTAGATTGGCGACCTCGACCACCGCGTCGGGGCTGGAATGGCCGTATTGGCGTTCATAGGCCGCGTCGAAGCTGCCGCGCACGGCGTTCAGGTCGACCGGGCCGGCTGGAACCGGGACCGTCAACACATATTCCTGGCCGTGATAGCGAAAGTCGGCAAAGCGTTCGAAGGAGATCTCGGCGTCCGTGAAGCCCTCCTTGCGCAGGTAGTCGCGTCCGTTTTCTTCCAGGCTGTCGAATTTCTCGGCCAGGTCTTCGGGTGCGATCTCGTGCCAGTAACCGTAATAGGTCATCTTGAAGTCGTGCCGCACGTCGGTCTGCAGCATGCCCCAGGCCGAAAACGCCCCCGGCATTACCGGTATGATGACCTCCTTGATGTCGAGCTGCTGGGCCAGCGCCGCCGCCTGGGCCGGGCCGGCGCCGCCATAGGCGACCAGGGCGAAATTGCGCGGGTCGATGCCGCGTCGGATGGTGATGGTACGGATCGCATCGGCCATCTTGGCGTTGATGATGTCGATCATGCCCTGCGCCATCGCCTCGGTCGACATGTCGAACCGGTCGGCCAGTTTTTTCACCGCCATCCGGGCCTTGTCGCGGTCGAGCGTCATTGAGCCGCCGGCGAAATTCGACGAATCGAGCCGGCCGAGCACGAGGTTGGCGTCGCTGACGGTCGGCTCCGTGCCGCCGCGCCCGTAGCAGGCCGGCCCCGGCACCGAGCCGGCCGATTGCGGCCCGACTCGCAGCGCGCCGGCCTCCTGCCAGGCAATCGAGCCGCCGCCCGCGCCGATGACGTGGATGTCGACCACCGACATCTGGATCGGCAGGCCTTCGAGTTCCGCCTCGTTGGAGGCGGAAGGCTGGCCGTCGATGATCAGGCTGGCGTCGAAGGAGGTGCCGCCCATGTCGACACAGATCAGGTTCGACCGGCCGGTGGTCTCGGCCAGCGTGCGTCCGCCGATCGTGCCGCCGACAGGGCCCGACAGCAGCGTCTGCAACGGCATCTCGGTCGCCGCGCCCGCCGTCATGGCGCCGCCGTTCGACTTCATCACGTGCAGTTGCCGCCCTTCGGGCAACCGCGCCGACAGCCGGCTCACCAGCGTGTCGAGATAGCGCCGCACCACGGGCGCGGCATAGGCGTCCATCACCGTCGTCGACGTGCGCGCGAATTCTCGCCATTCCGGCGAGACCCGATGCGACAGCGTGATTGCGATGTCGGGCAGGTGCTTGCGCAGATAGGCTTCGACGGCCAGTTCGTGCGCGGGGTTCTTGAACGAAAACAGCAGGCAGACCGCGATCGCCTCGTAGTTCTTGTCGCGCACCGCGGCGATCAGCCGGTCCAGCTCGCGTTCGTCGAGCGCGGTTTCCACCTCGCCCTTGGCATTGATACGCTCGTTGACGGTGTAGGTGTCGGGGATCTCCACCAGCGGGCGCGGCTTGCGCCAGTGGATGGAGAAGATCTCGCCGCGGTCGTTACCCTGGATCGTGTAGACGTCGCGATAATTCTGCGTCGTCAACAGCGCCACGCGCGCGCCGCGTCGCGTCAGGACCGCGTTGAGGCCGACCGTCGTGCCGTGCACGAAGAAGGCGACATCGGCGCCCTCGGGCAGGTGGCGATCGACGCCTTCGATCACGGCGAGCGCAGGGTTGTCCGGCGTCGAGAGCACCTTGTGCGCCTCGCAATCGCCGGTGTCGGCATCCTGAAACACGATATCGGTGAATGTGCCGCCGATATCGGCCGACACGCGATAGGACCTGCCCGTCACGTCAACTCTCCCAGATGGTGATTGCAGCTATGGCCGGCCGCCATGCAATGCGCCCGGCCGGAAGCGCCTATTGCGCCCACTCGCCCTTGAAGTCGGGATGCTTTTCGAGCACGGCGGCGTCGATCAGGGCCGGCACCGGTCCGACCTCGTCCATGTTGATGACCGTGGGCGCGTCCTTGCCCTCCAGCACCTTGACGACGGTGTCGAGCGCGTATTCGCCCATCGATACCGGGAAATGGGCAAGGGTCACGTCCCAGCGGCCCTCGCGGATCGCCTCGATGGCGACCGAGGCGGCGCCGCCGCCGGACAGATAGAGGTCGGCAACCGACTTGCCCGCGGCTTCCAGAGCGATCTCGACACCGATCAAATGCTGATCCGCATTGGACAGCACGACGTCGATATCGTTGTTGGCCTGCAGGATGTCCTGCATCACCGACAGCGATTTGTCGGGATCGTAATTGCCTTCGCCGGTGGCCACCACCTTGATGTTGGCGTGCTTGTCCAGCACCGTGCGATAGGCCTCGTAGCGCAGATTGTCGAACGGATAGATGCGCTGGCCGATCATGATGACGACCTTGCAGGGATCGCGCTCGGCGCAGAATTCAACCACGTCCTCGGCTTGGGCGCGTGCCCCGTCGGCGGGCGGGCTGGCCACGGTCGCGGTGACGCCCGGCACCTGCGGCTCCAGCTTGGACAGATCCGGTCCGATCGGAAACAGCGCCGTGGCCAGCGGCTTGCCTGCCGCGCCGACCTGCTCGACCGCTCCGGCGATGCCGACCGTGTCGTTGGGTACGACGATAAAGGCATCAAACTGGCCGCCGGCCAGCACGTCCTCGATCTGGCTGTATTGGCGCGCGGCGTCGAACTGGCCGTCATAGATGGCGGTTTCGATATTGCCGAGTTCCTTGGCCTTCTTCTCCACACCCTCATAGACGGCCTGATTGAAGCCGTTCTGGGCCGACGACGCGAAGAAGGCGACCTTCCAGTCCTTTGCGGCCGCGGTACCCGAAAGGGCGAAGGTCAAGACCGCAGCCGACGCGGCCAGTCTTTGCAGTGAATTCATGATTGCGTCTCCTCCCACAAATGCAAACGAACCCTCTAGACGTCGAAGCGTAGTCATAATACAAACTTTATGCAACTGGAATTTTGAAGCCGGATTTTTCGCTTTGCCGGGTCGCGCTCACTCGATATTGAGCGCGAACAACAGCGGACCCAACGGTTGCAGGGAGTAGGACGTGGCACCGAGCACGACGAAGAAGGCCAGGATGAAGTCTGGTGCGAGCGACGGCCATGAGGGCCCGCCGGCCAAACGCGGGCGCGGTTCGACGGCGGTGTACGAGGAACTGCGCGAGGACATCCTGTCGCTGCGCATGGCGCCGGGGACGGCTCTCGACGAGGTCGCGCTAGCCGCTCGCTTTGGTCTGTCGCGCACGCCGGTGCGCGAGGCGCTGTTGATGCTGTCGCGCGAGGATCTGGTCACGTTTCTGCCGGGACGCAGCGCCATCGTCACGCCGCACACGATGAGCAATGCGCACGAATACATGGACACGCTGATGTTGTTGTCGCGCGCCATCAACCGGCTTGCGGCCGAAGTGCGCACGCCAAACGCCCTCGCCGTCGTCAGGCAGTGCCAGACCCGCTATTCCACGGCGGTCGAGGGCGGCGACATCCACGCGATCGCGGCGGCCGACCTTGCCTTTCATCTCGCCATTTCCGAAGCCAGCGCCAACGGCTTTCTCGGCAATTTCTATCGGCTGGCGCTCGACTATGGCCGGCGCATGCATTTGTTGCACTACTACCCGATCTTCAATGCCGAGGAGGCCGAGCGCAGCCTTGCCGAGCACGCGGCCATGGCCGCTGCGATCGAGGCCGGAGACGCCATGGGCTCGGAGGAGGCGGCCAGCGCCCACGTGATGTCGGAACTGCGTGTGGTGCAACGCTCGCTGGAACCCAAGGTCGGCGTGAACTTTTCGCTCGGCGACGGATTGAGGAACCCGAAATGATCGACCCAGAACTCAGGCTGACCCGGCGGGAGCGTCTGCTTTCGGCGATGGAGGCTACCGAAGCCGAAGCGGTCGCGATCGTGCCGGGGGCGAATTTCTATTACCTGACGGGGGCCAATTTCCATCTGATGGAACGGCCGACGGTGCTGTTCGTGACCCGCTCAGGGGCCATGCACGCCGTGGTTCCGGAACTGGAAAGGGCACGCTGGGCGGCGTCGGCGCCGGAGGTGGAAACCGCCTACTGGCAGGATTCGGACGGGTATGCCGATGCCTTCGCCGCGGTCGCGGCCAGGCTCAACGCCTCGCGCATCGGGGTCGAGGGCCAGCGCATGCGCGTCTTCGAGGCGAACGCGATCCGCCACGCCTTTCGCGACACCCCGGTCATCGACGCGCATGCGGCGATCTCGCGCATGCGCCTGCACAAGGACGAGGCCGAGATCGCGGCGATCGAGCGCGCGATCGCCATCAGCGAGGCAGCCCTGGCCGACACGCTGGCCGCGACCGTGGCCGGCATGAGCGAGCGCGCCGTGCGTGGGGTGTTGATGGCGGCGATGCTCGAACACGGCGCCGACGGTGCCGCCTTCGATCCGATCGTGCTGACCGGTGCCGCCGCCGCCGATCCGCATGGCGAGCCGAGCGCGGAGCGCGTGTTGGCCAGGAGCGACGCGCTGTTGATCGATTTCGGCGCCGCCTGGGGCGGCTACAATGCCGACATCACCCGCACCGTATTCGTCGAGACCGTCAGCAACGAGCATCGCCAGATCTACGCGGCGGTGGCGGCCGCCAACGCGCATGGCCGCGCCGTTTCCAGGCCCGGCCTGTCGCTGCACGAGCTCGACCAGGGCGTAACCGACGTGATGGTCGAGGCGGGATTTGCCGATCTCGTTGTCCACAAGACCGGTCACGGCCTTGGCCAGGACGTGCACGAGGCGCCGCAGGTGATGATCGGCAACCATCAGGCGATGGAGCCGGGTATGGTGTTCACCATCGAACCCGGCCTTTACCGGCCGGGTGAGATCGGCGTGCGCATCGAGGACGACGTGCTGGTGACGCCACAGGGCTGCCGCTCCCTGACCGGCTTTTCCCGCGACCCGACCCTGATCGGCGGGTGAGGTGATGACGGCCACCGCCGCCGGCCTGCCCGAAGCCGTCGCCCGCGGACCGGACGCGCTGTTTGCGCTTTTGGCCGAGCGCGTGGCGCGGGCGGTCGGATACGACCTTCTGACCGTGCTCGCGCCGACCCCCGGCGGGCGCGTGCTGACCCGGCTTTTTTCCTCCAATCCGGCGCAATACCCGCTCGGCGACGCCGACCGCGTCGAAGATACGGCCTGGTTCCGTCAGCTTTTCGGCCGCGGCGAGCCGATTATCGCCAATAACGGCCCGGAAATCGAACGCTGGCTACCCGGTTTCGACGTCTTTTTCGCCGAACAGGGTTATGGCGCGCTCGCCAATGTGCCGGTGATCGTGGCCGGTAGGCCCGTCGGGTTAATCAACATGATGGGGCAGGCGGGGCATTTTTCGCCGGAACGGCTGGCTGCGCTGCGACGGCAATTGCCGCTGGCCGCGCTGGCCATACTGGCCGCCGCCTGGACGACCCGCTGAGACGCGCCGGCCCGAAGACGATCTGCGGCCAAATGAGCATGGTCAAGCGGGGCCTGGACCAAGCGAAACAACAGGCTGCACGCCGTTTTTCCGTTTGAGGTCGCAGCAGCAATCCGATTGGATTGGCCGTTGCGACGCTGCCTTTTGGAACATGGACGGCCGCTCATGAACGAAAACGGACAGCGTCTTTCCGCCTCCGCCGTGCCGGACATGCTCGCGTTCTGGGGCAAGACCTATGAGGGCGACGCCTCGTCCTCGCCGAAACCCGTGGTGCATCATCTGTTCGATGCCGCCGCCGTTGCGCACGAACTGCTGGAGTGCCGTCCGGCGTTCCTTGCCAGGCTTTCGCATGCGCTTGGTGTGCCGGGGCCCGTGGCCCGGAAGTTCAGTGCGCTGCTTGCCGGGCTGCACGATCTCGGCAAGTTTTCGGCTCCCTTTCAGGCCAAACGGCCGGATCTCTGGCCGGCGGCCGCGCTCGGCCGGCTGGGCGAGGTCGGCATAGATGGCAGCCATTGGTGCTACACCGCGTTGCTGATGCATGAGGGCGGCGTGGCGGCATCGCTCGAACGTGCGTTCGGAGCCGGGTGGAGGGAGATCCGCGACGAGATCGTGGCTGTTACGGCGGGACATCATGGCCGGCCGCCCGAAACCGAATGGCTGGGCGTTTCCGGCCCGCGCGTGACGGCGCGTACGCTGCGCTCGGAGAAGCGGGCCCTGCCCGACGCTTGCCTGCACGCTGCCGCCGAGGCCGCCGAAGCTCTGGTCGGCGTCCTGGCGGGGCAGGGGTTCGAACCCATTGGCAAGGCGCGGCTGACGAGGGTGTCGCTGCTTCTCAATGGTCTGGTGACGACCGCCGACTGGATCGCATCCGGTTTTCCGGCGCCTGAAACCAGCGCGCGTCAGCCTTTCGACGCCTCGGCCTATTGGGACGAGGCGCGCGCGATGGCACGTCGCGCGATCCGGGAACGCGGCCTCGCGCCGCCGGCGACCGCCACGGTCGCGTGGCCGTCGCTCGGGCTGACGCATGACGGCCTGCGCCCCATGCAGGCCGCGATCGACGAGGTCGCGATCGAACCTGGCCCCAACCTCTTCATCGTCGAGGACATGACCGGCGCCGGCAAAACCGAAGCGGCGTTGATGCTGGCCTCGCGCCTGATGCGTGCCGGCAAGGGCGAGGGCATTTATTTTGCGCTGCCCACTATGGCGACGGCCAACGCCATGCATGAGCGGTTGGCGGCATCTCACAGGGCCTTTTTCACATCGGAGGACGCGGTCGAGCCCTCGTTGGTGCTTGCGCACGGCAAGGCCGGCCTGGCGCGGCGGATCACCCGCCTCGGCGCCGGCGAAAATCCGGGTGGGGTCGCTGCGCATTGCAACGACTGGATCGCCGACAGCCGCCGCAAGGCCTTGTTTGCCGACATCGGCGCGGGCACGATCGATCAGGCGTTTCTGGCCGTGTTGCGCAAGAAATTCCTGACGCTGCGCCAGTTCGCCCTCGCCAACCGCATTCTGATCGTCGACGAGGCCCACAGTTTCGATGCCTATATGGGCGAGGAGATGCTGGCGCTGCTGCGGCTGCACGCCATTAACGGCGGCTCGGTGATCGTTCTTTCGGCGACGCTGACCAGTGATCTGCGTCAAGCCTTCGCATCGGCTTTCCGGGCGGCGTGCTGGCAGCCGCGATCCGGAATCGACGTTTCCGCGCTGTCGCGCAGCGAGCAGGAAGAGGCACGCAATCCGCCGCCGATGGAATTGTCGAGCCGGGCCTTTCCGCTGTTGACGCAGGTCCATGCCGGCGGTTCGCTGGAACGGCCGACGGTCTATTTCGATCCCGGTCGTCCGCGCGTGGCGGTGAAACGTCTGGAAAACCGCGCCGAGGCAGCGGTCGAGGCGGTAACAGCGGCGCAGCAGGGCGCGGCCGTGGCGATCGTTTGCAATGCGGTCGACGAAGCGATCGCCACCCATGCCGCCGTGCTTGCCTTGTCGGGCGATCCGGATGCGGTGTTGCTTTTTCACGCCCGCTTCGCCATGGCCGACCGCATGGCGATCGAGCGTCGCGTGCTGGACACGTTCGGCAGGAACGCCGACGCCAGCAGGCGCGCTGGGAAAATCCTGGTCGCCACACAGGTGATCGAACAGAGCCTGGATCTCGATTTCGATTTCATGGTCAGCGATCTGGCGCCGGTGGACCTGATCGTTCAGCGCGCCGGCCGGCTCTGGCGGCACATGACGCCGCGCCCCGGGAAGGAGCGTCCAATGTCGACGCCGTGTCTGGCTGTCGTGGCGCCCGATCCGGCGGGCGTGCGATCGCCACGCTGGCTGACGCCGGCGCTTGGCGACGGCGCCTTCGTCTATCGCCATCCCGGCGTCATGTGGCGCTCGGCGAAACATCTGTTCGCGTTCGGGTCCCTGCCGCGGCCGGACGAGCCGGCCTTTCGGGAGATGCTCGACACTGCCTACGCGGCGAACGAGGACGATTTGCCCGCATGTCTGCGCGCCGGAGCGCTCAAGGAACAGGGCGACGAACACGGGAAACAGACCCTCGGCAGGTTGAATGTCATCAAGCCGGAGGACGGCTATGCAATCCTTGCCGGCGAATTGCGCAACAACGAAGACATCGGCACCCGTCTGGGCGAGGAACAGGCGACGCTGCGCCTGGCGCGCCGCGTCGACGGCCGGCTCGTTCCGTGGGCCACCCTGGCCGGCGCCGACGAGCCGCTCTTATGGGCGTTGTCGGAAATGGCTTGCGCCAAATGGCGGTTGGGAAACGAGCAGCCGCCGCAGCAGGCGCCAGAGTTTGAGGCGATCAAGGCGCGTTGGCCAAAATTCGAGCACACGATCCTCATCGCCGAGGTGGACGGCGACGGCGCGCTCCTGTCGGTTGGCGCCGACCTTGCCTATACGGCCGAAGTCGGGCTTGTCCGCCGCGAGCGAGACGATATGGGGTGATCCATCTTTCTCGTATTGGTTGATTGTTGTTGATAATCTTGCGTCAACCTTGCATTGGCCCAGCAATATAAATGAACGTTGCTTTCCTCGGAGGAGGGAACAATGTCCTTCAATCTGCTGCGCGATGCGTTGTTTCCGGTTGTCACCCGCTCCGGGCGGCGGCGCTGGGCAAGCTTGGCGCAACTTGCCGTGATCGACGGCCCCGAGGCGCCGGTCGCCTTCGACTGGCCGCGCGCCGACTTCAATATCGCTGCATGCGAACTGGCGGTCGGGCTGACGCTGCTGTTGTTTCGACCGCAATCCCACGATGGCTGGCGCGGCCTTTGGGACGACCCTCCGTCGCCCGAGGAGGTCGAGCGCGACACGCAGGCCTTCGTCCACGCTTTCGACCTGCTCGGCGACGGGCCCCGGTTCATGCAGGATCTTGAAGCCTTCGACGGCGAGCCAATCCCGGTCGAGGCGCTTCTGATCGATACGCCCGGCGCCAACGGCCAGAAAAAGAACGCCGACCTTCTGACATGGCGCGGCCGATACCCGGCGCTTGGTCTGCCGGCCGCGGCGATGGCGCTTTACGCCTTGCAGCAATTCGCCCCCGCCGGCGGCGCCGGCAACCGCACCTCGATGCGCGGCGGCGGGCCGCTCACCACGCTGGTCACGCTGGACGATGCGTCGGGCGAACCCGCGCCGCTGTGGCGGGTGATCCTCGCCAATCTGCCGCTGCTGGGCGAGGGCGTGACCGCCGCCTCGCTGCCACGCGCCTTGCCCTGGCTGGCGCCGACGATCTTGTCGGACGCAGCGAATGGCGGGCGCACGGTCTCGGCCGCCGACCCCGGGGTCCACGAGCTACAGGCCTTTTTCGGCCAGCCGCGCCGCATACGCCTTGTCGGCGACGGGGAAGGGGTTTGCGCCATGACCGGCGCGCCCGGCAAGATCGTCACCGGTTTCGTGCAGAAGGCATGGGGCGTCAATTACGGCGTCTGGCGGCATCCTCTGACGCCCTATCGGCGGCAGAAAGAAGATGGCGAACCTTATAGCGCCAAGCCGAAATCGGGGCATTTCGGCTATCGCGACTGGGTGGCGGCCGTCTATGGCGCGGTTGGCGGCGACCTGGCGGAAATATCCGAGATCCTCAAGCTGGCCGACCGCCGCGCGGCCGCCTTCGAGACAAGCAGGGTTCAGCCTGCGCTCATGGTGGGCGGTTGGGCGATGAACAATATGGAAGCCATCGCCTATCTGCATGCGCTCAAGCCGCTTTATCTCGGCGCCGAGCCGCTGCTTGCCAGGGACATGGCGTTGTTTGCCGGGTCGTTCTCCGAGGTCGGGGAACTGGCCCATCGGGTTCTGCGCATGGCGCTGCGCAAGGCGCATTTTTCGGACGGCGCCACCGTCGCAACCGACCGCGGCCTGTTCGAACAGGCGCGGTCCGCCTTTTTCGAGCGCACGGAAGGGGCGTTCCACGCACATGTGCACGATGCGTTCGCACAGGGCCGCCCCGAAAGGCGCGTTTCCGGCCCGGCCTGGCTTCGATGCTTGCGCGACTGCGTTGCGGCGCTGTTCACCGAACTGACGCCGGATATCGCCGCCGATCCCGAGACCGGCCGGCGCGTGGCGAGCGCCTGGAACGACCTGCAGTCGAGCTTCGCCGGTTATGGAAAACTCGGTGCCGCGATGTTCGACAGGCTGGATCTGCCGGCCCCGGAGACGAAGCGTAAGACACGAAAGGCATGACGATGCACACCGATCTGCCGGACACCCCGACGCTGGACGCCATCATGCGCTGGTGGAGCGCGCTGCACGACACGGATCGCGGCAAGGGCGACCGTGCCGGCCGGGCGGAACTGCGCCGCTGCTCGAGCCTGCTCGACGCCTTGATGACACCGGCGGCCCACCGTCTTTTGCGCGCCGCCCGGGGCGTTTCGCGAACGGGCGACGACGACGTGCTGCTGCTGGTGGCCATCGTGCTGGCCTCGATCAAGACCGGCGGCAATCCGCGCATCAGCTTTGCCAGGGCGCTCGGCCAGACCGCAGATGGCCGCGCGCCGGGCGAAGGCGATGGCCGGCGCATGTCGCCGCTGCGCTTTCAGTCGCTGCTGGTCGCGATGCGGTCGGGCGACCCGGGGCTGCGCATCCGCGCGCTGCGCCGCGCCGTCGCCTTGGCCGGCGATGGCGGCTTCGGCGTGCGGCGACTGGTCGGCGACATCCTGCATTTCGATGACGCCGCGCAGCGACGCTGGATTTTCGATTACTGGCAGGCGTTCGAGCCCGCCGAGGCCGTGCCCGAAACCGCCCTGACCGAACCCGCGAACAGCTGAGGGAAAATCCGATGAGCCGCTTTGTCCAGATCCATCTTCTCACCCACTATCCGCCTTCGAACCCCAATCGCGACGATTTGGGCCGGCCGAAGACGGCGATCGTCGGCGGCGCGCAGCGCCAGCGCATTTCCAGCCAGGCCATGAAGCGCGCGCTGCGCACGTCGGATGCGTTTGCCGGCGCGCTGGCCGGCAACAAGGGCGAGCGGACGCAGCGGCTCGGCGAGGTCTTGCGCGATCACCTGATCGCCGGTGGCGCCGACGAGGCCGCCGCCAACGCCGCCGCGCGCACGGTCGCCGCCGCGTTCGGCAAGGTCAAGTCGGACGGCGCCCAGACCGAGCAGCTCGCCTTCGTCTCGCCGCGGGAAAAGGCGCGCGCCCTGGAGCTTGCCGAAAAGGCGCTGGCCGGGGACGAGCTGCCGGCGGGCAAGGACCTTGCCAAACAGGTGCTGCAGCGCGCTGACGGGGCCGTCGACATCGCGATGTTCGGGCGCATGCTGGCCGACAATCCGGACTATAATCGCGAGGCGGCGGTTCAAGTTTCGCATGCGCTCACCACCAACGCGGTGACCATCGAGGACGACTATTACACCGCCGTGGACGACCTCAAAACGGCGGCCGAGGATGCCGGTGCGGGGTTCGTGGGCGAGGCGGGGTTCGGCTCCGGCGTCTATTACATCCATGTCTGCGTCAACACCGAACTGCTGAAAGACAATCTGGATGGCGATGTCGCGCTTGCGCGACGCGGCGTTGCAACGCTGGTCGAGGCGCTCGGCGAAGCGGTGCCGAGCGGCAAGATCAACAGTTTCTCCAACCATGTGCGCCCGGAATTCATGCTGGTCGAACACGGCGACGGCCAGCCGCTCAACCTGTTTTCCGCCTTCGAACGACCGGTTGCCGGGCCTGGATTGATGGATGTTTCCGTTGACAGGCTGAGGGAGCGCCGCGCCGCCTTCGCCCGGAGCTATGGCGCGTGGTGGGACGAGGATCTGTTCCTGCGGGTCGGCGACGACGGCGCCGCGACGCTTGAGGCTCTGGCCGCGTTCGCCGCCGGGGCGGTGGCGGATGGCGGGACGCGGCCATGACCGCGTTTGTGATCGTGCAGCTCGGTGCGCCGCTGGCGGCTTTCGGCGACGCCGCCGGCAATGTCGAGCGCAAGACGCTCGACCGGCCGACGCGCTCGGCGCTGCTCGGTCTGGCCGGAGCGGCGCTCGGCGTGAGGCGCGACGACGCGGACGCCAATGCCGCGCTTGGCGCCTCGTTGTCCACGGCGTCGCGCACGCTCGATCCGGGCCGGCTTCTGCGCGACTTTCACACCTACGAATCGGTGCTGCGCGCCAGGGAGCGTTATTTCACGCGCGCCGATGCGCTGGCGCGCGGGACGCGCAACACCTCCATTACCCGCCGCGACTACCGCACCGGCGGTCTGTGGCTGGGCGCCTACGCCTTGCGCAACGACGCGTCGCTGGCGCTGGCTGCGCTGCGGGAGGCCTTCCTGAAGCCGGCCTTTACGCTTTATCTCGGGCGCAAGGCCTGCTCGCTCTCGTTGCCTCTGGCGCCGGGCATCGTCGACGCCGACGATATCGCGCAAGCCTTTTCCGTCTATGCCTCGGCGGGCGGACTGCCGGAAAGCGGGTTGATCGCGACCGACGACAGGTCGCTGCTGCCGGCTGCCGGAAACCGGCTGGTCCAGCGCTCGACCCTTCGCGACGATCCGCGTGATCGCCGCTCCTGGCAGTTCGGCGCCAGGAGCGAATATCTGCTCGGGGCCGACACGCGGGAGACGGGCCCGTGACCGCAGCCGACATGACGCACCTGATCCGGCTTTCCCTGAAACGCGACGATGCCGCCGTCGCGCCCTTGCTGCGCGATCTGATGCCGGCTGCGGCCGAGGACGCGATGACACTCCACCACCGGCTGCTGTGGACGCTTTACGCGGACAGGCTGGAGCGCCGGGCGAACGAGGCGCCTTTCTTGTGGCGGCGCATGGATGAGCCTGGCCGCTTCATGGTCCTGGGCCCGCAACCGGCGTTGCAAAGTCCCTATTTCAAGGTCGAGGCAAAGCCGTTCGACGTGCATTTTTTCGAGGGCCAGCGCCTCGCCTTCGAACTGCGGCTGAACGCAACCGCCGACATCAAGGCAAAGGGCGAAACAGGCGCGCGCGGCCGGCGCACCGATATCGTTCTGGCGGCCCTGCATCGGTTGCAACAGGCCGGCGACGGGCGCCCGCGCAGTGGCGCGCTGCGCGTGGAAGCGGCGCAGGCGGCCGTCGAGCACTGGATGAACAACCGCGCCGCCGCTGGCGGGTTTTTGGTCGAGCGGCTCCTTGTGAGCGGATATCGCGCCGTATCGCCGCCCATGCCCAGGAAATCGGGCCGGACGCTGGTCGGCATCTCCGACGTGGAGGGCGTGCTGCGTGTCGTCGATCCCGCAGCGTTCAGGACGCGCCTGCTCGGCGGTTTCGGGCGCATGAAGGCCTATGGGTGCGGTCTGATGCTGGTGAGGCCCGCACCGGGATGAGCGCGACCGGCCAGAAATTGCCGGGTGCGCCGCCGCCGCGCCCGATCCCGTTGAAGGAGAGAGCCTCGATCGTGTTTGTCGAGCGCGGCCAGCTTGACGTGATCGACGGCGCCTTCGTGCTGGTCGACGCCGGCGGGGTCAGAACCGTCATTCCGGTCGGCGGGCTGGCCGCCATCATGCTGGAGCCCGGCACGCGCGCCAGCCATGCCGCGATATCGCTCGCCGCCCGCGCCGGCACATTGCTGATCTGGGTCGGCGAGGGCGGCGTCCGGCTCTATGCCACGGGCCAGCCGGGCGGCGCGCGGGCCGACCGGCTGTTGTGGCAGTGCCGGCTGGCGATGGACGAAACGGCGCGGCTGAAGATCGTCAGGCGGATGTTCGCCCTGCGTTTCGGTGAGGCCGCGCCGGAGCGTCGATCCGTCGACCAGTTGCGCGGCATCGAGGGCGCGCGGGTGCGCACGATCTATCAGGGGCTGGCACGCCAGTTCGGCATCGACTGGAGCCGCCGCAAATACGACCCGGGCAATTTCGATCTGTCGGACACGCCGAACCGCTGTCTTTCGGCGGCGACCTCCTGCCTTTACGGCGTCACCGAAGCCGCCGTTCTGGCGGCCGGCTATGCACCGGCCGTCGGCTTCCTCCACAGCGGCAAGCCACTGTCCTTCGTCTATGACATTGCCGATCTCTTCAAGTTCGAAACCGTCGTGCCGGTGGCGTTCCGGGTTGCCGCGGAGGCGGCCAAGGGACGGTTGCGGGTACCCGCCGAGACGGCGGTGCGGCACGAATGCCGCGACAGCTTTCGCAAGTCCGGCATTCTTGGGCGGCTGATCCCTGCCATCGGGGATGTGCTTTCGGCGGGCGACATCGCGCCGCCCGAAGAACCGGACTATGTGGTGGAGCCCGTTTTCGCCGACGACGCGTCGAGCGGCGACGAGGGCATGCGCGGATGATCGTGGTCGTGGTCAGCAACGCGCCGCCGCGTCTGCACGGCCGGCTGGCGGTCTGGCTGCTCGAGGTGCGCGCCGGGGTCTATCTGGGCGTCTATTCCCGCAAAGTGCGCGCGATGATCCGCGACCAGCTCGAACAGATGATCGAGGACGGCGACGCCGTGCTGGCCTGGTCGGCCGCCAACGACGCCGGCTTCGACTTCGAAACCTTCGGCCGCAACCGGCGCCGGGCGGTCGATTTCGACGGGCTGAAACTGGTGGCGTTCGACCCGCGGCGGTGACCGGGCGCCGGTTTCCGGCCCGGCCCGCCGGCAGGGGGATTTTCCGGTAGAAAATCAGAGCTTGAAAAAAGCCAGTTCTTTGAACAGTTTATAAAAGGAGTGTCCCCCGCCCACGCGGGGATGAACCGTCGTCAAGGAAGCGGCAAACCTCATCCGCGACGTGTCCCCCGCCCACGCGGGGATGAACCGCGCGAATATCAGAATTGATAGCAAGCTCTGGAGTGTCCCCCGCCCACGCGGGGATGAACCGAAATCAGTCTGCGGGCGGTGCGAGGAATGCGCGTGTCCCCCGCCCACGCGGGGATGAACCGATCGCGCGAAAGCTGCTCGGTCACATGAAGCGGTGTCCCCCGCCCACGCGGGGATGAACCGCTGACGCCCGTTGAAATCTACCGCTACGCCAAGTGTCCCCCGCCCACGCGGGGATGAACCGCAAGCCTCCCATTGGTATGACCAGTGGAGGGTGTGTCCCCCGCCCACGCGGGGATGAACCGCCGGGTCGCCCGCCCGCGCGGATCACGCCTAAGTGTCCCCCGCCCACGCGGGGATGAACCGAAAACCCCGCATCCGCATATTGCCTGGCGCGAGTGTCCCCCGCCCACGCGGGGATGAACCGCAGGCCCGAACTCGTTGGGTGATCCTGTCGCGGTATCCCCCGCCCACGCGGGGATGAACCGCTCCGACCGCGCGGATCCTCAACGCCTTCAACGTGTCCCCCGCCCACGCGGGGATGAACCGGGACTTCGCGGATCTCGGCGTGACTTTCGCGCGTGTCCCCCGCCCACGCGGGGATGAACCGACAGCACGGCCCAATTGTCGACCGTCTCGGAAGTGTCCACCGCCCACGCGGGGATGAACCGCTCGAAGACGAGACGGTGCGGAAGGTGATGGGGTGTCCCCCGCCCACGCGGGGATGAACCGCTTGAGACAGCGCCGGAGCGCATTCGCCGCCTGTGTCCCCCGGCCGGCGCGGGATCAATCGAAACCGCTGTCGCACGGGGTCGACGGCAAGAGGATGAAGGGCTTCAGAACCAGTTTCGAGCCCGTTCCACGGCGTCCCCGAATTTTTCGTGACGCGCAGAGCCGCCGTTCTCGCGCGGTTCGAAATCGGTGGGGGTACCGGCCCGCGCCGGGATGTCCGCGCCGACGGCAAGGGCCGCCATCCTCGCGCAGCCATAGCTTGTCAACTCGTCGAATGTCGACGTTCTGACTGTCCGGTCGAGGCTGTCGGCCAGGAATTGCGAGAAATACGGGCTCCGCGACAGCCCGCCGTCGATCGATACGCCGGCGGCGATCGGGATGCGCTGCGACATGGCGTCGACGACTTGAGCGGTGCACAGGGCAATGCCTTCGAGCGCCGACTGAGCCAGTTGCGACCGCGTTGTGGCGGCGGTCATGCCGAGCCACAGGCCGGCCGCGCTGCGGTCCCACCATGGGCATGCCAGCCCCGACAGGGCCGGGACAAACACCAGTCCGGCGTCGATGGCTGCCCGATCGGAAAAATCCCGCAACGCGTCCACCTTGTCCACGATGCCGATCCGCCGCAGCCATTCGACCACGGCGCCGGCGTCGTAGACGCCGCCGTCGACCGCGTAGACGACCTCGGCGCCGATCTGCCACGCCACGGTCGGCAGCAGGCCGATTTCCGGGGCGCGAACGATCGTATCGCCGGTGACGGCCAAGGCGAAGGCGCCTGTGCCGAAGGTGATTTTTGCGTCGCCCGACGCCCGGCACCCGTGGCCGAAAAGGGCGGCCTGCTGGTCCACGATCGCGGCGGTGACGGCGGATCGGCCTATCGCGCCGATGACGTGGCCGGCGCTCGGCACGATCGTCGGAAGGCACTCGATCGGCACACCGAAAAGCTCGCACAGCGTCTCGTCCCAGGCCAGTGTCTCCAGGTTCATCAGCGATGTGCGCGAGGCGGTTGTGGCGTCGGTGACGTAGCGGCCGGCGAGCCGGTCGAGAAAGAAGGCGTCGGTGGTGCCGAGCCTCAGCCGGCCGCGTTCGCGCGCGCGCCGGGCCTCGGGAACGTTGGCGAGGATCCAGCCGAGCTTCGTCGCGGAAAAATAGGGATCCAGAGGCAGGCCTGCCCGTTCCAGCGTCAGGCTCTCGGCGCCGTCCGCGCGCAAAGTGTCGGCCATGGCGCCGGTCCGTTTGTCCTGCCACACGATGACCGGCGACAAGGGATCGCCCGTCTCCGCGTCCCAGGCCAGGCAGCTTTCGCCCTGATTGTCGATGCCAAGCGCGTCCACAGGCCCGGCGGCGTCCACGCAGGCCGACACGTTGCGCAGCAGTTCCAGCGGATCATGCTCCACCCAGCCGGGGCGAGGATGGTGTTGCGTGTGCCGGAGCGCGTGGACGATCTGGCTGCCGCCGTGCTCGTCCACGACCAGCACGCGTGTCGAGGTCGTGCCCTGGTCGATGGCGGCGACGCGCTTTTGCGACATGTTCAGCCTTTCTTGAAACGAACGGTGACGCCGTCGCAGTCCCCGGCGGCACGGCCGATCGCCGCGATCGGGATCAGGAGGCGGCGTTCCGGCAGAGCGGCGACGCGCCGCCGCCACAAGACGCGCCCGCCGGCTTCGACGCTGAGTTGCCCCCTGCCGCCCTCGGTCACGCGAAGCTGGATGTGGCGCAGGCCGTCGCGGCCCGTCAAGTCGATACGCTGCGGCACCGCGAGCTTGATGGTGTCGTCGTGTCCGATCTTTAGATACTCCGTTCCCGCCGGCAGGGCGCCGGCCAGGTCGTCGGCGACCAGATTGCCGATCCGTGCGCCTTCGCGGAACGACCAGCCGGCGGTTTCGACCGGACGCAGAAGATTGCCGGCCGCAAAATAGGCGGCATCGCTGCAGCGGCCGAACTGATCGATGTCCGGCCCGCCGCTGCCGGGATCGAGAGCGAGATGGCTGCTGCGAACCAGCGCCGATTCAGGGACGAAACGCCCGGTCAGCAAGACGCCGTCGCAAGCCATCTCCGTGTCGGATCCGTCGGTCAGGCGAACGGTAATCGAGGACACGCGCGCCGGTCCCTTGATGTCGACGATCTCCGCGCCATAATGCACGGGGATGCCGAGTAGCCGGGGAAACAGGTGCATCGGCTTTCGCGCGACCGGGCGCATGCCGCTCTCGATCACGGCCACCGGCCGGATGCCGGCTTTCCAGCACGTCAGCACGGCGGAAAGGCTGACCAGCTCCGTGCCGACGATGACGGGTCGGGCGAAGGGTTTTGTTCCTTCCAGATAGATGCTGTGCTGAAGCGTACCCGTGGTCAGCACCCCGATCGGCCGGTCGCCCGAGATCAGGCGCGCCGCGCGCGGCGTCTCGCGCGCTCCGGTGGCGAGAATGACCCGCCTGGCCATGATCGTGCCGGGGCCCTCGGGTGCGGTCAGGTGCAGCCTGCCGCCGCCGCCGAGCGCGACCACGGTCGTTTGCAGGCGCAAGGCGATGCCAAGCGTGCCGGCCGCCGCGCGCAGCCTGGCGGCATAGGCCGGGCCGGTCAGCACGCGACCGAATTCCCGCATTCCAAACGGCGGATGGCCGCAATGGCGCGGTACGCCGCCGATCTCGGCTTCGCGCTCAACGATCGCGATCCGTTCGAGGCCGCGCTTTTTCAAGGCGATCGCCGCGGCGATGCCGGCCGGGCCGCCGCCGACAATGACGACGTCGAAATCGGCAGCCTCACCCATGTGCGGGCCCCACCGACAGCGGTTCGGCGAGGCGTCCCGCCGTCAATGCCGCGACCCGCGCCTGACAGTAAAAGCCCTGGCACCGGCCCATGCACACCCGGGTGCGCCGCTTCAGCCCGCCGAAGTCGCCGGCAGGCAAGGGCCCTTGTAGGGCGGCTTCGATTTCGCCGCGTGTAACCAGTTCGCAATGGCAGACGATCTCGCCGTGATCGGTTGCCTGCCAGGGGCGGTCGCGATGGTCGGCCAGGTTGGCCATCTGGGGAACGGCCGGATGCTTGAGCGGCGTGAAGGAGCCGCCGAACGCGGCATGCAGCGTGGCGACGTGCGCTGCCAGCCCGAGCGCCGCGGTCAGGCCGGTGGAGCGGATGCCGCCGACGCTGATCCAGTTCCGCTCGGCGATGGCCCGCACCCTGTAGTCCTTGATTTCCGTCGCCGGCCGCAGCCCGGCGTAGACGGCCGTCACCGGTATGGTTTCGAGGGCGGGAACCATCTTGACGGCGGTCGCAATCAGGCTGTCCAGAACAGGGGCCTCGACGCTCGCCCGCTCGCGGTCGTCCTGGTCCTCGGCCGTCGGTCCGACCAGAAGATTGCCGAACACGGTCCGCGTCAGCACCACGCCCTTGGTGCGCTCGCTGGGCACCGGCAGGATGATGCTGCCGAGCAGCTTCGCCGCCGCCTTGTCGTAGACCACGAACTGACCTTTGCGCGGCTTGATGGTGAACCACGTCCTGCCGAGCAATCGCTGCTCGACCGTGTCTCCATGCAGGCCGGCGCAGTTGACAACCACTGTGGCGCGCACCGATCCGTGTGGCGTGTCGAGTTGCCATGCGGCGCCGTCGAAGCGGCCAGCCGTCACGCCGCTGTTCAGCCGCACCTGCGCGCCGTTGGCGACGGCCTGTCTGAGATAGGCGAGCGGCGCCGTCCACGGGTCGATAACGTGCTCGCCGGGCACCAGTAGCGCTCCAAGGGTGGCCGAAGACAGCTCCGGTTCGCGGGCGCGCGTCTCCCTGGCCGTCAGGCGTCGAACCGCCGTGATGCCGTTTTGCCGAGCCTGGTTTTCGATTGCGTCCAGCTTGTCCATGTCGGCGCCTGTCCAGGCCACCACCATGGCGTCGGTTTCCAGCAAGGGCAGGTTCATCGCCTTGCGGATTTCCCGATACTCGCGATAGCCGGCCTGGACGCAGGCGAGTTCGAGACTGTCGGGCGGTGCGTCGAAACCGGTGTGCAGGATTGCGCTGTTGGCCTTGCTGGCCCCCGACAGGATGTCGGGCGCCCGCTCCAGCAGAACGAGCTTGGCGCCGTCGAGCGTCAAGCGCCGGGCCATGGCGCAGCCCACGACGCCGCCGCCGATGATGGCGACGTCGAATATTTCATCAGCGTTTTTCATCGGCGTGGTTCAGGCCGCCGGCTCGACGAAGGGGGCGGGATCCAGGAAGCGCTTGAGCACGTTGTGGGTCAGGCGCGAGACATTGTTGTCGAACCCGTTCCACGGCAGCGAACCCGAAAACGCGATCGAGCCGACGGAAAACACCGCTCCGCCACGCGGCGTCTCGAAAAACACCATGTCCGCGCGCACTTTTTCACACACGTCGCCGGTGGTGCCCATGTGGTTGAACAGCATGTCTTCGACGACGAAGACATGCGCCTCGGTGTGCTTTTCGGAGCTGGCGACAACGATCGAATGGGGCGGCGAGCCGATCGAGACGTCGTGTCGGTCGAGTTCCATGCCGGCGGCTCCACCGCCCGTCAGGCCGAAATCGCCGATAATCTCGTCGTCGATGCCCTCGAAGACGAAGGCGGCTCGCGGATCGTCGGCGCCCGACGCGCGCCGGTAGTAAGACGATTCGTCGAAGCCCTGAGCCGTGAAGCCGATGCCGACGAGATGATTGGGGCTGCGCCCGCCCTGGCGACGCCACAGGCCGCCATACTCTCCGGTGAAGGAATGATAATATTCGCCGGTCGCCGGCTCCCAGGCCCGACTGCCGCCTTCCGCGCGGCGAACCTCGATGATGCCGGGCTGGGTCTTGTTGAAGGCGATGCGCCAGTAAAACCCGTTGCCGCCGAGATACATCAGCCTGCCGCCGCTATGCGTGTATGTCTGGACCGCGTCGTACATCTCGCGCGAATAATATTCCGGATGCGTCGCGGTTATGACCGTACGGTAGCCGCTGACGAGGTCGTAACCCTCATAATGCAGATCCTCGTCGGTGATGACGTCGTAGTCTTCCCCGCAATGCTCCAGCCAGCTCGTGATGTGGGTATCGGCGTTGAACAGCCAAAGATGCGAGGGCGCCGCGCCGTGATTGGCCTCGACTTTGGGACGCAGGTTGAGCATCGGCCGCAGCCGGGAGGAATAGGCCACGCCGCTGCCGTCCGAGTGCAGGTCGTAAAGCGAATGGCCATATTCGCGATGCTCGTTGAGGAATTGCTGATGGGGGTGCAGGATCAGCGCGCGGTTGAGGTGCAGCTCCACCAGACCGTCATTGGTGCCGAAATGCTCGTTGGCGTAGGCCATGTAGGTGGCAAGCGGAAACAGAAAGGCGAGCTTGGCGGTCGCCTGGCCGCGCGCCGGGCGCACGACGAAGGTGATGAACTGCTCTTCGCCTTCGGCCTCGATCCGCAGCGCATAGATACCGCTTTTCATCGTCTCGGGGACGGCCAGGGCAAGGTCGATTTCCCAGCCCGCGTCGTAGACGTCGTCGTCGTGGAAGTGGATGGCCGACCATTGCTCGGGCTTGTCCATCCAGCAATGGCCGTCTTCGCCAGTGAAATTGTGACCGGTTACCCCGCGTGTCGGCATGTTGACGACCAGACCGTGTCGGGCACAGCCGGATAGGTCTTCGAACGTGACGCCGGGAATGTCGCGTGAAAAGTCCCAGGCGCCGAACAGCGTACCGGTCAGGTGTTTGGGCCAGACATCGCCGGCAAGCGCGCGCAGATCGGCAAGGGGCAGGGCGCAAGACGACACGCGCGGCCGGTCGATCTTGCCGTTGAACAGCGCCCGCGCAACCATGCGGCCAGCGTCGGTTCCGCCATAGGTGGCGGCGAAGAGAAGCGGCGCGTCGCTGGACCAGTCGAGACCGGCGGCGAGCCGCGCCGACACGCTCCCGGCATCGGCAATGGTGGGGAAATCGTGCTGCGGAATCTGGTGCACGCTCGCATCGCCGGTGTCGGCGTCATAGGTGACGGCGGCGAAATACCAGTGGCGATCCAGCATCTGTCTGCCGGTCGATATCCGGTGCAGTTCTCCCCCCGCCGATATCTCGATGCCCAGCGATCCATCCTCGGCTATGACCATGGCGACGCCGCGCCCTGACCCCTCGTCCCATCGGGAGAGGATTGCCTGTCGCCCCTTGCCGGTGGTGGTCGGCATGATCATCGCCTGCAGCGATATGCTGGCCGTCGTGAGCCGCTTGTCCAGATCAACCCGGCCGAACGAGCCGGCGTGGATGATTTGCGGGCGCCCCTCATACGTGCCGTCGATCGCGCTTGGCACATGGACCAGTTTCACGGGCGGCGCCTCCGGCGCGGTGTCGCCCTGGACGACCCGCACGATGCTGGCGCTGTAGCGAGCGTACTCGCAATTGATCATGAAACTGACCGTCTGGCCCGGCGTGACGCTGACACGGTCGGCGTAGCCCGTGATCTTGAGCATTGCTCGTCTCCCGTAGATGCTGTCGGTCAATCGGTCAGGTCGATGTCGAAATGGCGTTTCATGCGGAGCTTGAAGATCGCCCATTCGGCATCGTTGATATCGTGAAACACTTCATCGCGAAGCGTCATGGGCTTGCCGCGCCCGTTCATCTCCACCAGCCGCCATTCTTCGTGCGGCTTGGTGCAAAGAAGCGCCAGCTTGCCGGTCATGGGTTCGCTACGGATATGGTTGACGATCCGTTGCAGCGCGGGGCTGTGCTGTCCCGTGGGCTTGGCCCGGAATTCCGCGACGAGCGTCGGCAGATCCTCGTTGCGGATCAAAGTCTTCAAGTCGATCTTGGCCAACGACGCCTCCACGCCCGGATGAGATGTTGGAACAAGAATACTAGACCGAAGCTCGAATTGTCAATGACCGAACGGTCATTCACGGCAGCGATAAGTGAGGTTATTCCGCGATCACGACGTCCACATTGGCGGCGCGAAGCGCATCGGCCAGGTCGTCGGGTGGGGGCGCATCGGTCACGAGTCGGTCAATGCGCGAGAGCGGGCAGACCTTCGCAAAGGCACTGCGGCCGAGCTTGGTCCTGTCTGCCAGGACGACGAGGTGGTCGGCCTGCTCGATCATA
Organism: Nitratireductor sp.; assembly: GCA_039973095.1. GTDB lineage: Bacteria > Pseudomonadota > Alphaproteobacteria > Rhizobiales > Rhizobiaceae > Mangrovimarina. The sequence continues at coordinate 178,083 of JBDWLQ010000009.1, read as the reverse complement.
GCGCGCGCCACCTGTGCTTCGCCAAGCGAGAAATCCATCATGCCGTTGACAGGATGGACCGCGCCCGCGGTCAAAATGGCATGGGATGCGCGAAAATTGGCGATCTGCTCGATCGTGATCTCGCCGGTCGTCTCGCCGGCGTCAGGTTGGTAGAGCCCGCCCAGCAGGTAGATGCTGTTGTTGCCGTGCGCCAGTGTCGCGGCGATCGCGGTCGAGTTTGTGACGACGGATAAATCGGTTAGGGGCTGCATCTCCTCGGCCAGCATTAAGGTTGTCGTGCCCGTATCGATGAACAGCGTGTCCCCCGCCGTCAGTGAGCGCACCACCGAGCGGGCGATTGAGCGCTTACCCGTCGGTTGCGACGCCATGCGTTGGGCGAACGGGCTTTCCTCGGTGAGTGATGGCAGGCAGGCGCCGCCGTGAAACTTGCGGAGCGCGCCAATGGCAGCAAGGTGGTTCAGGTCGCGCCGGATTGTTTCGCTCGATGCGCCGAACCGTATGGTCAGATCCTCGACCAGAATACGCCCCTGTTCGCGGGCGACGTCCATAATCAGCGTGCGTCGAGCTTCGGGTGTGAATTTGCGTGTGCTCATCGAGCCCTTTCCGGACGTCGCTGCAACGGCGCCTTTTGCCTCATGACGTGCCGAGGTCTGAATTTCATAACTGGCGTCGTTATGAGAAATCAACACACGAATCCGGGAAGCAGGAAATAGTATTGACTGAACAGTCATTTTTGATACGCTATTCGGGCATAGGCTGTTCGATGCGCCGCCGGGAGGCTCGATTGGGTCGCGCAGGCTAGGAGGACGCCGCTGGTTCCGTCCCGATTTCAGGGGGAAGCGCCCGGCAAGACCGGCACAGGGCCGGATGCGCTGGGCATACCAAAAGGGAGATTTTCATGCTGACTACACGAAGGAAATTCATGGCCGGTGCGTCGGCGCTGGGCGTTGGCGCCGCGCTCGTCGGCCCGGCGTCACTCAATCGCGCGTTCGCGCAGGACGGCAAGACCCTGGTTTTTGCCGCCGCCGGCACGGTGACGAGCAGCTGGGATCCGTCCTCGCATACCATCGCGCCGCAGATCACCACCGAGGAGCTGGTGTTCGGTCGCCTGACCAAATGCCCGATGAGGCCTGAAAACCCCGGTGAGATTCTCCCGGACCTTGCCCTGGAATGGAAGCTGATCGACAAGCATACGCTGGAATACAAGCTGCGCCAGGGTGTCACGTTCCACGATGGCAAGGAATTCAAAGCCGAGGATGTCAAGGCGACCTACGAATACGCCTCGCAGCCCAGCCGGCCGGCATCCGCGTGGTATCCAGGGCAGGTCGAAGTCGAGATCGTCGACGACTACACGGTGCGCCTGAAGACCGAAAAATACGGCTATCCGGCGCTGAACTTCTGGTATGTCTCCGCGTTTCTGCCGATCATGTCGGCCAGGGATGTCGCCGACCCGGACGTTCTCAAACAGCGCCCGAACGGCACCGGCGCGTTCAAATATCATGAAACCCGCGGTGACCAGATCATCTTCAAGGCGAATGCGGACTATTACGGCGGGAAGCCTGCGCTCGACACCTTGCTGTGGACCTATGTTCCCGATGCCAACACGCGCGTGCTCGGCCTGCTGAACGGCCAGTATCATCTGACCGAACGGTTGGAGCCGGAACAGTTTGAATCTCTGAAGGGCGAGGCCGGTATCACCACCCACAGTTCGCTGTCGAGCGAGAACAAATACCTGCATTTCCGCTGCAACAAACCGCCTTTCGACGATGTGCGGGTTCGCATGGCGGCGGTCCATGCCATCGATCGCGAGCAGGTCCTGGCGCTGGTCGGCGAAGCCGCGCAGGCGTCCAACTGTCACATCTCGCCGGTGAAGTTCGGCTACAAGGATGTCGACAACTACCCCAAATACGATCCCGAACTGTGCCAGAAACTGCTCGCCGAGGCCGGTTATCCCAACGGCCAGGGTCTGCCGGAACTGGAGTACATCACCTCGGTCGGTTTCTATCCCAAGACCCGCGAATATGGCGAGTTGATCACGGCGATGCTGCAGGAGCAGGGATTCCCAGTGAAGCTGACGACGCTCGAGCCGGCGGCGTGGGAAGAACAGATCTATCGTCGCGCCGACGGCCAGGGGCCGGGCCACATCATCGATGTGGGCTGGATTACGGGCTCGCCTGAGCCGGATCTGGTGTTGCGCCCCAACTACTATTCCCAGTTCGCCCTGATCAACGGTATCGACGACGCCGAGATCGACGCCTCGCTCGACAAGGAGCGCAACGCCGAAACCACCGAGGAGCGCCTCAAGCTGCTTCAGGAAGAAACCTTGCCCCTGCTGGCGGAGAAGGTGCCGAGCCTGTCGCTGTTTTCGTCGGTGTTCCTCAGGGCGATGTCCAAGGACCTGAAGGGCGCCTACTTCTACCCGAACGGCCCGATCGATCTCAGCAAGGCCACGCTCGGCTAAGATCACGACGCCAGGTCATACCGGCGGCGCCGCCAGCGGCGCCGCCGGTATGTCGACGACACGCCGCCGCCGGTTGCTGATACCGGCCCCGACGACAGGAGCGCCTCCCCGATGGCATTCGCGATCGAGTTCTTTTTGCGACGCATCACGCAAGGACTGCTGATTGTCCTGCTGGTCGCCTTTGTGATCTTCGCACTGCTGAGGATCGTACCGGGCGATCCGATCCGCATCATTCTCGGCCCGATGACCCCGGCGAACGTGCTGGAAGAAACGGCCAGGGACCTCGGCCTGCGCGATCCGATGCTGGTTCAGTTCGGCCGCTTCATCGGCGAGGTGGCGTCGGGCGATTTCGGTCACTCCTTTATCCGTGGTCCCCAGGGCGGCAGCGCGGGCGGCTCCCAGGACGCGGACGGGTATGACCCTGAAAGCCGCGCCGCGGTAGCCGACCTAATCATGACGGCGCTGCCCTACAGCCTGCAACTGGCCGCGCTCGGTATCGTCTTTGCCCTACTGGTCGCCGTACCAATCGGCATGGCCGCCGGATTGCGGGCCGGCAAATGGCCGGACCGATTGGCGCTTTATGTAAGTTCGCTGTTCGTCTCGCTGCCCAATATCTGGGTCGGGGTTCTGTTGATCTTCCTGCTTTCGGCCAAGGCGGGCTGGTTGCCGGCGATCGGCTATCAAGGGTTCAGCTACACCATCATCCCGGCAATGGTGCTGGCGATCGAACTGTGTCCGGTGATGATCCGGGCCATTTCGGTGTCCGTCGCGGGCAATCTGGGCGAGGTCTATTTTGACGTCGGTCTGGTTCGTGGACTGTCCCGGACCACGATGATCGCCAAACACGTGGTGCGCAACGCGGCCGTGCCTCTGCTCAACCTGTTCGGCGCGCAGATGATCGGCCTGTTGCTGGGCGGTCTGTTCGTCGTTGAATATATCTTCAGCTACCCCGGCATCGGCATGTTGACCATCAACGCCGTCTTTCAGCGGGATTTCCCCATTATCCAGGCGGTCGCGATCCTCGCCAGCGGCGCGCTCGTGGCGATCAACATGCTTGTCGATTTCGCCTCGACGAATATCGACCGCCGCCTGAAGTTCTAGGAGCCGCCGCCATGTCAGCTACATCGCCCGACCTCGTCGCCGACGGCGCGCCGGTAAGACGCCACGGCGTGACCGCACGCATCGTACGGCGCGCCTGGATCTCGACCGAGATGAAAGTCGCGTGCGGCTTTTTCGTTGTCTTGATCATACTGACGATCTTCGCGCCGCTCGTCATTGACGCCTCGGCCACCAAGATGAACGTCGCGAACAAGTTTCTCCCGCCGGTCTTCTTCGAGGGCGGCAAGTGGCCTCATCTGTTCGGAACGGACCAACTCGGACGTGATCTTTTTCTGCGCTCCCTGATCGGCTTGCGCAATGCCTTCGCGATCGGCGTGATCAGCGTCATCGGCATGTTCGTGCTCGGCTGTGCCATCGGGATCTATGCGGGGTATCGCGGCGGCTGGGTCGACGCTGTGCTGATGCGGCTGACCGATGTCCAGATGTCGATCCCCGTCATCATTTTGGCGATCACCATTCTGGGCATGTCCAGGCCGACGCCCTTCACGATCATCGCGGTTCTGATCCTGGCGAGCTGGCCCGTCTACGCGCGCGTCTCGCGCGGGGTGACGCTGGCGGAGCGGCAGAAGGAATATGTGCGGGCGGCGAAGATTCTCGGGGCCAGCGATTTTCGCATCATGCTGCGCCATATCGCACCGACGATTCTTCCGCCCATCGGTTTCGTGGCCGTTCTGGACATCGCCCGCATGATGATCTTCGAGGCGATTTTTGGATTTATCGGCATTGGCATCCAGCCGCCCACTCCGACCTTCGGCACGATCATCTCGTCCGGCACGCAATACCTGCTCAATGCCTGGTGGATCACCATCGTCCCCGGTGTTTTGCTGGTGCTCTCGCTCGGCAGTCTCAACCTGATGGGTGGCCTGCTGGAGCGCGCCCGAAACGATATCCTGCAAGGAGGCGAGTAGTGGCCAACACCAGCACCCATCCGGCGCTTCCGCTGATGCGGGTACAGGGGCTGTCGGTTTCGGTCGACACGCCCGCCGGCCCGCGACCACTTCTGTCGGACGTCGACCTGTCCGTAGCGCCACGCTCCGTGCTCGGCATCATCGGCGAAAGCGGTTCGGGAAAAACGGTGCTCTCGCGGGCCCTCGTCAACTGGATCAAGGCACCGCTACACATTACCGGCGGCAGTATCGAGTACGCCGGGCGCGATCTCGTCAAGCTGCGGCAAAAGGAGATGGCAAAGCTTCGCGGTCGCGAAATCGCCTATATCGGCGCGAACCCGACCAGCGCCCTGGATCCGACGGTGCCCGTCGGACATCAGATCCTGGAGAAATTGCGTGCGGTGATGCCCGGTCTCTCCGCGTCACAGGCGCGTCGCAAGGTGATCGAGACGCTCGACGCCGTGCGCATTCCATCGGCGGAACGTCGGTTCGACGAATACCCCTTCCAGTTCAGCGGCGGTATGATGCAGCGTGCGTTGATCGTCGATGCGCTGGTGTCCAATCCGAACCTGCTGATCGCGGACAATATCACCCAACCGCTCGATGTGACGGTGGCTGCCCAGATTCTGCGCCTGCTGCGCGAACTGCAGAAGGATTTCGATACCGCGATCGTTTTCATATCGTCCGCCCTGGGAATCGTCGGCGACATAGCCGACGACGTGCTCGTTCTGGATGACGGCCGCGTGGTGGAGCGCCAGCCGGTCAGGCAACTCTTGGCCGCGCCGGAGCATGGCTATACACGCAGCCTGATCGCCAAGGTGCCGCGTATCTGGTCCGGCAATGAAGCTCCGCCGGCACGCTCGTCCGGCGATGTCGTGCTCGACGTGCGCGATGTCGCCCGGACCTATGCCGTGCGCGATCGCAGCCGATTGTTCGCCACCAGCAAAGTGCATGCCGTGCGCGGCGTGTCGTTCGAGGTCCGCCGCGGCGAGAATTTCGGCATCATCGGCGAGTCGGGCTGCGGCAAGTCCACCTTGTCGCGCCTTTTGAGTAGCCTCGAGAAGCCGGATGCCGGTCAGATCCTGTTCGAGGACAAGGACATTGCCGGCCTGTCGGGGCGCGACCTGCTGGCGGTCAGAAAGCGCTTTCAACTCCTGCTGCAGGATCCCTACAACGCGATCGCCGCGCACAGCCAGATCGGTCGCACCATCGCCGAGCCGCTGCTGATCCACGGATTTGGCAGCCGCAGGCAGGTCGAGGCCAGGGTCAAGGAGACGATGGCCGAGGTCGGCCTGTCGCCCGCTCTCTACGATCAGCTTCCGGTCGGGCTCAGCGCCGGTCAGCGTCAACGCGTCAACATCGCGCGCGCGCTGGTGCTGGAGCCGGACCTGCTTATTCTCGACGAAACCCTTTCCGCGCTCGATCAGGTCGAACAGGCGAAGCTGCTCGATCTCTTCGAACAGCTTCAGGTCAAGCACGACATCACCTATGTCTATATTTCGCATGATTTGGCCATGGTGCGGCGCGTGTGCGCCCGGATTGCCGTCATGTATCTGGGACGCGTGGTGGAACTGGCCGACAATGACGCCCTGTTCTGGCATTCGGCGCACCCTTATACGCGGGCGCTGCTGAGCGCGGTCCCCACCATCGAAACCAAGCCTTATGAGAGCGGCAGATATCTGCTCGAGGGAGAACCTCCGGACCCGATCGATATTCCCCCAGGTTGCAGCTTCCGCAGCCGCTGCCCGTTCGCCTTGCCGGTTTGCGAGACGGTCGATCCCGATGTCGAACCGCTCGACACGGGCATAAGCGCGGCATGCCATCTACGCGGAAGCGGGTTGCCCGAAATCGTCGAGGCGGGGCTGGCCGCGCCAAGGCGCTGAACGAAAATGGCTGCGACGGCTCTTTCTCTTCGGCTGGAAGCGTCCGGCCCTGATCTCGCGCGCATTCGGCGAGGCCACGAAACCCCGGCGGTCAATCAAGTCCGGCCCAGTGCCCGGCGCGCCAATCAGATCGGCTCTTCGCATCGGCGGTTCGGCCGCGACCCGTTTCATCGCCAGCGCCGAAGAGAAGCAGTGGGCGACATCGTCCTGTGTCCGGCGCCGGCACCGATGAAACTAAAGCGGTTCAAAGGGTAGGGGGCTTCCGATTTTGTGAGTCAGAAATGAAACGAATGCGTTGGCGGCAGGCGATCGGGAGTGGTTCCTTCTCGAATAGATGTAGAAGGCGCGCATGATCCGCCCCGTCTCGACCCGAGCGAACTTCACCGCAAACTGGTCCGCGAAACTTCGCGCATATTGCGGTGCGGCCGTAACGCCCAACCCGAGCCCGACAAAAGAAAGAGCCGTCGTAAGGTAACGCACGCTGGTGGTGCGGGCTTCGGGAATGGGCAACTCCGCCCAGATCGCGCGTTCCAGATAGAGCGTGAAGTCGTCGGAATATTGTATCCAGTTTTCGTTGCGTAGATCCTTCCACGTCAGGGGAGCGCCATCGCCCAAGGCAGAGGCCCTCGGCAGGACGATCTGGATCGGCTCCTCCCATAACGGCTCCGCGGCGATGTCCGCCGGCGCGGGACGCTGCGGGCCAATCCCGATCTCGGCTTCGTTGTCCTGAACGGCCGAGACGATGCGGTCGCCGGTCGTGTCCATGACATGCAGGCCGATATCGGGAAAGGCGGCCATGAACTCGGCCGCAAGCGGCGGCAACCACGAGCACGCAAGCATCTGGGGAACGGCGATGCGAAGCCTGCCCCGACGTAGGGCCTTCAGGTCCGCCGCGCCCTCGTGAACCTGTCGCAGGTCTTCCAGCATGCGCTCGGTGATGGGAAGCATCTGGCGTCCGACCTCGGTCAGCTGGGCGCTGCGCTGGACGCGGTCGAAGAGCGCCAGGCCATATTCAGTCTCCAGCTGACGCACGAGCATGCTGACGGCGGACTGGGTGAGATTCATGTTCCTTGCGGCAAGCGTGAAGCTCTGTGTCTTCGCGACTTCGTAGAAGGCGCGCAACTGGCGCAGCGTTATATTCATAAGGTTCACTTATGTTTCTAGAACCAAAATACGTTTGTCTGATCTTATCTGTGCAAATACGATGAACGGCAAGAGGGTGATCGGGTATTCGAATCGGGTACCGGGAGCGGGTGGCGGTTTGCATTTCGCAATTGTGGGAACGGGAATTGTCGGGGTGTCCGCCGCTGCCTGGTTGCAGAGAGACGGCCACAAGATCACCTTCATCGATCCGCGCGAGGCCGGCGAGGCATGCTCGTTCGGCAATGCCGGATCGCTCTCGCCGAGCGCCTGCCTGCCTGTCGGCATGCCGGGAATGTGGCGCAATGTTCCCAAATGGTTGCTCGATCCGGACGGCCCGCTGGTCATTCGCGCGCACTATCTTCCGCGGGCGCTTCCCTGGTTGCTTCGTTTCATGCGCGCATCCAGCGAGAAGGAAGTCACGCGCATCGCCGGCGCCGTCCGCGACCTGTTGCGCCCGGTATTCGATGCCTACGAACCGTTGCTGCAGCGTGCGGGCGCGATGTCGCTGGTCCGGCGGAACGGCTGTCTGTATGTCTATTCCTCGCGCGATTCCGCCCAACGCTGGAAGTGGGGAATGGATCTCAGGCGCAGTCTCGGTGTCGAGATGCAGGAGGTCGACAGCGAGCAACTCAGCGAGCTTGAACCGGCGCTCAAGGGCATCTTCCGGTTTGGGCATTTCGCGCCGGACAATGGATCGACGCCCGATCCCGAGGCTCTCGTCAAAGCGATCTACGGCCGGTCCATTAAAGACGGCGCAGCCCATCTGCGTGCCGCCGCGACCGGCTTTCAACTGCGCGACGGCGTCGTCGGTTCGGTCCTGCTCGACAACGGCGACGCGCTGGACGTGGATGGTGTCGTCGTTGCCGCTGGAGCTTGGTCGGGCAAGCTGGCGCGCAGGCTTGGCGCGCGCGTGCCGCTGGAGAGCCAGCGCGGATATCACGTGACGGTGAAAGACCCCAACATCCGGCTGAACCGCAACGTGATGGCGGTCGAACACAACATGATGGTCAATCCGATGGACTCCGGCCTCAGACTCGCGGGCACGGTGGAGTTCGCCGGGCTTGATGCGAAGCCGCGCTATCGCCGCGCCGAGGCACTGTTCCGCAAGGGGCAAGAACTCTTTCCGGGTCTGAAGGGATCGGAAAATTCCTACTGGATGGGACACCGCCCCTGCCTGCCCGACAGCCTGCCCGTCATTGGCCGCGCGCCGGCTGCGGAAAACGCGTTCTTCGGATTCGGGCACGGGCATGTCGGCATGTGCGGCGGCGCGACGACCGGGCGCGAGATCTCCCATCTCGTTGCAGGCCGCGGCACCGAGGTCGATCTGGAGCCTTTCAGCCCGACCCGTTTTCATTAGCATCAGCAACAAGAAATCGAAAACACCAGAGGAAGGAAGAAACATGAAAACGAAAATCGAGCGGAGGTCACTCCTTGGCGCGGCCCTCGCGATCGCCGCGGCGACCGGCCTGTCGGCCGGCCTTGCTTCGCCGGCAGTTGCCGCCGACGGCTATCCCGAAAAACCGGTTACACTGGTTGTCCCGTTCCCGCCGGGTGGTTCGACGGATCTCCTCGCCCGCCAGATCGGCGAGGCGATTTCCGGGCCTCTCGGCCAACCGGTCGTCGTGGAGAACCGCGGCGGCGCGGGTGGCACGGTCGGCGCGAATTATGTCGCGACCTCCGAGGCCGACGGGCATACGCTGTTGATGGGCGTGACCGGCTCCAACGCCATCAGCGCGGCGCTCCGAGACGATCTACCCTACGATCCGGTGACCGATTTCGATCCGGTTTCGATCATCATCGCCTCCCCGCTTGCGCTCGTGGTCAATGCGGAGAGCGAATTCAACAGCGTTGCGGACGTGATCGCCTATGCGAAGGAGAACCCGGAGACCTTCACGCACGGCACGCCCGGTGTCGGCACTTCGATGCACATGACGGGCGAGCTTTTCGGCCTCAAGACCGACACGAAGCTGTTGCACGTGCCCTACAAGGGCAGTGCGCAGGCCCTGCAGGATCTGCTTGGCGGGCAGCTCGATGCCATGTTCGGCGACATCCTCGTGACCTCCGAACACATCAAGACGGGCCGTCTGCGGGCGCTTGGCGTCACCTCGACGCAGCGCCATTACATGCTGCCGGATGTGCCGACGATCGAGGAGGCCGGTATCGACGGCTACGCGGCCTTCTCCTGGCAGGGCATCTTCGCTCCGGCCGGCACGCCGCCGGAAGTGCTCGACACGCTGTATGCCGAAATCGCCAAAGCGCTCGAATCGGACAAGTTGCAGACCTTCTTCAAGGAAAAGGGGTTCCTCGTCGAGAGCATGCCGCCGGCAGAATCGAAAGAATTCATCGCCAATGAGGTGATGAAGTGGAAAGGGGTCGTCGAGGCTGCCGGCATCGGGCCGAAGTGACACGCCGCTCCAAACGACTGGCGGAGATTCTGAACGGGCGGTCCGCAAGGACTGCCCGTCCAGATCGCGAGAGGCGCGCATGACGGTTCGCACGGCGTTCAGGGACTACGCGGCCGCGGCGGTTGTGGTTGCGTTCGGGACCGGGCTTGCCGCGATCGCGTCGACCTATCCGCTCGGCAAGATGTTGCGACCGGGACCGGGGTTCTTTCCACTGGTGATCGGCTGTCTGATCGCCGTGCTCGGCGTCGTGATTGCGCTGGAAAGCTGGAGCGCCTCTCGGCAGGCGCACGAAGCGCCCGCCGACGAAGGCACTCCGGGTCCGGACAGGTTCGCGTGGCGCGCCGTGCTGTCGGTCACAATCGGCATGCTCGCCTTCGCGGCACTCGTGGACCGGGCCGGCTACGTGGCGGCCACCTTCGCGCTGGTGTTCATCGCGTCACTGGGCGAGATCCGCCGCAACTGGTGGGCCGTCGGCGGCATCGCCACCTTCATGGCGGTGTTCGGCTCTGTTTTGTTCATCTGGGGGCTTGGGCTCCCGGTCAATGTTTTCGGGCCCCGATGAGTGATTTCTACGCCCATATCGCGCTTGGCGTTGCCAAAGCGCTGAGCGTCGAGGGACTGTTTTTCTGCTTTGTCGGTGTGACGGTGGGCACGATCGTCGGGGTATTGCCCGGTATCGGGCCGCTGGCGGCGATTTCGCTCGCCCTGCCGATGACATATTATCTCGACCCGACCGCCGCCCTGATCATGCTCGCCGGCATCTTTTACGGTGCGCAGTATGGCGGATCGACCGCCTCGATACTGCTGAACCTGCCGGGAACGGCGACCGCGGCGATCACCTGCCTGGACGGCTATCCGCTCGCCAAGCAGGGCAAGGCGCCGCTGGCTCTGTTCGTGACAGCGGTAAACTCCTTCGTCGGCTCGTCCTTTGCCATCGTCCTGGTGATGGGATTTGCTCCCGTCATCGCGGAGCTGGCGCTGGAATTCTCGTCGGCGGAATATTTCTCGGTGATGCTGCTTGGGTTGATCGCCGCCTCGACGATGACCGTCGGTTCGCCCTTCAAGGGGCTTGCCATGGTCGTGTTCGGGGTCGCCTTGGGACTTGTCGGAACCGACGTCAATACCGGCATGTTCCGCTTCAATTTCGGCATTCTGCAACTGGCTGACGGCTTCAGTCTCGTTGCGCTTGCGATGGGCTTGTTCGGCGTCGCCGAAATCATCGCGAATATCGGTGGCGTGCAGGGCAAACCCATGGCGCTGGGCCGTATCGGGTTTCGTGCGATGTGGCCCAAGCGCCACGAGTGGAAACGCATCTGGAAGCCGACCTTGCGGGGATCGGTGATCGGATCGTTCGTCGGCGCGCTGCCGGGCACCGGACCCGGCATTGCGTCGCTCATGGCCTATGCTGCCGAGAAGCGGCTTTCCAAGACACCGGAAGAATTCGGCAAGGGTGCGCTCGAAGGCATCTCGGCACCGGAAGCGGCAAACAACGCTTCGGTCCAGGCGGCGTTCATCCCGACGCTCAGCCTCGGCATACCCGGCGACGCCGTCGTCGCCGTGTTGCTCGGCGCGATGATCCTGCATGGCATCACGCCGGGGCCGAACCTGATCAACGACCAGCCCGAGATGTTCTGGGGCCTGATCATCAGTTTCTGGATCGGAAACCTGATGCTCCTCGTTTTGAACATACCGCTGATCGGACTGTGGGTACGGCTTCTGTCGATTCCCTATCACCTGCTTTATCCGGCGATCCTGGTCTTCATATGTGTCGGCGTCTATTCCTCCGACAACAACGTCTTCGACATCTTCGTCGTGCTCGGCTTCGGCGTTCTCGGCTACCTGATGCGCATCTTCGATTATCCGGCAATGCCGGTTCTGCTCGGGTTCATCCTGGGCCCGCTGATGGAGGAGCATTTTCGCCGTGCCCTGCTGCTCGGGCGGGGCGACATCACGACCTTCATCGACCGGCCGATAAGCCTGGCATTCCTGTTGGTCAGCGCCGCCTTCCTGTCCGCCGCCTTTCTGCCGGGGCTTCGCAAGCGGTTCGCCGGCAACTGAACGGTCTGCCGCTCGGACCGGGCAGGCCCATGCCTCCAGGGATAGATCGCATGGCGGATGGGCCCGGTGGCGACAAGTCGTGTGATGCGAATGCGCATCCACGGTTTCGATCAGTCTGAAACCCCGGAGGCGATGTCACCCGTAAGGCGGCTTTCTTTCGAAAACAGTTCGAGGATCTTGAGTGCGGGAGGAGAGAGCGCGCGACCGTGGCGTTTGTAGACATACAACGCGCTGCTGATTTGCGGCTCGACCAGGGGGATAATCCGCACCTGAAAATCCTTCTGGAGCGCGTCCGCGTATTTTGGCGCGGTGGTGACCCCGCCGCCCTGTCCGGCCAGCGCCAGCGCAGTGGTCAGGCGTTCGACGATGGTCGCATCCTCGGGCAGGCGTGATCTATCCAGCTGGCCGAGCGCGGCCTGGATCTGCTTGCCGAAAGTGCTTGGGTAATAGATCCATTTTTCGTTGCGCAGCTCACTCCACCGGACTGAGTCGCGTTGGGCTGCATGGTGCGATCTGGCGCAGACAAGGCAGATCGGCACGCTGCACAAAAAAATGCGTTCGACGCCCGGGTCGCTCGACCGTTCGGGGCCGATCCCCAGTTCAACGGCACCGCGCGCCACTTCAAGCGGGATGTTGTTCAACGTGGTGTCGTGCAGCTTGATCGAGATCGACGGATGCGTGTTGTTGAAGGCTGTCAGTATTGGCGGCATCAGCGTGCAGGCCATGATCTCCGGCACGGCCATGCGCAGCGACCCGCTTTGCAACTGCCGGATTTCGGACGCGCGCGAGGCAATCAGATCCAGCTCGTCCATCATGCGCCGGGCGATCGGTTCAAGCTGATGTCCCATATCCGTTAGGATCAGGCGTTTTTTCTCACGGCTGAACAGATCGAGGCCGAGTTCGATTTCCAGCTGACGTATGATCATGCTGACGGCGGACTGGCTCAGATGCAGACGGTGTGCGGCACGCGTGAAGCTGCCGCTCTCCACGGTAGCCAGAAACGCACGGAGTTGTCGCAGACTTACGTTCATAAGGCCGTCTTATGATGTGAGTGAAACTTCGCGTTTGACGCTGCTACGATATCGATTATTTTTATAGATGCTCTTCGTATCGAGATGAGATTGCAAAATATGCCGAATATTACTTTCATAAACACTGAAAATATCTCCCAATCCATAGATGTTTTGGTTAGAGAAACATTGATGCGCGCCGCGGTAAACAACAATATTGATGGTATTTTGGGGGAGTGTGGCGGCGCTTGCTGCTGCGCGACGTGCCATGTTTACGTTGACGCGACTTCTGTCCCTGACGTGCCGCGCATCGGGGAAATGGAACGGCAGATGCTGGATCATGTTGCCGCGCCCCGTCGTGATGACAGCCGGCTTGCGTGTCAGCTCGTCGTCGATCCTTCAATGGAGGGATTGCGCGTGAGGATACCGCAGACACAGCTTTGAACACCTGAAAATCAGATTGGAACCTGCGGACCGTCCGCGCCCCGCCTTGAAGAAGTGGATTACATTATGAGACAGAAATCGTTCAGCATCGGGCCGGAAGATAGCCCGTGGGAGCCTGCCGATTACAATATCACCTGGACGGACGGGAAGGAATATGGCCGCTTCCGCCGCGTTCTGCGGCGTGACGACCATGGCCTCACGATCATCGCACGCTTCGTTGCCCCGGAAGGCAAGGCCTGGAAAATTGTCGGCCGCGCGCCGGAACTGGGTGAGGAAGTATATCTGCTCAAGGGTGCCTACTACGATACCCAGGGCAGAATCGTCGCGCCAGAGGGGTCTTTCATGTTCAACGCGCCCGGCGCCCTGCATGGCGGCATTTCCACCGACATGACGGCATTGATCCATTGGTGCAGCGGCAAGCCCGACGATATCGTGTCGACCGAGTTGATCGATTTCGTCGCTCGCGCTGACCCGGCCTCCTGACGCAAGACATGGCTCGATGGAGGCTGTTCGGCGTCTGCGCCAAGCCTCGGCCAGCGCGGTTCGCTTCCGGGTAATCGATCGTCGGGCAGACCCGTTCCAAGGTCCCGTTCCAAGGTCTTGACTTCGTCCTGTCCGGCGGTCCCTGACGTCACGCACTCGCTCGCATCGCCAGCGCGCACAACGACCACGATTCCATCAGCCGCCGCGCATCGCTCGACGCCATCGCCGACCTCGCAGGCTCTCGGCGCGCCGCATCCTCCGGGTCATCGGCCTGGCATGCCGGGCCAGCGCGATGGATGGGCGGTGCTCCCGTGCAAGCCGTCAGGTCCGACGTGACCGATAAAGACCTCGCGGCGAAGCTGGCTATTTGGGCGGCCACCGGTCTCCGATTGCCGCGCGCTCAATCAACCCGTGGAAATGACGCAGTATTTTCTGCTCGAAGCCGGAAGCGGCGATATCGGGAATGGACCGAAGGTGGCTGGCTGGGGAACCTGGATTCGAACCAGGACCGACGGAGTCAGAGTCCGCTGTTCTACCGTTAAACTATTCCCCAACGGCCATGCCGGCTTTCCGCCCCGCATGTTCCGGTGGCGGATCAGTGCACGACTGAACCGGATGGGCGCGCTTCTAGCATATTCGCCGTGCCGATCAAGCCTTTCCTGAAGCTGGGCGCAATTCGCCGGGCCGGGTTGCTCGCCGTTGCGTCGGTAGGGCGGCCAGCCGCCAAAACCCTTGGTGATCACGCCCCGCGCTGTTACATTGTCGGCAACTGAATGATTGCGGCGCCAGCGGCAACCTTGCGATTTGCGCGGCGCCCGAAGGACGGAAGTGTGAAGGACCTCGAGGACGGCGGAAAAACGCCGGACGCGGAGGCTCCCGGCAGTTTCCCGGGCAAACGTCGCCGCGGCAAACGCAAGGCGGCGCGGGCCAGGGCGCAAGGCCGCGCTGCTGCTGGCGGCGGTGTCGCTGGTGCGGAAAAGCCGGACGCCAATCCGCAGGATGGACAAAAACGCCGGCGCAAGAAGCGCCGCCGCGGCCGCAAGGCCTATGTGCGCGATGCTGGCAACGCCGCCGCGCCGAACGTCGTCGGCAAGGCGGGGGATGAGCCGACGCGTCCGGCGGTCAACGGCCAGGCGCGGTCATTGGCCCCCGGCGCGGCGCCGAGGCCGGCGCACCGGCACGGCCAGGCGCCGTATCACCAGCCGCCGGCCTATGCCGCCCTCGACCTCGGCACCAATAATTGCCGTCTCCTGGTCGCCGTCCCCAACCGAGCCGGCCGGTTTCGCGTCATCGACGCGTTTTCGCGCATCGTGCGGCTCGGCGAGGGGCTGACGGCGAATGGTCGTCTTGCCGACGACGCCATGGCGCGGGCGCTCGAAGCGCTGAAAGTCTGCGCCGGCAAGCTCGAGGCGCGCAGGATCGCGCGCGCGCGCCTGATTGCCACCGAAGCCTGCCGCGCCGCCGCGAACGGTGCGGAGTTCATCGACAGGGTGCGCGAGGAGACCGGTCTGGCGCTTGAGGTCATTGATCGCGAGACCGAGGCGCGGCTGGCCGTGTCGGGCTGCGGCTCGCTGGTCGAGCGCGAAACGCGCGGCGTGGTTCTGTTCGACATTGGCGGCGGGTCCTCCGAAATCGCGCTGATCGACATATCCCGCCGGCGCAGCCGCCGGCTCGCCAACCATATCGTGTCGTGGACATCGTTGCCGGTCGGCGTCGTCTCGCTTTCCGAGCGTTTCGGCGGCCGCCACGTGACACCGGAGATCTTCGCCGCCATGGTCGACGACGTCGCCGGGATGATCGATGCCTTCGACGGGCGCGACCGTCTGGGCGCCGTTGCTACCGGCGAAGGGTTTCACCTGCTTGGCACCTCCGGCACCGTGACGACGCTCGCCGGCATCTTTCTGGATTTGCCGCGCTACGACCGCCGCCGCGTCGACGGCTTGTGGATGAACGATGTCGATGTGGACCGCATGGTCGAGACCCTGGTTGGCTGGGGGTTCGACGAGCGGGTGAAGAACCCATGCATCGGCGCGGATCGCGCCGACCTCGTGCTCGCAGGCTGTGCAATCCTTGAGGCGATCCGGCGCACCTGGCCGGCGACCCGGCTGCGGGTCGCCGATCGTGGCCTGCGCGAGGGCATTTTGACCGAGCTGATGGCGGAGGACCGGGTCTGGGACCGCGACCGCCGCGCACGGAGCCACGTCTCGTGAAGAAACCAGGTCCGAAACCGGGCGCGCGGGCGCTGAAGGCCCGGGTGAAAAAGAAGCGCGGGCTCAAGGCCTCGTCGCGGCGCTGGCTGGAGCGGCATCTGAACGATCCTTACGTGCACCGCGCCAGGGCCGACGGCTACCGCTCGCGCGCCGCCTTCAAGCTGATCGAGATCGACGACCGGCAGAAGCTGCTCAAGCCGGGCGCGCGCGTCATCGATCTGGGCGCGGCGCCAGGCGGCTGGTCGCAGGTGGCGGTACAGCGCACCGGCTCCGATCCGGCTGCGCCCACCGTTGTGGCGATCGACTATCTGGACATGGATGCGATTGTCGGCGTGACGTTTCTAAAGATGGATTTTCTCGACGACGATGCGCCCGAGCGGCTGCTCGAGGCGCTCGGCGGGGCTCCCGATGTGGTGTTGTCGGACATGGCCGCGCCGACCACCGGTCACAAGCGCACCGACCATATCCGCACCATGCATCTGTGCGAGGTGGCGGCCGATTTCGCCATCCAGGTGCTGCGTCCGGGCGGGCATTTTTTGGCCAAGACCTTCCAGGGCGGAACCGAAAACGACCTGCTGACCCAGCTCAAGCAGAACTTCGCCAGCGTGCACCACGTCAAGCCGCCGGCCTCGCGCGACGAATCGGTCGAGCTCTACCTGCTCGCCAAGGGTTTTAAGGGACGCAAAGAGGACTGAGCGGTCCTCAACGCGGCGGCAGCACCTGCGAGCGGGCATTGTCGCCGCCCAGCCTATGGCCGGAGACCGCGTTTCCGGCAGTCGGATGCAGCATCCAGAACGGCAGGGCCGCCATGGCCGCCACGCCTGCGACGATGAAAAACGCGATCTGGAACGCGCCGGCCTGCAGCGGCTGGCCGGAGATCGTCGTCACCGCCTCCAGGATGAGGCCGGCCAGCGCCACGCCGAGCGCGATGCTGACCTGCTGCGTTACCGCCGCGATCGCGGTCGCCTGTCCGGCCCTTGCGTCGTCGAGATCGGCAAAGACGAGCGCGTTGACGGAGGTGAAGAACAGCGAGCGCAGGAAGCCGGCTGCAATCAGCACCGCCATGATCACCCAAACCGGGGTGCCCGAGCTGAACAGGCCGGCCGCCGCGATCATCAGCGCCCCGCCGAGGGCGGCGACGATCAAAACGGTGCGGAAGCCGCCGCGCCTGAGCGTGCGCCCGGCGAAGAACTTCATGCCGATCGCGCCGATGGCGGCGGTAAAGGTCAGCATGCCCGATTCGAACGGCGTCATGCCGAAACCGAGCTGGAACATCAGCGGCAGCAGGAACGGCGTCGCTCCGGAGCCGAACCGGAAGATCGATCCGCCGGTGATCGCGGCGCGGAAGCTGGCATTGCCGAACAGGCTGAGGTCGAGGATCGGGCGCGTCGCGCGGCGTGCGTGCGCGAGATAGAGCCCGGTCGCAGCAATCCCGACGCTTAGCGTGACCACGCCGACGACAGGCGGCAGGGCCGGCAGGCTGACCACCGACAGGCCGAAGACGATGCCCGCCGCCGCCAGTCCGGACAGAACGAAGCCGCGCATGTCGATCGGCGCCGTTCCCTCGCCGCCGGCTTCCGGCAGCAGAAGGGCGGCGGCCACGATGCCGGCGAGCCCGATCGGCACGTTGATCAGGAAAATCCAGTGCCAGCTCACGAAAGTGGTGATGAAGCCGCCCACCGGCGGGCCGAGCAGCGGCCCGATCAGGGCCGGCGCGGTCAGCCAGGCCATGGCGGAGACGAGGTTGCCGCGGGGTGTTGCCCTGACCAGCAGCAGGCGCGCCACCGGCGTCATCATCGCACCGCCCATTCCCTGCAGGAAGCGCGCCAGCACGAAGCCTGACAGCGATCCGGCAAAGGCGCAGGCGATCGAGCCGACCACGAACACGCCGATCGCGGTGCAAAAGACGCGCCGTGCGCCGAACCGGTCTGCCATCCAGGCGCTGATGGGAATGAAGATCGCGACCGAAACCAGATAGGCGGTCAGCGCCAGCTTGAGCGCGATCGGATCCGTTCCGATATCAGCCGCGATCGCTGGCAGCGAGGTGGCGATCACCGTGGAGTCCATCTGTTCCATGAACAGGGCGACCGCGAGCACCAGCGGAATGGTCCGGTTCAAACTGCTGTCCTGTCTGCGATTCTTCCTCGTCGACCGGGCGGTAGCACGTCCGGGCATGGCTGTCCCGTGCCAAAGCCGAAAATGGCCGGAGCATGGACAGGGCCGTGGACCGGGGCGGCGGTGCCTACGGCCTAGTCTGACGGGACCGCGGGCCCGTTTTGCGCGATCTCGGCCGCGTAGCGCCGGGTTTCCTCGATCCGCTCGCCGGTCGCCGGATGAGTGGTCAGGATCGCGCTGTCGCCGGTATCGCCGAAACGCGTGCGCATCAGTTCGAAGAACCGCGCGATCGCGGCCGGGTCGCGCCCGGCGCGCGCCATGATCTCGACGCTGTAGCGGTCGGCGTCGCGCTCCTGGCGGCGTGAATAGGACAGCGCCAGCAGTGCCGACCCCTGCACCAGCAGGTCCTGCACGCCGGAGCCGACATCGCCGCCGATCACCATGATAAGCCCGACGACACCGGCGGCACGGTAAAGCTGGCGCAGGCTGTGATCGTGCTCGACATGACCGATCTCGTGTCCGAGCACGCCGAGAACGAGGTCGTCGTCCGAACCGGCCAGTTCGATGAGTTCGTCGGTGATCACGATCGTGCCGTCGGGCAGCGCGAAGGCGTTCGGGCCGATCGACCCGCCGCTTCGAAATTGCAGGTCGAACCGCGCTGCGCCGCGAGGGGCGAGCGCGGCGAGTTCATGAAAGCCCGTCGCGATTCCGGCGCGCCGTTGCTCGCTCAGCATGCTTTGCGAAAAGGCGGTCTCGTCGAGCGAGGCGAGCACGCCCTTGCTCATCAGCTCAGGCACGATTTCGGGTGTCGCCAACACCGCCGCCTCGACGAGAAGCGGAACGGCGAAGCGGTAGACGCCGACGGCCAGAAGCGCGACCGCAGCCACCAGCACGATCAGGCGCGGTCGAAAACGCTCGATCTCGACCAGCCAGCGCGAGCCGTGACCAATGGTGTCTGCGAGCAACCGGTCGACGCCGTCATTGTCGCGGCTGACGAACACGCTGTCGTCTGGGAAGCCGATACGCCGCGGCACCGACCCGACACGCCGCGAGACGACGAGGCTCGATCGCGTGCCGCGCGCCAGGATCGCGCCGGTTTGCGTATCGCGCACGGCGGCGGTGTCCTCGTCGAAGACAAAAAGCTCGGCGGCGATGTCGCGCCCCGAGCGCGCGGCGTGCCATGTGCCGGTGACGGCGGGTTCAAAAGCCAAAGTCGAGCCCCTCCACGTCCATATATTCCGCGCCGACCGCGGCCCCTTCGTCGGTGATCGTGTCGATATAGCTGTCGAGCGCGCCGACCGTGTCGACGGCGGTGCAGATGGCGAGATAGCGCGCCATGCGCACCGCCGCCCAGGGGCGCAGCAGGCCGAGCGTGAACACCGTGGCGATGAGATTGGTGATCGAAATCCAGACGTAGCGCCAGCGCCCGAGCGTGGACGCAAGCGCGTGGCGTCCGTCGATGACGGTTTCGCTGACGGCGGCGTTGCGCGAGCCGGCGTGGTAGAGCAGGCCGACGATCACGTAGAGCACAATCAGCGGCAGGAAGCCGACATAGATCAGCGCCAGCACGCCGGCGGTCAGCGTGCCGACCCCGCCGCCGCCGCCGACGATATCGGCGAGTTCGGAGCCGTAGAGATAGCCGAGCGCGACGGATCCGATCAGGAACAGCAGGATGCCGCCGCCAAACAGGATCGCCGGCAGCCACCATTGCCCGAACAGTTTCTCCAGACGCGGGTCGCAGTCGATCGGCCGGCCGCCATAGGTGAGATTGCCGAGCGTGTAGCTCCAGATCCAGCGCGAGGCGACGGGTGCAAGCACGCCCAGCGTGCCCCAGGTCAGCACGCCGCCCGCCACATAGGCGAGCAGGGCGCCCCAATACCCGCCCTCGAAGTCGAAGCGGACATTGCGGTAGCTCGTCACCCGGGCGCGGAAGCGCAGTCCGCGCATGACGAGATAGGGCAGGGCGAGAAAGAAGCCAATCGCCAGGACGATGCTGAAACCGGGTGCGAAATAGAGCGCCAGATTGTAGGTGGCGATCAGCGCCAGCGCGATGATGCGGCCGAGCAGGATCTGGCCGGGCCTGGCGTGATATTCGAAACTGGCATCGCCGAGCCATGTGCTGCCGTGAAAAAAGCGCATGCGGCGCACCTTTGCCCAGGCCGAATAGATACCGAGCGTCAGAATGGTCAAAAACACGTTGACCAGCCAGATGCCGAAATATTCGCGCGCGGTCCCGGTGAAGACGAACGGTTCGCGCCGCATTGTCTGGTCGACGTCCCCGTCTTCACGTGTCGGTGTCGTCTCGTTCATGGACCGGTCGTTCCCGCCAGTGCTCCGGTTGACGCAGTCCAAATCTTGGCCCCGTGCGGCGGGCACGGCAAGCGGAACCTTTTCGTACCGGGTTGCAGATCATCGTCAGCGGTGCCGTGTGCGCTTCTTTTCAATGTCATCCAGACGTGATACCAGCCAGCGCCAATCCTGAACGGGAAATCAGCGGTTCGGTGTGGCCACGGGGGCCGCGCCGGTTTCAGCATTCAAGGAATGGCCATGGCGAAAATCATCGAAAGCGTGACCGGTCTGGAAGCGCTGACCTTCGACGACGTACTTCTGCAGCCGGGCCATTCGGACGTGCTGCCGGGGCAGACCGAGGTCAGCACCCGCATTGCCGGCGACATCGATCTCAATATTCCCATCCTGTCGGCGGCGATGGACACCGTCACCGAATCGCGGCTCGCCATCGCGATGGCGCAGGCCGGTGGCATCGGCGTCATCCACCGTAATTTTTCTCCCGCCGAACAGGCCGAGGAGGTCCGCCAGGTCAAGAAGTTCGAATCCGGCATGGTGGTCAATCCTGTCACCATCGGCCCCGATGCCACGCTTGCCGATGCCCAGGCGTTGATGCGCTCGCACGGCATATCCGGCATTCCGGTGGTCGAAAACGGCGGTGCCGGCGGCCACAAGACCGGACGGCTGGTCGGTATCCTCACCAACCGCGACGTGCGTTTCGCCTCGGACCCGGACCAGAAGGTTTCGGAGCTGATGACCCATGAGAACCTGGTGACGGTCAAGGACGGCGTCGACCAGAAGGAAGCCCAGCGTCTCTTGCATCAGCGCCGCATCGAAAAGCTGCTGGTGGTCGACGAGCACGGCCGTTGCATCGGCTTGATCACGGTCAAGGATATCGAAAAGACGCAGCTCAACCCGAATGCGTCCAAGGACGCCCAGGGCCGGCTGCGGGCCGCGGCCGCGACCAGCGTCGGCGACGACGGGTTCGAACGCGCCGAGCGGCTGATCGATGCCGGCGTCGACCTTTTGGTCATCGATACGGCGCACGGCCATTCGCAGCGCGTGTTGGATGCGGTCGCGCGCGCCAAGAAACTGTCGAACGCCGTGCGCATCGTTGCAGGCAACGTTGCGACCGCGGATGGAACCAAGGCGCTGATCGACGCCGGCGCGGATGCGGTCAAGATCGGCATCGGGCCGGGCTCGATCTGCACCACCCGGATCGTGGCCGGCGTCGGCGTGCCGCAGCTCTCGGCGATCATGGCGGCCGCCGAGGAGGCCGACAGGCAGGGCATCGCGGTGATCGCCGACGGCGGCATCAAATATTCCGGCGATCTGGCCAAGGCGCTGGCTGCCGGCGCGCGCGCGGCCATGGTCGGCTCGCTGCTGGCGGGCACCGAGGAAAGCCCCGGCGAGGTCTATCTGCACCAGGGACGTTCCTTCAAGGCCTATCGCGGC
Organism: Nitratireductor sp.; assembly: GCA_039973095.1. Taxonomy (GTDB): domain Bacteria; phylum Pseudomonadota; class Alphaproteobacteria; order Rhizobiales; family Rhizobiaceae; genus Mangrovimarina. The sequence goes on along the minus strand of JBDWLQ010000009.1, from coordinate 156,124 downwards.
ATGGGCTCGGTGGGGGCGATGGCGCGCGGCTCGGCCGACCGCTACTTCCAGGCCGAGGTGCGCGACACACTCAAGCTGGTGCCCGAGGGGATCGAGGGCCAGGTGCCTTACAAGGGGCCTGTCAGCGGGGTTCTGCACCAGCTCGTCGGCGGGTTGAAGGCGGCGATGGGGTATGTCGGCGCGCAGGATCTGGAGACGTTTCGCCGTCGCGCGACCTTCGTGCGTATTTCCGGCGCCGGTTTGCGCGAAAGCCATACCCACGACGTTACCATCACCCGCGAGAGCCCCAACTATCCGGGCATGAGCTGACCGCTCCGCGCCGGGCTCACGCGGCCCGGCGCGGAGCGGCGGTCTCGAAGATAAGCGAGCGGTGCGTGGCGGTGCCGGCGAAGGCGCCGTCTCCCACCGCCAGCGCCACGGAGGCGACCGGACGCACGACGTCGCCGCAGGCGAAAACGCCGGGCACCGTGGTCTGCCGGGTGTCGTCGGTGACAATCATCGGGCCGAGGGGCGCATCCTTGAACGCGCAGCCCAAATGTTCGGGGATGGCGCTGGCAATACGCGTGCGCGGCGTGACGAACAGTCCGTCGAAGGCAAGATGCCGCCCGTCGCGCAGGATCGCGACCGGGGCGCCGGCCTCGCCGCCGATCTCGGCGACGGCGACCGGCTCGATTGCAACGCCGCGTCGCTCGAGTTCCGCCAGTTCGTGCGCATCCGGCGCTACGGCGGCGTTGACGAGCAATGTGGTGGGTCCCCATTCCGGCAGCATCATGGCCTGATGCAACGCCATCGGGCTGGTCGCCAGAACGCCGATGCGACCGCGTTCGAGCTCGTAGCCGTGACAGTAGGGACAGGCCATCGCGCCGACGCCCCAGTGCGCGGCCAGGCCGGGAATCTCGGGCAGGATGTCCGTAACGCCACAGGCGATCACCACACGGCGGCCGGCAAGCTGTCTGCCATCGTCGAGCGTGACCTCGAAACCGTCGATCCGTCCCGATGCCGCCATGGCGCGACCCTCAAGCCAGGTCACGGTCGGATAGGCGAGCAATTGCTGCCGCGCCTCGCGTGCGATTGCCTCGGGCGCATGGCCGTCACGGCCGAGAAAACCGTGCGAGCTGTGGGCGAAGCGGTTGCGGCGCTCGCCGGCATCGACGATCGCGATGCTGCGCCGGGCGCGAGCGAGCGGCAAGGCCGCCGACATGCCGGCATAGCTGCCGCCGACGATGATGACGTCAAACATGAAAGTCTCCCTTTCCCGGATATTGGTCGAACCGGTCGCGGAAATCGGCGAAAATGTCGGCGAGCGTGACCGAAGACAGGCGTGCCAGGATACGCCGTTCGGCGTCGCGCATCGTATCTTCCAGCGCGGCGTTGACCGATTGTTCGATAAGGCAGTCGGGTTGGCTGTGGCGGTTGCCGAATGCGAAGAAGTCCGGCGCGCCGAGCGCGCGATGGATGTCGGCGAGCGTGATCGCTTCCAGGTCGCGGGCCAAAGACCAGCCCCCGCCATGGCCTTTTTCGGAGACGACGATCCCGGCCCGGCGCAGCCCCGCCATGGTGCGGCGCACCGCGGCCGCGTTGCCGAGCATGAAGCGCGCCAGGTCCGCTGATCTGAGCGGCCTGTCGGTGTCTGCCATGTGCAGCAGCAGGTGCAGCATGGCGGAAAGTCGTGTATCGCGTTTCATGTATCAATAGATGTTACATGAAAGACCGGATGTCAAGCCGGGCAGGGGCGCCGCGCCGGATCCGGTCCCGCGGCCGCGCCGTTCATCTGAACGCTCCCTGCGCCCGGCTGTCGCGTGTGGGGTCCGCACGTGCTATCGGCTTGGAGCGAGACCAACTGCGTGAAGGAGCGCCGCGCATGAACCAGACCGCCATCATCTGGCCGATGATCGCCCATGTCGTCCTGGTCTATTCCATCTATGTGCTGATTGCCCGCCGTCGCCGCGCCGCCGTCAGGGCGGGGTCGGCCAAGTCGTCGCAGTTCCGCGAGAACGTTGTCGAGCCGCCGGAAAGTCAGTACGTGCGCAACAATCTCGCCAACCAGTTCGAACTGCCGGTGCTGTTCCATTCCGGCTGTCTGGCGCTTTATGTCACCGGCGGCGCCGGGCTGGTCGCGGTGATATTGGCTTGGCTGTTCGTGGCGTCACGCTGTGTCCACGCCATCGTCCATGTCACCACCAACCGCATCCGTCACCGCCAGCCTGCCTTTGCTCTCGGCTTTCTCGTGCTTGGCGCGATGTGGCTGTGGCTGGCGCTGCATCTCCTGGCGCTCGTCTGATTCCGACCGGGGCGGCTCCGGCGCCGCCTCGATGATGCCGCGTATCAGCCTGGCCAGGGTGCGGCATTCCTCGGCCCTGGCGCCGTTCTTGCGCCGCGCGAGGCAGATCGTGCGCGCAGGCACAGGGGCTGCGAACGGCACCACCTTGAGACCGCGGGTCTGGCTGGCCGCCGTGATCGCCATTTCGGGGATCAAGGTCACGCCGAGCCCATGGGCGACCATCTGCAGCAATGTCGTCAGGCTGGTCGCGCCGTAGCTCGCCATCGCCACCGGCTTGACGCTGCCGCATACGGCAAGCGCCTGTTCGCGCAGGCAGTGGCCTTCCTCGAGCAGCATCAGTTTTTCCAGGGCAGGGCTTTCCGGCGGCACCGGCGGCGCGACAAAATCCGGGTCGTCGGCCGGCGCGGCGAGAAAGAACCGGTCCTCGAACAGCGGCTCGGCCGTCAGGCCCGGCGCCTCGATCGGCAGGGCGGCGATGAAGGCGTCGAGCCCGCCCACCGATGTCTCCGAGACCAATGTCGCCGTCACCGCCTCGCGCAGTTCGAGCTGCAGATCGGGAAACTGCTGTCGCAGCGTGGGCAGCACTCGTGGCAGCAGATAGGGGGCGACGGTGGGGATCAGGCCGAGCCGGAAACGTCCTTCCATCGGCCGGCGACCGCTCTGCGTGGCCGCCTCGATCTCGCGGACTTCCGAAAGAACGGCGGCGAAGCGCGGCAGCAGCGAGCGCGCATCCTCCGTCAGCCTGACGCCGGCGCGGCCGCGTTCGAAGAGCCGGCAGCCGAGCTTTTCCTCCATTTCGGCGATCTGCGCCGAAAGCGCAGGCTGGGTCACCCCGACCAGTGCTGCGGCGCGCCCGAAATGCAGGCTTTCGGCCAGCGCTTCGCAATATTCCATCTGCCGCAGGGTCAATCTAATCATAATTTGAAATTATCAAAATGAACAGAAATCGCAATTTGTATCTATGAATAATCCAGCCTAGTCTGAGTTTATTCGGAGAACGCAGCCGATCCTCGGTCCGCTGCGATGTCGACGACGCCGACAATGTCGCGATGGGAGGAGAAGTCGCGATGGGAGGAAGAATTCGCTTTCGACCGTCCTGCGATCGGCGTTGTGACGGGAGTACGCCGCCCGCAGGCGTCTTTGCCTGCCTGCAACCAGCCTGCGGACTTGAGCCGGTCGCGGTTGAGCGCGCGTGGCGTAGCGGCCGAACCGGCATGGCATTCGCTCCGCGGTCCGGAAAGGCTTTGCGCGGTGGCTGAAAACATTCAAGATCGAAACGGAGAACGAGATGGACGCCAAGACTGACAAGAACGCGGGCAAATGTCCGGTCCTGCACACCTCCGTCGGTGTCAGGTCGAACCGCGACTGGTGGCCCAACCAGTTGAACCTGAAAATTCTGCACCAGAACTCGGCCCTGTCCGACCCGATGGGCCCGGCGTTCGACTATGCCGAGGCGTTCAAGAAACTCGATCTGGCCGCCGTGAAGAAGGACCTTCACGCGCTGATGACCGACAGCCAGGATTGGTGGCCGGCCGATTACGGTCATTACGGGCCGCTCTTCATCCGCATGGCCTGGCACAGCGCCGGCACCTACCGCACCGGCGACGGCCGCGGCGGGTCCTCGTCCGGTTCGCAGCGCTTTGCCCCGCTCAACAGCTGGCCGGACAATGTGAATCTGGACAAGGCCCGCAGGCTGCTGTGGCCGATCAAGCAGAAATACGGCAACAAGATCTCCTGGGCGGACCTGCTTGTCCTCACCGGCAACGTCGCGCTGGAATCGATGGGCTTCAAGACGTTCGGGTTCGCCGGCGGCCGCGAGGATATCTGGGAGCCGGAGGAAGACATCTATTGGGGCGCGGAGGACGTTTGGCTCGACGACAAACGCTATTCGGGCGAACGCGATCTCGAAAACCCGCTCGCCGCCGTGCAGATGGGACTGATCTACGTCAACCCGGAAGGTCCGAACGGCCAACCGGATCCGGTTGCTTCGGGCCGCGATATCCGTGAGACTTTTGCGCGCATGGCCATGAACGACGAGGAGACCGTTGCGCTGACCGCCGGCGGCCATACGTTCGGCAAGTGCCACGGTGCCGGCGATGCGGCGCTGGTCGGGCCCGAGCCGGAGGCGGCCGGCCTGGCCGAAATGGGGCTCGGCTGGAAGAGCAGCTTCGGCTCCGGTGTGTGGGGGGATGCGATCGGCAGCGGCCTGGAAGGCGCCTGGACCCCCGATCCGATCAAATGGGACAACGGCTATTTCGACATGCTGTTCGGTTATGAATGGGAACTGACCAAGAGCCCCGCCGGCGCCTGGCAGTGGAAACCGAAGGACGTTGCCGACAAGGATCTCGCCCCGGCCGCTCACGATCCCTCCAAGCGGGTGCCGACCATGATGACGACGGCCGACATGGCGATGCGCATGGACCCGATCTACGAGCCGATTTCGCGGCGCTTCCATCAAAACCCGGAAGAGTTTGCCGATGCCTTCGCCAGGGCCTGGTTCAAGCTGACCCATCGCGACATGGGTCCCAAATCGCGCTATCTCGGCCCCGAGGTCCCCAGCGAGGACTTGTTGTGGCAGGATCCGATCCCGCCGGTCGACCATGACCTGATCGACGCCGCCGACATCGCCGCGCTGAAGGGCAGGATTCTCGCCTCCGGCCTGTCGGTATCCGAGCTCGTTTCGACCGCCTGGGCCTCGGCCTCGACCTATCGCGGTTCCGATAAGCGCGGCGGCGCCAACGGCGCCCGTATCTGCCTGACGCCGCAGAAGGATTGGGAGGTCAACCAGCCGGCCCAACTCGCCAAGGTGCTTGACACGCTCAGCGGCATCCAGAGCGACTTCAACGCCGCGCAGAGCGGCAACAAGAAGGTCTCGCTCGCCGACCTGATCGTGCTGGGCGGCAACGCGGCGGTCGAAAAAGCCGCGAAAGCCGTAGGCCACGATGTTGAAGTCGCCTTTTCGCCGGGGCGGACTGACGCTGCGCAGGAAGATACCGACGTGGAATCCTTCGACGTGCTGGAGCCGGTTGCGGACGGGTTCCGCAACTACCTCAAGACGCGGTTCACCGTGCCAGCCGAAGAAATGCTGCTCGATCGGGCCCAACTGCTGACGCTGACCGCGCCGGAAATGACCGTGCTTGTCGGCGGCCTGCGCGTCTTGGGCGCCAATCACGGCCAGTCGAACCACGGCGTCTTTACCACCCGCAGCGAAACGCTCACCAACGATTTTTTCGCCAACCTGCTCGACATGGGTACGGCCTGGACGGCGGTTTCCGAGGGCGAGCAGGTGTTTGAGGGCCGCGACCGCAAGACGGGCGAGTTGAAATGGACCGGAACCCGCGTCGACCTGGTCTTTGGGTCGAATTCCCAACTCCGCGCCCTGGCCGAGGTCTATGGCCAGGACGACGCGCAAGGCAAGTTCGTCGCCGACTTCGTGGCGGCCTGGAACAAGGTGATGAACGCCGACCGTTTCGATCTTGCCTGATCCGGCAGGTCGCGGGCGCTTGCGTCGCCGGTCCGGGGCGGCGGCGCGATCGTGAAGGACCAGAGGGGCGCGGCCATGGCCGCGCCCTTCGCGTGCCGGGAGCAGTGGTTTTCGGCATGCGTCTTGGCAAGCCCGAGCAAAACCCCTTCACCAGGCCGGCAAGATGGTTTAGGTCGCTCGGTAATCGGGTATGCCGACATCGGGGACACCGGAATGCGTCTAGGGGGACGGCTCGCCGCCGCCATCGAAATCATCGACGATATCCACACGCGTCATCGGCCTGCCGCCGACGCGTTGAAGGACTGGGGCCTCTCGCATCGCTTCGCCGGGTCCGGCGACCGCGGCGCGATCGGCAATATCGTCTACGATGCCTTGCGCCGTCGCCGTTCGGCGGCGTGGCTGTTCCAGTCGGACGCCCCGCGCGCCCTGGCCCTGGGCGCGCTGCTGCTTGAATGGGATCTGGACCTGGCCGACATCGATGCCGCAACGGCCAAGGACGGTTTTTCCCCGCCGCCCTTGTCGGACGAGGAGCGCCGCTCGGTGGCGGACAACACGCTCGCGCAGGCTCCCGATCCGGTGCGGGCCGACTGCCCGGATTGGTGTATTCCGCTAATCGAAGACGCGTTCGGGGCCGACTGGGTTGACGAGGCGGCAGCACTTGCGTCCCGCCCCCCGCTCGACCTGCGCGTCAACCCGCTGCGCGCGAGCCGTGAGCGCGTGCTGCAGGAGATCGAGCGCAGCGGCGCGGGGCCGACGCGGATCGCCCCGTATGGCGTGCGCATCCCGCCGATCCGCGGCAGCGGGCGCCACCCCAATGTCCAGGCCGAGCCCGGCTTCCGCAAGGGCTGGTTCGAAGTTCAGGACGAGGGCTCGCAGCTGACCGCCGAGCTGGCCGGCGCCACCGCCGCCATGCAGGTGCTGGACTATTGCGCGGGCGCGGGCGGCAAGACGCTGTCGCTTTCTGCGGCGATGGAAAACGGCGGCCAGCTTTTTGCCTACGATGCCGAGAAGGCCCGGTTGGCGCCGATCTTCGAGCGTTTGCGCCGCGCCGAGTGCCGCAACGTGCAGGTGACCGCGCGTGCGGGCGAACTCGAACCGCTGGCCGGGCGCATGGACCTTGTGGTCGTCGACGCGCCGTGCAGCGGTTCGGGCACGTGGCGGCGCCGTCCCGACGCGAAATGGCGCTTGACGGCGCGCCAGGTCGAGGTGCGCCTGTCCGAGCAGGCCGCCATCCTGCAGCGCGCCAGCCGGTTCGTGAAGCCTGGCGGCCGTCTCGCCTACATCACCTGCTCGGTCTTTCCCGAGGAGAATCAGGGTCAGGTGCGCAATTTTCTGGAGGCGAACGCGGATTTCGTCGCCGTCGATGCCGCGGCCTTGTGGCGCGACCGCTTCCCAGCACACGCCGCGCGCTGCCGAAAGACCGATCCGGGGTTGCTTTTGTCGCCGCGGCTGACCGGCACGGACGGATTCTTCTTCGCCATGGTGCAAAAGATCGGTTGACGGATCGGTCGGCCGTTATTCTGATTTTGCAGCGCAGCATTTTTCTCTTTGCAATGCAGTAGAGGGCTTGCGACAATGTCCGGCCGGCTAAGGATTGCACGCGGCGCGCCATGCCGTGGCCGAAGACCGCGAAGGAGCAGCACATGGCAGCGATGATCGTGCCGGAGGACGGGTTCGAAGAGCGGGTGCGCTCCAGTTTCGCGCGCCAGCGGGCGATGACGACCATCGGCGCCGAACTCACCCGGGTCACGCCGGGCATGGTGGAGATCGAACTGGCCTATAGCGAGGCGCTCACCCAGCAGCACGGTTTCCTGCATGCCGGGGTGATCTCGGCGGCGCTCGATTCGGCCTGCGGCTACGCGGCCTATTCGCTGATGCCGGCCGACGCCGCCGTGCTGACCATCGAGTTCAAGGTCAATCTGCTCGCGCCGGGAAAGGGCGAGCGTTTCCTGTTTCGCGGCTCCGTCACCAAACCCGGCCGCACCATCATCGTGGCCGACGGGCAGGCTTATGCCTTCGGCGAGAGTGGCGAGGCCAAGCTGGTCGCCACCATGACCGGCACCATGATGACGGTGCAGGGCAGAGAGGATCTCGCCGGCTGAGGCCGTGCGTCGCCGCGCCGCCCGACACCGCCGGCCGGAACCATGCACCGATTTCTGTGAGCGCAGGACAGCCATGCCGCGTCGGCCATTGCGTGGTTGGGCGATTCGGCATAGTTCCCTGTCATGACAGAGACCGCCCATCCCGACACCGTCCTCATCATCGATTTCGGCAGCCAGGTCACCCAGCTGATTGCCCGGCGCGTGCGCGAGGCCGGTGTCTATTCCGAGATCGTCCCGTTTCAGTCCGCCGCCGAAGCCTTCGCGCGCATCGCGCCCAAGGCGGTGATCCTGTCCGGCAGTCCGCACTCCACCGTCGACATCGGCTCGCCGCGCGCGCCCGACGCGATCTTCGAGGCCGGCATTCCCGTTTTGGGCATCTGTTATGGCCAGCAGACCATGTGCGCGCAGCTTGGCGGCGCCGTGGAGGCCGGTCACCACCGTGAGTTTGGGCGTGCCTTTCTGGACGTCAAGCAGGATTGCGCGTTGTTCAAGGGCGCCTGGGCCGCCGGAACCCGCCATCAGGTCTGGATGAGCCACGGCGACCGGGTCACCGACATTCCGCCGGGTTTCGAAGTCGTCGGCACGTCCAGCGGCGCGCCGTTCGCCGCGATCGCCGACGAGGCCCGCCGCTTCTATGCCGTCCAGTTTCATCCCGAAGTCGTCCACACGCCGGACGGCGCCAGGCTGCTGGCCAATTTCGTGATCGATATTGCCGGCCTGAAGGGCGACTGGACCATGGCCGCGTATCGCGAGCAGGCGATCGCCTCGATCCGCGCCCAGATCGGCGACGGCAAGGTGATTTGTGCGCTGTCGGGCGGGGTGGATTCCTCCGTCGCCGCGCTCTTGATCCACGAGGCCGTCGGTGACCAGCTTACCTGCATCCTGGTCGACCATGGCCTGATGCGCAAAAACGAGGCGGCCGAGGTGGTCGCCATGTTCCGCGAACATTACAATCTGCCGCTGGTGCTGGTCGACGCGGCCGACCGGTTTGTCGGCGCGCTCGAGGGCGAGGCCGACCCCGAGAAAAAGCGCAAGACCATCGGCCGCCTGTTCATCGAGGTCTTCGAAGAGGAAGCCAACAAGCTCGGCGGCGCCGACTTCCTCGCTCAGGGCACGCTCTATCCCGACGTGATCGAAAGCGTGTCCTTCACCGGCGGCCCGTCCGTCACCATCAAGTCGCATCACAATGTCGGCGGCCTGCCGGAACGCATGAACATGCAGCTCGTCGAGCCGCTGCGCGAACTGTTCAAGGACGAGGTGCGCGTACTCGGCAAGGAGCTCGGCCTGCCCGATCATTTCATCGGCCGGCATCCGTTTCCGGGGCCGGGGCTCGCCATCCGCTGTCCGGGCGGCATCACCCGCGACAAGCTCGATATTCTGCGCGAGGCCGACGCGATCTATCTCGACGAGATTCGCAAGGCCGGTCTCTACGACGCCATCTGGCAGGCCTTCGCCGTACTATTGCCGGTGCAGACGGTCGGCGTGATGGGCGACGGCCGCACCTATGAATTCGTCTGCGCGCTGCGTGCCGTCACCTCGGTCGACGGCATGACGGCGGATTTCTACCATTATGACATGGAATTTCTCGGCCGCGCCGCCACCCGCATCATCAACGAGGTCCGCGGCATCAACCGCGTCGTCTACGACGTGACCTCGAAGCCGCCCGGCACCATCGAATGGGAATAGAAGATCTGCGTGGCCAGGCAGGTTCGTTCACGGTTCTGTCCGAGCAAGGATCGGCGGTATGGCTGCCTCGCCGACCAGTTTCGGGCTCGCGGCGTGTTCAATAGGTAATGCTGGTCAGGGCCACGTAGAGGAAGGTTGCAACCAGGCCGCAAACGATCAGCAACAAGAGCCAGAGTGACGGCTCCGTCCTTACTCGGTCCAGATATCTCATTTCATACCGCCTTTGCGCAGGCATTCGTGTGTTTCAGACAAGCCGGCTGTCTTCATCCGTCTGTGCGGTGACACCGCGGGTCGCCTTGGCGTCGGCTTTTCCGGGTTTTTCCTGAACGGTCTTGCCCGGCTGCTCGATGCGGGTCCCGTCGTTCTTGTCGGGCCGGGGCTCGGTTTTCTTGGTGAAGGTGATCATCGGTCGCGTCCCTTGCAACGGGTGGATCGGCAGGTGGGCCGAAGCTGTGGTCCGGCCCGCCGGGCTCGGTGCGCTCGAGTCTTAAGCGATGAGGGCGGCAGCGCAGGCTTCGGCGCCACGCCTGTCGGGGGTGGTCTGTCCGGGCATCGTCGCCCAGCCGCCATCCTCGATGAAGCGTCGCTTGGCAGAGTCACTGCTGATCGCCTTGAGCTCCGATAGGCGGGTCGCGGAGCCCGCCGCGGCGTTGAAGCGCTCGACGCAGATGTCGCTCGCCAATTCCCCGCGGGCGACGCTGCCCGCCGTTGCCGCAAGATCGCGCGAGGTGCCTCCCGTAACCCAGCCGCCCCAGGAAAAGCCGACAATCATGGTGGCGACGGCCGCGCCGGCACAGGCCCACACGAGTGTCGATTTCGACGGCTGGTAGTCGTTCCAGCGGCGGGCGATCGATTTCTTGGCGTCGTTTTGCATGGCCATGGAGATACTCCTTCGTGATTGTTTCTGCAGAACCGCCTTGCGGCCGCGTCGGCCAAACGGTTCAGCCACTGCTCAGTAGTCCATTGCGCCCATCCCGCCATTGCCAGCGGCGGCGGCGGAATCCTTGGCGGGAATATCAGCAATCATCGCCTCGGCGGTGATCAGCAACGCGGCGATCGACCCGGCATCCTGCAGCGCGGTCCGCACGACTTTCGCCGGATCGACGATGCCGGCCTTGATCATGTCGACATAGGTTTCCGTCTGGGCGTCGAAACCCTGGTTGCGGTCCTTGCTGTCGGTGAGTTTTCCCACGACGGTCGACCCCTCGACGCCGGCATTCTCGGCGATCTGTCGGATTGGGGCCTCGAGCGCCCGCAGCACGATCGAAATGCCCGCGGTCTCGTCGCCGTTGGCGCCCGTCAATGCGCGCAGAACCATCCTGGCGCGCAGCAGCGCAACGCCGCCGCCCGGAACGATGCCTTCCTCGACAGCCGCGCGGGTCGCGTTGAGCGCGTCGTCGACGCGGTCCTTCTTCTCCTTGACCTCGGTTTCCGTCGCGCCGCCGACGCGGATGACGGCAACGCCGCCGGCGAGCTTGGCCAGACGCTCCTGCAGCTTTTCCTTGTCGTAGTCGGAGGTCGTTTCCTCGATCTGTTGTTTGATCTGGGCGATTCGCGCGGCGATTCCCGCTTTGTCGCCCGTGCCGTCGATCACCGTGGTCGTATCCTTGTCGATCACCACCCGTTTGGCGCGGCCGAGCATGTCCAGGTTCACGTTCTCAAGCTTGGTCCCGAGGTCTTCCGAGATCACCTGGCCACTGGTGAGAATGGCGATGTCCTCAAGCATCGCCTTGCGGCGATCGCCGAAGCCCGGCGCCTTGACGGCTGCGACCTTCAGGCCGCCGCGCAGCTTGTTGACCACCAGGGTCGCCAGCGCCTCGCCTTCCACGTCCTCGGCGATGATCAGCAGCGGCTTGCCGCTCTGCACGACGACTTCCAGGATCGGCAGCATGGTCTGCAGATTGCCAAGCTTCTTCTCGTGGATGAGAATGTAGGGCTCGTCGAGCTCGACCCGCATTTTCTCGGCATTGGTGACGAAATAGGGCGAGAGATAACCGCGGTCGAACTGCATGCCTTCGACGACCTCGAGCTCGGTCTCGGCGGTCTTGGCTTCCTCGACCGTAATCACGCCCTCGTTGCCGACCTTGTCCATCGCCTTCGCGATCATCGCGCCGACGGTGGCGTCGCCATTGGCGGCGATCGTGCCGACCTGCGCGATCTCGCTGGACGACTTGACTTTCGTCGCCTGCGCCTGGATCTCCGCGACGACGGCGGCAACGCCGAGGTCGATGCCGCGCTTGAGGTCCATCGGGTTCATGCTGGCGGCGACCAGTTTCACGCCCTCGCGCAAGATGGAGGCGGCCAGGACGGTCGCGGTCGTGGTGCCGTCGCCGGCGATGTCGTTGGTCTTGGAGGCGACTTCGCGCACCATCTGCGCGCCCATGTTCTCGAACTTGTCTTCAAGCTCGATTTCCTTGGCGACGGTGACGCCGTCCTTGGTGATGCGCGGCGCGCCGTAGGCCTTGTCGATGACGACGTTGCGGCCCTTGGGGCCGAGCGTCACCTTGACGGCGTTGTTGAGCAGTTCGACGCCGCGTAACATGCGGTCGCGCGCGTCGGTGGAAAATCTGATTTGCTTGGCAGACATGATGTTCGTCCAGTTCGGTAATGAAAGACAAGGAACGCAGAACCCGGTCAGGCGGCTTTTTTCGCCGCCGCGGTCTTTTCGACGACGCCCATGATGTCTGTCTCCTTCATGATCAGGAGATCCTCACCGTCGAGCTTGATCTCCGTGCCGGACCACTTGCCAAACAGGATGCGATCGCCGACCTCGATGTCGGGCGCGACCAAATTGCCGCGTTCATCCCGCATGCCGGGGCCAATGGCGATCACGTCGCCTTGCTGAGGCTTTTCCTTCGCCGTGTCAGGGATGATGATCCCGCCTTTGGATTTGAGATCGCCTTCAGCGCGTCGGATGACGACGCGGTCGTGGAGAGGGCGGAATTTCATTGGGTTCTTTCTGCGGCCGGGGCATAGGGCGGTCGCGCTTCCTATATAGCCCTTTTGGCACTCGAATAATAGGAGTGCCAAAATTTATTCTTGTACGCCAGAAAATATCTGAGTTTTCAGAATTTGGCCTGAGCGGATTTTGTCTGAAAAATGTCCAAAGATTATTGAAAAAAGGCTGTGATGGAGAGAAAATCGCAAAGAAAATTTTTGTTTATCCGAATAAAGAAGGTCTCGATCTTGTTCGTGTGGCGATTGAAGCGTATGTTGGGTGTGCGTGGATTGGATGAGCTGACTTCTGTCGAAGTTGGCGTATCGTCATTTGAGCGGGATTATTCGACAGCGAATGCATGGCGCCGGTCCGGCGTGCGTGCCGCCCGTTCGAATTCTGGAACGAGCCCTGCGCTGATTACGGGTGGACTGACAGCCTGAGGATCGTTCCGCTTCGGACTGGTATGATGCGAGAGGCGCCTTTTGCGTGCTTTTGCGGGGACACGCGGCCATGACAGCACGCACAACGCAGACCGTCGTTCACTTCACATCGCCCTTCCTGCTCCCCGGCATCGAGGGGCCGCAACCGGCCGGCGACTACCGCGTCGATCACGATGAGGAGTTGCTCGAAGTTGTCTCGCGGCTGGCCTGGCGACGCGTTGGAACGTTCATTCACCTGCCGGCGATCGCCAAGCAGGGTACCACGCGACAGATGGTGCCGATCGATCCGGCGGACCTCGATGCCGCACTCGAAAAGGACCAGGAATTGTCATGATGACCACGATCCCCTCGCACCGCAGCCGGCGGAGTACGCGCGATGCGGCAAAGCATCTCTTCGCCGTGGGGCAGCTTGTGCGCCTGAAGGGTGGCTTCGGAACGCCTGTTCTGCCGGCGGACATCTATCACATCACCGCCACGCTTCCGCCGCGAGGGGACTCCCCGCAATACCGTATCCGCAACGACGATGAGCGTCATGAGCGGGTGACGACCCAGGATAGTCTCGAACTGGTCGGCGCTCCGCTGCCAGGCGAAGGCGCGAGTTGATCGAAAGGAAGTTTGATCATGGCCAAAGGCCAGAAACGCAGCAATCGCGAGATCAGAAAGCCGAAGCAGGCAAAGGCGCCGCCAAAAGCTGAAAGCAGCTTCAGCGAACAGATCAAGCTCGCCGCGAACGTCAACGCGCCGCGCGGCAAGGGTAAGCCCTGAGGAGCATCCTGCTCGGCGGATCGCGGAGGGATAGAGATGCGGGTCGTAATCGAGTTTTACCGCACTCGCGACGCGGACGACGCTCATGCCGTCGTCGGTCGCGTGACTGCGGAAGCCGTCGACGTCGCCGCCGCGATCGATACCGCCCGTCAGCTGTCGCTGACCATCGATATGCCGCAGCGGCCGGATGCGATGACGATCACTGACGTCAAGGGGGAAGTCATCTATTCCGGCGTTACCGAGGCCCCGATAATCGGCGATACCACATTGCCGGTATGACCGTCCGCGATCAAACCGGACGCCTGCGTTATGTCGCGTGGCGTGATGCCCGGAGGGCAAGGCGCCCGCTCCGAGGCCTTCATCCCAGGTCATGGCCGTCGCACTGAAGCCGAGCGTTGGTGGTGTCCATACCAGCATCGTCACCGGCGTGCCGGCGCTCCGATGATCGCGCGGGGCCGTCCTTGGTCAAGCCGACGCAGCCGCTGGCGCGGTCTTTCTCAATTGCAACTACGGGTGAACTGCTCCCGTTCGACCGGACATCTGCCGCGCCGCCCGCAAATACTGTTCGGCGGAGGACAATATCCCCATCGAGCTTGAAGGCCTGCGCGGTGAGGAATAGAGCGCGGCGCTGGGCCGGCGTGAAGACATTGTCGAGCGCGCGCTGGGGCTGCGGTTGAGCCAGGCACCGAAGCCTGAGCGGGAGACGTCCAACGCCTCGCACAGCCATGCCACCGGGCCGAACGACGCCGGGCTTGGGCGCAGGCGGAAATTGTGGTCGAGCGATGCCGCAACCCGCAGCGGCCCGCCGCTTGGCGGCGGGCCGCAAGTCGTTTTCAGCAATCGCAATCGGAGAAGCGGCCATCGCCGCAGGTCGCGCAGACATCGGCGATCGCCTCCTTCAGCGCCTGTCGCGCCCGGTGAAGCCGCACACCGAGATTGTTTTGGGTCACACCATGATCTTCGGCAACAGCGGCGCGAGCCTCTTCGTTGAGGTCGATGCGACGGATCAGCTCGGCCTGGTCGTTGCGCAGACGCGCCAGCGCGGCGGTCACGCATTGACAGGCCGGCGCGTCGTCCGTGCTCGGATTCGTCTCGGTCTCGCGCGGTTCGCGGCGGTAGGCGTCCTCGCCGCGCCTTCTGGCGGCGCGGCGCCGGTACTGGTCGACAAGGACCGAGCGCATGACGCAGTGCAGCCAGGTCTCGGCATGGGACACGTCGTCAGGCGCGCCATTGCAGCGCAAGGCCTTCAAACAGAGTTCCTGAAATGCGTCGTCGGCATCTTCTGGGCGATTGAGCCGCCACCGGAAATAGCGCAGATACGCCTTGCGGTGTTCCACAAGGCACTGCTGAACCGCGGTAACGGGCTCCCGATAGGCCGCGCCCGATGCGACATCGGCGGCATGATGGGCAGTCATGACAAATCTCCAAACTCAAGGCGTGCAAGACAGCCAGCGAGGGCACGACGCGCATCGCTGGCGGTTCTTCAGGCTCGGGTCTGAAGGCGGGGTGGCTTGAAAGGCCGGTAGCTGGGACTTGGCGGATCCCGGTCGCCGCGGTTCATCGACAGGCGGCTCGCGATCAAGACGACGCTGACATCCATTGGTTTCGGCGGCAGGCTGATGGCGCAAGTCCCCGCCGGGCGGCAACACTGGTCGACGGCGACGTCAGGCTCGCTGGTGGCCAGCCGGCAGGACAGATCAGTCGGATCGGCCGCGATCTGATAGGTGTCCTCGGCGGCTACGGCGAGCCTGGGATAGTCGGCCGCCATGGCGAGCGTGATGGCGGCAAGCAAAACCAGCAATCCGGCGCGCATGCGCGCTGACCACCAGACCGTTTTTGCTTTCTTGCGCCGCACGGGCAGGCTCTTTGTTTCATGAAATCGCAACCGCAGTCTCGACAAGAACCGAAGGCTTCGCCTTGACCTCCGTCAATTCCGTGACCGGTTTCGGTAGTTCACGCGGTTGTGATTGGCATTGCGTGCTTTTTGCATCGTGCTCGTTGGCATGGGGATGACATAGGCCAGCCGCCAAAACACCCGTGGCCGGCATCGGCCGCGCGTGGAAACGCGGATGCCAAATCAGACAGAAGAGAGGGTTGCGCCGGCGATGATACTATTGGCGTGCGCGAATGAGGGACTGTCACATTGGGACGTCCGGCGGGCTGTGCGCTGCCGCCTTTCCCGACACCGTGGACGAGCACTAACGCGCTGGCGTTCATTTAGACGCAGCAGCGGTTTTGGCGGCGGTGACCTTCACCGGCGGTGCGCCGCCACGGCAGCCGGCCCCTTGAGGTCGGTGGTGTTATCGCGAACCCCAACCGGCGCATAGATTGTAAAGCGGGGCGAAGACCAGGGCGACATACCACCCATAGACGAAGGAAACGCCAAGGCCCCAGAAGAAATCGGGCCAACTCAGCCATTCGAACCAGGGAATCAGGGCAAGCCATGTCCGGTACATGGCCTGGCCGGGAACAACGAGATCGAAGATCACGCATACGGCAAATGTGATCGCCAGAAACAGGCCAAGGCTCATGCCAAGGGCAAATACCGGGATCTGGCCGGTGGTTGCGTGCGGCGCGTTGTCGGAGCGGTCGCTGCCGCTCTCGGTGCGGACGGTGTTCATGGCAATCCTCCTCGTCTCGCGGGCCTTCGGCTGCCGCTCGGCTGGTGGCTGAGGGCATGACCCGGCTGCCAACAAAGACGTCCTGCAGCCCGTCTCGTTACGCGCGGCGTTCCCGGCGCGCATTGAGCGGCGGACGGCACGGACCGGATCCAGGAAGCCGGATCGGCCGGTCTTGCCGGGCCGGCCCCGCATCGCCCATAGCGATCCGCTTCCGATTGCCCGGTTTCGAGCCTTCGCCGCGAAATGCCGTAATGAACCGGCGGCTTCGGCGTCCTTGTCGGTGAGAAAGGCCGTGTCCGAGGGCGGCAGTCACCGATGGAGGCGAAGACATGCACAAGCATCATCGCAAGGACGCGCCATCTAAGGGGCTGGGAATATTGTTTCTGCGCGGCGGCCTATGCCCAGCCTGTCCAAGGTCCTCGCGCCGGCCCGGATACGCACCACCCGGAACACCTGAATGAACCATGCGGCCAGCCACCACCACGCAGACGCCCGCGCCGCGCGCGCCAAGTCGCGGATGCATCGCGGCCATGACGCTCATGGCGGCCACGACCATGGCGCGATGATCGCGGACTATCGCAGGCGCTTTTGGATCACGCTCGTCCTGACCGTGCCGATCCTGCTGCTCGCCCCGATGATCCAGGGCTGGCTGGGGCTCGAGCAGGCGCTCGACTTTTCGGGCGACGCCTCTGTGCTCGCCGCGTTGTCCTCGGTCGTCTATTTTTACGGCGGCTGGCCGTTCCTGGCCGGCTTCTGGTCCGAGATGCGCACCGGCCGCACCGGCATGATGACGCTGATCGCGGTGGCCATCACCGCGGCCTATGCCTATTCGATGGCGATGGTCGTCATCGGCTCGCAAGAGACCTTCTTCTGGGAGTTGGCGACGCTGATCGCCATCATGCTGCTTGGCCACTGGATCGAGATGAAGTCGATCATCGGCGCGGGCAAGGCGCTCGAAAAGCTCGCCGCGCTGATGCCAGACACCGCCCATCTGGTCGAGCGCGATGGCGGCATCCGCGATGTCCCGGTCTCGGATTTGACCGGCGGCGAGACGCTGCTGGTCAAGCCCGGAGAGAAGGTTCCCGCGGACGCGGTGATCGTCAAGGGCGAGTCGGCACTCAACGAGGCCATGCTGACCGGCGAGTCCAGGCCGGTCCACAAGGGGCCCGAGGCGCAGGTGATCGGCGGCTCGATCAATGGCGAGGGCGCGCTCACCGTCAAGGTCGTGCACACCGGCGAAGAAAGCTTCCTGTCCAACGTCATCAGACTGGTGGAGGACGCGCAGGCCAGCAAGTCGAAGACCCAGGATCTGGCCAACAACGCCGCGCGCTGGCTGACCTTCATCGCCCTCGGCGGCGGCCTGGTCACCGTTCTTTTCTGGACGCTTGCGACCGGCCAGGGCTTTGCCTTCGCCATGGAGCGCGCGGTGACCGTCATGGTCATCGCCTGCCCGCACGCGCTGGGGCTCGCCGTGCCGCTGGTGGTGGCACGCTCGACGGCGATCGCCGCCGGCAACGGCCTCCTGATCCGCGACCGCACCGCCTTCGAGGAGGCGCGCAATACCCAGGCGATCATCTTCGACAAGACCGGCACGCTGACCAAGGGCGAATTCGGAATCACCGACACGCTGGTCTTCGACACACGCTACACGGAGGCCGAAATCGTCGCCTACGCCGCGGCGGTCGAAAGCCGGTCGGAACATCCGATCGCCAAGGGCATCGTCAACGACGCGCTCGACCTTTGGGGTGTCGACGATTTCAGGGCGATCCCCGGCAAGGGCGCCGAAGGGGCCGTCAAGGGCCGGGACGTGAAGGTCGTCAGCCCCGGTTACTTGCGCGCCAACGGGTTTGAAATCGGCGATCCGCGTTACGAAACGCTCAGCGGCGAGGGCAAGACGGTTGTGTTCGTGCTGATCGACAACGAACTCGCCGGGGCGATCGCGCTTGCCGACATCGTCCGGCCCGAATCCAGGCAGGCCATCGCCGACCTGCAGAAGCTCGGCATTCGCTGTATCATGCTGACCGGCGACAACAGGCAAGTGGCCGACTGGGTCGGCCGACAGATCGGGCTCGACGAAGTGATCGCCGAGGTCCTGCCGCAGCAAAAGGCCGAGACGGTCAGAGAGATCCAGGGTCGCGGGCTGATCGTCGCGATGACCGGCGACGGGGTCAACGACGCCCCCGCGCTCGCCCAGGCCAGTGTCGGGATCGCGGTGGGCGCGGGCACCGATGTCGCCATCGAGACCGCCGACATCGTGCTGGTGCGCTCCGATCCTGGCGATGTCGCCGCCATACTCGGCCTGGCGCGGGCGACCTACAGCAAGATGATCCAGAACCTCGCCTGGGCGACCGGCTACAACGCTTTCGCGATTCCCGCCGCCGCCGGCGTGTTCTTTTCCTGGGGCTTGGTGCTGAGCCCCGCCATCGGCGCGATCTTCATGTCGGCCAGCACCGTCATTTGCGCGCTGAACGCACAGCTTCTCAGGCTCGACCGGCAGCGCGGCGCCGGTGCCGGCCCGGCGCCGGCCGCCGTGCGACCACCCGCCGGCGCGCAATGATCAAGGAGATCATCCAATGCAACACAATCCGCCGCCGCAAGGCGGGCGTGGCTCACCGCCCGGACGCCGCGACAATGGCCGAAGCTGGCCGCTGATCGCACTCCTGATCGGCCTGATTGCTGCACTGGTCTACCAGTATCGCGCCGTCCTACCTGTCGAACTGCTCTCCGTCGCGGCGCTGCTGGCGCTGTGCGGCGGCATGCACGTCTTCATGCATCGCGGACGGGGACATGGCGGGCATGGTCGAGACGGGCATGAACGTAACCGCTCGATCCGGAAGGACGACTGGCCTGACGAGGACGACCGGGGGACCGCGTGAGGGCACAATCCCGGTATGCGTCCTGATGTCCGTACCGCCCCGGCTTCTGGCGGTCGTCGTCATGGCCCTGTGGGCGATGTGCTACCCCCTGATCGCCTTGGCGCTCGACGATGCCCCGCATCTGAGTTTCGCCGCTCTGCGCGCGGCACTCGGCGGCGCGACCTTAATGGCGGTGGCCTTGGCAACGGGCGTCAGCTGGCCGGCCGCCGGGCGGCAGTGGCGCTGGATCCTCGTTGCCGGCGTCGGCATGAGCGGAATCGGCTATTTCGGCATGTTCCATGGCGCCGAATTCGTCGCGCCTGGGCTGGCGACGGTGATGTCCAACGGGCAGCCGCTGATCGCCGGGCTGCTGGCGACCGCCTTTCTGGGGGAGCGCACCGGTGCGGCCGGCTGGAGCGGCCTCGTGATCGGCTTCGTCGGCGTCGCCGTCATCGCGCTGCCAAGCTTCCGGCCAGGCGCGAGCGCGACCGACATGATCGGCCTTGGTTATGTGCTGCTGGCGACCACCGGCGTGGCGGTCGGACACATCGCGATCAAGCGTCTTGCCGAGGAGGTCGCGCCGGTCATGGCAATGGGGCTGCAGCTTTCAGTCGGCGCGTTCCTTCTGGCCGGTCTGGCGATCGCCTTCGAAGACCCGACGAGGATCGACTGGACCGGGCGTTTCGTGGTGGCGTTGCTGGGGCTCGCGCTGCCTGGAACGGCGCTCGCCTTCTGGCTCTGGCAAATCACTCTCGCGCGGCTCACAGTTTCGCAAGCCGTGGCCTTCAGTTTCATTGTCCCGGTGATCGGCCTGACGGTTGGATGGGCGTTTTTCGAGGAAACGGTAACGACGCTCACGATTGCCGGTGCCGTGTTGTCGGTCATTGGCGTCTGGCTGGCAACGGGCCAATGGAGCCGCGCCGGAACGCCCGCGCCGCCGGGAGGCGCATGTCGGGAGCCATGGTCTCCAAGGCCGTCAAAAGAGCCGCCGGCGCACGCAGATCGTTGAAACCGGCGCCGGCCGGGCGGGGGCGCGGTCAGTGCCGTCGGCAAGGTGCTGACGCCTGCCGGCAGCCGAGCGCGCTTACGTCCTGCACATGGCCACAGGCCGGGGAGAAGCCGCCCCTGCGTCCGGCCGCGTTTCGGGAAACCGGGTCAGGAACCGGGTTCACCCTGGCGCTGCGGCGAAGGCCGGAATTTCGTCAGATAGACCCGCTCGAAGGCGAATACCGCTGCCATCGTGCTAGCAGCGATGACGACGATGGCCGGGTCGGCCCGCCATTTCATCGTCGTGAAGGCGGTAAGCACCACCGCGTCGAGCGCAATCGCGGTCAAGAGAATCCAGCCCCTGGCCCCGACTTCCCGGCGCAGGTGACGATAAACGCCCCAATGGATGATCATGTCCATCACCAGGTAGAAGAAGGCACCCAGCGCCGCGATGCGCGACAGGTCGAAAAACACGGCCAGGACGGCGGCGATGACGACCGTATAGACGAGCATGTGATCTCGGATGGCGCCCGGCATGCCGAAATGGCTGTGCGGGATCAGCCTCATCTCGGTGAGCATGGTCAGCATGCGCGAGACCGCGAAGATTGAGGCCAGCAGGCCGGACGCGGTCGCGACCAGCGCCAGGGCAACGGTCAGGTAGAACCCGGTGCGCCCGAGCGCGGGTTCCGCCGCCTCCGCCAGCGCATAGTCCTTAGCCGCAACCAGAGCGTCGAGCGACAGGCTGGACCCTACCGCCAGGGCGACCAGCAGATAGACGACGACGCAGATCAGGATCGACCAGATGATGGCCCGGCCGACATTGCGATGCGGATCGGTGATCTCGGCGCCCGAATTGGTGATGGTGGTGAAGCCTTTGAAGGCCAGAATCGACAGCGCAACCGAGGCGAGGAAACCGGTCGGCGAAAAGCGGCTTGCTCCGCCCGACGCCTCGAACGACAGGCCGCTCGCCCACAGCGCGGCGGCGCCGAAAAGGGCAATGCCGCCCACCTTGAGCACGGCCATGACCAGCGAAACCAGGCTCACCGAGCGGCTGCCCGCGACGTTGACGAGCCAGGCCGCCAGGATCAGCGCCACGGCGATTGCCGGCACGGCGATGCCGCCGGGCTCGCTTCCCAGGCCCCGAAGCGCATAGGTGGCGAATGTCCGCGCCACCAGGCTCTCGTTGATGACCATGGACAGCGCCATCAGCAGCGCCGCGCCGGCTGCCACGGTCGTCGGTCCGTAGGCCCTTTGCAGGATCATGGCGATTCCGCCCGAAGAGGGATGGGCGTTGGAAACCTTGACATAGGAATAGGCGCTGAAGCCGGTCACAACGGCGCCGAGCAGGAACGACAGCGCAAACCACGACCCTGCCAGTTCAGCGATCTGGCCCGTCAGCGCCAGGATGCCGGCGCCGATCATCACGCCGGTGCCCATGGCGACCGCGCCGGGCAGGCTGATCGAACCGGCCCGGTCGGTTTTGTCAGGCGCGTCGGTATTGTGTGTCAAAGCGCGGCGATCACCTTGGCAAGCATGTCGCGCACCTGGGTAGCGACCTTGGCCAGTTTTTCGTTGTCGATGGCCTGCATTGAGGCGACCGGGTCGACGGCGCTGACCTCGATGCCGTCGTCGGTCTGGCGCAGGATCACGTTGCACGGCAGCATGGCGCCGACGCGCGGCTCGATGCCGATCGCCTGCCACGCCATGGTCGGATTGCAGGCGCCGAGGATCCGATAGGGGGCCATCTCCTCGTCGAGCTTCTTCTTCATCGTTGCCTTGACGTCGATCTCGGTCAGAACGCCGAAACCGTGGTCGGCCAGGACGCTGCGGACCTTCGAGTCGACAGCGTCGAAATCGGCGCCTTCAATCGTGCGGGTGATCGTGTAGCCCATGGAAAACTCCCTGCAATATCATAAAACCAAGCCGCGCCCGCTCGCCGGACGCGGCCTGACACGATGAAAGTCCGATCGGTCAGTTGTCGTCCATCATGTCGTCATCGTCCATCATGGAACGGCCGTTGCCCATCATGGTTCCAGGTCGGCCGGGACGGCCCTGAGCGGACATTTGCGCCCGCATCGCCTCGCGCATGCGTTCCATCCGCGCGAAATTGTCGGCCGGCGCGGTGATCTCCTCGCCCGTCACGGCACCATCGCCGTTCTCGTCCAGAGCCTGGAAGCGATCGACCATGGCCGGTCGGACCATGACCGCGTGCAGCCCTTCGAATTCTTCGAGCGACAGCCGGCCATCGCCGTCGGCGTCATACTGTTCCAGTCGGGCGGTGAGGCCGGCGCGTAATTCGTCGGCCGTCAAAACCCCGTTCTCGTCGCTGTCGAACAGATCGGTCATGGCGCCCATCGGGCCCATCATACCCATGCCGCCGCCCGTGCCCATGCCGCCCATGCCCATGCCCATGCCCATGCCGCCGCCCATCATCGAGCCGTGCATACGCATCATCATCGGCATCATGGAAGACATGTGGTCCATCATGCCAGGCCCCATGCCTTGGCCACCCCATTGACCCTGGCCCATCATGCCGGGCCCCATGCCCTGAGCCGGGCCGCCCCACCCTGGACCATGTGCTATGGCCGGTGACGCGGCTGCCACGCCAAGTATGACGGCCAGTCCGAGCGCCGTTGCCGGTATGCGTTTCATTGGTTGTCCTCGCTGTGGTTGCGTCGTCATGGACCGCCGCTCGCACAATGCTGCACGATGGCGTTCGCTGCTTAAGACGCGCCGCGCGGCTGATGATTACACATCGTCGTGAAATTACCGGCTTCGCCCAGGCCCGGTCGTCGCGGTGTGAAATCCGGAAGCCCTGTGATGCGGCTTTCAGGTGCCGAAGAGCTTGATACCCATTTCTTGTCGCTTGGCGTCCAATATCGCGCGCAACAGTGACAGGAAATGCTCGCCGATCGAGCGGGGTCATCTGCAAGCCGTTTCTTGCCCGCTTCGAGGAAGTCGTTCGACCAATTGTAGTAGAAGCTCTCGGCTATGTCCTCGCGCCGGCAGAGCGCGGCGATGTTGTCCTCGCCACGCAGGCCTTCCAGCACGATGCGGATCTACTCCTCCGCCGAATATTGTTTGCAGGTGGCGCGGCGGATGTCGTTGATGGTCTTTTCCGCCGGTTACGTCTGAGTCTCGGATTTCCGTCTCAACTTTGCTCCTTGAAGGGCTACGATGAGCCAGAAGTCCTCCTCTATCCGTCAGGTCAAAATTGCCTCATTGGCGCTGACGGCGGACACCTTCCGCCCTCGATGGCTCTACTCACATGGCGCGACCCGCAAGACACGGGCCTGAATCGTAACGAGCGATAATCGCCCGTGTCGGTCGGCTCGAGTGTGTCGGCTATGGGTACGGCGCGGTCGCCCCAGCGCTGACCTTCCGGCCGAGTTCGCTATCCCATATCGCGCGCTTCGGCGAAAACGATTGTCGCGACGGCCAAAGTTTTTTGATCCTTCCCCGGCTTAGGAGGATCAATGAGCGATTACGATCTGATTATCACCGGACGCGTGGTGGATGCGGTCCGCGTCCGCGAGAACGGTTATGTGGCAATTCGCGGCGGGCTCGTCGAGCGTATCGGCGAGGGGCCGCCGCCTGCCGCGCGCTCGCGCCAGGATTTCGGCGGCGCCTATGTCATGCCGGGCGCCATCGACGCACAGGTTCATTCCCGTTCGCAGCGCGGCCAGGAGGATTTCGTCTGGTCGACGCGCGCGGCGGCAGCCGGCGGCGTGACGACGATTGTCGACATGCCCTATGACGACGGCGACCTGATCTGCACCGGCGACAGGCTGGCGACCAAGGCCCGCGAGGCCGGCGAGCAGGCGCGCGTCGACTTCGCGCTCTATGGAACGGTGCATCCCGATGACGGCCCGCGCCACATCGCCGAGATGGTCGCCGCCGGCGCCGCCGCCTTCAAATTCTCCACCTTCGGAACCCATCCGCAGCGTTTCCCGCGCATTGCGCCGCATATGCTGCACGCCTGCTTCGCCGAGATCGCCGGGCACGGGCTTGCCGCCGGCGCACACAACGAAAGCGACGAGTTGGTGCGCGCCGCCGAGGCCGCGATCGCAGGCTCCGGCATCACCGACTATCGCGCGCACGGTCTGGCGCGCCCGGCTCTGGCCGAGGCGCTGGCCACCGCCGAGGTCTACGAGATCGGTGCGGCGACCGGCTGTTCCGCCCATATCGTGCATTGCTCGATCGGGCGCGGCTACGAACTGTGCCAGGACCATCGTGCGCGCGGTCACGACGCCACCATCGAAGCCTGCATCCACTATCTCGTGCTCGATGAGGAAAACGACGTCGCCCGGCTTGGCGGCAAAGCCAAGATCAACCCGCCGATCCGTCCGCGGGCCGAGGTCGAGGCGTTGTGGCGCCACCTGGCTGCGGGCCACGTTACCGTGGTGTCGACCGATCACGTGAGCTGGTCGGAGGATCGCAAGACCGATCCGGTCATGCTCAACAACGCCTCGGGCGTGCCGGGGCTGGAAGTGCTTTATGCGCTGCTTCTCGACGGGCTTCTGAAGCGGGGGCTGAGCCCGGTCTGGGCGGCGCGGCTGTTGGCGGCCAATCCGGCGCGGCTGTTCCGTATCGGCCACCGCAAGGGCGCGCTGGAACCGGGGCGCGACGCCGACATCGTCGTCATGGCGCGCGATCCGCGTCGTTACGACGCCGGCGCCAGCGGCAATAATTTCGTCGGCTGGAGCCCGTATCAGGGCATGGCGCTCGACTACAGGCCGGTCGCCAGCTTCCAGCGCGGCGAAATGGTTTTCGACGGCACGCGCGTTCTGGCCGAGCCCGGCGCGGGCCGGTTCGTCACCCCGGCGCGGGCGCTTGCGGAGAATGGCGGGCAATGACGGCGCGACGCACGAACCTGCCGGTCGATGGCGGCCGGCTGTGGGCCGACCTGATGGCGCTCGGCACCATTACCGAACCGGACAAGCCCTACACGCGCCGCTCCTTCTCGCCGCTGTTTCTGGAAGGGCGCGACTGGCTGGCCAAGCGCTTCGCCGCTGCCGGCCTTTCGGTACGCACCGACACTGGCGGCAACCTGATCGGCCGCATGGAAGGCGCACGCGCCGATGCCGGCACGATCATGATCGGCTCGCATTCCGACACGGTCCCGGCCGGCGGCCGCTTCGACGGCGTGGCCGGCGTGATCGTGGCGCTCGAGATCGCCCGCTCGCTGCGCGAGGCCGGCCGGCAGCTCGACTGCGCGATCGAGGTCGTGGACTTCCTGGCCGAGGAGCCGAGCGAATTCGGCCTGTCCTGCGTCGGCAGTCGCGCCTTGACCGGCCGGCTGACGGACGAGCAGCTCGGTTACCGCGACCCGGCCGGCGAGCGCCTCGATCAGGCGATCGGCCGCGTCGGCGGCGATCCGGCCCGACTCGCCGCCGCGCAGCGCAAGGATATAGTCGGCTTTTTCGAGCTGCATATCGAGCAGGGCATCGTGCTGGAGCAGCAGGGCATCGACCTTGGCATCGTCACCGCGATCGCCGGTATCGCCCGCGTTGAGATCGTGTTCGACGGCCGCGCCGACCATGCCGGCACCACGCCGATGGACCTGCGCCGCGATGCCGGGCTGGCCGCAGCGATCACATCGGCCTTCGTCGCCTCGACGGCACGCGAGGCCGCCGCCGGCGGCAATGGTCATTTTGTTGCCACCACCGGCGTGTTCGAGCAGTTTCCGAACGCGGCCAATGTCGTGCCAGGCAAGGCGCGTCTCGTCGTCGACATCCGCGCCGAGGACCATGCCGTCACCGAGCGTTTCCTGGCCGCGCTTGATGCGCGCAGCGGTGAGATCGCCGCCGAGTGCCGCGTCGAGCGCGACCGCTTTGCGCTGTTGTCGGACACCGATCCGGCCCCCTGCGACACCGCGCTGCAGTCGCTCTTGTCGCAAAGTGCCGACGCACTCGGCTATTCGTCCCTGCCGATGGCGTCGGGTGCCGGCCACGACGCGGCCTTCATGTCGCATATCGCGCCGAGCGCCATGGTGTTCGTCCCGTGCCGCGACGGGCGCAGCCACGCGCCCGAGGAATGGGCCGAACCGGATGCGATCGCCGCCGGCGCGGCGGTCATCCACGACGCGGTGCTGCGTCTGGACGAAAGACACAACAAGACCGAATCCGAAGGGAGCGACGCCAGATGACACGAATTCTACGGGCCCACGATATCGAGGCCGCCGTCAAGGGCGGCGCGGTCTATGCCGCCGGCGGTGGCGGCTGGGCCGACCACGGACGCATGCTGGGAACGGCCGCCGTCAATGCCGGCGAGCCGGAACTGGTGTCGATGGACGATGTCCCCGACGAGGCCTGGATCGCCACCGCCGCCGCGATCGGCGCGCCGGCCGGCACGACGGAATGGCAGATGCTGGGTGTCGATTACGTCAAGGCCGTCCGGCTGGTCGAAGAAGAGCTCGGCGCGCCGATCTATGGGCTCATCATCGGCCAGAACGGCAAGTCGAGCACACTTAACGCCTGGCTGCCCTCGGCGATCCTCGGCACCAAGGTGATCGACGCGGTCGGCGATATCCGCGCCCATCCGACCGGCGACATGGGCTCGATCGGTCTGGCCAATTCGCCCGAGCCGATGATCCAGTCGGCGGTGGGCGGCAATCGGTCCAAGAACGCCTATATCGAGCTCGTCGTGCGCGGCGCGACCGCGAAGGTGTCGCCGATCCTGCGCACCGCCTCCGACATGTCGGGCGGTTTCATTGCCTCGTGCCGCAATCCGGTGCCGGCCGCCTATGTGCGCGAGCACGCCGCGCTTGGCGGCATCTCCATGGCGCTGGCGCTGGGCGAGGCGATCATCGCGGCCGAGCCGCGTGGCGGCACGGCGGTGATCGACGCCATCTGCAAGCAGACCAAGGGAGAGATCATCGGCCAGGGCAAGGTCGTTGCCAAGGACGTCGTTTACACCAACGAGGCCTTCGATGTCGGCACGATCCAGGTCGGCAGCGGCAAGGGCGCCTGCGTGCTGCACGTCATGAACGAATACATGGCCGTCGACGATGGCGAGGCAAAGCGCATCGCCGGTTATCCCGACGTCATCACCACGCTGAATACGGACGGCGTGCCGATGAGCGTCGGCGAGGTTGTCGAGGGCATGGAACTTCTGGTGCTGCGCGTGCCCAAGACCGTGATCCCGCTGTCCTCCAGCGTCACCGACCCGGCGGTCTACCCGTCCGTCGAGGCGACGCTCGGCATCAATCTGACAGACTACGCGCTCGGCTAGGGAGACCGTCATGAAGCGAGATTTCACCGTGACCAGCGGTTCGACGCTGCGCTGCAAGGGCTGGCGTCAGGAAGGGCTCTTGCGCCTCCTGGAAAACGTGCTTGCCGTCGGCGAGGACCCCGACAATCTGATCGTCTACGCCGCACTCGGCCGCGCCGCGCGCGACTGGCCCTCGCATGACAGGATCGTCGAGACGCTGAAGACGATCGAGGACGGCGAGACGCTGATCGTCCAGTCGGGCAAGCCGATCGGCGTGGTGCGTACCCACCCCAAGGCCCCCGTCGTGCTGATGGCCAACTGCAATATGGTCGGCCAGTGGGCGAAGGCGGAGAATTTCTATCGCTGGCAGGACGAGAACCTGATCTGCTGGGGCGGGCTGACGGCCGGAGACTGGCAGTATATCGGCTCGCAGGGCGTCATTCAGGGCACTTACGAGATCTTCATGCGCATCGCCGAGCAGAATTTCGGCGACGATCTCGCCGGGCGTTTCGTGCTGACGGCCGGGCTCGGCGGCATGGGCGGCGCTCAACCGCTCGCCGGCGTGATGGCCAAGGCCGCGATCCTGTGCGTGGAAATCGATCCCAAACGCATCGAAAAGCGCATCGAGGTCGGGTATCTCGACAAGCAGGCCGAAACGCTCGACGAGGCACTGGCGCTGATCGAAGAAGCCCGTACCAGGAAAGAACCCCTGTCGGTCGGCCTGTGCGCCAACGCCGCCGACGTCTTCGAGCAGATCCGCCAGCGCGGTATCGTGCCCGACGTCGTCACCGATCAGACCTCGGCGCACGACCTGATCTACGGTTATGTGCCGGCGGACTACGATCTGGAGACGGTGCGCCGCATGCGCCGCGAAGCGCCGGACGAACTGATGGCCGCCTCGACTCGTTCGATCGTGCGTCATGTCGGCGCGATGCTGGCCTTCCAGAAGGCCGGCGCGGTGGTGTTCGACAACGGCAATCTGATCCGCACCCAGGCCAAGGAAGGCGGCGTCGACAACGCGTTCGACATCCCGATCTTCACCGAGGCCTTCCTGCGGCCGCTATTTGCCCGCGCGATCGGTCCTTTCCGCTGGATCGCCCTGTCGAACGATCCCGACGACATTCGCAAGATCGACGACTGGCTGCTGGAGGAGTTCAAGGACGATGCCGGCGTCACCCGCTGGATCAAGCTGGCGCGCAAGCACGTGCCGGTCGAGGGCATGCCGGCGCGCATCGCCTGGCTCGGCCACGGCGCGCGCACCAAGCTCGGCCTTGCGGTCAACCGCATGGTGCGCGAGGGCGTGCTGGCTGGGCCGGTCGCGTTCACCCGCGACCATCTCGACGCCGGCGCCATGGCGCATCCCAACATCATGACCGAAAACATGCGCGACGGCTCCGACGCGATCGCCGACTGGCCGCTGCTCAACGCGCTGGTCAACTGTGCATCGCAGGCCGATCTGGTCGCGATCCATTCCGGCGGTGGCGGCTATTCGGGCTATATGACAAGCTCGGGCGTGACCCTGGTCGCCGACGGCTCGGCCGAAGCGGACGAAAGACTTGAGATGACCCTGACCAACGACACCAGCACGGGCGTCATGCGTTATGCCGATGCGGGCTACGAGGAGTCCTTCGACGAAATCGAACGCAAGGATATCCGGCATTTCCGGCTCGACACGACCGGCAAGGGCGGGTCCGGGGCATGAGCATCGATCAGAGCATGCGCGGCTTCCTGGCCGCGCTTGAAGAGAGCGGCGAGCTGCATCGCGTCGGCCGTGCAGTCGACCCGCGTTTCGAGCTGGCCTCGGTCCTGTCCCTGCGCGACGACGGCGCCGCGCAACTGTTCGAGAACGTGCAGGGCAGCGCCATGCCCGTCGTCGGCAACCTCTACAACCACCGCAGCCGCTTCGCCCGGGCGCTCGCCATCGAGGAGGCCGACCTCGACGCGCATTGCCTGGCTGCGCTGCGCCAGCCGGTCAAGCCTGTCATGGTCGAAGACGGGCCGGTGCAGGAGGTTGTCCACCGGGCGCCCTTCGACATCGGCGAACTGATGCCGGTGCCGCACTGGTTCGAAAAGGAGGGAGCGCCCTATATCACCGCCGGGGTGATCGTGGCCAAGGATCCCGAAACCGGCCGTCGCAACGTGTCCATAGCGCGCTTCCGGCTTGAAGGCGGTGTGCGCATGATGGCGGGTATCGCCAAGAACCACCATCTCGCCCAGATGGCCGAAAAGGCCCGCCGTCTCGGACGCGATCTGGAGATCGCCGTGGCGATCGGCAATCATGCCGCCGTCCTGCTCGGCTCGCAGCTCTATCTCGAACTCGGCGATGACGAATTCGACAATGCCGGTGCGTTGCTCGGTGCGCCGATCGAACTCGTCAAGTGCAAGACGGTCGATCTCGAAGTGCCGGCCCATGCGGAAATCGTCATCGAGGGGCGGCTCAAGCCCGACGACCTGATCGAGGAGGGCGCGGTCTCCGAATTCCCGGGTTTCTACGTGTATTACGGCCCTGGCATCGGCGTCGAGGCGAGCTGCGTCACGCACCGCAAGGACGCGATCTATCAGACGATCCTGCCCGGCTATGCGCGCGAGCATTGCCTGATCGGCGCGGTCTCGATCGGCGCGACGCTGACGCGCGATCTCAAGCGCGCCATTCCGGCCGTCCGCCGCGTCTTCGTCACCGAGGGCGGTATGGGCCGCCTGCACGCCATCGTGACCATGCACAAACCGCGCCTCGGCGAGGGCAAGCGCGCGGTGATGCTGGCCATGGGCTCGGTCAATCTCCTGAAACTCGTCATCGTTGTCGACGACGATGTCGATCCCGAGGACTGGCGCCAGGTCGAATGGTCGCTGGCGGCCCGGTTCCGGGGGCATGAGGACCTGATCGTGCTGCCGGGCGTCAAGGCGGACCGCTGCGATCCCGTGCATGAGGATCTGGTCGTCACCAAGATAGGCATGATCGCCACCACCCGTCCCGGCGACGGCGAGCCGGGCGGCCGCTCGGAATTCGTCCGGCCGCCGGCGGATATCTATGAAAGGGTGCGCCGCGACCTCGAATCCTATTAGGATCGGGGCCGTCCGGCGCCTGCGAGGGCATATGACCAAACGCTTCATTGTCGCAATCACCGGAGCCTCGGGCCATGTCTACGGTATCCGGCTCCTTGAGGTGCTGCGCGGGCTCGGCTGCGAGACACACCTGGTGATGTCGCGCTCGGCCGTCGTCGCGCTCGCCCACGAGACCGACCTGAAGCAGGCCGATATCCACGCCCTGGCCGATCACGTCCACTCCAACGACGACGTTGCCGCTTCCATATCCAGCGGGTCGTTCCGCGTCGACGGCATGTTCATCGCGCCGTGCTCGGCCAAGACGCTGGGCGAGATCGCGTCCGGGGCCTGCGGTACGCTGGTCTCGCGCGCCGCCGATGTGAGCCTGAAGGAACGGCGCCGGCTGGTGCTTCTGTTCCGCGAGACGCCGTTGCATCTCGGCCATTGCCGCAACATGGTCTCGGTAACGGAGATGGGCGCGATCGTCATGCCTCCGGTCCCCGCCTTCTATCCCCGTCCCGACACGGTCGAAGAGATGGTCGATCACACGGTCGGCCGGGTACTCGACCTGGTCGATATCGACGCTGGAATCGTCAAACGTTGGAAAAGCTAGGCGGCAGGCCGATCGAGCTTCGTCTTTCGTGATTGTCCAGTTTCGCAAAACCTATTTCAGCGCGGGTGCCCGCAGACACGATAATTTTCGCCGTCATACGAACATAGCCGTGTTCCTGGTCGCCAGGCGCGAGCTTGAAAGGGAGAGACGATGACAACGATCAAAAAACTGACCATGGCTGCCATGCTTCTAGGCAGCGCGTTCGTGCAGCCGGCCCTGGCCGAATCGCCCGTGGTGCTGAAATTCGCCAGCGCCTTCCCGCCCGGCACGAAGACCAACTCGATTTCGATCCCTGCCTTTATAGAGGCCGTCGAAAAGGCGTCCGGGGGCACGCTGAAGATCGAGCATTATCCCGGCGGCACGCTTGGCGCGAGCCCGACCACCCAGCTCAAGCTGGTCGAGGACGGCGTCGTCGACATCGCCGAGGTGGTTGCGTCCTACACGCCCGGCCGCTTCCCCGAGCTGGAAATGTTCGAGCTGCCCTTCGTGTTTGAAAACACGCGCGAGGCCAGCCTGACCGCTTATGCGCTGTACGAAAAGGGCCTGTTCACCGGCTTCGACGAGCTCGAGCTCGTCGGCATCGCCGAGGTCGGTCCCTATTATCTGCACAGCAAGAAGGAACTCGCCACGGTCGACGACATTTCCGGCCAGAAGCTGCGTGCCGGCGGCCCGGTTCAGGGCGCGGTCGTAAAGGCGATGGGCGGCGTTCCCGTCGGCGGCATGCCGGCCACGCAGATTGCGGAGAACATCTCGCGCAACGTGGTCGACGGCACGCTGATGGATGTCGGCAACATGTTCAATTTCCGCATCGCGGATGCGGCCGGCTACCATGTCATCAATGCGCCGCTGGGCAATGTCGCGGTCATGTTCCCGATGCGCAAGGACACCTATGAGAGCCTGCCGCCCAAGGCCAAGGCCGCTTTCGACAAATATCGCGGCATGTGGTTTTCCAATGTTCTGTCCGAAAATCTCGACAAGCAGAACGAAGAATCCGCAGCGCGCCTCGCGGCCGATGCCGAGCACAATATGGTCGAGTTTTCCGACGAAGACATCGAAACGCTCAAAGGCGCCTTTTCCGGTCTCAAGGAACGCTGGGAAGCCGACAAGGACGGCGTGAACCTGTATCAGGAAATGCTGTCCGCGCGCGACGCGGTGCGCGCCGACAAGTAAGAACCAGCCCGACGGTCGCGGCTTTGTCGCGGCCGTCGCGCCCACGCCGCGCGTCCGCGCGCGGCAAGCCGAGAGCGCCTCCCATGACATTGCTGGCAAATATTCGCAGACTTGCCCAGTTCGCGGCCACGATCGGGCTTGCCGCCCTCGTCGTCCTGTCGATCATGACCATGGTCGATATTGCCGGGCGGGAACTGTTTGGTACGCCGGTCACCGGCTTCAGCGACATCTCTGACCTGATCATCGTGATCGCCGCCGCCGCCTGTTTCCCCGCGTCGCTGGCCACGAACCAGCATGTCTCGGTGCGTTTCGCCGGCATGGCGCATTGGCGCCTGGGAGCGGTGCTCGATTTCCTCGGACATGGGATCATGCTCGCCGTCTTCGTGCTGATCGCCTGGCAGCTTTGGGTCTACACGATCGACGTCTACACATCCGGCCAGACCACCTGGCTGATCTATATTCCCGTCTGGCCGGTATGGGTGCTGACGACGGCGCTGTTCGTGCTGTGTATTCCCGTTCAACTCGCGCTGGTTATCGCCGCGGCCCGCGATATCCGCCTCTCGGCGCAGAACCCGGCAGGCATGAACGATGCCGCGGCGACGTCCGTGCACCCGGAGAACAAGGAGGGGCCCGATGGCACCGATTGAAGTCGGCCTGGTCGGGCTCGCCTGCCTGATCGCCGCGATCCTGCTGCATGTGCCGGTCGGCATCGCCATGGCGGCGGTGGGTGCGGCGGGGTACGTGATGCTGACCGGCAATCTGTCGGGCATGGTCTCCCTGTTCGGCACCGAAACCGTCAACATGCTCACGAACCAGGATTTCGCGGTCGTGATGTTCTTCCTGTTGATGGGGGGCTTTGCCGGCGCGGCCGGCATCTCCGCCGACATCTACCGCGTCGCCAATACCTGGATCGGTCACTACCGGGGCGGATTGTCGATGGCGACCATTCTCGGCTGCGCCGGTTTCGGCGCCATTGCCGGCTCGTCGATCGCGACCGCCGCCACTATGGCCAAGATCGCGCTGCCGGAGATGGAAAAGCGCAACTACGCGCTGTCCCTGTGCACGGGCACCTTGGCTGCCGGCGGCACGCTCGGATCGCTGATCCCGCCATCGATCATCATGGTGATCTATGCCGTCCAGGTCGAGCAGTTCGTCATCGACCTGTTTCTGGCCGCGATCATTCCCGGCCTGCTTTCTGTCGCCCTGTTCGTTCTCGCCATCCGCGTGCAACTGATGATCGCGCCGCATCTGGCCGGCGCCGGCGAGCGCATAGCCTGGCGCGCGCGGATGCGCGAAACGGGGCGTGCCTGGGCGCCGATCGGCATTATCGTCGTGGTGATGGGCGGCATCTATTCCGGCTTTTTCACCGTCAACGAGGGCGCCGCGGTCGGTCTGGTGCTGACCCTGATCTTCGCTGTCGCGAGAAAGTCGCTGACACGTGCCACCTTCACCGAGACGCTCTTCGGGTCGGCCGGTTCGATCGCCATGCTCTACATGATCGTGATCGGGGCCAATATCTTCGGCTATTTCCTCACCTTGTCGCATATGCCCAGCGAAGTCGCGACCTGGGTCCAGGGGCTCGACATTCCGCCGCTGGCGATCATCTTCATCATCATCGCCATGTATGTGCTCCTGGGCTGTGTTTTCGACGCGCTTGCCGGCATGGTGCTGACGCTTCCCTTCGTGGTGCCGATCATCAGCGGGCTCGGCTACGACCTGGTCTGGTGGGGCATCGTCAATGTGATGGTCATCGAGATCGGCATGATCACGCCGCCGGTCGGCATCAATGTCTTCGTCATCAAGGGACTGCGTCAGGACATACCGCTGGGGACGATTTTCCGCGGCATCACGCCGTTCCTGATCGCCAACGTCTTTGCGCTTCTGCTCGTTGTCCTGTTCCCGCAGCTCGCTACCTGGCTGCCGGATCTGTTGCGCTAGGGCCCGCCCGCGCGCACCAAAACTGGAGATAACAATGTCTTCGACCAAGCCCTTCGCCGGGGTGACCGTGCTCGACTTCAGCCGGGTTCTGGCCGGCCCGTTCTGCACCGCCATGCTGGCCGATCTCGGCGCGGAGATCATCAAGGTCGAGCCGCCCACCGGCGACGACCAGCGCTCAATGGGCGCTTTTTCTCAGGGCATCAGCGTCAGTTTCGAACTCATCAACCGCAACAAACGCAGCATCCGGCTCGACCTCAAAAGCGAGGAAGGCCGGGCGATTGCACGCCGCCTGGCGGCCAGGAGCGATGTGGTGGTGGAGAATTTCCGTCCCGGCGTCGCCCGCAAGCTCGGCATCGACGCCGAGACGCTGCGCGGCGAGCGCGCCGATCTGATCTACTGCTCGATCTCCGGTTTCGGTCAGGACGGACCGCTGGCGCGTGCGCCGAGCTACGACGTCGTGGCGCAGGCGCTGTCGGGCCTGATGAGCATCACCGGCGAGCCCGACGGCGAGCCGATGATGGTCGGCGATTCGGTCGGCGACACGGTATCGGGCCTTTATGCCGGCTTCGCGATCGCTGCCGCTCTCTACCGGCGGGCGACGACCGGCGAGGGAGCGACGCTCGACATCGCCATGTTCGATTCGCTGTTTTCCCTGCTCCCGACCGCGCTGGCGCAGCTCCAGGTCATCGACCAGGCGCCGACCCGGCAGGGCAACCAGCATCCGCTGTCGGCACCTTTCGGCGCCTTCGCGGCCAAGGGCGGCACCATCATCATCGCGATCGCCAACAATTCGCTGTTTGCCCGTTTCGCCGCCACCATCGGTCGTTCTGAACTGGCCGACGACCCGCGTTATGCCTCAGACCGCGAACGCCGCGTCAATCGTGATGCGCTGCGCGCCGAAATCGAGTCCTGGTCGCGCGATCTGTCGCCGGAAGCCGCGGTCGAACGCCTGGCCGCCGCCGGCATTCCGGCATCGGTTGTGTGGGACATCGCCGAGGCCGCCGACAGCGCCCATGCCCGTCATCGCCGACTGATGACGACGGTCGACCATGACAGGCTCGGCACGCTCAGACTGCCCGAGCAGCCGGTACATGTCGCCGGGCTGGACCGGGGCGAGGCGCGTCCGGCGCCGGAGCTGGGCGAACATGGCGGCACGATCCTGCAAGACATGCTCGACATGGACGCGGGCGAGATCGCGCGGCTGCGAGCCGCCGGCGTCATCTGACATCTGACAGCGGAACCAGACCATGACGATGATTTTTTCCGAAGAGGACAAGGCCTTCAGCGCCGAGGTCCGCACCTATCTGAGCGACAACCTGCCCGCCGAGCTGGCGCGCAAGGTACGTTATAATCAAAGGCTGACGCGGGACGACTACACGTCCTGGCAGGACGTTCTGGCGGCCCGCAACTGGTACGCGGTCGGCTGGCCCGCCTCGGCCGGCGGTCCCGGCCTGACCCAGACCCAGCGCTATCTGTTCGAGCGCGAATATGGCGCGCTGGCCTGTCCGCATCCCTGCCAGTTCGGCATCGCGATGGCCGGGCCGGTCATCTTCACCTTCGGCAATGACGAGCAGAAGGCGCGTTTCCTGCCCGGTATCCGCGAAAACAAGGACTTCTGGTGTCAGGGTTATTCCGAACCGGGGGCCGGTTCGGATCTCGCCGCCCTGAAGACCACGGCGGTGCGCGAGGGCGACCACTACCGCGTCAACGGCCAGAAGATCTGGACCACCTGGGCGAACTGGGCCGACTGGATGTTCTGCCTGGTCAAGACCGATCTCGAGGTGAAGCCGCAGCGCGGCATCTCCTTCCTGTTGATCGACATGCGCTCGCCCGGCATCACCGTGCGCCCGATCAAGACGATCGACGGCGACGAGGAGTTCAACGAGGTCTTCTTCAACGATGTTTTGGTGCCGGTCGAAAACCGCATCGGCGAGGAAGGGCAGGGCTGGACCTATGCCAAGTTCCTATTGGAATTCGAGCGGTTTTCGATGTCGGGCGCGGCGCGCTCGCGGCGTGTCCTTTCCGAGATCCGGGCCGACGCCGAGGCGCTCGGCAAGGCCGATGACGCGCGCCTGGTCGAGCGGCTGACCCGCCTCGAAATCGAGCTTCTGGCGCTGGAGCACATGGAGTTGCACCTCTTGGCGCGCAGCGTCGGCGGCGAAAATCCCGGTCCGGAAGCCTCGAAGCTCAAGATTCGCGGCACCGAGATCGCCCAGGCGCTGTCGCGGCTCAGGGTCGACCTGCACGCCGAGGATTGCCTCGTCCATTCCGAGGCTTTCCTGGATGCGCTGGAACCGTCCGACAATCCGTCGGCCATGGGCGCGATCGCGACCTATCTCAACCAGCGCAAGCTGACGATCTGGGGCGGATCGAACGAGGTTCAGCGCATGATCCTCGCCAAGCAGATTCTGGAACTGGGGTGAGCGGCGATGAGCACCAATCTTGATGAAGAACTCCAAATGCTTGCCGATACGGTGGCGCGCTACGTCGCCAACCGGTCGGACGGCAAGGCCAACAGCGAAGACGGCTGGAAGGAACTGGCCGAGCTCGGCTGGCTCTACCTGCCCTATCCCGAAGAGGTCGGCGGGCTCGGGCTCGGCACGGCCGGGGTGTCGGCCGTCATGCAGGGCCATGGCCGTGGCCTGCTGGCTACGCCCTATCTGCCATTCGCCGTCATGGCGGGCGGCATGCTCGCGCGCTGCCCGCGCGCATCGCAGGCGCTCGCTGCGGTGATGGAAGGCACGCAGCGCGTCGCCGCTGCGTTCGCCGTCGGTGCTGCCCCGACGCTTGTGGCGCAGGCGGCCGATGACGGCTGGCGCTTGGCCGGCCGGTGCAATCACGTCCTGGCCGTCGACGAGGCCGACGCGGTGCTGGCACTGGCCAGGATCGGCGCGAGCGACGAGACCGGGCTGTTTATGGTCCGCACCGACGCGCCCGGCGTGACGGTCGAGCTCCATTTCCTGCCGGACGGGCGCAGGGCGGGATGTGTCGGTTTCGACAACGTCGCGGTCGCGGCATCCGATCGCCTGGACGAGAACGGCGGGGTCGAAACGCTGCTACGCGAGGTGGAGGCTGAGACGCTGCTTGCCGCGGCCGCCGACAATCTCGGCGCCATGCAGGTGCTTTACGAGCAGACGCTCGACTATGCGAAGTTGCGCAAGCAGTTCGGCCGGCCGATCGGTTCGTTCCAGAGCCTGCAGTTCCGGCTGGTCGACATGTGGATCAAGCTTGACGAGGTTCGCTCACTGGTTGCCTCGGCTGCGGCCGCCCCGGACCGGCAAGAGGCCGGTGCGCTGGCGGTGGCGGCCTGGATACAGTCCATCTGGTCCGGCCGGCTGATCGGCGAGGAGGCGATCCAGATTCACGGCGCCATCGCCATGACCGACGAGCACGCGGTCGGCCGCTACGTCAAGCGCATCCTGGTCAACGAACTGGTGTTCGGCGCACCGGAACGGCATTTTTCCCGTTACCGTTCGATGCGCTAGCCCGGGGCGCCACCTATGCCAGGTGGCGCCTGAGCGTGTCCACCAGGGCGCGCTCGATCTCCGTCAGGCTGCGCGACGTCGAAAAGATGATCGACAGCCGGCGGTGGATCGCCGGCTCGACGATGGTGTTGATCTGGAAGGCGCCTTCGGCCACGAACGGCTGGACCGTCGTTTCCGGCATCACGGTCGCCAGCGGCATGCGGCGCACCATAGCCAGCACCACCGCGAGTGAATTGACCTCAATGCGCGGCACGATGGAAACGCGGGCATCCTCGGCCGCCCTGTTGATCAGTTGCCTCAGGCCGAACGTGTCGCTCGGCAGCACCAGAGGCAGGTCGGCAAGCCGGGCAAGCGGCACGTCTCCGGGCGCGAGCATGTCGCGGCCAGTCTTCGAGACCACCACCAGCCTGTCCTGGCTGTTCAGATCGAGCTGAACCGAGCGCGAAACATGCGCCTCGACCAGGCCGAGGCTGATCTTGCCGCTTTCGACCCAGCGGTGCAGCACCGTCGCCGCCGCCTCGACCACATGCAGCCTGACGTCGGGATAGGTCGCGGTCCAGTCCTCGAGCGCGCCGGCAATGGCTTTCACCAGCGTGCCGCGATGGTTGAGCAACGGAACGACACCCACGGTCAGCCTGCGGCCCTGTTGCGAGGCCTGGCGGCGTGCCTCTACCGCAACGTTGCTGCAAAGCTCGACAGCTTCCTCGATCAACGGTGCGAGCGTCTCGGCTTCCGGCGTCGGTTTCAGGCCGGTGCGCTGGCGTTCGAACAGCGGTCGGCCGATGATTGCCTCGAGCTTGCGCAACTGATTGGACAGCGCCGGCTGGACGACGTTCAGCTTGCGGGCGGCGGCGGTCATGTTCATCTGGTCAAAGAGAACCAGGAAATAGCGCATTTGCCGCAGCGTGATGTGCGGATCGTAGACGACCGGGTGGTCGGGTTCCATAAGGATGCGCTTCAGGTGCTCGACATAGGCCTGACCCAGTTCGCCGCTGTCGTGAACGCTGGCCGCGACCGGGCTGACGAGGTCACTCGGCAGGCTGACATGGTCGAGTTGCAGGCGCGACAGTCCCCCGGCGACCAGACTGCGCGGCGCAAGCAGCGCGAACGGGCGGGCATCGCGCGAAAGCGTGGGAAACGTCCCGACATCTTCCTCCACGATCACCGGTTCGGGCAGACCATGGCGCTGGCAATAGGCGCGCGCATGGCGCGTCTGGGCCGGAAGCAAGGGCGGTAGCAGAAGGCGCAAGTTTCTGAGCGTCTCGAAATCGATGATGCGACCCTGTTCGAGGCTGCGATCGAAATTGGTGATGGCGATCCAGTCGTCCTGAAACAACAAATCCTGCGGTGCGGCCTCGTCGACATATTCCAGGACCACGCGTTCGACCGGTTCCCCACGGTCGGGGACGGGCAAGGACAGGTCGCCGTCCTCGGCCAGCCAGTTGGTTCGGAATTGAACCCGGGCGAGCGCGTGGGGGTGTGTTTTTCCCAGATCCCGCACGGCTTGGCTCGCGGCGCGCGACAGGCGCCCGAGCATGAACTGCAGCGGCGTCGTTATTTCCAGGCGCCGGAACTGCACGCCGCGGACGCGGTCCGCTCCCGCCTCGAGGGTTTCGATCCGTTGCAGCGCCACCTCGACACGTTGATAGAGCCAGCGGGCCGCCTCGCTTGGATAGTGCCCGAGCGGCCCGCGCTGGAACAGCTTGATGCCCAGCTCCTCCTCGAGCAGACGCAGGTTTTCGCTCAGCGCCGACGCGGAAATCCCGGCATGGGCGGCGGCCTCTGCATGGTTCTTGTGCTGGCACGCAACGAGGAAATAGGAGAGCTGGCGCGTCTCTATCGTTTTGCTCCCAATGCCTGTGACACCACGAATTCATCAACGCAGCCGGCGGTCTGGCTGGGGCCGGCCCAGTCGATTAGGCCAGCGGGCCGGCGGGAGCAAGCCAAAGCCCGTCTTGGCGTCGAAGAACCGTGCAAGCCGTTGCTCATTCGCAGTCGCTCCCTGTTGAACGGAGCCGTCTTAGGCCACCGGCGCAAGCCTTGTCTTATTGTGGTCCGTTTGCTGGTGGCGCGCAAATCCGGGTCCGTGGCGGTCCCGGCGTTTGCCCGGCGGCGTGTCGTCGAGGCACGTGTCCGGTGGCGAGCGTGTTGATGATTGGACCTGTCGTTTCGCTTGAAACCGGCTCTGTCCGCAGGCCGCATCATCGGGTATCTGCTGGACTGTCCGGTCCGCGACCTTATCAGGGGTCAGGCGGGTTTCAGTCGAGACAGCAGGAAGGTGGCATGTCCGCACAGCAAAGAATGCGCGCGCCGGGGCTTGAACTGCCGCGTCGCGTCCTGCTGGCTGCGGTTGGCGGCCTGACTATCCGGGTGAGATGGTGAGCGAAGAGGCGGTTCTGCGGACCGGGAAGAGCCGCCTGCGCATACGCCGTCGTGGCGCGGAGGTCGTCGCCTGGCGTGTCGGCCCGGATGAGCTCGTGTGGTCCGCAGGGCCGCAATGGCCGCGGTCGAGCCCGCTGCTGTTTCCGGTCGTCGGCAGAGTCAAGGACGGTATGATCAGGGTCGATGGCCGCCGCTATCCCATGCCCACACACGGTTTTGCGGCCGGCCAGGATTTCGTACCGATCGAGCGCACCGAAACGACGCTGCGGCTGAGATTGCGCGACAATGAAGAGACCCGTGCCGCCTATCCGTTCGCGTTCTGCCTGGAGGTGTTCTATCGCCTCGGCGAACGGGCGGTCGAGGCCGTCTTTACGCTGAGCAATCCCGGCTCCCGGCCTCTGCCCTATGCGCTCGGCCTGCATCCCGGCTTTCGCTGGCCGTTCGCCGACGGTGAGGCCGAAGACTATCGCATCGTCTTCGATCGCGACGAGGCGCCGACCGTGCCGGTGATCGACCCGGACGGGCTGTTCACCGAGGCGCGCCGCGCGATCCCGATCGAGGGGCGCGACCTGCCGCTCGCCGGCGACCTGATGGCGCGCG
Organism: Nitratireductor sp.; assembly: GCA_039973095.1. GTDB lineage: Bacteria > Pseudomonadota > Alphaproteobacteria > Rhizobiales > Rhizobiaceae > Mangrovimarina. The sequence goes on along the minus strand of JBDWLQ010000009.1, from coordinate 115,523 downwards.
AGGCGCTGTGTTTTCTCAACGCCCGCAGCCGGAGACTGCGTTTTGTCTCGCCTTGCGATGCGGCGATCGCGGTCGAGACGGAGGGTTTTGCGCATTTTGCGCTGTGGGCCCGCCCGCCCGCCCGGTTCCTGTGCATCGAGGCCTGGACCGGTCACGGCGATCCGAGCGGTTTTGCCGGCGAACTGGTGGAAAAACCCTCGATGGTTTTCCTCGCGCCGGGCGCAAGCGCGCGCCATGCCATGCGCTGGCTTTTCGAGGGGCGGCCCCGATGATTGCGAGGCGAAACAAGAGGCAAGCGGGCCGAAGCGGCCCGACGGGAGGACGGACATGCCGACGGTCTTGATTACCGGCTGCGACACCGGGCTCGGGCGCGAGTTTGCCCGCCAATATGCGCGCGACGGCTGGGCGGTGATTGCCACCCACCGCGATCCGGCCAACGCGATTGGCGCTGAGCCGTCGATCCGCAACCACGCGCTCGACGTGACCGATCCGGACCAGTTCGCAGCGCTGAAGCGCGAACTGGGCGACGAGCCGGTCGATCTTTTGATCTCCAACGCCGGCGTGGGGCTGGACACGGGCCGTCTCGGCAGCCTCGATTTCGACTATGTGCGCCGGATGTACGAGGTCAACACGATCGGGCCGTTGCGGCTGGTCGAAACCTTCGTCGATAATGTCGCGGCCAGCACGCAGCGCCGCGTGGCCGTCATCACCAGCCGGATGGGGGCGATCGGCCTCAACCTGTCGGGCGGGCATTACGGCTACCGGGCCAGCAAGGCCGGCCTCAACGCCCTGACCCGCAGTCTGGCGGTCGACCTGTTCGCCCGCGGCATCACCATGCTGCTCATTCATCCGGGCTGGGTCGACACGGCCGGCGGCGGTGGCGGTGGTGCGCTTCCGGTCGATGTCAGCGTCGCCTCGATGCGCGGCGTGATCGGACGGCTCGGCAATCACGAGACCGGCCAGTTTCTGTCTTATGACGGGACGCCGTTGCAATGGTGAGCGAGGCACCGCCGCACGACCTGGTTCTGACTGGCGGAAGGCTGGTCGATCCGCGCAACGGCATCGACGGCGTGCGCGACGTCGCGATCTCCGATGGCAGGGTCGCGGCGATCGCAGCCAGCCTCGATCCGGGGTCCGCGCGCGCGGCACGCGATCTGCGCGGCCTCCTCGTGACGCCGGGACTGATCGACCTGCACACTCATATCTACCACCGGGCCACCTCCTACGGGGTCGCGCCCGATCCGGTCGCCGAACGGTCCGCCGTCACCTGCATGGTCGATGCCGGCAGCGCCGGCGCCGGCAATTTCGCCGGGCTCAGGGATTTTGTCATCGCGCCTTCGCGCTCGCGCATCCTGGCTTTCCTCAACATTTCCTTTCCCGGCATCTTCGCTTTCGACAGCGGCTTGATGTTCGGCGAGGCGAGCCTCTCCGAACTTCTTTCAGTCGAGCGCTGCGTGGCGGTTGTTCGCGAAAATCGCGACGTCGTCGTCGGCATCAAGGTGCGTCTCGGCGCCGGCACGTCGGGCCGGATCGGCCTTGAGGCGCTGGAGCGGGCTCTCGAGGCGGCGCGGCAGACCGGCCTGCCGGTGATGACCCATATCGGCAAGCCGCCGCCCGGCTATGACGAGATCCTGGCCCGGTTGCGGCCGGGCGACATCCTCACCCATTGTTTCCGGCCGGCGCCCAACGCGCCGATCGACGATGCCGGCCGTCTCTTGCCGGCGCTGCTGGAGGCCCGGCGGCGCGGTGTGCTGTTCGATATCGGCCACGGCATGGGCGCCTTCGGTTTTTCCAGCGCCGAGGCGGCGATCGCGCGCGGTTTTGCGCCCGATATCGTCTCCAGCGACATCCATATGTTGTGCGTGGACGGCCCGGCCTTCGATCTCCTGCACACGATGAGCAAGCTGGTGACCTGCGGCGTCGGCCTGTCGGATGTGATCGCCATGGCGACCGACGCGCCGGCGAAAGCCATGCGGCGCTCTGACCTCGGTCATCTATCAGTCGGCGCGCCGGCCGACATCAGCCTGCTCGAGACGGTGGAGGCGCGCTATCCCTTCGTCGACGTGGCCGGCGTCGAGCGTGAGGGGGCGATGCTCTTTCGCCCGCGCGGCCTGCTGCGCGCCGGCCAATTCTGCGAGCCCGTCCTGCGCTCGTGGGAGACGCCGTATTATCGAGAGGGAGTGTTGCACGATCACTGACACGGTCGCGCGGCGGCGTGGCGGTCGCCTTTGTCGCTGTCGGCTTACCCGCAAAGCCTCGCCAAAAACGCAAAAACGAAAGGCCAATCCATGACCACAGATGTCACGCGCGTCGCCCTTGCCGGTTTCGGAGCATGGGGGCAGATGCATGCCAAGGCGCTGTCGGCAATCGCCGATGCCGAGATCGTCGCCCTTTATTGCCACGGCGAGAATTCGGCCAGGGCTGCGGCCGACAAGCTGCCTGACGTGCCACGCTACACCGACTACGACGCCATGCTGGCGGCCGGCGGGTTCGACGTTGTCGACATCACCGTGCCCAACCATGTTCACAGCCGTTTCGCCACCGCCGCGCTCGACGCCGGCGCCAACGTGTTCCTGGAAAAGCCGCTCGGGCTGACGCTTGACCAGTGCGACGAGATCATCGCCGCCAGCGTCCGCACCGGCGGCCTGGTGGCCGTCAATCACGAATTGCGGGTATCGCGCCAATGGGGCACCATGCGTGACATCGTCGCTTCGGGCGACCTCGGCAAGGTGCGCTATCAGCATCTGTCGCTGTTCAGGCACAAATTCCGCCAGGGCTCCGGCGGCTGGCGTTACGATCCCGACATGGTCGGTTCCTGGATTCTGGAGGAGCTGGTTCATTTCTTCGATCTGGTGATGTGGTACGCGGCCGAAAACGGCAAGCCGGCCCGGGTGCGGGCGATCGGCAATGGCGGCGAAAACGGGCTGGTGCGCAATTTCGCCACCACGCTGGAATGGGAGGACGGGTCGATGGCGCTGCTCAGCCAGTGCCTGTCCGGTTTCGAGCATCACACGCTGCTGGAGGTCGCCGGCGAGGCGGGCGCGGCGCGCACCTGGTGGTCGGGCGCGATGGACCGCACCGAACATCCCGATTTCCTTTTGAAGGTGCAGCGGCGGGACGGCGAGCCGGAAGAGGTGGCGATCCCGCAGTCGGGCGAGGTCTTCGAACTGGAGGAAAACCTGCGCCGCGCCTTTGCCGGCTTTCGCGAGGGCCGATCGGTCTTTTCGCCCGTCGAGGCCAGGCTCGCTGTCGAGATCTGTCTGGCCGCCGAGGCCGCCTTTCGCAGCGGCGAGACGGTCGAGATCCCCGCATCATCCGCGCGGTAGCGGATCGACAGGGCCGTTTGGGCGCTTCAGCCGGCGGCCGGCCGTTCGTTGCGGTAGTCCTCCATGATCGCGGCTAGCCGCGCCGCCGCGTTTTTCATCTCCACGGCGGTGAAATTGCCGAAGCCGAGAAGCAGCGCCGGCGGCAGCGTGCGGTCCACGGTCAGTCGCGACAGAGGCGTCATTTCAAGGCCGGCTGCCGCCGAACGTCTTGCGATTTCGGCATCGTCCCAGCCGTCCGGCAGCCAACCGAGCATTTGCAGCCCCGTGTCCGATGGTCGTAACCGCAGATGATCGGGAATGGCCTGGCGGAAGGTCTCCATCAGCACCGTCCGTCGCTCGGCGTAGAGCCGGCGCATGCGCGCGATATGGCGCGCGAGATGGCCTTCGGTCATGAATTTCTCGACCAGCACCTGTTCGAAGGTCGGCGACTGCCGGCCGGCCACGATCCGGGCGTTGACGAACAGGTCGACATAGGGTTTCGGCACGACGAGATAGGCGAGCCGCAATCCTGGAAACAGCACCTTGGAAAACGTGCCGATATAGACGACCCGCACGCCGCCATCGAGCCCCTGGAGCGACCGCACCGGGCGACCACGATAGCGGAATTCGCTGTCATAGTCGTCCTCGATGATCCAGCCGTCGTGGCGACGGGCCCATTCGATCAGCGCCAGCCGGCGCGCCAGAGACAAGGTGCTGCCGAGCGGGAATTGCGAGGACGGGCACACGACCGCGAGACGGGCGTCGGGATGAAGCCGCATGCCGGTCTCCACGTCGATACCATCGGCGTCGACTGGCACGGCGCCGATCGTGGCGCCGGCGGCCAGCAGCGCGGCAACGGAACCGGGAAACCCCGGATCCTCGCACCACACCTTGTCGCCGGGATCGAGCAGCAGGCGCGCGGCGAGGTCGAGCCCCTGCTGCGCGCCGGCCACGATCACCACCTGTTCCGGCGTGCAGGTGACGCCGCGGCTGATCATCAGGTAGCGGGCGATCGCCTCGCGCAGCGGTCCGTACCCGGCCGGCTCGGTTTCGCCGAGAAGATAGCCGGCGCCAACGCCGCTTTCCGACAGAAGCGACTTCATGAGCCGGCGCCACAACGCCACCGGAAAGGCGTCGACGGCCGGCATGTTGATCCTGAAGGGAACCGGCTTCTGCGGAATACGCAGCGACCGCGCGACGACGGCAAAGCGTTCCGAACGCCGCGCCAGCCGAGCGGCGGCGGTCTCTTCGTCCTGCGGCACGCGCAGCCGGCCGCCGCTGCCGGCGTCGGGCAGTTGCGAGGAGACGAACGTGCCCGATCCGTGACGCGTCTCGATGAAGCCCTCGACGGCGAGTTGTTCGAATGCCCAGGTCGCGGTGTTGCGGGCAACGCCAAGCGTCTTTGCCAGTTCGCGTGTCGAGGGCAGCCTGTCGCCCGGACGCAACTGGCCGTCGAGGATCGCGGTCGCGAAACGCTCATAGACCCGGCGCTGCAGGGGAATGGACGGGTCGCTTTCGATCGCCCGGAAAATACCTCCCGATTTCTCGTCGTCGGCGTCCATCGGGCTGTTCCTTTTCATTTTCCCGGAGTGGCCCCATGACAATAGCCGGCAATGGCTCTTTCTCAAGGACACTTGTTGCTCGATAGTCACCGCAATGCGTGAGTGAGGGAGAACGTCATGCGAAGAAGAACGACAATGGGATTGATGGGCCGCCTGGCGGCGGTCGTGTTTGCCCTGGTCCTTGCCGGGGCAGGTGCTGCACGGGCCGAGCCGCAACAGGGCGGGACGCTGAACTCGACGCTCTGGCCGGAGCCGCCAGGCATCGTCATCGGCATCCACCTCAACGCGCCGACGCTGCTGCCCTCGAGCAAGATTTTCGAAGGTCTGCTCACCTACGATTTCGCGCTGTCGCCGCAGCCCATGCTGGCCGAAAGCTGGGAGGTCAGCGAAGACGGACTGACCTATACGTTCAAGCTGCGCCAGGGCGTGAAATGGCACGACGGCGAGGATTTCAACGCTGAGGACGTGGTCTATTCGCTGACCAAGTTCATTCCCGAAGTCCATCCGCGCTCGCGCCCGACCTTCGCGCGCACCAAGGTGACCGCGCCGGACGACCACACAGTGGTGCTGACGCTTGAAGAGCCCTACGGCCCGCTGATCCGCAGCTTCGACGTGATCGGCGCGCCGATTGTCCCGGAGCATGTCTATAACGGCTCCGATATTCGTGAGAATCCGGCCAACCGGGCGCCGATCGGCACCGGGCCGTTCAAGTTCTCGGAATGGGCGAGCGGCGAGTATATCCATCTGGTGCGCAACGACGCCTACTGGCTAGACGGCCGTCCCTATCTCGACGAGATCTACTACCGCTTCATCCCCGACAGCGCCTCGCGCGCTCTGGCGCTGGAAACGGATCAGGTCCATCTTGCCACCCAGAACGATATCGAACTCGTCGACGTCGCCCGGCTTGCCGCCATGCCCCATCTGGAGATGACCACGAAGGGCTGGGAATGGGGCGCGCCGATCTCCTGGCTGGAAATGAACCTGCGGCGCGAGCCGTTCAACGACGTGCGGTTCCGCAAGGCGGTCATGCACGCGCTCAACCGCGAATTTATCCGCGACAGCATCTTCTTCGGTCTGGCCGCCATTCCCACGGGGCCGATCCACTCCTCCTCGCCGTTCTACACGGACGATGTACCCACCTATGAATACGATCCGGAAAAGGCCAAGGCGCTTCTCGACGAGATGGGACTGGAAGCCGGCGCCGACGGCGTACGCGCCAAGATCGGCCTGCTCGGCCTGCCCTATGGCGAGCTGTGGGACCGGCTGTCGCAATATATCCGCCAGGCGCTCGGCGAGGTCGGCGTCGAGGTGACGATCGAGACGTCCGACGTGGCCGGCTGGGGCAGCCGTATCTCCAATTGGGACGTGGACATGTCGACCACCTATCTCACGACCCTGTCGGACCCTGCCCTGGGCGTGGCGCGAAGCTATATCACTGAAAACCAGCGCAAGGGTGTCCTGTTCACCAACACCTCCGGCTACTCCAACCCCGAGGTGGACCGCCTGTTCGCCGAGGCGGCCAGCGAGCCCAACGAGGACAAGCGGCGCGAGCTGTATCACCAGGTCCAGAAGATCGTGGCCGACGAAGTCGCGCTGGCCTGGCTGGTGGAGTTGCAATGGCCGACCATTCACAGCGCCAAGCTGAAGAATGTGGTGCGCAACGGGCTCGGTCCGAACGACAATTTCGCCGAAGCCTATTTCGAGGAATAGGCAGAGATGCCGCAACTTGGCTTCGTCCTGCAATGGGTGGTGAAGGCGCTCGCCGTGGTGCTCGCCATCACCATTCTCAACTTCTTCCTCATCCGTCTTGCCCCCGGCGATCCCGCCGTGGTCATGGCGGGTGAGGCGGGAGCCGCAGACCAGCAGTTTCTCGATCAGGTCCGTCGCGATTTCGGGCTCGACCAGCCGCTGGCCGTGCAACTTGCAACCTACGTCAAGAACGTGTTGACGCTCGATCTCGGCCAAAGCTTCCGTACCGGACGACCGGTCGCCGACATGATTTTCGAACGTCTTCCCGCCACGCTGCTTCTCACCGGCACGGCCTATGTCTTCGCGCTGATCGTCGGTCCGCTGCTCGGCGCGATCGCGGCGATGCGCCCACGATCGGTGTTCGACAGTCTTTTGATGGTGGTGGCGCTGGTCTTCTATGCCACCCCGATCTTCTGGGTCGGCCTGCTGTTGATCCTGGTGTTTTCGGTCCAGCTCGGCTGGCTGCCTCCCTTCGGCATGCAAAGCATGATCCCGGTCAAGGGCGCGCTAGCCAGCACGCTCGACGTCATCCGGCATCTGATCCTGCCGGCTGTCACGCTCGGCCTGTTCTACATCGCCGTCTATGTCCGGCTTACCAGGGCCTCGATGCTGGAAACCGCCACCCTCGACTACGTCAAGACCGCGCGGGCCAAGGGCCTGCCGGAATGGCGCGTCGCCACAGCCCATATCCTGCGCACCGCGCTCATTCCCATCATCACCTTCGCCGGCCTGCAGGCGGGCCATCTCGTCGGCGGCGCGATCGTGGTGGAGACCGTGTTCGCCTGGCCGGGCATCGGCCGGCTCGCCTTCGATGCGTTGTTCCAGCGCGACTACAACCTGCTGCTGGGCGTCTTTCTGATCTCTGCGCTGATGGTGGTGTTCTTCAACATGGTGACGGATATCGTTCTGCGGATCGCCGATCCGCGCATAGCGGGGCGGGCGTGATGGAGTTCCTGAAGCGTTTCGCCGAAAACCGCGGCGCGGTCGCCGGCGCGATCGCACTGGCGCTGATCGTCGTCATGGCCATCACCGCGCCGCTGATCGTTCCCATAGACCCGATGTCGACCCGCGGCCGTCCGCTGCTGCCGCCTGGCGGCGAGTTCGCCTTCGGTACCGACATGCTCGGCCGCGACGTGCTGGCCGGCATCGTGCACGGCGCGCGCATCTCCTTGATGATCGGGCTGATCTCGACCGTCATCGCGGCGGCGATCGGGGTTTCGGTCGGCGCGGTCGCCGGCTTCTTCGGCGGCTGGATCGACGATCTTCTGGTACGCATCACCGAATTCTTCCAGACCATACCGAGTTTCATCTTCGCGATCCTGCTGGTCGCCATCATGACGCCGGGGCTGACCTCGATCGTCACCGCGATCGCGGTCGTCACCTGGCCGCCGATCGCCCGCCTGGCGCGTTCGGAATTCCTGGGCCTGCGGCGGCGCGAATTCGTCGAGGCGGCCGTTCTGTCGGGCGTGTCGCGCTTCCGCATCATCGTGTCCGAGGTGCTGCCCAACGCGGTCTCGCCGTTGATCGTCATGGGGTCCTTGATGATCGCCACCGCCATCCTCACCGAATCCGCCTTGAGCTTCCTTGGACTGGGCGATCCTAACCGTATCTCGTGGGGCTACATGATCGGCGCCGCGCGGACCGTGTTCCGCCAGGCCTGGTGGCTGTCGGTATTTCCCGGACTGGCCATTGCCATCACCGTGCTTGCCATCAACCTCGTCGGCGAGGGGCTCAACGACGCGCTCAATCCGCATCTCAAGGGTCGGGTCAGGATCCAGACATGAATGCCCGTGTTGTCGCCGAACCGCTCGTTGCGATCGAGAAGCTGACCGTACGCCTGCCCGAGGGCGGCGACCGGCTCAAGGCCGTGGACGGCATCGACCTCGACATCGCGCCCGGCCGCATCCTGTGCGTTGTCGGCGAATCCGGCTCCGGTAAGTCGATGACGGCGCATGCCATCATGGGACTGGTGCCCAAGCCGCTGGTCTCCACCGGAACGATCCGCTTCGACGGGGAAAACTTGATCGGCCTTGCCGCCGAAAAACACCGCGCCATCCGCGGTCGCCGCATCGGCATGATCTTCCAGGAGCCGATGGCCGCGCTCAATCCGGTGATGCGGGTCGGCCGCCAGATCGAGGAGGTGTTTCGCTTCCACGGCGTGCCGGGTCCCTACGACCGGCGTGTCGTCAAACTGCTGGACGCCATGGGGCTTCCGGAGCCCGAATTGCTGCGCCAGGCCTTCCCGTTCAGCCTTTCGGGCGGCCAGCGCCAGCGCGTCATGATCGCCATGGCGCTCGCCCTCGATCCGGAACTGCTGATCGCCGACGAACCGACCACGGCGCTCGACGTCACCACGCAGAAACAGATACTGGCCCTGCTCAAGCGCGCCCAGGCCGAGCGCGGCATGGGCATCGTGCTGATCACCCATGATTTCGGCGTCGTGGCCGAGATCGGCGACGAGGTCGCCGTCATGCAGCACGGCAGGATCGTGGAACGCGGGACGGTGGCCGAGGTGTTGGGCAATCCCAGCCACGACTATACCCGCACCCTGCTTGCGGCGGTTCCCAAGCTGGCAAAGCGCCCGGCCGTCGACAAGACCGGCGACGAGCCGCTCCTGTCGGCCAAAGGCGTGACCAAGACCTATTCCGGCCGCACCGGCCTGTTCGGTCCGCGCCGCACGGTGGAGGCGGTGCGCGACGCAGGCTTCAGTCTGGCGCGCGGTCAAACGCTCGGCATCGTGGGGGAATCGGGTTCCGGCAAATCGACCCTGGCCCGCATCATCGTGCGGCTTCTGACCGCCGATGCCGGCGATGTGCGCCTCGCCGGTGTGGAGCGCAATCTGCTCGATCTCGGCAGCCGCGACCTGGCGCCGCTGCGCCGCCGCGTGCAGATGGTCTTCCAGGACCCGTTCGCCTCGCTCAATCCGCGCCGCACCGTCTTCGAGATCGTTGCCCAGGGATTGCTTGCCCACGGCATGTCGCGCGCCGATGCGCGGCGGCGTGTCGCCGAGTTGCTTGAACTGGTCGCGCTCGATCCGGCTTCGGCCCTGCGCTATCCGAACGCCTTTTCCGGCGGGCAGCGGCAGCGCATCGGCATTGCCCGGGCGCTCGCGCTGGAGCCCGACGTGATCGTCGCCGACGAACCCGTTTCCGCGCTCGACGTATCAATTCAGGCGCGGGTGCTCGACCTTCTCGCCGACCTGCAGCGCCGGCTCAGCCTGGGCATGCTGTTCATCACCCACGATCTGCGGGTCGCCGCCCAGGTCTGCGACCACGTCGCCGTCATGCAGCGCGGCCGGATCGTGGAAATGGGCCCGTCGGCCGACGTGCTGTTCAGGCCCACCCAAGATTATACCAAGCTCCTGATCGACTCCATTCCCGGGCGCGGGGCTTTCGCCGCACCGGAAGCGGGTCCGACCGCAACCTGAACGAGGATAAGACATGGAAAAGAAGACTGTCTGGCAGGCGGTTGCCGAAGCGCTCGATGCCGAGGGCACCGACTATGTGTTCGGGCTGCCCGGCAATCCCAAGCACCTCGTTTACGACCTGACCGAGCGCACCCCGATCAAATTCGTGCTGGTGCGCGACGAAAAATCGGCGGTATCGTGCGCTTATGCCTATGCGCGGCTGAAAAGGCGGCCGGGCATTGTCTTTTCCAATCCCGGACCCGGCATCACCACCCTGGTGACCGGCATGCTTGAGGCGACCTCCGGATCGCTGCCGGTGATCGCCATCGTCAACGGCGTGGTCGAAAACCATGACGGCATGGGCGCTTTCCAGGAACTGGACGCGGTGTCGCTGATGCGTCCGGTAACGAAATGGGCCGTCAGGGTGACCGATGTAAGCAAGATCCCGTGGATCATGGAGCGCGCCTTCGCCGTCGCCATGAATGGCCGCCCGGGCGCGGTCTTCATCGAGGTGCCCTCGGATCTGGCCGACGTCGCCGCCGAGATGGCCGCCTACCGGCCCGGCATGCGCCGGCATTTGTCCAGGCCCGCCGCCGACGCCGTTTCGGCCGCCGCCGCCGCCATCGCTAAGGCCGAGCGTCCGCTTCTGGTCTGCGGGTCGGGCGCGGTATTTTCCGGTGCCGCCGACGCGGTCGCGGAACTGGCCGACCGAGTCGGCATGCCTGTCCTGACCACACCAGGCGGGCGCGGCATCTATCCCGAAGACGGCCCTTATGCGCTTGGCCAGACGGGCCTCTACTTCACCGAAGCCGGCAAGCGCTGGTGGGACGAAGCCGATCTGATCGTGTCGGTCGGCTCGCGCCTGGAAGCGTTTTCCACAAACAGCTGGCAGTTCTGGCCGTCCGATGCCCGCTTTGTTCAGATCGACATCGATCCCGAGACGATCGGCATGAACATGCGTCCCGACATCGCGCTGGTCGGTGATGCCCGGCTGTCCCTACGTGAGATACTGACCGCACTGCCGAAGATCGAAGCCGACCAGCGCACCGCACGCTGCGAGGCCGTCGAGGCGCTGCGCGAGGATTATCGGCCCAAGCTGGAGGCCGCCAACAGCGACAATTCCACGCCGATCCGCGTGCCGCGCGTGCTCGACGCGGTCAACCGCATTTTCGGCCGCGACACGATCCTGATGAAGGAGAACGGCGGCGCGGATCTGTGGTGTTATTACTGGCCGCATTATCGCGTCCTCGACGTCGACGACTGCGTGCCGATGGGCGAGCAGACGGCGATGAGCATGGGCATCATCGGTGCGATCGGCGCCAAGCTCGCCAAGCCGGACAAGAAGATCGTCTGCTTCGCCGGCGACGGCGCCATGCAGATGTCGCTGGCCGAACTGGCGACGGCGGCCGAGCTCAAATGCGGCATCACCTGGGTGGTGCTCAACAATCACGCCTTCGGCTGGGTCCAGTACAACCAGCTTCTCGGAAAAAAGCCCTTCGTGGCCACCGGTTTCGAGGTCAACAGCGACTTCGCGCAGATCGCCAGGGCGCAGTCCTGCCTCGGCATCAAGGTCGAGCGCGCCGACCAGATCGACGCCGCGGTGGCCGAAGCGCTGAAGGCGAACGCAGAAGGCGTGCCCGCGTTGATCGACGTGGCGATCGAACCGCATCATTATCACGAGCATTTCGAGCGGGTGCACCGCGCCCGCTTCGATCACTGATCCGGCACGAAAGGACAAGCGCTTGACGACGTTCGATGGCGGGCAGGTCGTGTCACGGGACCTCTTGGACGAGTTTTTGGCCGCGCCGTACGGCGATCACGGTCCGGCGCTGCGGCGGCTCTTGCTCAGGCTGCGCAGCCTGCCGGCGGAGGGCAAGCACGTTCTGGTCGAGGTGGTTCCGTTCCGGCAATGGCGGCTGGCGCGACTGCGCGGCCGCGGCCAGCTGGTCGAACTGCTCGACGAGGTGTTCGATACGCTCGAAGATGCCGAGCGCCATGTCTTCCGCCTGCGCTGCGCGATGTTGGAAAGCGGTGCCGCGTCATGAGGCTGGCACCTGATTTCGGCATCGTCGGTTACACGCCGCGCTGGCAGTATCGTCCCGGCGAGACGGTAGCGCTGCACCTGTCAAGCGGTGAGACCGGGAAGGCCGATATACGACTGCACCGGTTTCGCGCGCTGCGCGCACATGGCGAGGAGCTCGAACTCGACGCCGACCCGGTCGATCATCCGGCTCTGAGATGCACGGTCGCACCGCAACGCACCTTGATCGGCTCGTGGTTCGAGGCCCGGCTCGACGCCGGTCTGCTCGCCGACGGGTTCACGCTCGCTCTTTTGGTCATGCCGACGGTCCTTTCGCCGGACGGTTCCTGCCTGGCGTCGCTGGCGTTGGGCGGGTTTGTGGTGACGGCGCTGATCGACGCTGAGGGCCGGCCCATATTGATGGCCGAGGCGCCGGCGACAGAACCGCGTCGTGTCGAGGCGCCGTTCCGGCTGCGTGCCGGCGCATGGGTTGCAATGGTTTTGGGCCGGAACGGTCCTGACGGCGATCTCGTGCTCACGGTCCGCGACGATGGCAGGGACAGACATATCCGCCTTTCGATCCCCGACGCGGTCGGGTCGGGCGAGGCGGCGCTGCGGCTCGCCTCCGGCGCCGCGGCGTCTGCTCTGTCGGCGGTCCGCTTCGATGGTCGGCTCGAGGCGCCGATATTGTGGGCTGGAGCGGTGGACACGCAAGCGGCGCTGCGACGCCTTGATGCGTTTGCCGACGGCGGGGAAGCGCGCGGTCCAGGCCTTGTCGCGGCCTGGGATTTCAGCCGCGGCATCGACAGCGCGGTCGCCGGGGATGTCGGCCCGCGCGCGCAGCACGGCCGCCTCGTCAATCTGCCGACGCGGGCGGTCAAGGGCACGCGCTGGTCGGGCGGCGAGCAAAGCTTCCGTCACGCCCCGCGCGACTATGCCGCCATCCACTTCCACAGCGACGACCTCGCCGATGCCGGCTGGCCGGTTACGGCCGAACTCGCGCTGCCGGAGAATTTGGCGAGCGGGGTTTACCTGATCGAGATCAGCGGCCAGGCCGGGCGCGACACGCTGCCGATCCTCGTGCGTCCGCACGCGCCCGGGGCCGATCTCGCCTTCCTCGCCTCCACCTTCACATGGCTTGCCTATGCCAATGACCGCTGCCTGCTGCATGGCGCCAATCCGGAAATGTTCGCCAGTCGCCTGCTGGTGTTGACCGCCGGCGATTGCGCGCTGGCCGCGCATCCCGAATACGGCCTGTCGCTGTACGACACCCATGCCGACGGCAGCGGCGTGTCTTACGCCTCGCGCCGGCGTCCCTGCCTGACCCTGCGCCACACCCAGCGCGCCTGGCAGGGCGGGCTCGGCAGCGGCCTTTGGAACTTCAGCGCCGACCTTTTGATCCTGTCCTGGCTCGACCGGGAAGGGTTTGTCTTCGATATCGTCACCGACGATGATCTCGACCGCGAGGGGGCGGCGGCGCTGCGGCCCTATCGCTGCGTGATCACCGGATCGCATCCCGAATATCATACCACCGCCAGCCACGACGCGCTGGGCGGATTCCTCGATGGCGGCGGCCGGCTGATCTATCTGGGCGGCAACGGGTTTTACTGGCGCGTCTCCACCCATCCCGACCATCCCGAGACGATCGAATTGCGGCGCGCGGAGGACGGCAACCGCAGCTGGGCCTCCGAACCCGGCGAATATTACCACGCTTTCGACGGCGCCTATGGCGGGCTGTGGCGGCGCAACGGCCGCCCGCCGCAGAAACTCGCCGGCACCGGCTATACGGGGCAGGGGTTCTACCGTTCCCACCCCTACCGGCTTTCGGCCGGCGCGGCCGACCCGCGCCTTGCCTTCCTGTTCGACGGAGTGGCGGTCGCGGACGGACTGATCGGCGATTTCGGGCTCAGCGGCGGCGGCGCAGCCGGCATCGAGATCGACCGCGCCGACACGACCCTAGGCACGCCGGCACACGCGATCGTGGTCGCCACCTCCGAGCGCCTCGACGACAGCTACGTGCTCGCCAACGAGGAAGTGCTGGTCAACCGGCCGACGGTCACCGGCGATATGAGCCCGATCCTGCGCGCCGACATGGTGTTCTTCGAGACCCAGGCTGGCGGCGCGGTCTGGTCGACGGGCTCCGTCGCCTGGGCGGGGGCGCTTGCCGAGCCGCGATCCGACAACGAGATCGCCCAGATCACCCGAAACGCCCTGACGCGTTTTCTCGCCCCGGCTCCCTTCGCCTTGCCGGGGGCGGAACCGGGCGGCTGATTCCGGTCGTCCTCCCTGTGAGCATGATCCCGGAACGACCGGTTTCCGGCAAGGGTCGTGCTCGACCATGGCTGGGTCGCAACAGTGCTTCTTGAAAAGGCGCTGCCGTGGCCCTGCGCAGCAACGGAGCATTCTGTAATGGATATCGCCACGCCGACCGACTATGGCGCCATCGCCGCGGATCTCACCTTCCCGTCCGAAGCCTTCATCAACGGCCGTTTCGTCGCGGCGCGATCGGGCGCGCGGTTTACCAATCTCAACCCGGCGACGGCCGCCATTCTGGGCGAGGTCGCGGCCTGCGACGCAGACGATGTCGATGCTGCCGTTGCCGCCGCGCGCCGCGCCTTCGACACCGGTGTGTGGTCTCGCGCGTCTCCGGAGGCGCGCAAGGACGTGCTGCTGCGGCTGGCCGCGCTGTTGCGCGAACACGCCGTGGAACTCGCGGTGATGGAAAGCCTCGACTCGGGCAAGACAATCACCGACTGCCTCAACGAGGTCGGGCACGAAGTGCCGAATTTCTTTCAATGGTACGGCGAGCTGATCGACAAGAGTTTCGGCAAGGTTGCGCCCACCGACTAGAGCGCGCTGGCGCTGATCGTGCACGAGCCGGTCGGCGTCGCCGGTCTGGTCCTGCCATGGAATTTCCCGCTTCTGATGGCGGCCTGGAAACTGGCTCCGGCGCTCGCTGCCGGCTGCAGCGTCGTCGTTAAGCCGGCCGAGCAGACGCCGCTGACCGTGTTGCGCCTGGCCGAGCTCGCCGCGCAGGCCGGCCTGCCGGACGGCGTGCTCAACGTCGTGCCGGGTTTCGGCGAGACCGCAGGCCAGGCGATCGGCCGGCACCGGGATATCGACGTGGTGTCGTTTACCGGCTCGACCGAGGTCGGCGCCCTGTTCCTGAAATATGCCAGCGAGAGCAACCTCAAGCCGGTCGGCCTGGAAATGGGCGGCAAGAGCCCGTTCATCGTGCTCGATGATGCCCCGATCGACGACGCGCTGGTGTCCAACGCGGTATCGGCGGCGCTGTGGAACGGCGGCCAGAACTGCTCGGCCAATATGCGCCAGTTCGTGCCGCGGTCGCGCAAGGACGAATTCCTCGACAAGGTGCTGGCCAGGGTCGCGTCCCTCAAG
Organism: Nitratireductor sp.; assembly: GCA_039973095.1. Lineage (GTDB taxonomy): Bacteria > Pseudomonadota > Alphaproteobacteria > Rhizobiales > Rhizobiaceae > Mangrovimarina. The sequence continues at coordinate 100,082 of JBDWLQ010000009.1, read as the reverse complement.
GTAGGCGATCCGCTCGACCCCGCGACCGAGATGGGGGCGATGGTGAGTGCGGACCATCAACGCCGCGTGCTGGGTTTCATCGACGCAGGGATCGGCGAGGGCGCGCGTGTCGTTGCCGGTGGCAGCGCGCTCGAGGGCCATGACGGTTATTTCGTCAGGCCGACCGTATTTGATGACGTCACCCATGGCATGACCATTGCGACCGAGGAGATTTTTGGCCCGGTGCTGGGCGTGATCCCGTTTTCGAAGCCCGAAGAGGCGCTGCGCATGGCTTCCGATTCCGTCTACGGTCTGCACGCCACCGTGTTCACGCGCGATATCGACCGTGCGCTGCATTTCGCCCGGCGGCTGCCGTGCGGAACCGTGTCGATCAACCGGTTCTCGGAAGGCGACATCAAGACGCCTTTCGGCGGCTACAAGCGGTCGGGCTCGCTGGCGCGCGACAACGGCACCGAGGCGATCGCGCAATATCAGCAGACCAAGACGATCTGGATCGGCGGCCCGGAGGGTTAGGAAAACAGTTCGTCGGGCGTAATCCCGATCCCGGGCCGGTCGGGCAGGCACAATCGTCCGTCGTTCGGGCGCAGCATGGCGCCGGCCACCTCGTCGCGCAGGGGATTGGGGTTCACGTCGATCTCCAGCATGCCGCCGCCGCCCTCGGCGGCGAGCAGGTGGGCCGACGCGGCCAGGCCGATGCCGCCGCCGAGGAAGTGCGGACAATAGACCGTCTCGCAGCCGGCGGCCGCCGCCGCGATGTCGTAGCACCCCGACACGCCGCCCCATTTAGCGACGTCGGGTTGCACGAATGTAAGCGCGCTGCTTTGCATCATCGCGTCGAATTCGGCGCGGCCGTTGAGGTTTTCTCCCGCCGCGATCGGAATCGGTGAGCGGGCGGCCAGGTCGGACCATTCGCGAAGCGGCCGGTCCGCACGCAGCGGTTCCTCGATCCATGTCAGGTCGAAGGCGGCATAGTCCGCGACCCTGGCGGCGGCCTCTTCGAGCGTCCATCCCTGGTTGGCGTCGGCCATCAGCCTTGTATGCGGGCCGATCGCCTGGCGGATCGCGGTGAGCGACGCCAAATCGGTGTCGCGGCCGAAGCCGACCTTGACCTTGAAGGCCGCGTGTCCGCCCTTGCGGGCGCGTTCGGCAGTGGCCCCCGGCGTCTCGGGTCCGATGCCGCTGGCATAGACCGCGATATCGCCGGACGCGGCGGGATTGAGATAGCGGAAAAGGGGCAGGCCGGCGCGCCGCGCCGCCAGGTCGTGCACAGCCGCGTCGAGACCGGCCGCCACCTGGCGTAGCGGGCCCCATTCACCACTTTGCAGGGCAAGCACGTGCAGCCTGTCCATCAGCCTGTCAAACGGCGCTGTTTTCCCGTCCGGCTTCATCTCCATCAAAGCCGGTCCGACAATTTCGTCGACCAGGCGTTTGCGGTGCTCGGCCGCCACCGTGGGAAAGTTGCACCAGATCTCGCCGTAGCCGTGGCGGCCGCGGTCGTCATCCACGCGCACAAAGACGGCCGGCCGGTCGCGCATCGTTCCGAAGGAGGTCCTGACCGGGACAGGGATCGGCGCGCGCAGGACCACGGCCTTGACCGACTCGATTCGAAACTCCGGAATGGAAAGTCCCATGGTTCCTCCGTAAAGACGGGTGTGATGCCGGAGCGCCGCGCGGACAAATAATCAGACTCGCTTCATGTTTTCAAGATGTGGAACAGAATACCGTATGTTGAAAATATACTTGAGGTCGCCGGGCGGCTGTTGTAGGGTCGGTCAAGAAGTCGGCGCTGCCGTGGCGCCGGGCTTTGGAGCAAAACCGGCCCTTCGCGCGACAATGACGCGCCGGAGGCGTTCGATCAACGCGGCATCTCGTATGGGGCTCTCATTTTGCCAGCCATTCGGCGGATGGAAGAAGACATAGCGAAGGACGGTGCGCCGGCCGTCGTGCTCGATGTGGTCGATCTGCGGGTCGATTTCAGCCAGGCCGGTGGGGTGACGCGGGCCGTCGACGGCGTGTCCTTCCATGTCGCCCAGGGCGAGACGCTTGCCGTCGTCGGCGAATCCGGGTCGGGCAAGTCAGTCACCATGTTGTCTGTGATGCGCCTGCTCGACGGGCGCGACATAAAAACCTCGGGCTCGGTGTTGTGGGAGGGCGCCGACGGTGACAGCCGCGATCTGCGTGCCATGAACGAGCGTGGTTTGAACGCGCTACGCGGCAGCGAAATCGCGATGATCTTTCAGGATGCCAGCGCCAGCCTCAATCCCTTGCTGACAGTCGGAGACCAGATCGCCGAAACGGTGCGGTTGCACGAGGATGCGAGCCGGGCGCAGGCTTGGGCGCGCGCGGTCGAGCTTCTGACCCAGGTCGGCATCGCGGCGCCGGAAAGCCGCGCCCACAGCTATCCGCACCAGCTTTCGGGCGGCATGCGCCAGCGGGTGATGATCGCACTTGCCCTGGCGGGGCGCCCCCGCCTGCTGATCGCCGACGAGCCGACGACGGCACTGGACGTTACCATCGAGGCGCAGATCCTGCAGCTTCTGGAGGATATCCAGCGCCAGCAGGGTCTCTCGATCGTCATCGTGACGCACGATCTCGGCGTGGTTGGCGAAATCGCCGACCGGGTGGTCGTCATGTATGCGGGCCAGATCGTGGAGAGCGGCGCGGCGCGCGATGTGCTGGGGACGCCGCGCCACCCCTACACGGCCGCACTTTTGGCCTGCCTGCCGCAGATCGCCGGAGACGGGGAAGACGAAAGCCCGTTCAGACGCGCCAAGCCTGGCGTCGTGCCCCGGATCGGGGAGGGATTTGTCGGCTGCCGCTTCCGCAGCCGCTGCCCGCTCGCACGAGCGGAGTGTGAGCGCGACGTGCCGCTGGTTGAAACAGCGCCCGGCTGGCAGTCGCGCTGCTTCTTCTGGGAGGAGGCGTCATGAGCGGCGCAAACGGACGGGAGCTCTTGCGCCTGGACGGCGTCAGCAAGGTGTTTGCGCAGCGCCGCGGGTTCAGCCGCTCGGCCGGCTTGCGGGCCGTCACCGATGCCAGCTTCACGCTTGCCGGCGGCGAAGTTCTGGCCCTGGTTGGGGAATCGGGTTCAGGCAAGTCAACACTCGGCCGCACCGCCATCAGGGTCGTGGAGCCGACCTCTGGCGACATCTGGCTCGAAGGCGAGCGTATCACCGACCTCGACCGCAGGCAGTTGCGGCCGCTCAGGCGCAAGATGCAGATGGTCTTCCAGGATCCCTATGGCAGCCTCAATCCCCGCATCCGGATCGGCGCGGCCGTCGCCGAGGGCATGCGCCTGCATGGGCTCGCTTCGGGGAACACGCTGCGCGAGCGCGTCGCACAGGCGCTCGAGCAGGTCGGTCTGCGCCCGGAAATCGCCGACCGCTTTCCCGCCGCGCTCTCAGGCGGTCAGCGTCAGCGCGTGGCGATCGCCCGGGCCCTGGCGGTCGAGCCGACGGTGATCGTCGCCGACGAGCCGACCTCCGCCCTCGACGTTTCGGTGCAGGCCGAGATCATCGATTTGTTGAAGGCGCTGCAGGCCCGGCAGGCGCTGTCGATGCTGTTCATCAGCCACGACCTGCGTGTTGTCGGCGATATTTCGGACCGGGTGATGGTGCTCTATCTGGGCCGGATCGTGGAAGCCGGCCCGACCGGGCAGGTATTTCGCAATCCCGCGCACCCCTATACGCGGGCGTTGCTGCAGGCCGTGCCCAAACATGTCGGCGCTGCACACGGAACGCGGCAATTGCTCAAGGGCGAGTTGCCGAACCCGGTTTCGCCGCCTCCGGGCTGCGTGTTTCATCCGCGCTGCCCATTCGCGGTCGAAGCCTGCCGCAGCGCCGACATGAGCCACCGTGAGGTCGCGCCTGGACAGGTGACGGCCTGTATCCGCGACGATCTGCCGGCTTTTAACGCACGAAGGGACGACCGGACATGAGCGCCCGGCGCCTGCTTGTCATCGGTTGCAACGGTTTCATTGGCCGTCATGTGGTGATCGCCGCGGAGCGAAGCGGTATGGAAGTCCACGGTTTCGACCGCGCGGCCCCGTCGCGTCAAAGCCCGCTCGCCGGTTTTCATGCCGGATCGCTGGCCGACCCGGTGTGCCTTGAACGTGTCTTCGCCACGGTCCGGCCTGATCGGGTGATCTCGCTTGCCGCTCATGCCGGCGCGGGCAGCGGCCCCGGCCTGTCGGCCGAGCGTGACATCGACGCCGCCTTCGCCGTCAACGTCGAGGGGTTTCGCAGCCTTGTCGCGACATGCCGGGCGCGGGGCGTCTCCCGGCTGGTTTGGGCGAGCTCGACAACCGTGCTGGGCCAGCAGGCGGACCACGCCACGGGCCTCGTCGACGAGACAGCGTCACGCTTTCCGGCAGGGATCTACGGGCTGACCAAGAGCCTCGCCGAGGAGATCGGCACTTTCGCGCACCGTCATTGGGGGCTGGAGGTCGTGGCCGTCCGGCCGACCCTCGTGCTTGGCCCCGGCCACCCGTATGGCGGCCTCCTCGATCCGCTGAAGGCCTTGTTCGAGGCCTGCCATCCGGTCGCGCCGCCGACGCTTGAGATCGGCTGGGGGCGCCACCTGTTCGACATCGTCCATGTCGACGACGTCGCGGCGGCATTCGTGGCGCTCGCCGCCGCGCCGCCCGGGCTGCGGCCGCTCTACCACGTCAACGGCGGAACGACCGACATCGACGCGATCGCCGCACTTGCCCGTGCTGCCCGGCCCGAACTGGACCTTACGGTGCGCGACGAAGCGCCACCGGTCGTCTTTCCACTCGTAGCGGCCGACCGCATCGCCGCCGATATCGGCTTCCGGGCCCGATACGGGGCGGACGAAACCATTCGCCGCTGCATCGAACATGCCAGAAATAGGGAGGAATGTTATGTCTGAGACCTTTGATACCAACCGCCGCAGGCTGCTGAAATCGGTGGCCGCAATCCCGCTCCTGTCGCTGTTGGGGATGTCGCTGACTGGCGTTTCGGCTCAGGCCGCCGCCGCCGATCTTGTCTACGGCGCGTCCGACCCCGCGGCCAAGCAGGGCGGCTCGCTGACCGTGGGCTCGCTGATCGAGCCGCCATCCTTCGACATCTACCATCAGGCCGGCGAAGCGGTGAATTTCGTCGCGCCGCTGATGTATCAAACGCTGGTCTATGCCGACCACGACGGCAATCCGCATCCGCTCCTGGCCGAAAGCTGGGAGATCAACGAGGACGCCAGCGTCTACACGTTCACGCTGCGTTCGGGCGTGACGTTCCACACCGGCCAGCCGTTCGAGGCGGCGGACGTCAAGTATAGCCTCGACTATATGCGCAATGCTGAAAACGGCACCATCGGCGCGCTCGATTTCGCCGATATCGACACGGTCGAGGCGATCGATCCGCTGACGGTGAGAGTGACCCTCAAGCAGCCGAACTCGGCCTTTCTGATCACGCTCACGCACCGCAACGGCTCGATCATTCCGCGCGACTGGTATGCCGGCGAGAACGCCCGCGCCAGGCTCAACAGCACCAGCGTCGGCACCGGCCCGTTCCGCCTCGTCGAATTCGTCCAAAACAGCTATATGCGACTCGAGCGCAATCAGGACTACTGGCAGCCCGGCCTGCCCTATCTCGACGAGATCGTCGTCAACTTCATCCCCAACAGCGCCGGCATGCTGGTCGCGGTGCGCAACGGGCGCGTCGACATGGCGGTCCTCGTGCGGCCGCAGGACGCCGAACAGCTCGAAGGCGTTGGCGGCCTGACCGTGCAGCGGTCGCGCTCTCTCAACCAGAAGAGCCTCGATCTGGACAGCGAATACGGGCCGCTCAAGGACGAGCGCGTCCGCCAGGCGATCGCGCTTCTGATCGACAAGCAAGCGGTCATGCAGGCTGCGATCTCGGGCTACGGCCAGGTTCTGGGAACCACCGTCCCGGGTCTGCAGGAACGCTGGGGCGTGCCCCTCGGCGAATTGCCCAACCAAACGGTCGACGTGGACCGCGCCAAGGCCTTGCTGGCCGAGGCCGGACATCCGGACGGCATCGATATCGAGCTGCGCACCATCATCGGTTATGACTGGATGGAGCCGGCTGCCCTCACGCTGGTCGAACAGCTTGCCAAGGGCGGCGTCCGCGTGGCCATTCAGCGGCTCGATCTCGGCACGTGGCTGCAGAATTTCCGTGCGCGCCAGATGGGCTTCACGCTCAACGACTGGGGCACGCCGCCCGACCCCAACATTCTCTACTACCGGCATTTCCACAAGAAGCCGCAGGGCGCCGATTTCCGCAACTGGGCCAATGACGAGGCGAGCACGCTGCTCGACGAAGGCCGGCAGGCCCTGGCCTACGAGGATCGCAAGGCGATCTACGACCGGTTCCAGAAACTGCTCGCCGAAAGCGTGCCGACGGTGATGATGTTCGGCGCCGACCACATCGTGGTCGTGTCGGACACGGTCAAGAACCACGCCATGCATCCGATCGGCTGGCATTTCGGCCTGGTCAAGACTTGGGTCGACAAGTAGGCGGGCATGACGCGTTTCATCGTCTTTCGGTGCCTGGCCGCAGTCCTGACCGTATGGCTGGCCAGTATGGTCGTGTTCGCCATGGTCAGGGCGGCGCCCGGCGACATCATCGAAATGATGATGGGGCAGATGGGCAGCAGCGAGGGCGAGGCGGCGCTGCGGCGCTTCTTCGGCCTCGACCAGCCCGTCTATGTCCAGTATTTCGACTGGCTCGGCCGGGTCGTCACCGGCGATTTCGGCTCGTCCTGGCGACAGGGCAGTCCCGTCCTTGAGTTGGTGATCAACGCCTTCACCGTGTCGTTCGAACTGGCGCTGCTGGTGTTGATCGTCTCGTCGCTGATCGGCGTTCCGCTGGGCCTGCTCGCCGGCTATCGGGCCGGCAGCGCGGTCGACACGATCATCCAGGCCTTCAATGTGCTTTTCCTGGCCACGCCGGTTTTCTGGCTGGCGTTGATGCTTCTGTTCGGCGTGTCCACCTTCTTTTACTGGTCGCCGCCCACCATCTATGTCTCGCCGCTGCGCTCGCTTGGCGACAATCTGGTCATTCTGGCCATGCCGATGGCCAGCCTCGCCTTTCTGCAGATCGCCGCCTACGCGCAATTCGTGCGCCAGCACGTCGTCCAGGCACTGCAGCAGGATTACGTGCGCGCGCTCAAGGCGCGTGGGGTGCCGGCCCGCACCATTCTGGGCAAGCACGTTCTGCGTAATATTCTCGTCCCGCTCATCACCTTCATGGGGCTGATCTTCATTCAGATCCTGGGAGGCGTCGTGGTGATCGAATCTCTCTTCGGGCTGCCGGGGCTCGGGCGGCTGCTGGTCAACGCGCTTTATGCGCGCGACTTCCCGGTGGTGCAGGGGGCGCTGGTCATGGTGCTGATCTCGGCCATCGCGATCAACCTGCTCGTCGACATCCTCTACCGCGCCATCGATCCGAGGCTGCGCTCATGACCGCTCAATTCGCCTCGATGATTGCCCGGCGTCCGGCCTTGACCATGGGAATGGCGCTCGCGCTGGCAATCGCGGTCGTCGCGCTGCTGCCTGGCCTGTTCGCGCCGCAGCCCCCCAATGCCATCGATGTCGGACGCGCCCTGCTGCCGCCCTCTGCCGAGCATTGGTTCGGCACCGACCATGTCGGCCGGGACGTTTACGCCCGCGTCGTCCACGGTGCACGTGTCACGCTCGGCATCGTTGCCGGCTCGCTGGCGCTCTCGGCCCTGTTCGGTGGGGTTGCGGGAACGATCGCCGGTTATCTGCGCGGCTGGAGCGATCTCTTTTCCGGGCAGCTCGTGGAGGTGATCCTGAGCTTTCCACCGATCTTCCTGGGCGTGATGATCACCGGCATCATCGGCTCCAACGTCGCCAATCTCATGCTGGCGCTGTCGATCGTTTATCTGCCGCTTTTCTTCCGTGCCGCCCGCTCGGCGGCGATGGTGGAAAGCGCCAGGCCCTATGTCGAGGCCGCGCAGGTTCTGGGCGCCGGCGAGGGGCGGATCCTGTTCCGGCATCTGTTGCCTAACGTGCTGCCGGCGGTGCTGACGCAATATATCATCCTGTTCCCGCTCGCCCTGCAGATCCAGGCGGCGCTCGGCTTTCTGGGTCTCGGCGTGCAGCCGCCTACGCCCGATTGGGGCGCGAGCCTGCAGGAAAGCAAGGACTATGTGCTTTACGCGAGCTGGACGGCAATTTTCCCCGGCCTCGCGCTCGTTGTCTCGTCTCTGGCGGTGATTCTGATCGGCCGGGGACTGCAGTCCAGGACTTGAAGCTTACGGAGAAGGCGATGAAGATCGAATGTGCCGCGCAGACCGGCGATGCGCTGGGAGAAGGGGTGATATGGAACGTTGCCCGGCAGAAACTCTACTGGGTCGACGCGTTCGGCCCGTATATACGCTGTCTCGACCCGCGGACGGGAAAAGTCGAGTCCTGGGAAATGCCCGAAGTGATCGGCTCGCTGGTGTTCGACAGCAAGGGCGGCATCGTCGCCGGGCTGGAATCGGGCTTCTGTCGTGTCTCTCTCGATCCGCTGCGGGTCGAGCCGGTGGTCAATCCGCAACCCGAGGCGGGCATCATCTTCAATGACGGCAAATGCGACCGCCGCGGGCGTTACTTCGTCGGCACCATGCATCGCGAATTCCGAGAAGGCGCCGGCGTGCTGTGGCGACTGGATGCGGACTGGTCTGTGCATCGCGTCGATTCCGGCATCAGCGTGTCGAACGGGCTTGCCTGGTCGCCGGACAACAAGACCATGTATTTCGCCGACACACGGTCTCTGGTCGTTTATGCCTATGATTACGACATCGAGACCGGCGCGGCGGAAAACCGCCGGGACTTCTTCCGCACCGACGACATGGTCGGGCGCGTCGACGGGGCTACCGTCGACACCGAAGGCTATTACTGGTGCGCGATGATCCATGACGGGTCGGTGTGCCGCTACTCGCCTGCGGGCAAGCTCGACCGGCGGATCGAATTGCCGGTCAAGCATCCCACGATGTGTTCCTTCGGCGGCGCCGATCTCGACACGCTTTATGTCGTTACCGCCCGCCGTTTCCTGAAACCCGGCGAGGAGGCCGAGCAGCCGCTGGCCGGCAACCTGTTCGCGATCACCGGGCTTGGCGCCAAGGGCATCGCCGAACCGACATTTGCGGGATGAGCGCCATGGACTGGAGAGCCCTCGACGCCGCCGAACTGGAATATCAGTTCAATCCGCAGAAATCCGTGGCCGACTTCTCGCGCTTCCAGCTTCATCGCTCCGCGATCAGCAAGGTGTGCCGCCAGGTGATGACGGCCCATCTCGACATCGCCTACGGCGACGGCGCGCTCAACGGCGTCGATATCTTCCCGGCCGGCGACAACGCGCCGGTGCACATGTTCTTCCACGGCGGCTACTGGCGCACGCAGGACAAGGCCAATTTCGCCTTCATCGCGCGCGACCTCGTCCAGCGCGGCGTCACGCTGGTGGCGGTGAACTACGATCTGTGTCCGGCCGTCAGCTTAGACCGGGTGTCGGGATCGGCGCTCGAGGCGATTGCCTGGTGCTACCGAAACATCGCTTCCTATGGCGGCGACCCCGAGCGCATAAGCATTTCCGGAAACTCGGCCGGGGCGCATCTATGCTCGATGGCGGTCGCCACCGACTGGCCGGCGCGCGGCCTGCCGGCGGATATCGTCAAGGGAGCGGTGATGATCAGCGGGATCTTCGATCCGTTTCCCGCAAGCCTGATCAGCGTCCGTTCGGAACTGAAGCTGCGCGACGATATCATCGCTCGCAACAATACCGAGGCGCTGCCGCCGCGGGTCGATTGCCGCTGTTTCATTTTCGCCGGCGGGCTGGAGCCCTGGGCGTGGATCGATCAGAGTTTCCGTTATTCGGCGCATCTGCGCCGGCATGGCTACGACCCCGACGTGCAGGTGCTGCCGGGGTATCACCACTTCAACATCATGGATCAGTATCTGGAGCCCGCCAGCCCGATCGCGCGGGCGGTGCAGGCGGTCTCTGCCCTTTGAAGCGCGGCCGCGGCCGGCGTTGCGCGCCTGCCGCGGTCCCGGAAACCCCGCAGACCAGCGTCCGGTTTCGGCTCTACGCTTGGTCAGGGGCGGCGAGGCGCCATGCTGCGGTTAGCCCGCTTCGGCCCGCACGGCCTGGAAACGCGAGGCGAGCGCCGCCGCGCCCGTAAACAAAACGGCCGCGTCGTTGGCCACCGACACGAAGTCGAAACCGTGCCGTACGAAGCGCTCGGCCAGTTCGGAATTGGGCGCGAGGACGCCCACCTTGACCGGGATGTCCTTGAGGCGCGCCTGGCCCTCCATGATGGCATCGACCACCGCCGGTTCCGCCGGCCTGCCCAGATAGCCCATCGTGGCGGCGAGGTCGCCCGGACCGAAGAATACCGCGTCGACGCCATCCACACTGGCGATCGCCTCGAGATTGTCGAGCGCTTGCTGCGTCTCGATCTGAACGATCAGCGCCACCGCGTCTCCGGCTTCGGCCAGGTAGCTCTTGTCGGTTCCGTAGCGGCTGGCGCGGTGCATGGCGGCCACGCCGCGCGTGCCGCGCGGCGGGTAGTGCATGGCGGCGACCGCGGCCTCGGCTTCGGCGGCCGACTGAACATAAGGCAGCATCAGCGTGCTCGCGCCCGCGTCCAGATACTGCTTGATGAGCATCGGCTCGTTCCAGGAAATGCGAACGATCGGAACGATGTCGGCGCCCTTCGCGGCCCGCAAATGCGAAATCGCGTCAGGTAGGGTAACGGGCGAGTGCTCGCCGTCGATCAGCACCCAGTCGAAGCCGCATTCGCACAGTCCCTCAACCGCGTTCGACGAGTTCAGCATCGACCAGATGCCGAGCAGTGGCCGGTCTTGCGACAGCGCCCGACGAAACGGATTGCGGGAGCGGGCGGGGGAGCTTTTGTCAGACATTGCGACCTCTTCCTGTGATGGAACGAGCATAGTCGCTGGCCGCATCGGAGGCAATATTGTTTCGTAATACGGCAATGTGTTTCATATCGTAAAAAAAGGAAAATCCGCATGCTGACGGGGCGGGCGATGCGCCCGCCCGACACCCTGGTCCGAATCCAGGCGGATCGCTGCTGGAAACGCGTCAGGCCGACGGCGGCAGGGGCGCGCGCCAGCCCATGGCGCGCGAAATCTCGTCGGCGGCGTCCAGGTTGCGGGCGATGATGTCGGCAAAGGTTTCGCCGGCGATATCGAGGCCGATCGTCGATACGCTGATGGCGGCGACGATCGCGCCGCTGGCGTCGCGGATCGGAGCGGCGGAACACTGGATGGCGCGATTATACTCGCGCCGGTCGAGACTGTATCCGCGCCGCCGCGCCTCGGCGACCTCGCGGATCAGCGTTTCGGGATCGGTGATCGTCTGATCGGTGTGCCGTTCGAAGCGCAGGCCGGCGACCGTTTGAACCAGCGTCTGCTCGTCGAGACCGGTCAACAGCGCCTTGCCGAGCGCGGTGCAATAGAGCGGACGTCGGCTGCCGACTTCCGACAGCACGCGGATTTCCTGTTCGGGCGGTTCCACCTTGTCGAGATAGCACACCTCCGCGTCGACCATCGTGGCGAGTTGCACGGTTTCGCCGACCGCCTGCGAAAGCGCCTGCATCACCGGCCGGGCGACCTGGCGCAGATCGGTTCTGGCGCGCGCGCCGGCCTGCAGCCGCAGCACGGCCGGCCCGACGGTCCAGCTCTTCGTCTTCGCCTGGAAGGCGGCATAGCCGTCCTCGGCCAGCGTGCGCAGGATGCGCAGTGTCGTGCTGCGGTGGAGCGAGACCCGTTCGGCCACCGTCGTCAGTGAGAGCGGCGTCTCCGCCGCAGCAAGCGTCTCCAGCACACGCAGGGACCGGTGCACGACTTGAATGGACGAATAAAGCTCGCTCCCGCGTTGCGTGTTGGCGGTTTGCGTCAATGGACGGAACTCCGATGCTGATCCCTGTCGTGCACCTATCACAAGGCGCGGCCAAGCAAAATCCCCGCCGGTTGCGGCTGGAAGCGCAACAATGCACTGCGCGACCTGTTGGCGCGCTTGCCGGGCGCGCTCTTGCGCAGCCTTCTCCCCCATGGCCTATATTTGTGTCCATGAACACACCGGCACACGGCGCGTCAAATGTGCTGGCAAGCCGGCCGTCTTGGTACGGGAACGATAGCCGATGCCCAAAATCCTCACACTGTGCGTTGCCGCGCTGTTTGCGGTTCTTGTCCACACGCCAACCCTGTCGGGGCAGTCGATGACCGAACTATCCGGGCTGCACGAGGCGGCGGCCGGCAATGACGTTACCGCCATCCGCGCGCTTCTGTCCGCCGGCGCCGATATCGACGCCCGGGACGACCAGGGGCGCACCGCGCTGCTGGTTGCCGCGCACGGCAACAAGGTCGAGGCCGCCGCCGCGCTGATCGAGGCGGGGGCGAACGTCAACGCCAAGGACGATATCGACGACAGCCCCTACCTTTATGCCGGCGCGCGCGGCCATCTCGAGATCCTGAAGATGACGCTTGCCCATGGCGCCGACCTTCAAAGCACCAACCGCTATGGCGGAACCGCGTTGATCCCGGCGGCCGAACGCGGCCATGTCGAGACGGTGCGCACGCTGATCATGGCGGGCGTCGAGGTCGACCACATCAACAATCTCGGCTGGACGGCGCTGCTCGAGGCGGTCATTCTCGGCAATGGCGGCCCCGCGCATCGAAGGATCGTCGCGCTTCTGGTCGGCGCGGGCGCCGATGTCTATCTGGCCGACCGCGACGGCGTAACCCCGCTCGCCCATGCCCTTGGCCGTGGGTATGAAGAGATCGCGCAGCTCCTTGTTGAAGCCGGCGCACGCGGAGGAACAAACCCATGAACGCCGCGATCCCTCCCGGTGACGAACAGCGTTTCCTGCGCGAAGCGATAGAGCTCGCCCACGCCAATGTCGAAAAAGGCGGCCGCCCGTTTGGCGCGGTGGTTGTCAAGGACGGTGCGGTCGTTGCCACCGGCGTCAACGAGATCCTGGCCACCAACGATCCGACCGCGCATGCGGAACTGACCGCGCTGCGCGCCGCTTCCCGCCGGCTGGGCTCGCCGGATCTGGGCGGCTGCACGGTTTATGCGAGCGGTCATCCGTGCCCGATGTGCATGGCCGCGATGCGCCTGGCCAGCGTCGAGGGGGTTGTCTACGCCTATTCCAACGACGATGGCGCGCCTTACGGCCTGTCGACCGCGGCAGTCTATGACGAACTCGCCAGGCCCTTTGCCGAGCAGTCGATGGCGATCAGCCACGTTCCGGTTCGCCTCGAGGCGCGTCCCGATCTTTATGCGGACTGGAAACGGCGGCAGGCCGGGTGACGTCGATGGCGCGCGCATTGGCCTCGTCCAGGCACTCGGTTTCGATCTGCAGCGTGACGAAGAAGAATCCGTAGCGGTCGGACAGGAGCGCGTGCGCCTGCCGCAGCACGCCGGCGGCGTCGCCGCTCCATCCGGGCTCCAGTCGCAGATGGGCCGCAAACACATAGCGCCCGCTGGTCAGCGCCCAGCCGTGGACATGGTGCACATCGGCCACCCCGTCGATCGTGTTGAGCGCGTCGATGACCGTATCGAGCGCGACGTCGGGCGGCGTGCCGTCCATCAGCAGGTGCACCGCGTCGCGCATGATGCCCCAGCTTGCCCACAGAAGCACGAAGCCGAAGCCGATACCGAGCAGCGGGTCGATGGCGAGGAAACCGGTGAAATGGATCACCAAAGCCGCCACGATGATGATCAGGCTGCCGACGAAGGTCTGGATTATGTGCCAGTAGGCGCCCCGCACGTTCAGGTCCTCGCCCTGCTGGCGGTAGAGCAGGTAGAGCGAGATCACCTCCGTGACGATGCCGCCGGCCGCGATGATCAGCATCGGCGTGGTCGGCAGGTCGATTGGTGCGCCGAGGCGCATCGCGCCCATCACGACGACGAGGATCGCCATCGCCAGCAGGAACGCGCCGTTGACGAGGGCGCCGACGATCTCGGCGCGATACCAGCCGAAGGTGCGCTTCAGGTCGGCCGGCCTGCGGGCGACCCGCGCCGCGGCGATGGCAACGAGCACGCCGCCGACGGCCGAGAAGGTGTGGAAGGCATCGGAAATGACCGCGATCGAGCCTGTCCACAGGCCGGCGATCAGCTCGGCGATGAAATAGAGCCCCGTCAGCCAGGCAGAGATCGTCAGCGCCCGCCCGCTGGACGGCAGATGGCCGCCGTGGCCGGCCGGGTGCGGTGCGTCGTTGCGAGCCATGCTGCCGTCTCCTGATCGTCGCTGTGGTCCGAGGCCCGGCCTGGCTTGCCGCTAGCTTGCCGGCACGGGCCGCGGCTGCGGGGCAGGGGCAGTTTGAGGTCCTGCGCCTGCCGGCAGCGGCGCGGCGAAGCGGCGCAGGCGCAGCGCATTGCCGAGCACGAACACGCTCGACAGCGCCATGGCGGCCGCCGCCAGCATTGGCGACAGCAATAGGCCGAAGGCCGGGTAAAGCACGCCGGCGGCGACCGGGATCAGCGCCGTATTGTAGGCGAAAGCCCAAAATAGGTTCTGCCTGATATTGCCTAGCGTCGCCTGCGACAGCGCGATGGCGTTGGGCACGCCGCGCAGATTGCCGGCCATCAGCACCACGTCGGCGGCCTCGATCGCCACGTCGGTGCCGGTTCCGATCGCCAGGCCGACATCGGCCTCCGCCAGCGCCGGGGCGTCGTTGATGCCGTCGCCGACGAAGGCGAGCGTGCCGTGCTCGGCCTTCAGTCGGCGGACCGCGTCGACCTTGCCGCCCGGCAGGACCTCGGCGACCACCTCGTCGATGCCGAGCTTGCCGGCGATGGCTTCGGCCGTGCGCCGGTTGTCGCCGGTGATCATCGCCACCTTGAGGCCGAGCTCGTGCAGCGCGGCGATCGCCTCGGGCGTCGTCTTTTTGATCGGGTCGGCGACCGCGATGATGGCGGCGAGCTTGCCGCCGATCGCGGCGTAGAGCGGCGTCTTGCCCTCGTCGGCCAGTCGTTGCGCCGTCGCCGAGAAGCGGTCGGCATCGTGGCCGAGGCGCGTCATGTAGCGGTCGGCGCCGATTTCCACGCGCGTTTCCGCGACCTCTGCGGCGACACCGAAGCCGGTGACCGACTGGAACCCTGTCGCCCCGGGCAGAGCCAGGCCCTCGGCCTCGGCCGCCTCGACGATGGCGCGCGCGATCGGATGTTCGGAACGGGCCTCCACGGCGGCGATCATGGCCAGTGCCTCGTTGCGCGCAAAACCCTCCGCCAGATCGAAATCGGTTAGCGTCGGCCGGCCTTCGGTCAGCGTCCCGGTCTTGTCGAACGCGACGATCCTGGTCTGTTTGAGCAGTTGCAGCGCCTCGCCCTTGCGGAACAGAACGCCCATTTCCGCGCCGCGGCCGGTGCCCACCATGATCGAGGTCGGCGTCGCCAGACCCATGGCGCACGGGCAGGCGATGATCAGCACCGCGACCGCATTGACCAGGCCGAAGGTCAGCGCCGGTTCGGGCCCGAATATCATCCACACCAGGAAGGTCAGCGCGGCCGCCGCCATCACGGCGGGCACGAACCACAGCGTCACCTTGTCGACCAGCGCCTGAATCGGCAGTTTCGAGCCTTGCGCCTCCTCCACCATGCGAATGATCTGGGCAAGCATGGTATCGGCGCCGACGGCCGTCGCGGTGAAGGCGAGCGCCCCGGTCTGGTTGACCGTGCCGCCGACGACGATCGAGCCCTCGGACTTGGCGACCGGCATCGGCTCGCCGGTGATCATCGCCTCGTCGACATAGCTGTCGCCCTCGATCACCGTGCCGTCGACCGGCAGGCGCTCGCCGGGACGCACCTCGACAATGTCGCCCGGCATGACCTCGGACGCGGCGATTTCGGCCGTGGTGGCGCCGCGGCGCACGCGGGCCGTCTTGGCCTGCAGGCTGACCAGGCGCTTGATCGCTTGCGAGGTGCGGCCCTTGGCGCGCGCCTCGAGCCAGCGGCCGAGCAGGATCAGCGTGACGATCACCGCCGCCGCCTCGTAATAGACGTTGACCGTGCCCGCCGGCAGCAGAACGGGAGCGAAAGTGGCGACCAGCGAATAGAGGAAGGCGGCAGCGGTGCCGACGGCGACCAGCGAATTCATGTCCGGCGCGCCGCGCGCCAGCGCAGGCATGCCGTGGGTGTAGAACCGCCGGCCCGGCACGGAAAGCACGAAGGCGGTCAGCGCGAACTGGATCAGCCAGTTGGTCTGCATGCCGATCGTCGCTTCGATCCAGCCATGCATGCCCGGGACGATCTTGGCGCCCATTTCGAGCACGAAGACCGGCAACGTCGCGAGCGCCGACAGCGTCAGGCTGCGCCGCAGCTCCGCCTCCTCGGCATCCTTGCGCGCGGCGGTATCCTGGCGGGCCTCGCCGCCCGTGTCGACCGGCCGCGCCTGGTAGCCGGCCGCCGCGATCGCCGCGATCAACGCGTCGATGTCTGCCACGCCCTTCACGCTCGCCTTTTCCGTGGCGAGGTTGACGCTGGCTCCGGTCACGCCGGGCACGGCGGCAAGCGCCTTCTCGACGCGGCCGACGCATGACGCACAGCTCATGCCGGTGATCGCCAAGGTGGTCGAAGCCGACGGCACCGCATAGCCGGCTTTTTCGATCGCCTCGACCAGCGATCGGTGCTCCACCGAGCCCGAAAGCGTCACGGCGGCCCTTTCCGTGGTAAGGTTGACGCTCGCTCCGGCGACGCCGGGCACGGCGGTAAGCGCCTTCTCGACCCGGCCGACGCATGAGGCGCAGCTCATGCCCTCGATCGCCAATGTCACTGTCTCGTGCATGTCGGGTTTGACTGGGGCGTTCATCAGGTTGTCCTCGAAAAATCTGTTCGGGCCGGAAGATGGAGCTTCCAGTGTTGGGAAGGTCAAGGCCTGCTTGGACGTTTTGCTCGCCGCTGGCGAACGATCGCCTCACGGTCGGTGCGATAGGATCAAAAACTGCCCCGCCGGAGCGGGTCCGGCATCAAACGGTGGAATGTCTGCGTCCGGCCGGTCGTTGCGCGGGTTGAAAACCGCGTCGCCAACGTGATGCGATCACAGCAAGCCGGCAATGGCGGCCACGACGAAAATGAAGGCAAGGCCGGCAACGACCGGCGGCAGGATGCGCGCGAGGCGGGCGCGTCTTGCGCTTCTGGCTGCAGGTCGCGCCTGGCGTCCGGTTGCGGCCGGCCGGCGACGGAGGGAACCGGTCATGTCGATGCCGGCGAGGCGGCCTGGCGCCGGTCCGGCGGCGCGGTCCAGGTGAGTGAGGGGGTCCGCCGATGCAAGAACACGTCGAAGCGCCTCGCCGCGTCGGGCGTCTCCAGCCGCAGGGCTGCATAGGCGCGTCCCGCCAGCCGGCAGGCCGCCTCCGTCTCGCCGCTCTCGGCCAGGCGTGCCAGGCTGGCCAGCAGGATGTCGCACAGCTGCGCGTTCGGGTCGGGTTTTGGGGTCATCGCCGCCCGCCGGTGCCGATACCGAGATGGGCCTTGGCGCCGTCGCTCATCAGTTCCGTCGACCAGCGCGGCTCGTAGGTCAGTTTGACCTCGGCGCGCGTGATTGCCTCAACCGATTCTGCGCGTTCGCGCGCGCCGTCGCTCAGATAGCCGGTCGCCGGACAACCGGGCGAGGTCGTGGTCATGGTGACCGTGGCGAGCCCGTCAGTGTCGACATCGACATGGTAGATCAGGCCGAGATCGACGATATTGTAGCCGAGCTCCGGGTCGATCACCTGCCGCAACGCCTGCGTGATCTCTTCAACCAGTCTCCCGGTCCCCTCGGAGGCGGGCGCGGCGGCGGTTGCCGCCGTCTCCGACAGCACCGGCGCGCCTGACAAAAAATGCTCCATCATGGCGCCCAGCAGGGCGGGCTTGAGGTGCTGCCAGTCGCCGCTTTCCTTGGTGATGGTGATGTAGTCGGGCCCGAAAGCAAGCGCGGCGACGCCGCGTATGTCGAACAGTCTGGCGGCCAGCGGCGAGTGCGTGGCCGCGGCGCGGTCGTCGAACGTCAAGGTTCCGCGCGGCAGAACCGCGCGGCCCGGCAGAAAGGTCAGGCATGCGGGATCGGATGTGGCTTCCGTCTGGATGAACATCGTCGCTGCCTCCTTATGGCGTGCGCGTCAGGCCTTGTCGCCCGTTTCTCCGACACGCACGGTGATCTTGTAGGTTTCACCGTCGGGTTCGAAGCCGCCGCGCCAGGCATGGCCGCGCTTTTCGAGTTCGGGCAAAAGGAACATCGGCTCGCGGCAAAGCAGCGCCGAGAGGACTTCGCCGGGGCGCATCTCTTCGATGGCGGCGAGGATGCGCACCATCGGCTCGGGCGGTTCCAACTCGCGATTGTCCAGCTCCTGGACGGGGGCAGGCCAGTCGGAGGAAGCGGCGGCTGCCGGAGCGGCGGGCGTCGCGGCGATGTCGGGTGTCGTATCGGTCGTACCGCCCGCCCGGCTGAACAGGACCTCCCAGTCGCCCCCACCGATTTCCCGCGCCGCGTAACCGAAACCTTGCCGGCCCAGTACCTGGAACAGCGGGATCGGCTTGAACGTGGCGTATAAACGCAGCCCCTGGCCGGGCGCCAGTGCGGCGACGGCCTCCATGATCTTTTCGAAAGGCTCGCCGCCATCGCGAAGGATCGGGCGGACGTCGAGATCGAGATAGTGCTGTGTCATTGCAATGCCTCCCTTTTCATCGGTTTGGGTGGGCTGTCGACATGAAGAGATGTGGACGGCGGGTACCGGCGGGCAGCCGGATTGCGGCGGATACGTCGGCCAGCCGGCGCGCGCGTATCAGTTCTGCGGCGATGGCCAGCGTTGCCAGGGTCATGGCGCCGGCCGACAGCCGGAAAGCGAGCACGTGGGCCGCCAGCAGCGCCACCGTCGCGCTTGCGACCGCCAGATAATAAAGCAGGAACCAGGTGCGCGCGCGCGCCTCCACGACCAGATCCTGCACGCGCGGGGTCGCCGCCCTGCCGAGGGCCGGACCGTAACATTCGAGCCAGGTCAGGAATGCGACGATCTTGTAGAGTTTGGCCAGCCCGAGCCCGGTGAGCCATCCGAAGGCGATAAGGAAAACCAGCGCGCCGACCTGCTCGCTCAACCGGCCGAGGACGATCAGCGTCACCGCCAGCGCGGCCGCGACAGCGAGCGCGGCGAAGGCGAAGACGGCCATCTGGCTGTTCAGCTCGATGATGCGGCGCTTGCGGGCGCGGTAGAGATGGACGATGTCGGCGCCGTAGAGCACCAGCGCGACGAGACCGAGGATCCCGCCGCCGACAAGCGCCGGCGCGAGCGCGGCGTCGAAAGCAAGCGCGGCAAGCCCGCCCAGTACGGCGAGCGCCAAGCCGGCGGTGCCGGTCCAGAATACCGCCCGGGAGCGGGTCCCCTCGAGTTCGGGCGCCAGCATGAACATTGCCAGAAGACGATAGCTGACACCGATCGCGGCCAGGGTCAGCCAGCCGCCGAGGCCGGCAACCACATGCAACGGCAGTCCCGCGCCGGCGACGGCGAGCAGCGGCTGCGAAAGCAGGTCCGTCGTCAGGGCGAAGCTGAACAGCGTGCCGAGCGTCACGGTGGCGGCGAGAAACAACAGGGCAACCGCAACGAACCGCGCCGGAAGCGGCAGCGGCCGCGCCGCCCACAGCGTGCGACCGAGATCGTAGAGCGCGAGCGCGAAGCCGCCCGCCAGCAATATGGCGGCCAGGGGCAGGAGCGGCCAAGCGGCATCGAGCGTGCCGGCGAGTTGGAGAAAGGCGGCAAGCAGCGCGCCGAGGCCCGCCAGAAGCAGCACCAGCGCCGGCAGCGGCAATGTGTTGCTGTGCAACGGGCGCGCGATCAGCACCGGAACGAACTGGAACAGCGCGCCGCACAGCAAAAGGCTGAGCCAGCCGATCGCGACCACATGCACCACGACCAGCGTTTCGGGCGCGCGCAGCGGCGCCGAGGGAAAACCGTATCCGGCGGTCATCAGCACCTCGCCGGCCAGCAGCGCGACGAGCGCGACGGCGAAATAGGACATCGTCCAGCGTGACAGCGTGACACCGAGCATGGTCGTTTCCCTGGGCCGTGACGCCGGCGGTGCCGGCGCAGCGGCGAGGCCGGTCAGGCGGCCTCGGCGTGTTTGCCGATCTCCACACGCCAGACCTGCGGGCCCTGTTCGACATAATCCCACGAGAACTGGCCGGGATACTCGGCCTCGAGCTGATAATAGAGCGGCTTTGGATCGTGATCGTTGACGAGCACGAACGACGTCCCCGGCTTCAGCGCGTCGACAAGCTGGAAGATCTTGGCATGCCGGTCGGCCGGCACGAGGCTGCGTACGTCGACGACATCCGCGCTCTGGGCTGTATCGCTCATTAGAGGTCTCCTTGGCTTGGACGGTTTCGGGCGGGGCGGCGATGCCGGCCACGTGTGAAGTGTCGATCTTATAAGATACATTGTCAATATATCTTTTATCGGCTACATACGCTCCGGGCAACGGCACCGCCGCGCCTTGCCGGCACGCCGTATAACCAGCACGGGGAGAGACTGATGACCGTGGGTTTTGCCGAGATCACGCCTGCCGCCCCGGCCCGGCCGCGTCCCCGGCAGGTCGTGACCGAGGGCAGGCTGGTCCTGCCGAGCGGCACGGCGGCGTCCGAGGCCGGTAAGCTCGACCCGGCCGCCATGGCGGGCATCGCCACCAGTGCTTTCCGTGCTCACGGGCATATCTGCAACGTGATGACCCATATTTCCGGCGGACGCTGGGACCGTGTCGAGGACGCGCTGCGGCTGATCCTCGATCCGCGCGCCGGCCGGGCGGACCTCACGCCCTTGGCCGAAAACATCGTCGAGCTGCTTAGCGCCGATGCCGGCGTCACCGGTCGTATCGTGAAACCCTATTTCGAAACGCTGATGGCGCGGCTTCTGCCGGCGGACGCGGCCGCGACCCTATGCGCTCACCTCGCCTGCCTTTCGGTGGAAGCGGGCGCGCGCACCGGCCCGGTCGGGCGCTGCGGCAGATGAGCGGTGCGAAGGGCAGGCGGCATCGCGTCAAGTCCGCGCTGACGCGGTGTGGCGGGGCGATCATGGCCGGTTTTGCCGCGTGCGGCCCGCGTGCCGGGCGCCGGCCGCGGCGCTGCGAATGTCCGCCCGGCCGCTGCGAGCGGCTTCATGTCTTGGCCAATGTCGGCCAGTGGGGCGATCTCGCGCCGCTGATCGCGGCGGCGGACCTCTATCGGACAAGGGATTGAGCCGGAGGAGGCGATGACGGAAGCGGTTGACGGCCGGCTTTTCATGTCGGCGAACGGGATCAAGCAGGCGCTGGGGCCGGATGATCCGGTGCTGCGCGCCCGGTACGAGAGCCTGGTCCGCGACGACTACGAACGCGCGCACCCGCATGATTCCTTCGACGACCTGAAACGGCGCGCACGGTTTTCCAAGGAGGATCAGGGGCTGTTACGCGATTGGATGGACGTTGCGGCGGCCAGGGCAGGGAGACGGCCGCGGGATGATGTCGCACTGCCGCGGCAATCGTAGCGGCCCGGTAACGCAACTCGGGATCGCCACGTATTCCAGACGCCGCCCGCCGAAAAACGTGGCTCCAAATAGCCGCCAATGTCAGAAATTGTCATACGATTGTCGAATTTCGCCATGGCCCGGCGTGGCGGCTTGGTCTTTTTTCCCGCCGGTTACGGGAAGGAGATGATCGCAATGGTCGTAAACCGCAGAACTATCCTGAAAAATTCAATCGGTGCGACGACGCTTCTGTCGGCGCCTTTCCTGATGAAAACCGCCGCCCTCGGCTCCGATCCGATCCGCGTCGGCGTTCTGCTCGATCTGTCCGGCCCGTTGGAAGTGCTGGGGCGACCCAAGGTCAATTGCGTTCAGCTCGCCGCCGAAACCCTGAACGCCGCGGGTGGCGTTCTCGGACGCGAAGTCGAGCTCAAGATCTACGACACCCAGTCCGACAACCAGCTCTATGCGCAATATGCCCAGCAATCGGCGCTGCGCGACCGAGTCGCGGTGGTGCATGGCGGCATCACCAGCGCCGCGCGCGAGATCGTCCGTCCGATCCTCAGCCGGGCGCAGACGCTCTATTTCTACAACATGATCTACGAGGGCGGCCTGTGCGACCGCAACACCTTCGTGACGGGCCCGACGCCACCGCAGCTCCTGGCCAAGCTCATTCCCTACATGATCGAGAAGTTCGGCCCCAGGATTTACACCGTCGCGGCCGACTATAATTTCGGCCATGATTCCGCCGCCTCGGCCGCTGGCATCGCCGCGCAGCATGGCGGCGAGATCGTCGGCGAGGAGTTTTTTCCGCTCGACGCCAACGATTTCTCCGCCACCATCGGCCGCATCCAGCAGGCAAAGGCCGACAGCGTCTTCAACATCTTCATCAGCCCGCCGCAGGAAGCGTTTTACGGCCAGTGGGCCGCTGCCGGCCTGTCGGGAAAGATCGGGCTCGCCGGTCATGCCTTCGGCGATTCCGGAGAGGTGCGACGCCTGCCGGCCGATGTCGTCGAGGGCATCACCGTCGCCAAGAATTATCTCGACGAGATCGACATGCCGGCCAACGCCGCGTTCCGCGCCAGATACAAGGAACGCTTCCCCGACGAGGCGGTCATCGGCACGCTTGGTCCCACCGACTATCAGGGCATGATGCTGTGGGCCGCCGGCGTCGAAAAGGCGGGAGACACTGCGCGCGAGAAGGTGGTCGAAGCGTTGGAGACGGGCCTGTCGGTCGACGGTCCGAGCGGCGCGGTCACGGTCGATGCCGCGACCCATCATTGCATTCTCGACGTCTATCTCGCCGAGGTCCGGGACGGTCGCTTCGCCATCCAGGAACACTGGGCCGCGCAGCGACCGGTCGAAAACGACGACAGCTGCAACCTGACCGCCGGCTAGCGTCGAAACCGGTAAACCGAACCGCGGCATCGGGTCCGTTTACCAGCGGCGCCGGTGATGCGATACGAGCGCTGCCGACCGAGCCGATTCTGGTTCGACAAACGATGAGCCGCGGGGCGCGGGAGGGCTTTGCCCGACCGCTCTCGCCGGCATGGCCGGCCGTCATGCCAGCCGGCCGTCTCATCCGGGAATTCTTTCATGGATATCATTGCACTATCCGGCATCAACATCGTCTATGCGGTCGCCAGCCTCTTCTTGTTGGCAGCCGGCTTGTCGATCATTTTCGGAATGATGGGGGTCATCAATCTCGCGCATGGCGAGTTCCTGATGCTCGGCGGCTTCGCCTTCGTGCTCTCGGTGAATGCGGGCATCGATTTCTGGATCAGCATGTTCATCGTCGCACCGCTTGTTGTGATGTTTATCGGCATGGTGATGGAGCGACTGATCGTGCGCCATCTCTACGGGCGCACGGTGGAGACGATTCTGGCGACCTGGGGCGTCAGCCTGTTCTTGATCGGCGTGACCTCGGTGACGCTTGGGTATCAGCAACTCGGCGTAAGTGCGCCGCTCGGCAGCGTCGAGATCGGCGACTATCGAATTGGCGGCTACACCTTCTTCATCATCGGGCTGGCATTTGCCGTCCTCGCCTTCCTGTACGCGATCCTGCGCTGGTCGTCCTTCGGCCTCAAGGCGCGCGGCACGATGCAGAGCGCCAGCACCGCCGCGACGCTGGGGGTCAATGTCGGTTATGTCTATTCGGCGACGTTTGGCCTGGGTGCGGCCATCTCCGGCCTGGCCGGCGCTGCCTTCGCGCCGATCGCCGGCGTCACGCCGGTCTCCGGGCTGACCTATATCGGCAAGGCCTTCATCACCGTGATCGCCGGCGGGCCGCTGCCCTTGATTGGCACCTCCACGGCCTCGCTGCTGCTCGGCTTCATCAACGCGGCGGTCACCGCGATATCGACGCCCGTTCTGGGCGAAATCGCCCTTCTGGCCGCCGCCATCCTGCTCCTGCGCCTGCTTCCGGCCGGCATCACCCGCAGATTCTTCAGAGGTGGCCTGTGAAAACCGAACTGACCAGCCCGGCCTTCATCGCCGCGCTCGTGATCGGCGGCGCGATCGTCTTCGCGGCTCCGTTGTTTCTGGAAACCTACGACCTGTTCAATTTCACCGTCTTCGCGATCATGGCGATGCTGGCCATCAGCCTCAATTTCGTCTGGGGCATCGGCGGGATTCTCAGCCTCGGTCAGGCGCTGTTCTTCGGCCTGGGCGGCTACGCCTATGCGATCACGGCGATAAATCTCGGCAGCGGCTGGGGCCTGCTGGCCGCGATCGCCGTGCCGTGCCTGTTCGCGCTGATCGTGGGTTACGTGGCATTCTACGGTCGGATCAGCGACGTCTATTTCGGTGTCGTGTCGCTGACGATTTCGTTGATCCTCTACAATTTCGTCAACAGCACCTCCGACGCTTTCTATACGATCGGCGCCGCCCGGCTCGGCGGTTATAACGGCATTCCCTCGGTGCCGCCGATCCAGGCGCCTTGGGCGGCCCAGCCGCTCGGCTTTGAAGCCATGTACATGCTGTGCGCGCTGACGGCGCTGGTGTTCTATCTCGGCGTGCGCCTGTTCGTGCGCGCCCCGTTCGGGCGCGTCATCGTCGCCGTGCGCGAAAACGACCTGCGCGCGGAGCTGCTCGGCTACGATCCCCGCTACCACCGGCTGGTTGTGTTTGCGATCGGCGCGGCGATGTCGGGCCTGGCCGGCGCGTTTTTCGCCGCCTGGGGCGCCTTCATCGGCCCCGAAACCTTCTCCGTATCCTTCGCAGCCCAGGCCATCATCTGGGTCCTGTTCGGCGGTCTCGGGACCTTGATCGGACCGGTGGTGGGAGCGTTGTCGGTGTCCTGGTTCACGACCTGGCTCGGCGAGGTGCGACTGCTCGATCCCAACATCGCGCTCGGCCTGTTGTTCATCATATCGGTGCTGCTCGTTCCCAACGGCATGGTCCCGGCCTTGCGCAGGGTTCTGGAACGGCTGCGGATCGTGAAGCAAAGGGCTGACACATGATTGTCGAAACCAGCGATCTGTGGCGGACATTCGGCGGCGTGGCGGCTGTCGCCGGTGTCAATTTCAGGCTCGAACCTGGTGAATTGCGCTGCCTGATCGGCTCCAACGGCGCCGGAAAGAGCACATTCTTCAAATTGCTGACCGGCCAGTTGCGGCCGTCCAAGGGCCACATTTCCATCCTCGGCAGGCAAACGACGACCAGTCAGCCCTTCGAGATTTCGCGCCTCGGCGTCGGCATCAAGACCCAGGTTCCCAACCTGTTCGAGGGCCTCAGCGTACGCGAAAATCTTCATCTCGCCGCGCGGCGCACCCATGCCGGCAAGGCGGCGCGCCTGGCCGCCGAGGCGATGCTGGAGGATATCGAGCTTGCCGATCGCGCCGGCGTGCCCGTTCGGGAGCTGTCGCACGGCCAGCGCCAGTGGGTCGAACTCGGCATGGTGCTGGTGTCGGAGCCGAAACTGGTGCTGCTGGACGAGCCGGCGGCGGGCATGACCCAGGCCGAGGTCGAGCGCACCGCGATGCTGCTGCAGCGCATGCGCAAGGACCGCGCCTTCATCATCGTCGAGCACGACATGCATTTCGTTCGCAACATCGCCGAGCGCGTCACCGTGTTTCACCGCGGCCGTATCCTTGTCGAGGACACGATGGAAGCGGTGACGAGCAACGCCGAGGTGCGCAACGCCTATCTCGGCCAGAAATTCGGCAAGGATCATGATTGAGCAATCGCTGTTCGCCGTCTCTGAGCTGCGCGCCGGTTACGGAAGGGTCCCGGTTCTGGACGGCGTTACGTTTTCGGCCCGCCAGGCTGAGATCGTCGGACTGCTTGGCCCGAACGGAATGGGCAAGACCACGCTTTTGAAGACGCTGATCGGCGTCCTGCCGTTGAGCGGCGGATCGATCCTGTTCGACGGCGTCGAATTGCGGGCCATGCCGGCGCATGAACGCGCCCGGCTCGGCATCGGCTACATTCCGCAGGGGCGTGAGATATTCGCCGGGCTGACGGTACGCGAGAACATCGCCTTCGGGGCGGCTTCCTCCAGGCGCGCGCACCGGGCGGTCATCGACCGGGCGGTCGCGGACTTTCCCGTCCTGGAGCGGCTTCTGGACCGAAAGGGCGGGGCGTTGAGTGGAGGCGAGCAGCAGATACTGGCGCTCGCCCGCGCGCTCGCCGGCGATCCCCGGGTGCTTTTGCTCGACGAGCCGACAGAAGGCGTGGCGCCGGCGATCGTCGAGGACATCGAACGCCAGCTCATCAAGCTGGCGCGCGAGCGCAGCCTGGCCGTGGTCGTGGTCGAACAGGACGTCGATTTCCTGGCGACCGTGTCCGACCGGATTCTGCAGATGCAGAAGGGACGGATCGTGCGCGAGGTCCCGGTGGCCGATCTGGCCGAGACCGATATCTTCGCGCCCGTTTCGCAAACCAATTCCTGACAAGTGATGGTGGCATCGATGTTTGAAAATCCCGACATTTCCGCACTTGAGGACGCGGCCGAACGGCTCGGCCTGTCGCCCAAGGCCGGATATCTCGACAAGGTGAGCACGATCGTCGAGGCGCTGTCGGCCGGATATGCCGATCTCGACCTGTTGCCGGACCTCCTGCCCGCTGTCGCCTATCCCCGGCGCGGCGGCGAGCGGCCCGCCGCCGAGGACAATCAGTTCGGCGCCTGGTACGTCAGGACCGACATCGCCGGCGCCGCCGAAGGCCCGCTGGCCGGTCGGCGCGTTGCCATCAAGGACAGCATCTATGTCGCCGGCGTGCCGATGATGCACGGCTCGAGCCTGTTCGAGGGCTTCGTGCCCGACATGGACGCCACCGTCGTCACGCGAATTCTCGACGCCGGCGGCGTGATCGCCGGCAAGGCGGTATGCGAGAACTATTGCGTCTCCGGCGGCAGCCATACCAGCTCGACCGGCCCCGTCATCAATCCGCGCTGTCCCGGCCATTCGGCCGGCGGCTCGTCATCCGGCAGCGCGGCGCTGGTCGCGGCCGGCGAGGTCGACATGGCGATCGGCGGCGATCAGGCTGGCTCGATCCGTATCCCCTCGGCCTATTGCGGCACCTACGGTATGAAACCGACCTTCGGCCTCGTCCCCTATACGGGCATGATGTCGCTGGAACAGACCATCGACCACGCCGGCCCGATCACCGGCAATGTCCGCGACAACGCCCTGTTGCTGCAGGCGATTGCGGGTGACGATGGCCTGGACGCGCGCCAGCGCGACGTCAAGGTCAAGGACTATGCGCGCGAGATCGGCAAGGACCTTTCCGGCCTGCGCATCGGCGTCGTGCAAGAGGGGTTCGGGCACCCGAATTCGCAGGCCGATGTCGATGCGTCCGTGCGCGCGGCCGCCCAGACGCTGGCCGCGCTGGGAGCGGAAGTCTCGCAGATCAGCATTCCCATGCACACGCATGCCTTCGGCATCTGGGCAGCGCTCGCGCATGACGGGGGCTACTGGATGATGATGGAAACCAACGGCATGGGGGTCGGCTTGCAGGCCCCCGTGGCGACCGATCTGCCCCGCTTCGGGTCGCAATGGCGGCGCGCGGGCGACGACATGTCCGATCCGCTCAAGATCATGGCGCTTTTCGGCGCCTATTCGACCGAACGTTATCTGGGCCACTATTACGCCAAGGCCCAGCGCGTGCGCCGGCGCCTGAAAGCGGCCTATGACGAGGCCCTGCAAAGCTGCGACCTGCTCGTCATGCCGACCCTTCCGGTGACCGCGACCCCGTTGCCGGAAACGCTGTCCGACCCGGTGGAGGTCACCGACAGGTCGTGGGAGATGATCCGCAACACATCTGCCTTCAACGTGTCGGGCCATCCGGCCATGAGCGTGCCGTGCGGGCTGTCGGAGGGGCGTCCGATCGGGATGATGCTGATCGCCGCTCACTGGAACGAGCCGACGATCTATCGCGCCGCGGCCGCGTTCGAGGCGGCCGTCGACTGGCAGAAGGAAGCGGCGTGACCGGGTTTTGCGTCTCGTGCCTCGAACCGCCCGCACAGGGCGGTCTTCCGGCCTGAGTCGGGCGTCGGCGTTCGCGTAGGCCGCCGCCGGCGCAGCAAAGGGGGTGCGCGCATTAATCCGCTTCGACCGAGCCGTGAGGTTTTGGATCGACTGCAATATCTGCAGGTCGAGCGGATTTCCACGCGTATTAGAAAATACAACTGGGAGCTTTTCCCGCACCGCCATTCCGACCTGTTCCAGATCGCCATCGTGCATTCGGGAACTGGTCGGGTGAATTTCGACATCGAAAGCCGGACGTTGCGGCCACACATGGCGGTGCTGCTGCCTAACGGCGTCATGCACAATTTCGAACTGTCGGCAAATGCCGACATCGATCTGATGACCGTCGATGCCGACTATTTTCAGTTCAATGTGAGGCAGGTCGTGGAGGCAGCGGCCGAAGCCTGCTTTGTTCATCCCGACAGTGTCGCCTTCGACCCGCAAGGCGTCGAATGGCCGGCGCTGCGTTCGTCTTTCGACAATGCCGAAGCCCATCAGAACGTCGCGAGATCGCGCACGCGCAACGCGCTTCTGGCCGCCAATCTGGTCGCCATCATTTCGATCCTGTCCGACCAGCTGTCGCATGCGCATCTGCCGGAGGAGAAGGCCGGCCATGTCGGCCTTTATCTGCGCTTTCGCGACCTGGTGGAGGCGAGCTATGCAAGCCGTCAGACCATTGCCGACTATGCCGCGAGACTGGCCGTCACCGAGCAGAGTCTGTACCGGGCCTGCAAGGCCGTTTCGGGCGTCAGCCCCTCCAAGCTGGTGCAGCAGCGTCTGGTTCTGGAGGCGCAGCGATTGCTGCTTTACTCGGACATGACGGTGTCGGAGATCGCTTATGCGCTCGGCTTCACCGAACCCTCCGCCTTCAGCCGGTATTTTAGCGAGCGAACCGGACAGAGCCCGGTCAAGTTCCGCGCCCGGCGCTTGGGCTGAACCGGCTTTGGCGCGGACGCGCCGGGTCGGTGGCGCGCAACGGTGTTGGACTTTGATATAAGAGTCATCTAGCATAGATGATATTTGCGGGGTTGGAAAAAGTCCGATGGTGCTCGCTATCGTTCGCCGTGCCGTCTGTCCGGCTTGCCAGGATTTTTCGATCGGGCGACAACAGGCTTGGACCTTGTCATATCGAGACGTCGCGCGCGGCTGGCGCGTCGACGCCGCTCCCGAACCAGGTAGAAAACCATGCGGTTGACGACATTTTCCGACTATGCGCTTCGCGTGCTGATGTATGCGGGCGCGGCCGAGGGCCGGTTGATCACCATCGAGGAGACGGCGCGCGTCTACGACATTTCGCGGGCGCATCTGATGAAGGTCGTCAACATTCTCACCAAGACCGGATATCTCAGAGGCGTGCGCGGACGGTCCGGCGGGTTCACGTTGGCGCTGCCGCCGGCGGAGATCAATCTGGGCGCGGTGGTGCGGGCGACCGAGCCCGATTTCGCCCTGGTGGAGTGTTTTGCCACCGGCAATCAGTGCGTCATCACCGGGTGTTGCCGCCTGCCCAATGTCCTGAACGAGGCGCTGACCTCCTTCGTCAAGACGCTCGATCGCTACACGCTCGCCGACATTATGCTTGAGGAGCGCGACTTCAGCGTGCCGCCGCCGCCGGCCGACGAGACCCGGGGGCCGGATTTCGCTGCGGCCGCGCTGCGCGGCTGATCGCGCCGCGCAGCCGGGGTCGCGGTCAGCGCAGCGGCGCTGTCGCCGTTCCGCCTAAGTCGTCATCCGACCGCGTCATCCAAACGGGGGGCATCTTTCGTCGACAAGGCTTGAGATAAAAGATACATTCTATATATATCTTTTATCGGGAAATTCGGACGGAGATTTGGCATGACGCATGTGGTGACTGACAATTGCATCAAGTGCAAGTTCACCGATTGCGTGGAGGTCTGTCCGGTCGACTGCTTCTACGAAGGCGAGAACATGCTCGTCATCCATCCCGACGAATGCATCGATTGCGGCGTGTGCGTGCCCGAATGTCCGGCCGAGGCGATTTTTCCCGACAGCGACCCGGCGGCCGAGCCGCAATGGTTGCGGCTGAACCGCGACTATGCCGACCAATGGCCCAACATCACCCGCGGCAAGGCGCCGATGCCCGACGCCGACGCGCTCAACGGCGTGCCCGGCAAGCTGGCCGATTTCAGTGCCAAGCCCGGCGAGGGGGATTAGAGCGTTTTCAGGTGAAGCGGAAGCCAGTTGGCCGTTCCGAAACGCGTCAAAACAAGTAGTTAGAGCCGGTCTGCGAATCCGCGAAGAGCAGAACGGCTCTAGGAATCCGCGCCGTCGAGGCGTTCGATGGCGATGTCGGCGGCCGGGTCCTGGCGCATCGTGCGGAAGGCGTGCCAGGTCGCGTGGCCGAGCACCGGAAAGGCGACGATCAGACCCACAAGGCCGCTCGCCAGGCTCAGCGTCACCAGTACCATGACGATGCCGCCCCACACCACCATTACGGCGAGATTGTTCCACACGAGCGCCATGCTGGTGCCCATCGCGGTGAAGGAATCCGTGCTTTCATCCAGCAGCATCGGCAGCGAGAACACGCTGATCGCGAAGGAAAACGCAGCGAACAGCCCGCCCACCAGCGTCCCGACGATCAGCAGCGCCCAGCCGGCGGGCGTGAACACGAGCACCGGCAGGATGTCGGCGAAGCCCGAAAACGGCAAAAGCCCGAAAAACAAAGCGTAGAGGATGACGGCCGCGCGCATCCAAAGCAGCATCAACAGCATCAGCAGCACGCCTGTAAAAATCACCTGCCCGCCGGAGCGCGGCCTGACGAACAGCATCGCCGCCAGCCCGACCGGTTCGCCGCGCTGCAGGCGCCGGCTCTTTTCGTAAAGCCCGAGCGCGATCACCGGCCCGGTAAGCATGAAGCCGGCGAGCGCCGGAAACAGCACATAGTCGAGTCCGAGCCGGAACAGGCCGGCCACGATCGCGATCGAGACGACGAACACCGCCAGCCCGTAGGCGAGGCTGAGGCCGGTTCGATTGCGGAAATCCGCCCAGCCGGCTGCGAGCCAGCTAAACGCAACCGTCACCGGCAGGTTGCGGCTCCAGCCGAAATCGCGGCGCAGCGGCGGTGCGGTCGGTGGCAGTGTGATCATGGCCGTTTGCCCTTCCTGTCGCATTGCCCGATCGTCAGCAGGCCGATTTCGCGGCGCGATAGACGCCGGGCGCCGCGCCGGGGGAATTGACGTGGTCGACGCAGGCCGGCTGCGAGCGCACCGCGACGTAAACCAGGTGAACATTGGCGAGCGCCAGCCCCGCCAGACCTGTTGCGACCGCCATGCCGATCCAAAGACGCCGGCCGAGGCCTCGCCGGGTCGTGCGCAACCCGTTTGCCGCTATCGTCATTGCCGCGCTCCCAGATCGAGCACGTAAAGCGTGAGCAGCTTGCGCTGCACGGGGCTGAGCCGGGTTTCCCAGGACGGCATCTCGCCCTGGCGGCCGCGATCGACGCTGGCCAGGATCGAGCGCCGGTCGCCGCCATAGATCCAGAACCCGTCGGTCAGGTCCGGCGCGCCGACATCCTGGCTGCCGCGCCCGTCTTCGCCGTGGCATGCGGCGCAATTGTCGGAGAAGATCGTCGCGCCGGCCGCTACGCCCGTCTTCTCGGCCGGGGTGAGTGGCGTGTGGGACAACGAGCGCACGTAACTGACCACGTCCGACAACGCCTGACGCTCCAGAATGCCGTCGCGGCCGAAGGCAAGCATCTGGCTGAGGCGGCTTTCGGGATGGCCGGTATTGATTCCGACGCGGATCGTCTCCGCCACCGACTGCGCGTCGCCGCCCCACAGCCAGGCCGTGTCGACGAGGCTCGGATAGCCCGGCCCGCCATCGCCCACGACGCCGTGGCATACGCCGCAATTGTTGGCAAACAGCGTCCGTCCGCTCTCGCGCGCAAGCCGCATCAAGGCCGGGTCGGCAAGGATCGCCTCGACGGGTTTGGTCTCGATTTCCGCCATCCAGTCGGCGCGCGCCGCCGCCGCGGTGGCCATATCGTCGGCCACGCGCGCACGCTGGTCGACGCCGAGCAGGCCGCGCGTATAGGTCGCGCCCAGCGGCCAGGCCGGCATCAGCACCCACCATAGCAACGCGAATAAGAACGTGGACAGAAGGAACAGCCAGATTATCTTCGGCACCGGGCGATTGAGCTCGGTGATGCCGTTCCATTCATGGCCGGTGGTCAGATAGCCCGTGTGGGCGTCGCGTTCTTCTACCGCCACGGTCCCTCCTCGTCCTTCAGGACGCTTTTTGCGGCGCGGTCGAATTTCTTGCCGTTGGAAGGCCACAAGGCATAGACGCCGACGCCGATCGACAACGTGATCAGGTAGAACAGGCCATAGGATTTGGAGAGGCCGACCAGCGTGTCGTGGCTGATGTCGATCATGGCGTGGTCTCCGTGGCGGCGGTCTGTGTTTTGGCCGCGTCGGTCAGCCTGCCGAGGATCTGAAGATAGGCCACCAACGCGTCCATTTCGGTGAGGCGACCCGGGTCGCCGTCGAAGGCGCGCAGAGTGGTGGCCGCGCCGTAGCGCTCGCTCACCCCCGTGGCGCCAGCGCCGTCGGGAGTGGCCTGATTGAGAGCGTCGGCGGCCGCGTTGTCGATCATCGCATCGGTATAGGGCACGCCGACCCGCCGCAGCGCCCGCAGCTGATCTGCAAGGTCGTCGGTCCTGAGATCGGTGTCGAGCAGCCACGTATAGGCCGGCATCACCGATTCAGGCACCACCGCGCGCGGATCGTCGAGATGCGCCACATGCCACTGGTCGGAATATTTGCCGCCGACGCGCGCCAGGTCCGGTCCGGTGCGTTTCGAGCCCCAGAGCATCGGGTGGTCGTATTGGGATTCGGCCGCCAGCGAGTAGGGACCATAGCGGTCGACCTCGTCCTGCAGCGTGCGGATCATCTGCGAGTGGCAGGCATAACAGCCCTCACGGATATAGATGTTGCGCCCGGCGAGTTCGAGCGGGGTGTAGACGCGCATGTCGGGCGCCGCCTCGACTGTTTCGTCGATGGTGAACAAAGGTGCGATCTCGACCAGCCCGCCAATGCTCGCCACGGCGATGATCGCCAGGGCGAAGCCGATGCTGTGGCGCTCGAGCCGGTAGTGGGTCTTGAACATGGGTCTACTCCGCCGGCTCGGCTGCCGGTGCGACGGACGCTCCGGTTACGGGCCGGTCGGTAAAGCGCTCGCGCGGCGCGCTGGCGGAAGACCGGATCGTCATCCAGATGTTGTAGGAACCGACCATTGCTCCGAGTAGGAACAGCAGTCCGCCGACGGCGCGGGCGACGTAATAGGGATGCATGGCCACCAGCGAATCGATGAAGGAGTAGGCGAGCGTCCCGCTCTCATTATAGGTGCGCCACATCAGGCCCTGGATGATGCCCGAATTCCACATCGCGAACACGTAGATGACGGTGCCGGCCAGCGCGAGCCAGAAGTGAAGCTCCACCAGGCCGGGCGAATACATCCGCTCGCGCTTCCAAAGCAGCGGCACCAGCGAATAGATCGCGCCGAAGGTGATCAACGCGACCCAGCCGAGCGCGCCGGCATGGACGTGGCCGACGGTCCAGTCGGTGTAGTGCGACAGCGCGTTCACGGGACGGATCGCCATGAACGAGCCCTCGAAGGTCGACAGACCGTAAAACACCGCCGCCACCATCATGAAGCGCAGCGTGGCGTCGTCGCGTACCTTGTGCCAGGCCCCGTTGAGGGTCAAAAGCGCGTTGCCCGCCGACGACCAGGATGGCACCAGAAGCATGACGGAAAAGGTCATGCCCAGCGTCTGTACCCAGTGGGGCAGGGCGGTGTGGTGCAGGTGGTGGGACCCCGCCCACATGTAGAAGAAGGTGATGCCCCAGAAGCTGATGATCGACAGCCGGTAGGAAAAGATCGGCCGGCCGGCCCGCGTCGGCAGGTAATAATACATCATGCCCAGGAAACCGGCGGTCAGGAAGAAGGCGACGGCGTTGTGGCCGTACCACCATTGCGTCATCGCGTCCTGGACGCCTGAAAACACCGGAAAGCTCTTGGCGCCGCCGAGCGAGGCCGGGACGGCGAGATTGTTGACGATGTGCAGCACCGCCACGACCAGGATGAAGGCCAGGTAATACCAGTTGGCGACATAGATGTGCGGCTCCTGGCGCCGCGCCAGCGTGCGCAGGTAAAGCACCAGATAGGTCACCCACACGATCACCAGCCAGATATCGGCATACCATTCCGGCTCGGCATATTCCTTCGACTGGGTGATGCCGATCAGGTAGCCGCTGACCGCCAGCAGGCAAAACAGGTTGTAGCCGACAAGCACGAACCAGGGCGAAAGCTGGTCGGGCATGCGCGCCCGCGACGTGCGCTGCATGACATGAAAGGAGGTGGCGATCAGCGCATTGCCGCCGAAGCCGAAGATGACCCCGGTGGTGTGCACCGGCCGCAGCCGCCCGAAACTCGCCCAGGCCTGGTCGAACGTCGCCTCGGGATAGGCGAGCAGCGTGGCCACCCACACGCCGACGAACATGCCGACCACCGCCCAGGCCATGGCGATCACAAGTCCCGCCTTGATCGGCTCGTCGTAATAGCGCGAAAGCCGGTCGGCGGCGGGCTCGGGTCCGTAATAGCCGCGCGCGACCACGGCCGCGCAGCCCAGCCCGTAGACGAGGATCAGAAAGCCGTGCACACCGAGCGGATCGTGCCGTCCGGCCGCCGCCAGCGCCAGGCCGGTAAGCGCGACCAGCGCCGAAAGCAGGAGCGCGACCTGGCGCTCGGTTGTGGTCAATGTCGACACCATGCCGTTCTGTTCGCTCGCGCTCGCCGTTGCGGGATCGGGGTGACGACCTCAAGACGCGTGCGGCGCCTTTCCGGTCGACTTTCTATAATATGTATTTCTCGTATATCTTATGAGTGGCAGCGACGAAAGGGTACGTTTTGTCGCTGCCATAGCGGCGTGCTGAGACACCGCGGCGCGCAAAACTGCGCGTTGCGCCCTATATGGGACCGGACGCTGCCCGGTGCCGGGCAGGACGGAAAGGACCGCCAATGCCTGGAAAGGCTTTTCGCTACGACACGGCGGCCCCGGTTCTGGTCACCGGGGCCACGGGTTACGTCGCCGGCTGGTTGATCAGGCGGCTGCTTGCCGAGGGTTTCACCGTTCACGCCGCCGTGCGCGATCCGGACAACGCCGAAAAGCTCGCTCATTTGCGCGCGCTCGAGCGCGACCTGCCCGGCAGGCTGAAATTCTTCCGGGCCGACCTGCTCAAGGACTGCAGCTACGCCGAGGCCATGCAAACCTGCCGGGTCGTCTTCCACACCGCATCGCCTTTCGCTTCGGTGGTCAACGACCCGCAGCGCGATCTGGTCGATCCGGCCTTGAACGGCACCCGCAACGTCTTGTCCTCGGCCAATCGGACGGAGACGGTCGAGCGCGTGGTGCTGACGAGTTCGTGCGCGGCGATCTTCGGCGACGTCGCCGATGTCGCGCTAGCGCCGGACGGCATCCTGACCGAAGACGTCTGGAACACGTCTTCCAACCTCGACCATCAGCCCTACAACTATTCCAAGACGCTGGCCGAGCGCGAGGCCTGGCGGATCGCGGGGAGCCAGGCGCGCTGGCGGCTGGTCGCCATCAATCCGGGCCTGGTGATCGGTCCGGCGCTGTCCAGCGCGCCGACCTCCGAATCCTTCAACATTGTGCGCCAGCTCGGCGACGGCTCGGTGAAGGCGGGCGTTCCGCGCTACGAGATCGGCATGGTCGACGTTCGCGACGTGGCCGAGGCGCATCTACGCGCCGGCTTCCTGCAAAAGGTCGAGGGTCGGCACATCGTCTATGCCGAGGTGCTAAGCCTGATTGCGATGAGTCGCATCCTGCGGCGGCATTTCGGCGACGCCTGGCCGTTTCCCCGCCGCGTGCTGCCGAAATGGCTGGTCTGGCTCGTCGGGCCGATCGTCAACCCGATGCTCGACCGCGCCATGGTCGCCCGCAACATGGGCTATTCATGGCGCGCCGACAATTCCAAGTCGAGACGTGCGCTCGGCCTTCACTACCGCCCGCTGGCCCCGGCGCTGGTGGCGATGTTTCAGCAGATGGTCGCGGCCGGCCTGGTTCCGCCCGGCTCGACAGCGTGCGGCCCCGGCCTCGCGCCGGCCTCAGGCGATGCCGCGCAGGAAGGTGAGGCTGCGCGCGAACGCCCGCTGAGCGGCGGGCGCGTCATGCGAGGGGCGGCGCCAGTTGTTGAAACCGTGCCCGGCGCCCTCGTAACAGAATAGCTCGGCGCCGGCCGGCAATTGTCGGCCGAGCGCGGCGGTCGCCTCCGGCGGCGTTGCCGGATCCTCCGCGCCGAAATGCAGCATGACCGGGCATTTGACGTTGCCGGCGATGCCGAGCTTTTCGATCCCGACACCGTAATAGCCGACCGCGCCGTCGAGGCCGGGCCGGGTCGCCGCCGCCACGGCGAGCTTGCCGCCGAGGCAATAGCCGATCGTGAAGACACGCCTTGCGCCGTGTGCGCGCAAATGGTCGGCGCAGGCGAGCGTGTCGTCGATCGCCGCCTCCAGATCGAATGCGGCCAGCATGGCGCGCGCGCGGTCGAGATCGGCGCCGTCGTAGCCGAGCTGCACGCCCGGCGCGCTGCGCCAGAACAGGTCGGGCACGATGACGGCGAAACCCGCGTCGGCCCACTGGTCGGCGAGTTCGCGGATATGCAGGTTGGTGCCGAAAATCTCCTGCAGCAGCACGATGCCGGCGCTCACCTCGTCTTCAGGCCAGGTGAGGTAGCTCCTGAAGCTGCCATGTGGAGCCTCGATCGCGATATCGGTGCCGCGCGGCGGTTTCATCGTGGCGGTTTCCTCTCGTCCGGTCGTCCGGCGCGCGGTATGGCGCTGCTCAGTCGGTTTCTGTCTTACGCGGCGTCAGGCCTTCAAGATAGGCCGCCACCTCGTCGACCGGGATGACGTCGGCATATTTGCAGTTGAGATCGAACAGGCTCATCGCGTGACTGGCCTCGAACCGGTCGAAGGCGGTTTCTTCCGGGATGATCGTCTTGAAGTTGAACGAATAGGCGTCGACGGCGGTCGCCCGCAGACAGCCCGACGAGGTACAGCCGGTCAAGATCAGCGTGTCGACGTCGAGAAAGTTCAAATGGCTCATGAACATCGTGCCGAAAAAGGCCGAGGGCTTGCGCTTGCCAATCAATATGTCCTGCGGACGCGGCGCCAGCGGCGCCACGGTTTGCGTTGCGTGTGTCCCTTCCGTCGAGGTCTTTTCCGTGCCGCGATGGTTCTTGCCGACCTGAACGCCGCTGTCGACCATGTCCGGGCGCCGCTCCGACTGCGTATAGAAGATCGGGATGTTCTTGGCGCGCGCCAGATGCATCAGCCGCTCGGTATGCGGCACGGTCTTCCAGCCGGCCTCGCCGCAATGGGTGCGGTATTTCTTCACGCCATCGGCGTGGCTTTCGCCCGGCGCGTCGCCGCAGAAATTATATTGTACGTCGATGATGAACAGCGCCGGCCGCTTGCCGAAGCCGCCGCGCTTGCCGTAGCCGGCGAGCTGGTAGATTGCCTTGTCGTGCTCGGTCAGAAACCGATCCCAGATACGTTCTGCCATGGTGGGTCCTCTCAGGGCTCGCGGTGGAGGTAGCGCCCGGCCGCGCCTTGCGCGCCGGCAAGGACGCCGTCCTCCACGAGAAGGTCGCCGCGCCGGATGGTGTGGGTCACCCGGCCGCGAAAGCGCATGCCCTCATAGGGCGAATAGTCGGAATGGGACGGATAGTCGGCCGCGCGCACCGTGACGGCCGCATCGGGGTCGACGATGGCGAAGTCCGCGTCGTAGCCCGGTGCGATCATCCCCTTGCGGGGCAGCGAATAAAGCGTAGCCACATTGCGCGAAACCGCCGCCGCCAGGCGCTCGATCGCAATGCCGCGCTTGTGGTGGCCCTCCTCGATCAGCACCGGCAGGATCTGCGCCAGGCCGGGAAAGCCGGCGCTCGCCGACCAGATGTCGGGCCCCTTGGTGGCGCGCTTGCGCGGCACGTGGTCGGAACCGATGGTCGCGATTTCGCCGGTGCGCACGCCTTCCCACAACCCGTCGACGTCGGCCTGCGGGCGCAGCGGCGGATTGACCTTGCCGATGGGACCAAGCGGGCTGTCGCGCGTCAGCGACAGATAGTGGATGCAGGTCTCGACATGGATCGGCGGCCGCCCGGGACGGCGCAACCGGCGCACGATCTCCAGGCTCTCGGCCGACGACATGTGGACGATGTTGACCGGGCAGCCGGCCTTCTCGCCGAAAAAGGCGACGCGAAAGACGTTTTCGGCCTCAAGGAACCCCGGCGACTGCTCGTCCCATGCCGCCAAATCGTCGCGCCCGGCCGCCTTCAGCGGTTCGCGGAACAGCGGGATCACCTCGGTATTCTCGCAATGGACGCCGACGACGCCGCCTTTGATGCGCGCACCCGCCTGCAGCGCTGCATAAAGCAGCGCGTCGTCGACCTCGGTGAACCCCTTGGCCGCTCCGTTTGCGCCCTTGTACATCAGATAGACCTTGAACGAGGTGACGCCGAAGCGCTTGGCGAGTGCGGGCAGCTCGGCCACGTGGCGGCGCGAGGTGAGGCCGAAATGCAGCCCGAAATCGATTGTCGAGCGCGCCTCGGCGGCAGCCCGCCACGGCCCGGTCGAACTGCCCAGATCGTCGTGCCGCCAGAAGCTCAGCAGCCCCGTGACCCCGCCGAGCGCGGCCGTCCGGCTTTCGCTGGCCCAGTCGTTTTCCTTGTCGCCGAAGCCGATATGGGTATGCGGATCGATGACGCCGGGCAGGATCCAGCGACCTTTGCAATCGATCACCCGCCGGCCTTGGGCCTTTTCCGCGGCGTCGAGGATGGCGCAGATCCGCCCGTCGCGTACGCCGATGCTGCCGGTGCGGACGCCTTCGCCCGGAAAGACGATCTCACCGCCCTTCAAAACCAGATCGAATGTCAAGATACGGCCTCTTTCTGCATCGACAAGATCCGCTCCCCGGCATCGTTCCACACCTCCTGGCGCACGATCTTTCCGTCGCGGATTTCGAAACGGTCGATGAAGCGGATGTCCTTGAAGGCGCTTCCGTCGAGCCACTCGCCGTAGAGCGTGCCGGTCACCAGCGCCTGGACGGCGCCGTCCTGTTCCCAGGCGCAGCTTTCGCCGATCGTTTTGCGCACCACGCGATAACGGCTGCCCGAATTGGCGACGATCTCGTCGATCGAGCCGAACCGGCGGTCACCCGGAAACACCAGCTGCGCGCCGTTTTGGGCGACGAGGCCACGCGCGGTGTCGAGATCGCGTTCTTCCATCGCGGCAAGATAGGCAAGGGCGAGCTTGCGGCCGTCTTCAGGTGTCATCTTGTCCTCCTTGGCCCGGCGCGCTGCGCCGCGTGTCCACTCCAGCCAGTAGCGAAGCGAACAGGCCGCCGTTTTGCAACAGCGCGCGCTCGTGGCTGCTTGCGACGTCCACCCGTACCGAAAACCTTGCTTCGCCGCCGGCCGTCCGCGCCGTCACGGTGACCGGGCGATCCGTCTCGATAGCGGCCCGCAGACCGTCGAAATCGTAGGCTTCGAAACCCGACAGGCCGAGCGAGGACGCGCTTTCGCCGTCGGCGAAGGTCATGGGCAGGATGCCCATGCCGATCAGGTTGGCGCGGTGGATACGTTCGAAACTTTCCGCCACGACCGCCCGCACCCCGAGCAGTTTTGGCCCCTTTGCCGCCCAGTCGCGGCTCGATCCCATGCCGTAATCGGCGCCGGCGAGGACGATCAGCGGCACGTTCTGCCGGCGCCAGCTTTCGGCCGCCTCGAAAATGGTCACCGGCTCGGCGTCCGGCGCCATGCGTGTCATTCCGCCTTCGCGGCCGGGGGCGAGCAGGTTTTTCATGCGTTGGTTGGCGAAGGTGATGCGGGCCATGAAGTCGTGGTTGCCGCGCCGCTGGGTGACGGCGTTGAAGTTGTCGGGCTGGACCCCGGCGGCGATCAGGAAGCGGCCGGCCGGACTGTCGGCCAGGATCTCGCCGCTCGGCGTGATGTGGTCGGTCGTCAGCGAATCGCCCGCCCGCACCAGCACGCGCGCGCCCTCGATCCGCTCCGGCAATGCCGCGTGCGGCCCGTCGAAGAAGGGCGGCCGTCGGATATAGGTCGAGGCCGGGTCCCAGGCAAAGCGCGGCCCGCTCGCCGTTTCCAACTCGTGCCAAAGCGCGGCCCCGTCGAACAGCGTTGCGTAGCTGTCGCGGAATCGGCTCGGCTGCTGGCTGGTCGCCACCAGGCGCGCGAGTTCCTCGCCGTCGGGCCAGATGTCGCGCAGATAGACCGGCGCGCCGTCCTTGCCGGTGCCGAGAGGCTCGGTCTCGAAATCGACGTCGACGCGGCCGGCGAGCGCGAACGCCACCACAAGCGGCGGCGAGGCGAGATAGCTCGCCCGGCAGGTCTTGTGGATCCGGCCCTCGAAGTTGCGGTTGCCGGACAGCACCGCCGCCGCCACCAGGTCGTTGCCCAGCACCGCCTCGGCAATGTCGGCGCGGATTGGACCGGATTTGCCGGAACAGGTCGTGCAGCCGTAGCCGACAATGTGGAAACCCAGCGCTTCGAGCGGCGTCATCAGCCCGGCCTCGGTGAGATAGTCGCGCACCAGCCGCGAGCCGGGCGCGAGCGAGGTCTTGACCCAGTCGGGCACATGCAGGCCGTGTGCGACCGCGTTGCGGGCCAGAAGCCCGGCGCCGATCATCACCGAAGGGTTGGAGGTGTTGGTGCACGAGGTGATCGCGGCGATGGTGATCGTGCCGTGGCGCAGCGGCGCGTTGAGCCCGTCGATCGTGACAGCGTCGTCGAGCCGGTCCGGCGCGAGGCCGAACCCGCCCGCGTCGACCGGCTTGGCGAGGACGTCGCGGAAGGCGGATTTGACTTCGGTCAGCGGCACCCGGTCCTGCGGCCGTTTCGGTCCCGCCACGCTAGGCGCGATCTGGCCGAGATCGATCGTAACGGTCTCGCTGAAGTCGATCGCCTGGTCGTGATCCTCCACGAACAGCCCGGATGCGCGCGCATAGGCTTCGACGCGCCGGACATGGTCGGGCTCGCGGCCGGAACGCGCGAGATAGTCGATCGTCATGGCGTCGATCGGGAAGAAGCCGATGGTCGCGCCGTATTCGGGCGCCATGTTGGCCAGGGTGGCGCGCTCGGGCACGGTCAGCGTAGCGATGCCGGGGCCGAAGAATTCCACGAACGCGCCGACCACCCCGACCTTGCGCAGCCGTTCGGTGACGGTCAGAACCAGATCGGTCGTCGTCGCCCCGGCCGGCAGGCGTCCGGTAAGTCTGACGCCGACGACGCGCGGAATGCGCACCACATAGGCATGGCCGAGCACGGCCGCCTCTCCGTCGATGCCGCCCACGCCCCAGGCGAGCAGACCGAGCCCGTTGACCATCGGCGTGTGGCTGTCGCAGCCGAGCACGAATTCCGGTCCGGTGATCCGGCCGACACCGGGCACGTCCTGCTCCTCAACCACACGGGCGAGCTTTTCCAGATGCACCTGGTGGATGATGCCGGCGCCGGGCGGCACGACGCGCAGGCGCTGAAAGGCCTGCTGCGCCCATTTGAAGAAGGCGTAGCGTTCGCGATTGCGCTGATATTCCTTTTCGATGTTGCGGGCCTCGGCGTCGGGCCGGCCGGCGACATCGACGATCAGCGAATGGTCGACCACCAGCGTGACGGGAACCAGCGGCTCGATGGCGGCTGGGTCGCTGCCGGCCTCGGCAACCGCATCGCGCGCCGCGGCCAAATCCATCAGGACAGGCAGTCCGCTGGAATCGGGCAGGATCACGCGCGACACGCGAAGCGGGACGGTCAGTTCGGCCGCGTCCGGCGTCCAGGCCGCAATCGCGTCCAGCGCGGCCGCAACATCCGCGCCCGCCAGCGCCTGGCGCGCCACGTTTTCCAGAACTATTCTCAGGCTCGCCGGCAGGCGTCGTGTCCGTTTTCCGGCCAACGCGTCGAGCGCGACGCATTGCGCGGCCGCTCCGTTCGGGCCCTCATAGCTTGCAAGTGGTATCTGGGGTGCTGTCACGATCCGACCTTCCTGAGCCAAGAAATATGGGGCGCTCGAAAAAGTGTCAACACTTTTGCCGGAAACCTCTTGAAGAATTCCTGAAGCTTGGCTATCCCTTGGGCCAAGCTCGATTTTGAACCAAAAGTGTCGACAGGAGAAAGCGTCTTGCCGGAACGCGAACAGTCTACCCTGGTCGATCGGGTCACAAGCAAGATTTTCGAAATGCTGCTGTCGGGCGAGATACCGCTCGGTGGGCCGGTCAACGAGGCCGCGCTGGCCGAGCTCTTGTCGGTCAGCCGTGGGCCTGTGCGTGAGGCGGTCAAGCAACTCCAGGGCCGTGGTCTGGTCGTCAAGGAGCCGTATCTCAAGGCGCGCGCGGTCGCGCTGACCGTGCCCGACATGGTGGAGATTTTTCAGCTTCGCGAGGCGGTCGAGGGCATGTCCGTGCGTCTTGCCACGCAACGCATGAGTGATGCCGAGCTCGACGATCTGCTGGCCGCGTTCTCCGACGCCAAGCAAAGGGGCGACGGTGTTGCGCTCGACGTACATGTGAGGATCGCCGAGGGCAGCGGCAACGCCCGCGTCCGCGCGCTGTTGTGCGACGAGCTTTATTATCTGCTGCGTCTCTACCGCGCCCGCTCGGGCAAGGCGCCGGGCCGGCGCGAGGATGCCTTCGCCGAACACTGGCAGATATTACGGGCGATGAAAGCGCGCGACGCCGAACTCGCCGAATCGCTGATGCGCGCCCATATCGGCCGCGCCACGCAGTCGCTCCAGGCGCTGCTTGCAACCGAAGCGCCGTCGCTTGGCGGCACCGAAGAGAGGAAAACCGGATGAGCTCTGAGCCAAAGCAGCAGGCAACCCGCGCGCGCAGAATGCGCGACCTGATCGCGGCGGACGAGATCATCGTGTCGCCCGGCGTGTTCGACGGCTACAGCGTACGCCTGGTCGAGAAGATGGGTTTCAAGACCGCCTGTACAACGGGCGCCGGCCTGTCGAATTCACGGCTCGGCGTGCCCGATGTCGGCATCATGGGGCTGACGGACAATGTCGAGGCCTGCCGGATGATGGCGCGTAGCGTCTCGATACCCGTCATGGCCGACGCCGACACCGGCTACGGCAATCCGGTCACCGTCTACCACACCATCCAGCGCTTCGAGGAGGCCGGCGTCGCCGGCGTCAATATCGAGGATCAGGTCAGCCCGAAACGCTGCGGCCACATGACCGGCAAGGACGTGATCGACATGCGCGAGATGGCGCGCAAGATCGAGGCGGCCTGCGATGCGCGCAACGACGACGATTTCGTCGTTCTGGCCAGGACCGACGCGATCGCCGTCGAAGGCATCGAAGGCGCGATCCGTCGC
Source organism: Nitratireductor sp. (assembly GCA_039973095.1). Lineage (GTDB taxonomy): Bacteria > Pseudomonadota > Alphaproteobacteria > Rhizobiales > Rhizobiaceae > Mangrovimarina. Next base: position 56,715 of record JBDWLQ010000009.1, on the reverse strand, counting down.
GCTAGGCTCTATGCCAAGGCGGGCGCGGACATGATCTTTGCCGACGCCATCGCCGGCGAGGAGCAGATCAAGCGCCTCGTCGAGGCCGTGCCGATCCCGGTCTCCGTCAATATGGGGTTCGGCATCCGCAACCGCCCGACGACGCCGTTGATCCCGATTCGCCGATTGGCCGAACTCGGCGTCAAGCGCGTGACCCTGCCGCGCATGCTTCCGGCGGCGGCGCTGATGGCGATGGAGAACGCGCTCGCCATCTTGAAGAATTCGATCCCCACCGGCGAGGTGGTCGACCGTCCCGACCTGCTGGTCGGCATTGACGACATCTGGGACCTGATGGAGCAGCCGCGCATCAAACAGATGGAAAACTACTATAATGACCTGAGCGGCGTGGTGGTGCCGGAGGAGCGCGCCGCCTCCTGAGTGGCCGTCACCTTGCCTGCGTCGCGGCCGGTCCGGGCCGTTCGCCAATCCCCGTTCGCAATGGCGCCCTTGTCGGGCGCCATTGTCGTTCTGGGCATGTCGATCGCGCAGGCCTTCGGGTGTGTGAGAGCGAGATAGGGCCGGCCGCGCTTTGCCTGTATCCGCCGCGGTCCTATTCGGCGCCGGCGCCTTCCCGGGTTTTCCTGGCGGCAGCGGTTTTGGCGAAGCGTGCCTTCAGCGAGGGAAGCAGCGTCGCCACAAACAGGATCGTGGCGGCCGCGAGGAAGGCCGCGCTGATCGGCCGGTCGATGAACGTGGTCAGGTCGCCGCGCGAGAACAGCAGCGCGCGCCGGAAATGCTGCTCGATCATCGGCCCCAGGATGAACCCCATCAGGAGCGGCGCGGTCGGGTATTGAAAGGCGTTCATCAGATAGCCGATCAGCCCGAAAACGATCACCATCAAAACGTCGAACGGGTTGTTGTTAACGCTGTAGACGCCCACGCAGATGAAGAAGGTGACGGCGGGGAACAGGATGCGCTTGGGGATCGTCAGGATGCGCACCCACACCCCGATCAGCGGGATGTTGAGCACCAGAAGCATCACATTGCCGACCCAGAAGCTGATCACCAGGCCCCAGAACAGATCGGCGTGCTCGGTGAAGAATTCCGGCCGCGGCTGAATGCCGTGGATCATCATCGCGCCAAGCAGCACCGCCATCGCCGCGTCGCCGGGAATGCCCAGCGCCAGCGTGGGGATGAACGCGGCCTGGGTCGAGGCATTGTTGGCGGCCTCGGGCGCGGAGATGCCCTCGATCGCGCCGCGACCAAACCGGCTCGGATCGCGCGCCACCCGCTTTTCCAGCGCGTAAGCCAGGAATGCCGCCAAGGTCGGGCCGGCGCCCGGCAGCGTGCCGATGAAGGAGCCGATGCCGGCGCCGCGAATGGTCGGCTTCCAGCACTGGCTGAGATCCTTGCGTGTCGGCACCAGGTCGCGCATGCGCACCTTTTGCAATTGCGAGGCGTCGCGCTCCGGCGTTCCGGCGTTTTTGAGGATCTCGGCCACGCCGAACAGCCCCATCGCCATCGCCACGAGGTTGAGCCCGTCCTGCAGCTCCAGAATGCCGAACGTGTAGCGAAGCTGCCCGGACGTGGTATCCATGCCGACCATGGCCAGCATCAGGCCGGCCACCACCGAGACAACGCCCTTCACGGGATTGCCGAGCGACATCGTCGCCGCCGCGATCAGGCCCAGCAGCATGATGGAAAAATACTCGGCCGAGGAGAATTTGAGCGCCATGGCGCCGAGCGCCGGTGCGAAGCTCATCAAGAGCACGATCGCGAAGCAGCCGCCGAAGAACGAGGTCAGCGTGGTGATGAACAGCGCCACGCCCGCACGCCCCTGCTTGGCCATCGGATACCCGTCGATCGCCGTCACCGCCGTCGTCGAGGTGCCGGGCAGGTTGAGCAGGATCGAGGCCGTCGAGCCGCCATATTGCGCGCCGTAGAAGATGCCCGCCAGCATGATCAGGGCGGGCATCGGTTCGAGATGGTAGGTGACCGGCAGCAGCATCGCCACCGCCGCGAGCGGGCCGATGCCGGGCAGCACGCCGATAAACATGCCGACGGTCACACCGAGGAAGCAAAACAACAGCGCCTCGGCGGTTATCGCCGTTTCGATGCCAAGCGCCAGTCCGGAAATCAGGTCCATGGTTCAGCCTCCCAGCACCGACATCGGGATCTTGAGGCCGACGATGAAGATCAGCCAGCCGAAGGCGCACAGGCCCGCCGTAAGCATGAGCGCGGAGCGCCAGGTCGTTTCCCGCTCGACCAGCGCGCACGAAAGAACCAGGATCGCGGTGGCCGGCAGGAAGCCGATCCGGTCGACCAGCAGCGCCCAGGCCAGAATGCCCCCCAGGATCATGACGAAAGGCCTGAGCCGCAACTCCACCGCGGTCTTTTCGGCCCTGCGGCTTTGCCAGGCCAGCACCGCGCCGAGCCCGGTCAGCAGGACGCCCAGCGCCACGGGGAAGAAGCCGGCGCCCATGCGCACGACGGTGCCCATCGGATAGCCGATGGCGATGATCAGGTAGCCGGCGCCGAGCCCGACGACGACCAGGGCGGCCAGCAGTTCGTTGCGGTTGAAATCAGACATGCGGCCGGTCTCCAGTGGGCGCGGCGGGGGCGGTCAGGCCGGCAAGCGACAGGCCGCCGCAATGATAAAGGGTTTGTCCCGTGATCGCGCCCGCCTCATGCGACAGAAGAAAGCAGATCGTGGCCGCGATTTCATCGGGCTTGATCAGCCTGCCGAGCGGAGGCAGGGCGATCGGCGCTGCGGCGCGCGCACGGTCGGTGAGCTGCGGCGTGTCGGTCGGGCCCGGCGCCACCGCATTGACGGTGATGCCGCGGGTCAGGCAATCGAGCGCCAGCGCGCGCACCAGCCCTTCGCTTCCCGCCTTGGAAGCGGAATAGAGTCCGCGGCCGCCGCGCCCCTGAGAAGCGCGGCTCGACACCAGCACGATCCGACCGCGCCGGTCGGGCATGCCGGGCAGCAGCGTTTCGGCCAGGCGTTGCGGGGCGGCCACGTGGAGCCGCCACAGTCGTGCGCCCATATCGTCGCGCGTATCCGGGTCGTCGTCCGCTCTGAGTATGCCGGCCGCGTGCACCAGCCCTCCATAAGGTCGATCGACGAGCCCGCGCAGCGCCGCCTCGATGCCTGCCGCCGTGGCAAGGTCGGCCCGCAGCGCGCGGTATCGGGGATGCGAAACGCCTCTGTCTGCGGGCGCGATATCCATGCCGTCGACGAACCGGCCTTGCTCGAGCAGCCGCAGCGCGACCGCGCGCCCGATGCCCGAGGCCGCGCCGGTGACGAGAATGCGGTCATTTCGCGAGGTCCTTGAAGTGTCACTGTCGGGCATGATCGCCACATTTTCCAGATCGTTGCGGTGTTCGCTCGCCCGCGGCGGCGACAAATTTGCGCGCCGCACTTGTACTGTCAACAGTCCTGTCGATCAATGGAATCCCGATCTGAATCCCCTTTCGATGTTGAATTTGGATTTATCTCCTTGTTTTCAAGGTATTTTTTGTGAGGTTGTTTCGCAACAAAGCGGATTTTGGACAAAATCAAAATTTCGCTTCAAGCCGTTTGAGCCGGCAAAACTGTTGACATAACCAGGGTCACGCTCGATAGTGTCGACACTTTTGTGGTGGGGCGCTGAGGGTTAATGCGCGAAACGGCCGTCGTGACGACCGGGGCGCGATGGACCGGCAACGGCCGGCACCTGCCGGGTTTGCGAAGGGAGAGCAATGGCGACCGACGTCGACGCCAGTGTGGATGTGTTGGTGATCGGTGCCGGGGGTTGCGGGCTCGTGGCCGCGCTCGCGGCCGAACGTCTCGGCGCCAGCGTCGCCATCGTGGAAAAGGCGCCCACCTGCCAGGGCAATACCGCGCTGTCGAGCGGCTCCATCCCGGCTGCCGGGACCAGGCTTCAGCAAGCGGCCGGCGTGGAGGATACTGCCGAAACCTTTGTCCGGGACCTGATGGCGGCCGCCGGACAGCATGATGCCGCCCATCTGGTCGCCAGCCTCGCTTCGACCTCCGCCGACCTGATCGATTTCCTGATCGACGAGGCAGACCTCGAACTGGAACTCGTCACCGGATACAAACATGTCGGGCACAGCACCCACCGCCTGCACGCGCCGCCGTCGCGCCGCGGCGCCGATCTGATCGCCGGCCTTGAACGGGCCGTCGCGCAGCGTGGTATCCCGCTGGCCTTTTCGCAGCCGGCAACGGGGTTGATCGGCGATGGTGCGCGGGTCCGCGGTGCCCTCGTCTTTAATGCTGACACGCCATCGCGCATTGGCGCCGGTGCCGTTATTCTCGCCTGCAACGGGTTTGCCGCACGCACCGATCTTCTGGCACGTCACTGCCCCGCGGCGACCGGCGCCGTCTATGCCGGTTCGCCCCATAGCACGGGCGAGGCGCTCGAGTGGGGTCTCGCGCTCGGGGCCGGGACCGGCAATCTCGGTGCCTATCAGGGCCACGCCGCCATCAGCGTCGACACCGGCGCCTTGATGACCTGGACGCTGGTCGAGCGCGGCGCGATCATCGTCGACGGTCGCGGCCGCCGCTTCGGCGACGAAACCCTCGGCTATTCGGCTTTCGCCGATCTCGAGCTTGCCGGTACCGGCCCGTTTTTTCTGGTCTACGATGCCCGCATCGCCGAGGACGTGGCGGCCGGTCAGCCCGACTTTGCCGAAGCCTGCGCCATGGGTGTCGCCCGGAAAGCCGGCTCTCCCGGCGAGATCGAGGCCACAGCGGGATTGCCCGCCGGCGCGCTGGCGAAAACGCTCGCAGCCGCGCGTGCGGCCGCGCGCGGCGAGGCGACCGACGCGTTCGGGCGCCTGGCGTGGGGCCTGGGGCCGCTGGGTGCGGCCCTGCGCTACAGCGCGATCCAGCCGGCCTGTTTCCACACCCAGGGCGGCCTGTTGGTCAACGGCCAGGCCGAAGTGGTCCGCAGCGACGGAACCGCGATCCCCGGCCTTTATGCCGGCGGCGGCGCGGCGGTGGGGATCAGCGGGCGCCGTGGCGGTGCCGGCTACATGTCGGGCAACGGCCTCTTGTCGGCGCTCGGTCTCGGTTTCATCGCCGGGCGCGCGGCCGCCAGCCGCCTGGTGTCGGCGTCCGGCCTGCCGGGGCTGGCCGGCCGGCACGATGTGTCCAACCAACCCATTCACAACGGAGGATGATATGACGACCATATTCAAGACCTTACTGGCCGGGGCCGCGCTTGCCCTCGGCCTGGGCGCGGCAAGCGCCCAGAACTTTCCAGAGCGCGCCGTGACGATCGTCGTGCCTTATTCGCCGGGCTCGACCGATACCATGGCCCGCACGCTCGCCGAGGACATGTCGCAGGCGCTCGGCCAGCCGGTGGTGGTCGAGACCCGTCCCGGCGCCGGCGGCACGGTTGGCGCCTCGGAGGTGGTCAAGGCCGATCCCGACGGCTACACGCTGTTGATGGCGGTGAGCTCGGTCCAGACGGTTGCGCCGCACCAGCGCGAACTGCCCTACGGGTTCGACGATCTGAAGCCGGTGGCCCGCGTCGCCGTCGGTCCCAATGTGATCGCCGCGCGTTCCGGCGCGCCGTTCAAGACGATCGAGGAGTTCATCGCCTATGCGCGCGATAATCCCGGCAAGGTCAGCTACGGCAGCGCCGGCACCGGCGGCGCCACCCATATCGCGGCCGAGGCGATCGCCCGGGCTGCCGACATCAAGCTGTTTCACATTCCCTTCGGCGGCGTGACGCCGGCGATCGCCGCCACCATCGCCGGCGACGTCGACGTGGTGCTCGGCTTCGCCTCGGCCATTCTGCCGCGCGGCGAATCGGGTCAGCTCGTGCCGTTGGCCCAGCTCTCCGAGAAGCGCGCCTCGCTGGCGCCGGACCTGCCGACCCTGATGGATGCGGGGGTTGATCTGGCCCTGCCGCCGAATATCGGCCTGTGGGCGCCGGCGGAGACGCCCGACGACGTCGTTGCCGCGCTGGCGGACGCCGTTGCGAAGGCGGCTGGAGGCGAGACCTTTCAGAACTTCGCCAAGAACGCACTGGTCGAGATCGACTATGCCGGCCCGGCCGATTTTGGCGCCGTGCTGAAGAAGGAGGACGCCTTCTTCGCCGAATTGCTGCCGACGATCGATTTTTCGCAGCAGTAAAGCCGGCATAAGGGCTGACGTTTCGGGCGGGGTCTCCTTCGGGAGGCCCCGTTTTCGTTCAGACACCTGTCCGCCCCATTGCGCCGGGTGCCGGCGCGGACGGTTACGTGCCGCTCCGCTCCAGGCCGTCGAGTATCAGGTCGAGGCCGACCGTGAACTCGTCGCCATAGACGTAGCCCGGCTGCAGAACATGTTCGCGGGTCATTTCGGCGAGGTGCGGGTAGGTGTCGGCCGGCAGATGCTGCAGCATCGTCTCGGCCACCGCCGCCAGGTCTTCGGGCTTGTCGAGGGGCAGGTTCAATTCCTGCAGGACGAAGCCGTAAATATAGCTGTCGAGCACGGAATAGGCATGCGCGGCCCGGGCCACCGAAAACCCGTTCGCGCGCAGGCAGCCGATCACCGCGTCGTGATGGCGCAAGGTCGCCGGGCCCGGATTGCGGCGCGAATCCAGAAGGCCGAGCGCCCATGGGTGGCTGCGTAGCATGGTCCTGGCCGCGATCGCCCGCGTGCGCATGGCGGCCTTCCAGTTCTCGTCCGCACGCGGCAGGCTGATCTCGCCGAAGGCAAAATCGACCATGGCGTCGAGGATCGCGTCCTTGTTGGCGACGTGGTGATAAAGCGACATCGCCTCGACCCCCAGCCGGTCGGCCAGCTTGCGCATCGACAGCGCCGCGATGCCGTGCGCGTCGGCCAGCGCGACCGCTTCCCGCACCACCCGCTCGCGCGTGAGCCGCCCCTTTTTCCGATCGGTTTTCGCGCTCGGTGCAGCCATCGCCAAAATCCCGTCCTTGACAACCTTACACCGTATATATACTTACAGCGTAAGGAAATGAGGAAGCCGGTCGCGCAAGGCTCCGTCGGGCGGTTGTGAACAACAAAGGAAGACGGGACGTGACGGCAGGAACGGCAGGAACGACAGGGACAGCAAACGCGCAACCCGGCGCGGTGTCGCGGAAAAAGGTGTGCATCGTCGGCGCGTCGGGCAAGCTCGGGCGCTACATGCTCCAGCACGCGCTTGAGCGCGGATACGAGGTGGTCGGCGTCTGCCGGCCGCAAAGTGTCGACAAGCTAAAAGCTTTCGCGGATCGCATCACCATCGTGCCTGGCCGTACCGACGACCGCGATGTCATCCGGCGCGCGGTCGCGGACTGCGATGCCGTTCTCGTCGTGCTCGTGCCCTGGGGCGTGCGCAACTATGCCAGCGGCACCGCGCAGGCCGTGCTCGACTTCGCCGCGCCCGATGCACGCCTGGTCTTTTCCTGTGGGTGGCATATCAGTCGCGACGGCCGCGACGTCTATTCGTGGCAATTCCGGACTTTGGTGAAGCTGGTCGGCTGGCTGGCCAGGCTCGCCCGCCTGGTCGATATTGACGACCAGGTGGAGGCGTGCCGGCGCGTCTTTGCCAGCGACCGGCGATGGACCGTGGTGCGCGGCAGCGACCTGGAGGAGGGCGACAGCCAGGGCCTGCCGGTATGGAGCCGGTACGTCGGCGACCCGATCCTGGCCAGCAACCGTACGCGACGCGTCGATTTTGCCCTGTTCATGGTCGCCGCGATCGACGACGACGCCCTGGTGCGCGAGGCGCCGGCGATCGTCGGCTGCCGCACGCCGTCCGCGCTCGCCCATGCGGCCGAGCAAAGACCGGTGCCGAGCGCTCGCGCGGCCACGTCGGCGCAGCGGCCGCGTGCCGGGGAAGCGACTTGACGGCGCGCGCCTGCCCGACAGGATGGTCGGCGCTGATTCTCGAAACGACGGAACTGGTTCCTTGGCGATCACGATTTACGGCATCAAGACCTGCGACACGATGAAGAAGGCGCGCGCCTGGCTCGACGGGCGCGGGCTGGAGCACCGCTTTCACGATTATCGCGTCGACGGGCTGGAGGCCTCCACCTTGCGCGGCTGGATCGACCAGGTGGGCTGGCAGGTGCTTTTGAACAAGGCGAGCGCGACCTTTCGCGCCCTTCCGGACGCCGAAAGGACCGGGCTCGACGAAGCCGGGGCCGAGCGCCTGATGCGCGCCGAGCCGACAATGATCAAGCGGCCGGTGCTCGATGTCGACGGCAGGCTGGCGGTCGGCTTCAAACCGGCAGTCTATGAGGAAATTTTCGCGTCCGCGTGAGGCGCGGCCGCCGGCCGGTCTGCCCGTCCGGCACCGGCCAGCCCGGCGTCGCCTTCGTGCGCGATCTCCTCTTGGATCCAGCGCTTGAAGGCCCGCACCTTGGGTGCTTCGGTCTGTGTGGCCTCGGTGCACAGCCAATACCCAAGGCCGCTCGGCGCGCGCGTCTCGAACGGCGCCACCAGCCGCCCGTCCGCGACCGCCTCGCCGGCCAGCAACTGCCAAGCGAGCATCACGCCGTGGCCGCAGATCGCGCCGTCGAGACACAGCAGCGGATCGCGGAAATGCACGCCCGGCTTCAGCGCGACGGGAGCGACGCCGGCGGCGGCGAACCAGTCGTCCCAGCCGAACAGCGCCGCCTCGTCGGTGATCTTGGTCGCCTGGGCGAGATCGGCGACCGTCGTCAGCCGCTTGGCGAGCGCCGGCGCGCAAACAGGAAAAATCTCCTGCGTAAACAACAGCTCGGCGCGGGTGCCGGCCCAGTCGCCGGCGCCCAGCCTGATGGCGACGTCGACATCGGAGTGGGCGAGGTCGGCGAGCCTGGTCGAGGTGTCGATGCGCACCAGGATATGGGGATGGCGGGCAAACATCCGGCCGAGCCGCGGGATCAGCCATTTCGAGGCGAATATCGGCGCGACCGAGACCACCAGCGTGCACTGGTCCTGCCGGCGCAGCCACTCGACCGCGCCCGTCAGCTCGGCAAAGCCCGCGCCCAGCCGTTCGAAGAAGGCGTCGGCCTGGCCGTTCGGCGCCATCCCCCGGCCGGTGCGCACGAACAATGTCTTGCCGATCTGCTTTTCGGTGCGGTTGACCTGCTGGCTGACGGCGCTTGGCGACACGCCGAGCTCCAGGGCCGCGGCCTGCAGGCTGCCTGTGCGCGCCACCGCCTCGACCGCGCGCAGTCCGCTCAGGTGAATGCTGTTCAGTGCTTTCATGAAGTTTTTCTAAACTCTAGCCATTGAGTTCTTGATCGATCGGCTACGTACGGCAGCGTATTATCGCGTCTGTTCGATCGGAGATGCAAGTCATGTTGAAGCTGAGCTTAATGTCCAGCCTGTTCTGGGCTCCGGGACCGCGCACCGGTGAGAAACCGGAGCGGGACCGGGAGCGCTGGCGGCGCGATCCGCTCTCGCACCCGTCGCTGCGCTGCCTGTCGCAGCGCGAACTGGGCGATCTTCCCATTCCCTGGCGGTAGCGAAAGGGCGTTCTGGCGGTGCGCTCACGCCCGGTCGTAGAGGTCGTGCAGTTTCACCCAGGCCATCGTGCCGCCCGTGCCTTCTTCCTGGCGTCCGAGCGCCGTCATGTCGAGCAGCGCGTAGGTCGCGTTGAACGGCTCGATACCGCGGCCATAGGTCGAATAGGTGTGATAGACCGTTTCGCCGTCGCGGATGAAGGCGCTCAGGCCGGGCAGTTCAGGCGCGGCGAAGCGTTTCGCCGCATAATTATAGACGTCATCGTCGTTGTCGGGGCGGAACGACACCCCGAAATCGAAATTGAAGTCCGATCCGTGCGAGGATGCCCAGGGAAACGACCAGCCCATGCGCTGGCGAAAGGCGAGCAGGGCGGGAAGCGGTGCGCGTGACACGGCCGTGAAACGCGTGTCGCGCTGCCTGAGATGCGCCGCGCTGCCCTGAAAACTGTCGGCCCAGAAGGAGCAACTCTTGCAGCCGGCCTCCCAGTCTGGCGCGAACATGAAATGGTAGACCAGCAATTGCGCGCAGCCGTCGAACAGCTCCACGAGGGTTCTGGCGCCGCCTTCGGTTTCGAAACGATACTTCTTGTCCATGCGCACCCAGGGCAGGGCGCGCCGCTGCCGGCTAAGCGCGTCGCGTTCCCGCGTTAGCGCCTTTTCGCGTTCGAGAAGCGTCTTGCGGGCAAGAAGCCATTCGCTGCGGCTTGCAATCGGGTGCTCCATGCGTTCTTCCCTTCCCGGTCGGGGCTCAGGCAAACAGTCTTTCCAGATCGTTGAAGCTCGAGTTCCAGCCCATGCCGTGGTTGTCGCGGTCTTCCCTCGTGTCGAAGAGTTTTTGGGTAAGCCGCATCCGCGTTCCCTGCGCCACGGGCTCGAAAATCACTTCCACCACCGTTTCGTCGCCGCGCGCGCCGTCGTCGCCGGTCCAGGCCCAGGTGAACACCAGCAGCCGCGGGCGATCTATCGTCCGGTAGGTCCCGGAGACGACCCGGTCGCCGGCCGGCGTGCGCATGGTCGTCGACCAGTGACCGCCTTCGTGCACTTCCAGCGCCACTTGCGGCGTGGTGATTCCCTCCGGCCCCCACCAGGTGATCAGGATTGCCGGATCAACCCAGGCGTCGAACACCGCGTCCGGTTCGGCGCCGATCAGGCGTTCGATTTCAAGCTCGCGCTCGTCACTCGTCCTTTGCATCGCTGCGTTCCCTTTCCGCGAAGATCCTCTCCAGCCGGTCGAACGAACCGCTCCAGAAGTCGCGGCTCCTGTCCAGCCAGTCCTCCATCTGCGCAAATCCCTCCCGGCGCGCCCGAAATACCCGGTACTGCCGTTCGATGCGCCGTTCGACGATGCCGGCCTCCTCCAGCACTTTCAAATGCCGCGAGATGGCCGGTTTGGAAATCTCGAACGGCGCGGCGATTTCGCCTGCCGTCAGGTCTCCCGAGACAAGCAACCGCTCCACGATCGCGAGGCGGGTCGGGTCGGAAAGCGCCCCGAACACGACATGAATACCCATCTGCGTTCCTTCTTTATTTAACAAAAACATGAAATAAGACTGGCGTCAATCCCCGCCATTTTGGGGCGCCCAATCGCCATTTGGCCGCTCCAATCCCCTTTGGACAACTTCGCGACGCCTTTGAAACATCGCTCGTTCTCCAGCTATGGTGGTGTTTCGCCCTTGCGGGGCCGGCTGCATCCCTCAACGTGACCGAAGGGGATGCCCGCGGACCGCAACAAACGATCCCGTGCCCGCCAGGCGGCGATGCGGGACGGACAAGAGGGAGGAAACAATGTCCGACACCGACACGGCCAAAGCCGCAACCGATGATCATGGACTGGAACCGGGTCAGGACAACGTTCTGATTCTCGGACTCGACGTCCACAATCCGGTGTTTTTCGTTTCCGCCGTCACCATCGTGGCGTTCGTCATCGTAACCCTTATTTTCAAGGAATCCGCCGGGGCCGTGCTCGGCGGCCTGCGGACGTGGCTGACCACCACTTTTGACTGGCTGTTCATGCTCTCGGCCAACATCTTCGTGCTGTTTTGCCTGCTCTTGATCGTCAGCCCTGTCGGTTCGGTGCGCATCGGCGGCGCCGACGCCGTGCCCGATTATTCCTATTCGGGCTGGTTCGCGATGCTGTTCGCCGCCGGCATGGGCATCGGGCTGATGTTCTTCGGCGTGCTCGAGCCGATGTTTCACTTCAACAACCCGCCGCTCGGCATCGCCCCGCCGATTGTCAATGGTGAATTCGTGGCCGAGAATGTCGAGGCCGCACGTCAGGCCGGCATGGCCGCGACCATCTTCCATTGGGGCCTGCATCCGTGGGCGATCTACGCCGTCGTCGCGCTGTCGCTGGCGCTCGCCGCCTACAACAAGGGCCTGCCGCTTTCCATGCGCTCCGCCTTTTATCCGATCTTCGGCGAGCACGTGCGCGGCTGGGTCGGTCACGTCATCGACACGATGGCTGTGTTCGCGACCCTGTTCGGCCTGGCGACGTCGCTCGGTTTCGGCGCCTCCCAGGCTCTGGCGGGGCTCAACGAGCTCTACGGCGTGCCCAACACCGACACCGCCAAAGTGGTGCTGATCATGGTGATCACCGCCGCGGCGCTCGTCTCGGTCGTTGCCGGTCTCGACGCCGGGGTGAAGCGGCTGTCGGAAATCAACATGCTGCTTGCCGTGCTGCTTTTGGCCTTCGTGATCGCGCTCGGGCCGACGCTCGCCATCATTTCAGGCTTTTTCTCCAATAGCTGGCTTTACGTGAAGAGCCTGCCGGTGCTGTCCAATTGGATCGGGCGCGAGGATGACGCCTTCATGCATGGCTGGACGACCTTCTATTGGGCCTGGTGGATATCCTGGTCGCCCTTTGTCGGCATGTTCATCGCCCGGGTGTCGCGTGGACGCACGGTGCGCGAATTTATCGTTTGCGTGCTGATCATCCCCACACTGGTCTCGATCCTGTGGATGACGACCTTCGGCGGCACCGCGCTCTACCAGTTGCTGGCCGAGGGGTACACCGGTGTCCAGCAGACGGTGGTCGACTATGTGCCCGAACTGTCGCTGTTCCGGATGCTGGCGGAACTGCCGCTGGCGTCGATTACCTCGCTGATCGGCATTGTGCTGGTGATCGTGTTCTTCGTCACCTCGTCGGATTCGGGATCGCTGGTGATCGACACCATCACAGCCGGCGGCAAGATCGACGCACCGGTCGCACAGCGCGTCTTCTGGGCGATCTTCGAGGGGCTGGTGGCGATCGTTCTCCTGCTCGGCGGGGGACTGGCGGCTCTGCAGGCGGGCGCCATCGCGACCGGTTTTCCGTTCGCGCTCCTGCTTCTGCTGATGGTCGTCGCCACCTGGCTGGCCCTGCGCGCGGAGCCACGAGGCGCCGCGTCGGCAGCCGCCTGACATGAAACGGCGGAGCCGCGCGACCGCGCGGCTCCGCCGGTTTCGCCTTGCCATCCCCGTTATACAACCGCGCCTTCGCGCTGTAGGGTGGCGCGATGAAGCGTGAGTCGGTCCAGCCGCTGCGTCTGGCGATCGCCGGCCTGATCGCCATGGCCGCGGCCATGGGCATCGGGCGTTTCGTTTTCACCCCGATCCTGCCCGGCATGATGCAAGGCCTCGGGCTCGACGCGGGCCAGGCCGGACTGATCGCCTCGGCCAACTATCTGGGCTACCTCGTTGGCGCACTGCTGGCCGCCGGCGGCTGGGCGCATGGCCGCGAGCGGGCCGCCATGCTTGTCGGCCTTGGCGCGAACGCCGTGCTGCTCGGCGCGATGGCGCTCACGCACGCGCTGCCGGTCTTTCTCGCGATCCGCTTTCTCGCCGGCGTGGCGAGCGCGTTCTTGATGGTGTTCCTGAGCGCCATCGTCTTCAGCCGGCTGGCGGCGGCCGGACGCGACGGCTTGCAGGCATTGCATTTCGGCGGTGTCGGCGTCGGCATCTCCGCGTCCGCCATCCTCACCGGCTGGATCTTCGCCGCCGGCCATGGCTGGAAGGCGGCCTGGATCGCCGCCGCGCTGTTGTCGGCGCTCGCCTTTTTTGCGGTCTGGCCGATGGCGCGCGGCGGACCGGCGGTCGCCGCCGGCGCCGGGCGCGAGCCGGCCCTGCCGAAAAGCGCCGCGCTTACCCGCATCATCGTCGCCTACGGCCTGTTCGGCGCCGGTTACATCGTCACCGCCACCTTCCTGGTGGCGATCGTGCGCCAGCAGGCAGGCGGCCCTTTGGCCGAATCCGCCGTCTGGCTGGCCACCGGTATCGCCGGCATCCCCTCGGTCTGGCTATGGAGCCGGATCGCGCGGCGCATGTCCATGGCGGCGGCGTTTGCTCTGGGCTGCGTGGTCGAGGCGGTGGGGATCGCCGCCAGCGTGGCGCTGCCGAGCCCGCTCGGCCCGCTTGTGGGCGGGGTGCTGCTCGGCGGCACCTTCATCGCCGTCACCGCGCTCGGCCTTCAGATCGGCCGTCAACTGGCGGCCGCCGCGCCCCGCCGCGCGCTGGCGCTGATGACGGCGGCCTTCGGCACCGGCCAGATTCTCGGACCGATCGCTGCCGGCTACGCGGCCGACTGGACCGGCAGCTTTCTGGCGCCGTCGCTCGGCGCGGCAATGATCCTGCTTGCCTGCGCCATTATCGGCTGGTCGGCCCGGGAGCCGGGGCCGCGCGCCAGATAGGAACCGGTTCGACAACGCGCCTGCCGGCTGTCGTGTCCCGGCGTGGGCCGGCGGGTTGGGTTCGGCGCGCGGCATCGTGATCGTCGCGCGGGCGGGTGGTGCGCCAACATGCTTGTTGCCGTAGATATTGGTTCATAGCATCGATTCGCTCGACCGAGCCGGCACCATGCATCCGCGTCGTGCCGATCCGTGTCAGGGAGGCGTCTTTCCGTGTTCGTATCCTTCTTTCCGAAGCCGAAGCAGCTTTTCGTCTCGGCAGCGCTGTGGACGCTGTTCGGCGTGTTGTTCTGGTATGTCGTCGCCAGGGATTGGGGCGGGACGCTCAGCCTCGGCGGACTGTTCGGCTACGGCTTTCCGCCGGCACTGCCCGACGGTGCCGACGAGGCCGCACGGTCCGCCTTCGAGGCGGCGCGCTCGCCGGCGCTCGAATTCTGGTTCTATCAATATTTCGTCGTCCTGATCGCCGCCTTTGTCGGCTTCTGGATGGTCTATTCGCCCCATTCCTGGCAGCGCTGGTCGCTTGCCGGCTCGGCGCTGATCCTGTTCGTCAACTGGTTCCTGGTCCAGCTCGACGTGATGATCAACGAATGGTTCGGCACCTTCTACGACATGGTCCAGCAGGCGCTCGGCAATCCGGGGACGGTCGAGGCTACGGATTATTACTGGCAGATCGCCACCTTCCTGCAGATCGCCCTGGTCTACGTCTTTGTGGGGTCGCTGTTCCGGTTCTTCGTCAGCCATTTCATCTTCCGCTGGCGCACGGCCATGAACGAATACTACATGCAGAACTGGCCCCGGCTGCGCCATATCGAGGGTGCTGCCCAGCGCGTCCAGGAAGACACGATGCGCTTCGCCACCATCGCCGAGGGGCTCGGCGTGAGCCTGGTTGATTCGATCATGACGCTGATCGCCTTCCTGCCGTTGCTGTGGGGCCTGTCGGCGCACGTCAAGGAACTGCCGCTCATCGGCGAGGTCAGCCAGGGCCTGGTCTTCGTGGTGATCTTGTGGTCCGTCTTCGGCACCGCGCTGGTGGCGGTGGCCGGCATCCGGTTGCCGGGGCTCGAATTCCGCAACCAGCGTGTCGAGGCCGCCTATCGCAAGGAGCTGGTCTATGGCGAGGACCATGAAGACCGGGCCGAGCCGCCGACGGTGCGCGCGCTGTTCGCCGACGTCCGGCGCAACTATTTCCGGCTCTATTTCAACTATCTCTATTTCAATCTGGTCCGCATCTTCTATCTGCAGATCGGCAATCTGGTGCCCTATATCGCGCTCGGGCCGACCATCGTCAGCGGCGCGATCACGCTCGGCGTCATGCAGCAGATCATCCGCGCCTTCAGCCGCGTCGAGACCTCGTTCCAATATCTGGTCAATTCCTGGTCGACGATCGTCGAGCTGCTTTCGGTCCACAAGCGCCTGCAGGCGTTCGAGGCGACGCTCAGGGGCGAGGCGCTGCCCGAGATCGACCGGGACTATCTTGCGCGCGAGGGCGCGCGCGAATGAGCGATCGGCAGCGCGGCGTCTCGCGCGGCCTTCAGCCGCCGACCGGCTCGCCGCTCTGCGCCTCGAGCGTCTTGACGAGGTCGCCATAACCGACGCAGCGCACCTCCTCCCTGCCGCAGACCTCCGTGGCGAACCGTTCGAGCGCGCGCCAATAGGCGCCGCCATTCATCAAGGTGAAGTGAAATCCGACCTGCAGCGGCGTGCGCGCGCCGTCATATTCGGCCTCGAACGCGTCCATCAGCGCGCGGTAGCTGCGCGCCTCGAAGCGGCCGTCCGTGTCGGGCTGTTCGACGGCGTCTGAATGGCGCACGAACCAGTTATAATCCATGGCGATGACGCGTCGGCTTTTCGGGCCTTCCGGAATCATCGGCAGCGCGAAATGCCAGAGGCCGCCTTTGCGCCGCGGTGACGCCGGCCCGCGCGAAACCGAACTGGCATCGTAGTCGAGCCCGTCGGCGACCAGCGCCTCCGCCAGGCCCGCATTGACCGACAGATAGGGCGCGCGGAAACCCGAAATCCCGGTTTCGGCGAAGCGGCGCCAACCCTTGGGCTCACCCTCGATCCCGTTGATCTTGTAGGCGTCGCGCAAAATGGTGCGGAACTGGGTGAATTCCTTGCCCCACTCGGCCGCGCTCCAGCCCTTGCCGTCGAAATGGCCGCAGCCGTGGCTGGCGATCTCATGGCCCTCGCGCCGGGCACTCCGGATCTGGTCGAGCCGTTCGGCGACCTCCGCCTTGGTCTCGGCAAACCCGACATTCGACTGGCCGGGCTTCCTGCCGGGTCCCGTGTAGGTCGCGCGCGTCTCCTTGGACAGCAGGAACACGCAGGACAGGAAATAGGTGAAGCGCGCGCCTGTCGCCCGCGCCAGCGTTCTGCTGCGATTCCACTGTGCCACGTCGTGGGCGCCGTCGAAGGAAATCACCACGAACTGTGGCTCGCGCTCCCTCTCGCCGGCAACGGCGGCTGGCGCGGCAAGCCCGAGCGACAGCAAAAAAGCGAGCGAGCGAAAATACAAAGGCATGAAAGGTCTTCTTGCAAAAACGAGCGGCGGGTCGAAGCCGGCACCGGTGGCCGGTGAATGTGGCAGCTCTGCGGTCGCGCCGCTCAAATCGTTTTGCAAGAGCGCCGCCGCGCGTTAGGGTCCGGCCGATCATCGCCGGCCTACGGCGCTTTCGGAGTTTTTTTGATGCTCGTCCTTATTCTCGGCCTTGTCCTTTTCCTGGGGGTGCATTCGGTGCGTGTCTTCGCGCCGGCATGGCGGGACCAGAAACGCGATGCGCTCGGCCATGGTCCGTGGCGCGGGGCCTATTCTCTGGTCTCCGTGGTCGGTTTCGTTTTGATCGTGTGGGGGTATGGCCTGGCCTGGGCCGGGGCGCCGGTGCTTTACGAGCCGCCGGTCTGGCTCAAGCATCTGGCCGCCCTTTTGATGCTGTTCGCCTTCATTTCCATCATGGTGTTCGCGCTGCCGGCGGGCCGGCTGAAGCCGGTCCTCAAGCACCCTATGCTGCTTGCGGTCAAGCTGTGGGCTCTGGCGCATCTGCTCGCCAATGGCGACCTGGCCTCGCTGCTTTTGTTCGGCTCGTTTCTGGCCTGGGCGGTTCTCGACCGCATTTCCGTCAAGCGCCGCGGCGAGGCGCCGCCGGCGCCGGGGCCCGTGTTCAACGATGCGATCGCGGTCGCCGCGGGCCTCGTGCTTTATGTGCTCTTCGTGTGGAAACTGCATCTGTGGTTGTTCGGCGCG
This sequence comes from Nitratireductor sp., assembly GCA_039973095.1. GTDB lineage: Bacteria > Pseudomonadota > Alphaproteobacteria > Rhizobiales > Rhizobiaceae > Mangrovimarina. The sequence continues at coordinate 39,378 of JBDWLQ010000009.1, read as the reverse complement.
GTGCCGATCGCCACCACCTGACCGGCAGCCGGCGGCCGGATTGGTGATCGCCAAACGGCAAAATTCGTCACATGCCTTCCATAAGCCGGAATTTTCGCTAAAAGGCGTGCGCAATCGCTCGTCGCGCGTGGCGGGCCGAACAACGGTAACACATCGATGTCGGACGACAGTTTCATCCGCGAGGTTTCCGAAGAGCTGCGCCAGGATCAGGCCAAGGCGCTTTGGGACCGCTACGGGCCTCTCATCCTTGGCGTGGCCGTCCTTGTTGTGCTGGTCACTGCCGGCATTGTCGGCTGGAATTATTGGACCCAGGCCCAGGCCAGTCGCTCCGGCGACGCCTTTTCCGAGGCTTTGACCTTCGCCTCCGAGGGCCAGAACGACGAGGCCCTTGCCGCGCTCGAGAAGCTCGAACAGGAAGGCTATGGCGCTTATCCCGTGCTCGCCCGGTTGCGCGCGGCCACGGTCCTGGCCGAAAAGGGCGATCATGACGGCGCGGTCGCGGCGTTCGACGCGGTCGCCGGTGACAGCTCGATTCCCGGCTCGATCCGCGACATGGCCCGGCTGCGCGCCGCGCTGCTTCTGGTCGATCATGGCGGTTATGACGAGGTGTCGGCACGCGTGGAGCCGCTGACGGCTGAAACCAACACACTGCGCCATTCCGCGCGAGAGGCGCTCGGCCTGGCCGCCTGGAAGGAAGGCAAGCCGAGCGACGCGTTGACGCTGTTCGACCAGATCGCGGACGACACGGCCGCGCCGCGCAACGCGCAGGAGCGCGCCAAGCTCATGGCCGAGTTGATCCGTGGGTCGGGCGACGCGTCCTGACCGCCGCGATGTCCTTCACCATCGCCATTGTCGGCAGGCCGAATGTCGGCAAGTCGACGCTGTTCAATCGGCTGGTCGGGCGCAAGCTCGCCCTTGTCGACGACACGCCGGGCGTGACGCGCGACCGGCGCGTGCACGAGGCCCGGCTGTACGATCTACGCTTCCAGGTCATCGATACGGCCGGCTTTGAGGATGTCATCGACGATTCGCTCGAGGGCCGCATGCGCCAGCAGACCGAGCGCGCCATCGCCGATTGCGACCTGATCCTGTTCATGATCGACGCCAAGGCCGGCATCACGCCCAATGACGACGCCTTCGCCCGGGTTGCGCGGCGGCTCGGCAAGCCGATCGTGCTGATCGCCAACAAGGCCGAGGCGCGTGGCGCCGAATCCGGTCTGCACGAGGCCTGGGGCCTGGGGCTTGGCGAGCCGGTGCCGATCTCGGCCGAGCACGGCCAGGGCCTGCCGGACCTGCGCGAGGCGATCATCGCCGCGCTCGGCGAGGACAGAGTGTTCGGCCCGGACGAGGACGAGGCGGCTGGCGAGGCCGAGGCCGCGCTTGTCGGTGAGGACGTCCATGATGCCGACGAGGACGAGGTTCCCGCCTACGACGCCACCAAGCCGATGCGCATCGCCATCGTCGGCCGGCCCAATGCCGGCAAGTCGACGCTGATCAACGCGCTGATCGGCGAGGAGCGCCTGCTGACCGGACCCGAGGCCGGCATCACCCGCGATTCGATTTCGGTCGACTGGCAGTGGCGCGGCCGCAAGATGCGGTTGTTCGACACGGCCGGCATGCGCCGCAAGTCGCGCGTACAGGAAAAGCTGGAAAAGCTCTCCGTTGCCGACGGGCTGCGTGCCATCCGCTTCGCCGAGGTGGTGATCGTCGTGTTCGACGCCACGATCCCGTTCGAAAAGCAGGATCTCCAGATCGCCGACCTGATCGTGCGCGAGGGGCGGGCGCCGGTGCTTGCCTTCAACAAATGGGACCTGATCGACAATCCGCAGGAACTGCTTGCCGAGTTGCGCGAAAAGACCGACCGGCTCCTGCCTCAGGTGCGCGGTCTGCGCGCCGTGCCGGTTTCGGCCGAGACCGGCCGGGGGCTCGACAAGCTGATGCAGGCGGTCGCCGACACGCACGAGGTCTGGAACCGGCGCATCTCCACCGGCCGCCTCAACCGCTGGCTTGAGGGCGTGCTGGCCCATCATCCCCCGCCCGCCGTCGCCGGCCGCCGCCTGAAGATCAAATATCTGACCCAGGTCAAGACCCGTCCGCCGGGTTTCGTCGTGTCGTGCTCGCGGCCCGATGCGATGCCGCAATCCTATGTGCGCTATCTCGTCAACGGTCTTCGCGACAGTTTCGACATGCCGGGCGTGCCGATCCGCGTCATGTTGCGTGCGCCGGAAAATCCCTTCGCCGGCCGGGCGCGCAAGAAGAAATGATCTGCCGCGTATCTGGCTCCGGTCCGCTCTAATTCAGCCCGATTTCCGCCGTTAACGCTCCATCAACGATAAAACCGCAAACTCTTACACATTCGTTCGAGTGGCGTTCTGGAGAGTTTTGGTGCTTCGAGAGTCGGTTTCGCGGCTGCCCGCCGCTGTGTTCCGCGGGCCTACCCTGCTGCCCTCGCTGGCTGTTGCCGCGGGCCTGTTCATCGGTTTTCCCACGCAGACGGCCTATCAGGACATGGCGAGCTATGTCGCCGGCATCGGCGCGCGCGAGGTGCGTTGGGGCGCGGTTATCGAAAGATCGGTCGCCGGGTCCGTGCACAAGGCCGAGATGCCCTTCGTCGACGACACCGTGACCGGCACGATTTCGGGCGGCGGCATGAAGACCGACGGTCTCGGCGCCGTCGCCTTCCGCGACAAGAGCGGCGTTGCCAATGACGTGCCCGACGAGGCGCGCGTCAATCGCGGCGAAAAGCGCGGTCGTATCATCAATGTCGCTCCGGTCGCCCCGCCCAAGGCTTTCAACGCCGGTTCGGTGCTGGAACGCACCAGCATGATCGCGGTTCCCGTGGCCGAGCCCGAACTGGCCATGGCCTTCGACAAACCAGCCATCAAAGGCAAGGAAATCGCCATCGCCGCTGCTTTCCATCCCCGCGCCGCCGACAAATCGTCCCCCGGCGTGCCGGCCATGCTGGCCAGCCTGGTCACCAGCGACCGTGCCGACATTCTGGCCACCGCCTATGCCCCGGCCGAACCCGATTATGCCAAGAAATCGCCCTTCGCCAGCCTGCTCGGCGAGGAGAAGGACGACAAGGGCGGTCGCTTCATTCCGCCGGTCGCCAAGGGCGACCATCCGTGGATGCGCCAGCCGTTGCCTGCCTCCGTGTTTTCCAAGGCTGAGCAGAAATGCCTTGCCGTCGGCATCTATTTCGAGGCGCGCGGCGAGAGCCTGAAGGGGCAGGCCGCGGTCGCTCAGGTGATCTTGAACCGGGTGCGCAATCCCACCTATCCCAATTCGGTCTGCGGCGTCGTCTACCAGAACGACAGCTGGCGCAATCGCTGCCAGTTCTCCTTTGCCTGCGACGGCATTCGCGATCGCATCGAAAGTCCGAACCATTGGCGCATCGCCAAGGATATCGCCATGGCCGTCACCGCCGGAAAGATATTCATCTCCGAAGTGGGCTCCTCGACCCATTATCACGCCACCTATGTGGCGCCGCGCTGGGCCCGCGCGATGAAGAAGATGCAAAAGATCGGGCTGCATGTATTCTATCGCACCTATGGCGGCGGCTGGAACTAAACGCGCGGGGGATTCTCCGCTTCGGCACGCCCGGGCACCGCGGATTCGCCGATCCATGGGCATGTGCGAGCGCGGACGTAGTGTCGCACCAATCTAACTATTTGAAATAATTTGCTTATTTAGCGACTGCCAGAGCCCGAACTGCGGCTTGACTGCCGGTAGCGCCCTCACTATGGTGCGCCCGACTTTGGAGCGGGCAATCCGGCCGGGATTGTGCGGGCAGGGGTCACGCGCCGGATACGGTTTCGGTGAGACCCGCGTGAAGCGGCCCGTGCAGGATCCAGGTGAAGATGGCACGCGAGGACGATCTTGATCGCAGGCGACGGGAACTGGAGGCTGCCCTTTCGGCGCGGCGTCCGGAAACCGACGGTGAGAAAAGGTCTTCCAGGTCGGGCGGTCTGGCCGGGGCCGGCAATGCGCTGAAACTATCCAGCGAGTTCATTGCCGGTATTGTGGTCGGGGCCGGAACCGGATGGATGATCGACCGGCTGGCGGGCACTTCGCCCTTCGGTCTCGTGATTTTCCTTCTGCTCGGCTTTTGCGCAGGCGTTCTCAATGCCCTGCGTTCGACGGGGCAGATGGCGGAATTTGGCTCCCGCCCATCCGGCAAGGATGGCGACGGGGACGGCAGGAACTGAACGGCGCCACTGGCGCGAGCAGCAAGGCGGGGTAGGCAGGTGGCAAGCGATCCCATCCACCAGTTCAATATCAGCAAACTGGTCCCGATCGAGATCGGCGGCCTGGATTTTTCCTTTACCAATTCCTCCGCCTTCATGGTTGCCACGGTCGTTGCCGCCGGCGCGTTCTTGTTCATGAGCACCGCCAGCCGCGGCCTGGTGCCGAGCCGCATGCAGTCGATCGCGGAAATGACCTACGAATTCGTGGCCAACATGCTGCGCGACGCGGCCGGCTCGCAGGGGATGAAATTCTTCCCCTTCGTGTTTTCCCTGTTCGTGTTCGTGCTGGTCGCCAACCTGTTGGGCATGTTTCCCTATTTCTTCACCGTCACCAGCCACATCATCGTGACTTTCGCGCTCGCCATCTTGGTGATCGGGACCGTCATCGTCTACGGCTTCTTGAAACACGGTCTGGGCTTCCTCAACCTGTTCGTGCCGAGTGGCGTGCCGGGCGTTCTGCTGCCGCTGGTGGTCGCGATCGAGATCATCTCGTTCCTGTCGCGCCCGATCAGCCTTTCGGTGCGTCTGTTCGCCAACATGCTGGCCGGACACATCACGCTCAAGGTGTTCGCCGGTTTCGTCACCTCGCTGAGCGCGTTCGGTATTGTCGGCATTGGCGGTGCGATCCTGCCGCTTGGCATGACGGTCGCGCTGACCGGCCTCGAATTTCTCGTCGCGTTCCTGCAGGCCTATGTGTTCGCGGTCCTGACCTGCATGTATCTCAACGACGCGATCCACCCCGGGCACTAAAGACCCCGGGACGTCCGGTGCGGCGTCCCTCTTCGACATCAACCTGATCCCAAGCTTCAAAGAAGGAGTACCCCAATGGAAGTAGATGCAGCTAAGGCAATCGGCGCGGGCATTGCTTGTCTCGGCATGGGCGGCGTCGGCATCGGCCTCGGCAACATGTTCGGCAACTTCCTGTCCGGCGCGCTGCGCAATCCGTCTGCCGCCGACGGCCAGTTCGGCCGCCTGATCTTCGGCTTCGCCGTGACCGAGGCGCTCGGCATCTTCTCGCTTCTCATCGCGCTGCTGCTGCTCTTCACCTAAGAGCCGAAACCAACGCGTAGGGTGACCGGCCGCCTCAGGCGGCCGGCTGAAAAGTGACAGGACATGCCCATGTTTGTGGCACCGGCATTCGCCGCGTCGGACCAACCGGCGGAAAACGGCGAGACTCATACCGCGACCGAAGCGGGTCATGGCGCCGCGGAGGCGGGTTTCCCGCCCTTCGAGACGGCGACCTATCCGTCGCAGATATTGTGGTTGGCGATCACGTTCGGCCTGTTCTACCTGTTCTTGAAGCGGGTGGCTTTGCCGAGGCTGGCCGGCATCATGGAGGTGCGGCGCGACCGTATCGCCCAGGATCTCGACCAGGCGGCCCGGTTGAAACAGGAATCGGACGAGGCGATCGCCGCTTACGAGCAGGCGCTGGCCGAGGCCCGCCAAAAGGCCAACCAGATCGGCCAGAAGGCGCGCGACGCGGCCAAGGCGCAGGCCGACGAGACCAGGCGTGTCGTCGAGGCGCAGCTGGAGGAGAAGCTGGCCGGGGCTGAAACGCGGATTTCCGAGATCAAGGCGTCGGCTCTCGCCGATGTCGGCACGATTGCGGAAGACACGGCCGGTTCCATCGTGCAGACGCTGGGCGGCGGCTCGGTCACCAAGGCTGAAGTCGCGGCCGCGGTCAAGGCAGCGCGCTAGGAGGCGATGATGGACGCAACATTCTGGGCCACAGTTGCCCTGTTCATCTTCTTCGCGGTCGTCTTCTACCTCAAGGTGCCGGGGTTGGTGGCCAAGTCGCTCGACGACCGTGCCGAACGCATCCGCAACGAGCTCGACCAGGCGCGCAAGCTGCGCGAGGAAGCGCAGGAGGTGCTGGCCGAGTATCAGCGCCGTCGTAAGGAAGCCGAGAAGGAAGCCGACGACATCGTCGCCTCGGCCGAGCACGAGGCTGCCTTGATGGTCGAGGAAGCCAAGCAGAAGACCGAGGATTACGTCGCGCGGCGCACCGCGCTGGCCGAGCAGAAGATTGCCCAGGCCGAGCGCGACGCCGTCAACGAGGTTCGCGCGCAGGCGGCCGATATCGCTGTGGAAGCGGCGCGCCGGCTCTTGGAGTCCAAGGTCGACGCGAAGCTGTCGAGCGATCTGTTCAAGAGCTCGCTCGCCGACGTCAAGACGAAGCTCAACTGAGGTTCCGTCGACCGCAAACAGCGTCTGAAACGACCTGAACAATGCCGCCTCCGGCGGCATTTTTTGTTGGTTAACCGGGGCAGCGGTTCTTGGCCATGGGCGCGACCCGCGGCCGCGCGGGCGAACAACGCACACTCTCTCTCGAAAAGAGCGGGACGGACCGGTTTCCGTCGCCGGCCCGGCCCCGCGCCGGAAAAAACGGGCGTTCCGGCAGTCTGGAGGTACAGGCGCGGGACAGTCTTGCGCCGGTCGGCAACGCTATGTCTCGGCGGTGCTGTCGATCAGGGCCCGCAGCGGTGCGAAGGACAGGCGGTGGATGCGTGCGACCGCGCCGCTTTGCACGATCGCCTCGCGGTGAATCCGGGTACCGTAGCCCATATGGCGCTCGAACCCGTAGTTCGCGTGGCACTGCCCGCATGCCGCCATCATGCGGTCGCGCGTGACCTTGGCCACGATCGAGGCCGCCGCGATCGACTGCGCCCGCTGGTCGCCCTTGATCAGTGCCTCGGCGTGACAGCCGAGCGCCGGGGGCACGTCGCGCCCGTCGATCAGCGCGAAGCCCGGTGCGAGCGACAGCGCGGCCACTGCCCGGCGCATGGCCTCCAGGCTCGCGCGCAAAATGTTGGACTTGTCGATCGCCGGAGCCGAAAGGCTCGCCAAGCCGACGGCGCGGGCACTGTCGAGTATGGCGGTGTAAAGCGCTGCGCGGGCAGCCGCCGTGAGCCGCTTGGAATCGTCGAGCCCGGCGGGAATGGAGCCCGGGTCCAGAATGACGGCGGCCGCGACCACCGGCCCGGCAAGCGGCCCGCGGCCCGCCTCGTCGACGCCGCACACGGGCGATAGGCCGCGCGCCATCGCCCGCTCCTCGTGGGCAAAGTCGGGGCCGTCGGCGAGCGCGAAAAGCAGCGGAGAATCGGGGGAGCGAGCCATTTGCGGCGAAACTCGCATTCGCCCCGATTCTCCGCAAGTCCTTCCCGGCCCGAAGGGGCGGCGGGTCGGGAAGGGCCGTCGGCTAGGGCGGGGGACTTAGCCGGACGGAAAGAGGGACGCCGGCCAGGATGGCGACCGGCGCGACGCCTAGAACAGGCGCAACTGTTCGCCGCCGCGCGGCGGTGGTTTGAAAAGATCGGTGCGCAGGGCGAGCCTGGCCCGGTTGAAACCGATCCGGCGCGCGGCGATCTCGAAACGGCGGCCGATCTGCCAGGCATAGGGCCCGGTCCCGCGCATCCGTTTGCCCCAGCTCGCATCGTAATCCTTGCCGTCGCGCATCGAGCGGATCAACGCCATCACGTGGCGGTAGCGGTCCGGATAATGGCGCAGCAGCCAGTCCTTGAAGATCGGGCTGACCTCCAGCGGCAGGCGCAGGATGATATAACCGGCCTCGCGGGCCCCGGCGGCGTGGGCCGATTCCAGGATGCGCTCGACCTCGTGGTCGCTCAGCCCGGGGATCAGTGGCGCGGCCATCACCGAAACCGGAATGCCGGCCTGCGACAAGGCCTTCATCGCCTCCAGCCGCCGCGTCGGCGTCGCCGCGCGCGGTTCCATCGTGCGCGCCAGGCGCCGGTCGAGCGTGGTGACCGAAAACGCGACCTTGGCCAGGCCGCGCGCGGCCATGCGCGCGAGAATGTCGCTGTCGCGCATCACCAGCGCCGATTTGGTCACGATGCCGACGGGGTGATTGTGGGCGTCCAGCACTTCCAGAATCTCGCGCATGATGCGCCACTGTCGTTCGACCGGCTGATAAGGGTCGGTATTGGTGCCGATCGCGATCGTCTTCGGCTCATAGCCTTCCCTGGAAAACTCACGCTCCAGCAGCTTGGCCGAATCCGGCTTGGCAAACAGCCGCGATTCGAAATCGAGCCCGGCCGAAAGCCCCATGAAGGCATGGGTCGGCCGGGCGAAGCAGTAGACGCAGCCATGTTCGCAGCCGCGGTAAGGATTGATCGACCGGTCGAAGGAAATATCGGGCGACGTGTTGCGGGTAATCACCGAGCGCGGCTTTTCCACCTGCACCTCGGTCTTGAAGGGCGGCAGCTCTTCCAGCGTTTCCCAGCCGTCGTCGAACACTTCACGGCGCAGCGGCTCGAACCGTCCCGACGGGTTGATGCCGGCCGCGCGTCCGCGCCGTCGCGCTTCGTCGACGCGCAGGCCGGTTTCCTCGATCAGCGCGTTCGCCATTGCGGCGCCGCCACCGGTAAAGGCCGCCATGTCGGCGCGGTCGAACTGCTCCATGATCTGTCTCCGCTCGTCGGATGCGAGTCGTTCTCGATGAATCTATTCCTATCTGGGCATGAGGAACAAAGCAAGAACTTTATCGCCGGCGCGCCGGTGTTGGCTTTGTTTGCTGCAATGCGGTATCGAAGGCGCATGCTGACCGTGGTGATCGAGACGCTGAACGACGAGGACGCGCTGGCCGCTACGCTGGCTGCGCTTGTGCCGGCGGCGGTCGAGGGGCTGGTGCGTGAGGTGATCGTGCACGATCGCGGCTCGTCCGACGCCACCGTGACGATCAGCGACCATGCCGGCTGCACCCTGGTTGAGCCGGGAGGACTCGGCCGCGGGCTGAAGGCGGCGCGCGGAACATGGCTGTTGTTGCTGGAGCCCGGCGCCCTTCCCGGCGAGGGGTGGATGGAGGCGGCCGCAAACCATGTCGGTACCCAGCGCCGGGCAGCGCGGTTTTCACCGGCGCGTCGTGGCGTCCTGCCGCTGCTGAAGCGGCTTTTCGCGCGCACGTCTCCGCTCGCCGATGGCGTTCTGGTTTCGAAGGCCGAGGCGCTGTCGCGCTACCGGCCGGAGGGCGGGTTGGAGACGGTGGCGCGCGGGCTCAGGCGCTGCCGGCTGAATGCTGCGATCGGGTTTGCGTCACGCTGACCGTCGACGCGGCCCGCGGTCGCCGCGCCCGTTTGTTCACACCATCTTGCCGCCGCCACGCTTCAGGTGTTCGTCGAGACGCGGCATGATCTCCACGAAGTTGCACGGCATGTGCCGGTAGTCGAACTGGCCCTTCAAAATTCCGTCCCAGGCATCGCGGCAGGCGCCGGGCGAGCCCGGCAGTACGAACACGAAGGTCTGGTTGACCAGCCCGCCAGTGGCCCGCGACTGGATCGTCGACGTGCCGATCGTGTCGTAGGAAATGCGGTGAAAGACCTCGGAAAACCCGTCCATGCGCTTTTCGAACAGCGGCTCTACGGCCTCCGGCGTGACATCGCGGCCGGTGAAGCCGGTGCCGCCGGTGGTGATGATGGCGTCGATCCTGTCGTCCTTCGACCAGGCGAGGACTTTGGCGCGGATGGTCTCGATCTCGTCGCGCACGACAGCCCGCTCGACCAGCCGGTGGCCGGCCGCCGCGATACGCTCGGCCAGCGCGCCGCCGGACTTGTCGTCGGCGATCGCGCGCGTGTCCGACACGGTCAGGACCGCGATGCCCACGGCGATGAAGGGGCGGTTTTCGTCGAGCCGACCGGCACTCATATGTTCGATCCCGTGGTTTCGCCGGCGGCTACGAACCAGCCCGGCCGTTCTTGTTTGATCATCGCCGCCGCGCGGTGCGCCGCCTCGATCGTGTCGTAGAGCCCGAAACAGGTCGCGCCCGATCCCGACATGCGCGCCAGCCGCGCGCCGCTCGCCGACAGCCGGTCGAGCGCCTCCATGATTTCGGGAGCAAGGCCGATCGCTGCCGCCTGTAGATCGTTGCGGCATTTTGCCAGCCAGTCCAGCACCGATTGCCCGTCGCGCCGCGTCGGCAAGGCAGGCAAGGGCGCGTTGTCGCGGCGCTCGAGCCCGGCAAACACCGTTTGCGTCGGCACCGCCACGCCGGGATTGACCATGACCAGCGGCAGCGCCGGCCAGTCGGCGAGGTGTTGGATCTCGTCGCCGATGCCGCGCGCGATCAGCGGCCGGGCCGCCAGGCACATCGGCAGGTCGGCGCCGAGTTCAACACCGAGCCGCGCCAGTCCGGCCTCGTCGGCATCGAGCTCCCACAGCGCCGCGAGCCCGCGCAGCGTCGCTGCCGCGTCGCTGGAGCCGCCGCCGATGCCGGCGGCCACCGGCAGGTTCTTCGTCAGCCGAATGGCGCTGCGCCGGTCGCGGGCCTGCGGGAACGCGTCGCGCAGCCGGTCGCGGGCGCGGGTGATCAGATTGTCGCCGCCGTCGGGCAGGGCGTCGGCGAACGGCCCGGCAATGGCGAGCGTGTCGGCGGCGGCCGGCGCGAGCTCCAACACATCGCCGGTCTGCGAAAACACCGCCAGCGTGTCGATCAGGTGATAGCCGTCGGCGCGCCGACCGGTGACGTGCAGGGCGAGATTGATCTTGGCCGGCGCGTGGACCGTGAGTGAGGGACTGCGCATGAAAACCCGCGTCCGCTCAGTCGCGTGCCGGCCGGTATTCGCCCGTCTCCGGGTCCTTGATCAGCGTGCCCGCCGCGTGCGTCTCGGCCTCGCGTTCGGCCCGGCGCACCCGCGCCGAGACGCGGTCGGCCTCGCGCAGAAAAGCCCGGTAGCCGAAATAGGCGACGGCGCCGACAAGTGCGAAAAAGATCAGCTGTGGCATGTCTGGTCAGCCTCCCTCGAAGCCCGACTGTGTTGCTCGACCGGCAATCATAGCCCCGTAGTGGGGCGCTTCAAAGGCCGAACCGGCCCCAAAGCGCGCGTTCCTCCAGCGCGTCCGCCACGCCGCTTGCCAGCGCCCCGGCGATTTTCTCGCTGTCTCCGCCGCCCTGGCCGACGCCGAACAGGTTCAGGCGCCGCCCGAACAGCCCGCGCGGCGCGCTCACCAGCCGCAGGCGTGTTTTCTGGCCATAACGCGCTTTGAGAAACGAGCGCATATCGCCGAGCTGGTCGACGAGCCCGAGTTCGAGCCCCTGCCTGCCGCTCCAGAACATGCCGGAAAACAATTCGTCATTGTCGGCGAGCTTGGCGCCGCGCCGCGCCTTGACCAGATCGATGAAGGTTTCGTGCATGTCGAGCTGCAGCGCCTTCAGCCGCGCGACGTCCTCCTTCTTTTCCGGCGAGAACGGATCGAGCAGCGCCTTGTTCTTGCCGGCGGTGTAGAGCCTGCGTTCCACGCCGATCTTCTTGATCATCTCCTGGAAGCCGAAACTGGCCGACACCACGCCGATCGATCCGACGATGGAGGACGGGTCGGCGATGATCTCGTCGCCGGCGACCGCGATCATATAGCCGCCGGAAGCCGCCAGATCCTCGACGAACACGTAGACCTTCTTGTTTTTCTCCTCGGCCAGGTCGCGGATGCGCCTGAAAATCAGCCGCGACTGCACCGGCGATCCGCCGGGAGAATTGATCGCGATCGCGACCGCCGGCGCCTTTTTGAAGGAAAACGCCTTTTCCAGCATGCCGGCCGTGCTCGCCAGCGACATGGTCTGGCGCAGCGCGCTGCCGGCCGGCATGATCGCCCCGCTCAGCCGCACGACTGGAATAACCACGCCGTCGGCGCGCATCGAAGCGGGCAGGAAGGGTTGCAGATACTGTCTCAACAAAGCTCTCCAGAGTTTCAATCGCATGTAGGGAGCCGAAACGATTGCGCAATGGTCCGTGCTACCGGCACACGCTCCTCAATCGCCGAACAGCGCGCCTTTGCCGTTGTTGATGGCGTCGGCCTGTGGGCTGAAACCGCCGCTGCCGGTTTCATGCAGGAAGAGCGGCGGGACGATTGCCGGCATCTTGCGCGCACCGCGCACCGCGCGCACCACCACCCGGATCGCCTTGGCGTCTGCGCGCGGGTGGATCGGCCGGATTTCGGCGGCGCCGAAACGGCCCTCGAGCGCGGTGAGAATCGCGCCGATCGAGTCGGGCCGCGCGATCATCGCCAGTCCGCCGCGCGGACGCACGATCGCCGTCGCCGTGCGCAGCCAGCGCTCGATCGTGTCGTCCTGCATAACGTGCGCTGCCCGCTTCAGCGCGTGCGGGGTGGCCCGGTCGCGGTCGCGATTGAAGGGCGGGTTCATGATCGCGAAATCGAAGCTGTTGTCGCCGAGCCCGGCTGCCTGGCGCGCGCGTCCGACCAGCGTGACGTCGGCCACCAGCACCTCGGCCCGTGCCGAAAGGGCCGCGTTCTGTGCCAGCGCCAGGCTTTTTTCGGCGAACGCCGCCATGTCCGGCTCGCGCTCGACCAGCACCGCCTGCGCCCTGCTGCAGCGTGACAGGACGGCGAGCCCGGCCGCGCCCGCTCCGGCGCCGAGATCGGCGAGCCGGCCGGCAAAGCCCGCCGGAACGGCGGCGGCCAGCAGCATCGCGTCCATGCCCGCTCTGTGGCCGCTGCAGGCGGGCTGCACGACAAAGAACCGTCCGCGATGGAACGCGTCGATCGTGAAGGGGGCGGGATCCATGGCTAGCCGTTGCGGATCTCGTCGGCGATGCCCGCGTCGGCAAGCAGCCGCCTGGCGCGCGCGACCGTTTCGGAACTGACAAGAACGCGGCGCGGCAGGACGCCGAGCGAGCCTTCGACCACGCTCATGTTCTGATCGGCGACGAAAAACTCGATCCCCGCATCCCGCAACAACGCTTCGATGAACGAGATCACGACGGGGTCGTTGGTACGCACGAGTTCGATCATGGGGCGCCTGCAAATGAACCGCCGTGTTGTAGCCTCAAAAGCAGGCTCTGACCATCCGGCGCGGCCGGGCGCGCCAATTCGCCCCTTGCAGGCCGAACACGCCGCGCCCTAAATTGGGGGCAGGGCCGCCAGTGCCCAAAATGGATTCCGGGGAGTTTTCGTGGGCGTAGTCGTATCACTGGACGAGGGCAAGCGAGGCCAGGCCTCGATCAAACCTCTGATCGAACTCACGGCGCACGACATGTCGCGCGTCAATCAACTCATCCTGTCGAAGGCCGGCTCGGATGTGGAGATGATTCCCGAGGTCGCCAATCACCTGATCTCGTCGGGCGGCAAGCGGCTGCGGCCGATGCTTACGCTGGCGACCGCGCGCATGTTCGCTTATGACGGCGATGGCCATGTCAAGCTGGCTACCAGCGTCGAGTTCATGCATACCGCGACCCTGCTTCACGACGACGTTGTCGACGAGAGCGGCCTCAGACGCGGCAAGAAGACGGCGCGGACCATATGGGGCAACCAGGCGAGCGTGCTGGTCGGCGATTTCCTTCTCGGCCAGGCGTTCCGCATGATGGTCGAGGTCGGCTCGATCGACGCGCTCGATATCCTGTCGACGGCGGCGTCGGTGATCGCCGAGGGCGAGGTCATGCAACTGGTTGCCGCCAAGAACCTGGAAACGACCGAGGACGAATATCTGGCCGTGATCCGCGCCAAGACGGCGGCGCTGTTTTCTGCCGCCGCCGAAGTCGGCCCGGTGATCGCCTCGGCGACGCGCTCCGAGCGCGCGGCCTTGCGCTCTTACGGCACCAATCTGGGCCTGGCGTTCCAGTTGATCGATGACGCCCTCGACTATGGCGGCAATGCCAGCGACCTTGGCAAGAATGTCGGCGACGATTTCCGCGAGGGCAAAGTGACCCTTCCCGTCATCCTGTGCTATCGCCGCGGCACGGTCGAGGAGCGCCGGTTCTGGAAAAGAAGCATCGAGGACGGCGTCAGCGACGATGGCGCGCTGGAGGAGGCGCGCGGGCTGATGTCGCGTTATGGCGCGATCGGTGATACGATCGCGCGTGCGCGCCATTTCGGCGAGATCGCGCGCGATGCGCTCGCACCCCTGAAAGAGACGCCGCAAAAAAGTGCGCTTCTCGAAGTGATCGATTTCTGTATCGACCGCGTATCCTGACCGGCGTGGCAATGGCGGCGCGCCGAAGGCCTTGCAGGGCGAAATGGCCCTTGCGGGCCATGGGAGGCCGTTGAACGATGGCTCTCAAAAATGCCATGGTCGGGATGAAGATACGGTCGGTTACGGCTGGCAAGCGGGCCAGCGAGCGGGAAGGACAGCCATGCAGTCGAGCGGCTTGAAACGATGGAGCGTTGCGGCGCTGGCGTTGCTGTGCGCCTCGGCTCCGGCGCCGCTTCTGGCGGCGAATGACCAGCCGGTGCGTATCGGATCGCTGTCGGGAGCCTTTCTTGCCGCCCGTATCGCCGAGATCGACAATGATCTCGACTCAACGATCAAATATTACCGGCGCGCGCTGTCCTTCGATCGCGACAACCAGGCGCTTCAGCAAAGCCTTCTTCTGGCGCTGATCTCGCGCGGGGATTTCGAGGCGACGCTGCCGCTGGCTGAGAAGCTAAAATCCGTGCCGCAGGTCGAACGGTTTTCACGCGTGGCGCTGGCGATCGACGCCTTCGGCAAGCAGGATTACGTCGCGGCCGAGAACTATCTCAAACTGGCGCTGGAATCCGATCTCGACCGGTTGATTACCGGCGTCATGACCGGCTGGGCGCTGCAGGGCGCCGGCGAGACCGCCGACGGGCTGGCGCATGTGCGCGGCCTCGACGGCCCGGAATGGTTCGTTGTCTTCAAATCCTATCACGAGGCCTTGATCGCCGAAACCGCCGGCATGGTCGACGAGGCGCTCGAAGCCTATGGCCGCCTCGCCGAAAACACGACGGCGGCCGGCGCGGCCCCCGATACCTATCTGCGCGCGCTGGAATCCTATGCGCGTCTTCTCGCCCGCCAGGGACGCGCGCAGGACGCGCTGGCCGAACTCGATCGGGCCGAGGCTTTCGCCGCGAACCGTCCGGCGATCGTGGCCTTGCGCCTGGATATCGAAACCGGCGCCGGCACGCCGGCGCGCGTCGCCACGCCGGCGGATGGCGCGGCCGAAATCCTGCTCGATCTGGGCACCGCGCTCAACCGTGGCGGCGGGGAAGCCTTCGTGCGCATCTATCTGCAGCTCGCGCTTGCGCTGAAGCCGGATTTCGACGCCGCCCTGGTCCAGCTCGGACAGGTGGCCGAGCAGCAGGGCGATGCCGAGGAGGCGATCTCTTTTTACGAAAAAGTGCCTGCCGATTCGCCGCTGAGCCGCATTGCTGGCCTGCAGCTCGGCCTGAACCTGGCCGATCTCGACCGGCACGAGGCGGCCAAGGTGCATCTGCGCCAGCTCCTGCGCGACGATCCCGACGACATGCGCGCCTATCTCGCTCTCGGCGGCGTGCTTGCCTCCAAGGAGGAGTATGGCGAGGCGGCGCTGCTCTACGACGACGCGGTCGAGCGCATCGACGAGCCCGAGCGGGCGGACTGGAACGTTTTTTACCAACGCGGCATCGCCTATGAGCGGCTGAAGCAATGGGAGAAGGCTGAGCCGAATTTCCGCAAGGCGCTCGAGCTTTATCCCGACCAGCCTCAGGTGCTGAATTATCTCGGTTATTCCTGGGTCGACATGAACATGAACCTGGAGCAAGGGCTCGACCTGATCCGCCGTGCCGTCGCCAGCCGGCCCAATGACGGCTACATCGTCGATTCGCTCGGCTGGGCCTATTACCGTCTCGGCCGCTTTGAGGAAGCGGTCACCGAATTGGAGCGGGCCGTCTCGCTCAAGCCCGACGATCCGATCCTCAACGATCATCTGGGCGATGCCTATTGGCGCGCCGGTCGCCGCCTGGAAGCGACCTTCCAGTGGGCGCATGCGCGCGACATGAAACCCGACCCCGACGTTTTGGTCGAAGTCGAGCGCAAGCTGGCCGAGGGACTGCCGCCGCTCGAAGAGCAAAAGGCCGAAATCCCGCCGATCGTCCTGCCCGAGCCGGCATCCGAAAAGACCGGCGCGCCCGCGCCCGAAGGGCAGGGTGCCGCGAAGTCCGGCGACGCCGGCGCGCGGCCGGCCAGCCACGTCGTCGGGCCGGGGCAGTCCTTGTGGTCGATCGCGGCCGAAAAGCTCGGCGACGGCGGACGCTATATCGAGATTCTCGACCTCAACCCGCAGCTTCGCGGCAATCCGTCCAACATCGTCCCCGGCCAGGAACTGATCCTGCCCGGTAACTGATCGCGATCAGCCGCCGAAACCGCGCGGCAGCGCGCAGGCGTTTTGCGGGTCGCGGCGTGGCGGTACGCATTTCAGCCGCAGGCGCGACAGCGATTTTTCCGTCGGGTTGAGCTTCTGGCACAGGCAATCGGTGCGCGGCATGCGGATTGTGTCGCAAAACGGCGTCACGCAGCGCCAGCCAGTGACCGGGTCGTTGACATTGCCGACGAAACCCGATTGGGCCGAGGCTGGGGCTGTATTGATGATCAGCGCGGCGAGGGCCGCGATGGTAGCGCGCACGACGCTGCGCGACAGCGGATCGATCACAGGCATGGTCGTCTCCCTGGCGGCCGCGAGCCGCGAAAGCGGCATGGCCCCGCTCAGTCTACGCCCTTTACCTCCTTGGCGATCAGCACGAAGCAATCACAACGTCGCGAGCACGAAACCCGGGCCGACGACGCAAGACCCGCGCCGGTTCGGCCTCAATTGCCGAAGGGCGGGCTCACCGGACAGGCTTTCCAGCGTCCGCCTTCCGAGATCGAGCAGGTCAGGCGCAGTTTCTGCAGCGAGCGCTCGGCGGGATTTTCCTTCTGGCACAGGCATTTCGTCTGCGGCAGCCGCACCACGCTGCAGTCGGGCGTCACGCACAGATAGCCCGTCACGTCGTCGCGCGTGTTGCTGTTGCGGTCGGGCCAGGCGCCATTGGCGCCGGCGGTCGCGCCGGTGGCCAAAAGGGCGGCAAGCGCCAGGCTGGCGATGGTTGGCAGGCGCGTGGGCCGTCGGTCGGATCGAAACATGGGCCGGTTCCTCGTTCTGTCCCTACAGATATCGCATTTGGCGGCGAATCCAAGCCGCCGCATCCTGGTCCCGGCGGTTTGCCGGTGCCGCAGCCCATCGCTTTTCCATCGCCGCCGGCTGCTTGACCTTGCCAGGACGCGTCAATAGGAGGTGAAGCGCTTTTCCTGCCGACAGAGGTTCTCCGTGACCGCCAGCCAGCCGCATATGCATCCCACGCGCTCCTTCCAGGGGCTGATCCTCGCCCTGCACGCGTTCTGGGCGGACAAGGGATGCGTGGTCCTGCAGCCCTATGACATGGAAGTCGGCGCGGGAACCTTCCATCCGGCCACGACCCTGCGTTCGCTTGGCCCCAAGCCATGGAACGCCGCCTATGTCCAGCCGTCGCGGCGGCCCAAGGACGGCCGTTACGGCGAAAATCCCAACCGGCTGCAGCATTATTACCAGTATCAGGTCATCCTGAAGCCGAACCCGTCCAACCTGCAGGAGCTCTATCTCGCCTCGCTGGAGGCGATCGGCATCGATCCGCTGCTGCACGACATCCGCTTCGTCGAGGACGATTGGGAAAGCCCGACGCTCGGCGCCTGGGGCCTGGGCTGGGAGTGCTGGTGCGACGGCATGGAGGTCTCCCAGTTCACCTATTTCCAGCAGGTCTGCGGCATCGAGTGCGCGCCCGTCTCGGGCGAGTTGACCTACGGGCTGGAGCGGCTGGCGATGTATGTGCAGGGCGTCGACAATGTCTACGACCTCAATTTCAACGGCCGCGAGGGCGCCGAAAAGGTCACCTATGGCGATGTCTTCCTGCAGGCCGAGCAGGAATATTCGCGCTACAATTTCGAATATGCCGACACCGCCATGCTGTTGCGCCATTTCGACGACGCGGAAAAGGAATGCCAGGCGCTTTTGGCCGCCGGCGCGCCGCGGGGCGAGGGCGCTCTGCATCGATGCGTGCTGCCGGCCTACGACCAGTGCATCAAGGCCTCGCACGTCTTCAATCTTCTCGACGCGCGCGGCGTGATATCCGTCACCGAGCGTCAGAGCTATATCTTGCGGGTGCGCGAACTGGCCAAGGCCTGCGGCGAGGCCTTTCTGCGCACCGAGGCCGGCGGCGCGGCGGCCTGACCCGCGCTTCGCTTCACGCCTGACGTCCACGGGCGCCGCCCCTCATTTTCGCCTGCTTCCGCGTCGAGCATGCGCGCCGATCCGCAAACGGCCATGGGGTGATTATGCGACGTTTTTTGCTTGCTGGTTTGGTTCTCATGGTTGCCGGGAGCGCCTATGCGGCCACGCCGGAGGCCACGCCCGTGACCAGCGATCACTGCAAGGCGCTGCTGGCGCAGATTTCGAAAAAGCCGCAATTCAAGGCTTTCGCGGTAACGGAAAACGGGCGCGAGTGCCATGCGGTCTGGGGCGGGGCCAGCCAGGTTCAAGCCAATCGCGAAGCGCGCGCAGGATGCGAGGTCGACGGCCGGCGCTGTCTGCTGATCGCCGTTCGCTAGAACTCGGTGTGAAAACAGCGGTCGTCTCGACGGCGGGTCAGCCCTGATCGGCGTCGGTCAGGATGTCGGCCTGTGCGCCCGCCGGCATCTCGACGCTTGCCGCGATCGTCTGGATGGCGCGGCGCACCCCCGCCATCTTGAACTCCGTACCGATCTGCATTTTGGCCGCGAAACAGGCGCTGAGCGCGAGGACCTGAAGGATCGAGGAAGCGGCTTTCATCGGTTTGTCCCTTCGCGCTCGCGGTGTGTCTTGCCTTTCGTCGTCGCGGCGCTGCCAAAGGTTCATCTGTAGGGACGAATTTTTTCACGACCGGACTGAACCGTGCGTGGCCGGTGCGTTCAGGCGCGGTTCATGGCCAAGGCCGGTGACGGCCGCAGGTGACAGGGCCCGGCGGAGTTGCTATGCGGCACGCCTCAAGACCTCACCCGCGAGCCGCACCCATGCCTGACCTGCTTCTTGAACTTCGTTGCGAGGAAATCCCGGCGCGCATGCAGCGCAAGGCGGCCGGCGACCTGAAGAAGCTGGTCACCGACGGACTGGTCGAGGCCGGCCTGACCTACGAGGCGGCGCGCGAATACTGGACGCCGCGCCGTCTGGCGCTCGACATGCGCGGTGTCACGGCGCGCTCCAAGGACGTGCGCGAGGAACGCAAGGGCCCGCGCACCGACGCGCCCGAAAAGGCGATCGAAGGGTTTTTGCGCGCCGCCGGCCTGGCCTCCATCGACGAGGCCGAAACCAGGACCGATCCCAAAAAGGGCACCTTTTACGTCGCCGTGATCGAAAAACCTGGCCGCGCCGCCGACGCGATCGTGGCCGAACTGATGCCCGGCCTGATCCGCAATTTTCCCTGGCCGAAATCGATGCGCTGGGGCGCGGCCTCGGCCAGGCCCGGCGCGCTGCGCTGGGTGCGGCCGCTACAGTCGATCCTGTGCACCTTTGGCCCGGAGACGGAGGAACCGGTGGTCGTCGACTTCGAGGTCGACGGGCTGCGCGCCTCCAACGTCACCTATGGTCACCGTTTCCACGCGCCGGACCCCATCACCGTGCGCCGCTTTGACGACTATGTCGCGGCTCTGGAGGCGGCCAGGGTCGTGCTCGATGCCGAGCGCCGCAAGAAGATCATCGAGGCCGACGCCGCCAACCTCGCCTTCGCCGCCGGGCTGGATATCGTCGCCGACGAGGGGCTGCTCGACGAAGTGTCGGGGCTGGTCGAATGGCCGGTCGTGCTGATGGGCGAGTTCGAGCAGGACTTTCTCGACATCCCGCCGGAAATCGTGCGGCTGACGATCCGCGCCAACCAGAAATGTTTCGTCACCCGCCCGCAGGGCGAGGCCGAAAACCTCTCCAACCGCTTCGTGCTGGTCGCCAATATCGAGGCCAGGGACGCCGGCGCGGAAATCGCGCACGGCAATGCCAAGGTGGTGCGCGCGCGCCTGTCCGACGCTGTTCATTTTTGGAAGACCGACCAGGCCGATCTGCCCGATCTCGCCGGATTGGCTGCCTCGGCGCAAAAATTCGGCCTCGACCTTAACAAGCCGCTCGACCAGCGCATGGCCCGCCTCGACCATCTGGGCGTCACCTTTCACGCCAAGCTCGGCACCCAAGGGCAGCGGGTGGAGCGGATCGCACGGCTGGCGGAGGAACTGGCGCCGGCGATTGGCGCCGATGCCGGGCTTGCCCACCGCGCCGCCGTGCTCGCCAAGGCTGACCTGCAGACCGAAGTGGTCGGCGAATTTCCCGAACTGCAGGGCGCCATGGGCCGCAAATATGCCGAACTCCAGGGCGAGGACCCGGCGGTGGCCGCAGCCATCGAGACGCATTACCGCCCGCTCGGTCCCTCCGACGTGGTGCCGGCCGAGCCGGTCTCGGTCGCGGTCGCGCTGGCCGACAAGCTCGACATGCTCACCGGCTTCTGGGCGATCAACGAAAAGCCGACCGGCTCCAAGGATCCCTACGCGCTGCGCCGCGCCGCGCTCGGCGTGATCCGCATCGTGGTGGAAAACGGGGTGCGGTTGAGCCTGCTCGAATTGATGTCTTTTGCGATATCGGCGCCGAGCGGGGCGATCTACAGCGAGGACCCCGACAGCGACGAGAGCACGTATCCGACGTTCCGCTTCGACCTTCTCGCCTTTTTCCACGACCGGCTGAAAGTCTATCTGCGCGATAAGGGCGCGCGGCACGATCTGATCGACGCGGTCATCACGCCAGAAACGGACGACCTGCTTTTGATCGTCCGCCGGGTCGAGGCGCTGGGCGCGCTGCTTGACAGCGAGGACGGGCAGAACCTGCTCGCCGGCACCAGGCGCGCCGCCAATATTCTCGCCGCCGAGGAAAAGAAGGGCACGGCGGTCGCCGGCAGCGTCGATCCCGCGCTGTTTGCCGAAAGCGAGGAACGGGCGCTGTTCGGCGCGGTGGTCGCGGCCGAAGCCGAGGCCGCGGCCGCGCTTGCCGACCAGGACTATCAGGCCGCCATGCGCGCGCTTGCCGGCCTGCGCGGCCCGGTCGACGCGTTTTTCGAAAAAGTGCTGGTCAATGCCGACGACGAGGCCGTGCGCGCCAACCGGCTCGCCCTTCTGGCCCGCATCCGCGTCGCGACCGGCCAGGTCGCCGATTTCTCGCGCATTGCCGGCTAGGACGCGTCTTTCCGGACGTCCGGCGCCCTATTCCAGTTGGCGCGACGGCGGCGGTGGCGGCGGCGGCGCGGGCGGCAGGGCCGGCGGCTCGGGCGTCTTCCTGCGATCTGGACCGGGTGGCGCCGGCCTGTCTCCGGCCGCTGTGCGGCGTTCGGTTGCCACCGGGGTATCGGGGCTGGGCGGCGGCTCGGTTACGATCTCCACGGGAACCGGCGCGCTGGTGGCGGCGGCCGGAAACGCCTTGCCGACGAGCCCGCCGCGGATCACCATCGGCATGGCCGGCTGGCGCCCTGAAAGCGCAGCCGCGCGTTTTGTGCGGGCCGCCGGAGGCGCAGGCGCGCCGAGCAGGATCATCGAGCGGCTGAGCCGGGGTGCGAGCATGGCGACGCGGTCGGCCTTGACCTCGCCTCCGCCATCGGACCGGTCGCCGAACAGGGTCCTGGCGGCCTCGGCCGGGGAGCCCGGGCGGGTTTCCGACAGGGCGGCCGTCTTGATGGTGGCGTCCGGAGCGGCCAGCACGACCGGCGGTTCGCCCAGAGCCGGCTCGCCCATGACGATGATGGAAGGGGACGGCCCGGCAGGCATGGCCCCGAGCGTCACGAAGGATGAGGCATACGCCTCACCCGTCGTCGCAAGTGCCAATGCGATCGCCGCCGTTGCCAGAAACTTCATCACTCTCCCGCCAGCTACGCGGCGTGAACCCCTATGACGCTACACAAACCCTACGGCATGCGCCCTTCGATCTCGTTGGCGTCAACCGTACCATTCGACCGATTAACGAAATGATGACGCTCGGTTACTTGCCGCGCGCGCGTACGCGGGATAGGCAGTCCGCGTATCCAGTCTGGACGTTTCATGGCCGATATCGTCAATGAGGAGATAGCGCTCGCGCGCGCAATCGCCCTGGTCCATGCCGGCCAGCCGGTGGCGCTGCCGACCGAGACCGTCTACGGCCTTGCCGCCGACGCCACCAATGGCGCGGCGGTGGCGCGCATCTTCGAGACCAAGGGCCGGCCGCGCTTCAATCCGCTGATCGTGCATGTCGCCGACCGTGCGATGGCCGAGCGGATCGGCCGCTTCGACGCCCTGTCGGGCAAACTGGCCGACGCCTTCTGGCCGGGACCGCTCACCCTCGTCGTGCCGCTCATGCCCGACGCAAGCATCCATCCGCTGGTCACGGCCGGACTTGCGAGCGTCGGATTGCGCATGCCGCGCGGTTTTGCGGCAAAATTGATCGCGGCCGGCGGCCGGCCGCTGGCGGCGCCCAGCGCCAATTCCTCCGGCCGCATCAGCGCGACCACCGCCGCCGCCGTCGAGGCCGATCTGGGAGACAGGATCGCGCTGGTCGTCGATGGCGGGCCGACCCCCGTCGGGCTGGAATCGACCATCGTCAAGGTCGAGCCCGACGGCGTGCGCCTGTTGCGCCCGGGCGGCATCGCCGCCGAGGAGATCGAGGCGGTTCTGGGCGTCCCGCTGCTGCGCGGCGAGGCCGGTGGCATCGAGGCGCCGGGCATGATGCGGTCGCACTACGCGCCGCGGGCCGGCCTGCGGCTCGAGGCAGACACGGTCGCGCCCGGCGAGGCGTTGCTCGCCTTCGGGCCAAAACGCATCGCGGGCGCCGACAGGGCCGTCATGGTGCTGAACCTGTCGCCGGCCGGAGATCTGCGCGAGGCGGCGGCCAACCTGTTTTCCCATCTGCAGGCGCTCGACCGCTCGGGCGCGTCGGTGATCGCGGCCGAAGCCGTTCCGCAAACCGGTCTCGGCGAGGCGATCAACGACAGGCTGCGGCGCGCGGCCGCCCCCCGGTGACAACGCAGCCTGCGCCCGGTAGCGTCCCGCCACGATGCCGGCGCGGCCGCGCCGGCCTGCCCGACCCCGCTGCCCGACCGGACAGGACCGACAGATGAGCGACGACGAAACCCTGCTTTCCCCGAGCCTGATCGCGCGTTTCGCCGCGATCGTCGGCGAGCGCCACGCGCTGCGCGCTGCGCAGGACATTTCCCCCTATCTCACCGAGCCGCGCGGCCTGTTTGCCGGCCGCAGCCGGCTCGTGCTGCGCCCCGGCTCGGTCGATGAGGTCTCGCAGGTGCTCAAGCTCGCCAGCGAGACCGGCACGCCGATCGTCCCGCAGGGCGGCAATACCGGGCTGGTCGGCGGCCAAATGCCGGACCAGAGCGGGCGCCAGGTGGTGTTGTCGCTGTCCCGTCTCAATCGAATTCGCGAGATCGACATCGCCTCCAACACCATCACCGCCGAGGCGGGCGTGGTGCTTGAGGCCGCGCAGCAGGCGGCGGACGCGGCCGACCGGCTGTTCCCGCTGTCGCTTGCCTCCCAGGGATCATGCCAGGTCGGCGGCAATCTGTCGTCCAATGCCGGCGGCACCGGCGTGCTTGCCTATGGCAATGCGCGTGAATTGTGCCTGGGTGTGGAGGTCGTGCTGCCCACCGGCGAGGTGTTCGACGATCTGCGCAAGCTCAGGAAGGACAATACCGGCTACGATCTGAAAAACCTGTTCGTCGGCGCCGAAGGCACGCTTGGCGTCATCACCGCCGCCGTTTTGAAGCTTTTTCCCAGGCCGAAGGGGCGCGAGGTGGCATGGGTCGGTCTTTCTTCGCCGCGCCAGGCGCTGGCCTTGTTTTCCGATGCGCTCGAGCGGGCCGGCACCGGGCTGACCGGCTTCGAGCTTTGCGCGCGGCTCGCCGTCGATTTCGCCGTGCGCCACGTGTCCGGCACCGTCCGCCCGCTGCGGGGCGAGCACGACTGGTACGTGCTTGTCGAGATATCGTCGGGGCGCTCGCCGGAGGATGCGCGCGCGCTGATCGAGGACATTTTATCTGCCGGTCTCGACAAGGGCCTGGCCGCCGATGCGGTGATCGCCGAAAGCCTGGCCCAGGCTGGCGCTTTCTGGCGCCTGCGCGAGGCGATGTCGGAAGCCCAGCGCGCGGAGGGCGTGTCGATCAAGCACGACATCTCCGTGCCGGTCGCGGCGATCCCCGATTTCATCGACGAGGCCGGTCGCGCCGTGCGCGCCATCGAGCCGGGAGCCCGGTTCGTCACTTTCGGTCACATGGGCGACGGCAATCTGCACTACAATGTCTCGCAACCCGAGGGCGCATCGGACGTGGCCTTCAAGGCGCGCTATCGCGAAGTCAATGACCGTGTGCACGATGTGGTGCGCGCCTTCGGCGGTTCGATTTCCGCAGAGCACGGCATCGGTCAGATGAAGCGCGACGAACTGGTGGCCACCGCGCCGCCTGTGGCGACCGATCTGATGCGCCGCGTGCGCAGCGCGCTCGATCCGGCCGGCATCATGAATCCCGGCAAGTTGGTTTGATGGTTTTTGCCGGACGGCCCGAAAAAACTCGCTGAAGGCACGTATCGCGCAAATATTTTGCGCGATTAGTTTTATTTTCGATTGATTGCGGCGCAATTTTTATAGGAAGCGCATCTTTATTAATGCGTTTGGACGTATTTGCGGCCCGATCTTTTGACGAAACCTTGTCGGATAGAGCCAAAAGGAAGGGTGGCAAACCCACACTTCGATGCCGCCCATCGGCCGGGTATCCTCAATTATGGTGATCACGAGGGTAGGCCGTTCATGATAGGAACCGCACCGGGTTTTGGCGTGCCGGCGGCGGTGGGACATATTGGCCGGCGCGTGGATGGGGCTTTTCGGTCAGCCGACAGGGGCGTGTATGATGCAGTCAGGGTTGAATTTTTTTGTCGTTGCAATCGAGTGTCGCCGTAGAGATGTTGGAAAACAGCTCTAGATAAGTCAGCCATGTGGCTACATTCGGCTTTTGCTGAACGGCTTGGGGCGCTCTGCCGGCAGGTGGGGTCGGTCGCAAGAGTGTGTCGCGAAACGGGCATCAGTCGCGCCCAGCTCGACAGATATCTCGACGGCAAGGCCTTGCCTGGCGCGGAGAACACCCGCAAGCTCTGCGCCTATTTCGACATTTCCGAACGCCAGCTTTTCACGCCACCAAGCGCGCAGCCGGATTCGGAACGGGCCACGGTGGCCGGCGTGCCGGCGACCATGCTTGAACTGCTCGCGCAACGTCCGCTGCCGCCCCTGCCCGAGGGGATCTATTTTACCTATTTCAATGTCCCGTCGCGCCCCAATCTCGTCATGCGTTCGGCAACCTTCATCTTCAAGCGGGATCACGTCATGGCGTTCCGCCGGGTGACGGGCAGGCGAGGGGGCCCCGGCGGTGCCTGGTCGCGTTCCCACGGCAATCATTACGGTATCGTGACCTCCAGCCTGAACTGGATCTACTTCACCGCCTTCAACAGGCGGCATGTCGGCGAGCCGAGCCTGATCGCCGCCAGTTGGGCAGGGTATGCGGAGCCGACATTGATCGGAACCACAATTGTGTTGACCGAATCCGGGCCTGAAACCGGCACTGCCATCATCCGACCGGCATCGGTCAGCTATCGTGCGCGTGACGCCATCGCCGCCGTCGGCGTCTACAAGCTCACCGACCCGTCCCTCGACCCCGTCGTGGTCGACCTGCTCGGCGGCCTGCGCGCGGCCTGACCCGCAATCCCCAAGACCGGTAGAATCAGCCAGCGCCGAACAGCGTGTTGGAACGGGATTTCTCGTCCTCGAATTCCGAATATATTTTGATGCTAATGTGATTAATATTCATCATCATAAGAGTAAAATTCATCGAAAAGCGAATAATATAAGTTAATTTAGAATATTCAAAATATTTATACATAGTTAACTTGATGGAATACACAAAGTGTTAGGACTTTCCTCGATAGCGTGCGGTTGCTCCCGATAAGTCCGGGGGCAAGAAGAGAGGGAAATCATCATGAAGACTTCGAAGAAGAATCTTTCGGTTGCGGCGACGTCGACAAAGGTTTTTGTCGGCCCGGGCTGGCACTTCTCCCGCTAAGCAACAGCAACGGCGTCGCCCGTCCGGAGTGGATTGGCGACGCCGGCTAAGACACGGAATGGCGACGATGTTGGTTCGGCCTTCGCGCACACTAGTTTTCACGCATGACGATCAAAGCCTGATCGGGTGCAATTTTCTGTCGCGACAGACGTTCTCCTGCAGCCCCGATCTTGTGGCCGTCCTGAACAGCTGGACGAATTGGCAGCCGCCGCGTGCGCTGGCCGCGCTGGTGGAGGGGATGAGCGATGAGGAGGCGGAAGAGCTGTCGCGCCAGCTCATCGACCTGTCGGCCCTGGTCGTTGAAGGATCGGATCTGGCGGCCCGCGAGGCGAGCTTCGAGCGCGACTGGTCATGGGGCATTCCGACCGCGCTGATGCATTTCTGCGTTCAGAATCCCGACTATCTCACTGCCGAAGAGGCTGCGCAGCGGCAGATGGACAAGGCGGCGAGTTCGACATCGCCGGTGCTGTGGCTGCGCAATGCGCCAGACCAGGCCATCCGTCTTCCCGATGCTTTGGAGGACAACGAGCTGTTCCAGCTGATGGCCCGTCGCCGTACGGTCCGCAAGGCCGGTGCCGATACCATCACCTTGAAACAGCTCAGCGACTGCTTGTTCGCCGGCCTCGGCATCACCGGCAACACCCATGGCGTGACGGGGTCGCTGCCTTTATCCATGACGCCGTCCGGCGGTGCGCGCAATCCCTACGAGGCCTATGTTTTTGCCCGATCGGTCGAGGGGCTTGCGCCCGGTATCTACCACTATTCGGCGCTCGACCACGACCTTGGCAGGATCGAGGCGCCCGGCCTGCCGACACTCTCCGAGCTGACGGGCACCCAGGAATGGGCGGACGAGATGGCTTGCCTGATCGTGCTGGCGGCGGATCTGCGGCGCACCATGTGGAAATACGAGGACCCGAACGCCTATCGGGTGGTGCTGATCGAAGCCGGCCATATCGGGCAGAACATCATGCTTGCCGCAACGCATCATGAGCTCACCGCCTGCCCCACGGCCGCGCTGTCCCATGCCCGCATTGCGCAATTGCTCAAATTCGATTCCGTAGCCGTTTCGCCGATCTACGCGTTGGCGCTGGCCAGGCCGGATCGCGCCGAACTCGAGCGCACCTGCAGGGCGGCGACGCACTGAATATCGCCAAACCGCTGCTTCCGTGCGGGGTGCCGTTTGTAAACCTATCGAGCAGGCGTTCGCCTCGGCTGACCCCGGGGTGCTGCTCCAGAAAGATCAGTAATCGTGGGTAAGCGTATCTTGTGAGTTTTGAAGCCATCCAAACCAACAGGACAGGACTATGAAAGCTCGCACCAAGGGATCGGTGACACGTCGGGAGCAGATCGCCTATTTGAACGGTCAGTTGCGCGAAATGCGCGAGATTGCCGCGTCGGCCGGACTGCAACTGACGGCCTATTTTGTCGAAATGGCCTATCTCGAGCTCAGCGACACCATCCGCGAGGAACGCATTTTCGCCCGGCCCGACAAGCAGACTGCCGACCTGCCGCACCCGCTCGCCGCTGAATAGCGGCGCTGGAGCCGACAGCCTCGCGGCCACGCTCTTTTGGCGCCCTCGGCCCGTTGCGTGACTTCAAGCGGGCGTCGACGACATGTCGGATAAACAGGCTTGTGGGTGGCCTCGGCCCCGGCCGAAAGCGAGTGGCGCTGCTCGGCCGGCGGCGGAAAGAGCGCTACCCCCCGCGCGGGTGCCTTTTCGCCATGCCTGTGAAGGCCAGTTGCATCCCTTGACGGCAATGCGTCGCCTACCGACTATCGCTTGCGGAGGATCAGGCGATGGCAAGGCTGCGGAACGCTCGTTCGCATGGGCCCGGAGGCGCTGGCCTCGTCGCGGGCCGGCCGGCGCGACCGCGGGCGGCCTTGGCGCTTCGCGCGCCGGCCTACGCGAATGTCGGGCGCGGTACGCATTGCCAGCGGGAACCGCACTAGCCATGTGTGGGCGCATCTACATCAAGTCGACCCTGCCGGAGATGCTGACGGCCTTCGATTTCGCCGCACGCGGCGAGGATGCAGAGGGACTGGCGAACCACTTCCCGACCTGGAACGGCGCGCCCTCGCTCGACTATCCGATTGTCGTCCGGGACGTCGTGCGCGACAGCGGCGAACAGGGACCGACCTTCCGCGCGGCCAAATGGGGCTTCGTGCCGCACTGGGCCAAGGAAGAGAAACTGGGCGGCCGGCCGCCGCCGATCAATGCGCGATCGGAGACCGTGGCCTCCTCGGGTATGTTCAAGCAGGCCTACAAGGCGCGGCGCTGCCTGATCCCGATCAGCGGGTTTTTCGAGTGGAAGGCGATCAAGGGACAAAAGGCCAAACAGCCCTACGCCATCGCCATGGCCTCCGGCGAACCGTTTTGCCTGGCCGGCATCTGGTCTGATCGCAAACACCCCGAGCACGGGTTCGCCTACCGCACCTTCGCCATCCTCACCTGCGAACCGAACGCGATGATGGCCGACATTCATGATCGCATGCCGGTCATCCTGCATCCGGCCGACTACCGCCGCTGGCTCTCCGACGATCCCGACCCGCGCGACCTGCTGGTGCCGTTTCCCGCCGAACTCATGACAATGTGGCCGATCGGCCGCAAGGTCGGCTCGCCCACGAACAACACGCCCGACATCCTCGACGAGATCGATCCGGCGGCCGATGACGACACCGGCTGACGATCTGATGATCGTCGTCGCGTGCCCGGCCGCCTCGCGTCGGCCCTTGATACCTGCGGACTGCTTGTCTGCAGCTGCTCCGTCCCGTCGAACAATGCTTGGACAGCGCTTCGAGGGTGAACGCTCCCGCCGGCGCGCCGCGCCATTCCAAATTGCGCGTGGTGAGCTCCACGTCCTTAACGCTCCATCCATCTTCGTTGCGGTCCGGTTTATCGGTCGGATTCCGATAACCATTTGCCAGATCAGCAAAATTTAACCCAACTTCTTAAGCGCGCCGGTAAGGTCGCCGCGCTAGCCTGCAATCACAAAGAGGCCGGACAACCGGCCCGCGAGAACCGGAAAACGGCTCTCAGGCGTTGCAGGAAGGCGTAAGTGATGAATACGGTGTCGAACCCAGTTTGGGCCGGGCGCTATATGCGGCTCGACCCGTTCCGGCTCCCCCAGATCGCGAGCTATGCGGCCCGCGACGATTATGGCGAGGTCACGGTCAAGATCGACAAGCGCGGCGCTGTCATGCACCGCACCCTGGCGCACAGCCGGTTGCCGGTGACGGTCGCGCTGCCGGCCAATGCGTTCAAGGGCGTGGCCGCCCGCGCGATCGAGGACGAGGACGGCAACGTCACCGTCACGCTGGAATTGCTGCATGGCGATCCGATGCTGTGCGTGCCGCTTCTGGTTGCCCACGACCTCGACGACATTGCCGCCGACTGGCGCAACTGGGCCGAGGCGTACCGGCTGCCCATGCTGCTGATCGAATCGGACGGTGTGGCACGCACGCTCGAGGAATCGCTGAGTTCGGCTCAGGTGTCGGCTCCCAAGGAGCGCCGCAAGCGCCACGGGTCCGCCCCGCGCCGGCCGCGGTTTCTCGCCCGCCGCAAAACCGGCAATCTCGGGGTACGGCTGGTGGTTGCGGGCGACGAGATCGTGGCGCGCGAATAGGCCTTGCCGGCGCTCAAATCATCGGTTTGAGCGCCGCCCACAGCCCGGAACCGACGAAGCCGGCGAAAATCAGCCAGCCGACGACGGCGTTCGAATGAAACAGGCGCAGGCACTGCGCGCCGTCATCGATGTCGAGAACGCGGATCTGGCGTGTCATGTGAACCGCGGCTGCGACCAGGCCGGCCAGCGCCGGCAGCGGCGCTTCGGCCGAGGCGCAGGCCGCGGCCATCAACAGGAGCGCGCCGCCGTAGAGGCCCGACAGCCAGCTCTTGGTGTTGTCGCCGAACAGTCGCGCGGTGGAGCGCACGCCGACGATCGCATCGTCTTCCTTGTCCTGATGGGCGTAGATGGTGTCGTAGCCGATCACCCACAGGATCGAGCCCGCGTAAAGCAGCAGGGCCGGCGTGTCGAGACTGCCGAACACCGCCGCCCAGCCCATCAGCGCGCCCCAGGAAAAGGCGAGGCCGAGGACGAATTGCGGCCAGTCGGTGATGCGTTTCATGAACGGATAGGCGGCAATGATCGCCAGCGAAGCGATACCGAGCAGGATGGCGAACGGATTGAACTGTAAGAGCACCACCAGTCCGGCCAGCGCCTGGACGACGACGAAGACCCAGGCCTGGCGTCGCGACACCTGGCCGGCCGGCAAGGGCCGCGAGCGCGTGCGCTCGACCATGGCGTCGATCTTCTGGTCGACCAGGTCGTTATAGGTGCAGCCCGCGCCGCGCATGGCGACGGCCCCGATCAGGAAGAGGGCGAGATGCCAGGGGTTGGGCAGCAGGCTCAGGATCGGATCGCCGGGCCGTGCATAGGCTGCCGCGGCCAACGCGGCCGACCACCAGCAGGGCCACATCAGCAATTTCCATCCGATCGGGCGGTCCCAGCGTGCGAGCTGGGCAAAAGGCCACACCGCGCGCGGCAGCACCCGGTAAACCCAATGGCCCGATGGCGCATCGGCGACGCGGCCGCGTTGCTTGATAGATTGGATATCGTCCATACCGGGTGAAGTGGCAGGGGCGGGCGACCACGTCAAGCGCGCGGATCGTCCCGGCGCGTCGTCGCTGCCGGCTGCCACCCTTGACCTTGCGCCCCGGCCCCAATAGCGGAACGCTGAGGCGAAGGAATCGGCGAGGCGCGCAATGAATGTACTTTTGATCGGCTCGGGCGGGCGCGAGCATGCGCTCGCCTGGAAGCTCGCCGCCTCGCCGCTGCTTGGAAAGCTTTACGCCGCGCCCGGCAATCCCGGTATCGCCGCCCATGCCGAACTGGTCGCGCTCGACGTCGCCGATCATGACGCCGTCGCCGCGTTCTGTCTGGTCCGCCGGATCGAGCTCGTCGTCATCGGCCCGGAGGCGCCGCTGGTCGACGGACTTGCCGACACGTTGCGCGCGGCCGGCATCGCCGTCTTCGGCCCTTCCGCCGCCGCCGCCCAGCTTGAGGGTTCCAAGGGCTTCACCAAGGAGCTGTGCGACCGATACGCCATCCCCACCGCCGCCTATCGACGGTTCAACAACGCCCCGAAGGCCAAGGCCTATCTGCGCGAAAAAGGCGCGCCGATCGTCATCAAGGCCGACGGGCTCGCCGCCGGCAAGGGGGTGACGGTCGCCATGACGCTGGCCGACGCGCTCGAGGCTGTCGATGCCTGTTTCGAGGGTGCCTTCGGCGCGGCGGGCGCCGAGGTGGTGATCGAGGATTTTCTTGTGGGCGAGGAGGCGAGCTTCTTTTGCCTGTGCGACGGCGCCACCGCGCTGCCTTTTGGCACCGCCCAGGACCATAAACGCGTTGGCGAGGGCGACACCGGCCCCAATACCGGCGGCATGGGCGCCTATTCCCCGGCCGCCGTGATGACGCCGGATCTGGTCGAGACGACGATGCGCACGATCGTCGAGCCAACGATGCGCGGGTTGGCCGAGGCCGGCACGCCGTTTACCGGCGTGCTTTACGCCGGCTTGATGCTGACCGCGGACGGACCCAAGCTGATCGAATACAATGTGCGTTTCGGCGATCCGGAATGCCAGGTGCTGATGATGCGGCTCAAGGACGACCTCCTGGTGCTGTTGAAGGCCGCCGCCGACGGCCAGCTCGGCCACATGTCGGCGCGCTGGCGCGACGAGTCCGCTCTTACGGTGGTGATGGCCGCGCGCGGCTATCCCGGCGCGCCCGAAAAGGGTTCGCCGATTGCCGGCCTGGAGACAGCGGCGGGCGAGGACGTCGAGATTTTTCATGCCGGCACCGCGCGGGTTGATGACGGGCTCGTCGCCGTCGGCGGACGGGTGCTCAATGTCACCGCGCTCGGCGCGTCCGTGGCCGAGGCGCGCGACCGCGCTTACGCCGCCGTCGACCGGATCGACTGGCCCGGCGGTTTCTGCCGCCGCGACATCGGCTGGCGCGCAATCGCGCGCGAAACGTCCGGCGGGTGAATTGCAGCGCGCTCTGCGTTGTCGGATATCAGTGCGAGAAATCGTCGAACGGGTCCGGCGCCGGCTTGTCGGGCAGCGTGCCCTCGGCCGCGCGGCGTCGGTGATGCGCCAGAGAACAGGCCGGCGAGCACAAAACGCCCCGGTCGCACCAATAGGCCGGTCCGTGTTCGACCACGCCGTGATGGTGATGAAAGCCCGCGGCTCCGAAGGGCAGGCCGCATTCCACGCATCTGAATTTTTCGGGTCGGGCAAGCATGCCGCCCGATTAGACCGGTCGCCACCAAATCGCAACGGATGTCGTCCAATCAATTGACGTTTACGTCAAAAAAAACTAGCCCTGAGATGCGCAGGAGCAGGCGCGCGGTATCCACCACGCGCACAATCGGGGAGAATGAATGATGTACCGAGCACCCGTCGACGATATCGCCTTTGCCCTCAACGAGGTGGCGGGCCTGCGCGACGCGATCGAGGAAGGGCTTTTTCCCGACCTTTCGGCCGATCTTGTCGAGGCGATCCTTGGCGAGGCCGGACGTTTCGCCGGCGAGGAGGTCGCGCCGCTCGCCAGGATCGGCGACGAGCACGGCGCGGTGCTGAAGGATGCGGCCGTGACGATGCCTGACGGCTGGAAGGATCTCTATCGTCGCTGGGTCGACGGTGGCTGGAACGGCCTGTCGCTGCCGCAGGACCATGGCGGTCAGGGGCTGCCCGGCATGCTTGGCGTTGCGGCGCTGGAGATGTGGAACTCCGCCTCGATGGCCTTCGGCATCGGCCCGATCCTGACGATGGGCGCCGTCGACGCGCTGGAAAAACACGCCAGCGACGCGTTGAAGGCGGTCTATCTGCCCAAGCTGGTCTCCGGCGAATGGATGGGCACGATGAACCTGACCGAGCCGCAGGCCGGGTCCGACCTGAACGCCCTGCGCGCGCGCGCCGAACGCGCCGATGACGGCACCTATCGCATCTTCGGCCAAAAAATCTTCATCACCTATGGCGAGCACGATTTCACCGACAACATCGTGCATCTGGTTCTGGCGCGCCTGCCCGACGCGCCGGCCGGCACGCGCGGCATCTCGCTGTTTCTGGTGCCGAAATTCCTGCCCGACGACAAGGGCGCGCCGGGCGCGCGCAACGACGTTTTCTGTGCCTCGATCGAGCACAAGCTCGGTATTCACGCCTCGCCCACCTGCACGATGATTTTTGGCGACGGCTTTGCCGGGGACGGCGAGCCGGGCGCCGTCGGCTGGCTGATCGGCGAGGAAAACCGCGGGCTGGCCTGCATGTTCACCATGATGAACAATGCACGGCTGGCCGTTGGCATGCAGGGTGTGGCCGTCGCCGAGGCGGCTTATCAAAAGGCGCTCGCCTATGCCCGGGAGCGCCGCCAGGGCAAGGCCGCCGGCCATGACGGCGACGGCATGGCGCCGATCGTCCTGCACCCCGACGTGCAGCGCAACCTTCTGACCATGAAGGCGCTGACCCAGGCCGCCCGGGCGATCGCCTATTGCTGCGCCCACGCCACCGACATGGCCGAGGCCAGATCGGGCGATGCGGCGCGCCACTGGCAGGAGCGCGCCAATCTTTTGACCCCGGTCGCCAAGGCGTTTTCCACCGATATCGGCGTCGAGGTCGCCTCGCTCGGTGTCCAGGTGCATGGCGGCATGGGGTATGTCGAGGAGACCGGCGCCGCCGCGCTCTACCGCGATGCCCGCATCGCGCCGATCTACGAGGGCACCAATGGTATCCAGGCGATCGATCTGGTGATGCGCAAGCTGCCGCAATCGGGCGGCGAGCACGTGACCGGCTACATCGCCGAACTGCGCGAAGACGCTGAGGCCGTGCGGGCCTCCAACCTGCCCGGATTCGGCCGCAGCGCCGAGAAGATCGCCGCCGCGCTCGACGATCTGGAGGCGGCGACCCGCTTCATGCGGGCCGCCCTCGCCGACGGCAGGACCGACGAGGCGCTGGCGGGCGCGACGCCTTATTTGCGGCTGTTCGCCATGGCGGCGGGCGCCGCCTGTCTCGGCCGTGGCGCGGTGGCGGCGCAGTCGGCCGAACGCGTCGCGCTGTGCCGCTTCTTCTGCGAAAACCTCGCCGGCGAGACCGGCGCCCTGCGCGAGCGCGCCTGCGAAGGCGCCGAAAGCCTGGCGCTCGCCGCCGCCGCGCTCAACTGAGGACAGGCCGATGAGCACCCATATCGAGATCGAACGCCGGGGCGCCGTCCAGACGATCCGGATGAACCGCCCGGACAAGAAGAACGCCATCACCTGCGCCATGTATGCCGCCATGGCCAGGGCGCTGACCGAGGGCGATGCCGACCCGGCCGTCCGCGTCCATGTCATCCTCGGCGTGCCGGGCGCGTTTTCCGCCGGTAACGATTTGCAGGATTTCTTGGCCGTCGCCATGGGCGGCGACGGCGGCATGGAAGTCTATGATTTCCTTC
Organism: Nitratireductor sp.; assembly: GCA_039973095.1. GTDB lineage: Bacteria > Pseudomonadota > Alphaproteobacteria > Rhizobiales > Rhizobiaceae > Mangrovimarina. The sequence continues at coordinate 4,756 of JBDWLQ010000009.1, read as the reverse complement.
TCGCGCTTGCCGCGTTGCAAAAGCCCCTGGTCTCGGCAGTCGACGGCGTGGCCGTCGGGATCGGCACGACGATCAATCTGCATTGCGACCTGACCTTCGCCACGCCGCGCACCGAGTTCCGCACGCCTTTCGTCGATCTGGGTCTGGTGCCCGAAGCCGGCTCAAGCCTGCTTGCGCCGGCCGTGCTCGGCCGCCAGCAGGCTTTCGCGCTGCTCGGGCTCGGCGAGAAATTTTCCGCCGAACGGGCCCGCGCGGCGGGGTTGATCTACGCCGTTGTCGACGAGGACGAGCTCGAGGCGACCGCCTTCGCCGCCGCAGAGGAGATCGCCGCCAAGCCGCCCGAGGCGCTGAAGATCGCCCGCGATCTGATGCGCAGCCCGCGCGACGAGCTCGTTGCCCGCATCAAGGAGGAGGGCGTCCATTTCCGCGCCCGGCTCACATCCGACGAGGCGCGCGCGGCTTTCATGGCTTTCATGAACCGCAAGCAGGCCGGTTGAGGGCGGGAATTGAGGGCGAAAACCGCCCGTTTTCTCAGGGGTAGAGCCGCGCCTTGCCCCAGCCGCCCTTGCCGTCGGCGCTGAACACCACGCGGTCGTGCAGCCGGAACGGCCGGTCGTGCCAGAACTCGATCGCTTGCGGTTTCAGGCGAAAGCCGGACCAGTGCGCCGGCCGCGGAATTTCGCCGATCGCGTGGCGGGCGGTGTATTCGGCGACCGCCTTTTCCAGCGCGAAACGGCTTTCCAGCGGGCGCGACTGTTTCGACGCCCATGCGCCGATCCGGCTGCCGCGCGGGCGGCTGGCGAAATAAGCGTCGGCCTCGGCGTCGGACACGATCTCCACCGGCCCGCGCAGCCGCACCTGACGGCGCAGCGACTTCCAGTGAAAGCACATCGCCGCCTTCATCGAGCCGAGCAGTTCCACGCCCTTGGCGCTTTCGAAATTGGTGTAGAAGACAAAACCGTCACGGTCGAACCCCTTCAGGAGAACCATGCGCACGTCGGGCAGGCCGTCCTTGTCGACGGTGGCCAGCGCCACGGCGGTGGGATCGTTGGGCTCGCTCTTTTCCGCGTCCGCCAGCCAGTCGGCGAACAGCCGGATCGGCTCGTCGCGCGCGGTGAAGTCATCCTTCGTTAACGGTGTTTCGCTCATAATCGATCATTCGCGGGAGGTAATGTTACGGCCTTGTGAGGAGATGGCGGATTGTTGCGCCGTGTGCAAGCGTCCAGGGGAATTTTGCGGCAACGAATCGGTTGCGCCACAGGCCTGAGGCTGGTCCTGTTGCCGCTGATGTTCGCGCTGGGCGGTTGCGTCACGAGCGGTTTCGGGCTTGGCGACGACGGACCCGACCAAACGATCGTCACCGGTTCGGTCTCCTCTTCCGCGGTCGCGGCCGGCGACACGGAAACCCGATCCGACGAGGTCACGATCCGCAACGCCGTCACCTCGGCCAATCTTGAAACGCTGGCCGGTGGCGCATTGTCCTGGGCCAACGCCGAGACCGGCTCGCGTGGCGAGGTCGCCACCATCGTCGAAGTCGAGCGCGATGGCGTGCGCTGCCGTCGTTTCGGGGTGTCGCGCGAAAGTTTTCAGGGTGTCGCGCTGTTTACCGGCGAAACCTGCCTGACGCCGGGCACGGGCTGGTGGATGCGCGCGTTCGAGCCGGTCTGATGCCGCCGCATGCGCTGCCGAAGTGCCTTTTTGCGCGCGAAAAGCGGTGTCCGGACTGGAATTTCTTCCTAGAAATTCGCATATAGGTCCTCGAGCAACTGACTTCCTCGACAGGCAATGACGATGCGCGATCCGTACGAAGTATTGGGCGTGGCCAAGACCGCGAGCGCCAAGGACATCAAGTCGGCGTTCCGCAAGCTCGCCAAGAAATATCACCCGGACCAGAATCCGGATGACCCCAAGGCCAAGGACCGCTTCGCCGCGGCCAACCAGGCCTATGAGATCGTCGGCGACGCCGAAAAGCGCGCCGCCTTCGACCGCGGCGAGATCGACGCCACGGGCAAACCGCGCTTTCAGGGCTTTGAAGGCGGCGCGCATGGCGATCCGTTCGCGGGCTTCGGCCGCGCGGGCGGCGCGGGGCCGGGCGGCGCGCGCTTCGAGTTCCGCACCGGTGGACCCGGCGGCGCGGGCGGCCCCGGCGGTGCGGGCGGGTTCGGCGATGCCGAGGACATTATCAGCGAATTGTTCGGCCAGGCTTTCCGTCGCGGCGGCGGCGCGAGTTCGGGTCCGAGCTACGCCCAGGCGGCCGATCTGCGCGCCACGCTCGACATCACGCTGGAGGAGGTGGCCGGCGGCGGCCAGGTCAGCGCCCGGATGCCCGGTGGCCGCAAGCTTGCCATCAAGCTTCCGCGCTATGTCGAGGACGGGCAGACCATCCGCCTGAAGGGTCAGGGCGAAAATGGCGGCGATGCACTGATCACGCTGCGTTTCAAGCCGCATCCGCGCTATCGGATCGACGGCCGCAATCTGCATGTCGATCTTTATGTCGACCTCGCCGACGCCGTGCTCGGCGCCAAGGTTCCCGTCGAGACCGTCAAGGGCAAGATCGCCGTGACGGTTCCGCCCTGGTCGGGCTCCGACAAGGTGCTGCGCCTGAAGGGGCGCGGCCTGCCGAACAAGAGCAGCGGCGAAAGCGATCTCCTCGTCCATGTGCGCATCCTCCTGCCCGAGGACAAGCGCGCCGCGCTCGAGGCGCTTCTGCGCGAGTAAGGTGGCAATGATCCCCGTCTTGCCGGCCGATGCGGCTTGTCGACCGATACCGCCTGTGCGATAGGCTTGCGGGAGCTTGATCGGTGCAGGAAAGGTAGGGCGATGGCGGGTGAAAACGGGCTTATGGCGGGAAAGCGCGGTCTCATCATGGGAGTCGCCAACAACCGCTCGATCGCCTGGGGCATCGCCAAATCGTGCGCCAATCAGGGGGCGGAACTGGCGCTGACCTATCAGGGCGATGCGTTGAAGAAGCGGGTCGATCCGCTGGCGGCGGAACTCGGCGCGCATGTTGCCGGGCATTGCGACGTCACCGAGGAGGACACCATCGCCGCCGTGTTTGAAGGCCTGAGACAGAAATGGGGCCGTCTCGACTTCCTGGTGCATGCGATCGCCTTCTCCGACAAGGAGGAACTCGACGGCCGCTATATTGACACCTCGCGCGAGAATTTCCGCCGTACGATGGATATTTCCGCCTACTCGCTGACCACGATCGCCAGGCATGCCGAGCCGCTGATGAGCGCCGGCGGTTCGATCCTGACGCTGACCTATTACGGCGCGGAAAAGGTGATGCCGCACTATAATGTGATGGGTGTCGCCAAGGCGGCGCTGGAAGCCAGCGTGCGCTATCTGGCCGTCGACATGGGCGCCAACGGCATCCGCGTCAACGCGCTGTCGGCCGGCCCGATCAAGACGCTTGCCGCGTCCGGCATCGGCGATTTCCGCTACATCCTCAAATGGAACGAATACAACGCCCCCCTGAAACGCACCGTCACCATCGAGGAGGTGGGGGATGCCGGCCTGTATTTTCTGTCGGACCTGTCGCGCGGCGTGACCGGCGAGGTCCACCATGTCGATTCGGGTTATCATGTCGTGGGCATGAAGGCGGTCGACGCGCCGGACATTTCCACCGTCTGAGCGGCTTGCCGCCCTGCCGAAAAATCATCGCGAAAGCGTGCCAGCAATGTTTCCGCTCGTCTATTTCGTGCGCCATGGTCAGACCGACTGGAACGCCGAACTGCGCTTCCAGGGGCAGGTCGAAATCGACATCAACGACACCGGACGCGCACAGGCGCGCGCCAACGGGAAAACCCTCGCGCGCCTGATCGACGATCCGTCCGGATTCGATTTCGTTGCCAGCCCGCTCAGGCGCACCCGCGAGACGATGGAACTCGTTCGCGCCGAGATGGGGCTGCCGGCAGCAGGCTACCGGACCGATTCGCGTCTGGTCGAGGTCCATTTCGGCGACTGGCAGGGCTATACGATCGAGGAAATCGAAACCGCCAGGCCCGGCGCGGAGGCTGAGCGCAACCGCGACAAATGGGAATTCCTGCCGCCGGGGCCGGACGCGGAAAGTTATGCCGATCTCGCCGATCGGGTCCGCGGCTGGCTGGATGAGGTCAAAGGTCCGAGCGTGTGCGTGACCCATGGCGGCGTGATACGCGCCGTCTTCCTGATCGCCGGCCTGCTCGACCGGCACGCCGCGGCCATCATGACCGTGCCGCAGGACCGTGTCCTGCGCTTGAAGGGCGGCGACCTCGATTGGCTGTAACCGAAACTATTCGTAGATTTCCATGTCGGTGATCAGATTGGTGCCGTTGACCACGTCATAGGCGATGACGATGTCGATGCCTTCCCTGATCGCCGACATGTCGATTTCGCCGGGAAGCTTGTAGGTCTTGCCGTCGTCGAGCACGATGGTGAGCGTGTCCGGATCAACGGACTGGATCATGCCCTCGGCACTGGCTGCCAGAACGGGGCTCGCCGAAAGAAGCGACAGGGCTACCAGCGCCGATGCGAGGATACGCATGCTCAAAACCTCTTGTCAGACTCCCGCTTGCGGTGCGGGTCTTGTGATTGGATTGCGAGACAAGAGCAGAAACACCGCGATTGTGTCAAAACTAGAGCAGATTCGACTTAATCCGGGTCATATCCGGCTGCCTCGAAATAGTGCCGGCATTCCTCGGCGGTGAAGGCGGAGAGGCAATCGGCGACAACTGACCACAATTCGTCAACGGTTCTCGCGGCGGCCTTTCTGAGC